>NZ_JAHKJW010000031.1:0-14073 GCF_019710745.1 Streptomyces beigongshangae
GCGACGATCACGCATCGTCAGCCCCCAACGACATCACGCCGAAAAGGTCAGTAACGATGTGCTCATGCTGGGCGACGTGTTGCTCGGCATGTGGTCAGCACGTGATCGGCTCCACGAGGCCGGGCTCACGGCGGACAGAAGCAATCCCATCGGCGGCCTGGCGCAGTCCCTCACAGCTGCGGCTCTCTGGCCGAGCAGGTCGGTGGCTGGGGCTTACAACCGGGCGAGAGCTGTGCGTACGGGATTCGACGAATCCGGTGAGTTCGGTCCAGCCATCGGCGGATGGGACGGCCCCGTGCGCTCACTGGGTGTTGACCTGGCAGTTCCTTGGGCCTCCGTCGTTCAACAAGTCCCAGAACTTGCCGCGTTCGCCCGACAGCGCCGAGGCGAGCGGTGGGCGTGGGACGCGAGCGCGGGTACTGCACCCTGCGCTGGCGCAGGAAGACCACCAACAGACCGCTACTGCGGGCTGGCTCGTGTGCGAGTCAAGGCGCGATTCGCTCCTCACGCCCCGGACGAAGGCTCCTTGGAGGCGATAAGTCTTGCGGACGTCCGCGGCGAGGCGACTCCCCTGAACGACCTGTACCTCCTGGTTCTGTTCGCCCGTGTGGACGAGGAGAAAAGCGATCTTAGGAATGCGAACTTCGTATGGTCGGCAGTCACCTTCACGGCCGAGTGCCTGACGCGTATGGGGCGAGAGGATGACTCGGACGTGCTTCGGTGGCGTCAGATCCACTCCCAGTGGGATCGCCTACCTCGCGGTGCATACGACATAACCGCACAACTGCGCGCTATTCGGGTTCCAGGTTGGTGAGGTCTCCGAAGTGGGGTCGTCACCGGTGCGCTGTGGCTGCCGCTTGTCCCTAGCATCTCGAAGGTTGACCATGGCGAACCCGCTGGCCCATGACCTGGGAGAAAGCTGTGGGCCACGGGTTCGCCGCTGGAGCCTTTCGCGGTTGGTCCGTCGATGGCGGAGGGCCCCGGCGCAGCTTTGATCGGCTTGCGTCGGCACGAATCGGCGATGGCTGTGGGGGTTCCCTCCTCCCTCCGACCGCTTGGGCCTGGATAGACCGGGGTGGTCTGGACGGTGGTGGGTGGCTGCCGGACGACTACCGAGCGGCCCCCGTTCCGCGGCGTCGTGCCGAGGACCGCGTCGGGGGCGGCAAGTCGCCGCCCCCGACGGCAATAGGTAGACGTGCCGTCGGCACGGATCAGGAGCGGGCCCCGAAGGGATAGAACAGCATCGACGCATGGCCACTGCTGCTGGCCGTAATCTCCAGGCGCCAGCCCTTCCGAACGGGATACGGAAGATTGTCATTCGCGTTGACGACCAGAGACCAGCCGCCGGAACCAGTGGGCCGGAGTAGACGGTGGCTGGTGAGCGTATGCGACACGGTAAAGATTCCGTCACAGGGGAATTCATAGTTCCAGGGACTGCCGGGCCTGAGGTTGCCGGTGCCTTCGACGTGAAGGTCACTGAACAGCTTCACCTCCTTTCCCTGGGAAAGGTCGACGGAGCCGTTGGCGGCGAGGAGTCCGTTGAGGACCGTGTCTCCGTGGACTGTGAGGCTCCCGACTTCCACGTCGGGCCTGAGGACGGTGACCTGGGTGGTGAGGATGCGGACGACGGGGTTGGTGGGGTCGCCGGTGGTGGCGCGCAGGTAGAAGGTGGTGTCGGATTTGATGCCTTCGATGTCGAGGCTGGTGCGGTTGGTGACGTCGCGGTCGACCCCCGGGTACAGGAGTTCGTAGGTGGCGTTGGCGGAGCGTTCCCAGGTCAGCTTGACGTCGCCGCCGTTGGCGATGATGGAGGGTTCGCACAGGAAGTTGCGGAGATAGAAGTCGGCGGGGAACTTGCCGAGGTTGAAGACGGTGGTCCGGTCCTGGAAGGCGGCGTTTCCTTCGCGGGAGCGTTCGGTGACGGTGATGGGGGCGGTGCCGACCTTGCGGCTGACGGGGATGTCGGACAGCTGGATGGTGAACCCGGTGTCGGGGCCGATCGGTGCGTGGCTTCCGGTCGGCGCGCAGACGAACTCCTTGGCGGCCGCGTCCAGGCGCACGGTCCAGCCGGTCAGGCTGATCCGCGGGGAGATCTTGTTCAGGTCGGTGGCGAGGTCGGGTGCCATCGTGCCGGCCGGGACCTGCACCCTGATCCACTCGACATCGGCCGGCGTGCCGCTCTGCCGGGCGACGGAGATGATCACCTCCCCGATCTCCTCGGGGGCCTGCGGATTCTCCGGTGATGCCTTGAGCGGGCTCGGGGTGCTGGAGACGCTGTACGACAGGAGCGGGTCATTGGCTGCGATGGTGTCGGCGTCCCGGGTCTGGGTCACGACGGTCACGGGGGCTCCTTCAGCTTTACGGGCGCGCCGCCCCGGGACGGGGCGGCGCGTAGCGGCGGGGCGGCGACTGGTCAGTGCTCGGTGCGGCTGTGGGCGACGGCGTCGTCGAGAGTGAGGAAGCCGGAGCGGATCTCGGGTTCGGCGAGGGGCAGGTCGTACTGGTCCTGGCTGAGGATCGGCAGCTTCTCCCAGGCGCCGCCGCGGTTCTCGGACCAGGTCCAGGTGCCGAGGACGCCGGCCGGGGTCTGCATGAGGACGGTCTCCTCGCTCTCGCCCTGGGGCCCGCGCAGGGCGGTGGTGGCGGCCAGGAGCGGTCCGGTGCGGAAGTTCACGCTCATGCGGGCGATCGCCTGATCGGTGAATTCCTGCGGGACGAACACCTTCTTGGTGGCGAGGATGTCGGTGGTGGCGTGCACGGCCGCGCGCGGGTCCAGGAGCACGGTGGCGACTGCGGTGTTGTGGCTCCCGAAGTCCAGTTCGAGGCTGGGGTTGTCGCCGATCGGGCGCAGGTAGTCGCCGCTGCCAGCGGCCGGGGTGATGACGGTCTCGAAGTGCTCGTAGTCGTCGTCGAGGACGTAGCCGACGAGGCCGTCGTCGCTCTGCTGGGCTTCGCCGAGGCGGATCGCCCAGGGGTAGGTCGGCAGCTGGGAGGGAGACGGCTCGAAGAGGTGCTGCCAGCTGACGTCGGTGCGCAGGGGGCCGCGCAGGTTCATGGTGAGGCGGGTCCGGACCAGGGCGAGGGGTCGGCCGAGGAGGAAACCGAGGCCGGGGTCGGCCGGGCCGTCGGGGTCGATGGTCTGCAGGGCCCGGTCGAGGGTGGTGCGGAACGCGTCGAAGGTCTGCTCGCCGCGGGTCTTCACGGCGTTGAGCAGCCGGTAGGCGTGCGGGGTGAGCGTTTCCAGTTCCTCGAAGTGGTCCACCGTGGAGCCGGGCAGGGCGGACCAGGAGACCTCCGGCTGGCTCGCGGTGTTCAGGGTGACGCGCAGTTCGCCGAGTGCGGCCCCATCGGGGGCGTGGACGACGAGGGACTTATCGAGGCGGTTGTGCAGCAGCCAGGCGCAGACCGGGTTGGCCCCGGGCGTGAGGTCGGTGTCCTCGTCGCTGGCGGCGGCGAGGAAGTCGAAGTGCAGCCGGGCCGGCTGGAGCAGGCGCGGCCCGAGCTCGACCAGCCGGTCGGAGTCGTCGTCGCTGACGGGGTGGGCCGGGCGCATGGTGTCGGGCATCTCGGGGCGGAAGTGGCTCGCGGTACCGATGAGGTTGACGGAGCGTCCGAAGCGGTCGACGACGGCCAGGTCGAGGAAAGCGAGCTGGCCGGCCCGCAGCTCCTGGAAGGTGGATTCCGGGTCGGGGTCCCAGTCGCTGGCCTTGAGGGGGCCGGGGTCCGGCGGGGGGTAGTCGCCGTTGCCGATCAGGTCGGCGAGGTCGCCGGCGGGCTGGAGGCCGGCCAGGGGCTGGCGTTGGGCGATGGCGGCGCCGAAGCCGTCGAGGGTCTGGGAGAGGTAGTCCGTCTCGCGGGCCTGGGAGCGCACGTGCCGCAGGGCGTCGGCGGACAGCTGGTCGCGCACGCGGGCGTAGCTCTGCAGGGTGCCGTCGACGATGTGGCCGGCGGAGGGGGCGAGGATCTGGCGGCCGGAGACGACCAGCGGGACGCCGGGCTCCCCGGTGCCCTTCCACCGGTAGCGGGAGCCGTCGATGAACTCCCAGTGCGCCGTGTCGCCCTCGCGCAGCGGCAGGGGGAAGTAGTCGGCCTTCCACAGCAGGAACAGCGGCTGCCAGGGCATCGCCCACCGCTTGGTGCCGTACTCGGGCAGGGTGCCGGAGACATCCCGGATCTCCCCGGTCTCCAGCGCGCGCTCCAGGATGAGGAACTCGGCGAGCAGCGCCGGGAAGCAGGGCGGCTGCTGCCCGGTGAGGTTGATCTGGGCAGCCACCGAGGCGACGTCGGTGGTGGTGACGCCGGACGCTTGGGTGACCAGGCGTTCGGGGGTGCGGCAGGGCAGGGCGGCCTCGCGGGTGAGGGGGGCGTGGAGGTTGGCGCCCTGAAGGGTGAGGACCGGGTCGGCGCTGTATTCGAAGTCCTCGGCGGGGACGCGGATCAGGCGGCGGGCGGCGCGGGCCCCGTAGGCCGGGTACAGGGCGTCGATGCGCGCCGCCAGGTCCGCTTCGCTCTTGCCCCAGGGCAGTTCGGCGCGCTGTCCGGCCAGCTCGCGGGCGAGGGCCACAACGCGGCCGGCCGCGCTGTTCGCGTTGGCGGGGTCGAGTTCGTTGTCGATGCGGGCGTTGAAGTCGTTGGACCTGCGTGGCAGCCGGCTCAGCCACCACAGGTGGTAGAGGCGTTCGCGGGCGGCGTCGAGTTCGGCTTCGGTGGCGTCGTGGGCGGCTTGGCGGCGGTTGAGGTCGGCGACGGTGTCGGCCTCCGCGGCGCGGGCCGCGCGGGAGGTGATGCGGCCGGTCTCCTCGCCGCGTTCGCCGATGAACCAGCGGTATCCGCCGGCGACCGGTCCGAAGGCGCTGTCGTGGGCGCGGCGGTCGGTGAGGATGTCCGCCTCGGGCCGGTCGCGCTCTTCCAGGGCGTCGATGCCGCCGAGCAGGAAGGCCCGGAACAGGTCGGCCTCGTCGGCGGACAGGGCGCCCTGGCCGTCGGCCTGGGCGCCGAGCTCGGCGACGGCCTCGGCGATGCTGTTCGACACGATCGGCGTGACCTGGTCAGGGCTGGGGCAGGCGGGCTCTGACTCGGGGACGGGGCCGGTCAGGTCCCAGTCCAGGCCCAGGACCGTTCCGGAGTAGACGGAGGAGCGGATGCCGCTGCCGGAGCCGACGGGCGGCGTCCACTGCAGGCGCTCCAGCAGCACGGCGAGGTCGTCGGTACCCGCGAGGATGTCACTGTCCGGCTGGGCGTACCAGCCGGCGACGAAGTAGCTGAGCCGCTCCCGCGCGGGCAGTTCGCCCTCGGGGGTGTCCAGGAGGGTGTCGTGGAGGGAGAAGACGTTGCTGTTGTAGGGCTGGAAGACGGAGAAGGTCAGCAGTCCGGGGCCGATCGCGGTGAGGAACGGCGCCCGGCGGCCGGTGGGCTCGCGCCAGGGGCCGGTGAGTTCGTGGCACCTGCCGATCAGGGTCGCGGCGGGTTCCTCACTGTCCGGGTCCTGGAAGGAGACGGTGCCGTCCATGGGATCGAGGTAGTCGCTCTCGATGATCCAGGCCCTGAGCGCGCGGGTGCTGTCGGCGTGGCGGACGACGAGCCACCGGTTGGGCACCAGGGGGAAGTCGCCGACGCCCTCCTCCTCGTCGTGGCGGCCACGGGTGAGGGCAGCGGGCAGCTCCCACTGGAGGTAGACACCGAGGCGGTCCTCCCGGCCGGTCCACTCCTCGGGGCTGGAGAACGGGGCGGGCTCCGCAGGGACGCCTTCGCCGATGTTGCTGAAGTTGGTGATCCACCGGTGGAACACGTGCGGGGTGCCGGTGTCGCGGGTCCGTCGGTTGACGGCGAGGGCCGCGACCTCGACCGGCACGATGAGGGTGTTGTCCACGGACATGGCCCGGGGTCCTTTCGGTCAGCGCTTGGCAGTACGGCGCGGGAACGTGGGCTCAGGGCCGGGAGAAGGTCTGTGCCTGCGGCGCGTTGATCATCTGCAGGGCGAACTCCGCGGAAGAGATCCGCTCGGTTTCTTCGAGCCCGTGGGCCCGGGACAGCGCGGGCAGCAGCGCGTCGCCGGTGCCGTCGACGTTGAGAACGTCCCGGCCCCCGGGGCGCAGGAAGCGCCGGAAGCGGCTGTCGTCGGCCGGCGGCGGTGGGGGGAACTCGCCCATGGGGCTGCCGATCCGGTCCCCAGTGATCTCGCGCAGCTCGATGGTGCCGAGGTCGCCGATGCCGAAGCACAGGCCGCGCGGCGGTTCGGCCAGCTCGAAGCGGTCGATGACCTCCGGGAAGAGCGCCAGGCGGATCTCCGTGCCGAAGACGGCCTCGCGCATCGGCTCGACTACTTCGGTGCCCTTGTAGGCGGTGACGATGGTGTTGGGCCAGTTCGGGACCAGGCTGGAGTTGATCAGCACCGCGCACTTCGGGACTGGTCCGCCGCCGGTGGCGAGCTTGTTGAGGTCGGCGTCCAGAGTGTGGCCGACGCCGATGCTCAGTGCGCCGTCGACGGCCGCCCGCACCCAGTCGGCGTCGAGGTAGGCGAAGCGGATGCTCTCCTCGGGCAGTGCGCGGGGGTCGGGGACCAGGTGGGACAGGCTCAGCAGCTCCAGGCGGCGCAGCGCGTTCAGCCAGGCGGTGACCTTCGCGAACGGGTCGGGGGCGGCCTGGGTGAGCAGGGCGGCGACGCCGGGCTGGGCGAGGACGGCACGCGCGTCACCCAGGCTGCGGCGGGCGCGGGCGGCGGTGCGGCGCCGGCCGGCCCGCAGCTGCGGGCCGGCCTGGTCGAGGGCCTGCACGAGGCGGGCACCGCCGGAGCGGGTGTCGCCGTCCACCAGGAGGCGGTCGAAGGCCTCGAAGGCCAGCGGTGCGGTGAGGTGACGCGCGGTCAACGCGGTCGCGGCGCGGGCGGTGAGCTCTGGGTGGGAGGCGAGGCGGCGGGCTGCGGTGCGGGCGGCGGAGCGGAACTCCATCAGGGCGCTGCGGAACTCGGCGTCGGCGAGGGCGAGGGTGCGGCCGGTGGTGAACGCGGCGGCGTAGGAGGTGTCGAAGACGCCGTACTGCTGCAGGTAGATCAGCGCCTCGCCCGGGGAGTCCAGACGGGTGGCGGCCGGAGGGGGAAGTTCCTGGGCGGGTTGCGCGGTGAGCGGGCCGCGGTAGAAGGCGAGGGTGCGCTCGCCGGTCTCCAGTCGCTGCGGCAGGGCCACGGCCCCGCCCGCCATCCGGCTCAGGGCTTCGGCCTGCGGGGCGCTCGGGTTGGCGGGTGCCTGGAGGGGTACGCGCAGGCGCAGTTCGTCCGCGGGGCGCGCGATGACTTCGTCGCTGGTGGGGTCGATGGTGGCCGCCAGGTGCTGGGCGAGGTCGCCGAAACCGACGCCGGAATGGGACTCGGTGGTGAAGGACCAGGAGACGAGGGAGACCAGGCGCAGACCCTCGGTGGGCGCGGGGGCGGTCAGGTACCGGTCGTGGCCTTCGAAGGAGACCAGGTGGACGACGTGGCGCCCGCCGGCGGCGGCGGGGAAGCGGTTGGCGACCAGGACGGCGTTGAGCTCCCCCTCGTCAGGTTCGGGGGTGCTGTTGGCGCGGGTGGCGTCGGGACGCCCGCCCTCGCGCAGGTGCGCGAGGTAGCCCATCTCCACGGGCAGCGGCTTCACCGCATCGAACAGCGCGGCCGGGACGAGGACGGTGGCGCACTGCTCGTCGTACTCGTCCGGGCGCATGCTCTCCGGGTCGATGACCGGCACGGCGCCGGCGCCGAGGGCGCCGTCCAGGAGCTCGCGCACGGTGCCGGTCTTGACGAGGCCGACCGCGTACGGGTCCTCGGGCAGTTCGTCCTCGCGGAACAGCAGCAGGGCCATCCACGGAACGGCACCCGGCTGCCCGTCACCGAGCAGGCGGGCCCACGGCAGGCCGGGGGCATCGAGGTTGATGTGGGCCAGGGTCTGGCTGTAGGTGCCAACGGCGTCCGGCACGGGGAACTGCGCGTTGATGCCGGTCGGGTCGAAGCTGAAGCGCGGCTGCACGACGTCGAAGGGCTGGGGCGTGGCGTCGACGATCCGGTCGGCGCCGTCGACGTCCTTGAGGGTCTGCCGGTTGTCGATCCGGTACCGGCCGGCGTAGAGGGAGGGGATGCGGTGGTCGAAGAACCGGGTGCGGTGCTGGGCGCCCGGTGCGCTAGTGCGCGGCTGGGGGGCGGGTTCGGACGTGGTGGTCACGGGGCGTGCCTTTCGACAGGACGCGGCGGTGGGATCCAGAGGTGATGACGGGGCGGCGCGGCCTCGGGCGCGCCTGGGCGGGGCCGCAACTGTCATGGCGGGCGGCCCCGGATGACGCGTCGGGTCAGCCCGCGACGAGCATCGGCTCGGCGGTGAAGGCGGTGCCGGCGGCGCGCGCGTAGCCGCTCAGATCGGTGTCGAGCGCGCCGAGGTCCGTGCCGAGACCCTTGAGTGCCTGGGTCAGGGCGGTGCGGTTGCCGCAGGCCGTGGTGTCGATGCTGTCCTGGATCACCTGGATGACGTTGACGTCCTCGGGCCGCTTCGGCACCGGGCCCGTGGCCAGTTCCCCGGACAGCGGGTGGTTGCCGTCGGGGTTGATCGGGTCGAAGGAGATGGCCTCCTCGTCGATGAACCCGGTGTCGGTGCCGTGGTCGACCGGTGGCGAGGTCAGCCGGATCCCGAGGATCCGGTCGGGGATGATCCCGTCGTTCGGCGCGTCCGGCTGCTGGCCCCACAGGCCGTTGGGCACGTTGCCGCGCAGCACGGCCCTGCCCCAGGGCCGATCCTTGGGTGTCAGTGTGTACGGGTCGCCGTTGTAAGTGAGCCAGACGCGCAGTTCGCTGCCCTTGCCCCGTAGGTGCATGGGCAGGATGTTCACCCCGCGATCGTCGGTGGCGACCTCGGCGGTGTCGCCGCCCTGGTTCAGGTAGACCTTGCTGACGGGGGCCTGGGTGTCGGCGGTGAAGGTGAAGCCGCCGTTGCTGACCAGCCACGGCTTGATGGCGCCGCGGGTGGGCGGGGCGCCCTCGCCTGTGTATCCGGCGATCGCCGTGGTGCGGACCATGTTCTCCGGCGGCGGCAGCATGCCCTGGAAGCCGCCCCAGTCCAGCGCGGGGGTCTGGTTGCGGCGGTCGGCGCCGAAGCCGATGGTGAAGGAGATGAACCACAGGTGGACGGTGGCCTCGCCACCGACCGCCGGGCCCCAGACCCGGACGCTGACGCCGACCTCGATCGAGATTCTGATCTTGACGAACCAGACCTTGATGGTCGCGGAGACCCCGACCCGGATGCCCATGCCGACGTCGAAGTAGAAGGGGTTCCACTCCAGCAGGGCGTCCACCCGGGCGGTGAGCCAGGCGCGCAGCATGCCGGACTGGAAGACGACGTCCAGGGAGCCGCCGGCCATCAGGGACTTGGGGGTGAACGCGGCGTAGGCGTTGCCGGTGATGTTGACGGTCGACCCGACGCCCCAGGTCAGACCGGCGGGCTGCTGGCGGGGGTAGCGGGCGGGCAGTTCCCGGCCCGCGGGGATCGCACCGAGCATGAACGAGAAGTCGCCGGCGTTGGCGTGGTTGCCGAACCAGAACTTCATGCCGACGCCGCCGCGCAGCTTGCAGTTCGGGTCGATGAGGAACGTCTTCTCGGTGAACGCCGCGCCGATGCTCAGCTCCCCGGCCGTCGGGCGCAGGGTCGCCTCGATGCCGATCTCCACCCGGGCGATCTTCTTGTTACCCATGGTGGGCAGCTGCATCCCGGCCACGCCCAGCAGGCTGATCGTCAGGTCGGAGCCGGTCTGCACCAGCGCCATGGCGTGGCCGCGGAAGGACTCGAAGCAGTCGAAGGCCAGGCCGGCGGCGAACCACAGGTCACCCTCCTGCGGCCGCACCCACGGGCTAGAGCCGCCGATCAGCTCGCCCAGAACCTTGAGCGGGTCGACCTCCTCGTCGTCGGCTCCGATCTCGCCCGGGTTGTCGAGTGCGACCAGGAACGGGAAGCTGCCCAGCGCGTCGGCCGCCGGGACGCGCACGCGGCTGTTCCAGCCGAACCCGGCCGAGATGCCGCGCACTTGGAACAGCGGCGGCCCGAAACCGGTCTCACTGCCGAGCGAGCCGTAGGCGAACAACGACGGATCCGCGCTGCTCCCGTCGGGCACGACGTACGCGCCCATCGCGGAGCCGTTGAACGCGCCGGTGTCCACCAGCAGCACCCCGCCGACCACCGTCTTGTACGGCGGGGAGGCCGGCAGCGCGGTCAGCGCGCCGGCGATCCGCAGCGGCGGACTGTAGAAGTCGACGCTCAGGCCGTTCTCGCCGCCGGGCGTGCCGATTGGTGACCAGCCCCGCGTCGACGGCGCCTCCAGGACCCGCATACCCTTGCGACGCCGCGGCCCGGGACGGGGGGTGAGGATGCCGTTCTCGGTCACCAGCGCCTGCGGGGCGCGGTCGCGCGCGGCTGCGCCCCGGTACTTCACGGCGGGCAGGGCGCGGCCCAGGCCGTCCAGGCGTTCGGGGTCGGTCGGCGGCGCGGGCTTGCGCCTGGCCAGCTGCAGCGCCCGTCCTTCCGTCAGGGCCCAGGCCCCGGCGGGCAGTGACGTACCGTCCGGGGCCCCGTCGACCAGGACCAGAGCGCGGCCCTGGCCGAGATCGACCGTGGCCACCGTTCCGGTCACCCACTCGCCGTCGACGGTGAACGCGATGTCCACCGGCGCCGAGGACGCGGTGATCGTGGCCTGCCCGCCGACGGACAGGGTCTGCGAACCGCACACCGCGCCGTCGATCCGCACCGTGCCGCCCGGAAAGACGAGCGCTGCGGCGTCGGGGTCGGCAAACACGGACTCCGGAATCTCGACCGCCCCGCCCGCCGCCCGCTCGAGAAGCTTCCGGATGTCGTCCACGCGTGCTGTCACAGCGATCCCGCCCTCGACTCGTGGGAAAAAGGGGAAGGCGGAAGCACCCCCTGCTACCGGCAACGGGCTGGCGTGTCCGCTCCGACGAGCCTAGCCAAGACGGACACGCAACTAACACGAGCAGCCACCCTGAGTAATGAAGTTGGCTCAAAGGAAATTCGCGAACACGTACGCAGACAGACGCTTCACGGGCTGCGCCGCGTGTGTGCAGAAGCGTTTCCACCGGGCTGTAAGACCTCCGAGGGGAAACTCACCAAGGCCCTTACGCCGGCAGCGCCCCTAGCCCGCCGGGAGATCGGTAACAAGCCAGCCCGGCGGGGCGAGTGGTCCGCTCAGCGGCGAATGCCCTCAAGACGGAGGCCGGAGGAGGAGCCGGACGGCCCTTTCCAAGGTGGTCAGCGCGGTGGACGAGGACACCCTGGAGGGCGGGACGGCCCACCCGTCCTACGGGGCGATGGGGCCGTTCTTCCTGTCCGGGTGAGCGGCCAGGACATAGCGGGTGGCGGAGAGGTTGGACGGGCCGAAGAGTTCCATCAACCGGCCGGGGTCGGCGCTGTGGTGTGCTTCGTCGTAGATTCGGTCTACGCGCAAGACGCCGGCGGGCAGGCCGAGTTGTTTGAAGGGCTTTTGGACCGTGCCGGCGCTGATGGGCGGGCCGGCGTCGTTGACGGCGTTGTTGCGGGTGACGGCCTGCACCCCCAGCGTCTTCACCAGGGCAACGACCGCCGGGGAGACCATGCCCTCCATCTGCTCACCAGCTCGCCGACGGGCGCAGATCAGTAGTCACCGCGCTGTCCCGCTCGGCCGGCCTGGTTGATGGCCTTCGCGGAACCGCGTCGATGCGGTAGTGCAAGACATCCCTGGCACCTTCGGTGCCGCCGAGCTCTTCTGGCGCAGGCGATAGGCCCGGCAGCAGCACGACCGGCGGGGCGGATTCGGGACCATCCCCGCGGGCGCGGGGATGGTCCTTCCGCGTGACGCGATGCCGCCGAATTGCCTGCCTGCTCCCCGCACCCGCGGGGATGGTCCCAACGGGGCCCTGCTCTACCTGGATCCCGACAGCTGCTCCCCGCACCCGCGGGGATGGTCCCGGTGGCGGCCGGAAGACGAAGACGAAGCCGCGCTGCTCCCCGCACCCGCGGGGATGGTCCCGGGCCCGGGTCGACATCCAGGCCGAGGGCGAGCTGCTCCCCGCACCCGCGGGGATGGTCCCACCACACCCGCACCCTCACCTGGCACGCCTACCTGCTCCCCGCACCCGCGGGGATGGGCCCGTGCCCGTCGGCGCGTCCGTAGCGGGCACGATCTGCTCCCCGCCGGCCAGGCGCTGCACCGACAGCTCGCCGTACCGGCCGATGTGGTCAAACACCAGCTCCTGGTCGTCGATGTCGGCGGGCTCCGGCTCCGCAGCGGGGACAACGCTGGCCGGACATGGCGCGGACAGTCCGAGCGCAGGTCCAGCTGCTCGGTCTGCGGGTGAGTAGTCCAACGCAGAGAGTCTGTTGGCTGCATTGGACGACTTGGTCGGATGGATACGGCCCGGTGAGCGCTGTGCGCTTCACAGTGCAGATGGCTCGGGACACGGGAGACGACCGCCGCTCCGCCTTCACGCGTACATCATGGAATCGACACGTTCTCTGCTGGTTCGGTAGGCTCCGGGCGCTTCATCCGCACCACAGAGGGGGGATTCCTCGTGCGTATGCGTCTTGTCCTGACCGCAGTTGCCGCCGTCGGCGCCCTTGCCGCCGTCACCAGCCCGGTCCAAGCGGCCGAGTACACGTCGTCGCTGAAGATCAAGGGTGTGCAGTACGACGCTCCCGGCACCGACTCCAACAAGTGCTCGGGCGGCAACACGAAGAACGAGTACCTGACGATCAAGAACTACGCCAGGAGCGCCAAGATCGACCTCAAGGGCTACGTCGTCAAGGACGCCGCGGGCACCAAGTACACCTTCACCGCCAGCCACGTCCTGGAGCCCGGCGACTACGTGAAACTGCGCGGAGGCAAGGGCACCAACTCCGACGCCGGCAACGTCGTCTACCGCCAGAACTGCAACTTCCTGTGGAACAACGACAAGGACACCATCCACTTCCTCAAGCCCGGCGGCGCCGGCGCCGACTCCCACGCCTACACCAAGAGGGCCAACGACAAGGACGGCAACGGCTACATCGGCTACCACAACTGACACACCCCGCACACCCGGTGCTCCCGCTCGCGGCGGGCGGGAGCACCAGGCGCTGCAGAACCATGCGGCACATCACGGCGCCGCATACAGGACCAGCAAGACCAGTGCCGGTGAGGGAGCCGGACAGAGGCAGCCCCACAAGTGCTCTTCCTCGTCCAGCCGGGGCTGCTGCCCGGTTGGCTCCGGCGCGTTACATGGCAGGTTCGTACGCCACGGCCTCGAGCGGGCAGCCACCGGTGACGTCCCGCAGCGCCGCGAGCTCGGTGTCGTCGACGGCCAGGCCCCAGCGCAGCTTCGTGCCCACCCACTGCGCGGCGTACGTGCAGCGCACCGCCTCGTCGGGGGCGGGCGGCATCCAGGTAGCCGGGTCCTGGTCGCTCTTGCTGCGGTTGGAGCGGGCCGTAACGGCCACCAGGGATGCCTCTGCACCCTGGTCGTTGGCGTAGGCCTCGCGGCGCCGCGCCGTCCAGGCGGAAGCCCTGGAATCCCAGGCCTCCGCGAGGGGAACCATGTGATCGATGTCCAGGCCGGCCGCGGACGTCACCGAGGTCGCGTCGTAGTAGGAGAACCATCGGCCCCCCGTCAGCTGGCAGTTCGGGCCGATTTGCGGCGCCTCGACCGCCTCCGAAATGAGTACCTCCGCGCGCGTGTTGCAGCCATCAGCAGGGTCGGTGCCGGCGTTCCAGTGCCTGAAGACGGTGCGCTCATAGCCCTCCCGTGACTCCGCGGCCAGGGGCAGGCGTTCGACGGCCGCAGCCAGCGGCAGCCTTTCTGCCGCATGGGCCGACGGGGCGGGGGCGAGTGGCAGAACGAGGAGGGCGGCGGCGGTGAGGCCGCGCAGAGCAGACTTGACCATCTGCTGTTGATAGCGGCCGGCCGGCTGCGCCGTGTGGTAAATGCCGTGCAGGTCACCCGTGTGAGGGGAACAGTCGTACCGGAGAAACGACCCTCCTCACGGGACCTTGTCTGGCGTGGCGTCCCACGTGGTGCGGGCCGTCCCTTGAGGGACGGCC
>NZ_JAHKJW010000031.1:14107-95430 GCF_019710745.1 Streptomyces beigongshangae
CACCACACTGGTAAAGAGCTTTCAGCTGTACCAGTAGGTGGACTGGATCCTTTCGTCGGATCCAGTCCACCCGTTTTCAAGCTGTTCGGGATACGCGATACCGCTGCGAACCCGTCACTGGAGGTGGAGTTGTCCGGGCGGGCTGGTAGCGGTCCTGCAGGTTGCCGTCGTTCCAGTGGTGGCCTCGCACGAAATATTCCACCCGGCCATCACACTCCACGCAGTCGGGATATGGGACATGCGCCCGCTTGTAGGCGGATGCAGCTGCTGCAGGCGGACGAAGCGCGGAAAAGTTACTTCTGGTCAGGAAGTCCTTTGGTGCCTACATCTGCGAAACGGACCCCGAGGAGGATCCAGATTCCGGCAGCGAGGGCGATAAGGATCCAGGCTTCGCTGATGCCTTGGGCCAGGCAGCAGGCGCACCTGCCGGGCACCCGTTCAGCAGTGCGGCACCTGGCCGGACGGCCGGAATACGTCCCAATTGGACCAACCGGTGACCCCCGTGGCGTTGTTGCGGTGGTAGTACCAGGTGGCGATTTTGTTCGGTTCGGTGTGGGGACCGTTCCGGTAGCAGTAGACGGTCGCGCCCTGTCCCGCGTAGCCGAGGCCAACGACCGTGGAGTTGCCGTCAGCTGCCGCTCGTATCCTGACGCCTGTTCCCAGATAGTCGCCTGGAGCAGCAGCCTCTTGGGCAGCGGCTGCGTGCATCTGCGGCGGAGCTTTCTCGACGGCCCCCGCCGCTGGGGCGGACAGGAGTAGGGCGCCGGTAGCTCCGACGACTGCGAGCAGCCCGAAAAGGCGGGCGCGGTGCTGTGTCTGCGTGTTCATGAATTCTCATTTCTCTGGTAGTTCGTGGGCTTGCAGTCGTAGACGATGATGAACCGCGTATGGGCGCCGCCGGTTATGGGGGGCGAGCACGGTCCTATTCGACAGGCACGCACGCCTTCTGCCCGAGGATCGTTGTCTGCGGTGAGCTGAGAACCTTAAGGATGGGATAGACGCATCCCGGAGCCAGGTAGGTGGGAGTGGTCTGAGTGCCGGTGCTTCCGCCGGCCCCGAGGGTATGGATCTCGGGATGCATGTTGGCGAGTCCCCCCTCGGTGTTCTGCCAGCCGAGCTGCACCCTGACCTGGGCGCCGGAATGTTTCCAGTAACCGACGCCGATGACACCGTTTTGCTTCTCGCTGCCGGTGATGTCGATGCACAACGTGCCGTTGCCGATGTCCGTGCACTTCTGCCTATACGCCTGAGTGATCTCCGGCGCTTCGGCATGGGCGGCTACCGGCACCATCGCGAGGCCGACAGCGACGGCCACCGCGGCGAGGGCGTGCAGAACGGGACGCACAGGCATGGGCCTCCTAGGAAATTCGAGGTCGGTTGCTACCGGTTCATGGTCCAGCCGGTGCTCGAAGTCTGCCTGCGCGCTGCCGTGTCCGCGCCTTGATTAGACCAGGTTCGAATGCTCGCCCATTCCGAATGACAGCCGAAAACGGCCATGCCCTCCGTCGGTAGCCCGTCCTACGATCAGGGCAGCCCTCCGGCACGGAGGGCCAGAAGACAGGGGACGCATGATCCGTGTGGAGATGCCCGCTGAGCGGCTGGCCGGTCTGCGGTGGGCCACCTCACCGGTGGGGGAGCTGGCTGCCGCACTGGTCGCCGTGGCCGAGGGCGCAGCACGGCCGTCCGCACCCGTCCAGTCCCCGGCGTCCGCCGAGGTTCGCGTCGCCCTGCGCACCGGCTGCTTTCCCACTCTGTCGGCCGTCGTCCAGGGCTATGTGGCCTATCTGCCGGAGTTGTTGACACCTTCTCCGCCCAGCTTTCTGCCATCGGTCGAGGAACAGCTCCACGCTGTGGCCACGGCACGAACGGAAGCGCTGCGGTCCCAGTTCACGGCGTTCCTCGCCGGGGGCGCCGCACGCCGCCGACGCTGCTCATGGTTGAGAGAAGGTGAACTGGGTGGAGTCGACGAACGCGTCCGTGCTCGCATTGAGGCCGCCGGCACCGATCTGCCCGACCGGCTGGCCGCTGAGCTTCACCTTCTGTGGTCGACGGTGTTCGCGACCAGATGGGCTGTCTTCACCGCGGGGTTCGAGGAATTCATCGAGCGGCACAGCGCGGTGACGGCCCGTGAGGGCCTGAGAAGTGCGCTCTCCGCTCTGCACTCCGCACTTAGCTGGCAGAACAGCGCTCTGGAGATCGCTTCGGAGCACCGGGGTTCGGTCACGGGCTCCCACCACATCACCCTGGTCCCCACCCTCTACCTGGGCCGAGTTGGACTGCACGCTCCCCAGCGTCCCGACGCCGCCCAACTCGTTGTCCCCTTGTCCCTTACCAGGACCGGCCCTCCACGTATGGAGCCTGTCCTGGGTGACACTCGGATGCGCCTTCTGCAAAGCATCGACCGGCCTCGGACCACCACAGAGCTGGCCGCACTGCATCACCTCACCCCCGCAACCGTCTCCTTCCACCTCTCCCGCCTTCTGGACGCGGACCTGGTCGGACGGCAACGCGAGGGGCGCCAGGTCCGCTACCACCGCACAGCCAGGGCCCATAACCTGCTGCGCGGCGCGGGCCGTCCTTAATGAGTGTTTTAGTCGGATTAGTGGCTGATTCTGGCGAATGCGCTCCGGTCCGCGGTGCTGGTCACTACCGTCGTGACCGGGGGCGCACGCGGCCTCGACTGCGGTGAGCCAGCCCGAGTCGGCGTCGAAGGCGACGGCCGCGACGTGCCCGGCCAGGTCCGGGGCGATGGCCACCCACCGCTCGCGCAGCGTGGCGTCGGCGGCCGGGAGTTCCCGGGCCCGCTCGGTGACCAGCGCCCCGAGGACGTCGCCCAGGCCCATCGGGTCGCGCCCGTCGCGCCGGGCAGGTGCGGGGCTTGGGCTGCTGCGCGCGGCCGCCGTTCTTGCGTGCCGCCTTCTTCGCGGCGCGCAGGGTGACCCGGGCCAGGTCAACGCCGCTGGGCTGCTGTTCCTGGGACATCAGGCCACCGCCCCGGCGAGCTCCTGAGCCCGGTGGCGGGCGCACACAGGGCGGCTCGGCAGGGGCGTGCGGCCGCACGGGGCATGCCCGTCCCGGCCCGAGCACACCCGCTCCGCGTTCACGCCCGGAGCCGGGGGCGCCTGGTCGGCGGCCAGGGCGGCGGCTTCCTCACGGCACAGCTTGCACAGGCCGTCCTCGAGGGCTCGGCCGGTCAGCATGATCCGCGCACCGCAGTCGCCGCAGTCACCGCGCGGCGGACCGTCCGGCACCCGCTGCTGCACCACCATGGCCGGGGCCGGCTTGGCGGTCGCGTCGTCCAGCTCGCACGCCGCGCAGCGCCCCGACGGGTTGGGACGGTTGCCGTGTTCGGGGCACAGGCCCCGGGCGATGCGCTGCTCGCGCTGCCGGGCGGCGGCCTTGTCCTGGACGACTTGCGCGCAGATCTCGCACGCAGCGCCGGTCCGCCAGATCACTCCGGCTTCGCAGTCCTGGTAGCCGCAGCCCCACCTGGGCAGAGCCACCCCCAGCAGCCAGCGGCCCGGGTCCCGGATGTCGCAGAGCATCACCTTGGCCCGCCGGGCGGTCAGCCGGTGCTGTAGCCGCTCCGGGTCGGTGCCCTCACGCAGCTGGCGGCCCACCTCACGGGCCACCTTCCGCGCCACGAAATCGTTCACCTGCTCCAGCAGGCAGTGCACCGGCTCCAGCACGGCGTAGATCTGCGCGTTCATCGCCAGCCGCGGGCCGTCGTACGACCGGGCCACGGCCCCGCTTCGACTGCTGCGGTTCTTCGGCTTCGAGGGAGAGGGCTGGGTTTGTCCACCCGCGCGAAGCGCGAGACCACCCTCGCCCGCGACAGCCGCAGCTTCACCACCGGCCGGGTTTTCCACAGCCCCAGCCGCCCTACCCACCTGTACCTCGCCTACGCCGGGTGACAAGAGCGCTCGCCCGTCATCAGGTGAGTCAGTCATAGGTACTTCCCTATTCGCGAGGGATCCCTCACCAACCGGGGAACCCGATCCCTCACCAACTTGGGAACTGGCCGCCCCCTCAGAACCACCGTTCACAGCCGCCTTACCGGCCTCCGGGACATCGCCGCGAGGGTCGGCGGGGACGTCCGCGCGGGCCTCCGGAGCAAGGTCGTGCGCGATGTACAGGTTCCGGCCCCGTGCCCCCGCACGCCGCTGCACTGTCATCCAGCGCGCCGCCTCCACCTCGTCCACGACCGCCGACGCCGCCGTCACCGATAGCGCCTCGCCGGTCTTCTTGCCCGAATGGTGCTGCAGACACGAGGCGAGTTCCGCCTCCGTCAGCTCGATCCCCCGCGCCTGCGCGTACGCCACCAGCGCGTACACCCGAAGCTGCCGGGGCGTGAGGTCCTCCGCAGTCGCCACAGGCAGCCACACGAACGCCTCCACGCGCGACATCGGCCGCACCGTGCGCACCGCCGACTGCCCCGTCCCGCCCGGCATCGTGCGTCGCTCCGAACGCAGCTCCACCACACCGTCCGGGCCCGGACGGCGCAGCTGGGTCATCCCCCGCTCCACCGACGCTGTGGACAGCCCCAGGTACGACGCGATCGTCTCCGTCCGCGCCTGGCAGCCCTCCGGCCGCGACGCCAACGCCTTCACCTTCACGTACACCGACAGTGCCACGTCCTGGTAGTACGGCGACCGGACCAGACTCATCGGCACACGAACCCGCTGCCGACGAACTAGACCCGCCGGCGCAGCTACCGGCTCCACGACAGCACTCACCGGCCCACCGCCCCGGCAGGAGCGGCGGATACCGCAAGGGCCGAACGTCGCAACATCGACTGTGTTGCCACCGGGCCGGTGTACACGCCGAAGCGGACACCTCCCGGAGCAGCCGGAACGCGCGATTCGTGATCCATCTGCTGACCGTGCACCGAACAGCCTGTGGACAGAGCCCGCGCAGCCCCGATCGCCCCCCGCGCTTCCGCCGGGCGGGCAACAATCTTGGAACCCGTCCCGTCACACGGGACGCTTCCCTCGAGGACGTCGTCGACGGGGGTGTGGACGAACTCCGCGAGCGGGTGGACGAACCGGGCAGCCGACGCCACGGTCGCGTCCGGCGAGCCCGCCCCGAAACCGCTGCTCTGCACGAAATGCACAAGAAGGGACGAGTCGGGCGACGATCCCGTCACACGGGAAGATCGCTGAGCCTGAACCGGGGCGAAACGGACAAGGTCGAGCTGACAGGGAACACCGTTCTCGTGCATTATTACGGGACACCAACCTTCATATGGACGCCCCGACCGCGACCAGGCCCCTGCCAAGGGACCCGACCACGGACGAGCGCTCTGTACGGACGGAGCCCCGAGCGCCGAACGGCCTGCCAAAGCCGCCGGAACCTGGGGTGACGCTGGTGGCTCAACAGAGGCCCCCTGCCAAAGGGGCTCCTGGAGAGCCGGGGTGGCCCGCTTGCCAAAGCGGACCGGGTGCCCGCCTGCCAAGGCGGGGTTTTGCTAGGTGAAGATCAGCTCCATGAGCTGGAGCCCAGAACCGGGGCCAACCGGGGACTGGGCGGCCGACCTGATGGTCGGCGAGACGGGCCGCGCGAGGCCAGTGGATGCCATTCCACCTATTGGCGCGCGCGGCCGATAGCCGCTAGGTCATCCCGACCCCCCTTTGGGGGCCGGCGTCGTGCTGCCCGCATCCAGCTCAGTGACATCGGGGAAACGCTCCGCGAGTCCCTTGAGCAAGTGAATGTAGACCGCGCGATGGGGCCGCCGGGGGTGGGTCTGACCTAGCTCCCAGCGGGCTACAGCCAGGCGCTTCACGCCCACGGCATCCGCGACTTCCTGCTGGGTGAGCCCCGCAGCGAGGCGCAGCTGCTGACGCACTCGCGGCGTCGGCAGGACGTCGTCGAGGAGAGCGTTGACCCGCTGCATGGGATCCGCGTCGGACATGCCCCAACCTCTCATGATCACTGAATCCCTGAAAGATACACCACGGGATCGATCTGGGCCACCATGCAGCGATACGCCGATAGGCCAGTGGGCATCAAGCCTCAGCATGGCTTCAGGACCGAGGCGTAGTAGGACGCGAGCACAGCTTCCGCCCCAGAGCCCTGCGCCGTCGTGACGCGTTGGAACTGCGCCGACCTCAAGTCGCCAGCGACCCGAATCCGAGGGTGCTGTTTGCCGGGAGGGCAGTAACCGTCCTCGCTCGAGGCGAGGCCCTCCAAACCCGCTGGCTTGTTGCCGAGATTGTTCAACAGAGTCTTGACGACGTAGGACTTGCGTTCACCTTGCCGGTCCTTGACCTGCAAGCTCCACTCGTCTCCGTAGGTCATCGGCGACAGGACGACGTGAGAGACGGGCGCGATGCGCACACGGTCATCCCCTGCGACTTCGGCGATCTTGTAGTCATCTGCCGGCGGACAGAGGACATGCAGCGTCGTTGAGCAATTCGGGTGGGTGCGGAGCCACGTTCCGAGGGGGCGGTCCCCTCCGAGGACGTAGGTCCGGCCTGCCAGGTCCGCAGGGTTGGTGCGCCACAGCGGAGGCACGGACATGCGTGCGGGAGCGCTGATCCAGTCGGCGTCGGGAGGGGCCAAGGCGGCCACACCAGTGGCGACCACGATCAGCTGTGCACTCAGTACGCGTCCGTCCTCGAGTACGAGCTCCGCTCGGTCGTCGTAGCCGCTAACCCTCGTCGCATGGCCCTGGACGATGGAGCATCGGTCAGCCTGCTGTAGACGGTCCAGGTCGGCGGCAAGGGCTTCAGCAAGTTGGGGGCCGGTCGACCAGTTGCCGGGGACGTTCTCCAGTGCCCCGATGACGTGCAGTTTTCCGCCTACCGAGTCAGCCTCCACGACGACCGTTCGAAGGTTCAGACTGGCCGCCATCACCGCGGCCGCCACGCCTGATGGGCCGGCGCCGACTACCAGCACATCCATCTCGTGCGGTGTGTTCATGCGTGGGCTCCCTGCGTTCCGCCGATTCGGGACAAGACCACTTCGCTCGTGATCAGTTGCTCAGCGCCGATGTTTCGGGAGGCGAGCAGGAGCGCGGCGTCGTGGTAGCGGGCGCCGCCGGTGGAGGCACAAGCGTCGGTGACGATCCACGGCCGGTATCCCGCCTGATAGGCGGCGACAGCGGAGTCGTATACACACGCGTCCGTGTCGATGCCGCACAGCACCAGATCGGTCCAACCCGCCTCGCGGATGGTCCGGGCGCCCTCAGGGGTGAACACTGACGCCTGGGGCTTGTCGATGATCGCGGCGGCACTGCCTGCGAAGGGGGCCAGTTCAGCAACGAGGGCTTGTTCCTCGGGAGTACGCAATCGCGTCCACTTCGTGATCGTTTCATACGGTGACCCGGCCTCATTGTGGAACCGCGACAGCACCACGGGAGCGCCGACTGCTTGCCAGCCCTCCACCAGCCGAACGACCGCAGGGATGACCCCGCGGCTGTGCTGGTTGATGAAGCCCTGTTGCACATCAATGACCAGCAGTGCTGTTGATCGAGGGTCCACCCACTCCGCCTTCCACATGGCCGTCACGGATTGCTGTCTCGGAGAGCATCCTGGGCGGCGCGCAGCCGATCAGGAAGTTCGCTGGTGGCCAGGATGGCCTCGCGCATCACCCGGTGTTGGGCGGTCTCAGTGGGGCGCGCGGTAGTGAGCCGGAAGTAGGCGCTGCGCAGGAAGCGCCAGCCGTAGGCCGTCGGCATCACCGGGTCCTGGCCGTCTTCGATCGTGTGCAGGATGTGCGACGAGAGGGCCCAGAGAGCCTGTACGTCAAGCTCAAGGGCCACGATCTGGCTCATGGTCAGAGCCCGCTCGTCCTGCTGCGGGTGATAGGCGACACCAGACCAGCCGACGACGCCGCGGGAGACTCCGCCGTCGAATGTCACAGCCTCGGGGTGAGCCCAGCCGTCACGGAACTTGGCTTCCTCTACGCCTGGCCCCAGCGGCACCACATCTGGGTTCTGCCGGTTGACCAGCACTGATGGCGTAGCGAGCAGTTGGAGAGCCGTGTCCAGACCGGCGCTTGACCAAGAATGCGTGCGGAGCTCGTAGGCCGATAGCACGTACTGGGGAATGAGTGACTGGGCAGGCTGGTGCTTGTCGTCGCCGTGGCGGGCCAGCAGGTGAGCCATCCGCTTGCCTACCCAGCCTGGTTCCTTCAGGTACGTGCGGTAACGCCACACCGCCAACTCGGTCAACGACTCGAGACGGTGGTGCTCTTCGAGATGCACCACCGCGACACCGCAGGCGTATATGTGGACCGTCGACGACTGCGCGGAGTGGTGGTCAGCCGGCAGGACTCGCTGCTCCAAGCCGCCTGGCCCTGGCTCGCTTGGCGAACCCACAGCGTAGAGAGGCGTACTGCACTCACCGAGGTACACCGGCAAGAACTTGTGGGAGACCACCATGCACGGTGCCGGACGCGCTGCCGGCTCCGGGATGAGGTGAGCTGACGTTCCACGCAGCGCTGCCAGACGGAGGCTGAACGCCTCCTGTTCCGCCGGGGTGCACTGAAGGAGCGTCGTGTCCAGGATCTGGGCCATCTGGGGACGACAGACGCTCGTCTTGTTCCGCTGCCAGTTCGAGACGGTCCGAGGGCTGATGCCGAGGCGGCCGGCGAACTCGCGCACAGACGCTCGCATCACCGACCTCAACAGCAGCGCCTCCTCACCTGTCCACCTGTCCACAGCGATCACTACACACCCCCTTGGCGGTCACCTTCCAGGCATCAACGGCCCTATTGCCACGCTGTTGCTACACCACTTCCACGGTCGGGCATCTCGCTCAAGGTCCTCGGTGCGGATGCTGGTTCTTGTTGATCCACACCCGCAGTTCCGGCCGGAGGAACCATGGCGATCCCGAGCACACTCCAGTGCCGTGCTCGCGTCGAGTCCTGCGTGCCGTCAGGCATCGAACTCGTAGTCCAGGACGTACGAGGCGGAATCGAGGGTCATCTCGTTGACCTCAACAACTCGCTGGTGGGCGTCGAAGGCTGTCCGGCACATTTTCAGGACAGGGCGCTCAGGGGACATGCCCAGCGTGGCCGCTTCCTCAGCAGTGGGCAGCCGTCCGCGGATCTCCTCCCGGAAGCGAACCGGTCCATGTCCGAGGTCAGCGAGGCGAGCGTAGGTTCCTCCTGGCCCTGTGTCGGCTTGGGTGATCGCCGAACCTTCCACCAGGGCGTAAGGCAGGTACGAGGTGGCGAGCATGACTGGCCGGCCGTCCAGGACGAAGCGCCGGGACCTGGCACAAGCGGTCTCGCCGGCATCCAGGTCGAGCATCTCGGCAATGCGCGCCGGTGGAACGACCTCCTGCACGGAGACCTGGTCGACTGTCAGAGGACGATCTTCGTCAGCCGACCAGATCGACTTCCCGGCACCCCACTGGTCCTGCGCCAGACGCTGAATACCGCGTCGCCGAATAGGGCGAAATGCCTGAACGAACACTCCAGCGCCCTTCCGCGCCTCCGCGAGCCCTTCGTTGGTGAGCGCGCGCAGTGCCCGCCGAGCCGTCATCACGGCAACGCCGTACTGCGGTGCAAGGGCGTTCTCCCCCGGCAGCCGATCACCGGGTCGGTAGTCCCCACGCTCGATCGCAGCCTTCAGCTCGTCAGCGATCTGGAGATATCTGGGCTGTTCAGAGCCCTTTCCGCCTGCCATGTGTCTCCTAACTTCGCTAGCGATCCTAAAGGCTTCGATGCTCAGCGTCAGCTACGGCTTGCGACTTGCATGGCGAGGAAGCATCTCTATCGAAGTTCTTGACATCGATAGAGATGTAACGCACCATCGTACTGCAACTTCGATATCGAAGTTGCGAAGGTGGTCGTCTCGTCAAGAACGACTGCCCCTGCAGCACTGATCAACAGCAGGAGTCACCGTCTCTCCGGAGGCGGGGCAATGGGGTCGAGCCCGCGCTCCCCCGGTCGAGACGCCTGTACCGAATAGCTCCACCCGAACCACCTCTGAACAGCGAAGTTGCGCTGTCTGTCCGCCAGGACCAAACCGGCCGCAAGGCCGGGCCTGGCGCGGCAGAGAGGGCAGCACTCGCCTCACTCGCCCGGAAGGAACGCGATGGCGAAGAACCGCAAGCGACCAGGTCGGACCCGCACCAAGCGCGACAACCGCCGCGAGCCGATGCTGCTCAGCAAGATCGACCCTCAGGAGATCAACGTCCGTGAAGGCGAGGCCAAGTCCCTCGTCTGCCCTGACTGCCGCACCTGGCGCCGGCTGATCGGCGACACGAAGCTAGTGATCCGCGAACACTGCGTCAGCGACAAGGTCACCGAAGGCCAGAAGCACGTCCGGTGCGACGGAAGCAACCAGGTCGTCCAGCTCGACATCCCGGTCGAGCAGTGGAGCGAGGCGATGCTCGCCGCCGACAGCACCGCGACCGGGCGCCGCTCCGCCCGCCAGCACTACAAGCCGCTCCCGGCCCCGGCCAAGACCGTCACCAAGCTGGCCGTGCCCACCGCGCAGACGGCCCTCGCCGCCTACCGGGAGCACTTCAAGAAGTGCCAGAGCAGCGGCGCACCCGGACGCTGCACCGGCAACCAGCGTTGCGCCGCAGGAGCGAAACTTGCCGCAGCCTACGAGCAGCGCAAGGTCCTGGACCGTGAGCGAACCCGATTCGACCGCTCCTACACCGCGGCCGCTGCGAAGAACACCGCAGCCGAGTGGGCCAAGCACCACGAGGCCACGGCCGACGCGAAGACGGCTCTGGCCAAGCGCAGCGGCACGACGGTCGAAGAGGCCAATAACGCCTGCCGAATCCGGCAGGCCGGCACGGTCTCCGAGTTCCGCGGCCCCCTGCTTCCGCTGGCGCCGAAGGACACGGCGGCGCACGAGCAGCGACAGGCCGAACCGGGCAAGCAGTACGCCCGGAAGGCCCCGGCGACGTCGGCCGCCTGACCCTGCACATCGAGACGAACGACCGCGGCCCCGGGATCGCACCCCAGGGCCGTTCAGCAGGTCAATCCGTGAGAGGAAAAACCTTGGCTCCCATCATGACATCTCCCGCGCCTCCCAGCGCACGGGCCGACAACAGCCCGGACATGGACGACATGCTGCGCCGGGCCCACATGGCCGACCAGCGCCGCTCGCAGCGGCCGGCTCTTCCGGCCCGCGTTGCGGGCCTGTACGTCCAGTACCGCGACCGCGGCTTCGTCGCCCACATCACCGCCTCCGAGGCCGCCTTCAGCACGGTGCGCGCCCTGACCGCGTCGGTACCGACGGCGTACGGGGCCGGCCAGGACAGTGCCGACACCGCTGCGTGGCTCGTCTCCGAGCTGTGCGGCAACGCCGTGCGGGCCTGCGGTGACCATGTGCCGCTGGTCGTGGAGGTGTACGTCACCGGGCGCAGCGTCCAGGTGAACGTGCATGACCCTGCCGCCACCGTGCTGCCGTGCCGCAGCACGGTGGCGGCAGCGATGGACAGCGACACCGCGGAGTCCGGGCGCGGCCTGGGCCTGCTGGACGTGCTGGCGCCCGGCTGGGACGTCGTGCCCTCCCCGGTCGGCAAGCAGATCCGCTGCCGCATCGCCCGGTAGTACAGCCCACCGCCCACCCATGAGACAGCCCCGGGGATACCGCCCCGGGGCTGTTTCGCACCCGGCCCTTCTGGGAGATCCACATGAAGCGAGTGTCCGTCGCCCTCGTACGCAGCCACGCCTACGCGCCCGTCTCCACCGCCGCACCGGACCGGCCCCGCGCCGCCTGCATCGGAGAGGACCCCGAGCTGTTCTTCCCGATCGGCGACACCGGCCCGGCGCTACTCCAGATCGAGGAGGCCAAGGCCGTCTGCCGACGCTGCCCCGTGATCGAGAGCTGCCTCCAGGGCGCGCTGGACCGCAACGAGTCGGGCGTGTGGGGCGGGCTGTCCGAGAAGGAGCGCCGCTCCCTCAAGCGCCGCGCGGCCCGCGGGCGCGCCGCGGCCGCCTCCGCCTGACGGGAGCAACAAGCAACTCACTGCCCGCCCTGCAGCACTGCCACCCAATGGCCGCCCGCACCACGGGCGGCCGGCCTTCCGCACGCCTCCAGCCCGGGAGAGTCTCGGGCCCGCATCCCCGCAGGAGAGCCCATGCGCAGCAGCACCCAGCCCGACACCGCGACGACCGGCGCCACGCTGCCGGACTCGCTGTGCACGCACACCCCGAAATGCCCCACGGCCGACAGCCCTGACGCGGAGGCCGCGCACGTCGTGGCCGCTCACCCGGAGCAGGGCTGGAGCCTGCTCTGCAACGCCGTCGTGCTCTTCGACGTTATGTCGATTTCCGGCGCCTGGCATGGCCGTTGAGCTGGAACGTTGCGTGATGGACATGTCTTGCTCGCGAACTGCTATGAGCCCGGATGTGACATCAGCAGCGGGACGGATGGTGCGGCTGCGGGGGCAGTTCTGCGGCTGCTTACTCCTGGGGCATCTCGCGGAGCATGGCCAGATTGCCCACGAGCAGGCCGCCTTCGACTGGCAGCGTCACTCCGGTGATCCATGCTGCGTCCGCGGAGGCGAGGAATGCGACGGCGGCAGCGATGTCGTCGGGTTCGCCGACTCGGCCCAACGGATAGTGACTGGCGGCGTGTTCAAGGGCCTCTTGACGGTTTTCCCAGGCGCTGGTGCGGATGGTGCCGGGTTCGACGAGATTGACACGGACGCCGCGCGGGGCGCATTCGACGGCGAGGGTTCGGGTGAGCGAGGCCAGCGCGGCTTTCGCTGCGCTGTAGGCGTGGCAACCGAAGTGCTGTTCAGCGTTGACCGAGCCGATGTTGACGATCGCCCCTCGCCCGCCGGCTGCTGCCAGATATGGCAAGGCGGCGCGAACGCAGCGGTAGGCGCCGTGCAAAGTGATCTCGAAGTCTTGATACCAGGGGCCGTCCTCATGATCCTCGAAGTGCGTGGGATCGGGATGGCACGAGTAGGCGTTGTTGACGAGAACGTCGAGGCTTCCGAAAGAAGCCACCGCCTGGGCAACAGCGGCTTCAACTGCGGTGCGGTCGGCAACGTCGCACGTATGCGATTCGGCTGTGCCGCCACTGTCGCGGATCGCGGCGGCCACACGCATTGCGCGCGAAGAGTCCCGGTCCGTGACGAGCACGTTCGCGCCGTCCGCCGCGAACCGTCGCGCAATTGCCTCACCGATGCCTTGGCCGGCGCCGGTGATCAATACCCCGTAGCCCTCGAAGCGTGTCATGCGCACACCCTAGGCAGGCGTGATCCGCGCCGACCATGGCACGCGGCAATGATCCGTTCCCTGATTCGAGGCCAATGCTCAGCGGCCACCGATCACGGGGCTCGCCTGCCCAACGGACAGGGCGCGGAGTCGTCGGATCTTGCTTCAGCCAGACGAAGAAGTCCCGCAGGTCGTACGCGTAGCTCTGCACCGTGTTCGGCGAGGAGCCCGTCGCAGCCAGGTACGCGAGGAACAACTCGATCGCGTCGACGGGCAGGCCGTCGCTCCCCACCACGGTGTACGAGACGGGAACGTCCTCGGACAGCCGCAACCTCTGAACAGCGAACGACACACCACACCCCAGGACGACATGGACAGGCGAACAGAGCCCGTCCATGTAGCGCCGAAAGGCCCTCCTGTGACAGCGAGTTGGACATCAAAGACACCCAGAAGGCTGATCGGCATAGTCGAGGACACCGGCGAGCTGCTCCCCGACGGACGCGTCGTCGCCCCGCACCGGCCCTTCGCGGTCGCGGCCTGACTGACGGTTGCCTGATCCGCCCGCACCGACCGCCGAACTCCGGCGGCCGGAACGGGCGGTGACTGAGAGCCGGACAGCCCGGACGACCGGCCCCGCCGGTGCACGCGATACGAGGAGAGCCCATGGCACAGCAGCCGCAGACACAGCCCGCCGTACGGCCGAAGACCCACTACATCAAGGGGGAGATAGTCCTGTTCCGCGACGTCGAGCGGTTCTGGCTCGGTCTGCCCGGCCACACCTTCGTCGGCCGGGTGGAGCGGTCCTGGACGAACGTCCACAACGGCAAGCTCCTCTACGACCTGACGGAGCTGAGCGGCAACCGCGCCCGCGCCGGGATCGACCCCGACTACATGCGGCCGCTCCCGGCGGCCGACGCGATGCACGACATCGACACCGCGCCGCTGAGCGAGCCGGACACCGGGGCGATGACCCCGGCCGCCGTCGCCTGGCTGCGCCAGCACCTCGCGCAGGACAACAGCACGCTGCCCGTCCGGCGCTGACCACCACAGCACAACGGCCCTCCGAGTCCCCGGCATTCAAGCTGCCGGGGCCCCGGAGGGCCTGGGGCGACCTTACCCACCACCGCAGATCCACGGTGCCCCTTCTCGGAGGCGCCCGGAAGAGAGAGGACATTCCGTGGCCACCAAGCCCGCCGCACGCCGCCGGCGCCCCGCGGCGAACCCGAAGCCCCCCAACGGGCGCGCCAAGGCACCGGCGCCACCGGCTTCCGTTCCCGCCCAGGCCGCCGCCCTCGAGGAGACGGTGCCGCTGGTGCACCCGGAGGCCGACCCGGTCCTGGCCGACGCCGCCGACCGGGCCGCCGACGTCATCGACCTCGCGCGTGAGGAGGCCGCCGCCCTCCAGGCGGAAGCCGAGAGTGCGGCCGCGCGTACGGTCGCCGCCACGCACGAGCAGGTCACCGTGCTGATGACCGAGGCGCAGACCCGCGCTGCGGGCATCACCGACGGTGCCGACCAGGAGGCCACCGCGCACCGCGCGGCGGCGAAGAAGGACCTGGAGGCGGCGCGCGGTGAAGCCGACCGGCTCCTGACGGAGGCCCGTGACCGTGCCAAGGCTCTGGTGACGGAGGCCCGAGCGCAGGTCGCTGACCTCACCGAGCTGGCCGCCACCGACCGCGCAGCCACGGCGACGGCGGTTGCCGAGCTGCGCCGCCTGGCGGAGGCCGACCTCACCGAGCTCGGTGCCCTGGTCGACCAGCGCCGCATCGAGGCCGGCCAGATCCTCGCCCGCGCCCAGGAGCAGGCCGCCGCCCTGGTGGCCGCGGCGCAGCGGGAGGTCGACCAGGCCCGCGAGCGGTTCGCTCAGCTCGCGGCGACGGCGGCTGAGCAGTACGACGGCCGCCGGGCGGAGGCGGAGGCGCTGTACGCGGACGCGGTCAAGGCCGCCGACGAACGGCGCCGCGAGGCCGACGACCGCGTCGCGGCCGCGCACTCCGAGGCGGAGGCCGCCCGCACCGAGCTGCGCGAGAAGCTGCGCGCGCTCACCGACCAGTTCGACGCGGAGGCCGCTGCCAAGCGCAAGGTCCTCACCGACGAACTCGCCGGACTCAAGGCCGCCTGCGACAAGCAGCGCGAGCGGCTGCGGGAGGAAGCCAAGACCGTCGCGGTGCAGCTGCGCCAGGCCGCCCAGAAGGAAGCGAGCCGCATCACCACCGAGGCGGAGCGCAAGGCGAAGACAGTCACCGAGCGGGCGAAGGCCGATGAGGCCCGTGCCCGCCGGCTGCTCGATGAGGCCCGCGAGGCGAAGAAGTCCGCCTCCCGCTGGAACGGCTGGCAGCAGAACATCAGCCGCAAGGCGTGGAAGACGGCCCCGTGGATCGCGCTCGCCGCCGGCGTCGGGCTCGCCGCCTCCGGCGAGTACGAGCTGGCCCGCATGGTCGGCATCAACCAGTACGTCGCCCCGCTGCTGCCGGTCAGCATCGACGTCTACTGCGTCACGGCGTTCCGGGCCAAGAAGGACATCCCGTACGCGCTGCTGCTGATGGCGTCGGCGAACGTGACCTACCACCTGTCCGAGCAGGCGCACCTCGTCAAGGATGGGCAGTCGGCTCCCTGGCAGCTGACGACGTTCGTGGTGCTGATCTTCGTGGCGGTCATCTGGCGCGTCCACACGCTCATGCACGACGACGGTACGAACAGCCACGGTGCTGCGGCCGCTGCGGTCGGCCGTACCGGTACGGACGGCGGAAACGGAATGCCCGCCCGTACAGGGACGCACCGGCGTACCGACGGATCGGACGCGGTGTCCTCCGGCCGTACAGAGGGCGCGAGCCACGACCTGTACGCCGCGCACAACGCGGTCCGCACCGACGGCGCGGGCACCGGATGGGACGGTACGGACCCTGTACGCCCCGCCTCGCACCCGCCGCATGACGGCGAGGCCGAAGCGGCGGTGACCAGGGCATACAGCGACCGTACAGGCGGCGTACACACCCCCTCCGAGGGGGCGGCGCGTACAGGTACGGCGGCTGCCGGGCGTACCGGGACGGCCAGCGCGACCGTACAGGGACGCACCGGTGCCATCAGCGTCCGTACACAGCCCAACGGCGAGGGTGTTCCGGGGGCCCGTACAGGTACGGATGGCGCGTCCTCTCCCGCAACCGGAACCACCGGTACGGGAGGTACGGAGCGTCCCGGTACGCCTGTACGGACGGACGAGGAACTCCTGCCGCTCGTACAGAACCTCCCACGCGGCCAGGACGGGTTCGTGACGCTCTACCAGGTCCGCAACCAGCTCTCCGTCAACAACAACCGCGCGGTGCGCCTGCTCTCCAAGGCCGGCCTGCTGCGCCCCGAGGACGCGGACAAGCACCTGACGTGATCCGAGTCCGGCACACACCAGTGAGGGCCAGCCCGAAGGAAGCGGGCTGGCCCTCACTGCGACTGCCGGAAGACAGTCGACAGCCCCCGAGTACAGCAGATCCGACCCCCACGGAGGACCCCGTGAGCACCGAAAACAACGGCCAGCCCTTCTTCGACGACCCGCATGCGGCGCTGCGCGAGATCGCGCAGAACCCCGACGCCTACGCGCACTACCTCGCGGACTTCCACCGGGTCGTGCTGGACATGCAGGCCAAGCTGGAGATCCTCCAGCGCGAGGCCCGCGTGCACTGCCGCGGGGTCCGCGTGGACGGTGACAAGTGGGGCCAGGCTTTCCTGCGCTCTTTCCCGGTGGAAAACTCGCTGAATGGAGTCCTCAAGGACCTCAAGAGCGTCACATCGGGACTGGAAAAGAGCACGCATAAGCGCCACGCCCACGACGAAAAGGTGAAGGAGGTTAAGAAGATTCGAAAGGAAAAGGCGCAGATCAAAGCGCGTAAGAACAATCCGACGCTCCAGGCCGCCCCGGAAAACCCGGGTCAGCAGGGTGCGCAGAGCCCGAATCCGGGCTATGGTGGTCCCACGTCGATTTACAATCTGGACCGCAAGGAGTCGGCGTGAGTGCAGGTCGCCCGCTCACGAAAGCAGAGCGGAAGGATTTCAACCGTGCGGAACACGAGCGCAAAATCAAACAGGATTTGGTTGAGCGGCACGGCAAGGACCTCGGCACTTTCTACGCCTGGCTTCGGATTGTGAATATCCGGGGCACGCAGGCTTCCCGCGACGGTGACACCGCGTACATCCGCGAGGTGGCACTCGCCCTGCACAACGTCCACAGCCGCCACGTCGGCTAGGCGGTGTCTTCAAATGATCATCCCTGGTGGATCATGACGGCGTGATACGTCGTCATGAACTGTCTGATGCTGAGTGGGAGTTCGTCCGGCCGTTGCTGCCCGTGTCGTTGCGGGGGCGGAAGCGGCTGGATGACCGCAGGGTCCTGAACGGGATCGTGTGGAAGTTCCGGACCGGGACGGCCTGGCGGGATGTGCCCGGGCGTTACGGGCCGTGGGCCACGCTGCATACACGTTTTCGCAGGTGGGCGACGGACGGGACGTTCGAGCGGATGCTGCGGGCCGCGCAGGCGAAGGCCGACGCGGCGGGCGACATCGACTGGCTGGTGTCGGTCGATTCCACGGTCGTCCGGGCCCATCAGCATGCCGCCGGGGCTCGAAAAGAGGGCTCTGCGACCCGGCCCTCGGCCGGTCCAGGGGCGGTCTGACCAGCAAGATCCACCTGGCCTGCGACGGCCGGGGCCGTCCGCTCGGCTTCGTCGTGACGGGCGGCAACACCAACGACTGCACCCGGTTCACCGCCGTGATGGAACAGATCCGGGTGCCCCGGATCGGACCCGGCCGTCCCCGCGTCCGGCCCGATCACGTCCTGGGCGACAAGGGCTACAGCTCGAAGGCGATCCGCACCTGGCTCCGCCGCCGCGGCATCCCGCACACGATTCCCGAGCGGGCCGACCAAATCGGCAACCGGGCCCGGCGGGGCAGCCGCGGCGGCCGGCCGCCAGCCTTCGACCGCGAGGCGTACAAGCACCGCAACGTCGTGGAGCGGTGCTTCAACCGCCTGAAGCAGTGGCGCGGCATCGCCACCCGCTACGACAAGACCACCCAGTCCTACGAAGCAGCCATCACTCTCGCCTCACTCCTGATGTGGGCGTGACATTTGACGACAGAACCTAGCTCCCCGCGCCCCGCACGAAGGGCCGCTCCCGATCCCCGGGAGCGGCCCTTCGGCGATCCCAACGCGTGCCGCGCGTGCCGCGTGCCGCGCGTGGCGTGCGCGCGCGTACGCGAGGCCGAAGCCGACTGTCAAGCCCAGGAGGAGGAGTCGCGTGTCCGACGACACCGACAGCAACGTCATCAACCTCCCCACTCGGGGCAGCGATTCCGGCGGAATGCCGGATGCCCCTGACGCCGGGGATCTCTTTTATTCCGAACCGTCCGGCAGCAGTGCGGACGACGGCGCTCCTCCGGACTCCCCGGAAATGGCGACCGGGGAACTTCCGGCCATTCGCGGCCCTATTTCCCCGGAAGTCGCATTGCGGGAAACGGGAATGCCTGACGCCCCGGATTCCGAGGAGGAAGAGTACGAAGAAGGCGAATACAAGCAGCCTCGTTCTCTCGCCGATCGCCTCGGTGACTGGCTGGAACTCCGTCTGGAAGTGGCGCGGGACCGGCACGCCGGTGAAGCGCCGTTCCGTGAGGCGGAAATTGCGCGTAAGGCCGCGCTTTTGGAGGCCCGCACCGCTCAGGAAACCGCGATGATGGAGCAGAATGCGAAGCTCCACACCGCGCAGATGAAAGCGAAGTCGGACAAGGCGGCGGCGCGCGGCAAGGCCGACGCGGCGCGGTCCTCCGGCTCCGGCCTGGGCGCAGACAAGGGCGGCCGCTCGAAGGCCGGCGGCGGGGGCGGCTCACGCGGAGGCGGCGGCAGCTCCGGTGGCTCCGGTCGCGGCAAATCCCCCAAGGGTGCCGGGAAGGGCTCTGACCGCTCCGCTGGCGGCGGCAAGGGCCCCAATCAGTCGTCCGGCGGCCCGAAAGGCCGCCAGAACGGCTCTGGAGGCTCCGGGTCGGGCAAGGCCGGTACAGGCAAGGGCAGTTCGGGCGGCTCCGGCGGCAAGAACGGCTCGGGCAGTACCGGGACCGGCAAGGGCGGCTCGAAGGGTGACGGCGGCAAGTCGAAGGACTCGCCGGCGGCCAGTCCCCGGGCCGAGCGGGCCCGCGGCCGCCAGGAGCGTGCCGCCGCCCGCCAGGCGGCACGCCAGCAGCGGCGCGGCGCCAACCAGGCCGCCAACCTCGCCGATCGCAGCAAGGACCGCGACCAGGACCGCGCCGCAGTCCAGGCGGCGCGCGAGGAACGCCGCAGGGCGAAAGCCGAGCGGAAGGCCGCGGCACGGGCGAAGCGGGAGGCGGCCAAGGCCGCCGACGACCGCACCACCCTGGGCGCGGCCGTCGGGCAGGAGGCGCAGCGCCGCTGGGACAAGCGCCGCGCGGCGGAGAAGGACAAGGCCGCGAAGGACGGCAAGGCCAGGGACGACGCCAAGGACGCCACCGGCGACAAGGACTCCGAGACCACCAAGAAGATGACCAGGGACGACCCTGAGAAGCCCTCAGACGGTCCGAAGGACGACTCCGCGACCAAGGAGCCGGAGGACGGCAAGAAGAGCGGCGAGAAGCCGTCTGACGCCTCCACGGACACGGACGCGAAGGACGGCACAGGGACGGACACCGACCCCAAGGCCGACGACGTCAAGGACCCGCCGGACGCCGACGACAGCGACGACGAGCGCTCCTTCAGGGAGTGGTTCAAGGACTTCTTCACCAAGGCCGGCGAGGACAACGCCCCGCCCGAGCCGGAGGAGTCCTCAAGGCTTCGGCCCGAGGACCTGGGCGACGTCACGGTGGAACGCCCCGGCGGCCCGACCCGCAGCCCGCAGCCCGAACCGACTGAGGACGACATCCCGGATGCGGTCATCGTCGACGACCCGTCCGACCCCTTCGGGGCGCACGTCAGCAGCCCGGCGAGCCTCCCCCGCGCGCCGGAGCCCCACACCCAGCGTCCCGGCACCAGCCGACCCACTGCACAGGAGGATCCCGTGGCATCGGAGGTCAACAAGCCCGCGTCGGGCCAGGCCCGGATGGCAGCCAAGCACCGCACCGACATCACCTTCGGCGAGTACCTGATGGAGATCGTGAACATCGCGATCGCCGCAGCCCTCGACAAGGACCGCGCCCAGGACCTGGCCGTCGCGCTCGGCAAGGTCGCCGACGCGCTGCGGGACATGGCGGCCGACCTGGTGGGCGATCACAACATCGCCACCGAGGTCGTCAACCAGATCACCGACCTGGCCGACGCCGCGGAGCGCATGAAGCAGCTGGCCGAACGGTGCGCCACCGAGTGCGAGATCGCCTCGGAGGCCGCCCGGCTCGCCGCCATGTCGGTCGGCCGCGTCTATGGCCAGGACGTCCAGGCCATGGACGACGCGGGCCTGGCCAACGCCTCCTCCGCCGCCCACCACGACTAGAAGGAAGGGTTCGCCGATGAGCGACCTCGCACCCACCACCGGCGGTGCCGCCCAGACGGACGGCGACAACCGCTACAAGGCCGTCCAGCAGAAGCTCAAGACGCTGGGTCAGGCCATGGACCTGGCCAGCAACGAACTCGAAGCGCTGCTGCGCAGCATGCGCACCAATGCCCAGCGCTCCGAGGGCCTGGCCGTCGACATCGCCAACGCGGAGCTGGACCGCAAGTTCGTCGAGATGACCAACCAGGTGTCCGTCGCCCTGGGCGGCGCCGCCGTCGAAGTGCGCAAGCTGCACGAGACGGCCCAGGAGGTTTCCGGTCTCGCCCACGACACGCGGCGCACCCATGCGCGGCTGTACGAGGGCCTGGACGACATCCGCTCCAGCCGCAGGGAGCGCACCCCCAAGCCGGGCTTCTTCGCCCGCTGACCCGCTCCCGCCGAAACCCCTGATGGGCGGTCCCTCCACGACGGAGGGGCCGCCCATCGCCACACCCCGAAGGAGAACCCCTGTGTCCGTGCCGCGCAGCGTCGCCCTGGAGCGCACCTTCTACACCCTGACCGCCCCGGTCCTCGCCGCGGCCCCGAACCTGTTCGCCGACAGCCCCGTCAACACGGTCGTGCAGCTGGCGGGCGCGGCCGGCGTCGGCGGCTGGGTCCTGGCAGCCAAGAGCGACGAGCCCGGTGCGGGACGCAAGATCCTGCGCTGGTCGCCGCTGGTGCTCGCGGCCGCCGTCGACATCGCCGCGCGGAACACGATCGGCTGGGGCCCGTGGTGCCTGGACGGCATCCTCGCCGCCGGCTGGGCGACGGCCGGCCTGCTGGTGATGCCCTTCTCCCGGCACACCCGCCGCCGTCACCGTCCCGCGCTCGCCGCCCCGGCCCCCGCCCCGCAGCTGCAGCCCGCCGCCGAGCCGTCCCTCGCGCAGCCGGACGACGGCGCCGACGCCTTCACCCGCCAGGTCCGCTGGCTGTGGGAGACCCGCGGCCTGCCCGGCCGCACCATCGTCATCACGGCCACCCCGCACGCGGGCATGCCCAACGACCTGTCCCTGCTGCTGCGCTCCTCCGAGGCCGGACGGCCGATCTCCAGTCTCACCGAGGAAGCGGTCGCCGCCGCGTTCGGTGTGGAGGTCGCCGACGTGCGGATCGAAGAGGTGGTCCGGCAGTACGGACGCGAGGGCGGACCCGGCTGGAGGGAAGTCCACGTCACCCCCGACATGAACGAGCGCCGCCGCAAGGCCCCCACCACCCACGAGTGGTGGGCCGACCGGATCGCCGGCGGGCCCGTACCCGGCTCGGAGTTCATCAAGAAGGTCCGCGATGGCGAGCGCAAGGTCACCCACTACATCGCCCAGGTCCCTGACGAGCTGGGTGAGCCGCGCGTCAACCAGCACACCCTGGCCGCCGCGCTGAAGACCAAGTACGACGAAGGCCGGCTGTTCGTCACCGTCGACGGCAACCAGGTCCTGGTCTCCCTGTGGGACTCCAGCCCGCTCGCACAGATCTTCCCTGCCACGAAGGAGTTGCTGACCCCGGACAAGGACGGCCGGTGGGTGACCGGCTACCTCGGCAACGGCCAGCCCGCCCGCAACCGCGTCTACACCGACCGGGGCGCCGCCCACGGCATCTTCGTCGCCCCGTCCGGAGGCGGCAAGACCCAGCTGATGGGCCTGCACATCGCCGCCGACGCCCTGTTCGGCGCCGTGGTCTGGCTGGCGGCGGAAGCCCTGGACGAGAAAGCCGCCAAGCTCGGTGAGTACACCGACCGCTACGGCATCGGCGCGCTCTACATGATCCGGCTCCTGCGCACCCTGGACGCGCTGATGGAGATCCGCGGCGAGATGCCGTGGGACGACGGCAGGGTCTACGACTGGGACCCCAGCCTGCCGGGCTGCCCCTACCGGATGCTGTCCGCCTACCTCGATGAGTTCCTCTCCGCCGCCCGCAACGGCGACTACGGCGCGGAGATCATGGACCTCGCCGAGAAGGTGTCGGTCAAGGGCCGCAAGTACGGCATCGGCCTGAAGGTGGCCGGCCAGTCCATCTACGTGCAGGACGGCTTCACGCAACTGCTGTGCGAGAACCTGCGCGAGAACTGCATCCCCGTCGTGCTGAAGGTGGCGCCGAAGAAGGTCGCCGACATGTTCAAGGCCCTCGGTATCTCCTCCGAGAACACCCCCGAACCGCTCCCCCGGTCGTTCTCTCCTGCCGAGGCGGGCCGGATCGAGCGGGTGATGCGCGGGGAGCCCGAGCCGCCCGCCGACTCCAACACCGGTGGTGCCGGGTGGATCGTCGAAGCCAAGCAGCCCGAGGTCCTGCGCACGCTGTTCATGGACTTCAAGGCCGGCCTCGACAACTACTTCCCCGACACCATCGCCACCCTCACCGACCACGAGATCCGCGAACTGGAAGCGCGGGACCTGTGGTTCGACTGGACCGAGCCGCCCCGGCCCGGCGAGTTCGGCGACGAGCCGAACAGCGACGAGGACGAGGACGACGAGCCCAAGAAGGGCGGCGGCAAGCGCCGCGGCGGCGGGGGCAAGTCCGCCACACGCCGCGACACGGTCACCTCGCCCCGCCAGGCACTGGAAGCCATCAAGAACCTCTCCGGCGTCTGACCCACCCCGCACACCCCGCAGGGCCCGGCCGCATCCCGGCCGGGCCCTGCTCACACCTGAAAAGGACACACCGCCCATGGCCGTATCGATCTCCGCAGTCGTCCTGCTCGGCATCGTCGTTTTCGTCCTCATCCGGGGCGGCTCCGTACGCCTCGGACCCGCCCTGGCCTGCGCCGCCTTCGGCTTCTTCCTCGCCTCCACCGGCGCCGCACCGTTCATCACCGACACGATCACCGCCGTCACCGGCTTCATCTCCAGCATCTGAACCCGCCCCGGCCGCCGGCGTTGAAGGCGCCACACCCCCCGCGCCTTCGACCGCCTCCAGGGAGCTGCTCCGATGCCTCAGACCCACTCCGCCGCAGACCAGGCCGCCCCGACCACGGCGCCGCCTGCGCCGCCGACGGCACTGTCCCTCGAGGAACGCCTGACGTTCACCAACGCGTTGATGACCGCGCGGCTGGACGAAGCGAAGGTCGCCTACGAGGTCAACGCGGCGTACATCGAGACCGAGCCCGTCGACCTCACCGACGTCGTCACCGTCCCGCTGACCCCGACACTCCAGCCTCCGCCGGAGTCCTACCCCACCCCGGTCGCGGCCCTCCTCCAGCGCGCCCACCACCGGCTGCTCACCGGCGGCTGGTGCTCCGGCGCCCTGGTCGACGAGGACGGTGCCCGCTGCATGCTCGGTGCCATCCGGACCGAGGCCCGCGGCGACCGCGGCCTGGAAGCGGATGCGGCCGCCGTGCTCCTGGACGCGATCCGCCGCACGTTCGGTGACCACGTCGACTCCGTGCCGTCTTTCAACGACGCGCACGGCTTCGGCCGCGTCCCGCTCCGCATGGTCGACCAGGCCGCACACCTCGCCAACGCCCGCGGCCTCTGACTGCTGCTCCGGACCACCTGCCTCGTACCTGAACCCTTCGCGGTCGGGTACGGGCCAGGCCCTCCGGCCTCGTGGCCAGTCGCAGCCGGTCCCGCCGCGGCCGTAGTCATCGACCCCGCCCCGAGGGCTGCCTGCTGACCGCAGCCATTGCCTCCAGGCCCGCCGCTCACCGCGTGGCCCACTCGCACTTCTCCCTGCCCACCCACCGACACTCTTGGAGTTGCCCCGTGCAGTCCAACGACCACACCCACGGCCAGAACCGCCAGGAGCTTGCCTACCTCCCCGTGCCCTTCCCGAAGGCGCCGCCCAAGGAGCTGCGGTTCGCCGCTCTGCACGCCTGGTGGGATACCGCATGGGAAGAGGACGGCGTTCTGCACAACATGTGGGCGGACATCCTCAGCGCCCCCGGCGCCGGCCTCCGGCACATGGCCCCCTGGATCCGCGCCGTGCTCATGACGGCCGGAGTCTCCTTCGCCGTGCTGATGGCCCAGGCCGCAGGCGAAGTCCTCCTCGATGCGCTGCACCAGCTGCTCACCGCCGTGCCCACGGTGCAGGTCGGCGTCGACACCTCCAGCGGCGTGGCCGCCGTCGTTGACCAGCCGGTGCGCACGTACATCGCGCAGCACTCCGCCGGCCTCCCGGTCGAAGCCTCCACCGTCTACACACTGTGGCTGCTCACCGGCCTCGTCGGCCTGGTCCTCGGCTACCTCTCCCGGAACAACGGTGTGCGCGCACTGTGGGCGGCACACGGCGCGGCCACCGTCGGGATGGTTGGGACGGCCACCCCGGACGCCAGCCGCGCCGTCGCGGTCGGCCTCGCGGTCCTCGCCTGGGCGTCCTTGTCCGCGTTCGCGCTGCGCGGCCTGACCCTGCGCCGCCGCGTCGGCTACCCGGCCCGTCCGGCGGTGACCGCTGCCCGGCCCGAGGTCTACGTCTACGTGACCACCCCGGCCGCGCCCGCCGACTAGCACCCGCACAGCAGCTGCCCCTTCCGCAACTGACCTCCGGTCGCTCCGCCTGGTCCTCGCCCACCCACTCCTGGGTGGGCGAGGACCGGACAGGCCGACCGGCCGCTTCACACCGCGCCCGCCGACGAACAACCGGCGGGCGCGGTGCTTGCTGTCCACCGACACCTGGAGGAACCGCTCGTGCTCATCCCCCGCCCGCGCCGCCGGATCGGCCGGCCCCGCCTGCAGCGCCCCGGCCCCCCGCTATCCCGCGCCCCGGCGTCGGCTCCCCGGTATCTGGAGCAGGTGATGGCCGACCAGGACGAGGACCTGGTCGACGTCGACCCGTACGACCCCAGCGACGGCTCCGTGCCGGTCTTCCGGTGGAAGCAGGCCGGGCGCGAGAACCTCGCGACCCGCCGCCAGCTGCGGGAGATGGGCCTGAGGCCGGGAGGCCACGGGCCCATCGCGCGGATCGAATGCCGCGGCGGCAAACGCTTCGCGTGGCTGTACCGGATCGACCTGGCGAAGCCGAAGCTGCCGATGACCCTCGCGAAGGAAGCCGCACTCGACAAGGCGATGGCCAAACGCCAGTCGTGTCCCGGCCCCTATGGCCGGCGCTACTTCCACTGCATCCCGCTGAAGACCTTGGGGTCGTGCCTGGAGTGCTTCGACGGCACGCCCGCCGACCCCGCCTCCTACATCGCTCCCCCGGTCAAGCACTTGCTGGACGCCTGATCGGAGAGGACACCCGCCCATGAGCACCCGGAGCGGCTGACCGGACCGGGTTCCGCCACACCGCACACACCATCGCCCCAGCCGGGCCGGCCGGGGCGATGGCATCGCACAGGGCGACCGCAGCATCGGCAAAGAAGGCTGGCCGCCCCGCTCCCTCACCCTTTCGAGATCAGGAGAAACCCAGCATGACGCATCGCTCCGCCCTCTTCGCCGCCGTCCTCGGCCTGGGCCGCGCCGGGTCGAACATCGGTGATCATTTCGTTCAGTCCGACTACTGCGCCCGCGTCAAGGGCGCCACCGACGACAAGCCCGTCCACTACGCCGCCACCCCGGACGACGAACCCACCATCCACGGCACAGCCGACGGCATCAAGGCCTGCGCCTGGCACGTCGCTTCTGTTGGGCTGGTGACCTAGGAGCCCTCCCCTCGGTAGGCATCTGTGCTGGTCAAAGTCTCAAGGACCGGTGCAACGGTGGCCGACAGATGTCGTGCATGGCATACGAGATCATGGGCGCGGACCGATCGGGGAAGACACAGGGGGTAGAGGAATCATGGTGGCGTTCCACGCATCCGCGCTGGACGGAGTGGCCCGAAATCCGGCGCTGCCGGAGTCGTTGCTGCTGCGCCTGCTCGCCTTCGGGGCAGACGGTGACCGTCCGCCCCGTGACGTTCTTCACCGGGCCGGACTCCCCGAGTCGGCCGTCGCGCTGATCCTGGCCCACCCGAACCCGGGGGCCCGGATCGATTTCGCCATGAGTGCCAGGGCGGAGCCTGCACAGCGGGCTCGGCTCGCGGACGATCCTTCTCCCAAGGTGCGGGCAGCTCTCGCATATGGACCCGAGGTGTACGGTCCGCGCGTAAAGGTCGCGCCGCTCCCGGATGTTGTGTGCGCCCGCCTGCTCGACGACCCGGATCATTCCGTACGCGCGGCCCTGCTGGAGTCGCCCCATCTGGCGCCATCGTTCGTGGCATCGATGGCCACTCATCACTGTGCGGCAGCGCGTCGGGAAGCGGTGCGTGCATGGGAGGCCCTGTCGGCGGGCGAGCGGTCGGCACTGCTGGCCGACCCCGACCTCGAGGTGCGGCGGGCCGCCGAGCTGCAGGAGTGCCGGCGGGACGCCCGCGTGACAGCCGACCTCCTCCGCGACCCGAAGTCCGCCGCCGAGGCGCTGCGCCGCGGACTCCTTGACCGTGCCGGCGCCGAGCGGTGCGTCGCCGAGCGGATGCACCTGACCTCCCTCGCCGAGAACCCGTCGCTGCCCGCCGACCTCGTAGAGAGGCTCGCCGTGGACCCCGAGGAGGCCGTACGGCTGGCCGTCTCCCTTCGGCCCGAGCTGGACGAGACGCGGCGTATGGCCATCGACTTCACGGCCGGGGACCTCGACAGGGGCGACGACGTGTGGTGGGTACGGGACGGGCTCGCCTACCCCGAGGTAATGCGCCGGGCCGCGACCTCCGCTCACCCGCTGCTCCAGCGCGCCGCCGCCCGAAGCCCCCATCTGCCGCCTGACCTGCTGCGCCTGCTTGCACGCGTCGAGGACCCGGTGGTGGAGAACCTTCTGGGCATTCACCACCCCGACACTCCGGAGGAGGTCCTGATGCGGGTGTTTGCGCGGCTGGGTGGGACGTTCTCCGCCTGGATGGCGGAGACGCACCCTCGGTTCCCCCGCGAGGGCCTAGCCACCCGCTACGCGAACCACCCCGACGGGAACTACCGCCGGCTGGCCGTACGGGATCCGGCCGCCACGCCGGAGCTGATCGAACGGCTCAGCCACGACCCCGTTGTCTGGACGCGTCAGGCGGCGGCCCGCGACCCGCGCCTCCCGTTCCACCGGCTCCGCGAGGCCCTCCTCGTCCCCGAACTGGCATCCAGCGCGGGTGCCAACCCGGCGCTCCCCCAGGACGAGATGGCCGCCGTCCTGGACCGGGCTGGCGTTCCCGCCTGACCGCCGGGCGGAACCGACTTGCTCGCACCCCAAAGTGAAGGCTGCGATCCACCGACCAGCGGTTGGTATCTGGGTTCGCAGGTCAGCGGGGGCGGTGAGGGGTGCTGATGAGTTGGGTCATCAACTGGCGGTTCGTGGCTCGGGATGCCTGGAGGTCTTCTTCGCGTTCGGAGAGCTGGTCGCGGAGCTCGGCGACTTGTTGTTCAAGGTGGTCGATCTTCCGCTGGAGGGTGTCGATGTCGGTGGGAGCGCCGAGGCCAGTGGCGCGCCAGGCGTCTTGGCCAAGGGCTTCGGACAGGCGTTGTTCGAGGCGGGCCACATGGCCCGCAAGGCGGGTGTTGCGTTCGGTGAGGTTGGCCAGATCGCTCAGCAGGGAGTTCCGGCTGACCTGCGGTCCGTTGGTGTTGTTGGGCGGCTGGGCGGCCTTGGCTGCCACGGCTGCGTGGAGGTCGCCGTGGCGGTAGATCAGGCTGCGGTGGACGCCGGCCAGGCGGGCGACGGCGGAGACGCTGATCGGCTGGCCGTCGCGGGTCAGGTCGTCGAGCGCGGCCAGCACGCGCCTGCGGCGGCGGGTGGAGTCATCGGTTCGGGCCTGGGCGAGCCGGTCAGCCGGAGAGGTTGGCTTCATGCTTTCCGTTCGAGTGGAAGGCCACCTGCGGCTGGCAGGAGGGTGGGCATGCCGAGCTGTACGGCGCGGGACCGGCGCAGGGCCGAGGTGGCCTGACGGATCTCCTCCCGTTCTTCGTCGGTGAGGGCGTCGAGGTTGCTCTCGACCCTGCGGATCAGACGCCGCAGGCGACTGATCTCCTCCTCGGACGGTGTTGCTTCCGCCCGAGCCCAAGCGTCGAGCTCGGTGGCCGCGGCCAGCCGTTCCCGGTCTCGAAGCAGGGTGTCCAGGTAGGTCCGCAGGTCCGGAAGGTAGGAGGGGTCGGTGCGGAAGTGATCACAGCCCAGGCATCGGAACCGGAACGGGCAGGCGTGTCCGCCGGCTTTGACGTTGCTGGGCTCGGCGCAGATCCCGAACGGTACGGCGACCTGCCCGATCCGCATCCGGGTGTGCTCGTGGTCCAGGAGGGCTTTGGCCTCGTCCCACAGCCGGCCGCCGTGTCGGTCGAACTGGAGGGTGACCAGCCGGTCGACGGCCTGACGCGTGCGCTTCTCGGAGACCCGGTAGTACGTCTGTGTAGTGCCGAGGGTCTTGTGTCCCATCAGCTCCCGCAGCACGTCTACCGGCGTTCCGGCATCGGCGTGCCGTTGGGCGTAACTGTGCCGGTAGGCGTAGAGCGTGATCCGTGCCTTGTCGAACTCCTCCCCCGCGGCGGTGAGCAGAGGCGGCATAGTGTTCAGCCACTCGCGATGGAGTTGGGAGAGGAACATCGACCGGTAGGGCTTGGTGCCGTCCGGGTTGAAGTTCGGGTTCGGGAACAGCGCGAGCTGGTCCGTGGGGGTGTCCGGGAAGCGGCCGCGGACGCGGTCGCGCTGCTCGCGGATCATCGAGGCGGTGGTGTCCGGGATCGGCAGCTGGCATCGCAGCCGGTTGTTCTTGAAGTCGGTGTAGACAAGGACGTGCTTGCCGTCCGCGTCGGTCTCCAGGCAGTCCCAGGGAAGTTTTTGCACCTCGTCTGGGCGGCGGCCGGTGTCGATAAGGATCTCTACCGCGATCCGGGCGTGCCGCCCTCCGGCCGGGGCTCCCGACCGGCCGTTGCGCCGGCTGGTCTCCAGGGTGTCCAGCCGTGCGCACAACTGGGCCAGGATCTCGTCCGGCAGAGCCCGCCCACCGCCCTCGTCCTCTGGTGGCCGGGGAATGTCGCCCTTGCGGAACGAGAAGTCGTCGGGCAGTCCGGCCAGCATCTGTCGGGGCCGGGTCAGACCCATCTCACGGATCTCGCGCAGGAACCGTGCGCACCATCGGCAGATCGTCACTCGCAGGTTCGGACTGATCTGCCCGGTGTGCTCCAGGTAGGCCAAGCGCTGCTGGAAGACCTCGACGTCGGTGCGGCGCAGCCGCTCCGGAGCGTCCCCGTGGTCCTCGCGGTTGATGCGCAGGCTGTCGGAGAGCCGCTCCAAGCAGACGACCATGGACATGAGGGAGTTGGGGATGTTCCGGCCGTAGCGGCGGGGAATGGCATCCACCACCCACGCCTTGGCCGCCCGCCGCAGCCACTCCTGACTCAGGCCGGTGAAGTTCATGGTGCGGCCCTTGCCCAGCCCGAAGACCTCCGCGTCCCACACGTCCTTCAGCTGCTCCAGTTCCGGCGTGGCCAGACCGACGCGGATGTCGGCCGTCATCGACTTCCACACCCCCGCCATCCGCGTGTTCGCCTCGACCATCAGCTGGCTCAGACTGGTGACCTGCTGGGCGCGCGCCGTGTCGCACAGGGCCTTGAACGCCGTGTGCAGCAGCCGGACGTGCCGGTCCAGGCGCTGCTGAGTCCCGAACAGCAACTCGGCGACGACGAGGTCCGGTAACCCGCGAAAGCTGATCAAGGTGCCGTCGTGGACCGCCGGCGCGGTCCGGGACCACAGCCCGAGATCGACGTCCGGATCCTTTCGCCTCGCTTCGTTCCAGCTCCAGCGGTGCCCCGCGCAGAATCCGCCGCGATCCTTACTCTGCCGGTGACACGCCGCCGCCGAGCACGGCTCCAACGCCGGCTTCGGCCCCACCCGCGGATCGAGGACGAAGTCCTCGATCGTCTCGATCCCGAGGCGGTACTTCTGATCCATGTGGCTGAGGCAGACCGGGTTGTCGAACGACCTCCAGACCCGCTCGCACCCCGGCACCCGGCACGGGCCATCGGTGCCCGTGAAGACCCGAACCGCTGTCGTCAGGAAGTCCTCCAAGTCCTGCTCGCCGGCCCGCCACCGTCCCCGGCAGGTGGCGCAGAGCGGAGCGGCACCGCCCAGACGGGCAGGCGCGATGCAGTTCCGCACGGCACAGGACCGGTACCCGATCAAGGGATGATCCGGCGACGGCCGTGCGATACGCAGCCGCTCGTCCCAGCCCAGCCCGACCAAGAAGTCCTGCCGCACTCGCGAGAACAGCCGCTCGGCCTGGGCGTCCTCCCGCCCGCTGTCGGGCGGCGGTGCCAGTGCGGCCTCACTGTTCATGAACGGACCTCCTCGACGAGCAATCCCACGCGGTCGACCGCGGCCCGCAGGCGCTGCGGCGACGGGTGGAGGTAGACCTGGGTGCTGGTCACCGAACGATGGCCCAGCAACTGCTGGACCTCGTCGATGGCGGCACCGGCCTCGACCACGTTGGTGGCGAAGGCGTGCCGCAGAGAGTGCGGATGAACCACCCGCTCCAACCCCGCCCGCCGGGAAAGCCGCACGAGCAACTCGTTGACCGCCCCAGGCTTCACCGGTGCCCCGGCCGGCGGCCGGGCCAGGTTCACCAACACCATGTCGCTGAGCGCAGCCTCAGCACATCTCGCACGCTCCACCGCGTACTGGTCGAACGCCTGGACCACCAGGAAGTCCACCGGTACCGCCCGCGACCGACGCGATTTCGCCCACGCACCCGAGCCGTTGTCCCGACGCACCACGTGAAGGTGCGAGCCCGGCACCGAACAACCCAGGTGTCGGGCATCCACGACGAAGTGGATGTCCTCTCGGCGCAGACCCACCGCTTCCCCGCGGCGCAGACCCGCGCGCGCCATCAGCAGCACGATCAGTCGATCCCGTGCCGTCCGGCAGGCCCGCAGCAGGGCCACGACTTCGTCGTCGCTGGCCCGGTCGACCGGTGCGTCCGGGACAGCGGCCCGATGCCGGGCCCGGGCGTAGTAGCGGGGCCCACTCGCCTCACCACGAACCTCGACAGGAAGGTCACGATCATCAGCGACTTCGTAGAGCATGCCCAGCACCGCCACCGGAGCGTTGCCCACGGCGACCTGGTGCTTCAAGAACTCCCGCACCCCGGCCAGGATCGTGTTCACCCGGCGGGGGCCTCGAACCGGCTGTTGCCCCGGGCCGGGGACCACCGGATCCCCATCCAGCCGGGCGTGCCGCAGCCAGAACATGAACGACCCGAGACGACCCGCGCACTCCCGCCAGTCGAGACCCGACCGGGCACACCAGGTCAGGAACAACTTCATCGCGCCTGCGTACGTCGCGGTCGTCGACTCGGCCTGGTCCCGGCCGAACCGCACGTGCCGCAGGAACTCATCCACCTCGGCAATCGGCGCGAGCTCGTCTTCGTCCAGCACCGTCCAGTACCGGTCACCCGACGGCATCCGTACCACGAACGGCCGCAACCGCACTTTCCTGTTCTCGATCACGGGCGCATCTCAGCAACAGGTGCAACGTCCGCGACACCGGTTCAGGAACTGTCGGCCACAGGTTCACCGCCCAGGGTGACGCGACAGTGCACGACACCTCCTGAAACCCAAGGGAACGTCGCCTCCTACACCGCCGTTCAGGTAGGCGCCGCTGTGGCCATCACGCGCTCCTTCGGCTACCGCGTCCCTGCCTCCGCCCTGCTGGCTGGGGCTGTCATCAACGGCCTGACCCACGCGATCATCGACCGGGGTGCCGCCTTTCTGTGGCTGGCCGACAAGACCCGCAAGCGCGGCTACATCAACCATTGCCAGGCCGTGCGTGTCGATGACGAGGGCGCCGTCAGCAAGGAGACCAACGGGCCGGGAACCGCCTGGATGGAGCTGGACGTTCTCTGCACCAAGCAGTCATGTGATGGCAACCACATCCTGGGACGACCATTGCACGTTTCGAGATTTTGACGCCTCTCTGTGGGGTGGAGCCCCAACGGAACGTTGGGGCTCCACCCCACAGAGAGGCAAAAAATCTTGCTGATGGCATTGCACGTTTTGAGCTTCAGGGCGCACTTGATAGATGACGGCAGGCTCCCGGCTTGGCTGTCTCAACGGGACCCCGCCGTCCCCACTCGGGCAAGGGTTGAAGGCGGCGGGGCCCAATAAAGATCGGATAAGTTCAGTAACTAGTCCACCCCGGCGGGTAGTTGTAGTACCCCGGGGTTTTTGTGCTGCCCGTGAATCGGTGAGAAAGTAGGCCCAGCCGATAGCCGGCCGGTCGCTTCGTTGCGCTTCGCCAACATGCCCGAGTGGGGACGACGGAGCGACCTTCACTAAGGGAGCCACGTCTTTGGCGCTCGTTAAATTCAATAGTGCGCTGTCCCGTTTCGAATCCATGCAGAGCATGGTTTCGTGTATGGGACTCACCGTATTCTCCTATCTGGCCGGAGTGATCTTTCAGGAGATTCCCCCGACCTTGGAGGAAGTGCGGATGGCTGGTCTGATCTGTGGGTGGGTCGGACTCGGCATCTGTCTTCTGGCGAACGGGTCCGTTAAGAGCTTGAAGCTGATCACGAAGATCGGTAACAAGTCTCTGGACTGGTGGGTTCGGAAGTTCTGGACGAGTTCAGCTCGTGCCGCTCGCATAGGAGCGGTGGAAGCGATTCATCCGGACTCCCCTCCGGTAGGAGATGAAAACTGACCGGGAGTGACCCGGAGGCGGCTCGGCCTCGATCGCCTGCGATCGAGGCCGAGATTGCTCGCATCGCTCACGACGAATTCCTCAATCTCAAGTCCTATCTGGTCAAGAGGCTAAAGGTCACGAAAGAGGACGCGGAGGAGGCTGCGCAGGACTCCATGCTGAGCCTTGTCAAGGCCGTGAGGAATGGCACGGAAATCGAGAATCCCCGAGCGTGGTTGCGCCTGGTGGCTTCACGCAGCGCCTTCCGAAAGTGGAACGATAGCGAGATTCCTCTGGGTGAATTCCCAGATTCCGAGGATGGGCCGACAGAGGATTACATCCTCACCCGACTCGTTCTGTATGACTTGATTAAGGAGATACCAGACGAGCAGAGGCAGGCATTCCTGCTTCATCTTGAGGGGTATCAATCCGTCGAGATAGCGATACTGCTTGGCAAAACTTCTGCGACTGTCAGGTCGAACATTCGCTATGCGCGGAAGCGTCTTCAAGCGTCTGTGGACTGGAGGGAATGAGAGGGCTGGTAACGGTCAATCGGGATGACTGGCCCTCAGCTGAGGGAGCCCTAGGTCGACTGGACTGTTGCGCGCGAAGCGTCGGGTCTGTTCGCGTTTGCCCCGAAGGAAGGTGAGCGTGAGGTCGATGCCCTCGACCTCACCTTGCCACTTCTCCAGAAGCGCTCGTTGTCGACGACCAATCAGGTCCTCCTCGATCTCATCGAGGCGGGACAGCATCTTGGGGTTGATGCTGAGCATCGGGCAGCGGATGCAGGCTTCTCTGAACTTCCGGCTCTTGTGTGGGACCAGTGCTCAGGCGTCAGGTTTGAATGGGAACGGCTTCCTCGTCTGGGCTAGTTCCCGAAGAATGAGGACCTTCGTGGCTTGCGGGGTTCGACCAACGACCTCCGTTTCAAAGAGGCATTCGAATGATGCATGCGATGATGCCAATTCTGCGCTCGTGGTCTCCGTGAGCAGCCTGGCCCCGGCCCAGCTGCCGTAACCGAAGCTACCTGCGACGATCAGGGTGGGAACCTGCGGGTTGAACGGGTTCCTGGTTTTCACCACGATCCCGTAGTCGGTTACTTCGCCCTGTCTCAGCAACCTGGGGGCGTAGGTCCGTTCAGTCTGGCTGTCTTGGATGGAGACATCGTGGGGAGTACGTTGCCTGAAGCCCAGTGAGCATGGCAGGCGCTTCATAATTTCATCTGTGATCGCGTTGGCGTCTGGCCCTCCGATCAGAATGAGGGGGTTGCGTCTTGCCTCACCGCCCACCCGGTCGCTATATGTGATCACGGGAGACGGCGCGCCAATTCGAACGAAGTGCTGCTGGATCTCGGATAGCGCGAAGGCGTCGCCCACTCCGATCAGACCTGACGGCTCCCATCTGGAAAACTGATGCAAGCCGACCACTAGTGTGAGATCAGGCTTGGCAAACTCGCGCCAGAATTCCCGGAATTGACGGCCTTTTGCTCGGCTTGCGGAAGCGGCTTGTCGAGGTGACTCTCGCAGTCGGTGCCGTGCTTCCAGCCAGGGTTTCGGGTCATGTCCGCATGCCTTGACGAACTTCTCCAAGGTGCTCGGTCGTGGGACATCGGTTGCACCGTTGATCATGCCGTGGATCGTCGAAGCGCTGAGCGTGCTCTCCGCAGCCAGCGCCTGAATACTCAACCCGCGTGCGTCGAACAGCCGTGCCAACTGCTCGATCAGATCTTCGCGACTGTGAATCTGATCCGGATTGATCCGCGCCATCTCATCCTCCGGATCGGGGCGTTCGCTGCCATTCGGAATGGTAACCCGAATGCCTTGTGACCTGGATAGATGAGCATTTTCGCGCGTTGTTGACCATTGCTGTCGCTTCAGAATGCTCGGAGCGTACAGCCTGTGCTCACCAGTCAGCATCGTTGACGAAGGAGTTTTGGTGAGCAGGAAGAAGGGTCGTCCGGTGCGCGACGCGGCACCGCCGAGCGACACAGTCACGCAAACGCTCGGCATCATCCTCGACAAGGCCATGGCCAGCTGGTCCGCTGTCCTGCGTCTCACTATGGCTTGCATCGCGCTGTGCCTGCCTGTGGCGGCAGCTGTAACGGTGTATCTCTTCCTTCACTGACCTTCAGCTGTAGTTCATGGTGGGTGGCAGGCGGTGACGCCGATGGCGGCGTTTCTCTGGATGTGATCAACGTTGCTTCACGCGAGATCCGCTGCTTGCGCCGATCTTCTGGGTGGGACGGGAATCCCGAGGTCGACAACCATGTGCCGTCCGGCGCGACGGTCGAGCTGGGCGAGTTTGTCCTCGGCTCCGGCGAGGCTGACCCGCAGGCCCTCGACCTCGCCGAGCCAGCCTTCCGTCTCGGCTTCGGCGATGCGGGCGATCAAGTTGTCGCGGATCTCGGCAAGCCGTGCCCGTTGGGCCGGGTCAGGTCGGAGGAGCGAGCATCTGACACAAGCGTGCTCATGAATGCAGGGGGATCCGAAGGCGCGTGCGCAGGTGCCGATGGACACCTTCCGCTTCTCGAAGTGGGCGAGGAAGGCGTCCCACTCATCCTCTGTCGGGATCCGGTACTCCTCGCCGGGGCGGGAGGCTCGTCGGCGGGCGATGAACGCCCGGTGGGCCTCGATCGTCTCGGCAGGGTAGATCGCCTTGTATCCGATCGTGGTGTCGATGTTCTTGTGACCGCAGATGACTTGGGCAATGTGCGGGGGCAGTCCGTTCATGATGGCGTCGGTGACGAAAATCCTTCGAAAGTCATGGGGAGAGAAGGACAGTGCCTCGCCTTCGGCGTTGGTCAGCCCGGTCGCGGCCAGCGCATTGATCAGCAGTTTGCGGATCGCGGTCGGTGTGAAAGCGCGGTGCTCGGAGCCGATGCCGCGCTGGAACAGCAGCGGCATCGGCGGGTTCCAGACCTTCTCGCGGACGTCATAGGCAGCCACCAGCGGAACCATCCCGCCGGGACCGCGCAGTCGACTGATGATGGCGCTGAGGACGTCGGCGAGTTCTGGGCTAACCAACAGGAGTCGCTCGGTGTCGGTCTTGGACGGAGCGATCTGCAGCAGCGGCACGACCTCGCCGGTGGCCGGGAGCCGGTACTGGGTGACGCTGTGGTGCGTGAGTTCCAGGAGTTCCTCGTTGCGAACGCCGGTCAGACGCAGGACCTCGATCGCGGCGAACGCCCAGAAGGCTTCCTCTTCTTCATAGGACAGGTTCCGTCGGCGCCCGCTGGAGGTCTCTTCGGCCCACGTGAGGTGGCCTGCGGCCTTCGGAGCGATGGCTCTGCGCAGGGCTCGGCCGGTGCCGGGGATCAGTTCTCCAGGCTCGGTGTCTCCCGCGACCTGGAGCAGGCCGGCGGCTTCACGGCGCCGTCGGTCGGTGGTGCTGACCAGGATGGGGAGGACGGGCAGCCGCTCGCGGGTACGCTGATCCATCCGGGCTTTGCGTCTCTTGCGTTCCTTTGCCTTGTGGATCTCGTCGTCGCTGATCGGGCAGGGCACGGCCCATGGCCCCCAGCGGGCCGGTTCCTCGGCCGCCCATTGCGCGATGTCGAGGTAGAACGCTCGGACGCGCATGAGTTCGTCCTTGGCGTTGAGTCGCGGGCTGGAGACCTCGACGCTCTTGCCGTCGGGACCGACGACGTTGCGCTTCTTGACTTTCAGGTCGTCCTTCCAGGCGCGAGCCACCGCCGGGGGTAGCCGCAGTGAGTCGATTCCCGGTGCCAGAGCTTCGATCCGGGCCCAGAACAGGCCCGCGAGCGTGCGCGAGATCGCGTCCAGGCTGGCGAAGTCCAGCGATGGTTGGCGCTCGCGCAGATAGTCCACGATCACGTCGCGTACCGGTTGGCACCGGATCCGGTAGCGGTCCACCAACTCTTCGATGCTCAACTGGCCCAGGGCGAGCCCGAAGGCACGAATCGTGGCAGGGGCATCCTCGGGGAAGATGCCCAGGGCCCGCAGCCGCAGGTAGAAGTCGACCTTCTTCTGCCCGCCGCGGGCGTGCACCCGGCGCTGGGTGTCGACGAGCTCCACGCAGTCGCCGACGGTGATGTCGCTGATCCGTCCGCCCTTGCAGGCCAGCAGGGTGGCGATCCGCGTCGCGGCGATCTGCGCATCCTTGCGCGAGGTCGCTGGCCCGGCGGCGGCCAGCTGGTGCAGGCGCGCGAATCCGTCCGGGTCTCGGACTTCGGCCATCACGGAGGCGAGATACCGGTGCGTGCGGGTGAGCATCCACGGCAGAGCAGGACGGATGACGTCTCCGCAGATCAGCATGAGCAGCCCGGAGGTCAGGTCTTCCCGGTCATGCGATGGTGAGGGCCCGCACTCGCTCAGCCACCGCTGTGGGAGCTCCACCCAGGCGGCTCCGCACAAGTCCTCGGCCCCCGTGGCCATCCAGCGCTGCTGCCACGTATCCCCGGGCTGGCACGACAGCCAATGCAGCAGCTTGGTCACCCCACGGCGTCGTCCGGCCCGGGTGCCGTTCGCCGCAGGCAGGAACGGCGGCGCCGTCAGGCGTCGCAGCGTCTCCTCAGACGACTGCGCGGTCTGGGACCACCACCGCTCCGCGGTCCGGGCCGGGAACTGCTCGCGTAGCCGACTGTTCCGCGCCTGGGCCTGCTCCGCGGTCGCGTTCGTGATCTCCAACGGCTTGCGCGTCGCGTGCTTGACGACAGCTGTCATGACGAGCGCCCGAACAGGACGTCCAGCGACGCCGGGTCGTAGCCCGGTGCCGGCAGCGGAGGTGCCGGCTGGATGTCCTCGCGGGCCTGGCGTGCGTGGTGCGCCAGCACGCTGGCCACGACCTCGTCCTTGTGCGGCGTCAGATATACCTCCGTGGCGGACAGGTGAGCGTGTCCGAGCACCCACTGCACGTCGGACAGCGTCAGCTTCGGGTCGCGCACCATGCGGGCGGCCGCGCTGTGCCGCAGGTCGTGAAGTGTCCAGTCGGCGCCGAGCGAGGCGTTGACGCGCTCGAACATCCGGTGGGCACCGTGGTAGGTCAGGGGGCGGATCGGGTCTCGCCGTGTCCACCACACCGGCTGAGTGCGGCCTCGCGCAATCTGGCCTTGTACCTCCTGCTGGTAGAGGCGAAGCCATACGAATGCGTCCGCCGATGCCGGCACCTGCTGGACCGCCCGCGAGCCCTTGCGCACCACGCTGATCAACTGCTGGCCGGGGTCGACATCACGCTGACGCATGCCGATCAGTTCCGAAGCCCGCACCCCGGTGGAGATCCAGAAGGCGACCAAGGCCCGGTCGCGGTTGGAGGGCAGCGCCGCAAACAGCTTGTTGAACCATGCTTCTGGAATCGAGCGCGGGATCCGCCGCGGCAGGCTCGGCCGGTAGCGGCCCACCTGCTCGGGCCTCCAGCCGTCCATCGGATTGTGGTGCGTGTGAGCCCGCCCAGAGCGGCGGGACAGATCCAGCGGGAACGGATTGAGCAGCGGGCCGGTCCCCGCATCACGGTGCACATCGTAGAACCGGCGCAGGACCGTCTCACTGTGTACGACGGTGGCCGGAGTGTATCCGGATCCGGTCGACGGCTTCCCGGTCACCGGGTTCGCTGCACCGCCTCCCCGTGCCGCTCGCGGGCCCTGGGCCTTGACCTTCCTGGGTTTGACGGTCTCTTGGATCCAGCAGCTGAAGTCCCTGGCCTCTCGACGGGTCGCCCGGTTCCAGGAAACGTCCACGGCCTGCAGGAACCGCCACCACCGCAACAGATCCATCCCGTAGGAACGAACCGTTGACGGGGCTTTCCCCGCGGCCAGCAACTCCTGAAAGTAGACGGCGACCGCCCCGACGGCCGCTCCGTCGGGATCGATCAGCCGGTAGGGCTCGTACCGGTCGCCGGTCTCCACCAGCCGACCCCACCGGGGAACCACCAGGGCCGCCAAGTCTCGTCGGGGAACATCGTTCATCACAACCGGAGACCGTAGTGCTCGATGACTCTATCCGCCCACTGAACTGGGCATTCTCCCGGCTTCGTTCAGTCAACGGGGCGTGTTCGTGCGCGCATGGCGTCCCATAGGGGCGGCCGCAGGAGCCGAGTTCGATGCGGCGCTTGTCGAAGTGCTCCTGGAAGTCGCTCCACTCCTCAGAGGTGGGTGCCCGGTACTCCTCCATCGGCCGCTCGGCCCGGCGCCGGGCGAGGAACTGCTGGTAGTTGCTGATCACGTCCTCGTTGAAGACCGCGACGTAGCCGCGGGTGGTGCGGATATCGAGATGTCCGAGTAGGGCTGCCCCGATGTGGATCGGCAGGCCGTTGTTGACCAGTTCCGTCGCGAAGAGCCTTCGGAAGTCGTGCGGCGCGAACTTGACGCCCTCGAACTGCGGGTGCGTGCGGGTGAGCGCTTCGCAGGCTCTTCTGATGGCCCGCCAGAGGGTGGTGGTGGACATGCCGCGCTGCGTGCCGCCGTGGAAGTTCTGGAACAGGTAGGGCAGTGGTTCGCTCCAGGTCTTCTCGTGCGGGTCGTAGCGGACGCAGACCGGGACGGCGCCGTGTTCGTGGCGGTGCCGGCGGATGATCTGTGCGATGACGTGGAAGAGCTCGGCGGCCATGGGGACGACCCGTTCGCGGTCGCTCTTGGACGGGCTGATGACCAGCAGGGCCACGACTTCGCCGTTGGGCCGCTGGTATTGCCGGACGCTGAGGTGGGTCAACTCGGTCAGTTCCTCGGCTCGCACTCCCGCGAGCCGCAGCGTCTCGATGATGGCCCACTGCCAGAAGGCGTAGTTCTCGTCCCGGGAGATGTGTACCAGTTCGCCGGTGGTCCGGTTGACCGCGCGGACCGGTGGGCGGTTGTGCCGCTGGTCCTTGGTGGAGACCCGGAGCCAGGTGACGCCCTCGGCGGTGAACTCCTCACCGTTTTCCACCTTCAGCGCGGCATCGAGCAAGCTCCGCAGGCGGTGCCAGGTGTCGGTGACGTGCTGGGACAGGATGGGAAGAAGGGGCTGCCGGTCGCGGGTGCGGTTGGCCATGCGTTCTTGGAGGCGGCGGCGCCGGACCTGGAACCACCGCAGGTCGGAGTCGAGGATGGGGCAGGGGGCGACCCATTTCGCCCAGCGTTCCGGCTCGGCGGCGGACCAGGTGTGCAGGTCGAGGTAGAGAGCGCGGACTGCCATCATCGGCCCGTCGACGTCAAGCCGTGGCTTGCCGTCGGGCAGGACCATCAGCCATTCCTTCCATGCCGTGAAGGTTTCTTCGGACAGCCTGAGGTCCCCCTGGTCGGGGTTGATCTTCTCGATCTGCTTCCAGAAGACGCTGACCAGAAGGTTCGTCAGCTGTCGCAGGGTCGAGTAGTCCAGGCCCGCGGAGCGGCGGTGGATGTACTCGACCAGGAGGTCCCTGACCTCGCGGTTGCGCACGTTGTGGCGGTCGACGGCCTCGTCGACGGGGATCTGGCCCCGGGTGACGGCGCCGCGCAGGCTGCGGGGCGTGGAGGACGGGAACTGGCCCATCTCGTGGAGGATCGGCCAGGACAGGGCGGCGCCGAAGCAGCCGTTGCCCCCGGTCAGATCGTGTTTGCGGGACTCGACGGAGTAGTGCAGCAGGGCCTCGGGCGTCAGGTCCTTCAGGTCGATGCCGAAGACGGTCAACGCGCAGCAGACGTCGAACTTGGCTCTGCCGCGGCGGGCCTGGCTCATGGGCAGCTGGTCGGCTCGCTCGCAGAACTCCTCCAGCCACGGGTCCTGGGCGACACCGCGGAACCAGGGCGAGTAGTGGAAGAAGCGGTTGCAGCGGAAGCCCAGCAGGGTGGGACGGACCAGCCGCAGGGCGAACGCGTAGCCGGTCGCGCGGTTCAGCTGGTTGTGCAGGTACTTGTTGTCGCCGGCCGCGTCGCTGACCGGCCGCCCCTCGTCGTGTCCGGACGCCTCCCACCGCTCCTGCCAGGTCGCCCCGGGAAAGGCGGCGAGGTGGTGGAGGAAGGGCCGCATGGCGCTGCGCTGCTTCCACTTCAGTGCCTCGGAGTTGGAGAAGTGATCGGCGGTGAGCTGGACGATCTCCTCCGCCGGCATCGTGCTGAGGTCACCCAGCGAGCGGGGCGGCCTGGACGGCGCCGGAGGCAGGGCCGGGGTGACGGCGGTCGGCGTGTAGATGCCTTCCGGGACGGGTCCCTCGCCCTGGTGGCGGCGGACCCGGTTGGTCGTCGGGCCCTTGATCCGCTGGCTGTTTCCGACCTTACTGCCCGGCACCGAACACCGCCTCGATGTCGTCCGCGGCGTACTGAGTCGGCCACGACGCCGGCTGAACCGGCCGGGCGTAGAAGGCCGCGAGCTTGTCGAGCAGGTCGTCCAGGCCGACGGCCGTGTAGAGCTCGGTGGTGCTGATATGGGCGTGACGCAAGATCGTCTGTACTTCGTGCAGCTTCAGTTCCGGATCGCGGGCCATCCGCTTCGCGGCCGTGTGCCGCAGGTCGTGCAGGGTCCAGTTCGCCCCGAGGACCTCGCATGCCCGCTGGAGGATACGGCGGGCCGCCCAGTAGGTCAGTGGCCGCGGCTCGCCCCGCCGGGTCCGCCAGACCGGCATCCCGTCCGGCGGCAGGCCGCCCTCATCGAGGTAGGCGGCCAGGTAGGCCAGCCCTTCCGGGGAGGTCGGGACCGGCTGTCGGGCCCGGGTGCCCTTGGAGATCACCCAGAGCTGGCCCTTGGTCCACTCGATGTCTCCGAGCCCCACTCCCAGCAGTTCGGAAGCGCGGGAGCCGGAGGCGAGGTAGTTGGACAGCAGGGCCTTGTCCCGGGTGCATTTCATCTGCGCGAACAGCTCGTGCCACTGGTCGTCGGGTATGGACCGCGGATGCCGGACCGTCAGTTTCGGCCGCAGCCGGGCCCGCCGGTGCTGTTGGCGGACCTCCAGCGGCGACCGGTGGGCCAGTGCGGCTCGGCGGGCCGCGCTCTCCGGGACCGGGTTGATCAAGGGGCCTCGGCCGAAGGGCAGGTGGAAGGCGTAGAAGCCGTGGACGACCGTCAGGTTGTGGGCGATCGTCGACGGCGCGTATCCGGCCCGCAGCGTCGGCTTGCCCGTCTTCGGGTTGACGGATCCGGGCGGGTGGCTGCCTGGCCGTGTCCGTTGGCGCTGGGGATTGCGGGCGTGACGCAGCCAGCCCACCAGGGCGGCTGTCTCGGCCTCGGTGACCTGTTCCCAGCCCACATCCAGGGCCCACAGGACCCGGAGCCACCGCAACAGGTCGTAGCCGTAGCTCCGGCAGGTCAGCGGACTGACGTCACCCAGCAACCGGTCCCGCAGGTAGCTGCTGACCGGCTGTACCTCGCGGCCGGCGCCATCCACCACCAGCCACGGCAACGACGGCGTCGTACCCGCGACCACGGCCCCGATCTGAGGAAGCCGTACCCGCCCGTCAATCAGATCTTGATGAAGCGAAGGAGTTTCATGCACGACCGAATGATCACGACTCACGGCCCCCGGATCGAGCGGGCCCCCGAGTTAGTGCAGTTAACAGACCCCGCCCTGCACCGGGGCATCGGCGTTGGCGCCGCAGTCGTCACCACCTGGCTCACCACCCGCCCCGGCGGCCGCCGGTGACCCGCACCCGCATCGAACGCGTCCGCGCAGCGGCAGGGATCGCCTCGCTGACTCTTCAACAGATCGAGGACGACCTCACCGCCGGCGACGTTGACCAGGAGGAGCTCGCCGCGATCCTGCGCGAGCTCATCGAGGACACCGACCCGCCCGGCGGCTTCCTCGCGGCCCTCGCGCAGATGCTCACCGCCGCCGCGCGCCGTGCCGAGCAGGTCGAACCGGACCGCGACGGCGACGCCTCGTGTCCGCTGCACGAGGCCGCCGCCCTGATCACCGACAACGCCGGGATGCGCCTGATCTGGGCTGCCCGCGCCCTTCACCCGCAAGGAGACCTCTGAGATGGCGAGCAAGAGGGCGACGAATCCGCCCCGGGGACAGTGCACCCAGTGCTGGTACCACGCCTACGCCAGCCGCCAGGCCCACGCCGGACTCGGCCCGCGCCAGGACTGCCCGCAGTGCGCGGACCACATGAAGAAGGGCTGTCCCGCCCACATGATCGTCCGCTGACGCCGCTGCGCGAAGCCCCGCCCTGTTCACCGCCCGCGCCGGGCAGCGCCTGATCTGGGTTGCCCGGCGCCCTCACCCGCAAGGAGATCTCGCATGACCGAGCTGATCTACCCGCAGATACCCGAGCACAGCCTGATGGTCCTGATAGGCCCGTCCGGCGCCGGGAAGTCCACGCTCGCGCGCACCTGGCCCGCCTCGCAGGTCCTGTCCCTGGACGCGCTGCGTGAGGCGGTCAGTGACGACGCGGGCGACCAGGACGCGACGGCCGAAGCGGTCGACGTCCTGCACCTGATCCTGGAGCGCCGTATGGCGCGGCGTCGGTTCACGGTCATCGACGCCACGAATGTGACCAGGGCGGCCAGGCAGCCGCTGGTCGCCGCCGCGAAGCGGCATAACATGCCCGCCGTCGCAGTCGTTGTCGCCACACCGCTCGACGTCTGCCTGGAGCGGCAGGGCCTGCGACCGGACAACCAGCGTGCGCCCGAAGACGTCGTCCGCTCCCAGCACCACGCGATGGTCCACTCGCACCAGCGGCTCGCCGCCGAAGGATTCACCATCGCCTTTGCCGACACCCTGTACCGCCTGGAGCCGTTCCTGAAGCAACTCTCACAAACCCGGGAGGACGGCCTCCGGCGCGACGGCAGCGAGGGCCTGCTCCTGGTCCGCCGCTTCTTCGGCCCCGAGATCCTGCCACTGTGGCGGTGGCAGCCGGGCCCGGCCCAGAGAACTGGCCGGGACCGCGTCGCGGAGATCTGCCTCGGACAGCAGCACCTCACCCTGGCATTCCGCCACGGCGTCGACAACGAAGGCGACTTCGACTTCGACTTTGGCTTCGACGTCCTGCTGCCCTGCCCCTTCGACCCGGAGTGCGCCGGGCAGGCGTGGGCGCCGGTCTACTCGGTCACCGACCTGCACAAGGCGCTGACTGGCCTCATGGACAAGGACCCGGACATCATCTGCACCGTTCACGGCCGCCCCGACGACGTCGACGACCACGAGGCCGCCGACGACGACCACGAGGACAGGACGGGCCTTCAGACGCAGCCCGCGGACGCGGTCCGCGCGTGAGCCGTGCCGCCGACGCTTCGCCGCACAGCCAGAACCCGCCGCGCCCTGGCCACTCCGGGCGCCCACTGCTTCCCCGGGAAGGACATCCCATCATGGGCATCACGATCACGAACACGTACGGCACCGCGCACCACGTCAGCGAGACCAACCCGGCCCGCGTCACCAGCTGCGACCGCTACCGGTTACCGCTCGTCGGCACCATCGTCCCCGGCAACCCCGGCTACGAGGACATGGTCGAGATCCTCAAGGACAACGGCCACGACACCCGCCCAGAGGGCTACGGGCTGATCTTCCTGGAGTCCGAGGAATTCTCCGCGACCTACTTCGGGTCGATCGCACAGATCGAGCAGTACAAGCGCGACAACGCCGACGGCACAGCGACCTTCGACGCCTCCCAGGGCGTCATGTACGCCCAGTGGCCCCACGGCAAAGGCTGGGACGACTTCCTCCCCCGCACCTTCTGGAACGTGGCTGCGTGCGGCGGGATAGCGGACGGCGTCGGCCTCGTCACCGCCTTCGCGCACACCGAGATCCCGGGCGCGGAGGTCATCGTCTACGAGTTCGAAGGCAAGTGGCTCCCCGACAGCGAGCCGCAGCAGCTGGTCACCTACCACTGCACCGGCTGCCACCTGGACACCTTCCACGACTGCGGGCACGTCCACGAGAACACCAGCCCCGACAGCCGGCGCTGGGCTGCGCGCCAGGCCCGCCAGCACCTCATCAGCGCCCACCGGCACGGCGTCGGCGACACGAACAGCGCCTGCCGCCCCCACAACGGCGCCATGCTGCGCGCCGTGAACGCGGCCGCTCGCGAGATGTGGGGCACCACGGGCAACGCCCTCCCGGACACCGACGACGCGTACTGCGCGACCAAGGGCCCCTGCTCGATCATCCGCGAACTGCGGGCCGGAGTCCGCCCGCCCACCTACCGCGCCTGACGGACGTACCGTGCCGCCCCGGTCTCTCCGCACGACGGAGGCCGGGGCGGTCGCGGTGGTCCCTCAACACCGAGGCACCAACACCGAGCAGAGAGGAGCTGGACGTCATGCGCCTGCACATCTACGAGGTCGACGTCCCGATCCACGACACCACCGACCCGGACCGGCGCGGTCTGCACGTCTTCACCGGCGTCGCCGCCTCCCCGGCCGCGGCCCTGCGCCGCGCGCATGAGGTGTACGACGCCGCGCTCGCCGCGCACACGGCCGGACTCGAGGTGCCCGGCAAGCAGCCGGACAGCTGGGGAGCGCGCGGGCTTCGGCCCGGCTGGCAGATGGAGTGGCCCGCCGCGAAGTCCGGCCTGTGGCACAGCCCTGTCAGCTGGACCACCCGCAACGGCTTCGTGCTGTAGCTCCGCCCCGAGACAGCCGCACTTGCTTGGCGGCTTCGACGACTGTCCCGGGCCCACCCAACCCGTACGAGACGAGAGGGAGATCCTCAGTATGGACTCCGTCATGCACCCGCGGGGCCGGTTCGGCCCGCGCACCCTCCTCCTTACGGCGGGCGTCGTGCCGCCGGCCGGGCGGGGGCGAGCCGCATGAGCCTCGCCACCCTGCCCGAGGGCGACTGGATCCGCGGCATCACAATCCGCCAGCCCTTCGCGACCTGCATCCTCGCCGGGAAGACCCCGGAGAACCGGCCCGCCAACTGGCTTATGTCTAGCTTAAGTAGTGAGCACTGCACCTGACCAGCTCATTCTCGTCAAGGACATGTAGTCGACGCGGTCGCCCGGCACATGGCTGAGCGCGACCCGGCCGCCCGCCGCCGTAGGTGAGCCCTCAAAAGTTGGCCTCGCGGCTATTTGCTCCCTGGTGTCCGAACCAGGGCTACTGAACCGTGATCCAGATTTTGTCACGCTCTTGATTGCGCTTGCGTTCGCTCCCTGTCTCCTCGATCACACGCTCTCTTCCCGACGGACGGAGAAGGCACCCGCGGCAGCCGCCAGGACTGCCGTCTCCGCGGCCCGTTTCGGGAGTTGCGGGTCCGGATCGGCACGCAGGAGCACCAGCTGGTGGTAGAGCGGCGCCGTGGCGGCGATCAGCAGGCTTCGTGCGTCCGTGTGCTGTGCGGGGAGTTCACCGCGCTCGATGGCGCGTTCGACGAGGATCTCGCACTGGGCGTACCGGTCCGTCCACAACTGCGTCTGGGCTCGCGCGGCCTGTTCGGAGTGGAACGAGGCGGCCATCAGGGCGATGGCGAGCGACGGCTGTACGACCAGGGATTCCTGGATTTCTTCGTTGAGGGCCGTCAGATCGCCGCGCAGGGAGCCGGTATCCGGCGGCTGCCAGTCGATCTCGCCGGCGGCGTCGATGACGTCGACGAGCAGGCCGCCGACATCGCGCCAACGCCGGTAGACCGTGGCGCGGTGCACTCCGGCGCGCGTCGCGACACCCTCCATCGTGAGTCCTTCGTGACCGCCTTCAGCGAGTTCGGCGCGCACCGCGTCGAGAACCTGGGCGCGGATGCGGGCGGTGCGACCGCCCGGACGGCGGTCCGACGTCGTGTCCAGTGGGTCTGTCATCGGCAATCAGTATCCGGTTGATCAAGGCGGCAGGGCTGTGCCAGCATCTTAACGCGACAGCTGTCGCCCTAGGTTCACTAGAGAGGAACCGCCTCCTCGATGCCGCCCGTTCCCGCTGACCCCACCGTGCTCCACCCGATGCCCGAGCACCCGCGCGTGGTTTTGCTCAAGCCGCTGGTGAAGTCGCCGCTGATCAAGGTCGGTGACTTCACCTACTACGACGATCCGGACGACCCGACCGCATTCGAGACGCGCAACGTCCTGTACCACTACGGCCCCGAGCGGCTTGTCATCGGCAAGTACTGCGCGTTGGGGACGGGCACCCGGTTCATCATGAACGGCGCCAACCACCGCATGGACGGTCCTTCCACCTTCCCGTTTCCCACGATGGGGGGTTCCTGGGCGGAGCACTTCGACCTGATCACCGACCTACCCGGCCGGGGCGACACAGCTGTCGGCAACGACGTGTGGTTCGGCCACGGCGCCACCGTCATGCCCGGTGTACGCATCGGCCACGGCGCGATCATCGCCGCCGGCGCCGTGGTCACCGGCGACGTCCCCGACTACGGCATCGTCGGCGGCAACCCCGCCCGGCTCATCCGCACCCGCTACGACGCCGCGGACATCGCTCGGCTCCTCGCCGTGGCGTGGTGGGACTGGCCCGTGCAGCACATCACCAGACACCTACGGACGATCATGTCGGGGACCGTCGCCGACCTGGAGGAGGCCGCCGCGCAGATCGACCAGCCCTGACTCGCGTCCTCGCCACACCGCCCGCTCCCGTCCCGCGCCAGAAACGAGTGATCGCCCATGTCCCGTCCCCGCGCCCATATCGCGATGGTCGGCGTCCCCATCGTCAGCCATGTCCTGCCCAGCCTCGCGCTCATCCGTGAGCTGGTGGACCGCGGGCACCGGGTCACCTACGCCAACGACCCGTTCGTGGCCGACCGGATCGAATCCGTCGGCGCGGAGCTGGTGCCGTGCACCTCCACGTTGCCCGTCGAGGACAACGACTGGCCTGCCGATCCCATCGCAGCGGCGAGCCTCTTCCTCGACGACGCCGTCCAAGCGCTCCCGCAACTGCGCGCCGCCTACGACCATGATCCGGCCGACCTGTACCTCTACGACATAGGCGCCTATGCCGCGCGCGCCCTCTCCGAAGCCCAGGGCCGTCCCCTCGTGCAGCTGTCCCCGACGTTCGTCGGCTGGGACGGCTACCAGGAGGAAGTCGTGGCTCATCTGCGAAAGCTGCCGGGCGCCGACGCGTACCGGGACAGGTTCGCACGGTGGCTCGTCGACTGCGGTGCGACCACCACGGACGTGGACACGTTCTCCGGCCCGCCCGCCCGAGCCCTTGCCCTGATCCCGAGAGCGATGCAGCCGCACGCCGATCGAGTCGACACCGACACAGTGACCTTCGTCGGCCCCTGCCTCGACACCCGAGCGGATACGGACGGCTGGACCCGCCCGGCGGACGCGGACAACGTGCTGCTGATCTCGCTCGGCTCGGCGTACACACGCCAGCCCGCGTTCTACCGCCAGTGCATCGCCGCCTTCGGCGACCTGCCCGGCTGGCACGTCGTACTCCAGATCGGCAGGTACACCGCCCCCGAAGAACTCGGCACCATCCCGCCCAACGTCGAGGTGCACTCCTGGGTCCCGCAGCGCGCGATCCTGGAACAGGCCGACGCCTTCGTCACCCACGCCGGCATGGGCGGCTGCGGCGAAGGGCTCCTCGCCGGCGTTCCCATGATCGCCGTGCCGCAGGGAGCCGAGCAGTTCATGAACGCCGACCGGCTCGTGGAACTCGGAGTCGCACGCCGTGTGGACACCGCTGACGCCACCGCCGAGACCCTTCGCGCGGCGCTGAACGACCTGGTCACGGATCCAGAACGCGTCGACCGGTCCAAGCAGCTGCAGGCCGCCGCCCGGGCCGAGGGCGGCACCCCGCGCGCTGCTGACCTCCTCGAGAACATGCTGGCAGCCGCCGAAAACCCGCGCTAAGAACACTGCCGCTTCGGTGATCGTGCTGCAGCGTTAGGTGGTGGCGCCTCCCGAAGTGGTCGCCGTCTGCTGTCCGTTCTCCTGGGCATAACCATCTCGAGGAGACGCGCCACGGAGCCTGCGGATCTCTCCGTATGCGGTCTCCAGACGCCCGGCGAGGTCGCTGTTCTCCGCTCGCAGCTGCTTGATCCGCGCGAGCGCGGTCTCCAGCCGTCGCTGGACGGAGGAGACCGACGCGGGCTGTGAGCCGGTTCGCTCGGTGGCGGGCTGCCGGTCCTGCATCTGCCTGATGGCGGCCACGAGGTCGGGCTGGGTGTATAGCCATGATCTTGAAACGCTGGCCGCCTTCGCGATCGCAGCGAAGCTGGTCCGGCCGCCGGTACGTCTGGCTGCCGAGATGGCCTTCTCGGCGTCACGGCGAGCGCGTTCGCTGCGACGCCGGGTGGCCTCGGCCAGGGCGGCGGTGTTGTCAGCTGGCGGCATCAATGTCCTCCACCTGTCCGCCGACGATGATCTGATTCTCGGTGGCCCCTTCGAGTGAGTTGATGATCGTGTCGAGCTTGCCAAGGGTGCGGCGGTTCTTCTCCGCGACCCGGGCAAGCCCGGACTGCTCGGCCTGGGCAATGAGTTCGCTGGTTTCCTGCCGCTGCTGGCGGTGCTGCTGGAGAAAGTCGCCGGTGGTGATGAAGAACCGGCAGTCCAGACAGGGGTTGGCGTACTCGCAGTCGGTCTGCACCGGGGCTCCACAGTAGCCGTTGGGCAGAGTCACCTTCGCGCGGACCAGGCTCATCTTCGCCCAGGCCGCCCCAGCGAGCGGGTGGTCTGCAGCGATCTCTGCCTTCTGCCCCTCGTGGTTGACCTTGAGGGCGTTCTCCCAGTGCCGCCGCAGCGTCTTGTCGTGGAGCTTGGCGTAGACGGCGGTCATGGCCGGCGACATGTGATCGAGCAGGGTCTGAATCACAGGCTGGGGAACGTCGGCGTTGATCATCCTGGTGGCCAGGGTGTGCCGGAACTGATGGAAGGTCACCTTCACCGGGCGGCCGTGTTCGTCGGTGAGGCTGAGCCGCTCCAGCCAGATCGCCAGGTGGTCGCGCAGGCGGCGGTCGCTGACCGGTTTGCTGCCGTCGACGTTTTTCAGCGCCGCGGGGAAGAGCCACTTGCAGCCCTGCGGGAAGCGCTCAAGGACGGCCTGCTGCTGGCGGCCGATCTCGGCCGCGAGTTCCTCGCTCAGCGGGAAGAACGCAGGACGGTCGTGGATCTTGCGGTTGAGCCAGGCCAGGTAGGGGTTGTTCTCGGCGTCCCGGACGATGCAGTCGAAGGGCAGCCAGCGGGCGTCCTTCGTGCGCAGACCACAGGCCATGAGGATTTTCAGCAGCACCCGTCCGTCGTCGGACGGGAACTGCGCGATGGCCTCGGGAGCCTCCAGCTGCCGCATGAGGTGCTCGGGGATGAACCGCGGCTTCAGCCCGCGCGGTTTGGGCGCGTCATCGTAGATCAGCGCGCTGCGGGCCAGGTCGGGCTGCCACTCGTAGCGGTGCACGTCGCGCAGGAAGACACCGACGCAGCTGATGGCGCGCGAGCGGAAATGCTCGCTGTGCCCTTCGGCCTGCAGGACAGCGAACCAGGTCTCGATGCGGACCCGGTTGAGCGCCGCCGGTCCGGCATCGACGCCGTCGACGTCGGCGAAGTGGCAGGCCAGGCGGGTGATGGCCTGGACGCTGGTGGTCAGGCCGGCCGGGTTGCTGCCGCGGGTCAGCCGCCATCGGGCCCAGCGCTTGGTCAGATCCCGCAGCCAGGGCAGGGGAATGCCGCCGAAGTGCAGGCGGCAGCAGTCCTCGTTGGCCAGGTCGAGCAGCCGAAGATCCCAGCTGTCACGAGGGAACTGGTCGGCCCACGGATCGTCGGCGATCAGCAGCCGCTGCAGCTCGAACCGGGTATCGCGGACGAACGCGTAGGACAGCGACTGGTAGCCCTTGCGCGCGACGCGGCAGAACTCCAGCCACTGCGTCTCGTCCCAGTCCATCAGGCTGCGCACGCCCGATTCGCGGATCCAGCTCAGCGCGCGGGTCACCGTGCGCGGAGCCGTGTGCCGGTCTCCGATGTCGACCCGGCGCTGCAGCCCGAACTGCACCTCCAGGCAAACCTGGCGCCCCAGGTCGTGAAACCTGATGTAAGGGTCGCGCCGCAGCTCCAGCCGCTTGAACCACTTGATCAACTGGTCGTCCGGAAGCTCGGGATGGCCGTTGTTGCGCCAGCGGATGTAGTGCCGCCGGCACAACACCGAACCAGGTCCGGTTGTCCACCACGGACAGTCGGGCAGCACACAGTCCCGCTCGCCGTGCGGCGGCGCCTCGTAACGCGTCGTGGCCAGCCACGCGTCCAGGTCCGGTGCCCCGGCCGCCTGCCACAGTTCTGTGTGGCGGGTGCAGATCCGCGGCGAGCACCCGTTCATCGAGCGGCGGCAGCCCGTCACTGCGCAGCCCCGGATCACGCGATGGTGCCGGTGATAGGCGTCCTCGCCGGGCACCCACACCTCGAACTCGGGGCGTCCTGCCTGCACCCACCGCTGGTAATGCGCGGTGCACAGCCGCTTGACCGAGTAGCTCAGCATCCGCTCACACGACGGGATGCGGCACTCGCCCTGGAAGAACACCCGGCTGTCACGCGGCGGATAGAACTCCTCGCCCCGGAACTCTCGCCGCACGACCTCCATCAGCCGCTCCAACAGACCGGCCTGCGGCTGGACGCGCTCCAGCGTGCTCACTCCCCCACGCTCCCGTTCCTCAACAGCCCTGCCGAGACAAGGACTTCCCGATGATCCTCCACCGTCAGATGCGCGTAGATCTGTTCCGTGACCTGCGACGACGAATGCCCCAAGAGCTCGGCCACGACCTCGACGGGAACCTTGGTCCGCAGCAGCCGGGTCGCCCAGCTGTGCCGCAGTACATGCGGCGTGAAGTGCCCGATCCCCGTCCGCTTGCGCAGCCGGGCCGCCAGGTCCTCGATCGCACTGCGGGTCATCGGCGCCCCAACCGGCGGCCGGAACAGGTTCACGAACACGTAGTCGCAGTCCAGCGTCCCGTACTCGCTCTCCATGTAGTCGGCGTAGGCGTCGAAGATCTCGGTCCCGGCCGGGACCGTGCGGGCCTTGAGGCCCTTCACCCGGGCGGCGTTGACGTTGCACTCGCGGGGAACGACACGCACCTCCCCGGCCCGCAGTCGCAGATCCTCGTGCCGCAGCCCGAGCGCCTCCCCGATCCGCAGCCCCGTTTCCGACAGCAGCACGATCAGGAACCGGTCCCGCAGGTTGGTGCAGGCGTCGACCAGGCGCCGGATCTCGCCCGCGGTCACCGTGGCGGGCACCTTGGGCGCAGTGGCGATGCGGATCGGGCTGTAGGTGTCCGGCCCTGGCCCGTGGCGCCGGGTGTGCGCCAGCATCGGCACGTACCGGCCCATCGGCCGCGGCCCGGCCAGCTCACCCAGCAAGGCCGGTACGGTCTCGTCCCGGCGGGCATGGAACCGGTACAGCCCGGCGAGCGCGGCCCGCTTACGTACGAGGGTGGTGTTGCCAACCGCGGGCGGCGTGCTCGGCAGCTGGTACACGCCGGGCTGACGGGCCGGGCGCGGTCGCTGCAACCAGACGAAGAACTCCGCGAGGTCCTCCAGGCCCAAGCACCGGAAGTCGGCGTCGCGTTGGCCGGTCCACTCGAAGAAGTCCCGCAGGTCGTGCGCGTACGCCTCCACGGTGTACGGCGAACGTCCCGTCGCGGTCAGGTGGCCCAGGTACACATCCGCTGCCTCGACGGGCAGTCCGCCGTCGTCGATGACGGTGTACGACACCCGATCGGAGTCCGGAACCCGCACCCGCTGCACTCGCATAGCTCACTGCCTTGCGTCGACGACATGACCGCACCGGGTGTCCATGACGGGCCCCCGACACTGCCCACTTCAACGACGAAGACGTCGAAGACGGCACGCAGCGAGCTGTTCATAAACTGGCCCTGGCGCGGCTGGGTCCTCCTCCACGCCGGGGGGAAGAAGCCGGAGCCCGCGGTGCTGCGCGACCCGCTGGTCGCCACCGCGATCCGCGGCCACGAGCTGCACCAGGGAGCGGTTATCGGCATCGCCCGCCTGGCCGACTGTCACCTGGACCAGGGGCCCGAACGGTGCACCAGCCCGTGGGCGCAGCGCGGCGCGCACCACCTGGTCCTCGCCGACGTCCAGGAGCTCGCCCTGCCCGTGCCCGCCGCGGGCGCGCTTTCGGCCTGGAGGCCGACGGCGGACCTGGTCGGGCAGGTGTTCCAGCAGCTGCCCGGCTTCCGGCCGTGACCCGCAAGCGAGGCAAGAAGCCGCTGTTCGAGCCGGGCTGCGTCCCGGCTCCCGGCGGCTTGCTGGACTGGCGTGACGGCCGGCATTTCGACCGCTGGCAGGACCTTCCCTGCGCGCTGTGCGACAAGCCCACGCCCATGTGCTCCCACTACGGCGAGTTCGTGCACAAGGCGTGTGCTGAGGACTGGATCGCCGCGAACCCCACCGAGGCCCGCCTCGGCCGGTTCGCCTCCGACATCCAGCCCAAGCGCCGGCGCGACGACAACCACGCCTGATCTTCCCCTCCCTCCTGTTGCGGGCACCGGCCGCCAGCCGGTGCCCGTCTTCGCATGCACGGAAGGACCCCCTATTCATGGCGACCTCCGCCATCACCGGCCGGCCGACGCTCACCGTCGGCCAGGCCGTCGCCCTGACCCTGCTGCGCGACGGCTACACCCAGCGCACCATCCAGACCCGCACCGGCATCGCCCCCGATGACCTCTACCGGCTGGCCACGCTGCACTCCGTCACCGCCCCGCACGGCACCGTGGAAGGCCACACCTGCCACGAAGCCGCCGCCGAAGAGCCCTGCGGCCACTGCGAGCTGGCCCGAGCACGCGCCGACTCCCGCGCCCGCGCACGGCAGCGCAAGACGATCCCCGCAACCGCGCGGGCCCGGCTGCTCGCCGCTACCCGCCGCAGGGCGGTGCACCGATGACGTCCCTGCGCAGCACCAACGCGACGCCCTCCGCGAAGAGCCACCGGCCGCACGACGCCGACCGTGCCCTCGCGTATCCCGAGCCGCCCGCCTCCCCGCTCTGGCACCGCCACGGCCCGAAAACCCGGCCGATCACCCCGGAGAAACAGCGGCGCAACTGCGAACTCCTGCTCCTCGCGCAGCGCACCCCCCGGCCCCGCTCCCCCCGTCCCACCGACACCCCGACGGAGACCAGCTGATGGACACCAAGCACTGCGCCGTCGACGGCTGGGTCGACGACATCCCCGCCCCCGGCCCGCACGGCACCGCCACATTCGATCTGATCGTCCGGCCCGCCGACATCGACACCGTCGCCGACGACGCCCCCGACACGGTCGTCCCCTGCACCAGCGGCGACCCCCGAATTACCCACGAGCTGCTGAACGGCATACAGCCCGGCGACCTGCTGCGCGTCACCGGCACCCTGGTGCAGCCGCAGGCCCCCGGCGAGGACGCCCAGCTCACCGTCGACGCCCTGGAGGTCCTGGACACCGCGCTCGTTCCGGTCCTGCGCGACACGGTGCTCGACAGGTACGGCGACTACTGCGTCATCTTCGACGCCGACCGCGACCAGGTCCCCGTCTTCACCGCGAGCGGGCAGTGGGTCGGCCTGGCCGACAACCCCGACACCATCACCACCCTGATCGACATCCACGAGCGCGTGAACGGCGGTGACGCCTGATGCCCACCACCGACGACCGCACCGTCCTGGAACGGTTCCCCGCCGGAAGCCCCCGCGGCTCCTGGCCGGCGGAGGAATACGCCGCCGCCCAGCGCGCCCAGGGCCACACGGACGCCCACGTCGTGATGGACCTGCCCAGCGACCAGTTCCTCGTGGTCACCGACACCACCGGCTAGCACCACACCCCGCAAGCACCTGCATCCCCCAGCGCCGCGCCCGCTCCCTAGGCGGGCGCGGCGCTCACGTCGGCACCACCTGCAGACCACCGACCCTCGGCCCAGGAGAGACACCTCATGAGCGAGTACACGCCCACCGACATCACACCGCCCGAACTGCTGCCCGCGGCTCTGACCCACCACGTGCCCAACTGGGCAGAGGCAGCGCCCACACCGGCCGACGTGCACGACTGGAATCAACGCCAGGCGTCCGCGCTCATTCCGTTCGAGCTCGATGACCAGGGCTGGCCGATGCACCCCCACGGCCCTACCGGCCGCACCGGCCGCAACCTCGGCAAGTGGGGCGAGAACGCCGCCGCCGACCCGATCGTGGTAGCAGGCAGCGGCCAGCAGCGCCAAGTTCTGCTGATCACCCGGGACGACATCCACGTCGAAGCCATCCCCGGCGGCATGGTCGATCCCGGCGAGACCGCCCCGGCCACTCTCGTCCGGGAACTGCGCGAGGAGACCGGCGTAGACCTGGCCGACCACCGCCCCGTGATCCTCGGCAAGGACCTCGTGGACGACTGGCGCACCACCGATCACGCATGGGTCGTCTCGACCGTCGCCCTGTACCTGCTGCCCGTCCCGGTGACCGCCGTCGCGGGCGACGACGCGGCCGACGCGAACTGGTGGCCCTTCGCCTCCCTCGACCAGCTCGACGCCGCGATCACCGCCGCCGGACGCACCCTCTACGCCGCACACCGCCCGCTGCTGCAGCGCGCCCTGGACCACCTCGCCACATAGGGAACCGGCCTGCCCGGGGCGCCTGGCGTTCGACCACGCCGACATCCTCCGTGCGGCCGCGGCCCTCATCCCATTGAGACACCACACCGAGACACCGGAGCGCCGCGCCCGACCTCCCCGGCCGGGCGCGGCGCTCCACCCGTTCCTGCCCTGCACCAGCGCCTTGGAGGCACCTTCGTGGAACCCGTCCGCCTGATCTCGTTCGGCTACCTGCACCTGCCCACCGACCCGGACGGCCAGCCCGTCCTGCCCGCCGCCGACCGGATCGAAGACGTCCGCGACCGGCTCCGCGACCCGGCCGTCGCCCGCGACATCCTCGACCTGGACGGCTTCCACCCCCGCGTCCAGGCTGTCGTCCTGAACACTCCCGGCGCCCGCGAACTGCTCGCCAACCTCACCGACTACGCGGCCCTTCCCGCCGGACCGCGCCGCATCGCGATCGGGTGCGCGGGAGGCCGTCACAGGGCATGCGGCCTCACCGAAATCCTTGCCCACGAACTCCGCGACCGCGGCCGCGAAGTTGAAGTCGAGCACCTGCACGCACACCTGCCGCGCGTCCTCAAGGCACCCGCCAGCACCCGTACCTTTCACCTCGAGCAGGAGACCGACCGATGATCCGTCGCTTCCGCCGCTGCGGCCACGCCCTCGGCGCCATCTCCCCCGAGGACCAGGCCGTTGTCGACCAGTTCCGCGCGATGCTCACCGCCGTACGCAACCCGCAGCCCTGGACGCCCGGCCGCGCCCAGGACGTCGCCGTGCGGGTCGGCCCGTTCATCGAGCGCGCCCATCCCAGGCCCGGCGACGACCACGGCCCCGACATGATCGCCGTCGCCCTGATCCACCCCGACGGCGGCCACGCCGCGGCCTACCTCCACGGCCGCCAGCTCGGCTACACCGAACGCGGCTGGCTCCGATGTAAGACCACCGCGATCCTTGGCTTCTGGCAGCCCGGCTACACGATGCTCACCCACGCCGCCGCCCGCCTGCCCCTGCCCGACGACCTCGGCATGGACTCCGCGCGCTACGCCCTCTACCTCGAGGCCCGCAAACGCGACGACAACAGCCGCGACGGCTTCACCCTGCTGCGCGTCGGCCCGTACACCCAGACCCGGCACGCCCAGCAGGACTACGAGCGGCTCACCGCCGCGCTGGACGGGCGCGAGACCACCCTCGTGCCCGGACACCACGTCTCCGTGCGGTACGGGCCGTTCGACGTGAGCGACCACCAGCTGTTCGCCGACCCGTACGAAGCCGACGCCATCGTGCTCCTGGACGCCGCCGTCGCGGGGGCGAGCGCGTGACCGGCCCGGACCTGTACGAGATCGAGACCAGCGAGGGCGACGACGGCGCCATGCACCCCGTCGAACAGCTCTGGATGCCCGGCGAGGACGCGGTGGAGAACGGCTTCCTCGCCCACGGCGATCTGCACGTCACCGGCCTCGACGGCCTTACCGACGACCATCTGTATCCGGTCGCGTTCCTATTGCTCGGACACCAAAGGTGGGCCGACATCATCCAGGCCGCCGTCGCATACATTGACCGCGTCCACGGCTGGCGCAACCTCCACCTGTACCCGGGTGACGATCCCTCGGTGCTTATCCCCCGGATTCCGCGAGCTGTCCACGCACACGGCGTCTTCCTACGGCATGTACATCCGAACCCGGACTATCCATGCGCCTGCGAGTGGGAAGGCACCTGGCGCATGGTCTGGGCGCCGACCACTGAGCCTGGCGCCGTCCCGGTCACGGCCATGCGCCACCCAGTTGCACTGGTGACTGCCGCCGGTATCCCCAACCTTGATGAAGGTGCGCCCGCGATCTGGGCTACATGACCGGCCAAAGGCTGGCTTCCCCACGTCTTCTACGTGGGGAAGCCAGCCTTTTTGCGTCTCAGGTACTTCGCAACTTCAGATTCTTAGCCGACTGTGGAGTCAGGCGGACTGTTCTTGATGCGGAAGCTCCTGCAGCAGCGCGCTGTAGGCATCGGGATGCTGCTCACGCAGGATCTTCAACCATACCCGGGCGCCCTCCACGAAGGCATCCGGCTCCATCTTCAGATGCAGGTGAGTGACCACGGAGAAAGGGCTGTCGTACGGGAGCCGGCGAGGCTGCACGCCCTCTCCACGCGCCTGTTTCTCCAGCCCTTGCGTCTCCGAGGTATTAACGGCGTTAACGGTTCCGGCGGCAGGAGCACCCGGGGCCGTCTCACCAGCGGGGGTATTAACGGCGTTAACGGCGCCGACAGCCGGAGCGCCCGAAGCCGTCTCACTGCTGGAGGTATTAACGCCGTTAACGGTGGCGCCTTCGCCGTCTCCCTTTGCCACGGGCTGACGCCGGCGCTGACGCGGCGTCTTGGCGGCCACGATGGCCTTCTGTGCCTCGCCCGCCTGCTCCTTCTTCGGGAGTCGGCCGATCCGGCGGGCCGGTTCCACCTTCAGCTCGCCGCTCTCCACCTGCTTCTGCAGATCAGGTGTGAGCTCCAGCAGAGCCATCCGCTGCGACACCCAAGCAGGCGTCTTCCCCAGCCTCCGGGCAACCTCGCCCTGCGACCCGTGAACTTCCACGAGTCCCTGAACTGCCTTCGCCTGATCCATGGGCGGGACGTCCACCCGATGAATGTTCGCGATCAGCGCGGACTCAAGGATGTCCGCCGCGCTTGCTGCGAGTTCGTCATTGACGTCGATACGCAACTCTTCAAGGCTGGCCAGGTGCGCGGCCGCCAGGCGCCGGTTGCCGTCGATGACGACGTACTCGGCTTCACCCAGCGCCTCCTCCTGCCCAGGGTGGGCCGTCAGGAAAGCTGTCCGGCGGGCCACCGTGACGGGCTGGATCTGCCCCTTCGCGCGCAGAGAGTCCGCGGTCTCTTCGACGCTGGTGAGTTCCTCGCGCGGGTTGAACGGGTTGTGCGCCAGCAGCTTCAGCTCAACCGAGGCAGGCGGCCTCTTGCCCTCTCCGGACATGATCTGCGAGCGGGTTCGGATACGGCGCGGAGCTTCCTGCTCACCGCTCTGCGCGGTCTCGTCCACGCTGAAGCCGCGGGTGACCCGCTGCTGGCCGCTCTTCTTGCTGGTGTTCCTCATACCGCCAGTTCCTTCGCCAGGTCGCGCATCGCCTGCGCATGTTCGCTGTCCGGTGCGTACTCGAGCAACGGAATCTCACCGTCAGCGGCCTCCCGGCCCTCCTTTAGGTCACCAATCACCGCCAGGACGGGCGGGGCGGTGCTCTTCTCCCACTCGTCCTTGTTCTCCTTCACGAGCTTGCCGCGACGGCTGTCGTACGCATTGATGACCAACCCCAGGTAGTCGACCTGGATCCGGCCCTTCGCGCACAAGTCGTCCTTCTGCGACTTGAGCAGACGGAAAGCACGGTGGGATGCCTTATTGGCCCACACCGGAGTGATGACCCCCGAGCGGTCGGCAAGTTCACCTTCACGACGCCGCACGTAGTACAGAGCGGTGTCCATGTTCAGCCCGAGGCTGGGCGGGCCATCGATGATGATGACGTCGTAGTCCGCCTCCAGCGGCTCCAACGCNATGATGATGACGTCGTAGTCCGCCTCCAGCGGCTCCAACGCCCGCTCCAGAGCAGCCTCGCTGAAACTCACCTTGGACAAGACGACGTCGCGGAGGAACGCGTCGTCGGAGGCCGGCAGCAGATGCAACCGCTCACCGAAGCGCTCCTGGTCCAACGCGACCAGCAGATCGTGTATGTCGCCCTTCGCGCTGCCGTCCATGTGCATCATCAGCGTCTCGACGTCGTCCTCGTACATGAGGTCCTCGAAGCCGAGTTCAGCAGTGAGGTGGCCCTGCGGGTCGTAGTCCACGATCAGAACACGATGGCCAGCTTCCGCGAGGGCCTGCGCCATGCCGGAAGAGATGAATGTCTTGCCGACACCGCCCTTCTGGTTGGCCACTATGACCCGCACGACCGGTTGCGACACCAACGGGGTCGTAGGGGAAGGATGGTTGTCGAGCCACAGAGTCAACGCCTGTGCGAGCCCCTGCACATAGGTGATGCCGCGATCCGAGCAGACGGCCTTGAACTCGTCAGGGCCACCTACCGGGAGGAACGTCCCCCATGTCTTAGCACCCTCGGTGTCGACTTCAGGGAGGTCATCGGCTTCGTACCAGGCCTTGATGGCGTCCTCGGTTGCGTCCTGAATGTCCATTCCGTGCTCAAAGGCGCGGATCTTCAAACGCCTGCGCAGCTTGGGAGTGAGAGCAGTAATTAGCTTCTCTCGCTCTCCTCTAGGGCTCGGGATGCTCATACGGCCAAACTTTACTAGGTCTGCTTCTCGATGAGGCGTAAGCGGTCCGAACGCCACCTGTCTAGTAGCCGCCTCAACGGCGAGGCCGGGGCAGCCGACGTGAGGAGGGAAACACAAAGGTCCCTTCCGCAGGACAAGCTGTCCCGCCTCGCGTCGGCTCAGAACCGATGCTTGGGTTGCGGCCCTGTCGGCGGAGCCCGGCGTTGACACAGGAGGTGGCCATTCGCGTTGCTCTGCTCGAATCGACTTGAACGCCGGTGCACGTCCCCCGGCTGTGGTCGCGCCTGTATCCGGCGACCGGCCGCGAGGGCTACGTCCCGGTCGCGTTCGTCTTCACCGGCAAGACGGCCGCGCAGCGCGAAAGCCGCATCCGACGCTTGGAGCACGCCGCCCGCCGCTACTTCGCCGGCACCCCCTACCCGGGCAGCGAGGCGGGGATCACGGCAGTCGGCTACCACCAGGCGGTGCCCGTGGTCGTCACCGAGCTGGAGCGCATCACCACCGACCCGGCCGCAGCCGCGGGGAAGGTGTGGCGCAGGCTCGGACGGCAGGAGTGGCAGACCTTGAACGAGGCGCTGGACAACCCCGACGGCGACCGGCTGCACGCCGTACAGTCGAAGGAGGCCCACCGCCGGCGGCAGGAGCGTGAAGCAGCGGCGAAGGAGGCACGCCGCCCGGTGTGCGCCCGGTGTGGGGCGAAGTTCACCGATGAGCGCTGGGAGTACCTGCTGAGTCGGGGAAGGCTCGGGGCCGACCGTACCGACAAGCTGTGCGGGCCGTGCCTGGACGAGTACTACGCCCAGCTCGAAGCCGAGCGTGTCGCGCGGCGGCAGGCACAGGAGGACGCCGCGCGGGAGGCGGCCGAAGCGGACGCGAAGAAGGGCCGCGGCCTGTTCGGGCGTCGCCGGTAGCGCGGCACGGCGTGGGATCTGGCCTGACCCACGCCGCGCCTGCCCCCGGCCGGTTGCCGCGACGCGACGCTAACGAGGCCGGTGCTCTACGCTCCCGCCCGCTCGGTCCCGCGACCGCCTCTCCACCCGGGAGACCGGCGCGGCCGGGCGGAAAGGAATCGTCACCATGACCTTCATCGAGCCCGGCCTGCGCGTCCGCGACGGCTTCGCCGAAGGACCGCTCGCCAACGCCGCGCTGTCCCGCGCGGCCCGCGCCGGGCAGCTCCTCGACGAACTCCAGGAGCAGGCGCCCACGATGACCGACGGCCAACTGCGCGACGGCGTGTACCGGGCGCTGCGCCGCTTCACCCGGGAGCAGCCGCCCACGTGCCAGGTCGACAGCATCACCGCGCTGATCCGCCGGGGAGTGCGCATCGACTGGCCCGTCTGCGACCGTCTGCCAATCGGCTGCCGCCCCTCACTTTGAGGGCCAGGGCAGCCGGCACCCAATCGATGTGCAGGCGCTGTGGAAACTGTGGCGTCGGGTGTGAGCGAGGCGGTAGGCCATCGATGCATCGGGGAGGGTAGCGACTCCGTTCTCACGCCCGTGTTGGCCGACGTTCTTCCCCACCCCGCTGCACGCCGCATTCGGCGATCTGCCTGCCGACGAAGTGCCATGTGGGCTCTCGCTGGCCCTCAGGTACGGGCCTGCCCATCAGGCCGGCGAGCAGATCGAGGGCTTCCTGGCTAACGTAACGATCAGGGTCGGGAGACTGCAGGTGACGGCGCAGCAGGTCTGCATCCAGGCCTTGCTCCTGGAGATACCCGGCAAGTGTGCCGACCAGCAGGAAGTTGTAGGCGAGGGCGTCGGTGAGGGCGTAGAGCACCAGACGGTGCCAATCCCCCGGCTGCTCGATGTGCTGGTGTGCCGCGCGGACGGCGTCATCCAGATGTCGCTGGCTCCAGCGAACAAAGTCCTGGACGAGGGCGATCAGCTCGCCCGGTACCACCCTCGCGTTTGCCTCGCTGCTTGGCGCCCTTGCTGCGGTTCGGGCCTGGGGAGCGGGCGGGAGAGTGTTGCGGATGTCCTGTAGGGCTGCCCGACGGTTCATCCCAGTGAGACTTTCCTGCCGTCGCGCTGCGTTCTTACGTGCGTGCGATGCCATCGTGGTCCTCGTGCGCGATCCCATGACTCGGCGCAGACAGTGGCTAGCCACGAATCTCCTGCTGCGATGACGCGGCGCGTCTAGGGCCTACTAATCCTCCGGTCATGGGCCGGACGGTCTCAGCCGGGCACCGTCGCGGCAGCGTCAGGCGGCACCAGCGACCTCAACGAGCTGATGCCGCAGGGGTCACGGAACGCGAGATTAGAAGTAGGGTCCTGGCGCGTCGCGGCATGGAGGATGATCGGACCATGCCCAAGAAGCCGCCGCCCCCTACTTACGTCGACCAGCTGCTGTCCGAGCTGGTGGACATCGAGACCTCCTATGCCTCGGTCCTCAACAACTCCCAAGTGCGAGGGAGGCAGTTGGATCCAGGGGCGGTTCAGGTCCTCGGTCATCCATGGGCCTGGGTGTCGAGCACTCCCGAGGTTGAGGCCAGCCGGATGGAACTCCTGCGGCAGGTACGCGACTGGGCACCGCGGTTCCGGCTTCTCTTCCCTCATCCCACGCCAGCTGTACAGCGCAGCATGGACGACGGAATCCGCCTGCTTGAGGACTGGCTGGTCCGCGAAGGCCGAGTGAAAAACCGCGCGCCCCAGGACATCCCGGGAGCAGTGACGCGGCTACGGGAGACCATGGCCGCACTGCGTGGGCTCGTTGAGCTGCTGCCGCAGGACGACTGGCCGGTACGGCTGGTCGTTGACACAAATGCCTTGATGGACGACCCCGACGTCACGGTCTATCAGGACGCCGTTGATAGCCCGCGCTACATGGTTCACCTCCTGCCCGTGGTACTCCGCGAGATCGACGACCTCAAGCGCAACAACAACCGCCCCGAGCGCCGGGAGGCCGCGAAGAAGGCTGACCGGAGGCTGAAGGCGATGCGCGACAACGGAGACGTCCGCAAGGGTGCCCGCGTCGCGGGCGACGTCTACGCCGTCTTCGAGCACATCGAACCCCGCGCCGACGGGCTCCCCACCTGGCTGGACCTGGGCGTCCCCGACGACCGCTTCATCGCCTCCGCACTACTGCTGCAGTCCGCACACCCCGGCTGCAAGCTGTACGCCGCGACCAGTGACATCAACCTGCAGACCAAACTCGCGGCGGTCGGCCTCCCCTACGTCGAGGGTCCTGCCGCCACGTGAGCCGACGGCTGACTGCCGTCAGGACCGTTACCTGACCACCATCACTCAGGCCCGGCCTCGTTCGCTGCTACGCGGTGTCCCCTCCTGATGATCGGGGCGCTCAGCCAACCAACACGCGACCCGCGCCCGCAAGACGGCCTTCGGCCAGGGGCCGGTCCAAGATGTCGTGGGTCCCGATCCGGTGCCATATGACGTGCGGTGTACCGGCGATCTTCTCCCCGCCGTACGCCCACGTTGCGCCTCCGTCCGGCGCCCAGGTGAGCTCGTAGACGCCCGGCGCGCAGCGCACCCCCTTGATCCGTAAGCCGGGGCGGAACGGGCGGCCGGTACGCAGGTCGGGGACGAAGGCGTCCAGGACGACGCGGCGGAAGCGCCGGCGCTGGGCGGGGGGTGAGGTGCTGGAGGTCGGCGGTGAAGCGGGGGAGGGTCTCGAAGGTGGGCACGGTGGCCTCCTGCGGGCAGCACGACGAAGCCCCCGGCGGGTGCCGGGGGCTGCTGTATGCGGTGCTTCCTTGGCGCTCGGTGGCGCTCAGCGGTGTTCGTTGGTGCCGTTCGGGTCGTGTGGTGTGCGCTGCCGGAGAGCGATGACATTCGTGTCCGGCCCGGGGCCGCGTTCCGCCCGGCGGGCACCCGGGAAGAAAGTCTGGCTGCTGCTCCCGCCGGGCGGGACGTCCCGCTGATCGGCCTGTTGTGGCAGGTCCAAGCGGTGTGGCGTGGCCTGCATGATGGATATCAAGCTCGTCCGGGACGGTCAGATGTACCGCTACTACTCACGCGAGACGGTTGTCGGCGACGGCCGCCGCCCACCACGCACGCCGCTGCGCGCCGCCCAGGAGCAGGCCGGGGTCCCGGCCGGGCGATGGATGGGCCGCGGCCTTGCCACGCTCGGACTGACACCAGGCGAGGAAGTCACCGAGGCGCAGTTGCGGAACCTGTTCGGCGAGCGCGGCCGCCACCCGGACGCGGACCGGATCGAGGCCGGCCTGCTCGCCCAGGGCGCGTCGGCGAAGAAGGCGTTCAAAGCCGGTGCCCTCGGGCGCCGGGTGACGGTCACCGGTGCCGACCTCACCTTCCGGCCGCAGCCGACGATCTACCTCCTGTGGGCGCTGGGGGACGAGGAGACCCGCAGGGTGATCGAGGCCGCGCACGAGCGGGCGATCGAGCGGGTGCTGGAGTGGATCGAGGACGAAGTCGCGGTGATCCGCTACGGCAAGGACGGCATCTACCGGGTGCGGCCGCCCGGCGGTCTGGTCGCCGCCCGCTTCCGCCACTACGAAGCCCGCTCCGGGCGGCCCTTGCTCCACGACCATCTGCTGTTGTCCGTGAAGGGCCAGCGCCTGGACGGGAAGTGGGGCTCGATCCACACCACGGCCCTGCACGAGAACACCGTGGCCGCCTCCGCGCTCTACAGCGAGCTCGTGGCCGCGGAGGTCTGCGAGGCGCTGGGGCTGGCGACCGAGCCGCGCACCGTCACCCCCGGGCGCCGGCCGGTGATGGAGATCGCCGGGGTGCCCCACGAGCTGATCCGCTGGACTGCCCGGCGCAGCGACCAGATCGCCGCCTGCCTGGCCGAGCTGGAGCACGAGTACGTCACCGCCGTCGACGACGACGGCGAGCCGCGGTTCCTGCCCGTGGTCTCCGAGCGGGCCCGCGCCAGGCTGAACGCCGTGGCCGCCCGCAAGACCCGCCCGCCCAAGCAGAAGACCCGGCCGCTCGCGCAGCTGCGCGCCTGGTGGAAGACGAGCGCGATCCTCACCTCCGGTGTCGCCGCCGACGTCATCACCTCCCTCCTCGAGCACGCCCGCGCCGCAGCCGCGGCGATCCGGGCCAAGGTCGCCGCCGTGGTCGATGTCGCCCTGGCGGCCGTCGACGTCACCGCGACGGTGTTCGTGATGAACGAAGGCGGCCGCTTCCACCGCCGGCACCTGCTCGCCGAAGCCCGCCGCCATCTCGCCCTCGTCCTGCGCGGCCGCCGCCGCGAACCCCAACTGGACGAGAAGATCGTGGCCGCCGCCATCACCACCCACTGCCTGGACATCAGCGAGCCGAAGACCGTACGCGGCCTGGAGGCCGGCTACCGCCTCTACACCGCCCGGTGGGCCCTGTCCGACCTCCCCGCCCGCCGCCGCCCACCAACTCCCGCGCCAGGCCCGAACGGGCAACCCCCGGCCGACCCCGGCGAGCCGGCTGCACCCCGGCCCCCGGGCCAGGAAGCGGGGGAGTGGGAGATCCCCCGCCTCCCGCTGCAGTACGAGCGAGCCGTCCTCGCCGGTGCGGCGGTGCGGGAGAAACTGCGCACCACCGCCGCCGCTGTGCGTGGCCGGGCGTACGACGTCGCCCGGCACCAGCAGGCGGCGATGCCCGAGCAACTGCTTGCGACCGCCGTCGCCAGCCCCGGGCGCGACGACCAGGAGCCGGAGGCCGGGCCCCGGGAGGCGATCGACATGAAGGCGCTGCGGTCCTTGAGAGAGTCCCGTACGGACGTGGAAGCCCTCGATCTCACGGCCGATCGGCTGCATCACCTCCAGGACGCGTTCGCCAAAATGGCCGACAACTCCCGCGCCCGCGCGGACCTCTACGCCGAACAGGACGACGTCGACGCGCACCCGGTGCGCCAGGACGACCAGCGGGCGCACCGCCCGCAGGAGCCCGGACCGCACCGTGGCCGGGGGGCCGGCCACTGAGTGGACCCGATGCCGTGGCGCGCACCAAGAATGCAACTGCACAGTGTGATGCATTCTCGGTTAGTTAGTAATGGTTCGCCCTGTTCTGAGGTGAGGGAAGGGCGCTGGCTTAGGGGGTGGGTAGAGACAAGGGCTCATCCGGCGGGATTACGAGGGCGGGCAGGACGATTTGGCCGTCGATATAACGAGCCGTGCGGTGTTGCTGGTGCCAGGTCCGAAGACCTGCCCAGACAATGGCACGTCGAGAGGCACGGGCTCGCCGGTTCCAATCCCGGCGCTGGGCTTTCCACTGTCGGTGCTGGATCCGGTTCACCTGCATGGCTACGGCATCGGAGGACTCGCCAGGGTGCAAGGCTTCAGCGATCTTGGCGATAGCGGCCGCGATCGCGCGGATCAGCAGTATCAGCAGTATCAGCAGAAGTGCGTCCTGCATCGGTTCGCCAGCGGCCACTAACTCGGAGATCAAACCGTTCATGTCATCCTCGGGATGTCGGGGATCTTCACCTGAAGTCGCCAGCTGTAATTTAGTGAACCCGGTACCTGCCTGAGGTACGAGAAGGGCCCCCGGCCGCCGGGAGCCCCCGTAATCTCGTCAAGAAGCACTTACAACTGGGCGACCTGTCCGGGCAGTTCGGTACGCACCGGCTCAGCGGTGTCAGGCGCAAGGACTAGCCTAGGCAGTTCGACAGCAGGTGCTGGTGTGAAGAGCCCCAGCACCCACGAGAAGGTTGCATTCCATGCGGTGATGAAGACTGCTGCGAGTGTGGCGAGAAGAGGCATTTTTAGCTCCTGTTTCTGACCGGCCCGCTCCTACCCCCGTAGGGATCGGACCCGTCTTGAGACCACCCCGCGACTGTTGGCGCAGGTCGGGGCAGCCGCTCATGAGCGATTCCTTGTCGGAGGCCGCCCCGCGACTGTTGGCGCAGGTCGAGGCGGCTCATCAATTGGGACAGTGGGACGGTTCTCCCATTTGAGGGAACGGCTAGCTCCCCCCGCCCCTGTACGGACCGTGAACAATGCCCGTACGGGAGCGGGGCGCTCTAGTCCTCCCTCTCCCTTTCACGCGGCGGGTGGAATCCAAGGTGTTCGAACTTGCCGTCCTGCCAGGCTTTCTTGACCTTGCGCATGGCCTTCCACTTCAGCGTGGCGACCGCCCGCGCGGTCGTAGGTGGGTCCAGCCACTCGGCGACGACCGAGTTTTCCTCACCGAGAACCTGCGTCAGGACGTAGACATCGGCCTCGCGCTTGGACAGCACACCGGAACTGCGGATTCCCTGCACAGCCTCGATCAAGTCGTGGTTATAGGAGAGGATGCCGTTCAGCTGAGGATCGCTCAGGCTCTTCGCCTGCAGGTAGTCCAGCTTCTCGTCACCGACGAGAACTTCGATCGTGGCGCGCAACTTGCTCAGCTTGTTGGTCACACACCGGTTGAGGTACTTCTCAAGGTGTTCGACCGGACCTTTGTTCGTCAGCACGCGCTCGAAGCTGATGACGATCTTTTGCCACATGTCCTCCGCCTGCATGCGGCCGACCTGTTTGGTCATGCGTCCAAGGTGAAGAGGGCCCTGCTCTATGGCCTGCTTGAGCTGCTCGCGGGCCTCAGCCGACATGACAGGCGCAGTAACTGTCGAGACATCGGTGTCGGAATTGGTGAGCCAGTCCGCAGGACGCGACGCTTCAACTACTAGCTCGGGGGGTGCCGGGCGTTCGCCGCCGCGCATCGCTTCAGCCATCTGGTGCTCCGGAGTCGAAACGAGTGGGACACCACCTCTCAGTCAACTCGGAAGTACTTCATCACCGTCTCTGGCAAGGTTTTTTTGGCGTGTCTGGGCGTCTTCCTGGGCTCAGTGGGCTGGAAATCATCGACCACCACCGCGACCCCAGCGGCCCGACCAAGGTTCCTAGCGACGCTTGGTCGGGCCGACGGCACACCCCTTGCTCGAGTTGGTGTGGCCCGCCGCGGCTGGTCCTTCCCCTGGACCGGCCTCGCCGCCGACCGCCATCAGGTCGCGGACAAGGGGTGGGTGTTCACGATGGTCGCCACGCGCCTGCAGGAGGGGCATGCCGAGCGGCCCCGAGCCCATTGGGCGGCCTTCCCTCGCGCGGGCACGCTACTGGCCTCCCAGGGCCGGTGGAGGACGCCAACGCACAAAGGGAGAGACCGGATGATGGCCGACCACAGGCGCCCGCCGTACCCTGACCGCACCGCCGAACGGCCAGCACCGGGAGGGCTGGTCGGCCGGGCAAGCCGCCGCAGTCTCCTGCCGTCGGCGCTTGCGATCCCACTGCCGTACCCACTTCCGTGCCGGGCACGAGTGCTGACCGCATTTCCGCAGCACACCGTGGCTTTTCGGTGCGGCGACGCGTCGTCACAACCCTCTTCTCTCCTCCTCTCACTGACCAAGCCCTGGGAAATAGGTTGGGGTGGGGTGTCAGTGGTGGAGGCGATCATCGGGTTCAGGGCGCGCCTGGTGCCCTCTGCGGCCGGGCGGGACCGGCGCCCGGCCGGTGGCCGGTCGCGACGCATGGGAGGGCGGGGCTGATGGCGAAGCGCAAGACGAACGAGGCGGGATCGTCGACCGGACTGCGCGCCGATGTGCTGCGCGCGCTTGGGGTGCTCAAGGCCGCGACGGCGGATCAGATCCAGCGTTTGTCCTCACCGCACCTGACGTACCGGCACACCACGAAGAAGACGGCGGCCGCACGGAAGGAGGCGCGCACCGCCTCCCATCGCGGCGCGCTCAACGACCTGAGACGGCACGGCCTGTCCGTCGACGGCGGCCGCACCCGAGGGGGAGAGGAGGTGCGCCTGCTCACCAAGGACGGGCTGGCCGCCGCCGGGCTCGAGTTGGACCGGGGGCCGGAGGAGATGGGCGGCATGCCCAAGAGCGCCGGCCGCTCGGGTGCCTCGCACGCGATGACGGTCAACGAGACGATCCTCGCGATGATCCGCCCGAAGCCCGACCCGGACCTGGTGGCCGGTGAGCCGGCCGAAGCCGTCGCGGCCGCCCAGGCCGCGGTTGACGCGCCCGATGGGATCGGCACCATCACCTCCTACGCCACCGAGGTCGCCCTCCCGTCGACCGGCACGTGGAAGAACCCCGGCGTGGGGGGCGCGTGGGCCGACATCGTCCTCATCGCCCCGGAGGCCGGGCTGCCGCTGTTGTTCATCGAGGCCGACAACTGCACCGAGGAAGCCCCGATCATCGCGGCCAAGTTCGACAAGTACATGCGCCACTTCCACCGCAAGGCGAAGGACACCGACGGCCACGAGAAGCCGATGTGGCGCACCCGATGGTCCGCGCCCGATCTCCGGTGGGGCGACGCGACTCACCCGCCGGTCCTGCTCGTCTTCCACCAGGTCGGCAAGCGGTCCGCGCTGAAGCAGATGGAGCGGGTCGCCGACCTCACCCGCGAGCACTGGCAGGGCCAGTGGGCCGAAGGCGGGTTCCGCATCTACAACGGGAAGATGCCGATCGTGGCGACCACCCTGGACCTGCTGCGTGAGCACGGCCCGGCCGGGCCCGTGTTCTGGCGTTTCGGCCGTGAGGGCCGACAGAACCTGTGGGAGGCGATCGGCAACCCCCGCAAGGATGCCTTCCTCGCTCGCCGCTCGGAAGACGCGCGGCGCCGCCAAGCGCAGGAAGCCGCCGAACGCGAGGCTCAGCGCCCGGTGTGCGGGGACTGCGGGCAGAAGTTCACCGACGACCGCTGGAAGGCCAGCACCGCGGTCGAATGGGATCACGGGGACAGCCACCCGCATCTGTGCGACGACTGCAAGTACCGGGCGCTCGAAGCGGAGCAGCAGGCACGCGTGGACGAACGCGAGTGCCAGGAGCAGGAGCACCAGGAGCAGGAGGCAGCGCAGGCCCCGAAGGCTGGCGGCTGGCTCGGACGACGTCGGCGCAGCTGACCCGGGCAAGCCACCCCGGCAGCGCGCGGGCTTGCCCAGGGCCGCCTGGGCAAGCCCGCGTTGTCGGTGGCGGCTGCGAGGCTGGAGGACGTGGACAGCGACGAAGAGCAGCTGCTGCGCGGCCGGATCTACGGCTCCGACCACGACCACCCGGGCCCGAAGCAGGGACGGCGCTACGCCGAACTGGTGGGCGGGCCGCTGGACGGACTGCTGCTCGACATCACCGGCTGGAGGCCGGAGGAGATCAACGACGGTGTCTCCCTCCTCACGGAGCTCGGGCAGTTCGGCCCCGGCGGGCGGGCGCTGTACGACCCGCGCCCCGGCGACCCGGCCCGCTGGGACTGGGGCGGCGACAGCCCCTGACAGCCCGCCACTCGGTCGGGTGAAGTCACCGCAGCGGCGGAACTCTCCCCGGGCGCCCGGGCGTAGTGCCGTACATGGACCCGATCAACGAGGTGCACGTGAGTGAGCCGGGCCTGGTCGTCGTTGACGTCGCGGCCGCCGACGACGCCACCGCCCTGGCTTTCCAGCAGCTGCTCGCTGACCGGTGGGCGACGGCGACAGCGGAGCAGACGACCCGCGACGTGGGCGAGCCCGGTGTACGGCTGCGCTGCTACCTGGACTTGAGGCAGCCGGTCGGCTCGGATGCTTCGGCCCACGTGCCGCCGCAGGTCTTCACAGAGGTACAGCGATGACGATCGCCCGTCAGGTGGTGCGGTCCCCGGCCAGCCGTTGCTGTGCGGCGCGTTCCACGAACGGTTCCAGGCCGCTCTCGGGGTGCAGGTACACGTAGCGGTCGGCGGCGTGGATCTGCACGGCGTTGAGGCGGTCGACGAAGGACCGGGGGACGGTGAGCGTGACGTCCTCGGGGCCCAAGGACAGCAGGTGCTTCGGGCCGATGGGAAGGATGAGGGTCTGAGCGTCACCGAACGCCATGCCGTACATGGTGCGGCTTTCCTTCACGGACAGCGTCAGGGCCGGGTTGTCGCCGATCAGGAACTGGCCCGTCTCGGGCGTGATCACCTCCAGCCGCCGCGTCGACACCAGGTCCCGCATTTTGTGGAAGGTGTCCTCGATGCTGGTGCGGAAGAGCTTGCCGCTCTCGCGGTCGCGCATGATCGTGGACCGTTCGATGAGGCGTTCGGCGAAGGCGCCCAGGGCAGCCGGGCCGGACAGATACAGGCCCGTCTCGCGCAGTGCTTCAAGGCGCAGCTGCTCTGGGTACTGGGTGAGCACCTTGGCGAGCAGGCGTGTGCGGGCCCGCTCGATCGAGTCGGTGTGCACGTCGCGGTAGTGGAGCGACCGGACGTAGTGGAGCACGACCAGGTCGCGCAGCACGTCCACGTGAAGAGGGTCGGCGAACGGAGTGCCGGCGTGCACGGCGGCGAGCGCCGCAGGCACGCGCCTCTCCACGTCGCCCCACAGTGCCTCAACGGATGGGGAGTCGACGGCGACGAAGTCCTTGACCCAGCCGCATCGGCTGGTGGGCATCCGCTTGTGCACGCGTCCGGGGTTGTGCAGGTCGAACGGGAGCAGCTGGAGGCTGCCGCCCTTCGGCTCGGGCGCCGTGAACTCTGTGAGCAGGACCTGGGATATGAGGTGCTGCCGCGATGTCTGCTGTGCTGTTCCCACACGCCGAATTCTGCCAAGTGCCCCTCGCCACCCGCTCAGAGTTTCCCGGCTGCCGATCCGCAGGGTCACCGGTCAGTGCAGCCGGACCACGGTGACGACCGAGTGCCGGGTCGTGCCCGCCACGACCTCCACCACCACCACGTCACCGGCGGCGGGGGTGTAGGCGTCGCCGGCCTTCGTGGACGCCCGCCCGGCCTGGAGGACCAGGTGCGGGCCGACGACGGAGGCGAGCGCCGTGGTCAGTCGCTGGGACAGCGCGACGCATCCGTCGGGCAGCCGTACGGCGAGTGCCTTCGGATGTCGCGCGGTGCCGGTGAAGCCGACCACGGTGACGTCGACCGTGTCCGCGTGCCGGACCTTCGACCAGATCCGGCTCGCCTTGTAAGCCGAGCTGAGGGGCTTGGCCACGATCCCCTCCACGCCCGTCCCCTCAAGGGCTGTGTACCAGAGCAGAGCCTCGTCCCGGTCGGTGGTCGACCACACCGGCTCGATCGGCGGGCCGACGGCGGCGAGCACGTCCAGGAGGACCTGGCGGCGCTCCGAGTACGGGCGCGGCCGCAGGTCGAGGAAGCCCGCGGCACTGCCCTGGACCGCGAAAGGATGGGGGCATGATTCAGCTCCCCACTCTTGCCGCCGACCAGCCCGGCGACCGCGCCGCGCAGCTCGCCGTCACCCAGGCCCGGCGCTCCGAACACCCGACCCGCACGACCTGGGGGCCCTATGACGCTGCGCCCGCACATGACTACTGGGACTGGCAAGCGTTCGTCGTGGACGGCGAGGGCGACCTGTGGATCCGCCTCACCGGCGACGGTCCGCACAAGGGCGAGTGGCAGCTGCGCGGTTACAAGCTGCGGCTGCCCTTCGAAGAGAAGAGCAAGCCGGCGCCGTGGCAGGATCTGGCAGCCGCGTACGGGCCGCTCACGGACCTCCCCGGTGACTGGTACCGCGAGCGCAATGAGATCCTGGAAGCGGTCGCCGGAGCGATGAGCGACATGGACGACATCCTCTTCCACGCCTGGGGCGCCCACAGGCTCGGCACCGACCGCGAACACGGCCCGCTGGTCGACGACGACGCCAGGGACGACGACATCGTCCGCCACGCCCAGAACGTCGCCGACCGGCTGACCCAGCAAGCCGCCCGCATCCGCACGGCCCTGGCGGCAGCACACCTGGTCACGCCCTCAGAGCACACAAGCTGACCAACGACTGCGGCCCCTCCCGGCGCCGACGCAGTCAAGGGCAGCGCACACCGTCGTTCCCTAACGAAAACCGCTGCCCTTGCGGTGGTTGACCTGCGAACATCGGGCAAAGCGTTCGATGAGGCGAGGAACGATGGCTGACTTCCCATTCGGCATGAACGACTACAGCGTCGGCGTCCAGGCGCAGCAGACCGTGACCTTCACCCCGGGCTGGGACGTGCACCGCCTCGTCCTGACCTTCGACGTGACCGGCCGCGGCAACTACACCGTGGACGCGCCCTTCCTCGTCTCCGGCGACCTCTGGGTACACGACATGCCCAACCCCGCCAGCTACATCGGCGCCCTGCACGCCCCGAAGGGACCCGTTGGGCTGAAGCCGTTCACGAGAGACCTCACGCTGGAGACAACCGTGACGGACCGGCAGCTGCGCGGCCTGGAGAAGCTGCGCGCTGGCGCCGACCTGTCCCTGCGCGCTCACCTCGCCCTGACCGCCCTGGCCGAAGCGAAGCACTGGCCGGTTGCTCAGGACCAGGAGATCATCCGTATTCCGCACGCGACGTGGAGCAACGCCCTCACCCAGCTCGATGCCGGTGCTTTCGTCGATGTCCTCATCCCGATTACGACCGTGGAGGCTCGGGCCACCGGTGCACGACGGATCCGGGAAGCGAAGGCCGCGATCCGCGACGGCCGGTACGAGCACGCCGTCGCCCTCGCCCGAGCGGCTCTCGATCCCGTACGCGAGGCCTGCGACACCCACAAGGTCAACATGGAGGCGTTGAAGAAGAAGCCGGCGGAACGGGATCAGGAGGAGCGCTGGGCGGTGTTCATCCAGAGCGCCTTCAATCTCTTCAGCGGCGCCCCGCACGATGACGCGGGCACCACTGAGAACTTCACCTGGACCCGAGCCGACGCCGTCGCGGCCGTCACCGCCGCCGCAGGCATGCTCGCCCGGCTGGAAGACCTGCCGTAGCGCGCCAGCGGCCACTGCCTTCGCGGGACGCCCGTGAAGGCAGCAGGATGGTGCCATGACACCGGACGAACAGCGCCGCGCCAAACTTGCTCAGGTCGCGATCACCAGCTACCTCGGTGACCGGTTGACGGCGGCCAAGCGCAACGCCGAGCTGGCGGTCGGCACGCCGGATGCCGACCAGCGCCAGACAGAGTTGCAACAGGCCAGTGACCGGCTGACCCGGTGGCTCAAAGACCAGCAACTGGACGAAGACACCGTGCGCGAGGTGTCCGACGCGTTTCTGCAGGCGATGGAGGATGGCTACACGCTGGTCATGCGCACCGGCGGAGGCGGAGACGCCGACGTGCACTCCACCCTCCGGCAGCGAGCCGCTGTGACACGCGATTGGCTGCGCGACCAAGGCCACGATGTCCCCGACTACCCCAAAGAGCCGGGGCTGTGAGCAAGGCGGGGCTCCCGGCATCAGTGGGAGTGGGCCGGGCATAAGTCCTGCCCGGCCCACTCCCACTCCCGCACCTGCGCGCTACGCCCATCGCATGCCAATCGCGGACAGCTGCTCGCGCCGGTCCTCCGACAGCGTCGCCGCGCGCGAGCGCTGGTTCCCGATCCATGCCCCCAGACGGAACTGCAGTTCCCATCCCTCGTCCGAGAGCACGGTCTCCACGTGCTTGCGGGGGACGATCAGATGGCCCTCACGCTCATAGAACTGCTTCGCAGCGGCCAGGTTGGCGGCCCACTTGTCGGCCTGCGTACGGCGCGGCTTGGGCTTCTCTTCCTCAATGGCGGGCTCGATCCCGAGAACCTGCTCCAGCATCCACTGCTGCACCCCGGTGAGCTTGTCCCAGCCCAGACGCTGGGCACGCACCCACCGCCCGAGGTCCTCGCCCTGGCGCAGGACGTCACCCGGCTCGGTCGGCAGCGCCCCGCCTTCGTCCAGGTGCAGCCGGGTGAGGTGGAACGCCCGCTGCCACTCCACCGGCCAGGCCGGGCACCACGAGGCGTCGATCTCCTCCAGCTGCTCCCGTCGATCCTCCGACAACGCCCCGGCCACTGATCCCACCGGCAGACCCTCGGCCCGCCGCTGCTCGATCTCGGCTGCCTTGCGGGCGGCGGCCCGGGCGTTCTTGAGCCAGATGCCCACCTTGGCGCCCTGGTAGGTGGCGTCCAGTGGGGCCAGGAGGTGCCCGTTCTCGGCAGCCCACCCTCGGGCGGCGGCCAGGCTCTCCTCCCACGCGACGTCGAAGTGGGACCACACCATGCCCAACTTCTCCAGCTGTGCGATGCGGTCCTCGTCCATGTCCCCGCGGGCGTAGAAGCGGCGGGCATCCGCGATCCACTGCCCCAGCGGGAAGTTGGCCAGCGAGGCCGGCCACCCCTCAGCCTGAGCCCCCTCACCTGCGGGCATCCGGTACGTGAACGGCACCTTCAGGTCGCCCACATCACGCGCGTACAGCACGGCGGCCTCGATCCCACGGCGCCAGTGCTCGTGCTCGGGGTTGAGGACCCGCAGGTTGATGAACGCGGCCAGCGCGGCAGGGTCACGCGGCGTGGAGAACTTCAGCAGCGCCTTCGCCGGAGCCGAGGCGCCGCCCTCGCCGGTGCCCTCCTCCTTGCCCTTCTCGCGCGTCTGGACGCCCCTGGAGCGGCTTTGGGCCTGCTGCTCAGCGAGCTGCTCGACGATGCGGGCGTCGTGCGCGCGTAGGGCCTCCAAGAGTTTCGCGAGGCCGCCGAACGCCCGGCTCGTGAGCATGTTGTCCGCCGTCTCCCCGGGGCCCAGCACCACGGGCACGACCAGCGACGCCATCTTGCCCTCGCCGGGCTGCATCCGCAGCGCTCGCCCCACGGCCTGGACCAGGTCGGGCATGGAGCCGCGCACGTCCGCGAAGTACACAGAGTCACAATTTCGGGTGTCTACGCCTTCGCCCAGCACCTTCACCGAGCTCAGGAAGCCTTTCTCCACGACGGTGCCGTCCGTGGTGATCCCGTCGGCGAACTCCCCGAGAACCCGCCGCCGGTGGATCGGTTTGTGGTCACCGCACAGCCAGTCCGCCCAGACGGTGGCCGGGTACAGCTCCGGGTCCGCGTCGTGCAGCTGGGCTGCGACATCGGGAAGGCCGGCCGCGAAAGCCTCGGCTTCCTTGACCATGTGATGGAAGGAGAGTGTGCGGCGAAATCCCTCCTCCGAGGCCGCCTTCACTAGAGCCGTCTGCAGCGCGGCGAGCCGGGCCCCCCGCACCTGGTCCGACCGTCCCTCGGCACCGAGCAGCATGGCGGCCTGGAGCTGTGTGTCGGTGACGTCCACGCACACCACCTGGTACGGCGCACAGATTCCCCTGTCGATGGCCTCCGACAACGTCAGCGTGAAACACCTGCTGCCGAACGGCGAGTTGGGGTCGTCTTCCATCGAGGCCACCAATTCGCCCGGCGCGCCCTGCTCGGAGTCCTCGTCCAGTTGCCACAGCCGCGGTGTGGCCGTCATGTACAAGCGGCGCAGTGACGGGATCCGGGTGTTGTCGTGCACGACCGTCCATGGCCTCCCGATCCGGCCAGAAACCCGGTGGGCTTCATCCACGACGATCAGGTCCCACCCCGGTACGCCCCCCTGATGCGCCCGCTCAAGCGTGCCCAGCCCGAGAGAGGCGTACGTGGCAAATACGGTGACCTTTTCCAGGTGACAGGTCCACTCCACCAGCTCGTCCACGTGGGTGGTGTTCGGGAAGGACACCTCCTCCCCACGCAGCGAGGACACCCCGACCATCGGGCCCGTCCGGCCGCCAGCGCGCCAGGAAGCCTCGGTCTGGGCGAGCAGATCCAGCGAGGGCACCAGCACCAGGACCCGGCCCGCGCGAAGCTCCTCAGCGCTCCGAGTGGCCACGAGGCTCTTGCCGGACCCGGTCGCCATGATCACCTGAGTCCGGAGACCACCCTCCGGCACAAGAGATCTCGCAGGCAACTCAAGGGCGCGCAGTACCGCGTCCACGGCTTCGCGCTGATGAGGGCGTAGCTTCACGAGCCGGCCTTTCTATGCACGGGTGTGGGAACGTCGGGTCAGGTGGCGTCGTAGGCGAGTTTGGCGAGCCGCAGGGCTTCGGCCAGGCTTTCGTCGCCCTTGAGGTCAACGCTGACGCGGTATTCCCGGTGTCCGGTGGTAAGCGTGCGGGCCGTGCTGATGTTCAGGTCGCTGAGCTGCTCGTCGGTGTAGTTGAGCCGGAGGTTGATCCTGCTGAACTCGGGATAGATATAGGCGAAGCCGCCGAAGGGGGACCCCTGCTTGCGTAGCCGCAGGTAGCGGCTGTAGTCCAGCGGAGCCCCGGGTTGGGCGGTTTTGCGCTTGATACCGCGGACCACCACGTTGTTCCAGCTGGTCGTCTTCCTCATGAACTTCACGAACAGCTCGGAGGCAGGGCTGTCCTGCAGCAGTGCCCGGACGGCGCCCTGGCCCTCGTCGGGTACGCCCGGGATGTGCAACGGAAGGCCGTTGCGGACCGGGTTCGTCTGTGCGGAAGTGCGCACCACGGTCGAACCGCCGATGTGGGACTGAGTCAGCTCGTGCAGTACCTGAGACGCGTCCAGCTCCTCGGGCGTGCCTTCGAACTGGAACACGGTCAGCTTCACTGGTCCTCCTCTAACTGTAGCTACCTACCGGAAGATGCTACCTTCCTCGCCATAGTATGGCAGCTATGGGAAGCAGGGAGAGTGTGAGTGGGTCGCTGAAGGCCGCAGTGCTGACTCTGGGGTTAGCCGTCGCGGTCATTGTGTCGCTGGGTGTGGCTGCTGTGGCATGGGCTCTGGCCTACCGCGAGAACGCATCGCCTTCTGCCATGTGGGGCAGGGCGGGTATGACGTTCGTCGCTGCGATGACGCTGTTGATCGGCGTGGGCGGATTCGTACTGCTAGCGCTCACGAGCTGAGGGGGTCTCGTCGGAACGGCCCTGGATGCGGAGAAGGCGTCAGCAGTGCGGTAGCCGATGCTCACCCGGTTCAACTTGCCCGCTTCGGGGATCGCTTGTTACGCCCAAGAGGTCGCCCGTGATGGCAGTTTGAGCGGTGCATTCTCTGCGCGTGGGCGTGTCTCGCCACACAGCGGTACACCCCGCTACTCAGGTTTCGGTGATGGTGCGGTTGTTGATGTGGCGGACGGTATCTGCGGCTGTACCGCCGAGAGCAGGGTGGTCGTGGTAGGTGGCGAGCATGGCAAGGGAGGAGTGGTCACCTACGCGGGCAAGCAGGCGCAGCACCGTGGCAGTGCGGTCGTCAGGCCTGGGGTGCGCGAAGAGCGAGGTCAAGTGATCGGGGGCGGTCAGACCGTGGTGCAGCACAGTGCGAGCCTCGGCGGGGAAAGCGTCGATGATGCGGCCGAGCGCGCTGGTACGGGGATCCTGGGCGAGCATGGCCGCGTATTGGAACTGGTGCAGTGGATCGACTGCGGCGTTCAGATAAGGCCCGGCCAGCTGCTCCCACAGAGAAGCACAACGCGCGTCTCGTTCGTGTGAGCCGAGGCCGGGGCGGTGGAGCCAGAACAATATGTGGCCGTAGCAGCGCCAGGCGTCCGCGTCGGTGCTCTGGTGGCCGTCCAGGAGCGGGGGAGGCGCGGGCAAATGGGTGGCACAGCCTTCGATGCCGAGCAGATGGCAGCTCACGGCATCTCGCCAGAAGGGAGAACGCACTCGCAGGTGAGAGGCCCAGTACTGCAGGGCCGGCAGCCCGTCCGGGTGCTTGGCGCGTACCAGTTCCTTGAGGAAGACGTCCGTGAATAAGGTGGCATCCCCCTCACGTACGGCGAGAATCAGCAGCGCGCGGCGCGCGGCCGGTTCCAGAGCGTCGATCGCTTCGACGAACGGTGCAGCGACGACGTCTTCGAACTGGCTCTCCAGGATCCTCTGTGCACGGGTGTGCGCATTGGGCTGGTTCGGATTGGCGAGAAGCGAAGTGATCTCCTCTGTGACTTCGTCGGCGGCGTAAGGCGAGGTGACCTGGCCGTAGCGGTGCAGTGCCTCGACGAGCATGGTGGAGACCCACACGTCGTCGGTGCGCAGACTGTTCAGCAGCTCGATGATCTGCGCCGTGGTGACCTCGTCCGCAGTGGTGCGGACACCGGTGAGCAGATCGAGGCCTGCAAACCGCAGCTGATTGGCGCCGCTGTCCCAGGCACTGGTGAACAGCGCCGGCGCCAGCGCGGCGGCCATGGGATCATCCGTCCCTTGCAGGAGATAGCACAGCAGGACGGTCAGTCCGACGTCGCTGTCATCCAGGGATGTGATCCACTGCTGTAGTTCGTGCGCTCCTGCGGCCTGGTGACGGCTCGTCTGTCCTGGCCGCGGCCAGGACAGACGAGCCGCATCCACAATCACCGACGCAGGCAGGCGAACACCCCCGGTGGATGTCGTCGGCCCGTTCAATGCAGCGGCGATCAAGCTCGGTACTAGGTGCCGAGAGCGCCTCGCTGCCGGCGCGACGCCACGCAGGAAAGCCTGGTCGGTCTCCCGCAGAAGCCGGGCCAGTGTTCCCAGGAGGCGCCCGTCGCGGGCAGTGGTGCCGACGGCTGTGAACACTGCCTGCTCGTAACCGCTCCAGGAACGGTTCGGCCTCACGGTATATGTGCTGTCGGTGCACACCACCTTGCTGGTAGCCGCCGCCTCAGCAGCGGATTCCAGACACGCACCGGCTTCGGTCAGCACCACTTCATCGACCACCGGCCCCAAGCGCCCCCGCAACGCCTCGGTGAGCACGTCAGCGTCGGGTAGCTCGCGCAGCAGACTGCGTACCGCTTCCGGATCGTTGTGCAGCGACACTGCCCAGGCAACCAGCTCGCGACGGTGCGGCCGGTTCAGTTCACCGGCTAATTCCGGCATACTTCCGCAGCGCCACATCAAGGCCTCTGTGGCAAGCAGCCAGGCGTACAACTCGTGCCGGAACTCCACCCTGTGATGCCGCACCCGCACCACAGACGATCCCAACACCTCGTCCACCGTGCTCACTGCCGCTCCCTGTGCGGCCAGCAACTGGGCTGCGCTCCGCCGGGCTTCAGCAAGCGACAACCAACCGGTCAGCCGCTCGTCCATTAGCAGCGCCCAGCGGTGAAGCACCTGCCGCGCGAGCGTCGGCTGAGAGGTGCGCTGCAGCTGTTCACCGACACGGGCTTCCAGCAAAGCGGCCCGACCTGCTCCTGGAGGCAGGCGCTGAGCGAGCTGTGCAGCCAAGGACAACTCGAAAGCGGTATCGAACACCGCCCAGTCATCCCCGTCCGGTCCAACTACCTCCTGGCCGGCCCCATGTGAGCGAAGCAGTGCCACACGCTGCTGCGAATCCGGATCGGCTGTTCTCAGCCGGGCACCACTCAGCGCCGCGGGCACGCGCACGAACTGCTGGCTGCTGATTACCACCGTTGCTCCGACGCGGAGACACCAGGCGCCGACTTGCTGCACCAGCCGCTCCTGCAGCCGGGAGGGGCACTCGTTGACCGCATCCACGAGCAACACGGCCGGCAGCTGCCGCAGCCGGGCGGCTTGCACCAAGGCCTGTGCGCCCTGCCGGCTGAAGGGGGCCACGCACTCATCGAGGCTGTCCTCCAGGCGGCCCTCGTAGACGCTCGCCCGCAACAGGATCGCCAGCCAACCGGCCTGCATCAGCCCGAGGGCCGCGTGCGTCAGAGTATGGCTCTTGCCCATCCCCGAAGCCCCGACGACCTGAACATGACGCCCAGGCCGCATCCACGCCGCCAGCTCCGCCGATGACACCTGCTCCGTACCGTTCTGGTCCTCCAGAGTCAGCGGAACCAGCTCATGCAAGTCCTCGCTCAGATAGGTGCCTAAGTGGGCCGCATAGTCAGCCAGCTCCTGACGATCAGCCGCACTGCTGCTATCGGCCCGTTCCTGCTGAGCGGACAGCGGCCGGCAGAACACTCGCATCGTGTGCTCGCCGAAGAACCGCAGCACCAGGTCCGGCAAAGCGAACAGCATGTCGGACAGCTGCTGCCGACCCCACAGATCGATCACCAGGTCATGATGCTGCCCACGCAGCCGCGCCAGCTCTATATCGACCTTGGTATCGCGGACATCCGCCGTGGTAACGATCACCAGACGCCCCGCCCCGAAGGGCCGACTCCCCTCGGTATACGTGAGCACAGCCTTACGCAGATCAGAGACGGTGAACTTCTCGTACTTCTTCGCCTGATACACCACAGCAGAACGCGAGGCGAAGGACGCGACGACGTCGACCCCCTCCTGCGCCTGGCCACCACGCCCGAAGGGCCGGGCCTCTACGGCGTGGTCGACTCGGATTGCCAGCGCCACCACCAGATGCTCTAGTGCCTCCCAGGACAACTCCTGCGTGCGCAGCAGCAAGGGTGCCGTAGCCGTCAACGGTGACGGCACAGGCAGCGCCGAGCCTGCCTGGACATCACCGGACCCGGGAATGACGTCAGCTCTGTCATCGCTGGCCACTACGTCCTCTGCCCCTTCCTCACACACTGAAGCATGTGACTTAACGGTCTTCCCTCCTGGGCCCGCCTGGCCTTCCATAGTGCTGTGACTGCCGCTAGCCACGGGCGAAAAAACGGGTAGGACTCGGACGAACTACTGCGGCATCATACGGGAGTTGTCATTACGCCAGGAGGGGCCATGGGGAGGGCAAGCCGACGCAGGCGAGAGCTGCGTGAGTCACCGAAAACGGAAGCAGAAAGCCTCAGAAGAGCCAACCGCTATGCATATAGAGCGCAGCGGCGCGCAAGCAGGCGTGGATCCACCATGGCTGAGTATGAAGAAATGGCTGCTAAAGAGAGCAGGCATGTACTGGAAGCACTGATAGCGCGCCACAATGCCCGCATGCTGGCCATGGCAGAAATACCTCCCGAAGCCGTTAAGCCTGTGAGCCTTTTCCAACCTCATGCCGAGGCGTGATGAAGGACGAGGACGGCCTGGACGA
>NZ_JAHKJW010000032.1 GCF_019710745.1 Streptomyces beigongshangae
CGGCTCCGCCCGGTCCGGCGGAGCCGCCGGATTTCACGGACCGGGCGGGCGCGGGCACCCTGCGGCGCGGGGGTTCCCTGTCGGACACTTCCGTCACCTGCCGGGGGTCGTGGAGGTCGGCGTGGACTGCGGGGCGGGCCCGGTGGTGGGCACGGCGGCGGGATCCGTGACCGGATCCGGGGCGCCGTCCGGTGCCGGGGGCCCGCCGAGCGCGGAGGGCTCGACGGGCGCGGCGGGTGCGGCGGGTGCGGTGGGCGCGGTGGGCACGGAAAGTGCGGTGGGCGCCGGGCCGGGGACGGGCGTCCCGGGCGGGCGGACCCCGGGGGCGGACAGGGACGACTGCTCGGCGGCCGCGCCGGGGACGCCGAGGACCGTGCCGTCGGGGTTGAGGAAGGCCGGGTCGCCGCCGGGCACCATGCCCAGCTCGTGGGCGCGGCGCTGGAGGGCGTCCGGGGCGGAGTAGGCGTCCACGTCCCGCTGGAGCGCCTGCTCCTCGTCGGTGAGGCTCCTGGTGTCCTTCTGGAGGTCGTCGAGCTGGAACGACCCGGCGCTGAGCGCGGAGTTCAGCATCAGGAGCCCGATGAGACCGCCCCCGAGCAGCACCACGACCAGCAGGACGAAGGGCGTACGGGCGGCCTGTCCCGAGCCGGTCGGGAAGAGCCGTGCGAGCCGGGCCGCCCGCCCGCGCAGCTCGGGTTTCCTAGTCACTCGTCGTCACTCGTCCTCCCGCGGACTCGGGTGTCCGGCCGACGGGCCCTCGTTCCGGGCCCGTGCGTCCGGCGGGTCCGGTGGTCCGCTGCACGCGTCCCCGCGTCACTCGGCGTCCTCCCGGATGCGCTGTGCCCCGCGCAGCCGGGCCGGGGCGGCCCGCCGGTTCTGCGCGATCTCCTCCTCGGTGGGAAGTTCGGCACCACGGGTGAGCAGCTTGAGCCGGGGCTGGTAGCGCTCGGGGACGACCGGCAGTCCGGGCGGCGCGGTGGTGGCGGCGCCTGCCGCGAACACCTGCTTCACCAGCCGGTCCTCCAGGGAGTGGTACGACAGCACGGCGATCCGGCCCCCGACCGCGAGAGCCTTCACGGCGGCGGGGACCGCCCGCTCCAGGACGGCGAGTTCGCCGTTGACCTCGATGCGCAGCGCCTGGAACGTCCGCTTGGCGGGGTTGCCGCCGGTGCGCTTGGCCGCCTGCGGCAGGGAGTCGCGGATCAGCTCGACGAGCCGCGCGCTGTGGGTGAAGGGCTCCTTGGCGCGTTCGCGCACGACCGCGGACACGATCCGCTTGGCCTGCTTCTCCTCGCCGTAGGCCCGCAGGATCCGGACGAGTTCGCCGGGCGGGTAGGTGTTGAGCACCTCGGCCGCGCTGATGCCGGCGGTCTGGTCCATGCGCATGTCGAGGGGCGCGTCCTGGGCGTAGGCGAAGCCGCGGTCCGCCTCGTCGAGCTGCATGGAGGAGACGCCGAGGTCGAAGAGGACGCCCTGGACGTGCGGCAGGTCCAGGCGGTCGAGCACGTCGGGGAGCTCGTCGTAGACCGCGTGCACCGGCGTGGCCCGGTCGCCGAAGGGCGCGAGCCGCTCCCCGGAGAGGCGCAGGGCCTCCTTGTCGCGGTCCAGGGCGACCAGCCGCGCCCCGGGGAAACGGGTGAGCAGGGCCTCGCTGTGGCCGCCGAGGCCGAGCGTGCAGTCGACGACCACGGCTCCCGGCCGCTCCAGCGCGGGAGCCAGCAGGTCCAGGCACCGCTGGAGCATCACCGGGACATGTCGGCTGTGGCTCGAGCTCAAGGGGCCCTCTCAGGTCCGGCGCGGCCGGTACGCACCGCCGGGTCCCCGCCCTCCCGCGGCCGACACGGGGAGTCCCCGGGTGGAGGGAGGGCCCGCCGGCGCCGGAGAGCGTCAGCCGACCGGGAGCGGGAGGAGGCCGAGCCGTACGTACGCGCCGCGCACGCGGGGAGGTCCCGGCACGGGCGCCGGTCCTCCGGGATAGCAGTCCAGCGGGGAGGACGTCTCGCCTCCCGCTTCGCGTCACCTTAGTCCACGGTGTCACACGGTCAATGAACCGGCCTGCGCGTCGCGACTCCGAGGGGGATCACGCCGCAAACCAGGTGTTTCCACCCGTACGGATGGACTCGCTCCACCCCTGTGGGTTACCTCACACACCAATGTTCCCTGATGTTCTTTGTCCCCTCCCACAGCAGGCCCGAACGTGCCGCGCCCCTTACCGTCATGGGTATGACGACTTCCGCATCCGTTCCCGCCGAACCCGAAGACGCCATATCCCGCCCCGGCACCGTCACGGACCGCCTGGTCGAGGCCAACGGGCGGTACGCCGCCGCGTTCGCCGATCCCGGCATGGACGCGCGGCCCGTACTGGGCGTCGCGGTCGTGGCCTGCATGGACGCCCGCCTCGACCTGCACGACGCACTGGGCCTGGAGCTCGGCGACTGCCACACGATCCGCAACGCGGGCGGCGTCGTCACCGACGACGTGATCCGCTCCCTCACCATCAGCCAGCGCGCGCTCGGCACCCGCAGCGTCGTGCTCATCCACCACACCGGCTGCGGCCTGGAGTCCCTCACCGAGGAGTTCCGCCACGACCTGGAGATGGAGGTGGGCCAGCGCCCCGCCTGGGCGGTGGAGGCGTTCCGGGACGTCGACCAGGACGTACGGCAGTCCATGCAGCGGGTGCGGACCTCCCCCTTCCTCCTGCACACCGGGGACGTACGTGGTTTCGTGTTCGACGTGAAGACGGGCCTGCTGCGTGAGATAGACCCCACCTGACGCCGGTTTCACCCGGTCAAAAACCGCAAGACCTGACATATCGCGGCCAGTTGTCCACAGGCGAGTGACACGAACCGGTAACGGCAACAAGAATGCGTCTGTGGCGTCGCGCGGAACTTTTCCCGCGTGGTGTCCGTGTTCGGGGTGGGCCGGTCCGCATCGCAGAGCGTCGGCCCGGAGAATGAACGGGCCGAGGAGGGCCGGGTGACGACCTATGACGATCGAGCGAGCCTCACAGATCTGACCGCCACTGTGGAGAGAGTCCGCAGTTCGGTGGAGGAAGTGATCGAGGGCAAGCCTGAGGTCGTACGGCTTTCGCTGACCGTGCTGCTCGCCGAGGGGCATCTTCTGATCGAGGATGTCCCCGGCGTCGGCAAGACCATGCTCGCCAAGGCGCTGGCGCGGTCCATCGACTGCTCGGTGCGGCGTATCCAGTTCACGCCCGACCTGCTGCCCTCGGACATCACGGGGGTGTCCATCTGGGACCAGCAGAGCAGGGACTTCGAGTTCAAGCCCGGCGCGATCTTCGCGCAGATCGTGATCGGCGACGAGATCAACCGCGCGTCGCCCAAGACGCAGTCGGCGCTCCTGGAGTCCATGGAGGAGCGCCAGGTCACCATCGACGGGCAGACCTACGAACTGCCCGGTCCGTTCATGGTGGTGGCCACGCAGAACCCGGTCGAGATGGAGGGCACCTACCCGCTGCCGGAAGCGCAGCGCGACCGTTTCATGGCCCGGGTCTCCATCGGCTACCCCAGCGCGGAGGCCGAGCTGCGGATGCTCGACGTCCACGGCGGCGTCTCCCCGCTGGACGACCTCCAGCCGGTGGCGCACGCGCACGAGATCGTCAAGCTCATCGACGCGGTGCGCACGGTCCACGTCGCCGAACCGGTGCGCAGGTACGCGGTCGACCTGGTGGGCGCCACCCGCAGCCACCCGGACCTGAGACTGGGCGCCTCGCCGCGCGCCACCCTGCACCTGCTGCGCGCCGCGAAGGCGTCCGCCGCCCTGAGCGGCCGGGACTACGCCCTGCCGGACGACATCCAGGCGCTCGCCGTGGCGGTCCTGGCCCACCGGCTGCTGCCCACCGCCCAGGCCCAGCTGAACCGCCGCACGGCCGAGCAGGTCGTCCTGGAGATCCTCCAGCGCACGCCCGTGCCCGCGGCGCCCCGGGCGCCGGGCGGCCCGGGGACGGTCCGGGGCGCGTCCGACTTCGGCCAGCAGCCGCCCCGGAGGCTGTGATGACCGCCGGGGGGATGCCGGCAGCGACGGCCGAGGAGGACAAGGGCGGGCTGCGGACGGCTCTCGCCGGACTCACCACGCGCGGGCGGTCCTTCCTGGCCGCCGGCATCGCGGCCGCGGTCTGCGCGTACGTCCTGGGGCAGAGCGATCTGCTCCGGGTCGGGCTGCTGCTCGCCGTGCTGCCGCTGGTCTGCGCGGCCGTGCTCTACCGCACGCGCTACCGCGTCGCCGGCAGCCGCCGCCTCTCCCCCGGCCGGGTGCCGGCGGGCTCCGAGGCACGGGTCCACCTGCGGATGGACAACGTCTCGCGGCTGCCCACGGGCCTGCTGATGCTCCAGGACCGGGTGCCCTACGTGCTGGGGCCGCGGCCCCGCTTCGTACTGGACCGGGTCGAGGCGGGCGGCCGGCGCGAGGTGTCGTACCGCGTGCGCTCGGACCTGCGCGGCCGCTATCCGCTGGGCCCGCTGCAACTGCGGCTCAGCGACCCCTTCGGGATGTGCGAACTGACCCGCTCCTTCTCCACCCACGACACCCTCACCGTCGTCCCCCGTGTGGAGCCCCTGCCGCCGGTGCGGCTGACCGGCGAGGCGAAGGGGTACGGCGACGGGCGGCAGCGCTCGCTCGCCCTGGCCGGCGAGGACGACGTGATCCCGCGCGGCTACCGCTACGGCGACGACCTGCGCCGGGTCCACTGGCGCCTGACCGCCCGGTACGGCGAGCTGATGGTGCGCCGCGAGGAGCAGCCCCAGCGGTCCCGCTGCACGGTGCTCCTCGACACCCGGGGCGTCGCCTTCGACGGCGCGGGCCCGGACTCGGCCTTCGAGTGGGCCGTCTCGGGCACGGCCTCGACGCTGGTGCACATGCTGGAACGGGGCTTCTCGGTACGGCTGCTGACCGACACCGGGGCCTCGGTGCCGGGTGAGGGCGCCGACGGCTTCGCGGGGGCGAGCCAGGAGTCGGCGGACGCGGCGGGGCTGATGATGGACGCCCTCGCGGTGATCGACCACTCCGACGGCACGGGCCTGTCGCGGGCGTACGACGTGCTGCGCGGCGGCAACGAAGGACTGCTGGTCGCCTTCCTCGGCGACCTGGACGAGGAACAGGCGGCGGTGCTCGGCAGGATGCGCCAGCGCAGCGGTGGGGCGGTCGCCTTCCTGCTGGACGGCGGGGCATGGACGCGGGGCGCCGCCGACGGACGATGCGAGGAGCGGCTGCGGATGCTGCGTGAGGCGGGCTGGACCGCCCTGGCCGTCCCGCCGGGGGCCGGTCTGGAGGGCCTGTGGCGGGAGGCGGACCGACAGCGCAACGGGATCGCCTCCACGGGCGGCGCGGCGGGGGGCGGCTCATGAGCGGGCGCGCGCGACTGGCCCTGTGCGCCGCGGCGGCGACGCTGACGGCGTCCTGCGCGCTGCTGCCGCTGGTCGAGCCGGCGACCTGGTTCCTCCAGGCCGCGTTCCTGCTCGCGATACAGACCGGGGTGGGCGCGGCGGCCCGGCGGGTGCCCCTCGCCCGGCCGCTGACGGTCGCGGTGCAGGCGCTGGTCACCCTGCTGCTGCTGACCCTGTCCTTCGCCCGGGAGCAGGCCGTCGCCGGACTGCTGCCGGGCCCCGAGGTGTTCCGCCACCTCGGCGAGCTGCTGCAGGCCGGCACGGACGACGTCGGGCGGTACTCGATACCGGCGCCGCTCTCCGACGGCATCCGGCTGATGATGGTCGGCGGCGTCGTGGTCATCGGGCTGGCGGTGGACGCGCTCGCGGTGACGTTCCGCAGCGCGGCCCCCGCCGGGCTGCCCCTGCTCGCGCTGTACTCCGTCGCCGCGGGTCTCGCGGACGGCGCCGCGGGCTGGATCTGGTTCCTGCTGGCGGCCGCCGGCTACCTGGTGCTGCTGCTGGCCGAGGGACGTGACCGGCTGTCGCAGTGGGGCCGGGTCTTCGGCGGCGGCCCCCGCGCACCGGGGGCGCCGCCCTCCGGGAGCGCGCTGGCACCGGTGCGCACGGGACGGCGGATCGGCGCCGTCGCCCTCGGCATCTCCCTGGCCGTACCGCTCGCCCTGCCCTCGCTCGACGGCGGACTGCTGGACACGGCGGGGGGCGGTGTCGGCGCGGGCTCCGGGGGCGGCGGCACGATCTCCGCGGTGAACCCCCTGGTCTCGCTCCGCGACAGCCTGAACGTGGACGAGGACCGCGAGGTCATGTCCTACCGCACCGACTCCGAGGAGACCCGGGACCTCTATCTGCGGATCGTCGCGCTCGACGAGTTCGACGGCACGGCGTGGAAGCCCGCCAAGCGGCATGTCGAGGACGTACCGGGGACGCTCCCGACGCCGCCCGGCCTCGGTGACGGCGTCCGGCGCACCGAGATCCGGACGAGGATCTCGGCGGCCGACTGGTACGCGCAGGACTGGCTGCCCATGCCGTACCCGGCCAGCCAGGTGGGGATCGACGGCAGGTGGCGGTACGAGCCCGTGGGCCGCACGCTCGTGGGCGACCACGGCCAGACCACCCGCGGCAAGGACTACACGGTCGAGAGCCTGGTCGTGCGGCCGACCGCCGAGCAGCTCTCGGGCGCGCCCGAGGCGCCGGAGGTGCTGAAGCGCGAGTTCACCCGGGTACCCGGCTCGCTGCCGCCGGTGGTCGCCCAGCGGGCACGCGAGGTCACGGCGGACGCGGACAACGACTACGAGCGCGCGGTGAAGCTGCAGGACTGGTTCGCCCTGGAGGGCGGCTTCACCTACGACACGGACGTGCAGGTCGGCAGCGGGTCCCAGGCGATAGCGCGCTTCCTCAGGGACAAGGAGGGCTTCTGCGTCCACTTCTCCTTCGCGATGGCCTCCATGGCCCGCACGCTGGGCATACCGGCCCGGGTCGCGGTGGGCTTCACCCCCGGTTCGCCCCAGGCGGACGGCACGTCCTCGGTGGGGCTGCGGGACGCGCACGCCTGGCCCGAGCTGTACTTCGAGGGCGTGGGCTGGACCCGCTTCGAGCCGACGCCGAACCGCGGCAACGTCCCGGAGTACACGCGGCCGGACACGCCCGGCACGACGCTCCCCGAAGCGGACGTGCCGTCGAGGTCCTCGTCCACGGCGCCCTCCGCGGCACCGTCGAGCAGCGAGGGCTGCACGGCGGCCGAGAAGCGGCTGGAGCAGCCCTGCGGCAGCGAGTCCCCGCAGGCGGCGTTCGGCGCGACGAACGACGATCCGCCGTGGTGGCTGTCCCTGCTCCTCTGGCTCGCGGGCGGGCTCGCCGTGGGCACCCTGCCGCTGCTGCCGATGCTGTGGCGGCTGCGGGCCCGATCGGTCCGGCTCGGTTCGCCCGGCCGGGCCGGGGCGCACGGCCCGGCGGCCGGCCGGAAGGCCGGCGGCGAAGCATGGGACATCCGGCTCGACGCGCACGGCCGGACCGAGGCGGCCGCCGTCGCCGCGGCGGCCGCTGCCGCGGCCGAGGCCGCCGCGCTGGAGGCGTGGCAGGAGGTCAGCGACACGGCGTGGGACTTCGGCATCACGCCCGACGAGTCGCAGACGCCGCGCAAGGCGGCGGCGCGGATCGTCCGCGTCGGGCACCTCGAACCGGAGGCGGCCGCCTCCGTCCACCGGGTCGCCGACGCGGTGGAGCAGGCCCTGTACGCGCCGAGCCCCCGGCCGGCCCCGGGGCTGGGCGACGACGTCCGCCGGATGACCCTGGGCCTGCGGGCCGCGGCCGACCGCGGTACGCGCCTGCGCGCGCTGCTCGCGCCGCGCTCCGCCGTCCGGGTGGTGTGGGCGGCCTCCGAGCGGTGGATCACGCTGAGGTCCCGTGCCGCGGCGCGCTGGACGGCCCTGGTACGGCGGCCGTCGGGACAAGGCGGCGGAGGCTGATCCGGCCGCCGGGCCGGAGACGGTGAGGGTGAAAGGGGGGTGCTTGCCCGCTCGGGCGAGCACCCCCCTTCTGCCTGCTCTTCCTGCTCTTCCTGCTCTTCCTGCTCTTCCTGCCGGATCCTCCTCGCGGCGGCCCGCACGGCTCCCGTGTGGACGAGGACACGGGGCCGGGCGCGGGCCGGGCACGCCGAAGGGGCGGCCACCTCGGTGGTGGCCGCCCCTTCGGCGTGTGTCCGTCGGACGGGACCCGGTGGGCTAGTGGCCGCCCTGCTCGTCCCGGCGCCGCTGCCAGCGCTGTTCGATGCGGTCCATCATGGAGCGCCGCTGCCGACCCTGAACGCGAGTCTGAGCAGCGCCCGGCGCGCCCGTCGCGGGCTGTTCACCCGGCTTGGGAGCCTTGCGCCAACCGGTCACGGCGAGCACGGCGCAGCCCAGCATGACGAGAAAACCCACCACACTGACCCAGATCTGCTGTGCGACCATTCCGGCCATGAGGAGCGCGATACCTACGAGGAAGCCCGCGACCGCCTGGTAGACCCGTCGCCGGGTGTACGTACGCAGCCCGCTTCCCTCAAGCGCTGTCGCGAACTTGGGATCTTCGGCGTACAGCGCTCGCTCCATCTGCTCGAGCATTCGCTGCTCGTGCTCCGAGAGCGGCACGGCGTCCTCCTCATCGTGCAGTCGTCGGGGCGACGACCGGGGGTCCCCTTCAGGATAGGCAGGGAATCGCCCCCGTGAAACCCGCCCCTCTGCGCCAATTGGCCAACCGGGAACCGCCAAGGCGCTCCGATCCGCTGAGGCGTAGATTCCCCAACGACCGGCGCGTCATGCCGGACGGTCTCCCCCGATCATACGGCGCCGAGCGTCCGATCGGGGGGCCTGTGGCGTACTCCATCTGCCGCCGCGCCCCTGATCAGCGGTGTATCACGGGAGGCACCTCACCCCCCGGCGGACTCCGTCGTCTCACCCAGCACATGGAGCTGCGTGGCGACGGAGTGGAAGGCGGCGAGCTCGGCGGCCGCGGCCTCCAGTTCGAGCAGGGCGTCCAGGGCGCCCGGTTCGGTGTCCACGAGGACCCCGGGGACCAGGTCCGCGAAGATCCGCACCCCGTGCACGGCACCGACGCGCAGACCCGCGCCCTCGACCAGCGCGGTGAGCTGGTCGGCCGTGAAGCGGTGGGGAACGGGGTCGCCCTCGCCCCAGCGGCCGTCCGGGTCGACCAGCGCGTGACGGGCCTCCGTGAAGTGCCCGGCGAGGGCGCGGGCCAGCACGGCGCCGCCCAGTCCGGCGGCGAGCAGGCTGAGGACGCCCTCCGGGCGCAGCGCGGCGACCGCGTTGCGCAGCCCCTCGGCGGGGTCGTCCACGTACTCGAGCACGCCGTGGCACAGGACCGCGTCGTAGCCGCCGCGCTCGACCACGTCGAAGAGGCCGTGCGCGTCGCCCTGGACGCCCCGGACGCGGTCGGCGACATCGGCCTCGGCGGCCCGGCGCTCCAGCGCGAACAGCGCGTTCGGACTGGGATCCACGACGGTGACGCGGTGGCCGAGGCGTGCCACGGGCACCGCGAAGTTACCGCTGCCGCCTCCGGTGTCGAGCACGTCCAGCGACTCCCGGCCCGTGGCCTTGGCCCGGCGGTCGAGGGCCTCCCGCAGAACGTCCCAGACCACGGCGGTACGGAGAGAGGCACGGGGGCGGGAGGGGTCGGAGCGCAGCGACGCCGGTCGAGGGCGACGGGGGGAGGCGGGCGGGCGCATCGGGTCCGACACGGCAGTTGACTCCTCGGCGCGGCACCGCCTGGCGTACGGCGGAGCGATGGGGACACCTCCCCGCCGTGTGCGGCGCCGGGGAGATGCAGGCGTCCCCAACCCTATTGCCTCGCGCCCGCCACCCGGCTCCCCGTCTCGCGCGCCGGACGGGTCGTCCCGGAACGGCCCGTACACCGGCTCACGTGGGTGGACCCCGGCCGTCCCCGCGCCGCCGTCGCGTTCGCCGGAGCGGGGGCCCGGCCGCCGTCATCCCGCGTCCGGTACGTCCGGCGCGTCCGGCATGTCCGCGGCGCCGCGGGGGTGCCGTGGCCCGTGGTCGTGCTCGGGCTCATGCTCGTAGTTGTGGTTGTGGTTGTGGTTGTGGTCCTGCCGCGGCTGGGGCAGGACCGGCTGGAGCACCAGCATGCGCTCGACCAGGCGGAGGAACATCGCCACGTCGCGCAGCAGGTCGTCGGCGTCGCGGACGGTGGCCGCGCCCCGGATGCCGGCCTCCGCACGGGCCCGGCGGGCGGCCCCGGAGGCGAACAGCGCGCTCCACTCGGCCAGTTCGGGCGCTATCTCGGGCAGTACCTCCCAGGCGCTGCGGATCCTGGCCCGGCGCCTGGCGGTGGTCTCCGGGCGTCCCCGGGCGGCGAGCACGGCCGCGGCGGTGCGCAGGGCGGCCAGGTGGGCCGTCGCGTAGCGCTCGTTGGGAGTTTCCAGCACGGACGCCTCGTCGAGTCCGGCGTGGGCCTGGGCGAGCAGGTCGAGGGCGGCGGGCGGGGCCGTGGCACGGCGGAGCACGGGGTGCACGTCGCTCGCCGGACCGGTCAGTGAGGGGGCAGGGCCGGTGGCGCGGCGCCGACGGGCGGCGGCTGCGGAAGAACTGGCCATGACGAACCTCCTGTCGTCTGTGTGCCGGCACGCCCCGACGGGGAGTGCCGTATGTGCCTATCGTGCGGTATGCCACTGACAATCCGTTCCGACCTGCGCTTTTGCTTCGATCACAGGTTCGGTCGCAGGGTCGGGCGCAAGGTCGGGCGCAAGGTCGGGTACAGGTTCCGGAAGGCTCTTGCGCCGACCGGTCGGTACGAGGGATCCGCCGTGCGCGTCCGGGGCCGGGGCCGGGCCTGTGACAATCGGGGCCATGGAAAGCAGCAGGACGGTGGAGCGCGGCGACGGCCGCAGGCGGGCGACCCGGCACAAGCTCTACGAGGCGGCGGTGACCCTCATCGCCGAGCAGGGTTTCTCCGCCACCACCGTGGACGAGATCGCCGAGCGTGCCGGAGTGGCGAAGGGCACGGTCTACTACAACTTCGCGAGCAAGTCCGTCCTCTTCGAGGAGTTGCTCCGGCACGGCGTGGGACTGCTCACCGGCTCGTTGCGGGAGGCGGTCGGGAGGACCGACGCGGAGGGCGGCAGCAGGGTCGACGCGCTGGACGCGATGGTCCGGGCCGGTCTCGTCTTCATCGACCGCTACCCGGCCTTCACCCGGTTGTACGTGGCGGAGCTGTGGCGCACCAACCGGGCCTGGCAGTCCACGCTGACGGTCGTCCGGCAGGAGGCCGTCGCGGTCGTCGAGGGCGTCCTGCGCGAGGGGATCGCGAACGGTGAGCTGAGCGACGAGATCGACGCCCCGCTGACGGCGGCGGCGCTGGTCGGCATGGTGCTGGTCGCGGCCCTGGACTGGCTGGCGTTCCAGCCGCAGCGGTCCCTGGACGACGTCCACGCGGCGCTGTCCCTGCTGCTCCAGGGGAGGATCGGCGGGCGCCCCGGACACGGGTGAGCGCCGGTCCGCAGTGGCCGCGTCCCCCGCGGGCCACGCCGGACCGGCGCTCTTCCTCGTACCCCCCGTGCGTCCCCCGGTTCCCCGGTTCCCCGCTCCCCGGCGGTTCCCCGGTCCGGTCCGCCCGGGCCCCCTGTCTCACTCCCGCCGGGTGACCGGCGGAAGGAGCGGTAGAGGGCGCCGCACCGTTCCGCCGCCCCGTGCCGGCGGTACCGGAGCCGCGCCCCTTTCCGTGCCTCCACTCTTCCGTTCACGCAGGTCGGTGCCCATCCGCGTACGTACTCAACTCACGTTCTGGGTACGCGTACTCAGATCTGCGCACCCAGGCCCAGGACGCGCCGCCGCCGGACGGCGTTCCCCCGCCGGGTGCCCGGGGTCGCGGCCCGGCTGTCGGTGGTGGCCGATACAGTCCCTGGCATGGCACGGATTGCGGTGATCGGCGCCGGGATGGGCGCGATGGCGGCCGCCGCCCGGCTGGCCGTCGCGGGCCACCGGGTGGCGGTGTACGAGCGCACGGCGACGTACGGCGGCGCGGTGGGCCGCTTCGAGCGCGACGGCTTCGCCTTCGACACCGGCCCCGGGCTGCTCCGGGTCCCGGCGGTCTACCGCGATCTGTTCGTCAAGACCGGCAAGGAGCCCCTGGAAGCCTGCGTCGACCTGGTCCAGGTCGACCCGGCGGCCCGGCACGTCTTCGCCGACGGCACGGCGGTCCCCCTGCCCGACGCCTCGCGCGCGGGGGTCGTCTCGGCCCTGGACGAGGCCCTGGGAGCGGGCGCGGGCGAGCGCTGGGGCGACTTCCTGGTGCGGGCGCGCGAAGCCTGGGACCGGACCCGGCGGCCCCTCCTGGAGGAGCCCCTGTGGAGCGACTGGCGGGTGCTGGGCGAGCGCGAGCCCTACCCGGCCCTGCGGCGGCGGCGCCTGCTGCGCACGCGCACGGCGCGCCGGTTCGCGGAGGTCGGCGCCCTGGAGCTGGACGACCCCCGCCTGGCCGCCCTCCTGGAGAGCCACGCGCTGGCGTACGGCCTGGACCCGCGCGCGGTCCCGGCGAGCGCGGCCGTCCTGCCGTACATGGAGCACGCCTTCGGTACGTGGTACGTGCGCGGCGGCATCCGGGAGCTGGCCCGCGCCGTGTACGAGCGGTGCGTGGCCCGCCGGGTGGAGTTCGCCTTCGGGGCGGCCGTCGAGCGGATCGTCGAGAAGGACGGACGTGCCGCGGGCCTGGAGCTGGCCGGCGGGACCGTCGTGGAGGCGGACTTCGTGCTCGCGGGCGTGGCGCCCGGCGTGCTGGACCGGATCGGCCCCGTGACGGCGCCGCGCGACGGCGGGGACGTGCCCCCGCGGCGCGGGTTCCCGAGCCGGCTGACCGTCCACCTGGCGCTGCGCGGTCCGCGGCCGGAGGGGACGGCGCACCGGACCGTGGTGCACACGGACGACCGTGCCGAGGAGCTGAAGTACCTGTTCGACGGCGGTTCCGACGTGCCGGCGTGCCCCACGGTCACCGTGCTCCGGCCCGACGACCCCGCGTCCGTGCCGGACCACGCGCACGAGGCGGTCACGCTGACGGCCACGGTGCCCGCGTACCACGGCGCGTCGGACCGGGTCTCGCGCGAGGTCTTCGCGCGGCTCGCCGAGGCCATGGTCACCCGTGCCGGGCGGGCCGTCGACGACCTGCGCGACAGAGTCCTGTGGCAGGAGGTCCGCACGCCGTGGGACATCGCGGACGCGACCGGCGCGGACGGCGGCGCGGTCCCGGCCCCGGCCCTCGCGGCGGGCGACGGACGGCTGCTGCACCCGGGCAACACCACCCGCCTGCCCGGCCTGTTCGCGGTCGGCGGCTGGGCGCACCCCGGCGGCGGCCTGCCGCACGCCGGGATGTCGGGGGCGCTGGTCGCCGGACTGATCGTGGAGGGGCCGCAGTTCCGCGGCTCGCGGTGACGTTCCCGCGGCGAGGGCGCCGACCGCGTCCGGCACCGGACCGCGTTCAGTACCGGTACTGCTGCCCGTCGTACCCGCCCTGCTGTCCGTCGCCCTCGTAGGGGTACGACTGCTCCGGCGGGAGTTCGCCTCCGTACGGGTCCCCGGTGGTGCGCTGCTGCGGTACCCAGACCCCGCCGGACGCGGTCTCGCCGCCCTGGGCGCCCGTGCCGTACCCGTCCGGCGGGAAGCCCTGCTGTCCCTGCTGCCCGTACTGCTGCTGCGGGGATCCGTAGGACCGGCCGTACGGGGCGGCGTCGTAGGACTGCGTTCCGGTGTACGGGTCCGCGTAGGCGTCGTACTGCTGCTGTTGCCCGGTGTCGTAGCCGTACTGCTGCTGGTCGTAGCCCGCGGGTCCCTCGTAGCCGTAGTTCTGCGCGAACTGGTCCTGCGCCTGGCCCTGTCCCTGGGCCTGCGCGGAGGCCGCGTACGCCGGGTCGGTGGCCGCGGCGTAGGCGGCGTCGCTGTAGACGCCGTACTGGCCGGTCTCGTCGGGCAGCGGCTGCGGCTCGTAGACGGCGGCGGCCCCGGTGGCGGCGCCCGGCCGGTGCCCGAAGACCGACTCCTCCTGCCCGAAGACGTCGTCCCGGTCGAAGCTCTCGCCGCGGCCGAAGCTCTCGTTCCGGCCGAAGTCCGGCTGAGGATACGTTCCGCTCTCCGTGGCCTGGAGGTCCGTGACCTCCAGCGTGGGTTCCCGGCGGTCGGGTTCGCCCCGGCGGCGCCTGCTGAGGCTCGGGCGTCCGGTGACGGCCCAGCCGGCCGCGAAGCCGCTGCGGAACGACAGCGTCACGTACGTCTGCCCGACGGCGAACGCGGCCGCGCCCAGACCGATGACCACCACGGACGGGATCAGCACACCGACGACCACGCCGAGGAAGCCGCCGAAGGCCAGCAGCCGCCAGCGCAGCCGCGCCTTGTACTGCAACAGCACCTCGCCGAGCAGCCACAGCGCGACGACGCCGAATGCGATGTAGAGGACCGTCCAGCCCATGTACGCCCCTCTCCCAGATGACCGCTACGCAGTGTGTCGTACGACAATGCGACCGGTCTAGGCCTGCTGTGGGTGGTGCAGGCCCAGGTTCTCGTAGATTTCCAACGTCGCGGTGGAGTTGTTCAGCGTGATGAAGTGCAGGCCGGGAACTCCCTCGGCCAGCAGCCTCGCGCAGAACTCCGTGGCGAACTCGATGCCAATGGAGCGTACAGCCGCCGGATCGTCCTTGACCGTGAGGATCCGCTCCTTCAGGGCCTGCGGGAACGAGGCGTTGCTGAGTTGTGGCAATCGCTCCAGCATCTTCACACTGGTCACCGGCATGACCTCGGGGATCACGGGGGTGTCGCAGCCCGCCGCGTCGACCCGGTCGCGCAGCCGCAGGTACGCCTCCGGCCGGAAGAACATCTGCGTGATCGCGTAGTCGGCGCCGGCCCGGCACTTGTCGACGAAGTTCGCCACGTCCGTGTCCCAGTCCGCGGACCGCGGATGCATCTCCGGGAAGGCCGCGACGCCCACGCAGAAGTCGCCCGACTCCTTGATGAGCCGGACCAGTTCGGCCGCGTAGGTGAGGCCCTGGGGGTGTGCCACCCAGTCGGCCATGGGGTCGCCGGGCGGGTCGCCGCGCACCGCGAGCATGTTCCGGATCCCCGCGTCCGCGTACTGGCCGATGATGTTGCGCAGTTCCGCGACGGAGTGGTCGACCGCGGTGAGGTGGGCGACCGGGGTGAGCGTCGTGTCGGCGACGATCTGCTCCGTCGCCCTGACCGTGCCGGCCCGGGTGGTGCCGCCCGCGCCGTACGTCACCGAGACGAAGCTGGGGGCGACCGCCTCCACCCTGCGCAGCGCGTTCCAGAGGTTCCGCTCGCCCTTCTCCGTCTTCGGCGCCCAGAACTCGAACGAGTACGTCGTCCTGCCGGTCGCGAGCATGTCCCGCACGGTGCGTGCGCGGTCAGTCCTGGTGGAAGCAGATCCGAGGGCCATACCGGCAGGTTAGCCAGGGCGGGGCGGGCCCCCAACCGCACACGGGTAATTCGCCCCGTTTGTCGACTTGCTGTCCACTCCTCGGACAGCCGGGCGGGGCCGGGGTGTCCCGCCTCACACCGCCCGCAGGCGCCTCGCGAACTCCGCCGCCGCCGCGCCCGGATCGCCGGCCTCGGTGATCGCGCGGACCACGACGACGCGGCGGGCGCCCGCCGCGAGCACCTCGTCGAGGTTGCCGAGGTCGATGCCGCCGATCGCGAACCAGGGCCGGTCCGTGGCGAGCGCGGCCGTGTGGCGGACCAGGTCGAGGCCCGGCGCGGGGCGTCCCGGTTTGGTGGGGGTCGGCCAGCAGGGTCCGGTGCAGAAGTAGTCCACACCGTCCTGGACGGCGGCGGCGGATGCCTCGGGGCCGGTGTGCGTGGAGCGGCCTATCAGGACCTCGCCGCCGAGGAGGGCCCGGGCGGCGGGGACGGGCAGGTCCCCCTGGCCGAGGTGCAGGACGTCGGCCCCGGCGGCGTGGGCGACGTCGGCCCGGTCGTTCACCGCGAGCAGCCTGCCGTGCCTGCGGCAGGCATCCGCGACCACGGCCAGGTGCTCCAGTTCCTCGGCCGCCTCCATGCCCTTGTCCCGCAGCTGCACGATGTCCACCCCGCCCGCCAGGACCGCGTCCAGGAAGGGGGCGAGGTCGCCCTGGCGCCTGCGCGCGTCCGTACAGAGGTAGAGCCGGGCGTCGGCGAGCCGGTCGCGGGCGGTGGATGCGGGCATGCGTGGGTCCCCCGTGTCGTGTCGGTGGCGTACGGGCCGTGGACGGCCCCCGGTCGGTCCAGTCGGCCCGGCCGGGCCGGCCCGTACGCCTGCGCCGTGCGGCGCCGTCGGCTCAGCTCACTCCGGTCGCCCGGGTCAGACGGCGAGCGCCTGGGCGCGGCGCTTCACCTCCGTGCCGCGATTCTCGCTCAGGGCCTGCGCGGGCGTACCGGGCAGGCTCTCGTCGGGAGTGAAGAGCCACTCCAGCATCTCTTCGTCGGTGAAGCCGTCGTCCCGCAGGAGCGTCAGGGTGCCGGACAGGCCCTTGACCACCTTCCGTTCGTCCGCGTCGACGAAGGCGGCGGGGACGTGCAGCGCGCGGTTCTCACCACGGCGTACGGCGATCAGCTGGCCTTCCTTGACCAGTTGCCGGACGCGCGTCACCTCGACGCCGAACTGCTCGGCGATGTCGGGGAGGGTGAGCCAGGCGGGGACGAGAGCATCGATCTTTGCGTCAATCTCGGTCACGGGGACAAGCCTGCCACCTCCCACCGACAGTGGGTACCCGGGTCCGTCGACCGGGTCACCCACCGGGGGGTGTGCCTCCGGCGGGATGCGGTTCGTCGGGTGCGGCCCGGTGCGGGCTGGCCGCGCGGGCGACCGCGGACGGCCCGCACCCCGCGGACCACCCGCCGGGCAGGCTCCGCCGGGCTCAGAGCGAGGCGGTCTTCAGGGGCCGGCCCGGGTCCGCCAGCAGGACCGGGTCCAGCCGGGCGCCCGACTCGATCAGGCGCCGTCCCTGTGCCAGGTCCCGGGGCCTGCCCACCGCCAGTACGGCGGCCAGGCGGCCGTCCCGGAGCCAGCACACCGACCAGGCGGGGCCGTCCGGATCGCCCCGCCGGACCAGGGTGTCGCCGGGCCCGTGGTGCCCCGCGTACTGGACGAAACGGCCGAACTGCTCGGACCAGAAGTAGGGCACCGGGTCGTACGGGGCGGGCGTCTCGCCGACGATGTCCGCCGCGACCGCCCGCGGCCCCTGCAGCGCGTTGTCCCAGTGGTGGATGAGCAGGCGCTCGCCGTAGCGGCCCGAGGGGAAGGAGGCGCAGTCGCCGACCGCGTACACGTCCGGGACGGAGGTGCGCAGCCGGTCGTCCGCGACGACCTCCCGGTGGGCGCCGAGTTCGACGCCCGAGCCGGCCAGCCAGTCCGTCGCGGGCCGCGCCCCGATGCCGACGACGACGGCGCCCGCGGGCAGCCGCGAACCGTCGTCCAGCACCACCGCGCCCGGCTCGACGCGCTCCACGCGCGCGCGGGTGCGCAACGACGCCCCGCTGTCCGCGTACCAGGCGGCCATGGGGGCGGCCACCTCGGCGGGCAGCGCGCCGACGAGCGGCCGGTCGGCGGCCTCGACGACGGTCACCGCGCACCCCGCCTCACGCGCCGCCGTGGCGAACTCCGCGCCGATCCAGCCCGCGCCCACCACCACGACGTCGTCCTGCCGGGCGAGGACGGGGCGCAGCCGCTCGGCGTCGTCCAGGGTGCGCAGCAGATGGACGCCGGGGACGTCCTCGGTGCCCGGCAGCCGCACCGGTTCCGCTCCCGTGGCGACGACCAGGACGTCGTACGGGACGGGGCCCCGGGCCGTGTCGAGTTCCCGCCGGGCCGGGCGCAGGCCGGTCACTTCGAGCCCCAGCCGCAGCCGCACGCCGAGGGCCGCGAAGTCGACGTCGAAGGCGGACCCCTCGGCCTTGCCGAGCAGCACCGCCTTGGAGAGCGGCGGGCGGTCGTAGGGCTGATGGGGTTCCGCGCCGATCAGGGTCACGCTTCCGGTGAAGCCCTGTTCCCGCAGGGCCACCGCCGTCTGCACCCCGGCCATGCCCGCACCGACGACCACGGCCCCCGGCCGCGCCGCCGCACTCCGTCCCGCTGTCCGCTCACTCATCCGATCACCATAGACACGGACGAAATCCTCGGTCAGGGGCGCGGCCGGTGAGCTGTTGCACAGCGCCGGCCGGTGGCGGCTCCCTTACCGCGGTGCGGGACGAAGGACTAGGGTGGCCGGCGGAGAGCACTCGCGGGAGCCCGGACGCACCGGGCTGAGAGGGAGGCTGACCGGCCTCCGACCGTACGAACCTGATCCGGGTCATGCCGGCGAAGGGAGGGGCTGGACGCCCATGTCGCCCACACCAGCGGAGGTACCGCCCGCGCAGCCGGTGCCGCCGGAGGGACCGGTGCAGCCGGAAGGATCACCGGAAGCACGTCCGGCACCGGGGTTCCCGACGGGGACCTCGCCGGGAACCCCGACGGGGAGATCCCCGGGCACGTCCGACGTCCTGGTCGTCGGGGGCGGGATCATCGGCCTGGTCACCGCCTGGCGCGCCGCGCAGCGCGGCTTCACGACCGCGCTGGCCGATCCCGCGCCCGGCGGCGGCGCCGCGCAGGTCGCGGCCGGGATGCTGGCCGCCGTCACCGAACTGCACCACGGCGAGCAGACCCTGCTCGGCCTCAACCTGGCCTCGGCACGCCGCTATCCGGACTTCGTCGCCGAGCTGACCGGGGCGACCGGCCAGGACCTCGGCTACCGGCGGTGCGGCACACTGGCCGTGGCGCTCGACGCCGACGACCGCGCCCAGCTGCGCGAACTGCACGCGCTGCAGCGCCGGTCGGGCCTGGCGTCGGAGTGGCTGAGCGGCCGCGAGTGCCGGCGCCTGGAGCCGATGCTCGCACCCGGTGTGCGCGGCGGGCTGCGGGTGGACGACGACCACCAGATCGACCCCCGGCGGCTCGCCGCCGCCCTGGTCACGGCCTGCGAGCGGGCCGGGGTGACCTTCCACCGGCAGCGGGCCGAGCGACTGACCGTCACGGCGGGCCGGGCCACCGGGGTCGTCACGGCGGACGGCACCGGGCTGTCCGCGGGCCAGGTGGTCCTCGCCGCGGGCAGCCTCAGCGGATGCCTCGCGGGCGTGCCCGAGGACGTGCTGCCGCCGGTGCGCCCCGTGAAGGGCCAGGTGCTGCGGCTGGCCGTGCCGGAGCGTGCGGCGCCCTTCCTGAGCCGGACGGTGCGTGCCGTGGTCCGCGGCAGCCACGTCTACCTGGTGCCGCGCGAGAACGGCGAACTCGTCGTCGGCGCGACCAGCGAGGAGCTGGGCTGGGACACCACGGTGACCGCGGGCGGCGTGTACGAGCTGCTGCGGGACGCCCACGAACTCGTCCCCGGCATCACCGAGCTGCCGCTCACCGAGACGCGGGCCGGACTGCGCCCGGGTTCGCCCGACAACGCGCCCCTGCTCGGCCCGAGCGGACTGCCGGGGCTGCTGCTGGCGACCGGCCACCACCGCAACGGGGTGCTGCTCACCCCCGTCACCGGCGACGTCCTGGCGCACGCCCTGACGACCGGCGGGCTCCCGGACGTGGCCCGCCCGTTCACCCCCGCGCGGTTCAGCGCCCCCGCACCCATGGAGCAGCCCGCATGAGCATGACCGTCCTCGTCAACGGGGAGCGGCGGCAGCTGGCCGCCGGCACCGCCCTCGACACCCTCGTCGCCGCGTTCTGCGCGGCCCCCTCGGGGGTCGCCGCCGCGCTCAACGAGACCGTGGTCCCGCGCGCGCAGTGGTCCGGGACCCTGCTGCGCGAGGGGGACCGCGTCGAAGTGCTCACCGCCGTCCAAGGAGGCTGACCCATGGCCGACGACCCCTTCGTCCTCGGCGGTACGTCCTACGCGTCCCGGCTGATCATGGGCACCGGGGGTGCCCCCAGCCTCGACGTCCTGGAACGCTCGCTGGTCGCGTCCGGCACGGAGCTGACGACGGTCGCGATGCGCCGGGTGAGCCCCGGATCCCACGGTTCGGTGCTCTCCGTGCTCGACCGGCTCGGCATCCGCGTCCTGCCCAACACCGCCGGCTGCTTCACCGCCGGGGAGGCGGTCCTGACGGCCCGTCTCGCGCGCGAGGCGCTCGGCACCGACCTGGTCAAGCTGGAGGTCATCGCCGACGAGCGGACCCTGCTGCCCGACCCGGTCGAGCTGCTCGACGCCGCCGAGACCCTCGTCGACGACGGCTTCACGGTCCTCCCGTACACGAACGACGACCCGGTCCTGGCGCGGAAGCTGGAGGACGTCGGCTGCGCCGCGGTCATGCCGCTGGGCTCGCCCATCGGCTCGGGGCTCGGGATCCGCAACCCGCACAACTTCCAGCTGATCGTGGAGCACGCGCGCGTGCCGGTGATCCTGGACGCGGGAGCCGGTACGGCGTCGGACGCGGCGCTCGCCATGGAGCTGGGCTGCGCCGGTGTGATGCTCGCCTCGGCCGTGACCCGGGCGCGGGAGCCGGTCCTGATGGCCGAGGGCATGCGGCACGCGGTGGAGGCCGGGCGGCTGGCCTACCGGGCGGGGCGCATCCCGCGCCGCCACTTCGCCGAGGCGTCCTCTCCGACGGACGGGATCGCACGCCTGGACCCGGAGCGGCCGGCTTTCTGAGGGATGCCCCGAACGTCCTTCGTCCGGGGCGCGTCACAGCTCGGCTGCAGTACCGCCCCGGATCCGCTCGGTCGGCGGCTCCGTCGGTGACGGCTCGTACACTCACCTGCGTGGACACGACCCTTCAAGGCCCCTCCCCGGCCCCCGGCCGGGAAGACCCCGTCGTCGGGCATGTGCTCGACGGCCGGTATCACGTCGAGGCGCGCATCGCGGTCGGCGGGATGGCCACGGTCTACCGGGCCGTGGACACCCGCCTGGACCGGGTGCTCGCGCTCAAGGTGATGCATCCGGCGCTGGCGGCCGACGCCTCCTTCGTCGACCGCTTCATACGCGAGGCCAAGTCGGTGGCGAGGCTCGCCCACCCGAACGTGGTGCAGGTCTTCGACCAGGGCACCGACGGCGCCTACGTCTACCTGGCGATGGAGTACGTGGCCGGCTGCACCCTGCGGGACGTGCTGCGCGAGCGCGGGGCGCTGCAGCCGCGGGCCGCGCTCGACATCCTGGAGCCGGTGCTGGCCGCGCTCGGGGCCGCGCACCGCGCCGGGTTCGTGCACCGCGACATGAAGCCGGAGAACGTCCTGATAGGGGACGACGGCCGGGTGAAGGTGGCGGACTTCGGTCTCGTCCGGGCCGTGGACACGGTCACCCACACGACGGGGGCCGTGCTGGGCACGGTCTCGTACCTCGCGCCGGAGCAGATCGAGAGCGGCACGGCCGACCCCCGGGTGGACGTGTACGCATGCGGCATCCTCCTCTTCGAGATGCTGACCGGCGACCGTCCGCACTCGGGGGACTCCCCCGCCGCGGTGCTCTACAAGCACCTCCACGAGGACGTGCCGCCGCCCTCGGCGGCCGTGCCGGGCCTGGCCTACGAGCTGGACGAGCTGGTCGCGTCGGCCACCGCGCGCGATCCCCGGATCCGCCCGTACGACGCGGTGGCGCTGCTCGCGCAGGTCCTGGACGCGCAGGCCGCCCTGAGCGACGAACAGCTGGACGCGGTGCCCCCCGGAGCCGTCGCCGCGGACCGCTCGGGCGCCGAGGACCGTACGAGCGTGCTCCCGCGTCCGCTGTCGGCGCCGCGGCCCCTCTCCGTGGACGCGGTGGACGCGGCGGACCCGGAGGACGCGGAGCTGCACCGCACGAGCTTCCTGCCCTCCCCGCCCCCCGAGCCCCCGCGGCGCGGCCGCTTCCCGGCCCCCCGCAGGGGCGTGTACGTGATCGTCGCCGCGGTGCTGCTGGCCCTCGGGCTCGGCGCGGGCGTCTGGTACATCAACTCCGGCCAGTTCACCAAGGTCCCGGCGGTGCTCGACAAGACCGAGGCGCAGGCCAGGCAGCGCATCGAGGACGCCGGGCTGGAGGTGAAGGGCGTCAGGAAGGACCACAGCGACACGGTCGGGCGCGGCAGGGTCATCAGCAGCGATCCCGGGGCGGGCGCCCGCATCCGCGACAACGACTCCGTGACGCTGACGGTCTCCGAGGGCCCGGACATCGTGCGCGTGCCCGACCTCGGGGGCTTCGCCCTCGACAAGGCCAAGGAGCGGCTGGAGGAGGAAGGACTCGCGGCGGGCATGGTCACCAAGGCCTTCAGCGAGGAGGTCACCACGGGCTACGTGATCAGCACGGATCCTGAGGCGGGCACCGAGCGCCGCGGCGGTTCGGCGATCGCCCTGGTGGTCAGCAAGGGCAGCCCGGTGGAGGTGCCCGAGGTGCTCGGCGAGGACCTGGACGACGCCGAGCGGGACCTGGCGGAGGCGGGCCTTGAGGTCGAGATCGCCTCCGGGCGGGTCACCTCCGAGTACGACGCCGGCCAGGTGGCCGAGCAGTCGCCGGGGCCCGGGCGCGAGGTGGCGGAGGGCGACACGATCACGCTGACCGTGTCCAAGGGCCCGAGGATGGTCGAGGTCCCGGACGTCGTGGGCGACAGCGTCGGCGACGCGAAGCGGGAGCTGGAGGCGGCCGGCTTCGAGGTCGAGGAGGACCGCGGTCTGCTCGGCCTGTTCGGCGACACGGTCGAGAGCCAGTCGACGGAGGGCGGCGGGACCGCCCCCGAGGGATCGAAGATCACCATCAGGATCCGCTGAGCGCCACCGGCGGACGACCCCGCACGTGCGGCACGTGCGGCACGTACAGCATGTGCACGGTCGTCCGCCGGCGGAGCGCCCGGAGCCGCGTGACACCCTGGAGGGGTGAGCACCGTTCAGTCCCGCAACCCCGTCGGCAGCCATGTCCCCGTCGCCGGCGGCCTGGCCTCCACAGGCCTCTCGTACGCCCGCGACCTGGCCGCCGAGACCGTCCAGGTCTTCGTCGCCAACCCGCGCGGCTGGGCGACACCGCCCGGCGACCCGGCCCAGGACGAGGCGTTCCGCGCGGCCTGTGCCGCGCAGTCGATCCCCGTGTACGTCCACGCGCCGTATCTGATCAACTTCGGCTCGCACACCGAGGCGACCGCCGAGCGGTCGGTGGAGTCGCTGCGGCACTCGCTGCGCCGGGGCCGCGAGATCGGGGCGCTCGGCGTGGTCGTGCACACGGGTTCGGCGACCGGCGGCCGGGAGCGCCCGGTCGCGCTGCGGCAGGTGCGCGAGCGTCTGCTGCCGCTGCTCGACGAGCTGACCCACGACGACGACCCCTTCCTCCTGCTGGAGTCGACCGCCGGCCAGGGTTCCTCGCTCTGCTCGCGGACCTGGGACTTCGGGCCGTACTTCGAGGCGCTCGACTCCCATCCGAGGCTGGGGGTCTGCCTGGACACGTGCCACGTCTTCGCCGCGGGCCACGACCTCGCCGGGCCCGGCGGGATGCACCGGACCCTCGATCTGCTGGTGGACACGGTCGGCGAGGGCCGTCTGAGGCTGATCCACGCCAACGACTCCAAGGACGTGGCCGGCGCCCGCAAGGACCGCCACGAGAACATCGGCGCCGGCCACATCGGCGAGGACCCGTTCCGCGCGCTGATGACCCACCCCGCCACCGAGGGCGTACCGCTGGTCGTCGAGACGCCCGGCGGCAAGGAGGGCCACGCGGCGGACGTGGAACGGCTGAAGAAGCTCCGGGACGGCTGGGACCGGTCCGCGGCCATGGACCGGGCCGTGGCCGACGCCGTCGCCCCGGACCGCCGCGGACCTCAGAGCTCGGGGCCGTCCCCCGGCTCCTCCTGGTACGAGTAGCGCTGCTCCCGCCAGGGGTCGCCGATGTTGTGGTAGCCGCGCTCCTCCCAGAAGCCGCGGCGGTCGGCGGTCATGTACTCCACGCCGCGGACCCACTTCGGCCCTTTCCAGGCGTACAGCTGCGGCACGACCAGACGTACCGGGAAGCCGTGCTCGGCGGTGAGCAGTTCGCCGTCCTTGTGGGTGGCGAGGATCGAGCGCTCGGAGGCGAAGTCGTCGAGGCGCAGGTTCGAGCTGAAGCCGTACTCCGCCCAGACCATGACATGGGTGACGGCGGGGGCGGGCGGAGCGATCTCCAGGATCACGCGGGCCGGGACGCCGCCCCACTCCGCACCGACCATGCTGAACTTCGTGACGCAGTGCAGGTCGGCCACCACCGTCGCGTACGGCAGGGCCGTGAACTCCTCGTGGGTCCAGGAGTGCTTCCCGCCGTCGGCGGTGGCGCCGAAGACCTGGAACTCCCAGCGCTCGGGGCGGAACTTCGGCACGGGCCCGTAGTGCATGACCGGCCAGCCCCGTTGCAGTCGCTGTCCCGGCGGAAGTTCCGGCTGTGGCACTGCTCCGCTTTCACGATCCACCGGCTGGCCCATGACTCCATCCTGACAGACCCGCACGGGTGGACCCGACCAGGTCCGGACCCACCCGGCCAACCGGGACAAGACGGACTAAGCATGTACGTACTTACTAAGCATGCACTTACTGGACGATCTTCGAGGCCGGTGCAATCATGCGGCGCAACCCGCCAGTTCCCCCGCCTGGAAGGAGCCTCTGCGATGCAGGGCGACCCCGAGGTCCTCGAATTCCTCAACGAGCAGCTGACCGCCGAGCTGACCGCGATCAACCAGTACTTCCTGCACGCGAAGATGCAGGAGAACTTCGGCTGGACGAAGCTCGCGAAGTACACGCGGAGCGAGTCCTTCGACGAGATGCGGCACGCGGAGGTCCTGACCGACCGCATCCTCTTCCTGGACGGCCTGCCGAACTACCAGCGGCTCTTCCACGTCCGGGTCGGGCAGACGGTCACCGAGATGTTCCGGGCCGACCGCCAGGTCGAGGCCGAGGCGATCGACCGGCTCCGGCGCGGTATCGACGTGATGCGGGGGAAGGGCGACGTCACGTCCGCGAACATCTTCGAGGCGATCCTCAAGGACGAGGAGCACCACATCGACTACCTGGACACCCAGCTCGACCTGGTGGAGAAGCTCGGCGAGGCGCTCTACATCGCGCAGGTCATCGAGCAGCCGGAGGGCTAGCAGCCGGAGGGCTGGGCGACGGACGGGGACGGCCGGCCGCGGCGGAGCTAGGCGGCCTCCTCCAGCGGCGCGACCTCCGCGAGTGCGGTCTCCGCGAGCGCGGGGACGGTCCGGCCCGCCGGCTCACGGCTCGGGCAGGCACCGCGGCCCAGCAGTGCCTGGATGCGCCGTACGCAGGACCCGCAGTCGGTGCCCGCCTTGCAGGCGGACGCGATCTGCCGGGGGGTGCAGGCACCGGCCTCCGCGTGCTTCTTCACCTGTGCCTCGGTGACTCCGAAGCAGCTGCAGACGAACACGCGGCGCACCTCCCGACAGGATCCGACTCTTCACGCCGTCCCGAGGATCGGTGAGGCTAACCTAACCTTACCCTCGGCTTTCGGGGTGCAAAAGCGCGACGGGGCGCGGATCGCATGTGATCCGCGCCCCAGAAGACGCTCTCGTAACAGTCGGACCGACTATCGGCCCATTACTGGTCCCGGTACATCTCCGCCACCAAAAACGCCAGGTCAAGCGACTGGCTGCGGTTCAGCCGGGGGTCGCAGGCCGTCTCGTAGCGCTGGTGCAGATCGTCGACGAAGATCTCGTCGCCGCCGCCCACGCACTCGGTGACGTCGTCACCCGTGAGCTCGACGTGGATACCGCCCGGATGGGTACCGAGGCCCTTGTGGACCTCGAAGAAGCCCTTGACCTCGTCGAGCACGTCGTCGAAGCGGCGGGTCTTGTGGCCGGAGGCCGCCTCGTAGGTGTTGCCGTGCATCGGGTCGGTGATCCACGCGACGGTCGCACCCGAGGCGGTGACCTTCTCGATCAGGGCGGGCAGCTTGTCACGGACCTTGTCGGCGCCCATGCGGACGATGAAGGTCAGCCGGCCGGGCTCGCGGTCCGGGTCGAGCCGCTCGATGTACTGCAGCGCGTCCTCGGCCGTCGTCGTCGGGCCCAGCTTGATGCCGATCGGGTTGCGGATCCTGGAGGCGAACTCGATGTGCGCCCCGTCCAGCTGGCGGGTGCGCTCACCGATCCACACCATGTGGCCCGAGACGTCGTACAGCTGCCCGGTGCGGGAGTCGACCCTGGTCAGCGCCGACTCGTAGTCGAGGAGCAGCGCCTCGTGCGAGGCGTAGAACTCGACGGTCCTGAACTCCTCCGGGTCGGCCCCGCAGGCGTGCATGAAGTGCAGCGCCTTGTCGATCTCGCGCGCCAGCTGCTCGTAGCGCTGGCCGGACGGCGAGGTCCGCACGAAGTCCTGGTTCCAGGCGTGCACCTGGCGCAGGTCGGCGTATCCGCCGGTGGTGAAGGCGCGGACCAGGTTGAGCGTGGAGGCGGAGGCGTTGTACATCCGCTTCAGGCGCTCGGGGTCCGGGACGCGGGCCTTCTCGTTGAAGTCGAAGCCGTTGACCGAGTCGCCGCGGTACGTCGGCAGGGTCACGCCGTCCCGGGTCTCGGTGCCCTTGGAGCGGGGCTTGGAGTACTGGCCGGCGATGCGGCCGACCTTCACGACCGGCACGGACGCCGCGTACGTGAGGACGGCGCCCATCTGCAGCAGCGTCTTGAGCTTGTTGCGGATGTGGTCGGCGGACACGGCGTCGAACGCCTCGGCGCAGTCGCCGCCCTGGAGGAGGAACGCTTCGCCCTTGGCGACGGCTCCCAGCCGGGCGCGCAGCTGGTCGCACTCGCCCGCGAAGACGAGAGGAGGATACGACTCGAGGTCCGCGATCACTGCGCGCAGAGCCTCGGCATCGGGGTACTCGGGCTGCTGCGCCGCGGGCAGGTCTCGCCAGGTGTTGCCAGCGCTCGCGCTGGACTTAGCGTTCACGGTCACCCGTCAACCCTAAGGGGTCGTGTCGGGCGTCCGTCCCCCTGCTCATCAAGTGAGACGAACCCCGCTCGATCGAAGGACGCGAACGGCGCGCCGGACGGATCCGGTGCGGGCCCGTCGTGGGGTAGGGTGCGGCGCATGTTCGCGTACTCGAACCAGAACTGGTGGTGGACCGCTCGTCCGGCGGCCCACTGACTGCGCGTACGCACCACTTCGCGAAGGCCGCCCGAGGGGCGGCCTTCGGCGTTTTCGCGACCGGGGCCGTCCCTCCCCACCGCTCTCCGCCTCTCCGAAACACCGATCCGCCGAAACCCGGAGATGCAGAGACGCAGAGAAGGACCAGGGACCCATGGACCTGCACGACCTGCACGACCTGCACGACCTGCACGACCTGCTGGACGATCCCCGCCCGTTCGCCCTGCTGCGCCGCCGCACGCCGGGCCGCCCCGCCGGGCAGGACGACACCGTCGAGGTGCTGCTCGGCCCGGTCACCGAGCACGAGCGGCTGGCCGACATCCCCGAAGGGCTCGCCCTCGTCCCCTACCGCCAGATCCGCGAACGCGGCTTCGACGTCCACGACGACGGCACCCCGCTCTCGGTGCTCGTACCGGAGGAGTCGTACACGCTGCCGCTGGAGCAGGCCCTCGCCGAGCTGCCCGCGCACGACGTGCGGGTGCGGGACGGGGGCTTCGACGTCACGGACGAGGAGTACGCGCGGATCGTCGGGCGGGTGCTGCGCGAGGAGATCGGGCGCGGCGAGGGCGCCAACTTCGTCATCCGGCGGACGTACGAGGGGGAGATCCCGGGGTTCGGACGGGCCGACGCGCTGGCGCTCTTCCGGCGGCTGCTGGTGGGTGAGCGGGGCGCGTACTGGACGTTCGTGGTCCATACCGGGGACCGCACGCTGGTCGGGGCGAGCCCCGAGGTGCACGTGCGGATGTCCGGCGGGACCGTCGTGATGAACCCGATCAGCGGGACGTACCGCTATCCCGCCGCGGGGCCGACGCCCGAGGGCCTGCTGGACTTCCTCACCGACGGCAAGGAGATCGAGGAGCTCTCGATGGTCGTCGACGAGGAGCTCAAGATGATGTGCACGGTCGGCGACATGGGCGGGGTCGTGATCGGGCCGCGGCTCAGGGAGATGGCCCATCTCGCGCACACCGAGTACGAGTTGCGGGGCAGGTCGTCGCTGGACGTGCGCGAGGTGCTGAAGGAGACCATGTTCGCGGCGACCGTCACCGGGTCGCCGGTGCAGAACGCGTGCCGGGTGATCGAGCGGTACGAGCCCCGCGGCCGGGACGGGGCAGGACGCGGGTACTACGCGGGGGCCCTGGCCCTCGTCGGACGCGACGCCGGCGGCGGGCAGACCCTGGACTCCCCCATCCTGATCCGGACCGCCGACATCGACGCGCGCGGACGGCTGCGCGTGCCGGTGGGCGCGACGCTCGTCCGGGGTTCGGACCCGGCGGGCGAGGTCGCGGAGACCCACGCCAAGGCGGCGGGTGTGCTGGCCGCCCTCGGCGTACGCCCCGGCCGGCCGCGCGGGAGCGGGGCGCGGGCGGACCTCGGCGACGACCCGCGGGTGCGGGCCGCGCTCGACGGACGGCGGGCCTCACTGGCGCCGTTCTGGCTGCGGATGCAGGAGCCGCCGGCCGGACGGGCGGGCCACGCCCTCGTCGTGGACGGGGAGGACACCTTCACGGCGATGCTCGCGCACCTGCTGCGCTCGTCCGGCCTGGCGGTGACCGTGCGGCGGTACGACGAGGCGGGGCTGCGCGAGGCGGTCCGCGCGCACGAGGGTCCGCTGGTGCTGGGCCCCGGTCCGGGCGATCCGTCCGACCTGGCGGACCCGCGGATGGCGTTCCTGCGGGGCCTCGCCGCGGAGGCGGTCCGCGGGCACCGGCACGGCGTCCTGGGCGTGTGCCTCGGCCATGAGCTGATCGCGGCGGAGCTGGGTCTGGGGACCGTGCGCAAGGAGGTCCCGTACCAGGGCGCCCAGACGGACATCGACTTCTTCGGGCGGACGGAGACCGTCGGCTTCTACAACAGCTTCGTGGCGCGCTGCGACGACGGGGCCGCGCTCGAACTGGCGGCCCACGGCGTCGAGGTCGCCCGTGACGCGGCGGGCGAGGTGCACGCGCTGCGCGGGCCGGGCTTCGCGGGGGTGCAGTTCCATCCCGAGTCGGTGCTGACCCTGCGCGGCACGGACGTCGTGCGGGAGTTGCTGGAGCGGGTGCGCGCGGGGGCGGGCGCCGCCGGCACGTTCGCGGAGCGGCGGCCCGCCCGGTAGCCGGGGACACGGCCGGCGCACCGGGGCGCCGGGGTGCCGGGGTGCCGGCCGGGCTGGAGGTTTCAGCCCGGCCGGCGTTCGACGAGCACGGCCCTGGGGCGGGGAGGGGAAGTCAGCCGAAGAAGACGCCGACCTCCTCGTACAGGCGGGGGTCCACCGTCTTCAGGCGGGCCGTCGCCTCCGCGATCGGGACGCGGACGATGTCCGTGCCCTGGAGCGCCACCATCTTGCCGAAGTCCCCGTCCCGCACGGCCTCGATGGCGTGCAGGCCGAACCGCGTGGCCAGCCACCGGTCGAACGCGCTGGGGGTGCCGCCCCGCTGCACGTGCCCCAGGACGGTCGTGCGCGCCTCCTTCCCCGTGCGGCGCTCGATCTGCGCGGCCAGCCACTCCCCCACGCCCGACAGCCGTACGTGCCCGAAGGAGTCCAGCGAGCCGTCCTTCAGGACCATGTCCCCGTCCTTGGGCATCGCCCCCTCCGCGACGACCACGATCGGCGCGTACGAGGCCTTGAAGCGTGAGGTCACCCAGGCGCAGACCTGGTCGACGTCGAACCGCTGCTCGGGGATGAGGATGACGTTGGCGCCGCCGGCGAGGCCCGAGTGGAGCGCGATCCAGCCCGCATGACGGCCCATCACCTCGCAGACCAGTACCCGCATGTGCGACTCGGCGGTGGTGTGCAGCCGGTCGATCGCCTCGGTCGCGATACCGACGGCCGTGTCGAAGCCGAAGGTGTAGTCGGTGGCGGACAGGTCGTTGTCGATGGTCTTCGGTACGCCGACGACGGGCACCGCGTACTCGTCGGTGAGGCGCGCCGCGACCCCCAGGGTGTCCTCGCCGCCGATCGCGATCAGGGCGTCGACCTCGCACTTGGCGAGATTCTCCTTGATCCGGCGGATGCCGTTCTCGGCCTTGAGGGGATTGGTGCGCGAGGAGCCGAGGATGGTGCCGCCGCGCGGCAGGATGCCGCGCACGGCGGGGATGTCGAGCCGGACGGTGTCGCCCTCCAGCGGACCCCTCCAGCCGTCCCGGAAGCCGGTGAAGTCATAGCCGTACTCCTGCACGCCCTTGCGGACGATGCCCCGGATGACGGCGTTGAGCCCGGGGCAGTCGCCGCCTCCGGTCAGTACTCCGACCCGCATGGAAAGTCCCTTCGCCACGGTTGGCTGACGGAACTCACGCTAATAGTGATGCAGGTCACTCCAGGAGAGGGCGGAAGGTCAATTCCGGTGCAATCTGCGGGAGTTGATCACGTGCCATCACTCGTTGGTGTGTATCGGTGGGTTTACGCGTCGTCGAGACCCCGCTCTATGGCATAGCGCACCAACTCCACGCGGTTGTGCAACTGGAGCTTGCCCAGGGTGTTCTGGACGTGGTTCTGGACGGTGCGGTGGGAGATGACGAGGCGCTCGGCGATCTGCTTGTAGCTCAGGCCCTTGGCCACCAGCCGGAGCACCTCGGTCTCGCGGTCGGTGAGCTGCGGGGCCCTGGGTTCGTCGGCGCCCGGGGCGGGCCCGGGGTCGGCGGCGAGCCTGCGGTACTCGCCGAGGACCAGACCCGCGAGGCCCGGGGTGAAGACGGGGTCGCCGACGGCCGTGCGGCGCACCGCGTCGATCAGCTCCTCCGTGGAGGCCGACTTCAGCAGGTAACCGGTCGCCCCCGATTTCACGGCCTCCAGGACGTCTGCGTGCTCGCCGCTCGCGGAGAGGACCAGGACGCGCAGGGCGGGGTCGAGGCCGACGAGTTCCTTGCAGACCCGCACCCCGGGCTTCTCGGGCAGGTTCAGGTCCAGCACCAGGACATCGGGCCCGGCGGCCCGGGCCCGGCGCACCGCCTGCTCCCCGTCGCCCGCGGTCGCGACCACGTCGAACCCGGACTCGGCCAGGTCGCGGGCGACCGCGTCCCGCCACATGGGGTGGTCGTCGACCACCATGACCCTGATCGGGTCCTGTCGCTCGCTCATGCCTTCTCCGCCTTCCCCCGCCTGCCCCCGGGCCCTCTGCGGGCCTTCGGGTCCCTTGCGCCCCCGGTCGTGTTCCCCGGCGCGTCCTCCGGTGCGTCCTTCGGTACCTTCAGTTCGACCTCCGTGCCCTGGCCCGGCACCGAGATCAGCTCGGCGGTGCCCCCGATCTCGCGCAGCCTGCCCCGGATCGACAGGGCGACGCCCAGGCGCCCCTCCCCCTCCGCCTGGGCGAGCCGCCCCCCGGGGATGCCGGGGCCGTCGTCGCGCACGGTCACGATCACCTCGTCCGGCTCGTCCTCGACCAGGATCCACGCGCGCGCGTCCGCGCCCGCGTGCCGGTGGACGTTGTCCAGCGCGGCGCCCACGGCGGCGGCCAGTTCCCCCGCCGCCCCGGCCGCGAGCAGCACCGGCGTCCCCGGCCCGGAGTACGTCACCTTCGCGCCGGCGTACGGGGCGAGCAGCGGGCGCAGGTCGCGCGGGGCCGGGTCGTCCCGCGGGTCGGGCTCGTCCACCGCGCGCACGACGGCGCCCTCGGCCCTGTCCTCCGACACCCGTGAGACGGGTACGAGCCCCTCGGAGACCAGGGTGCGCAGCGCGATCTCCTGCTCGCCGGCGAGGCGGCCCAGTTCCGCGGCCTCCCCGCCGATCGCGGAACCGCGCCGCTGCACCATGGCGAGCACCTGGAGGACGCCGTCGTGGATGTCACGGGCCAGCCGCACCCGCTCCCGCGTCGCCGCCTCTATCTCCAGGGCGCGGGCCAGGGTGCGTTCGGAGGCGCGGGCGACCTCGACCACGTACCCGATGGCGATGGAGGCGACCCACACGAGCAGCACGTCGTGGAAGGTGTCCTGGTCGACCGTGCCGCGCTGCACGACGTTCGCGACGCCGACGAGCGCCGAGGCGAAGGCCGCCCAGCGCCAGCCGCCCTTGACGGCGAACGCCAGAACGGAACCCGCCGTCCATATGGAGGGGAGGGTCGGGCCGTCCGCGGCGATGCGGTCGTGGGCGTCCGCGACCGGGGTGAGCAGGATGCCGGTGAGGGCGATGGTCAGGTCGGCTGCGAGGAAGGGCTTGGTGCAGCTCGCCGCGCTCGCCACCCTGGGCAGGGTCGCGAAGGTCCAGGCGAAGAGCACCACGTAGAACCCGGCGGCCACCTCGGGGCGGATGAACTCGTCGCGGTGGGCGGCGAAGAGGCCGATCGCGTACAACAGCGTCAGGACGCGGTACGCGGTGAGCGCGCGCCACAGCGGCTGCTCGACCGACATCCTCATGACTCTCTCGCGCTTGGCCATGTCCCCCACTACCCCATCCCCCGGCGGCCGCGTCTAGGAGCCGGTCCGCTCCCTCTCGGTCCGCTGTCCGCCGAACCGTTCCCCCTCGGCCGGCCGGTGTGCGCGGCCGGTCCCCTCCGGGGCGTCCGTACCGGCCTGCCCGGCGCCCCCGCGGTCCGGTTCTGCTTCACTCCGGTCCTGCCCGGCTTCCTTCTGCGCTTCTTTCTGGGCTTCCTTCTGCGCCTGCTTCTGTGCCTTCGCCGCGTCCGCGATCTGCCGCTTGGCGGTCGTCGCGTAGATGTCGACGTACTCCTGTCCGGAGAGCTTCATGATCTCGTACATGACCTCGTCGGTCACCGCCCGCAGGACGAAACGGTCCTGCTCCATGCCCTCGTAGCGGCTGAAGTCCAGCGGTCTGCCGATGCGGATGCCCGGACGCATGAGCTTGGGCATCACCTTGCCGGGCGGCTGGATCTTCTCGGTGTCGATCATGGCCACCGGGACGACCGGCGCTCCGGTGGCCAGCGCCACGCGCGCGAGACCGCCGGGCCTGCCCCGGTAGAGGCGCCCGTCCGGCGAGCGCGTGCCCTCCGGGTAGATGCCGAACAGCTGTCCGCGCTCCAGGACGTCGACACCGCTCCTGATCGCCGCCTCGCCCGCGCCGCGCGCTCCGGAGCGGTCCACGGGCAGCTGGCCGACGCCCTTGAAGAAGGCGGCCGTCATCCGGCCCTTGATCCCGGGTGTGGTGAAGTACTCGGCCTTGGCGATGAAGGTGACCTTGCGGTCGAGGACCGCCGGCAGGAAGAACGAGTCCGAGAACGACAGGTGGTTGCTCGCCAGGATGGCCGGGCCCTCGGCGGGAACGTTCTCAATGCCTTCCACCCAGGGCCTGAAAGCGAGTTTCAGGGGCCCTCCGACGGAAAACTTCATCGCGCCGTACATCACCCGTGTGCCTCCTGTGTCTGTCGAGCAGACCTTAACCCGGTGCACCGCCGATGGGCCCGACGGCCCTGGTCGGTGTCAGTGCCGTCGCGTACGGTGAAGTACGCCTCGAAGCTTCGGGGCAGCGTCGCGTCGTCCCTGAACGAACAGGAGACCGAAGGTGCCGGTCCTTCCCGGAGCTGAGCCGTTCCACCACGAGGGCGGAGAGGTCGGGGTCCTCCTCTGCCACGGTTTCACCGGTTCCCCGCAGTCGCTGCGCCCCTGGGCCGAGTACCTCGCCGGACGCGGTCTGACCGTCTCGCTGCCGCTGCTGCCCGGGCACGGCACACGCTGGGAGGACATGCAGCTCACCGGCTGGCAGGACTGGTACGCGGAGGTGGACCGCGAGCTGCGCGCCCTGCGCGAGCGCTGCTCCCGGGTCTTCGTGTTCGGCCTCTCCATGGGCGGCGCGCTCACCCTGCGGCTCGCCGCGAAGCACGGGGACGACATCAGCGGCATCGTGGTGGTCAACCCGGCGAACAAGGTGCACGGCCTGGCCGCGTACGCCCTGCCGGTGGTCCGCCACTTCGTCAAAACGGTGAAGGGCATCACCAGCGACATCGCCAAGGAGGGCGGTGTGGAGATCGGCTACGACCGGGTGCCCCTGCACGCCGCGCACTCGATGCGCACCTTCTACCGGCTGCTCGACGGCGAACTGCCGCAGGTGACGCAGCCGGTGCTGCTCCTGCGCAGCCCGCGGGACCATGTGGTGGCGCCCGTGGACTCGGCCCGCATCCTCGGCCGGGTGTCGTCCGTGGACGTCACGGAGATACTTCTGGAACAGAGCTACCACGTCGCGACGTTGGACCACGACGCGGACCGGATCTTCGAGGAGAGCTTCGCCTTCGTCTCCCGGCTCGCACCCGGTGCCGGCAAGGAGGCCGGCGCGGGTCAGGCGAGTCAGCAGGAAGGGACGGCCACTGGTGGCTGAGCACGACGCGGACCGCGAGCCCGACGAGAAGGACGCACCGCCCGGCGGGGAACAGGGCCCCTCGTTCGACGAGACGGCGGCGTGGGAGGCCATCGTGGCGGGGTACGGCGAGGAACCGCCGGACCCGCCCGGCGCCAAGCCGTTCAAGTCGGTGGAGGACCTGGCGCTCCTGGAGCCCGAGACGAACGACTCCGGCGGGCCGGGCGGCTCCGATCCGGGGAGCGCCGCGACGCCCAAGGGCGCCAAGGACCGCAAGGGCGGTACGGACACCGCGGACGCCACGGACACGGCGGACACCACGGACATCTCGGCGTCCGAGACCCCGGAGACACCGGGGGCGCAGGACGGGCCCGGCGCCGGGAGGCCGCTCGGCAGTTCGGTCGCGTTCGCGCCCGGCGTCGCCGGTCCGCGCGACTACTCGCTGTCCGATCCGGCCGGGGAGCACGCCGCGAAGGACTCCGGGGCCGGGAACGCCGGTGACGACGAGGACGACGAGGACGACGAGGGGCACTTCGTGCCGCCCGAGCCGCCCCCGCTGCCCGCCGCGGACGTGACGGCCAAGTTCGCCTGGCTGGCCGTGATCGGCGGCCCCGTGCTGCTGCTCCTCGCGGTCCTGCTCGGCTGGCAGATGACATGGTGGCTCGCCACGCTCGGCATCGGGGGCTTCCTCGGCGGTTTCGCCACGCTGGTGGGGCGGATGCGCGGCGACGACGAGGACGAGGAGGACCCGGGGCGGGGCGCGGTGGTCTGATCCCGCCCCGCCTGTGCCCGCGCGGGCGCGCGGGGTCAGGCGGGATCAGGCGGCCGGGATCCTGAGGGCGGCCAGCACCGGGAGGTGGTCCGTGGCCGCCCTCAGGTCCGCCTCGCTCACCCCGGGGTGGCCGAGGGGCACGCCGCAGCCCAGGACCTCCACGCCCTCCGTGGCGAAGAGCGCGTCGATGCGCTGGTGGGGGCGGTCCGGCGTCGAGGTGTACTCGCCGCCCCAGGGGGCGACCGCCCAGCCGTCCTGGAACTCCGTCGCCAGGCGCTTGAACGTGGGGCCGCCCGGGCGCTCGTTGAGGTCGCCGCCCACGACGGCGTACGGGGCGTCCAGCGCGACGAGATGGTCCACGAGCAGGTCGCCCTGCCGTCCGCGCTCGTCCTTCTGGAGCGAGAGGTGGCAGCTCAGTACGCCGAGGCGGGCGCCCCCGAACCGGACGACCGCGGTCGCGAAACCGCGTCGGTGCAGGCCCGGGGTGAGGGGGAGCAGTACGTCCTCGGTGCGCTCGACCGTGGCCCGCAGGGAGCACAGGAGGGCGGGGCCGGAGGCCGTGGCCCCGCCGGTCAGGAGGACCTGGCCCGAGGCGGCCGCCAGCCTCGCCAGCTTCTTGCGCCAGCGGAAGAAGCGGGGGGCTTCCTGGAGCAGGACGAGATCCGGTGCGCAGGCGGTGATCACGCGGGCCAGTGCGGTGGTGTCGTCCCGCAGGGAGCGGATGTTGTAACTGAGGACGCGGATGACGGCGGACCCGTCCTCCTCGGTCCGGGAGACGGGCAGCGGGCGGATTGTCGGGCTGGCTGACATGCGGATCAAGATAGCGGCCGAGGGGGGACGGGCCGTTCGTTCACCGCGGCCCGGTGGCGGCTTCTCGCGCAGTTCCCCGCACCCCTGAAGAGGCGTCCCTCCAAGGGCGCGGGGAACTGCGCGCTCGGCCCCCGCCGGGCCGCAGGTGGTGGGTGGCCGTCGCTACATGACCGGGTCCGGCTCCCGGGCCAGGTCGGCCGCGCCGACCAGCCCCGCCTCGTTGCCCAGCCGTGCAGCGATCACGTCGGCGACGGGCCGCCAGTTCCCGCCCACCAGCCACCGCTTGTACGACTTGCGGATCGGGTCGAGCACCAGCTCCCCCTCGTCCGAGAGGCCCCCACCCACGATGAACGCGGAGGGGTCGAAGAGGGAGGCCAGGTCGGCGAGGCCGGCCCCCGCCCAGCGGGCCAGCTCACGGTAGGAGTCCACCGCCACCGGGTCGCCCTGCCGCGCGGCCATCGAGATGTGCTTGCCCTCGATGCCGTCGGGGGTCCCGTCGCCCAGCGAGAGCAGGATCTCCGCCCTCTCGGGGGTCGCGTTGGCGCGCTGCGTCGCGTACCTCACCAGGGCGCGGCCGGACGCGTACTGCTCCCAGCAGCCCTGCGAGCCGCAGCCGCACAGCAGCCCGTCCGGCACCATCCGGATGTGCCCGAACTCGGCGGCCACGCCGAAGTGCCCGCGCCGCAGCTTGTTGCCGATGATGATGCCGCCGCCCAGGCCCGTGCCGAGCGTGATGCAGATGACGTTGCGGTGCCCCTTGCCCGCACCGAACTTGTATTCGCCCCAGGCCGCCGCGTTCGCGTCGTTCTCGACCACGACCGGCAGGCCCACGCGGGCCTCCACCTCTTCCTTGAGGGGCTCCTGCCGCCAGTCGATGTTCGGCGCGAAGTAGACCGTGGAGCGCTCCCGGTTGACGTACCCGGCGGCGCCGATGCCCACTCCGACGATCTCGTGCCCGGCCCTGGCACCCTCGACGGCCGCCGCGATCGCGTCCACGATCGCCTGCGGCGTGGTCGGGGTCGGCACCTTGAAGGTCGAGAGGATGTTGCCTTCCTCGTCGACCACTCCGGCCGCGATCTTCGTGCCGCCGATGTCGACGCCGATGGTGAGTCCCATGAATCCCTCAGTTTCGGTCGAGCCCCGCTAGGGGCAACCGTACCCGAGCGGATTCAGTCGAGGTCGATGTGTTCGCCGGTCCCGGTGCCTTCGTCGCGGGGGCGCGCGGCGGTGTCGCGGGCGGTCCAGCGCCGCTCCTGCGCCTCGACGGCGGAGCGGTACGCGGCGAGCAGTTCGGAGCCGGCGCTCGCCAGGTGGTCGAACACGTCGGGGTTGCGCTCGATGACGGGCTCGACGGCCGCCCTGGCCTGCCGCACCACCTGGTCGACCATCTGCTGGGCGGCACCGCCGGCGACCGCGCCGAGCAGCGGCGACTGCAGTCCGGACAGCTTGTCGGCGACGGCGTCGACGAGCTTGCGCAGCTCCTCGGCGGCCGAGCCGGGCGGCTGCCCGTACCGGGTGCGGCGGCGGGCCTGCTCCGCGGCGAGGTCCTCGGCACACGCCTCCGCCCAGGCGTCGTCGTCGCTCACCCGGACCTCCTCGCGCTCCTCGTGCACCTTGCCGAGCGCGTCCTCCCCTGCGTCGGACGTGGGGCGCTCATCGCTCATGGCGGACTCCAAGCATCGGCTCTGTGTCTCCCGACGTTACCCGAACGGGGGTGAACCGTTCATCGTGTCCGCGGCCACAGGTCCGCGTCGGGCGCGAACCTCACGCGCAGTTCGCCCTCGCGCAGGGAGGCGCCGTCCACCGCGCAGCGGCGCAGGGCGGACGGCAGCGCGACGATCCGGCGGAACGGTCCCGCACTGACGACCAGCTCGTCCCCGCGCCGCACGAGGTCGAGTTCCTCACGCAGCGCGCCGGGCAGCGGGATGTGCCAGACGAGCACGCCGTCGTCGGCGAGCCGGTCGGTGACGGGCCACACGACCGGGCCGGGGGCGTCGTCCGCCGCGGGCACGGGCACGGGGAGCGCGGCGAGGTCCCCGGCGCCGCGCGGGTCGCGGCCGAGGTGCGGGACCTCGTGCACGCCGTACGCCGGTCCTCGCCCGGTGAGCCACTCGTCGTGCCACTCGTCGAGGGTCTTGCGCTGCTGGGCGGCCAGCCCGGCCAGCCAGGTGTCGGGGGACACGTCGGGCAGGACGCGGTTGGCGATCAGGGCGTCGGTGCGCAGGCCCCGCAGGGCGAGGCCGGTGCCGGCCGACCGTACGGCGTCGGCGCCGGCCGGTCCCGGTTCGGCGACCAGCCGTACGGTCGTGGCCGGGGTCTCGACGGCCCGCTGGACCGCGGCCAGCTCGGCGTCCCAGCGGGCGGCCGTCTCGTACAGCCGCTCCGTCGGCATCGGGACGCCCGCCAGCCGGCCGAGGACGGGGCGCAGGGCGCGGGCGGCCTGGCGCTCCGCGGGCAGCAGGCGGCGCAGATAGCGGCGCAGCTGTTCGGGCAGGGCCAGCAGGGCGAGTGCCTCGGGGGCGGGGGGCAGGTCGACGACCAGGAGGTCGAAGGCGTCGGCCGCGGACGCGTCGCGCAGGGCGCGCAGCAGGGCGAGTTCCCCGGCGCCGGGGAGGGGGGTGAGCTCCTCGGCGTCCAGCCGGGCGGAGCCCAGCAGGTCGAGCGCGCCTGCGGCCTGTTCCTGGAGCGCCAGGAGGTCCGTCCGGAAGCCCTCGGCGGCGTCCGGCCGCCAGGCGGTGAGAAGGGGGGCGGCCCCGGCCGGCGTGCCGGCGGTGGCGGTGCCGAGCGCGGCGCCGAGAGTGTCGGTGCGGTCCGCGGAGAGCACCAGGGTGCGGGTGCCCCTGCGGGCGGCCTCCAGAGCGGTGGCCGCGGCGACGGTGGTACGGCCGGCGCCGCCGGGGCCGGTGATCAGGATGGTGCGCATGGGGTTCAACGGTACGGGGTGGCCCGACGGCGACGGCGCCCCGCTGCCGACCGCCCGGCCGCCCGGCCGCCCGTCTCCCGACTGCCCCGCTGCCGGCTGCCCGACTCCCGGCCGCCCGTCTGCTGGTCGCCGGACTCCCCTACTGGTCGCCGGACTCCACACGCTTCTTCAGGCCGGCCAGCGCGCGGTCGATGATGACCTTCTCCGCCTTGCGCTTGATCATGCCGAGCATCGGGATCTTGACGTCGACGGTGAGCCGGTAGGTGACCTCGGTCGCGTTCAGGCCCGCGGGCCTGAGGGTGTACGAGCCGTCCAGGGAGCGGAGCATCTGGGACTTCACCAGGGTCCAGGAGACCTCGTGGTCGCCGGTCCAGGTGTAGCCCAGGGTCTGGTCGTCCTTGATGGCTCCGGCGTCCATGACGAGGCGCACCTGCTCGGCGCGGCCCTTCCCGTCCGTCGCGAGCACCTCCGCCTCCTTCACCTCGCCCGTCCAGTCGGGGTAGCGGGCGAAGTCGGCGATGACCGCCATGACATCGGCCGGCGCCGCCTCGATCGTGATGCTCGAGCTGGTGTGTTCCGCCATCGCCGTGGCTCCTCCAGATGCGGTCCGGACAGGGTGGTCCTATCAGGGGGTTCCGCGCGGTACGAACGCTTTCCGCCTGTGTGTGCAGCGTGAAGGCTACCGCGCTGCGGAGGGGCCCCCGTTCCCGGCCCCGCGCGCGTCCGCGCCCCCGGCGGTCCTCACCACTCCAGTACCCACGGCTTCCCCGTACCGGCGAAGTGACCCACGTTCACGCACTCCGTGGCGCCGATGCGCATCCGCGGGGCGAGCGGCTGGTGGACGTGCCCGAAGAGCGAGTAGCGCGGCCGGGTGCGCCGGATCGCGTCCAGCAGCGCCCGGCTCCCCCGCTCGAAGCGCCGTGCCACCGTGTCGTAGACGAGTTCGGGCACCTCCGGGGGGATGTGCGTGCACAGGACGTCGACCTCTCCGACGGCCTCGACCTTCGCCGCGTACTCCTCGTCGCTGATCTCGTACGGCGTCCGCATGGGGGTGCGCAGCCCGCCCCCGACGAAGCCGAAGACCCGGCCGCCGATCTCGACGCGCTCCCCGTCGAGCACGGTGGTGCCGGGTCCGGCGTACTCCGGCCAGAGGGACGGTATGTCGACGTTGCCGTAGGTGGCGTACGTCGGGACGGGGAACGCCGCGAACAGTTCGGCGTACTGCTTGCGTACGGCCTTCTCGATGGCGGGGCCGCGGTCGACGCCGGCCCACAGCCGTGCGCCGAAGGCCCGCGCCTCCTCGAAGCGGCGGGCGGTGCGCAGCTCGACGATGCGGTCCGTGTTCCCGGTGCCGAAGAGGTCCGGGAAGATGCCGCGGGAGTGGTCGGCGTAGTCGATGAAGAGGACGAGGTCGCCCAGGCAGACCAGGGCGTCCGCGCCGTCACCGGCCCCGGCCAGGTCACGGACGTTGCCGTGCACGTCGCTCACCACGTGGACCCTGGTGCGCGGGGTCTCCCGCGCGCCGCTCTCGCCGTCATCTCGTGTACCCGCCATGACGATCAAGGGTAAGCCTGTGGAGCAAACGTGTGTAGACGTGGGCGGACCTGCGGTTACTACCCGGTCCGCGAAGGCTTGGACTACCCTGCGCGGAGGAACGTCCGCACATGTGACGCGGGGAACATCTCGCCGGTTGCCCCTGTCCAGAGGCACTACCGGCGGGTAACGTCCGGGCAGTCCAGTCGTGCTCAGGGTTTCAGCAACGGTCTCCCGAGCACCTGCCCGAGCCTTGGACCGCTCCGTCGCATCACACGAAGTCGTGGCGTCGGCGCCCTATGAGGAGCAGCAGTCTTGCGCGAGTTCAGCCTTCCGGCTTTGTACGAGGTCCCCGCGGACGGCAATCTGACCGACATCGTCCGCAGAAACGCCGCGCAGCACCCCGACGTCGCGGTCATCGCCCGCAAGGTCGGCGGTACCTGGACGGACGTCACGGCCACCGACTTCCTCGCCGAGGTGCAGACCGCCGCCAAGGGCCTGATCGCCTCGGGCGTACGGCCCGGCGACCGGGTGGGGCTGATGTCGCGCACACGGTACGAGTGGACGCTGCTCGACTTCGCGATCTGGAGCGCGGGCGCGGTCACCGTACCGGTGTACGAGACCAGCTCCGCCGAGCAGGTGCAGTGGATCCTCGGCGACTCGGGGGCGACCGCGGTCGTGGTGGAGCTGGACGCCCACGCGGCCGCCGTGGAGTCGGTGCGCGACCGGCTGCCGCACCTGAAGCACGTCTGGCAGATCGAGGGCGGCGGCGTCGAGGAGCTCGGCCGGGCCGGCAAGGACGTCACGGACGCCGCGGTCGAGGAGCGCGGTTCGCTCGCCAGGGCCGACGACCCGGCGACGATCGTCTACACGAGCGGCACGACCGGACGCCCCAAGGGCTGTGTGCTGACCCACCGCAGCTTCTTCGCCGAGTGCGGCAACATCGTGGAGCGGCTGCGGCCGCTGTTCCGCACCGGTGAGTGCTCGGTGCTCCTCTTCCTCCCGCTCGCCCACGTCTTCGGGCGGCTCGTGCAGGTCGCGCCGATGATGGCGCCGATCAAGCTGGGCACCGTACCGGACGTCAGGAACCTGACCGAGGAGCTGGCCTCGTTCCGGCCGACGCTGATCCTCGGTGTGCCGCGCGTCTTCGAGAAGGTCTACAACTCGGCGCGGGCCAAGGCGCAGGAGGACGGCAAGGGCAGGATCTTCGACCGGGCGGCCGACACGGCGATCGCGTACAGCCGCGCGCTGGACACCCCGGCGGGTCCGTCGATCGGCCTGCGGATCAGGCACCGGGTGTTCGACAAGCTGGTCTACGGCAAGCTGCGGGCGGTGCTCGGCGGCAGGGGCGAGTACGCGATCTCGGGCGGCGCCCCGCTGGGCGAGCGTCTGGGCCACTTCTTCCGCGGCATCGGCTTCACGGTCCTGGAGGGCTACGGCCTGACCGAGTCCTGCGCGGCCACCGCCTTCAACCCGTGGGACCGGCAGAAGATCGGCACGGTCGGGCAGCCGCTGCCGGGCTCGGTGGTCCGCATCGCCGACGACGGAGAGGTGCTGCTGCACGGGGAGCACCTGTTCAAGGAGTACTGGAACAACGAGGCCGCGACCGAGGAGGCGCTGGCCGACGGGTGGTTCCACACCGGCGACATCGGCACCCTCGACGAGGACGGCTACCTCCGGATCACCGGCCGCAAGAAGGAGCTCATCGTCACCGCGGGCGGCAAGAACGTGGCGCCCGCGGTGATCGAGGACCGCATCCGCGCGCACGCGCTGATCGCGGAGTGCATGGTGGTCGGCGACGGGCGGCCGTTCGTGGGCGCGCTGGTCACGATCGACGAGGAGTTCCTGGGCCGCTGGGCGGAGGAGCACGGGAAGCCCGCCGGTTCCACCGCGGCGTCGCTCGCGGGGGACCCGGATCTGCTCGCGGCGGTGCAGAGCGCGGTGGACGACGGCAACGCGGCGGTGTCGAAGGCGGAGTCGGTCCGCAGGTTCCGGGTGCTGTCGCACCAGTTCACGGAGGACTCGGGTCACCTGACGCCGTCGCTGAAGCTGAAGCGGAACGTGGTGGCGAAGGACTACGCCGCCGAGATCGAGGCGATCTACCAGGGCTGAGCCCGCCCTTCTGAACGACCTTCGGCTCTCCCGCCGTCGTGGCCGCTCGCGCAGTTCCCCGCGCCCCCGGGTACCCGGGGGCGCGGGGAACTGCGCGACAAGCCCCCACCGGCCGGCAGCCGCCGGAGCGCCACCGCGGCCGCACCCCCACGGGCGTCAGAGCAGCTCCCGCAGCCGCTCCGCCAGGAGGTCCCAGCGCCACCTCTCCTCCACCCACTCCCGCCCCCGCTCCCCCATCCTGCGGCGCAGCCCCGCGTCGCCCAGCAGCGTGACGAGCCGGTCGGCCGTGTCGGCCGGGGAGCCGCCCCGCACGACCCAGCCCGTCTCCCCGTCGAGGACGGCGTCCGGCGCGCCCCCGGAGTCGCCCGCGACGACGGGGAGGCCGGTCGCGGACGCCTCCAGGTAGACGATGCCGAGCCCTTCGACGTCCAGCCCGCCGCGGCGCGTCCGGCACGGCATGGCGAAGACGTCCCCCGCGCCGTAGTGGGCCGGGAGTTCGGACCACGGCACCGCCCCGGTGAAGCGCACCGAGCCGGCCACCCCGGTCTCGTGCGCGAGCCGCCGCAGGTCCTTCCCGTACGGCCCGCCCCCCACGATCAGCAGCACGGCCTCCGGCTCGGCCGCCAGGACCGCCGGCATCGCGCGGATGAGGGTGTCCTGCCCCTTGCGCGGGACGAGACGCGAGACGCAGACCACGACCGGCCGGTCGGTGAGGCCGAGGCGGGCCCGTACGGCGTCCCCGCCGGAGCCGGGGTGGAAGGTCTTCTCGTCGACGCCCGGGGGCAGCTGCACCATCCGCCCGGCCGCCTCGGGGGTCAGCGCGGCGGCGATCCGCGAGCGCGTGTACTCCCCGAGGTAGGTGATCGTGTCCGTCGACCCGCCGATCCTGCGCAGCAGCTGCCGCGCGGCGGGCAGCTGCGCCCACCCCGCCTCGTGCCCGTGCGTCGTGGCCACGAGCCGCTCCGCGCCCGCCCTGCGCAGCGCGGGCGCGAGCAGCCCGAGCGGGGCCGCCGCGCCGAACCACACCGAGGTGCAGCCGTGCTCCCGCAGCAGCCCAGCGGCCCGCCGCGAGACCCGCGGAGTGGGCAGCAGCATGGTTGTTCGGTCGCGTACGATGACGAAGGGCTGTTCGGCGTCGAAGGCGGCTGTGGCCTCGGCTCCCTCCCGGCCCCGCTTCCACGTGGAGGCGTAGACGACGAGCCGTTCGGGGTCCAGCCGCAACGCCATATTGTGCAGGAACGCCTGGATGCCGCCCGGTCTCGGCGGGAAGTCGTTGGTCACGATCAAGGTCTTGTGCATCGTCTTGCGCATCGCCGTCGACAGTACCGAACACCCGCCCGGCGGGACCGTACCGGGGATCCGCACGGGAAGAGGGCAGGTGGGCATGGCGGGAGCCAGGGGGCCGCGGTTCCCGTACGTACTGCTGGCCGTCTGGGGCCTGACGAGGCTGGCGCTGCTGCTCTTCGTCCTCAAGGTGTTCGTCTTCCCCGGCCCGGACGTCACGAGCGACGTCGCGGTGACCTACCGGAACTGGTACGAGGTCCTGCGCACCGGCACCTTCCCGCTGGACGACGTGACCTGGCAGTACCCGCCGGCCGCCGCGCTCGCGATCCTCTCCCCCGCGCTGCTGCCGTTCCTCGCCTACACGGAGGCGTTCTTCGCCCTGGCCCTCGCCGCCGACCTGTGCGCGCTCGCGCTGCTCCTGTACGCGGGCCGGCGCCCGGAGAGGTCGCGGCGCGGCGCCTGGGTGTGGGTGGTGGGGGTGCCCCTGCTCGGCCCGACGGTGTACGCGCGGTACGACGTGATGGTGACCGCCGTCGCCGTGGCCGCCCTCCTCGCGGGCGTCCGGCACCCGAGGGCCATGGGCGCGCTGGCCGCGTTCGGCGCCCTGCTGAAGGTGTGGCCGCTGCTGCTGCTCGTGGGCACGACGGGGCGCCGGGCCTGGGGCGCGGCGGTGGCGACGGCCGCGGGCGTCGCGCTGCTGTTCGCCGCGCTGATGCCGGGCGCGTTCGCGTTCCTGACCTTCCAGCGCGACCGCGGGACCGAGGTCGAGTCCCTGGGCTCGCTGGTCTTCCACATCGCCCGGCACCACGGCTGGGAGGGCCGGGTCCTGCTCAACTACGGCTCGGTGGAGTTCCTCGGCCCGTACGTCGACGTGGTGAGCACGGTGGCGCTGATGCTCACCGGGCTGGCGTTCGGCTGGCTGCTGCTGTGGCGGCTGTGCGCGACCCGGTTCCTGGTGCACACGGCGGCGGACGCCTCGTTCGTGGCCGTCCTCCTGTTCACCACGACGAGCCGGGTCATCAGCCCCCAGTACCTGGTGTGGCTGGTCGGTCTGGCCGCCGTCTGCCTGCTCTTCCGCGGCAGCCGGATGGGCCTGCCGGCGGGGATGGTGCTGGTGGCGTGCTTCGTCACCGTGCTGGAGTTCCCCGTGTACTTCGCGGACGTCGTCGGCAGCACCCCCTTCGGCATCACCCTGCTGGTGATCCGCAACGGCCTGCTGGTCGCCGCGACCGTCACCGCGGGCGTGCTGCTGTGGCGCGACACCGTGCCGTACCCGGGGCCGGCCCCCGTGCCGAGCCGGGCGGCCCGCGCCGACGAGGGGTCCCTGACCGGCTGAGGGGCGGGACGAGGAGTCCCTTGACCGGCTGAGGGGCGGCCGGAGCCGCCCCGGCCGGGTCACCCCAGCCGGTCCCGCAGGTAGGCCCGCCAGCGGACCGTGAACTCCTCCGGTGACGTGTCCAGGACCTCCCGCATCCCGGTCTCCACCGCCCCCGCCCGCTTCCCGTGCTCCCCCACGGCCCGGTAGAACTCGCCGAGCCGCACCTCGCCCCACCGCTCGGCGATCATCCGGCAGGCCAGCCAGCCGCTCTCGTAGGCCCGCGCCAGCTTCCCCGCGTCCCCGTCGAACCCGAAGTCCCCGTCCGCGGGCAGCCCGGCCGGCACGTTCCCGCCGGCCACCGCGCGCCGCAGCTCGGGCGCGGCCTGCGCCGCCGAGCGGCCGGTGCCCCGGTAGCCGACCCAGTCCGCGTACCCTTCCGACAGCCACAGCGGGGTCGCCGCCGAGGTCGCGGTGCGGGTGGCGACATGGGCCGTCTCGTGCGTGAGCACGACCTGCCGGCCGAAGGAGCCCAGCACCCCGTACGCGTCGGGGTTGACGATGATCCGGTCGGCGGGCACCCTCCCGGAGCCTCCCCCGGCCTCCGGCCGGGGGGACCCCCCCTTCGCCTCGGTCACCTCGCCCGTGGTGACCGCTGCGATCCCCCGGTACCCGGCGGCGGGCGCCCCCAGCAGCTGCGCCATCGCCTCCAGCGACTCCGGTACGAGGACGACGACCCGGCCCGGCCAGTCCCCGCCCCACGCCTCCCGCACCGCGGGCACCGCCCGGTCGGCCAGTCCCGCGTAACCGCGCAGCGCGGCACGGGACTGGCCGACCCCCAGGACGAGGCTGCTCCCGCCGCGCACGACCGTCACGGTCCCCTGCTCCCACAGCTGCCGGCCGGCGCCGGCGGCGGGCCGGTCGGCGGTCACGTACCAGCGTCCGCCGGCGCGCAGGAGGCTCAGCGTGCGGGCGGTGACGACGGGCGCCCGGTCGTGGCCGGCTATGCGGTAGCGCAGGTCCGCGTCGGCCGTGGCGCGGTCGCCGGAGCGGCTGAGACCGGTCACGCGGTACGACCAGCCGGCCAGCGGGACCGCCCGCAGGTTCCTGAACCCGGTGCGCGCCTCGGCCCGTTCACCGGGGGCGGCGGAGGCCGGTGCCGCCGTCGCCACGAAGGCCCGCTCGCTGCCGTCGCGCACCGCCGCCGCCCGGCGGTCGAGCACGCGCTGGACGTCGGCGGACGCGCCGTCGGGCGCCGGGGCACCGCCGCAGCCGACCAGACCGGCCAGCAACAGCCCCACGGCACATCTCGGCGCACGCCCACGACCGGCCACGATCCCGATCGTACGGCGTCGGGCCCGGTGGGTCAGGGGCGCGTCACGGCCGAGACGGGCATCATGCCCACCGGGTCGTAGCGCACGGGGGCGCCCGGGTAGGGGGCGTGGATCACCTGGCCGTTGCCCACGTACATCCCGACGTGGCTGGCGTCGTCCCGGTAGGTGACGAGGTCCCCGGGCTGCGCCTGTGCGAGCGGCACCCGCCGCCCGGCGTGCGCCTGGGCCTGCGAGGTGCGCGGCAGACCGACGCCGGCCTGCGCGTACGACCACTGGGTGAGGCCGGAACAGTCGAAGGTGGCGGGTCCGCTGGCGCCCCAGACGTACGGGCGGCCGACGGCCGAGCGGGCCGCGGCGACGGCGGCGGCCGCCCGCCCGGAGGACGGGACGGCGCCGGTGAGGTCGGGCGTCCGGGGGGAGCGGGAGGCCCGGTCGTGGGCGGCGCGGTCCTCGTCGGGCATCGCGTTGAGCAGCTGCCGTGCCCTGGCCAGCTTCCGCTCGACGGTGCGCTTGTGCCGGGCGACGGCCTGACGGCTGCGGTCCAGTTCGGAGAGTTTGCGGGTGGCCTCCACCCGGTCCTGGGCCAGGACGCGCAGGGCGGTCTGCAGCTCTGCGAGCTCCCCGGCCTGGCGGGCGCTGATGCGGTCGATCGCGGCCGCCTTGTCGAGGTACTCGTCGGGGTCGTCCGAGAACATCAGCGCCAGCGACGGGTCGAGGCCTCCGGAGCGGTACTGGGCCACGGCCAGCGAACCGAGCGCGTCCCGCATGGCGTTGATGCGGTCCTGCTGGCGGGCGATGCGGTCCCGTACCCCGTCCACCTCGTCGTGCAGGAGGTCGGCGCGCTCGTCGGCCCTGTTGTACGACTCGGTGGCGTGCTCGGCCTCCGCGTACAGCCGGTTCACCTCGGCGCGTCTGTCGTCCTGCGGTGCGGCGCCGGCCGGCAGGACGCCGAGGGCCGCGGCCGCGGCGGCCAGTACGCAGAGTGCGGCGCCTCGGGCGCCCCGGTCGAAACCGGACGGTACAAGGCGGCGATGGGACCCCACAGGAAGCCGCACTCCCTTCCGCTGACGGTCTGTCGGTCCCCCGGAGTGGGGAAACGCGCCAGACAGTAGCCGTGCGACCACGCGCGGGCCAAAGACGTCGGCGGACACACAGCGTGACGCCCCGCCCGGGACGCAGGTCACCGGCGGGGCGTGGGGTCGGCGGGCGCCACGGGAATTCGCCCGTTCGGGCGGCTTGGTGATCAGCCTTCAGGGGGAACGCGAAGGGCCCCGCCCGAAGGCCGGGCCGGACGCGGACACCGGGTCAGACGCGGACGCCGAACTGGAAGGAGCCGATGGTGCTCATGGACTCCAGGCGGACGACGGTGCCCGGCTTCGGGGCGTGCAGCACCACGCCGTTGCCGGCGTACAGGCCGACGTGCGCCAGGCTGTTGAAGAAGACCAGGTCACCGGGCTTGAGTTCACCACGGCCGATCTTCACGCCGTCGTTGTGCTGCGTGTACGTGGTCCGGGTGATCGACACACCGGCCTGGCTGTACGCCCACTGCGTCAGACCGGAGCAGTCGTAGGAGTTGGGGCCGCTGCCGCCGGAGACGTACGGCTTGCCCATCTGGGTCCGCGCGGCGGCCAGGGCGGCGGCGCCGCGGTCGGAGGCCGGGGCCTCCTTGGTGAGTTCGACGCGCTCGTCGGCGGAGCGGCTGGCGCGCTCCTCGGCGGTGGTGATGGCCGCCTTCTCCGCGGCCGTCAGGCTGTTGAGAAGCTTCTGCGCCTCGGCGAGCTTGCTCTGGACTTCCTTCTTCTTCTTGCTCAGCGTCTCGCGGGTCTCGGAGAGCTCCTTGAGCTTGCCGGCCGCCTCCTGGCGCTGCTGGGCGAGGACGCGCTGCTTGTCCTGGACCTTCTTGAGCGCCTCGACCTGCTGCGCGCTGAGCTGGTCGATGGTGGACGCCTTGTCGAGGTAGTCGTCCGGGTCGGAGGAGAGGAAGAGCTGCACGGAGGGGTCGATGGCACCCGTCCGGTACTGGGAGCTGGCCATCAGGCCGAGGCCCTCGCGCATGGAGTTGAGATCGTCCTGGCCGCGGGCGACCTGGTCCTGGAGGGTGTCGATCTCCTTCTCCAGCTTCTCCTGCTTCTCCTCGGCCCCGTTGGCCCTGTCCGTGGCGAGCGCCGACTGCTCGTAGAGCGCGTCGACCTTGGCCTTGACCTCGTCCTTGCTGGGCTTCTCGCCGGGGGCGGCGTTGGCCGCCTGAGAGCTGAGGGCGACGGCTGCCGCGGCAGCGGTGGTGAGCACGGTCACGCGGGTGCGGCTCGGCTGCTTCGGTCGACGGTGGGACGCCACGGAGGCGAGCTCCTTCATTACCTCAGCCGCCCACCGAAGACGCCGGTTGGCGGTGTCCCTCCACCGTCACTCCCGATAAGTGATCACCCGAGCGGAGGTTCGACGCCTGACCCTAGTGATGACCCTGTGATCAGTTCAAATCCTCCTCGGAAAAATCTCGCTCACCAGCGGCATTATTTGCGCTCGATTGACGTGCGGTGACACTTGGTTGACGTTACGTCACGTGAAGATTCCACTTACCCGGGCACACCGGTCATGCGTCACGGATGGGGCGTACGGCATGTATGTGACTTACGGGGCGGAAGGGCGGCTTCAGCCCGACAGGGGCCGGAGTTCCCGGAACGGGCGGGTCTCAACCCCGCGAGAAACGCTTGAGCAGGACCGCGGAGGCCACCGGCCGGGCGCCCGCGGCGGCCACGCCGTCGGCCACCTCGCGGTCGGTGGAGGCGACGATGACGGGCCGGCCCGGCGGTTCCGCGCGCACCAGCTGGCGGATCAGCTCGTCCGCGGTGACGCCGGGCTTGGAGAACAGCACCCGCACCCCGCGCGGCGGTGCGAGCAGCACCGGGGCGGCCAGTTCGGCCCCGTCGAAGACACAGGTGACCTCGGCGCCCGTCTGCGCGGCGAGCTGGGAGAGCTGGCCCAGGAGCCGCAGCCGCTGCTTCTCCAGCGGCATCTGCGGATAACCGGTCTTGGTGACGTTGTAGCCGTCGACGACCAGGTGCGCCTGCGGCAGCGCGAGCAACTGGTCGAGGATGGCGGGGTCGTGCTCGGACAGCGCCCGGGCCGCGATGTCCTTCGGCGTCATACGTCCCGGTTCGACCGCGTCGACGGTCTCCGCGGGCCGTACCGACACCGGCGGCAGGGCGAGTTCGCGCCGCAGTCCCTGGGCCGCGTCGAGCACGGTGTCCAGGAGCAGCCGTACGCGCATGTCCTCGACGCTGCGCCCCTCCCGGACCGCGCGGCGGGTCGCCTCCAGGGACGCCTCGACCTCGCCGAGCCGCTGCTTGAGCCGCCGGCTCTCGCTCTCCGCGGCCGACACCTGGGCCTGTCCCTCGCCGCGCACGCCCTCCAGCTCGGCCCGCAGCTTGCGCAGGGCCGCCTCGCCGCGCTTGACGTCGCTGAGGGCGCCGCGCAGCTTGCGGTGAAGCGATTCGGCTTCCTTCCGCGCCGCGTCCAGCTCGGTGCGCAGCCGCTCCGTCTCGGCGCGGGTCTGGTCACGGGCCGCGGCGAGTTCCCCGCGCAGCCGCTCCAGCTCGGCGCGGCTCTCCTCGTCGGCGCGCTCGGCGTCCGCGCGCAGGGCCTCCTCGCCCGCGGCGGTCACCAGCTTCACCCAGCCCGTGGGCCGCAGCACATAGGCCGCGGCCGCGACGTCCAGCGGGTCCGCGGCCGGGGGCGGCGAGCCCGAGGCGAGAGCGTCCGCCAGCTCGGACTGCGCCTCCCTGAGCTTCTCGGCGATGCGCTGCCGGAAGAGCGGGTCGGTCTCCATGGCCGCCGCCATCGCCGTACCCGCGAACTTGGCGCGGCGGCTGGGGGTGAACCGGGCGTACTGCCGCAGCTGGACGGGCAGTTCGGACACGGTCAGCCCGCCGAAACCGTCCGAGACGATCTGCACGACCCGGCGGCGCACGCCGTCGGGCAGCGGCCGGTCGAGCACCTCGGCGTCGCCGTCGTCCGGCTCCCCGCCCGTGGTCCCGGCCATCCCTCACCCCATCGTCGTGCGGGCCCGCTCCCGTCAGGAGCCGGCGCCCGGCCTGTCCACCAGTTCCACCTGATCCACCGCGTTGCACCAGCGGCACCGCACGGACTCGATGGTCTCACTGACCACCTCGCGCTCCTCGACCTCGGGTTCCCCGGCCAGATCCAGATGCACGTACTCGACGACCTTCGACGAGCGCGTCACGTCGAAGCGCGTGAGGTTGCCGCAGAGCGTGCAGCGCCACCGGGTCCGGGCGGTCGGGAGGGGAACCGTCATCGTGGCAGTCGCTCTCTTTCCTGAGTCTCGGTGCCGCCCCGGCGTCCCCGGAACGTGTGGCTCGTAACCCTACGGCCTGGCGGGTACTCGACGCCCGTCCACCGACGGCGGCGGGGCGCTCTGCACGGATAGGTCCCGTTACGTCATGCTCTGCACATGACCGGCACCTGGAGTACGGCCCTCGGCAGGGCGCTCCGCGGCCACCCCGCGCCGGTGGCCCACGGACTGATCGCGCTGTGCTGCCTGGTCTTCCTGACCGGCCCGGCCTCGGGGCTCAGCCCTTCGTACGGCATCGGTGACGAGCTCCTCTCCGCGCAGCGGGCCTACTTCGAACAGTGGGGCGTGGTGCCCGTCGAGCTGTTCCGGGGCACGCCGCGGGCCGTCGCCGCCCCGGCCACCGCGCTCTTCGTGCACGGCAGCTGGCTGCATCTCCTGGGCAACATGCTCTTCCTCTACGTCTTCGGCGCGATGGTCGAGGAACGGATGGGCCACTTCCGGTTCGCCCTCTTCTACGTGGGCTGCGGCTATGTCGCCCTGCTCGGCTACGCGGGCGCCCACGCCGACTCGGCACAGACCCTCGTCGGCGCGTCCGGAGCGATCTCCGCGGTCCTGGGAGCGTTCCTCTACCTCTTCCCCACCGCCCGGGTGACCAGTCTCTTCCCGTTCCTCTTCTTCCTGCCGCTGCGGTTCCCCGCCTGGGTGGTGCTGCCGTTCTGGGTGTCCCTGCAGTGGCTGGCCGCGGCGCGCGCGACGCAGGGCCCCGGGGTCGCCTATCTGGCGCACCTGCTGGGCTTCTCCGCCGGGTTCCTCCACGCGTGGGTGCGGTACGGGCGTCCGGCTAGAGTGAAATCCCCAGCGACGGCCACCGAGGGAGAAAACCAGCCGTGATCACCGCGATCGTGCTCATCAAGACCAGCGTGGACCGGATTCCCGAGATCGCCGAGTCGATCGCGGCGCTGGACAGCGTCAGCGAGGTCTTCTCCGTGACGGGGACGTACGACCTGATCGCCATGGTCCGGGTGACGGCCCACGACGACCTGGCCGACGTCATCCCCGGGAGGATCAGCAAGATCCCGGGTGTGGAGGGCACGGACACGCACGTGGCGTTCCGTACGTACTCGCAGCACGACCTGGAGGCGGCTTTCGCGATCGGTCTCGACAACTAGCCCGCCGGGGGCCGGGGGAATCCGGGTGCACTGCCGGGTGCGGGTGCGTCGTGGCTTGTCGCGCAGTTCCCCGCGTCCCTTCGGGGCGCTGCCCGCCCGGGCGCCTTCGGATGAAGAGTTCTTCATCGTGCGCTCATCCCGGGGGCCCGGTGGCGGGCGCAGGATCGGGCCATGGTCTTCTCCCATCGGATCGCGGCCCTCGCCGCCGTCGTGGTGATCCCCCTGGGGATCGCCGCCACCAGTTACGCCCTCACCGACAGTCCGGAGTCCCCGAAGGTGCCGCCCAAGGTGGAGCTGGGCAGCGGGTCGCCCCCGGTGACGCCCACCGCCACGAAACCGGCCGCGACCCCCACCCCGACCCCGACAACGACCCCCAGTGACCAGGTCGTGTCACGACCCCCGGTGAGCGACGACGACGATGACGACGGACCGGGGGACGACGCACGGGACGACGACGGACCCGGGGACGACGGGCCGGAGGACGACGGCTGAGCCCGCACCGGCCCCCGTGTCCGGCCCCGACCGGGTACGGCGGCGGGTCTCGGCCCGGGTCCGCATCCTGCTCTGGCTGCTGCTCGTGATGACCGTGGCCTTCTCCGCCGTGGCCACGACCACCCGCTCCATCCTCCTGCGGGACGTCGACTCCCGGATCGACGGCCTGCTCGCCCAGGAGACCGGTGAGTTCGCGCACTTCGAGGAGCGGGGGGTGGACCCCGCGACCGGACAGCCGTTCGGCGACGCCGGACGGCTGCTGCGCGTCTTCCTGGAGCGGCAGTACGCCGACCCCGACGAGGAGCTCCTCGGCCTGCTCGCGGGTCCCGCGGGGTCGGCCCCCGCGAAGATCGTCCAGGACCGCGAGATCCCCGTGGAGCTGCCGCTGCACCGGGATCCGGCGGGCCGGCGCCAGATCTTCGGGTCCACCGCCTCCACCGGTACGCTGCACCGCCCCGCCGGGGACGTCCGGTGGGCCAAGGTCTCCGTCGTCGGCCCCGGCGGGGAGCCGGAGGCCGCCTTCGTCGTCGCGTTCCATCCGGAGCGCGAGCAGGACCGCGCCGACGAGGTGTTCCGCATCCTGCTCGCCATCTGCGGTGTGGCGCTGCTGATGACGACGGGGATCGGCTGGGTGGTGGCCGGCCGCATCCTGAAGCCCGTACGGCTGGTGCGCACCGCCGCCGCGCAGCTCACCGGGCAGGACCTCACCCGGCGCATCCCGGTCCGCGGCCACGACGACATAGCGGCGCTGGCCGACACGTTCAACGCGATGCTGGACCGGCTGGAGCGCGCCTTCGCCGCCCAGCGGGAGTTCGTCGACGACGCGGGCCACGAGCTGCGCACCCCCATCACCATCGTGCGCGGCCACCTCGAACTCATGGGCGACGATCCGGCGGAGCGCGAGGAGACGGTCCGCCTGGTCACCGACGAGCTCGACCGGATGAGCCGCATCGTGGAGGACCTGCTGCTCCTCGCCAAGGCCGAGCGGCCCGATTTCGTCACCCCGGAGCCGGTCCAGCTCGCGGAGCTCACCGCCGACGTCTTCGTCAAGGCCCGTACGCTCGGCGACCGCCGGTGGGAGCTGGCCGAGGTCGCCGAGGGCGGGGCCCGGCTGGACCCGCAGCGCATCACCCAGGCGATGGTGCAGCTCGCGCAGAACGCCGTGCAGCACACCGTCCCCGGCCAGACGATCCGCATCGGCTCGCGCGTCCTCGGCCCGTCCGGCGCCGGTCCGTCGGGCAGCGGCCCGTCCGGCAGCGGTCCGTCGGTCTCCGGTCCGTCCGTCTCCGGGGCGCGCGTCGAGCTGTACGTGTCCGACTCGGGTCCCGGGGTGCAGCCGCAGGACACCGAGGTCATCTTCGAGCGCTTCCGCCGCGGCACCGCCCGGCGCGGCACCCGGGGCAGCGGCGCGGGCCTCGGCCTGTCGATCGTGCGGGCCATCGCGGAGGGGCACCGCGGCGGCCGGGTCCTGCTGCGGGAGACCGAGGGCGGCGGGGCCACCTTCGCCCTCCTGTTCACACTGGAACTCGCGCTGGAGACCGACCTGGAGGCCGGCCCGGAAGCCGACCTGGAAGGCGGTCCGGGAACCGGTCCGGAAGAGGAACGCACATGACGGGACGGCACACGTGAAACGGATCCTGATCGTCGAGGACGAGGAGCGCATCGCCTCCTTCGTGGAGAAGGGGCTGCGCGCGGGCGGTTTCACCACGACCGTCGTGGGCGACGGCGACGCGGCCCACCAGTACGCGCTGACGGGCGGCTTCGACCTGGTGGTCCTCGACATCGGGCTGCCCGGGCGGGACGGCTTCACCGTGCTGCGCGAACTGCGCGAGGCCCGGGTCACCGTCCCGGTGATCGTGCTGACCGCCCGGGACTCCGTACGCGACACGGTGGCCGGCCTGGAGGGCGGCGCCGACGACTGGATGACCAAGCCGTTCCGCTTCGAGGAGCTCCTCGCGCGGGTGCGGCTGCGGCTGCGCACGGCGGCGCGGGCACCCGAGGTCACCGTGTTGCGCGGCGGCGACCTCACCCTCGACCTGCGGACGCGGCGGGCGCGGGCGGGTGAGCGGTCGGTCGACCTCACGGCCCGTGAGTTCGTGCTGCTGGAGCTGTTCCTGCGGCATCCCGGGCAGGTGCTGTCGCGGGAGCAGATCCTGTCGCACGTGTGGGGGTACGACTTCGACCCCGGCTCCAACATCGTCGACGTGTACGTACGGGCGCTGCGGAAGAAGCTGGGGGCGGAGCGGGTGGAGACCGTGCGGGGGATGGGGTACCGGCTCCCGGCCTGAGGGGCGCGGGGGTGAAGTTTCCTTCATGCGGGGCTCATCCAGGGCTCACCGCCCGGCTGGACCGTGGGTGTCGTGAGCCTGAACCTCCGCCGAGCCGCCGCCCTCTGTGTGGCCCTGAGCCTGTGCGCCCTGCTGGCCGTGCCCGGGAACTTCCCCGGACTCGGCGGTGACGCACGGCTGACCCTCGCCGTCTTCGCGCTGGCGACCTGCGCGTGGATCGGTACGCCGATCGACGACACGTACATCGCCCTGGGCGCGGGACTCGCGCTCACGGTGACCGGCGTGATCAGCAGCGACACGCTCTTCGGCACGCTCGGCGACCCGACGGTGTGGCTGCTGATCTGCGCCTTCGTGCTCGCCGCCGCCGTGACCCGGACCGGGCTCGCGGGACGGGCGGCGGCGTTCCTGGTGAGCGGGGCGCGCAGTGTGCGCCAATTGGTGCACCTGACCACCGCGGCGCTCGTCGTCACGGCGTTCGCGGTACCCGCCACCTCCGGCCGGGCCGCGCTGGCCCTGCCGGTGTTCCTCGCGCTCGCCAAGGTGCTCGCCGACCGGAGACGGCTGGTCGTGATGCTGGCGCTGCTCTTCCCGACCGTGATCCTCCTGTCGGCGGTGGCGACCCTGATCGGCGCGGGCGCGCATCTGATCACGGTGTCGGTGCTGTGGGAGACGACCGGGGAGCGTGTCGACTTCACGCAGTGGCTGCTGCTCGGACTGCCGCTGGCCGTGGCGTCCTCCCACCTGGCGGCCGAGGCCGTGCTGCTGACGACCACCCGGCGGGTGGACCGCCGCGCCCCCGTACGGATCACGGCCGCCGACATCCAGCGGCACAGCGAGCAGCCGGTCACCGGCCCCTGGTCGCCGGCCGAGTCCCGCTGCGCGCTGCTGCTCGCCACGGTGGTCGCGCTGTGGTGCAGCGAGCCGCTGCACCAGGTGCCGCCCGCGGTCGTCGCCCTGATCGGCGCGGTCGTCGCGGCCTCGCCCGCCCTCGGGACGGTCCGGCTCAAGGACGCCCTGCGGACCGTGCCCTGGTCGCTGCTCCTCTTCATGGCCGCGACGATGGCGATGGGGGTCGCGCTCGCGGACTCGGGGGCGGCGAAGTGGCTGGTGTCCGGTCTGCCGGCGGACATCGGCCCGTGGCTCTTCCTCACCGTGGTCGTGGTGGTGAGCACGGCGGCCCACCTCGTGCTCCAGTCCCGCTCGGCCCGCTCGTCCGTCCTGGTGCCGCTGGTCGTCGCGGCCGCCGTGGGCGCGGGCGTCAACCCGGTCGCGGCCGCGCTGGCGTCCACCGCGGCGGCCGGCTTCTGCCACACGCTGCCGGCCTCGGCCAAGCCGGTCACGCTCTTCGCCGACCTGCCGGGCACGCCGACGTACACCCCGCGCGACCTGCTGCGCGTGTCCGCGGTCCTGGCCCCCCTGACGGCCGCCCTCGTCCTGCTCTTCGCCCTCGCCGTGTGGCCGCTGCTCGGCGTCCCCGTCCTGGAGCCCTGAGGCCCCGCGGCCCTCCCCCGCACCGCCCACGACGCCACAACCCCGCACCACCGAAGCTCTGAAGGAGCCCGCCCATGCTGACCCGTTTCACCGTCGCCCCCAGCGGCTTCAAGGAGTCCCTGTCCGCCCGGGCCGCGGCCGACGCCATCGCGGCGGGCGTGCTCCGTGTCGTCCCGGACGCCGAGATCGACCTCGTCCCGCTGGTGGACGGCGGCGAGGGCACCGCCCGCACCCTGGCCGCGGCCACCGGCGGCCGGCTGGTCGCCCTGCCCGCCACCGGCCCGCTGGGCGAGCCCGTGGGGACCCACTTCGCGCTGCTCGGCACGGGCGGCACGGCGGTGGTGGAGATGGCGGCCGTGGCCGGGCTCTCCCTGGTCCCGCACGGGCTGCGCGACCCGGGTGCCACCACCACGTACGGCGTCGGCGAGCTGATCTCCGCCGCCCTCGACACGGGGGTGCGCCGGATCCTGGTCGGCTGCGGCGACTCCGGTACGTCGGACGGGGGCGCCGGCGCGCTGCAGGCCCTCGGCGCCCGGCTGCTCGACGCGGACGGCTTCGAACTCCCGCGCGGCGGCGCCGAGCTGGTGCGCCTGAGCCGTGTCGACCCGACGGGCCTCGACCCCCGGCTCGCGGACGTGGAACTGCTGGTCGCCTGCAACCCGTACAACGTGCTCTGCGGCGAGCTGGGCGTGGCCCGGGTCTTCGGCCCGCAGAAGGGGGCGACGCCCGCGCAGGTCGAGCGGCTCGCGGACGGCCTGGAGAACTGGGCGCGCGTCCTGACCCGGGACCTGGCGGTCACCGGCGACCTGTACGGCGGCCCGGGCACGGGCGCCTCCGGCGGTCTGGGGGCGGGTCTCGCCGCGCTCGGCGCCCGCCTCCTCCCCCGCTTCGAGGTGCTCCTCGACCATCTCGACCTGGACGCCCGGCTGGCCCGCGCCGACCTGGTCCTGACCGCCGAGGGCGCCCTGGACCACCAGACCCCGCGGGGCAAGGTCCCGGCGGAGGTGGCCCGGCGGGCCAAGCTGTACGGGCGCCCGGTGCTGGCCCTGGCGGGCACCCTCGGCGAGGGCGCGCACACCGTGCCCGGCGTGGACGCCTTCAGCGGGATCCTGCCCGCCCCGATGGCACCGGCCGAGGCGTTCCTGCGCGCCGGCGAACTGCTCACGGACGCGACGGAGCGGGCGCTGCGGATGGTCCTCCTCGGCGCCCGGCTGCCCGCCGGGCCCCGGCCTCAGACGGCCGGGCCGGTTCCCCCGCGGGTGTCCGCGCCGCTCTCCGTGCCGGCGTCGGGGACGCACCGCCCGTCCTCCGTGCGGTAGTTCCAGCGGGCGCCGTCCGTGACGAGCTCCTTCACCGCCCGCAGGAACCGCTCCACGTGCTCGTCGGGGGTGCCCGCACCGAAGCTGACGCGGACGGCGTTCAGGGACTTCTCGCCGGGCGCGGCCTCGGGGGCGCCGCACTCGCCCTGCGCCTGCGGGTCGCTGCCCAGGAGCGTACGCAGGAGCGGATGGGCGCAGAAGAGGCCGTCGCGGACACCGATGCCGTACTCCGCGGAGAGCGCGGCGGCGAAGTGCGAGCTGTTCCAGCCCTCGACGACGAAGGAGATCACGCCGACGCGCGGCGCGTCGTCGCCGAAGAGCGAGAGCACGCGGACCTGCGGCACCTCGGCGAGGCCCCGGCGGACGGTGTCGACGAGGTGCTGCTCGCGGGCGACCAGCGTGTCGAACCCGGCCTCGGTGAGCGCCTTGCAGGCGGAGGCGATGGAGTAGGCGCCGATGACGTTGGGCGAGCCGGCCTCGTGCCGGGCCGCGCTCTCGTGCCACTCGACGTCGACCCCGCCGTCCGCGCGCCGCGACACCTTCCGCGAGGCGCCCCCGCCGGCGAGGTACGGGTCCGCCTCGCGCAGCCAGTCGGAGCGTCCCGCGAGCACGCCGGAGCCGAACGGCGCGTAGAGCTTGTGCCCGGAGAACGCGACCCAGTCCACGTCCAGTTCCCGTACGGAGACGGGGTGGTGGGGCGCGAGCTGGGCGGCGTCGAGCACGATCCGGGCGCCGTGCGCGTGGGCGGCGGCGGCCAGTTCCCGTACGGGCCACAGCTCGCCGGTGACGTTCGAGGCGCCCGTGACGCACACGAGGGCCGGTCCGTACGGGTCGCGTGCGGCGAGCGCCCGCTCCAGGGTGGCGACGGCCTCGCCCGGGGTGCGCGGGGCGTCGAGGTACGTGACGCGGGCGTCCCGCCACGGCAGCAGCGACGCGTGGTGCTCGGTCTCGAAGACGAAGACCTGGCAGCCGGCGGGCAGGGCGGCGGCGAGGAGGTTGAGCGAGTCGGTGGTGGAGCGGGTGAAGACGACCTCGTCGCCACCGCGGCAGTCGAGGAACTCCGCGACGGTCGCGCGGGCGTTCTCGAAGAGGTCGGTGGAGAGCTGGGACAGGTAGCCGGCGCCGCGGTGCACGCTCCCGTAGTACGGGGCGTACGCGGCCACGTCGTCCCAGACGCGCTGCAGGGCGGGGGCGCTGGCCGCGTAGTCGAGCGCGGCGTAGGTGACCTCGCCGCCGGTCACGAGCGGGACGGTGACGTCCCGGCCGAGCACGGGCAGGGGCCCGGGGAGGTCGGCGGCACAGGGGGCGGACCGGTCGGCGGCAGCGGTGGAGACAGACATGGCGAACTCCCGTGGGGCAGGCGGAGCCACTGTGCGGCGGACAGGGCTCGGCACAGGAAGGGGTGAACGGTGAAAGGGGTACGCGGAGGCGGGGCTCGGCGCCCTATCGCATTCGCTTGCTCATGAAAGGCTCCCTCGAACGACCAGGACCCCTGGTGTCCCCGCTCAAGGAGCGGCGAGGGGTCCGCGCTTGCCGTGGGCCTCACTGCCCACGACCTGGTCTTCACCCGGGGCACCCCGCCACGGACGGAGGGTTGCCGGACAGTCGGCCGGGGCCTCATGACTGTCACTCATGACCTGTCAGCATCTTGCCATACGATCACCCGACCGCAACCCCGGTGTCCGCATGACGGGACAGCACGGGTGCCCGTCACCACCCAGGGGCGCGGGGAACTGCGCGACCAGCCCCCACCCACCCGCACCCGACCCCACGCGGCCGGCGGCTACGCGTTGGTCGCGGCCACCCACCGCTCAAGCACCTTCAGCGCCGCCCCCGAGTCGATCGCCTCCGCGGCACGATCCATCCCCGCCCGGATCTGGTCCGCCAGCGGAGCGGAACCGGGCGACAGGGCCACCAGCGCCGCCGCCGAGTTGAGCAGCACCGCGTCCCGCACGGGCCCCTTCTCCCCGCCCAGCAGCCGCCGCGCGACCTCCGCGTTGTACGAGGCGTCGGCCCCCCGCAGCGCCTCCACCGGCACCAGCTCGATGCCCACGTCCCGCGGGTCGAAGGTCTCCTCGCGCACCGTCCCGTCCCGTACGACCCACACCCGGGACGTGGACGTGGTGGTCAGCTCGTCGAGGCCGTCGTCGCCGCGGAAGACGAGCGAGGAGTTGCCGCGCTCGGCCAGCACCCCGGCCACGATGGGCGCCATGGGCGCGTGCGCCACCCCGACCGCCTGTGCCCGCACCCGCGCCGGGTTGGTGAGCGGACCGAGGAAGTTGAACGTCGTCCGGATGCCCAGCTGCCCCCGCGCCGCCGCCACGTGGCGCAGCGCCGGGTGGAACTTCACCGCGAAGCAGAAGGTGATCCCGGCCTCGTCGGCCACCTCGGCCACCCGCCGCGGCGTCAGTTCCAGGTTGACGCCGAGTTTTTCGAGCACGTCCGAGGCACCGGACGCGGAGGACGCCGCGCGGTTGCCGTGCTTGACGACCTTGGCTCCCGTACCGGCGACGACGACGGCCGACATCGTGGAGATGTTGACGGTCTTCGCCCCGTCCCCGCCCGTGCCGACGATGTCGACGGTCTCCCCCGGCACCTCGATGACGTTGGCGTGCGCGTACATCGTGCGGACCAGGCCGGAGATCTCCTCGACGGTCTCGCCCTTGGCGCGCAGGGCGACCGCGAACCCGGCGATCTGGGCGTCGGTCGCCTCGCCCCGCATGATCAGGTCCATCGCCCAGGCCGTGTCGTCGGCGCTCAGGTCGCGCCTCCCCAGCAGGCCGTTCAGCAGGGCGGGCCAGGAACGGCCCGCCGCGAAGTCGCCTCCGGCGGGGGTCACAGCGCTCATCTGCCGCTCCTGCATTCGTGTTCGTGGACATGGCCTTCGTGGACACGGCCATGGATGTGGACATGGACGTGGCGTGGGTTCCACCCTATCCAGCCCCCGGGACGGCAAAGAGCCCCGTCCATGCAATGGACGGGGCTCCTGCCGTGGCGGACAGTCCGGGGATCAGTGGTGGCCGTGGCCGCTCGTGATCTCCTTGTACTCCTCGGCCGTCGGCTTCGGGATCTGGTTCTCCTCGCCGTAGTAGGCCTTGCTGAGCTTGGCCCGGAGCTTCTGCGGGCCCTTCACCTTGCGCTCGACGCCGTTCTCGTCGACCGTCGGGCCGATCTCCGCAGGCTTGTACTGCTCGTGCGCCGTGAGGGTGTACATGGCCTCCTGGCTGAGCGGCTCGTGCACCTCGACGAACTCACCGTGCGGCAGGCGCTTGATGATGCCCGACTCGCGGCCGTGCAGCACCTTGTCCCTGTCCCGGCGCTGGAGGCCGAGGCAGATCCGCTTGGTGACGATGAACGCGATGACCGGTCCGACGAAGAACCCGATCCGGACGAACCAGGTGACCGCGTTGATCGACAGGTGGAAGTGCGTGGCGACGATGTCGTTGCCACCGCCGATCAGCATGATCATGTACGCGGTGACCCAGGCGACACCGAAGGCCGTACGGGTCGGGGCGTTGCGCGGCCGGTCCAGGATGTGGTGCTCGCGCTTGTCCCCGGTGATCCAGGACTCCACGAACGGGTAGAGCGCGATGATCGCCAGGAAGACACCGAAGATCACCAGCGGGATGAGCACACCGAGGGCCAGCGTGTGGCCCCAGAAGTTGATCTCCCAGCCGGGCATCGCGCGGACCAGGCCCTCGGCGAAGCCCATGTACCAGTCGGGCTGGGCGCCCGTGGACACCAGGTCCGGCCGGTACGGCCCGAGGACCCAGATCGGGTTGATGGACGCGATCGCGGCGATCATGGTGATGAAGCCGAAGACCAGGAAGAAGAAGCCTCCGGCCTTGGCCATGTAGACCGGCAGCAGCGGCATGCCGACGACGTTGTTGTTGGTCTTCCCGGGACCCGCGAACTGCGTGTGCTTGTGGTAGAAGACCAGGATCAGGTGGGCGACCACGAGCCCCAGCATGATGCCGGGCAGCAGCAGGATGTGGATCGAGTAGAACCGCGCGACGAAGTCGCCGCCCGGGAACTCCCCGCCGAACAGGAACATCGAGATGTACGTGCCGACGATCGGCATCGACAGGATGGCGCCCTGGGTGAAGCGGACACCGGTGCCGGAGAGCAGGTCGTCGGGGAGCGAGTAGCCGGTGAACCCGGTGAACATGCCCAGGACGAGCAGCAGGAAGCCGAACAGCCAGTTGACCTCACGCGGCTTGCGGAACGCGCCGGTGAAGAAGACGCGCATCATGTGCACGAACATGCCGGCCAGGAAGATGACGGCCGCCCAGTGGTGGATCTGCCGGATCAGCAGGCCGCCGCGCACGTCGAAGCTGATGTCGAGCGTGGAGGCGAACGCCTCCGACATCAGCTGCCCCTGGAGCGGGACGTAGCTTCCGTGGTACTCGATCTCGTTCATCGAGGGGTGGAAGAACAGCGTCAGATACACACCCGTGAGGATGATGATCAGGAAGCTGTAGAGGCAGATCTCGCCCAGCATGAAGGACCAGTGGTCCGGGAAGATCTTGCGCATGTTGGCCTTGGCCAGGGAGTAGATCCCCAGGCGGCCGTCGGCCCAGTCGGCGACCCGCTCGCCGGCCGGTGCCTTCCCGCGGGAACGCCCCGGCGCGTCGGCGCCCGAGGGGTTCGGAGTGGTCGTAGTGCTCATCCGCGCTCCCAGAATGAAGGACCGACGGGCTCTTCGAAGTCGCCGAGCGCCTGAAGGTAGCCCTCTTCGTTCACACCGATGCGCAGCTGCGGCAGCGGGTGACCGGCCGGGCCGAAGATCACTCGGGCACCGTCGGAGAGGTCGAAGGTGGACTGGTGGCAGGGGCAGAGGACGTGGTGCGTCTGCTGCTCGTACAGGGAGATCGGGCAGCCGACGTGGGTGCAGATCTTCGAGTACGCCACGATGCCCTCGTGGGACCACTCGAGCTCGCGCTTGTCCTTGATGTTCTCCGGCTGGATCCGGACGATCATCAGGGCCGCCTTGGCGATCTCGTTCATGAACTCGTGGTCGTGCTCCTCCAGGCCCTCGGGCTTGGCGAAGGTGAGCGAGCCCACGGCGACGTCGGAGGGACGCAGGGGCTCGTCGGTGTTCATGTTGACGAGCAGCTTGCCCTTGGACCACCTCGTGTGCCGCAGCTTGTCCTCCGGCAGCGGACCGAGGTCGCGCAGCAGGACGATGCCGGACAGCGGGAACAGGGTCAGCGCGCCGAACATCGTGTTGCGGATGAGCTTGCGGCGGCCGAGCGCCGATTCCTTGGCGCCCTGCTTGAAGTCGGCCAGGACCTTGGCCTTGACCTCGGGCGCCGCCTCGATGGGGTGGCGCTCGTCGGCGACCTCCACGTCGGACATCAGGGTGCGGGCCCAGTGGACCGCGCCCACGCCGATGCAGAACAGCGCCAGACCGAGCGTCATGCCCAGGGCGAAGTTCAGGGCGCTGATGTGACCGAGCATGAAGATGTAGACGATCCGGTCGGCCGGGATCGTCACGAAGGACACGATGAAACCGATCGTGGCCAGCATCGAGAGCGTGAACAGCAGGGCGACCGTGCGCTCGGAGCGCTTGGCGGCCCGCTCGTCGATGTCCTGGATGCGGTGCGCGTGCGGCGGCAGACCGGGGTTCGCGAACGGGTGGTTCTCGTCCGCCAGGGCCACGTCACCGTGCGCGTCGGCGGCCCGCTCGGCGGGCAGGTTCTCTTCTGGGATGTCTTGGCTACTCATGACTTCTTGGCCTTTGCGGTCCGGGCGGCGACCCATACGGCGACGGCGATCAGCCCGCCGAGACCGAAGATCCAGCCGAAGAGACCTTCACTGACCGGCCCGAGGCCGCCCAGCTCCAGACCACCGGGGCTCTCCGAATCGTCGCTGTTGACCTCGTCGAGGTACGCGATGATGTCCTTCTTGTTCTTCTCCGTCAGCGTGGTGTCGGGGAAGGACGGCATGTTCTGCGGGCCGTGCAGCATGGCCTCGTAGATGTACTTCGGGTCGACGTCTTCCAGCGACGGAGCGTACTTGCCCCTGGTCAGCGCGCCACCCTTGCCGGTGAAGTTGTGGCACTGGGCGCAGTTGGTGCGGAAGAGCTCGCCGCCCTCGGCGATGTCCGCGTCCGCGGGGTCGTACTGCTCCTTGGTCGGCACCGCGGGTCCGGCGCCCAGCGAGGCGACGAACGCCGCGAGCTGGTCGATCTCGGCCTGCGAGTAGATGTTCTTCTTGTCCGGCACCTGCGCGCCGGGCTGCTGGGCCGGCATACGGCCGGTGCCGACCTGGAAGTCCACGGCCGCGGCGCCCACGCCCGCCAGGCTCGGACCGTCGGAGGTGCCCTGACCGCCGGTGCCGTGGCAGGTCGAGCAGCCCACGGCGTAGAGCTTCTTGCCCTCGTCGATGGCGAGGGACTGGGCGGTCGTATCGGCCTGTGCCTTGTCCGCGGGCGCGAACGCGGTGTACAGCCCCCCGGTGGCCGCCAGCGCGAGAAGTAGGACGACGACCGCCGCCAGCGGATGGCGTCGTCGTGCGGAGAGCTTTTTCACGGATTACCCCGGTGTCAGGATCTTCTGCGTCGATGCTTCTGGAGTGTGCGCGGGAACGGGCCCGGTTACTTGATCATGTAGATCGTGGCAAAAAGGCCGATCCAGACGACATCGACGAAGTGCCAGTAGTAGGACACGACAATGGCGGCGGTCGCCTGCTCGTGCGTGAACCTGCGGGCCGCGTACGTGCGCCCGAGGACCAGCAGGAAGGCGATGAGACCACCCGTCACGTGCAGGCCGTGGAAACCGGTGGTCAGGTAGAAGACCGAGCCGTACGGGTCCGACGAGAGCGACAGGCCCTCGTGCTTGACCAGCTCGGTGTACTCGTACACCTGGCCGCCGATGAAGATCGCACCCATCACGAACGTGACGATGAACCACATCCGGAGCTTCTTCACGTCCCCGCGCTCGGCCGCGAACACGCCGAGCTGGCAGGTGAGCGAGGAGAGCACCAGGATCGTGGTGTTGGTCGCCGAGAACGGGAAGTTCAGGGCGGACGCCATTTCCTTCCAGTGATCTGGACCGGTCACCGATCGGAGGGTGAAGTACATCGCGAAGAGGGCCGCGAAGAACATCAGCTCGGAACTCAGCCAGATGATGGTTCCGACGCTGGTGAGGTTCGGTCGATTGACCGACGGGTGCGCGTGCCCGGTGTCTACTGTCGTTGCTGTCGCCACGACCGACATTATGTCGGTCGCTTATCCCGCCCTCACCCCGGGGGGTGCCGTTCGGGGTGTCTGCGGGGTGTGTCCAGCCCGTATGGCCCATCGAAGCCCTGTCCGAACCGCTGTTGACCGCGTGATCGAGGGGGTAGCATCCGCGCATCGCAGTCCGTCTCTACGACGCCGACGTCCCGGAGGAAGAATGCAGCCGACCGCAACGGTGCTGGTCTACAGCGACGACTCCAACACCCGCGAGCAGGTGCGGCTCGCCACGGGGCGCAGGCCCGCCGCCGACGTCCCCCAGGTGGAGTTCGTCGAGTGCGCGACCCCCGCCGCGGTCGTCGCGGAACTCGATCGCGGTGGCATCGACGTGTGCGTGCTGGACGGCGAGGCCGCTCCCGCGGGCGGGATGGGGATCTGCCGGCAGATCAAGGACGAGATCTTCGACTGCCCGCCGGTGCTGCTGCTGATCGGGCGGCCGCAGGACGCCTGGCTGGCCACGTGGAGCCGGGCCGAGGCGGCGGTGACCCTGCCGGTCGATCCTGTGGAGTTCGCCTCCGCGCTGGCGGGGCTGCTCCGTGGGAAGCGGGCCCTGAGCGCCTAGCGAGCGCCTGGGCGCCGTCCCGCCGAATGTTGTGGGGCGACCGCGGGCCGGCCGTGGCTGGTCGCGCCCACGCGGCGGAGCCGCACATCGATGGAGCCCCGCGCCCCTCTCGGGCCCCTGCGGGGTCCTCACGGCGGCCTACGCCAGTTCCGGGCGCAGTCTTACGCGGTCCTCGGGGGTCGGGCCCTCCGGGGTGCCGGCCACCAGGGCGCTGCCCTTGCGCCAGTTCTTCCAGGTGAGGTTCCAGTCGCCGAAGCCGTTGCCGAACGGGGGCATCGTGTCGCCGTACGAGTTGACGACCTCGACGATGTCGCCGGGCCGGACGGTGTCGAAGAACCACTCCGCGTCGGCGGTGCTCATGCCGGTGCAGCCGTGGCTGACGTTGGCCGCGCCCTGTGAGCCCGCCGACCAGGGCGCGGCGTGCACGTACTCGCCGCTCCAGGTCACCCTGGTGGCGTAGTACACGGGCAGGTCGTAGGAGTCCGCGCTGCCCTCGGCTATGCCGATGCTGGTGCCGCGCATCCGTACGAAGTACTCCTTGCCGAGCACGACCTTGACGCCGTTGCGGGTCTCGAAGCCCGGTTTGCCGGTCGTGACGGGGATCGTCCTGATGGCCTCGCCGTTGCGGTGGACCGTCATCGAGTGGGCGGCGGCGTCCGTGACGGCCTCCATCCGGTCACCCGTGGTGAGCGTCAGGGGCTTGGTCCGGCCGCCCCAGAGGCGCTCGGCCACCTTGACGCCCGCGAGGTCGCTGTGGGCCCTGATCGTCGCGTGGGCGGGCCAGTACTCCTTCGGGCGGTAGTGCAGCGTGCGGTCGTCCACCCAGTGCCAGGCGCCCCGGACCGCGGGCCGGGAGCGGACCTTCAGGGCCCGTTCGACGACGGCGCGCGCCGCCTCGTCCCGGACCGGGGCACTGAGTTCGGCGGTGACCGGCTGGCCGACGCCGTACGTGCCCTTGTCGGGGCCGAACACCACGTCGAGCCGCTTCTTGGTCCTCGGCGTGCCGGTCCGGAAGCCGACGACCTCGCGGCCCGGCGAGCCGTCCTCGTCCTCGGTGCTCACGCGGACCGTGTAGCGGGCGCCCGCGGCCAGCGGCACGGTGCTGTGCCACCGCTCTCCGTCGGCGGACAGTTCACCGGCGACGTACCGCCCCGCGGTGTCCGTGGCCGTCACGTCGGTGATGCGGCCGCCGGACTCCTCGACGGCGATCTCCAGGGGTTTGTCCGGGTCGGCCTTCGCGCCGTCGCGCACGGCGGCGCCGAAGGAGAGGTCCCGCCCCGCGTCGTACGGATCGGCGGAGAGCGGGTGGCCGCCGGATCCGCAGGCCGTGCCGCCGATGCCTATGACGGCCGTCAGTGCCGCGCAGCCGAGGGCGGCGCGGCGGCGCCGGCGCGCCGTACCGGCGCCGGTGCTCGTGGGGGAAGCTGAGTGGTTCATGTCCCGAGCGTAGGAACGGCTGTTCGCCGCGGCGCGTCCATTGGGCCGTGCGGGGGATGCGGGTGCGGCGAACGGGGGAAGCCCGGACCCCCTGCGGGATGTCCGGGCTTCCGTGCGTTCGGCGCGTGCTACTGGTTCTGGTTCTCTCCGCGGTAGTACTCGAAGACCCAGCCCCACAGGCCGATCATGATGATCGGGGCCGAGAACCACAGGAGCCACCAGCCGAAGACGACGCCCATGAAGGCGAGCGCGCCGCCGATGCCGAGGGAGAGCGGCTGCCAGCTGTGCGGGCTGAAGAAGCCGATCTCGCCGGCGTCGTCCGCGACGTCGGCCTCCTTGTTGTCCTGTGCGCCCGTGTCGACCCGCCGGGCCGTGAACCACAGGTAGTAGCCGATCATGACGCTCAGGCCGAAGCCCAGGAAGAGCGCCGTGGTGCCGGCCGGCTCCTTCGACCACACGCCATAGACGATCGCCATGACGAGGATGAAGACGGCGAGCCAGATGAACATCTTGCCCTGGATCTTCACTTGCCTGCCTCCTTGTCACCGGCGAGAGCCTTCTCACCATGACCGGCGTTCTCCAACTGGTCGATGGCGGCGATCTCCGGGTGGTGCAGGTCGAAGGCCGGGGATTCGGAGCGGATCCGCGGCAGCGTGATGAAGTTGTGCCGCGGCGGCGGGCAGGACGTGGCCCACTCCAGCGAGCGGCCGTAGCCCCACGGGTCGTCGACCTCGACCTTCTTGCCGTACTTGGCCGTCTTCCACACGTTGTAGAAGAAGGGCAGGATCGACAGGCCGAGCACGAACGAGCTGATCGTGGAGATGGTGTTCAGCGCGGTGAAGCCGTCGGCCGCGAGGTAGTCCGCGTAACGGCGCGGCATGCCCTCGGCGCCCAGCCAGTGCTGGACGAGGAAGGTGCCGTGGAAGCCGATGAACAGCGTCCAGAAGGTGATCTTGCCGAGGCGTTCGTCGAGCATCTTGCCGGTGAACTTCGGCCACCAGAAGTGGAAGCCGGAGAACATCGCGAAGACGACGGTGCCGAAGACCACGTAGTGGAAGTGCGCCACCACGAAGTACGAGTCCGAGACGTGGAAGTCCATCGGCGGCGAGGCCAGGATGACACCGGTCAGACCACCGAAGGTGAAGGTGATCAGGAAGCCGGTGGCCCACAGCATCGGGGTCTCGAAACTCAGGGACCCCTTCCACATGGTGCCGATCCAGTTGAAGAACTTCACGCCCGTCGGCACCGCGATGAGGAACGTCATGAAGGAGAAGAACGGCAGCAGCACACCGCCGGTGACGTACATGTGGTGCGCCCACACCGTCACCGACAGGCCGGCGATGGCGATGGTCGCGCCGATCAGGCCCATGTAGCCGAACATCGGCTTGCGGGAGAAGACCGGGATGACCTCACTGATGATGCCGAAGAACGGCAACGCGATGATGTACACCTCTGGATGGCCGAAGAACCAGAAGAGGTGTTGCCACAGCAGCGCCCCGCCGTTGGACGAGTCGAAGATGTGGGCGCCGAACTTGCGGTCCGCCTCCAGCGCGAACAGCGCGGCGGCCAGCACCGGGAAGGCGAGCAGCACCAGCACCGCGGTGAGCAGCACGTTCCACACGAAGATCGGCATGCGGAACATCGTCATGCCCGGCGCGCGCATGCAGATGATGGTGGTGATGAAGTTGACCGCGCCCAGGATGGTGCCGAAGCCGGAGAAGGCCAGACCCATGATCCACATGTCGGCGCCGATGCCCGGCGAGCGGACGGCGTCCGACAGCGGGCTGTAGGCGAACCAGCCGAAGTCTGCCGCGCCCTGCGGGGTGAGGAAGCCACCGACCGCGATCAGCGAGCCGAACAGGTAGAGCCAGTAGGCGAACATGTTCAGCCGCGGGAACGCCACGTCGGGCGCGCCGATCTGCAGCGGCATGATCCAGTTCGTGAAGCCGGCGAACAGCGGCGTCGCGAACATCAGCAGCATGATCGTGCCGTGCATCGTGAACGCCTGGTTGAACTGCTCGTTCGACATGATCTGCGTGCCGGGACGGGCCAGTTCGGCGCGCATGAACAGCGCCATGACGCCGCCGATGCAGAAGAACGCGAACGACGTGACCAGGTACAACGTGCCGATCGTCTTGTGGTCGGTGGTGGTCAGCCACTTGACGATCACGTTGCCCGGCTGCTTGCGCCGGACCGGCACCTCGTTCTGGTAGTGCTCGGTCTCAGCGACACCCTGGGGTTCGTTGAGGATGCTCACAGTACGTTCGACTCCCGTTCCTTCTCGTGGTCCGTCTGCTCGATACCGGCCGGGACGTAACCGGTCTGGCCCTTCTCGGCGAGCTCCTTGAGGTGGGCCTCGTAGCGCTCGGGAGAGACGACCTTCACGTTGAAGAGCATCCGGGAGTGGTCGACGCCGCACAGCTCGGCGCACTTGCCCAGGAAGGTGCCCTCCTTGTTGGGCGTCACCTGGAACGAGTTGGTGTGACCCGGGATGACGTCCTGCTTCATGAGGAACGGCACCACCCAGAAGGAGTGGATGACGTCACGCGAGGTGAGGACGAAGCGGACCGTCTTGCCCTTGGGCAGCCAGAGGGTCGGACCCGGGTTGTTCGTCTGCGGGTTGCGGGTGCCGGGCGTGCCGACGTCGTAGACGCCGCCGGCGTTCGCCGGGAAGTCGTCCTTGAACCGCTGCGGGATCGCGTCGAGGTTCTTGTCCGTCTTCGCGTCACCGGTCGCGCCGTCGACGTTCTCGATGTAGTTGAAGCCCCAGCTCCACTGGAAGCCGACGACGTTGACCGTGACGTCGGGCTTCTTGTCGAGGCTGAGGAGCTTCGACTCGTCGCGGGCCGTGAAGTAGAACAGCACCGAGACGATGATGAGGGGGACCACCGTGTACAGCGCCTCGATGGGCATGTTGTACCGGGTCTGCGGGGGAACCTCGACCTTGGTGCGGCTGCGCCGGTGGAAGAACGCGCTCCACAGGATCAGGCCCCAGACCAGCACGCCCGTGGCGAGTGCTGCGGCCCACGAGCCCTGCCACAGGGAGAGGATCCGGGGAGCCTCTTCAGTGGTCGGGGTGGGCATACCAAGGCGGGGGAAGTCCTCGTAGGTGCAACCGGTGGCGGTCGCCAGGACCAGTCCCGCGATCAGTGCCTGCAGCAGCTTCCGCCGCATCGGGCGCCGCGGCATGGGGGTACCGCCCGCGCCCTCCAGGGCGTGGGGGAGGTCGGAGCCGTAGGGACTCACGTAGCGCCTTCCCGAGAGTCTCGCCCGCGCGGTCGGCTGCGGCCTTCTCGCTGGTAGGTCGCCGCCCTGCGTCGGGCAGGGGTTTGGATGTTTATGCGGACCAAACCCTACTGGACGCTTTTTGGGGTCGCGCGGGGAGGGTCCCCAACGCGCCGCCACTCACCCCCAAGGGGTGGAACCAGGGGCTCCGCGACGGATGTGACGGCCAGTTCGTGTCACGCCCCGCCCCGGGTGGCGCCCCTTCGGAGGCGCCCCCGAAGGGGCGCGGGGAACTGCGCGACCGGCCACGACGCACCCGCGGACGAAGAAGCACCCCCACCACCCGCACCCCCACCCCCAACCGAGCGGAGCGTTAGCGTGGGGGCGTGTCCTACTTCGACGCCGCATCCTCCGCCCCCCTCCACCCCGTGGCCCGCCAGGCCCTCCAGGCCGCGCTGGACGAGGGCTGGGCGGACCCGGCCCGCCTCTACCGGGAGGGGCGGCGGGCCAGGCTCCTCCTGGACGCCGCCCGCGAGGCCGCCGCCGAGGCGGTCGGCTGCCGTCCGGACGAGCTGGTGTTCACCTCGTCGGGCACGCGCGCGGTGCACACCGGGATCGCCGGTGCGCTGGCCGGCCGCCATCGCGCCGGACACCACCTGATCGTGTCAGCGGCCGAACACTCTTCGGTGCTCCATTCGGCGCAGGCGCACCGGCGCGACGGCGGAACCGTGTCCGAGGTGCCGGTGTCGCGTACGGGTGCGGTCTCCCCCGGCGCCTACGCGGACGCCCTGCGGCCCGACACCGCGCTCGCCTGCCTGCAGTCCGCCAACCACGAGGTGGGGACCGAGCAGCCGGTGGCCGCCGTCGCGGACCTGTGCCGCGGGGCGGGCGTGCCGCTCCTCGTGGACGCGGCCCAGTCCCTGCCCTGGGGACCGGTCGACGGCGGCTGGTCCCTGCTGACGGGCAGCGCCCACAAGTGGGGCGGACCGGCGGGCGTCGGACTGCTCGTGGTGCGCAAGGGGGTGCGGTACGCGCCCCAGGGCCCCGTGGACGAGCGGGAGTCGGGGCGTTCCCCCGGCTTCGAGAACATCCCGGCCGTCGTCGCCGCGGCGGCCTCCCTGCGCGCCGTACGAACCGACTCCGCGGCCGAGTCGATCCGGCTGCGGGAGCTGACGGACCGCATCCGCGCGCGGGTGCCGGAGCTGGTCCCGGACGTGGAGGTGGTGGGCGACCCGGTACGCCGGCTCCCCCATCTCCTCACCTTCTCGTGTCTCTATGTCGATGGGGAGACACTGCTGCACGAGCTGGACCGCGAGGGGTTCTCCGTCTCGTCCGGATCGTCCTGCACGAGCAGCACGCTGACGCCCAGCCACGTACTGAGGGCCATGGGCGTGCTGAGCGAGGGCAACGTCCGGGTGTCCCTCCCGCCGGGCACGCCCGCGGAGGACGTGGACCGCTTCCTGGAGGTCCTGCCCCGGGCGGTGGCGGCGGTCCGCGAGAAGCTGGGCGCTCCGGCGCCCGTTCCCACGGTTGACGCGTCGCCGGTCCGGGCCGGCTCCCCCGCGCCGGACGCCCTGGCCCCGGACGCGCTGGTCGTGGACGCCCTCGGCAGGCGCTGCCCGGTCCCGGTCATCGAACTCGCCAAGGTCATCGACGACGTGCCCCCGGGCGGCACGGTCCGCGTCCTCTCGGACGACGAGGCGGCCCGGCTGGACATCCCTGCCTGGTGCGAGATGCGGGGGCAGGAGTACGTGGGCGAGGAGGCGGTGGAGGGGGGCACGGCGTACGTGGTCCGCCGGGCCCCGAGCCCTTAGGCGCTCCGCGCCGGAGTGACTCGGTTCATCGTCGCCTGCGGGCACATCGTGGCTGCTCGCGCACTTCCCCGCGCCCCTGCGGGGCACCCTCGGGGGCGCGGGGAACTGCGCGATCGGCCCCCGCGCGCCCGCAGGTGAAGAAGCACCCGAGCCGTACAGGCCCAGGGGCAGCGGCTACGCCAGATGCTCCCGGACCTCCGCCGCCGCATCGTGGCCGTACGCCTTCGTGAACCGGTCCAGGAAGTGCGACCGCCGCAGCTGGTACTCCTGCGTCCCCTTCGTCTCGATGACGAGCGTCGCCAGCATGCAGCCGACCTGCGCCGCCCGCTCGTGCGGGACGCCCCACACCAGTCCCGACAGGAACCCCGCGCGGAACGCGTCACCGACCCCCGTCGGGTCGATCTTCGCCGTCTCCTCCGGGACACCGACCTCGATCGGGTCCGCCCCGACGCTCTCGATGCGCACGCCCCGTGCCCCGAGCGTCGTGACCCGGTGGCCGACCCTGGCCAGGATCTCCGCGTCGCTCCAGCCGGTCTTGGACTCGATGAGCCCCTTCTCGTACTCGTTCGAGAAGAGGTACGCCGCCCCGTCGAGGAGCAGCCGGATCTCGTCGCCGTCCATCCGGGCGATCTGCTGGGAGAAGTCGGCCGCGAAGGGGATCGAGCGGGCCCGGCACTCCTCCGTGTGCCGCAGCATCCCCTCCGGGTCGTCGGCGCCGATCACGACGAGGTCGAGTCCGCCCACGCGGTCGGCGACCTTCTTGAGCTCGATGAGGCGGGCCTCGCTCATGGCCCCGGTGTAGAACGAGCCGATCTGGTTGTGGTCGGCGTCCGTGGTGCAGACGAAGCGCGCGGTGTGCAGCACCTCGGAGATCCGGACGGACTCGGTGTCGACGCCGTGCCGGTCCAGCCAGGCCCGGTACTCGTCGAAGTCGGCGCCCGCGGCACCGACGAGGATCGGCGAGGTGCCGAGCTGGCCCATGCCGAAGGCGATGTTCGCACCTACGCCGCCCCGGCGTACGTCCAGGTTGTCGACCAGGAAGGAGAGGGAGACCGTGTGCAGCTGATCCGCGACCAGCTGGTCGGCGAAGCGGCCGGGGAAGGTCATGAGGTGGTCGGTGGCGATGGAGCCCGAGACAGCGATACGCACGGCTAGGACACACTCCTGCGAGGAGGGGGATTGACAGTTCACGCTACCGGGTCGTTCTCCGGTCGAGGCGTGGATACCGGCCGTTCTCGACCGGGAAGCGACCAGAACTACCCGATAGTAGGGCTTTTTTCTTCGCGCTTGCGGTGCCTACGGTTCCGTATGACGAACCCCAAGATCCATGGCGACACCCCGCTCGGCCTCGCGGAACTGCGGGGCGACTGCGCCCGTACGGCCCTGCACTGGGAGACGCCTGCCCGGATCACCGCCCGCCCGACCTCCCCGGCGCTCATCCACGGCGTGACCGTGCCGCCGGCCTCCGCCCGGCTGCTGGACGCCATGTCCGACTACGGCGACTGATCCCTCGCCGGGCGCGTGTCCTCCGTCGGGAGCGCGTTCCCGAACCCGCTCCCCCGCGAAGGGAACCGCACGCTCCCCCGTCGCGTCCCACCGCTGTCCCCCGTGAAGGGGAGGCCGGATACGACGGAGCGGCAGAAGGAGTGACGCGGTGGACACCGAGCGACCCGACAACGGAGCGGCTCCGGCCGCCGACGAGGACCGGCCGCGCCGACGGCGTCCGACGGTGGCCGTCGCCTCGGTGGCGGCGGCGGTGCTCCTCGTCGGCGGCGGCGGGGCGTACCTCGCCGCCACCGCGTCCGGCGGCTCCGGCGGCTCCGGCGGCTCGGGCGGCGAGGACCGCTCCGGCGCGCCGGGCGGTGACGGCGCCCCTCCGCCCCTCGTCCTCGACGGTTACACGGGGAGCGGCGCGAGCGGTACCTCCGGTACGAACGGCATCGCACCCGGCGAGCCGGACCCGAACGGCGCGGTCTACCGCGCCGGGGGCGAGCTGCCCGACGGCCCTTCCTCCGCGGCCGTGTACCGGGCGAAGGGCCAGGTCTCCGCGGCGGAGGTGGCGCGGCTCGCGAAGGCGCTGGAGGTGGAGGGCACACCGAAGGCGGTGGGCGACGCCTGGCAGGTCGGCGCCACGAAGGACGGCTTCGGGTCCGGTCTGCGGGTGAGCCGACAGGCGCCCGGCGGCTGGACGTTCAGCCGCTTCGCACCCGGCACCGACAACTGCAAGGGCACCACGACGTGCGCGAACAGGAGCGCGGGCGGCAGCGGGGACGCGAGCGGGAACGGCAACGAAAGCGCCAGGGGTGCCGAGGTGGACCCGGTGGGCGTGGACGCCGCGAAGAAGGCGGCGGCGCCGGTGCTCAAGGCGGTCGGCCAGGACGGGGCGAAGCTCGACGCCGGCCAGCTGATGGGCGCCGTACGCGTGGTGAACGCGGAGCCGGAGGTCGGCGGACTGCCCACGTACGGCTGGACGACCGGCGTCCAGGTCGGCCCGGACGGCCGGGTGGCGGGCGGCAGCGGCCAGTTGAAGGCACCGGTGAAGGGGGACACGTACCCCGTCCTCGGCCCCGAGGAGACGCTCGACCTGCTGAACGGGTCCGGAAAGGGCGACGGGCGGGCGGGCATCGGCGGCTGCGCGAGCCCCGCGCCCCTGAAGAACCAGGACGACAGGAGCGGGAAGGCCGACAAGGGCGCGAGCGGGGCGCCCTGCGAGACGTCGGGCACGGCGCCGAAGCCCGAGCCGGTCGTCGTCGAGGAGGCGGTGTTCGGTCTGGCCGCGCACTTCGTGGAGGGCCGGCAGGCGCTGGTGCCGTCCTGGCTCTTCGAGGTACGCCCCTCGGGGGCGGGCGACGCCTTCACGGTCACCCACCCCGCGGTGGACCCGGAGTACCTGGCCGCCCCGAGCGCACCGGACCCCGGCCCGAGCCAGGACCCGACGGTCCGGCCGAGCCCCCGGACGAGCGGGAGCGGTGACGACGGGACGGGCAAGGGGACCTCGACGCGTGACGTCCGGGTCGAGGGCTACCGCGCGGACGGGAAGGAGCTGTCCGTGCGCTTCACGGGAGGCGTGTGCAGCGACTACTCGGCCTCGGTGGACGAGACCGGCGGCACGGTGACGGTCCGGGTGACCGAGACGTCGCAGCCGGAGGAGCCCTGCATCATGGTCGCCAAGGTCTTCCACGAGAAGGTCGACCTCGGCAAGCCGCTCGGGGACCGCGAGGTGGTCGCCCCGGACGGCCGCGCCGTACCGCCGGAGAAGGACCTGCCGAAGCCGGTCGGCTGACGGCCGCGGGAACGCGGAAGGCGGCGCCCCCTCGGAGGGGGCGCCGCCTTTCTGCGACTGTCGCCGGGTGGTGCGGCCGGGGACTAGTTGAACGAGTCGCCGCAGGCGCAGGAGCCCGTCGCGTTCGGGTTGTCGATCGTGAAGCCCTGCTTCTCGATGGTGTCCACGAAGTCGATGGAGGCGCCGCCCAGGTACGGGGCGCTCATGCGGTCGGTGACCACCTTCACGTCACCGAACTCCTTGACGACGTCGCCGTCGAGGGAGCGCTCGTCGAAGAAGAGCTGGTACCGAAGGCCGGAGCAGCCGCCGGGCTGGACGGCGACGCGCAGCGCCAGGTCGTCACGGCCCTCCTGCTCCAGCAGGCCCTTGACCTTGGCCGCGGCGGCGTCCGACAGGAGGATGCCGTCGCTCACGGTGGTGGTCTCGTCCGATACGGACATCTGCTTCTCTCCCGGGTTGTACGGAGACTGCTTGCCGACGGTTGCAACCGGCGGGGCCGCGGATTCATTCCGGGCCGGGCGTTGAGTCTTTGAGTTCTCCCTTCATGCTCGCACACCCGGTTGCAAGCGGAAAACGGCCTGTGGAAAACCTCCGCCGACCCGGCCGTACGGGATTCACGTCACATGGACGTTATGGACATCGTCAAAGTGACGTGAAGCGGTTATGATAGATAGCGTCATTTCGACGAAAAGTCGTGTCCGCTTGATCGTCCCAGTCGGCCGGTCCAAGCGAGCCGCAGAACAGAAAGGGTGCGTGTCGTGACCACCGCCCAGCCCCAGGTGCTCGACGTACAGCCGACGCCCCTCGCCCTGCTGCTTCTCGGCCGGGAGGCCGACCCGCGGAGCGAGCGCGGCGTCGAGTGTCCCGGTGACCTGCCCTCGCCGTCCGACCCGGACCTGGTGGAGCGCGCCCGCGCGGCCAAGGAGAAGCTCGGGGACAAGGTCTTCGTGCTGGGCCACCACTACCAGCGCGACGAGGTCATCCAGTTCGCGGACGTCACCGGCGACTCCTTCAAGCTGGCCAGGGACGCCGCGGCGCGCCCCGAGGCCGAGTACATCGTCTTCTGCGGTGTCCACTTCATGGCCGAGTCGGCGGACATCCTGACCTCCGGCGACCAGAAGGTGGTCCTGCCCGACCTGGCCGCCGGCTGCTCGATGGCCGACATGGCCACCGCCGAGCAGGTCGCCGAGTGCTGGGACGTGCTGACCGAGGCCGGGGTGGCCGAGCAGGTCGTGCCCGTCTCGTACATGAACTCGTCCGCGGACATCAAGGCGTTCACGGGCAGGCACGGCGGCACGATCTGCACGTCGTCCAACGCGGAGAAGGCCCTGAACTGGGCGTTCGAGCAGGGCGAAAAGGTGCTGTTCCTCCCGGACCAGCACCTGGGCCGCAACACCGCCGTGCGCGACCTCGGGATGTCGCTCGACGACTGCGTCCTCTACAACCCGCACAAGCAGGGCGGCGGCCTGACCGCCGAGCAGCTGCGGAACGCGAAGATGATCCTGTGGCGGGGGCACTGCTCGGTGCACGGCCGCTTCTCGCTGGAGTCGGTGGAGGACGTGCGCGCCCGCATACCCGGCGTGAACGTGCTCGTGCACCCCGAGTGCCGGCACGAGGTCGTGGCCGCGGCCGACCACGTGGGCTCGACGGAGTACATCATCAAGGCGCTGGAGGCAGCCCCGGCCGGCTCCAAGTGGGCCATCGGCACGGAGCTGAACCTGGTCCGCCGCCTGGCGAACCGTTTCGCCCCCGAGGGCAAGGAGATCGTCTTCCTCGACAAGACGGTCTGCTTCTGCTCGACGATGAACCGCATCGACCTGCCGCACCTGGTCTGGACCCTGGAGTCCCTGGCCGACGGCAAGCTGGTCAACCGCATCGAGGTGGACCACGAGACCGAGCACTTCGCGAAGCTGGCACTGGAGCGGATGCTCGCACTGCCGTAGTCCGGCCTCGTACGCAGGCGAGGGGCGCCCTTCGATCAGAAGGGCGCCCCTCGCACTCCGCACTCACCCCTCCAGCAACCGCGCACCCCGGCTCTCGGCGATCCGCAGCGCGTCTCCCAGCGCCTCCGCCAGGCGCACTCCCGTGAAGCGCAATTCCCGCTCCCCCACTCCCTTCTCGGTGAGCAGAGGTTTCGCCTGCGTCAGGACGAACTCGGCCGAGTCGAGCAGATCCGCCTCCAACTCGTCGGCCATACGGGACAGACGGCTGCGGGAGTCGTTCGTGCTGAGGTAGCACGGGGCGCCCTCCGGAGTGGTCCACGGGAGCAACCGCAGTGGAGCACCCGTTCCGTCGCGCATCATCTTGCATCACTCCCGATACCGATCGTCACCGTCTGTGCCACCATCATCACCATGTGCCACCTGGTCTCGACAGGGGCGTCCCGTCCCACCGTCGAGAACGGGACAACAGAGAGGTGACACCGATGGTGTTCAAGCCACAGGCCCTGACCCCGTACCTGTCCGCCCGCCACTACTTCGGCTCCGAGCAGCGCCGCCACCGCGAGGAGGCGAGCCTGTCACTCGTACAGCTCGCAGGCGTCGTGAACTCCAGCAAGAGCACGCTCGCGCGGGTCGAGACGGCGGAGTTGATGCCGCCGCCCGACCTGCCGTCCCGGCTCGACGCGGCGTTCGGGACGGACAAGCACTTCCACGGGCTGTACCAACTGGCCAGGCGGGAGGCCCATCCCGACCAGTACCGCCGCTACATGGATTTCGAGGGAACGGCCGAGGTCATCGACCAGTACGGGGCACAGGCTTTGCCCGGTCTCCTACAGACCAATGCCTACGCCCGGGCGTTGCTGCGCTGTCAGGAGGAGTTGAGCGAGGAACAGGTCGAGGAGCGCGTCACGGCCAGGATGGCCCGGCAGGAAAGGCAGCGCTCGGACTCACCGCCGTTGCGTTGGGCGATCATCGACGAGTCGGTGATCCTTCGCCGAGTCGGCGGCCCGGCCTGCATGTACGAGCAGTTGGTTTCGCTGCTCGCCCAGGCGGACACTCCGGACAGTAAGGTTCAGGTCATGCCGTTCAGCGCGGGCCCGCACTCGTTGATGGGCAGCGCGCTGACTCTGCTGACTCTGCCCAACGGCTCCACGGTGGCCTACGAAGAAGGCAGCCAGGCCGGTTACCTCTACGAGGACCCGGATGCGGCGAAGAAGCGGCGGCGCCAGTACGAGGTACTGCGCGCCAACGCTCTCACGCTGCCTGAGTCGGTGAAGCTGATCCGGAAGGCGATGGAGGACCACAAGCCATGCGACACACCCCCGAGCTGAGCACTGCCCGTTGGCGTAAGAGCAGTTACAGCAACACCAACGGAGGTGAGTGCGTCGAGATCGCCGAGGGCTACCCCCACCTCGTCCCCGTGCGCGACAGCAAGAACCCCCACGGCCCCGTACTCGTCGTCCCAGCCACCGCCTGGGCCGAGTTCGTCAACTCCTTGTAGACCTGAAGGACACGACCGTGCCCCCGTACGTCGGACGTACGGGGGCACGGTCAGCGGTCAAGCCAGCTCACCGTCAGGCGGTCACACGCTCACCGGCTCCGGCTCGGCCTTCTTCTCGCGCTTCGCGGACTTCTTCTCCGCGCGGCGCTCCTTGCGGAGCTCGACCATCGCGTACAGCGTCGGTACGAGCAGCAGCGTCAGCAGCGTCGACGAGATCAGGCCGCCGATCACGACCACCGCCAGCGGCTGGGCGATGAAGCCGCCCTCGCCGGTGATGCCGAGGGCCATCGGGATCAGGGCGAAGATCGTCGCCAGGGCCGTCATCAGGATCGGGCGCAGGCGGTGCCTGCCACCCTCCAGCACGGCCTCCACGACGCCGTAACCCTGTGCGCGGTACTGGTTGATCAGGTCGATCAGCACGATCGCGTTGGTGACGACGATGCCGATGAGCATCAGCATGCCGATCATCGACGGCACGCCCAGCGGGGTGCCGGTCACCACGAGCAGGCCGATCGCGCCCGTCGCCGCGAACGGGATCGAGACCAGCAGGATCAGCGGCTGGACCAGCGACCGGAAGGTCGCCACCAGCAGCATGAACACGATCGCGATCGCCGCGAGCATCGCCAGGCCCAGGGACGCGAACGCGTCGTCCTGGTCCTCGGACACCCCGCCGATGGAGGCCGTGGCGCCGGCCGGCAGCTTCAGCTTGTCGAGCTTCGTCGTGAGCTCGGTGCTGACCGCGCCGGTGTTGTCCCCGGTCGGCTTCGCCGTGATGGTGGCCGCGCGCTGGCCGTCGATGCGGGTCATCGAGACCGGGCCGTCGACCAGCTTGACCGTGGCGATGTCGCCGAGCTCCACCGCGCCGAGCTTCAGGTTGCGCAGTTCGGCCAGCGTCGCGGCCGGCTTCGCCGACTTGATGACGACGTCCCGCTCGGTGTCGTCGAGGATCGCCTTGCCGCTGGTGGTGCCGCGCACCGCCTGGCCGACGGCCGCGCCGAGGGTGCTGTCGTCGAACCCGGCGGCGGCCGCCTTGTCGTTGGCCCTGACCGAGATCCGCGGCACGGACTGGGCCAGGTCGCTGTTGACGTCGGTGACGTCGTCGAGCTTCGCGACCTCGTCCCGGACCTTCTCCGCCGCCTCGCGCAGGACGTCCGCGTCGGCGGCCTTCACCACGACGCTCAGGTCCTGGCTGCCGAAGCCGTCACCGGCCGCGACCGTGGTCGTACCGATGCCGGAGAGCTTGCCGAGCCCTTCCTCGATGCCGTCCTGGACGTCGTCGAAGGAGGCGGAGTCGGCCACCTTGACGGTGTACGAGGCCTGGTTGGTGTCCGTGCCCCCGCCGAACGCGGCCATGAAGCCGGAGGAGCCGATCGTGACCTGGTAGTCCTCGACGCCCTTGACGCCGTCGAGCATCTTCTCGACCTTCTTGGCCTGGGCGTCGGTCTCCGTCAGGCTGGTGCCGGGCTTCAGCTCCTGCTTGACGGTGAGGACCTCCTGGTCGCCCTGGTCGAAGAAGTTCGTCTTCAGCAGGGGCGCCATGCCGAACGTGCCGAGGAGCACCACCACCGCGATGGCCACACTGGTGAGGCGGCGGCGGGTCGCGAAGCGCAGCACCGGGACGTAGAAGCGCTGGAGACGGCTGCGCGCCTCCTTCTCCTCGGCCTTGCGGCGCGCCTCCTCCTGGTCTGCCCCGCGCACGTCCTTGGGGGCGCGCAGGAACCAGTACGAGAGCACGGGGACGACCGTCAGCGAGACGAGCAGCGAGGCCAGCAGGGCCGCCGTCACCGTCAGCGAGAACGAGCCGAAGAGCTCGCCGACCATGCCGCCGGTCAGGCCGATGGGCAGGAAGACGGCGACGGTGGTGAGCGTCGAGGCGGTGACGGCGCCCGCGACCTCGCGCACGGCCTTGAGGATCGCCTCCTGGCGCTCCTCGCCGTAGCCGAGGTGCCGCTTGATGTTCTCCAGGACCACGATCGAGTCGTCGACGACCCGGCCGATGGCGATGGTCAGGGCGCCCAGCGTCAGGATGTTGAGCGACTCGCCGCGCACCCACAGCACGATCAGCGCGAGGACGACCGACATCGGGATGGAGACCGCGGTGACCAGCGTCGAACGGACCGACGCCAGGAAGACCAGGATGACCAGGACCGCGAAGAGGAGACCGAGCGCGCCCTCGGTGGTCAGGCCCTCGATGGACTTGGAGACGGCCGGGCCCTGGTCGCTGACGACCGTCAGGGTGGAGCCGGAACCGAGGTCCTTGCGCAGGCCGGGCAGCTTGTCCTGGACCGCTTCGGAGACCGCGACCGCGCTGCCGTCGTGGTCCATGGTGACGGAGACGGCGAGGCTGGGCCTGCCGTCGGTGCGGGTGATGGACTGCGTCCTGGCGGCCTTCTCCTCGACGGTGGCGACGGAGCCGAGGCGTACGGGCTTTCCGCCGCCCTCGCCCTCGCCCTGGACCGGGACCATCAGGTCCTCGATCTGCTTCAGGGAGGTGAAGCCGCCGCCGACCTGGACCGTGCGGTTGCTGCCGCCCTCGTCGAAGGAGCCGGCCGGGACGGTCGCGCCGCCCGCCTGGAGGGCCTGGCCGAGCGCGGTCGTGGTCAGCCCCGCCCTCGCCAGCTTCGCGTCGTCGGGCGTGACCGCGACCTCCAGGTCCTGGACGCCGTCGACCGCGACCTGGCCGACGCCGTCGATGCCCTTCAGCGCGGGGACGACGGTGCGGTCCAGCTGGTCCGAGAGGGCCTGCTGGTCGCGGTCCGAGGTGACGGCGAGGACGACGGTCGGTATGTCGTCGGTGGAACCGGCGACCACCTGCGGGTCCACGTCGTCCGGGAGCTGGACGCGGGCGCGGTTCACGGCCTGCTGGACGTCGGCCACGATCCGGGCGGAGTCGTTGCCGTAGTCGAAGGAGACCATGAGCAGGGCGTTGCCCTCGCTGGCCGTGGAGGTGACGCCCGAGATCCCGTCGACGGCTTCGAGGTTGTCCTCGATGGGCTCGACGACCTGCTTCTCGACCACGTCGGGGGACGCGCCCTGGTACGGCGCCAGGACCGACACCATGGGCAGTTCGATGGTGGGCAGCAGCTGCTGCTTGAGTTGCGGGATCGCTATCGCGCCGAAGACGAGCGCGATGATCGACATCAACCCGATGAGGGCGCGCTGGGCGAGGCTGAAGCGGGACAGCCAGGACATGGGTGGCAGGTCTCTCTTCTGTTGCTTGGGACTTGTTGCTCGGGGCTTGTTGCTCGGGGCTTGTTGCTCGGGGCTCGGGGAACGTGGCGCTGGGGGTTCCCGGGGCTGGAGCGGCGCGAGAGGCTCATGTGAGCGTTCGCCTATCACTCTGAGCCATGGGCGGGGCCCCTCCCGTCGCCCCCAGGTCCCGTTCCTCACGCCGCGCATACCGCGACCGCAGTACGTACGGGCGCAGCTCACTCCACCCTTGGGCGGACCAGTCCGGATTCGTACGCGATCACCACGAGCTGGGCCCGGTCGCGGGCCCTCAGTTTGGCCATGGCCCGGTTCACGTGGGTCTTCACCGTGAGCGGGCTGACCTCCAGCCGCTCGGCGATCTCGTCGTTGGAGTGCCCGCCCGCGACCTGGACGAGGACTTCGCGCTCGCGGACGGTGAGTGCCGCAAGGCGTTCGGAGCGGGCCGGTTCCCGGCCGTCGTCGTCGCCCTGCGCGAGGAACTTCGCGATCAGCCCCTTGGTGGCGGCGGGCGACAGCAGCGCGTCGCCGCCGGCCGCGACGCGGATGGCGTTCAGCAGTTCGTCCGGTTCGGAGCCCTTGCCGAGGAAGCCGGAGGCTCCGGCCCGCAGCGACTGCACCACGTACTCGTCGACCTCGAAGGTCGTCAGCATCACGACGCGGACCTGGGCGAGGGCGGGGTCGGCGCTGATGAGCCGGGTCGCGGCGAGGCCGTCGGTGCCGGGCATACGGATGTCCATCAGGACCACGTCGGCGCGTTCCTCGCGGGCCAGCCGTACCGCCTCCGCGCCGTCCGACGCCTCTCCCACGACCTCCATGTCGGACTCGGAGTCGACCAGGACACGGAAGGCGCTGCGCAGCAGGGCCTGGTCGTCGGCGAGCAGGACGCGGATGGTCATGCGGGGTTCCCCTCGGGTGCCGGGTGGGTGGCGGCGGTGTTCGTGGGCGTGGTGTTCGTGGGGCCGGTGCGGGCGGGGGCCGCGCTCTGGGTGCCGCTCTGGGCGCCACTCTTGACCGGCAGGATCGCATGCACCCGGAAGCCTCCTCCGTAGCGGGGTCCGGCGGTGCAGGTGCCGCCGAGCGCGGTGACCCGCTCGCGCATGCCGAGCAGTCCGTGGCCGCCGCTCTCCTCCCGCCGGGCCGCCGTGTCGTCGCCGGGGCCGTCGTCCAGGACGGTGATCTCCACGTCCGGTCCCACGCGTACGACGCTGACCTCGGCCTTCGCGTCCTGGCCCGCGTGCTTGCGCACATTGGTGAGGGCTTCCTGGATGACGCGGTACGCGGCGAGGTCGACGGCGGCGGGGAGGGCCGTGCCCTGGTCGGTGCGGGCCACCTCGACGGGCAGGCCCGCGCTGCGGAAGGTGCCGACGAGTTCTTCGAGGCGGTGCAGGCCCGGCGCCGGCTCGGTCGGGGCCTCGGGGTCGCCGGACTGCCTCAGCAGGCCGACGGTGGCGCGGAGTTCGTTGAGCGCGGAGCGGCTGGCCTCCCGTACGTGGGCGAGGGCCTCCTTCGCCTGGTCGGGGCGCTTGTCCATGACGTGCGCCGCGACGCCGGCCTGCACGTTGACGAGGGCGATGTGGTGGGCGACGACGTCGTGCAGGTCGCGGGCGATACGCAGGCGCTCCTCCGCGACCCGGCGGCGCGCCTCCTCCTCGCGGGTGCGTTCGGCGCGTTCGGCGCGCTCCCTTATGGCGTGCACGAAGGCGCGGCGGCTGCGGACCGCGTCGCCCGCGGCGGCGGCCATGCCCGTCCAGGCGAAGATCCCGAGGTTCTCCTGGGCGTACCAGGGCAGGGGGCCGGCGAGCATCGCGACGGCGGTCAGGACCGTCATGGTCAGGAGGCCGACGCGCCAGGTGGTGGGGCGGTCGGTGGTGGAGGCGACGGTGTAGAGGGCGACGGCGGCGGACATCGCGACGGGGGCGCGGGGGTCGCCGATGACGAACTCGACCGTGGACAGGGCGCCCGTCGCGGCGAGGACCCTCATGGGGCTGCGGCGGCGCAGGACGAGGGCGGCCGCGGCGAGCGCGGTGAGGAAGAGGCTGAGGGGGTCGGGCATGTTGTGGGTGCCCCAGCTCGTGCCGTGCCGGCCGTTCGGCTCGGCGAACGAACCGATCACCATGCAGGCCAGGACGGCGGCGGCGAGGGCGCCGTCGACGATCAGGGGGTGGTGGCGGAGGCGGTTCCGGGCACGCTGGAGTGTGCTCACGTCTCCTTACGGTACGGGGCTGTGGGGGCGTCACGGGGGCAAGCCCTCGAACCTGGGGCAAGCCCCGAATCTCCTCGCCGGCTTCGGCCGCGGGTTCGGTGGGGGCTGGGCGCGCAGTTCCCCGCGCCCCTGAAAAACGCGGGGCTGCGCCCCTGCTTTCAAGCCGGTTGGTGGCAGGAGAGGCTCAGCCCGGGATCAGGCCGTCGTCCGTGAGCATCCTGCGGACTTCCGGGAGTGTTGCGTCGGGGGACGGGAGGATCAGTTCGGACGGCTCCAGGGAGTCGTCCGGGAGTGGGACGCCCAGTCGGCGTACCGCTTCGAGCAGCGCCCCCAGCGTTCGCCGGAAGCCCTCCTCGTCACCGGACCTCGTCTCCGCGAGGAGCTCGTCGTCCAGCTCGTCCAGCTCGGCGAGGTGGCTGTCGTCCAGCCTCACCTGTCCCTCCCCCATGATCCGTACGATCATGACGCCCTCCTCGGCGTGGGACGGCCTCCCCGGCCCGTGCCGCTACTGCTTGTCGAAGCGCGGGGTGTCCTGCGGCTGCTGCTGGGAACGAGTCTGGTCCTGACCGCCCTCGATCGCCTGCTGGGACGAGGTGCCGCCGGCCAGCTCGGCCTTCATGCGCTGGAGCTCCAGCTCCACGTCCGTACCACCGGAGAGCCGGTCCAGCTCGCTCTGGATGTCGTCCTTGGCGAGCCCCGAGTGGTCGTCGAGGGCGCCGGAGGCGAGCAGCTCGTCGATGGCGCCGGCCCGCGCCTGGAGCTGCGCGGTCTTGTCCTCGGCCCGCTGGATGGCCATGCCCACGTCGCCCATCTCCTCCGAGATGCCGGAGAAGGACTCGGCGATCCGGGTCTGGGCCTGGGCGGCGGTGTACGTCGCCTTGATCGTCTCCTTCTTCGTGCGGAAGGCGTCGACCTTGGCCTGCAGCCGCTGGGCCGCGAGGGTGAGCTTCTCCTCCTCGCCCTGGAGGGTCTGGTGCTGCGTCTCCAGGTCCGTCACCTGCTGCTGGAGCGCCGCCCGGCGGGACAGCGCCTCACGGGCCAGGTCCTCACGGCCCAGCGCGAGCGCCTTGCGGCCCTGGTCCTCCAGCTTGGAGGACTGGCCCTGGAGCTGGTTCAGCTGCAGTTCCAGCCGCTTGCGGGAGGTCGCCACGTCGGCGACGCCGCGGCGCACCTTCTGCAGCAGCTCCAGCTGCTTCTGGTACGAGTAGTCGAGGGTTTCGCGCGGGTCCTCGGCCCGGTCAAGGGCTTTGTTCGCCTTCGCGCGGAAGATCATCCCCATACGCTTCATGACACCGCTCATGGGCTTCGCGCGCCCCCTTCTGACGGACTCCGGCTCCAGTGACTGCAACAGAACCCACAGTACGGGCCCTGCATCTATTACTGCACTGTTCGGGGACGGATGCGCTCATCCCCAAGGACGACTGTCGACGATCTCGCTCCGGCGTAGGGAGTAGGTGTTCCCCGAGGTCCGTCCCGGGGTCGGTCGCGGGAACCGCGCACCGCCCTTCCGTTTCGGGCCTCTCTGTCCCCTTACGGACGACCGGTGTTGCCGGATCGTTCCCCAGTCGGCCGACGTCCATGCCTCCATACCCCTTACCCTTGGGTTTTGTGTTCCGTAGCCGTGCCAAGGAAGAGAAGGCCCACGCCGACAAGGCGCCGGTGACCGACTCCACTCAGATCCGTGACCCGCAGGCCCCCAAGGGTCGGCCCACGCCCAAGCGCAGCGAGGCCCAGTCCCAGCGCCGCAGCGTGGCCAATACGCCGACGTCGCGCAAGGAGGCAGCGAAGCGACAGCGCGACGAGCGCCGTGCCCACATGGAGAAGCAGCGCCAGGCGCTGGCGAGCGGTGACGAGCGCTACCTGCCCGCCCGTGACAAGGGCCCGGTGCGCAAGCTGGCGCGGGACTTCGTCGACTCGCGGTTCTGCATCGCCGAGTTCTTCCTGCCGCTGGCCGTGGTCATCCTCGTGCTGAGCATGGTCCGGGTCGCCCAGCTGCAGAACGTGGCGCTGCTGCTGTGGCTCTTCGTGATCGTGCTGATCGTGCTCGACTCCATCGGCATCGCGATCCGCCTGAAGAAGCAGCTGAACGCGCGCTTCCCGGACGAGCCCAGGCGCGGCGCCGTCGCCTACGCGCTGATGCGCAGCCTCCAGATGCGTCGCCTGCGGCTGCCGAAGCCTCAGGTCAAGCGCGGAGAGCGACCCTGAGCGCGGCATCCTTCACCGGCGGCGCGGCGGACGCCTGGCTGAACGGGCTGGGCGGGCTGCGCGAGGCCGTGCGGCAGGAGCTGGTGGCCCGGCAGCTCGACGAGCAGATAGCCGGACGGTTCCCGGTGGGGCAGCGGCTGCGCGTGCTCGACGTGGGCATGGGCCAGGGCACGCAGGCCCTGCGGCTGGCCCGGGCCGGGCACCAGGTGACCGGGATCGAGCAGGACTCCACGATGATCTCCGTGGCCCGTGAGTCCCTCTCCGCCGAACCGGAGGGCATCCGAGGCCGGGTACGGATCGTCGAGGGCGACGGACGGGACACCGGCGTCCACTTCCTGCCCGGCAGCTTCGACGTGGTGCTGTGCCACGGCGTGCTCATGTACGTCGAGGAGCCGGACGCGCTGCTCGCGGGTCTCGCCCGGATGCTGGCCCACGGCGGGCTGCTGTCCCTGCTGGTGCGCAACGCCGACGCGCTGGCCATGCGGCCGGGGCTGGCCGGCGACTGGCCGGGAGCGCTGGCCTCGTTCGACACCGACGCGTACCGGAACCGGCTCGGACTCGACGTCCGCGCCGACCGGCTCGACACCCTCACCGGCACGCTGGCCGGGATCGGGGCACCGCTGCACGCCTGGTACGGGGTGCGGGTCTTCACGGACACGGCCGCCGACGACGCGGCGCTGCCGGACGACGTGGACGTCCTGCTGGCCGCCGAGGAGCGGGCCGGGCGGACGGACCCCTACCGCCGGGTGGCGGCACTGCTGCACCTGTGCGGCGTACGCGGCTGAGGACGCGGCGTACCCGACCGGACGGCGCGGGGCCGCGGCCTCCGTACGGCCGCGGCCCCTCGCACGTCTCACCCGTCCCACACGTCATCACCCGTACGGGCAGGGGGTCTAGGACTCCTCGGGGTGCAGGCTCATCGGGCCGTAGACCTCCGTGGCGTCCTCGAAGATCCGGACCTGGTCCGCTCCCCCTTCGGCCAGCTCCTTCCAGTGCTCGCCGAGCCAGGACTCCGCGTCGCCCTGGGTGGTGAACTCCTCGGGCTGGACCGCCGGCTGGACTTCCGTCCCGTCGGCCTTCTCGAACCGCCACGTCCATGCCGCCATGTCAGCCTCCCAGAAATACCCAGCAAGATCGGGCTACTGCCGTCAGCCTAGGCGCTGCGTCAATCGTCCGGTGCTCGTCCGGTACTCGTCCGGTGTCCTGAGGAGGTGGCTCCTTGTGCACCCCCTGGCGGGCACGAGCCGCGCCGGCACGGAAAAATCACCTCCGTGGACGTGACTCTGCTTGGTACCGGCGGGCCGCTGGGACTGCCCCGGCCCGATTGTTCGTGCGCCGTCTGCGCGGTGGCGCTCGGTGCGGCCTCCCGGGCCGCCACCGCCCTGCTGGTGGACGGGGTGCTGCTCCTCGACCTGACGCCCGGCGCGGTCTTCGCGGCGGCGCGGGCCGGGCGTTCCCTGAGCGGGGTGCGGCAGGTGCTGCTCTCGCATCCGCACGACGGGCCCGCCGTGGAGGTGCCCGCCGGTCTGCCGCAGCCGGGGCGCGTGCCGGACGGGCAGGAGCTGACGCTGCTGACGGGCCACCGGGTGCGGGCGCTGGCGACGGACGCCCCGGGCACCGGGTACGCGGTCACCGGCCCGGACGGTCTGCGGCTGCTCTACCTGCCGCCCGGCGCGGCCCCCGCGGGTCCGGACGAGACGGGCGGGACGTACGACATGGTGGTCGCCGATGTCGTCGGGCGGCCCGACGCGCTGGCCCGGCTGCGGCTGGCGGGTGCGGTCGGACCGGCGACCGACGTCCTCGCGGTGCACCTCGACCACGACGTCCCGCCGGGCCGGGAGCTGCGCCGGCGCCTCGCGGCCGCGGGGGCCCGGGCGGTGCCGGACGGCACGACGTCCACCGTCGGGGTGTACGAGGACGTGCCCGACGTGCCGCGCCGCACACTGGTGCTCGGCGGGGCCCGCTCCGGCAAGTCGGTGGAGGCGGAGCGGCGGCTGGAGTCCTTCCCGGACGTGCTGTACGTGGCGACGGGCGGGACGCGGAACGGGGACGGCGAGTGGGCGGCGCGGGTGCACGCGCACCGTGAGCGGCGCCCCGGCTCCTGGCGTACCGCCGAGACCTGCGACCTCGTACCGGTTCTCGCGGAGGACGGGCCGCCGGTGCTGATCGACTGCCTCTCCCTGTGGCTGACGGACGCGATGGACTCCGTGCGCGCGTGGGACGACGACGAGTGGGCCGGCGGCGGTGAACGCGCGCTGCGGGCGCGCGTCGGGGAACTGACGGCCGCCGTCCGCGCCTCCCGCCGCACGGTGGTCGCCGTCTCCAACGAGGTCGGCTCCGGCATCGTCCCCGCCACCCCCTCGGGCCGCCGCTACCGCGACGAGCTCGGCCGCCTCAACACGGCCTTCGCGACCGAGTGCGAGCACGTCCTGCTGGTGGTGGCGGGGCAGGCACTCGCCCTGAAGGGCTGAGCCCGGACCGAAAGGAACCAGAAGAGCCGGAAAGGGCTGGAAGGGCTGGAAGGGCTGGAAGGGCCAGAAGAGTTGGAGACGACTGGCCGGGTCAGCGGCAGGATGTCGCTCGGGCGTCCGTGCAGGCGTCCGCGCGGGGGTTCTTGCGGGCGATGATCCGGTACGCGTCCGAGAAGCGGGCGCGGCGCAGGAGCGGCGCCAGGGCGCCGGTCGGGTCGTACGGGACATGCGGTTCGCGGCGGCCGGTGGAGACGACCGAGCAGCCCAGCGCGTCGAGTTCGGCGAGCAGGTTGCGCAGCGGCATGAGGTGCAGGTGCTGCGGCCGGCAGCAGGACACCCACCGCTTGCCCAGCAGCGCGCCGAACGGGCGGTCCGGGTCCGGGGCCTCGACGAGCAGGTGCCCGCCCGGACGCAGTACGGCGAGCGCGGCGCGCAGTTCCTCGCGGGGGTCGGGGCTGTGCTCCAGGTGGTGGAACATGCTGACCACGTCGTAGCGGGCGCGCAGCCGCCCGGCCAGGTCGGGCAGCCGGCCGCGGTGCGCCTCCTCCACCCGGCCCGCGGTCCGGGCCCGCTCGACCCGCGCGGTGGGGTCGGTCCCGTCGAAGGACGTGTACGTGAACAGCTCCTTGGCCGCCTCGGGGAAGTGGCCGTGTCCGGTGCCGACGTCCAGCCAGCTCTCCGGCTCGGGGAACGGGAGCATGGCGCGGGCCGCGGCCCGGTGGCGCCGGTCCTGGTTCTCGTGGGAGCCCCGGTGCCGGAAGGCGAGGCCCTCGGTGGTCGGGCGGGGGTTCCGGAAGGCGTGGGCGCAGTCCTCGCACTCGTCGAGGACGGAGGTGCCGGGTCTGTGCCGGAGGAGGTCCGGGGTGCGCGGCCGGGTGCGCAGCCGTCCCGAGCCGCACCAGGGGCAGTCGGGTCTGCGCGGCTCGTGGAGGCGGTCGGTGCCCACGGTCGGCTCGCCCGGTTGCACGGCGCGGCGCCGGGACTGGGATTGGGGCTGGCACTGGGGCTGGGGCTGGGATTGGGGATGGGGCTGGGGCTGGACGGGTGTGGGGGGCATGGTCTGTCTGCTCCTGCCGGTCCGACGGTGTAGAAACCTGTGGAAGGTGATATGAGCCGTCACCAACCGATACAAACCGGTATGACAATTCATCGCGCACCGGAAGGCACGGGAGGGCGGTCCCCGGCGCGAGGACCCCGTCCGGCGCACTGACCGCCCGTCAGGATCCCGGCCGGACCGCTGCCGGTACTGTTCGGCGAATGAGCTCGCTTAATCTCGACGACTTCACCGATCTGATCGAGCGCCCCGACGGCGGCGTACGCCGTGACGCGGAGGCGCGCCGGGAGCGCCAGATCGTGCCGCCGGGAGCACTGGGGCGCCTCGACGAACTCGGTGAGTGGCTGGCGGCCGCGCAGGCGGCCGTACCGGTGCGGGCGATCGAGCGTCCGCGCGTGGTGCTGTTCGCCGGGGACCACGGGGTCGCCGGGCTGGGGGTGTCGGCGCGGCCGGCCGGGAGCGCCGAAGACCTGGTGCGCTCCGTGCTGGACGGCTCCAGCCCCGTGGCGGTACTGGCCCGGCGGCTCGGGGTGCCCGTGCGGGTGGTGGACATGGCGCTCGACTGCGAGCCCGGGAGCCTGCCGGACGAGGTCGTACGGCACCGGGTGCGGCGTGGGTCCGGGCGGATCGACGTGGAGGACGCGCTGTCCCCGGAGGAGGCGGAGGCCGCCTTCCGGGCGGGGGTCGCCGTCGCGGACGAGGAGGCGGACGCCGGGACCGACCTCGTCGTGCTCGGGGACGTGAGCGTCGGCGGGACGACCGCGGCGGCGGTGCTGGTCGCCGCGCTGTGCGGGACCGACGCGTCGGTGGTGACCGGGCGCGGGGGGCGGGCCATCGACGACCTCGCCTGGATGCGCAAGTGCGCGGCGGTCCGTGACGCCCTGCGTCGTGCCCGGCCCGTCCTCGGGGACCAGTTGCAGTTGCTCGCGACGGTGGGCGGGGCCGATCTCGCCGCGATCACCGGGTTCCTGCTGCAGAGCGCCGTGCGCAAGACGCCGGTGGTGCTGGACGGAGTCGTGTCCGCGGCCTGTGCGCTGGTCGGGCAGCGGGTCGCCTTCCGGGCACCGGACTGGTGGCTGGCCGGGCAGGCCAGTGGGGAGCCGGCGCAGGCGAAGGCGTTCGACCGGATGGCGCTCGAACCGCTGCTCTCCCACGGGGTGACGGTCGGGGAGGGGGCGGGGGCGTTGCTCGCGCTGCCGTTGGTGCAGGCCGCGGCGGCGTTGGCGGCGGAGCTGCCGGAGTCCGCCTGATCCGGTGGATCCGGTGGATCCGGTGGATCCGGTGGATCCGGTGGATCCGGTGGATCCGGTGGATCCGGTGGATCCGGTTCATCGCGCAGTTCCCCGCGCCCCTGGAAAGCCGGGCCCGGCTTATGGGTGCGGGCGAGTGGGGGTTGCTCACGCGGTTCCCCGCGCCCCTGAGGGGCGGGGTGGCCGGTAGTCTGCGGTGGTGTCCGTGCCTTCCCCGCCGCCCGAGCCTCCTCCCGTGACGTCCGGGGGCCGCGGGGCGTCGTGGGGCGACGGGCTGCGTTTTGCCTTCGGGACGCTCACCGTGCTTCCCGTCGCGGTGCGCCGCTGGGACCGGACGGCCGCGCGCTCCGGGATGTCGGCCGCGCCCGTCGCCGGGCTGGCCGTGGGTCTCCTCGCCGCCGCGGCGGGCCTGCTCCTGCTGGTGTGCGGGGCGAGCCCGCTCCTCGCGGCCGTGGCGAGTGCCGCCGTGCCCGCAGTCCTGACCCGCGGCCTCCACCTCGACGGCCTCGCCGACACCGCCGACGGCCTCGGCAGCGGCAGGCCCGCCGAGGACGCGCTGCGCATCATGAAGCAGTCGGACATCGGCCCGTTCGGGGTCATCACCCTGCTCTTCGTACTGCTGGCCCAGGTGGCGGCGCTCTCCCAGGCGTACGGGGCCTCCTGGACCCGGGGCGCCCTCGCGGCCGTCGTGTCGGCGGCCGCCGCCCGGCTCGCGCTCACCCTGGCCGCCCGCACGGGGGTGCCGCCCGCGCGGCCCGAGGGGCTGGGCGCCGCGGTCGCGGGCACGGTC
>NZ_JAHKJW010000033.1 GCF_019710745.1 Streptomyces beigongshangae
CGCCACCGAGGGCGACGAGGTCGAGATCGTCCTGGACCGCACCCCCTTCTACGCCGAGGGCGGCGGCCAGATCGGCGACACCGGCCGCATCAGGATCGACACCGGCGCCGTGATCGAGGTCCGCGACTGCCAGAAGCCGGTCCCCGGGGTGTACGTCCACAAGGGCGTCGTCCAGGTCGGCGAGGTGACCGTCGGCGCCAGGGCCCAGGCCGTCATCGACGTGCGCCGCCGCACGGCCATCGCCCGCGCCCACTCGGCCACGCACCTCACCCACCAGGCCCTGCGCGACGCCCTCGGCCCGACGGCCGCCCAGGCCGGCTCCGAGAACCAGCCCGGCCGCTTCCGCTTCGACTTCGGCTCCCCGGCCGCCGTGCCGACGGCCGTGATGACCGACGTCGAGCAGAAGATCAACGAGGTGCTCGCCCGCGACCTGGACGTGCACGCCGAGATCCTCAGCATCGACGAGGCCAAGAAGCAGGGCGCCATCGCCGAGTTCGGCGAGAAGTACGGCGAGCGCGTCCGGGTCGTCACCATCGGCGACTTCTCCAAGGAGCTGTGCGGCGGCACGCACGTGCACAACACCGCCCAGCTCGGCCTGGTGAAGCTGCTCGGCGAGTCGTCGATCGGCTCGGGCGTACGGCGTATCGAGGCCCTGGTGGGTGTCGACGCCTACAACTTCCTCGCCCGCGAGCACACGGTCGTCGCCCAGCTCCAGGAGCTGATCAAGGGCCGTCCGGAGGAGCTGCCGGAGAAGGTCTCGGCCATGCTCGGCAAGCTGAAGGATGCCGAGAAGGAGATCGAGAAGTTCCGCGCGGAGAAGGTCCTCCAGGCCGCCGCCGGGCTCGCCGGGTCCGCCAAGGACGTGCAGGGCATCGCACTTGTCACCGGACAGGTCCCGGACGGCACGACCGCCGACGACCTGCGCAGGCTGGTCCTCGACGTGCGCGGCCGCATCCAGGGCGGACGGGCCGTCGTGGTCGCCCTCTTCACCACGGTGAACGGCAGGCCGCTGACGGTCATCGCCACCAACGAGGCCGCCCGCGAGCGCGGTCTCAAGGCCGGTGACCTGGTGCGCGCCGCCGCCAAGACCCTCGGCGGAGGCGGCGGCGGCAAGCCCGACGTGGCCCAGGGCGGTGGCCAGAACCCGGCCGCCATCGGTGAGGCCGTCGACGCCGTCGAGCGCCTCGTGGCCGAGTCCGCCGGGTGAGCGAGGGCGAGCGGGTCATGCGCCGCGGCCGCCGGCTCGCCGTCGACGTCGGGGACGCCCGGATCGGGGTCGCCTCGTGCGACCCCGACGGGATCCTCGCCACCCCGGTGGAGACCGTGCCGGGACGTGACGTCCCGGCCGCCCACCGGCGTCTGCGGCAGCTGGTCGAGGAGTACGAACCGATCGAGGTCGTCGTCGGTCTCCCTCGCTCCCTCAAGGGGGGCGAGGGCCCCGCCGCGGTCAAGGTCCGCGCTTTCGCACAGGAACTCGCACGCGGTATCGCACCCGTCCCGGTGCGGCTCGTGGACGAGAGGATGACCACAGTGACGGCCGGCCAGGGACTGCGCGCCTCGGGCGTGAAGTCCAAGAAGGGCAGATCGGTCATCGACCAGGTGGCAGCCGTGATCATCCTCCAGCAGGCGCTGGAGTCCGAACGGGCGTCTGGTACATCCCCCGGCGAGGGCGTCGAAGTGGTCATCTGATCGCGGTACGGTAACGTTCCGCGCGATGCGGTGGTGTTCGAATAGCCTCCGCACAACAGAGAGGCACACGGTAGCCGAGCCCAGCACCGCGCGACCGTCGCCTCGCGGCTCTAGGGGATCGATGACTGAGTATGGCCGGGGCCCGGGCTCCGAACCGTGGCATCCCGAGGACCCGTTGTACGGGGACGGCGGATGGGAAGGACAGGAGGCCCAGGCGGCCCGGTCCCCCTACGGCGGCCAGCCGCAGCAGCATCCGCAGCAGCCGCAGCAGCCGCAGTACGGCGAATGGGGCAACGGCCCGCAGCCGGGCTACGAGCAGGGACAGCAGCAGTACGCGCAGGGGCAGCAGTACGCCCAGGAGCAGCACCAGCAGTACGGCGGTCAGCCTCCTCAGCAGTACGCCGGCCAGGACGGTCAGGGCTACCCCGGCCAGGGCGGCCCGCAGTACGACCAGAACGGTCAACAGTACGACCAGGACGGTCGGCCGTACGACGGCGGCTGGAACCCGGGCGGACAGCAGCACCAGCAGCACCAGCACCAGCACCAGCAGCACCAGGTCCCCTACGGCGGAGACCCGAACGACCCCTACGACGGCCAGGCCGCGACGTACGCCGGGCAGCAGTCCGACTACTACGGGACCCCCGACGCGTATCCGCCGCCGGAACCGCCGGGCCGCCGCCGCGCGGAACCGGAACCGGAACCGCGGCAGGAGTCGCAGCGGACCGACTGGGACCCGGGCCCGGACCAGGGGGAGCACGCCTTCTTCGCGGGCGACGACGAGGCCGACGACGACGGCGCCGACGACCCGCAGGACCGCCGGCGCGGCAAGGGCGGCAAGGGGAGCAAGGACGAGGACGGGAAGAAAAGCCGGAGCGGCTGCGCCTGCCTGGTGGTCTCGCTGGTCCTCACCTCGGTGGTCGGCGGGGCCGGGTACTTCGGCTACCAGTTCTACCAAAGCCGTTTCGGCTCGGCCCCCGACTATTCCGGCGAGGGCACGGGCGAACAGGTGACCGTCGTCATTCCCAAGGGCGCCTTCGGTTCGGTGATCGGCCAGCGGCTGAAGGCGGCCGGCGTCGTCAAGAGCGTCGACGCGTTCGTGTCGGCCCAGGCGCGGAACTCCGACGGGGACAAGATCCAGGCGGGTTCCTATCTGCTGAAGAAGCAGATGTCCGCGGAAAGCGCCGTCGAACTGATGCTCAACCCCAAGAGCCAGAACAACCTGGTCGTGCGCGAGGGGCAGCGCAACGTCACGGTGTACGAGGCGATCGACAAGCAGCTGGGGCTCGACAAGGGGACCACCGCGGAGGTCGCCGAGAAGGAGTACCGCAGCCTCGGGCTTCCGGACTGGGCGAACGACGACAGCGACATCAAGGATCCGCTGGAAGGATTCCTCTACCCGGCGACCTATCCCGCGGCCAAGGACATGAAGCCCGAGGCCCTCCTGAAGGACATGGTGGCGCAGGCCAACAAGGAGTACGCCGAGTACGACCTGGAGGGCAAGGCCGAGGAGCTGGGTCTGGAGAACCCGCTGCAGGTCGTCACGGTGGCGAGCCTCGTGCAGGCCGAGGGCATCACGCACGACGACTTCAGGAAGATGGCGTCCGTCGTCTACAACCGTCTGAAGCCGACGAACGACGTCACCAACCAGAAACTCGAGTTCGACTCGACCTACAACTACCTCAAGGGTCAGAGCGAGATCGACATCTCCGTCGACGAGATCCGCAATTTCGACGACCCGTACAACACGTACTTCTACAAGGGCCTTCCGCCCGGGCCGATCGGGAATCCGGGCAAGGACGCGCTGAAGGCGGCGGTCGACCCGGACGGCGGCGCGTGGATGTTCTTCATCTCCATCGACGGCAAGAAGACGGACTTCACCAGGACACTGGCCGAGCACGAGAAGTTGGTCAAGAAATTCAATGAGCGGCGCAACAAGGGCTGACGGCGCGGCGGGGACCGGCGGGGACCGGCGGTGCCGGGCCGCCGTCCTCGGGTACCCGATCGGCCACTCCCTCTCCCCGGTGCTGCACCGCGCCGCGTACGGGGAGCTGGGACTGCAGGGCTGGTCGTACGGCCGTTTCGAGGTCGACGAGGCGGCGCTGCCGGGATTCCTCGCGGAACTCGGTCCCGAGTGGGCCGGCCTCTCGCTGACCATGCCGCTGAAGCGGTCGGTCATCCCGCTGCTCGACGGGGTCGGCGACACCGCGGCCTCGGTGGAGGCCGTGAACACGGTGCTGTTCACCCCGGACGGGCGCCGCGTCGGCGACAACACCGACATCCCGGGCATCGTCGCCGCCCTGCGCGAGCGGGGTGTCCGACAAGTGGAATCCGCGGCGATCCTCGGCGCGGGCGCCACCGCCTCCTCCGCGCTGGCCGCGCTCGCCCGGGTCTGCACGGGCGAGGTCGTCGTGTACGTCCGCAGTGCGGCCCGCGCCGCCGAGATGCGGCAGTGGGGCGAGCGGCTCGGCATCGAGGTGCGCACGGCGGACTGGGCGGACGCCGGCCGGGCGCTGCACGCGCCCCTGGTGATCGCGACGACCCCCGCGGGCGCCACCGACCTGCTCGCCGCGTCCGTCCCCGATCGGCCCGGCACCCTCTTCGACGTCCTGTACGACCCGTGGCCGACCGGCCTCGCGGCCCGCTGGTCCGCCCGCGGCGGCGCGGTCGTCGGCGGACTGGACCTGCTCGTGCACCAGGCGGTCCTCCAGGTCGAGCAGATGACGGGTCTCGCTCCGGCTCCGGCCGGCGCCATGCGGGCGGCGGGGGAGAAGTCCCTCGCCGCCCGCCGGTGAGGGCCGCCGGGATCCGGACGCCACCACGGCATGACGGGACCGCGTCCGCCTGATGGACCTGGGGCCGGACGCGGGCCGCGGACATGGGAGGATCGAAGGCGGCGGGCCGGGGCCGCGCACCCGGTCGCGCCGTCGCCGTACGCGAGGACGCGTGTACGCACAAGCGTGCACGCAGGAGCAGGAAACAGCACCAGGGCGCGAGCAGGAGGAACACCGTTGAGCAGGTTGCGCTGGCTGACCGCCGGGGAGTCCCACGGTCCCGCACTCGTGGCGACGCTGGAGGGCCTTCCCGCCGGTGTGCCGATCACCACGGAGATGGTGGCGGACCACCTGGCCCGGCGGCGTCTGGGCTATGGACGCGGCGCGCGGATGAAGTTCGAGCGCGACGAGGTCACCTTCCTGGGCGGGGTGCGGCACGGGTTCACGCTCGGGTCGCCGGTCGCGGTGATGGTGGGCAACACCGAGTGGCCCAAGTGGGAGCAGGTCATGGCGGCCGATCCGGTCGACCCGCAGGTCCTCGCCGACCTCGCCCGCAACGCCCCGCTGACCCGGCCGCGGCCGGGCCACGCAGATCTCGCCGGTATGCAGAAGTACGGGTTCGAGGAGGCCAGGCCGATCCTGGAGCGGGCGTCCGCGCGGGAGACGGCGGCCCGGGTGGCGCTCGGCGCGGTGGCCCGCTCGTACCTGAAGGAGACCGCCGGTATCGAGGTGGTCTCGCACGTGGTGGAGCTGGCGGCGGCGAAGGCCCCCTACGGCGTGCTCCCGGTCCCCGCCGACGTCGGCCGGCTGGACGCCGACCCGGTGCGCTGCCTGGACCCGGACGCCTCGGCGGCGATGGTCGCGCAGATCGACCAGGCCCACAAGGACGGCGACACCCTCGGCGGGGTCGTCGAGGTCCTGGCGTACGGGGTGCCCGTGGGTCTGGGTTCGCACGTGCACTGGGACCGGCGCCTGGACGCCCGGCTCGCGGCCGCGCTGATGGGCATCCAGGCGATCAAGGGTGTCGAGGTCGGTGACGGCTTCGAGCTCGCCCGGGTGCCCGGCTCCCGGGCGCACGACGAGATCGTGCGCACCGACGGGGGCATCCGGCGCGCCTCGGGCCGCTCCGGCGGCACCGAGGGCGGTCTGACGACGGGTGAGCTGCTGCGGGTGCGGGCGGCGATGAAGCCCATCGCCACGGTGCCGCGGGCGCTGGCCACCGTCGACGTCGCCACCGGTGAGGCCACCACGGCGCACCACCAGCGCTCGGACGTGTGCGCGGTACCGGCGGCGGGCATCGTCGCCGAGGCCATGGTGGCGCTGGTCCTGGCGGACGCGGTGGCGGAGAAGTTCGGCGGCGACAGCGTGCCGGAGACCCGCCGCAACGTCACTGGCTACCTCGACAACCTGGCCGTACGGTGACCGGCCCGGTGGTCGTCCTGGTCGGCCCGATGGGTGTGGGCAAGTCCACGGTCGGCGCGCTGCTCGCGCAGCGGCTCGGCTGCCGCTACCGGGACACCGACGACGACATCGTCGCCGAGCAGGGCCGCACCATCGCCGACATCTTCCTGGACGAGGGCGAAGCGGTCTTCCGCGCCGCCGAGAAGGAGGCCGTGCGGCGCGCGCTCGCGCAGCACGAGGGCGTCCTCGCGCTCGGCGGCGGCTCGGTCCTGGACGCGGACACCCGGGCACTGCTCGCCGGCCGGCCCGTCGTCTACCTCTCGATGGACGTCGAGGAGGCGGTGCAGCGCACCGGCCTGAACGCGGCCCGGCCGCTGCTCGCCGTCAACCCGCGCCGGCAGTGGCGCGAGCTGATGGACGCCCGCCGTCCCCTGTACCAGCAGGTCGCGAGCGTCGTGGTCGCCACCGACGGCCGCACCCCCGAAGAAGTCACCCGAGCGGTCCTCGACGCACTGGAGTCGAAGACCGCATCGTCCGGGGGGCAGCCCCCGGACCCCCGGCAGGAGGACACATGGCGGACCAGGTGACAAGGATCCACGTCGGCGGCACGGCGGGCAGCGAGCCGTACGAGGTCCTGGTCGGCCGCCGGCTGCTCGGTGAGCTGGGCGCGCTGGTGGGCGGGCGCAGCGAGGCGGGGGTCCCCTCGGCCGGAGGCCGGGGGAGGGCCAAGCGGGTCGCGGTCATCCACCCCGAGGCACTCGCCGAGACCGGTGACGCGCTCCGCGCCGACCTGGCGGAGCAGGGCTTCGAGGCCGTCGTCATCCAGGTGCCCAACGCGGAGGAGGCCAAGACCGCCGAGGTCGCCGCCTACTGCTGGAAGGCGCTCGGGCAGTCCGGCTTCACCCGCACCGACGTGATCGTCGGCGTCGGCGGCGGGTCCACCACCGACCTCGCGGGATTCGTCGCGGCGAGCTGGCTGCGCGGGGTGCGCTGGATCGCCGTCCCCACCACCGTGCTGGCCATGGTGGACGCGGCGGTCGGCGGCAAGACCGGCATCAACACCGCCGAGGGCAAGAACCTCGTCGGAGCCTTCCACCCGCCCGCCGGTGTGCTGTGCGACCTCGCCGCGCTCGACTCGCTGCCCGTCCACGACTTCGTGTCTGGACTCGCCGAGATCATCAAGGCCGGTTTCATCGCCGACCCAAAGATCCTCGAACTCATCGAGGCAGACCCGCAGGGCGCCCGTACGCCCGCCGGGCCGCACACCGCCGAACTCATCGAGCGCTCCATCAGGGTCAAGGCCGAGGTCGTCTCGTCCGACCTGAAGGAGTCGGGGCTGCGCGAGATCCTCAACTACGGGCACACCCTCGCCCACGCCATCGAGAAGAACGAGCGCTACGAGTGGCGGCACGGGGCGGCGGTCGCGGTCGGCATGCACTTCGCGGCCGAACTGGGCCGGCTCGCCGGGCGGCTGGACGACGCGACCGCGGACCGGCACCGCACGATCCTGGAGTCCGTCGGGCTGCCGCTGAGCTACCGCTACGACCAGTGGCCGAGGCTCCTGGAGAACATGAAGGTCGACAAGAAGTCCCGCGGCGACCTGCTCCGCTTCATCGTCCTCGACGGACTGGCCAAGCCGACCGTCCTGGAGGGTCCCGACCCGGCGGTGCTCCTCGCCGCCTACGGAGAAGTGGGCGAATAGCCCCGCGGGCGGCACCCGGGCCGATGTGCCGTGCGCCGGCGGGCACTTCGTGCCGCTCCCGGCCGTTCACCAAGGGGCGGCCGGGGACGGTACCGTTCGGTGGGAGGCGGGGCCGGATGCCCCGCCGCCAGCGCCCATCGCCTGTACGAGACGGAGTGGCACCGGATGCATCACGCAGTGGGGTCTCCGCTGCCGCCGCCCCACCAGCAGGGGCACGGACCGGCCGCCGGCTGGTCGGGGGCCGCACCACACCCGGGACCGGCGGCGCATCCGCCCGCGGGTCCGCCGCTCTTCGCCGGAGCGCAGACCGGGCCTGCCGCCCCGCACCCGCCGGGGCACCCGCCCGCGCCGCACCACGCGGTCCCGCAGCACGCCCCCGTACCGCCGGCGCCGGACACCACGGGTCACGTCCGGCTGCCGCCGGGCGGTCCCGTGCCCATGCCGAGCGCGCCGCCCGCGGCCGGTGTGCCCGATCCGACGTCCACGACGCTCGCCGTGCTGCTCATCGGGCCCGCGGGCGCGGGCAAGACCAGCGTCGCCAAGTACTGGGCGGACCACCGCCGGGTGCCCACGGCCCACATCAGCCTGGACGACGTCCGCGAGTGGGTGCGCTCGGGCTTCGCCGACCCGCAGTCGGGGTGGAACGACATGTCGGAGGCGCAGTACCGGCTCGCCCGCCGCACCTGCGGCTTCGCGGCCCGCAACTTCCTGGCCAACAACATCTCGTGCATCCTCGACGACGCCGTCTTCCCCGACCGGCCCGTGGTGGGCCTCGGCGGCTGGAAACGGCACGTCGGGCCGGGCCTGCTGCCGGTGGTGCTCCTGCCCGGCCTGGAGATAGTCCTGGAGCGCAACGCCGAGCGCTCCGGAAACCGCCGCCTCAGCGACGAGGAAGTGGCCCGCATCCACGGCCGGATGGCGGGCTGGTACGGCTCGGGCCTGCCGATCATCGACAACTCCCAGCTGGACGTGGTCCAGACGGCCCAGGTCCTGAACGACGTCCTGTCCCGCTCCCTGGCGAGCCCGCCCCAGTGGTGACCACACCCTGACAGGCATCGCCCGCTCCTCCCGGGGTGGGCACCGGCCCGCCTTCGAGGGGCGCGGGGAACCGCGCGACCGGCCCCCACCGTCCCGCACCCGGCACAGAACCTCAGCCGCCCCCGCTCCCCACCTCACCTGGCCCCCTCGAACCGGCACAAACCGGGCAAAGCCCATACGCTCGGAGAATGTCAGAGGTGTACGCCACTCGCCGAGCACGCCTACGGGACCGCTGCAACGCAAGCGGCAGCGCATCCGCACTGGTCACCCGCCCGGCCAACGTCCGCTACCTCACGGGCGCCGCGCCGCACGGCGCGGCCCTCCTGCTGGGCGCGACGGAGGACCTCCTCATGTACGCCGCCCCGGCCGAACCCCCGCCCGACACCCCGTCCGGCACGGCCCGTCCGGACGACGCCCTGCGGATCCACACACTGAGCGCCCCCGGCGGCGACCCCGCCGTCGCCGCCGCGGAGTGCGCGGCGGCCCAGGGCGCCGACTCCCTCGCCGTGGAGGAGCACCACCTGACCGTGAGCCGCCACCGGGCCATCGGCTCGGTGGCGCCGCACCTGCGCCTCGCGGACGTCGCCGGAGCGGTCGAGCAGCTCCGCGTCGTCAAGGACGAGGAGGAGATCTCCTGCCTGCGCGTCGGCGCGGAGATCACCGACCAGGCCCTGGGCGAACTCCTCGAATCGATCCTCGTCGGCCGCACCGAACGGCACCTCGCGCTGGAGCTGGAACGCCGCCTCGTCGACCACGGCGCCGACGGACCCGCCTTCAGGACGTCCGTCGGCACCGGACCGCACTCCGGCCGCCGCAGGCACCGGCCCACCGACCGCCGGGTGGAGGAGGGGGACTTCCTCTCCGTCCGCCTCGGCGCGACCTACCACGGCTACCGCTGCGAGATCGGCCGCACCTTCGTCATCGGCACCTCGCCCGCCGACTGGCAGATCGCGCTGTACGACCTCGTCTTCGCCTCCCAGCGGGCCGGCCGCGAGGCCCTGGTGCCCGGCGCCGCCTACCGTGACGTGGACCGCGCGGCCCGCCAGGTGCTGGACTCCGCGGGGTACACGGAGGGCCTTCCGGGAACGACCGGACACGGTGTGGGGCTCGAAATCGACGAGGAGCCGCAGTTGGCCCCCGCGGCCATGGGTAAACTGGACGCTTGCGTGCCGGTCACCGTCGAACCGGGGGTCCACCTCCCGGGCCGGGGCGGTGTCCGGATCGATGACACGCTCGTCGTGCGCCCCGAGGCGGACGGCGGACCCGAGCTACTCACCATCACGACCAAGGAACTGCTCGCGCTCTAGTTCCGAAGGCTCCGGGAGCCTCGACACCGTCGAACGCCCCGGCCGCCCCGGACCGTGCGCGTGCCACCGGGGTCGTCCACGTCAGTCCAGGAGATTCCGCAACCGTGGCTTCCACGAACGACCTCAAGAACGGCCTGGTGCTCAAGCTCGAAGGCGGCCAGCTCTGGTCCGTCGTCGAGTTCCAGCACGTCAAGCCCGGCAAGGGCCCGGCCTTCGTGCGCACCAAGCTGAAGAACGTGCTCTCCGGCAAGGTCGTCGACAAGACGTTCAACGCCGGCGTCAAGGTCGAGACGGCCACTGTCGACAAGCGCGACATGCAGTTCTCGTACATGGACGGCGAGTACTTCGTCTTCATGGACATGGAGACCTACGACCAGCTCATGGTCGACCGCAAGGCGGTCGGCGACGCCGCCAACTTCCTGATCGAGGGCTTCACCGCCACCGTGGCGCAGCACGAGGGCGAGGTGCTCTTCGTCGAGCTGCCGGCCGCCGTCGAGCTCGTCGTCCAGGAGACCGAGCCGGGCGTCCAGGGCGACCGCTCCACCGGCGGCACCAAGCCCGCCACCCTGGAGACCGGCCACCAGATCAACGTCCCGCTCTTCATCACCACCGGTGAGAAGATCAAGGTCGACACCCGCACGAGCGACTACCTCGGCCGGGTGAACAGCTAACCGTGGCTGCCCGCAATACGGCCCGCAAGCGCGCCTTCCAGATCCTCTTCGAGGGTGACCAGCGCGGCACGGACGTCGTGACGGTCCTCGCGGACTGGATCCGGCACTCCCGGACCGACACCCGGCAGCCGCCCGTGAGCGAGTTCACGATGCAGCTGGTCGAGGGCTACGCGGGCCACGCGAAGCGCATCGACGAGCTGATCTCGCAGTACGCCGTCGGCTGGACGCTCGACAGGATGCCGGTCGTCGACCGCAACATCCTGCGGCTCGGCGCGTACGAGCTGATCTGGGTGGACGAGACCCCGGACGCGGTCGTGCTCGACGAGGCGGTACAGCTCGCCAAGGAGTTCTCCACGGACGAGTCGCCCGCGTTCGTGAACGGTCTGCTGGGCCGGTTCAAGGAGCTCAAGCCGTCGCTGCGGCGCGACGGGGCCTGAGCCTCGCCTCGCCGCGCGGTCCAGTGGCCGTGTGCCGGCCGGTGGGGCCGGTCGCGCAGTCCCCGCGCCCCTCGGGTACGCCGGAGGGCCCCAGTGCATCACTGGGGCCCTCCGGCGTACCCGTACGGCCCTCAAGGCCGCGCAACGCCCTCGGGGTGGCCGGAACCGATCGGTTCCGGCCACCCCGAGGGCACGTTTCTGCTCAGCGGCGGTGCGGGTCAGCCCTCTTCGTGGGAGACCGCGCGGCGCGCGTCCGCGTCCAGGACGCCCCAGCTGATCAGCTGCTCGGTGAGGACCGAGGGCGACTGGTCGTAGATGACGGCGAGGGTGCGCAGGTCGTCCTGGCGGATCGACAGCACCTTGCCGTTGTAGTCGCCGCGCTGGGACTGGATCGTCGCCGCGTAGCGCTGCAGGGGGCCCGCCTTCTCGGCCGGCACGTGGGCCAGCCGCTCCAGGTCGAGGACCAGCTTCGGCGGCGGCTCGGCGGCCCCGCCCGGCGTGGTGCCCGGCAGCAGCTCCTGCACGGGGACCCCGTAGAAGTCCGCCAGCTCCGCGAGGCGCTGTACGGTCACGGCGCGGTCGCCGCGCTCGTACGAACCGACCACGACCGCCTTCCAGCGGCCCTGGGACTTCTCCTCGACGCCGTGGAGGGAAAGGCCCTGCTGGGTACGGATGGCGCGGAGCTTGGCCCCGAGCTGTTTGGCGTATTCGCTGGACATATGGCTCCCCGGACACTGTGTCGACGTGCGGCTCGGCCGCGCGGCTGGTGACTCACTGTGAGGTTACGCAGCGTGACTCTGGCTCGTCAAGCCGAATGGTCCGGACCGACCCCTCCGTGCAAGGAGTGCACGGCCGTTACCAGGGGGGTGATCAGGGACATTGCCGGGCTGGTACCGTGGCTGGCGCAATTCCGACGTCCTTTAATGATCCGTCCCGTGAGGCGGAGAAGGAGGTCCGTTTCGTATGGACACCGAACAGCAGAAGCAGCAGTACGCGTCCGATGCGCGGCCCGTCCTGGAGGCCCCCGACATCGCACGGGTCCTGACCCGCATCGCCCACGAGATCGTCGAGCGCGCCAGGGGCGCCGAGGACGTCGTCCTCCTCGGCATCCCGACCCGGGGCGTCCACCTGGCCCGGCGGCTCGCCGCCAAGCTCCAGGAGATCACCGACCGCGCGATCCCGGTCGGCTCCCTCGACATCACCATGTACCGCGACGACCTGCGCATGCACCCGCCGCGCGCGCTGGCCCGCACCGACATCCCCGCCGACGGCATCGACGGCCGCCTGGTGGTCCTCGTCGACGACGTGCTCTTCTCCGGCCGCACCATCCGCGCCGCCCTCGACGCGCTGAACGACATCGGCCGCCCCCGCGCCGTGCAGCTCGCGGTCCTCGTCGACCGCGGCCACCGCGAACTCCCGATCCGCGCCGACTACGTCGGCAAGAACCTCCCCACGTCGCTGCGGGAGACGGTCAAGGTCCAGCTCGCCGAGGAGGACGGCCGCGACACCGTGCTGCTCGGTGTGAAGCAGACCTCCCCGGACGGGCCGCGGTAGCCCTCCGGCGCACGGCACCGCCGTCCGCCGCGCCCGCTCGCGCCCCCGTCCGCCCGGCCGTGCCGCAAGGACACGCCCGGTGCCCGCTCCCCGACCTGAACTGCCTTACGGAGCCTGAAAGATGCAGCGTCATCTCATCTCGGCCGCCGACCTCACCCGCGACGACGCCGTCCTGATCCTCGACACCGCCGAGGAGATGGCCCGGGTCGCCGACCGGCCGATCAAGAAACTGCCGACCCTGCGCGGCCGTACCGTCGTCAATCTCTTCTTCGAGGACTCCACCCGGACCCGGATCTCCTTCGAGGCCGCCGAGAAGCGCCTGTCCGCGGACGTCATCAACTTCACCGCCAAGGGGTCCAGCGTCTCCAAGGGCGAGTCCCTGAAGGACACCGCGCAGACCCTGGAGGCGATGGGCGTCGACGCCGTCGTCATCCGGCACGGCGCCTCCGGGGCCCCCTACCGGCTCGCCACCTCCGGCTGGATCGACGCCGCCGTCATCAACGCCGGGGACGGCACCCACCAGCACCCCACCCAGGCACTGCTCGACGCCTTCACCATGCGGCGCCGGCTCGTCGGCCGGGACGCGGGACTCGGCCGGGACCTGTCCGGCAGGCGCGTCACGCTCGTCGGCGACATCCTGCACAGCCGCGTGGCCCGCTCGAACGTCGACCTGCTCCACACCCTCGGCGCCGAGGTCACGCTGGTGGCCCCGCCGACCCTGGTGCCCGTCGGCGTGGGGGCCTGGCCCTGCGAGGTCTCGTACGACCTGGACCGCACGCTCTCCAAGTCCGACGCGGTGATGCTGCTGCGCGTCCAGCGCGAGCGGATGAACGCGGCGTTCTTCCCCACCGAGCGCGAGTACTCGCGGCGCTACGGCCTCGACGGCGACCGCATGGCGAAGATGCCCGAGCACGCCATCGTGATGCACCCCGGCCCGATGGTCCGCGGGATGGAGATCACCGCCGAGGTCGCCGACTCCGACCGCTGCACCGTCGTCGAGCAGGTCGCCAACGGCGTCTCGATCCGGATGGCCGTCCTGTACCTGCTCCTGGGCGGCAACGAACCCGCCGTCACCCACCCGCGTACCGAGGAGAAGTAAGTCACATGGGCAAGATCCTTATCCGTGGTGCGAAGGTGCTGGGCGGCGAGCGGCAGGACGTGCTGATCGACGGCGGGACGATCGAGGAGGTCGGCGACGGGCTCCCCGCCGAGGGCGCCGAGGTCGTCGAGGCGGCCGGCCGGGTGCTCCTGCCGGGACTCGTCGACCTGCACACCCATCTGCGCGAGCCCGGCCGGGAGGACTCCGAGACGGTCCTGACCGGTACGCGCGCCGCCGCGAGCGGCGGCTACACCGCCGTGTTCGCCATGGCCAACACCTTCCCGGTCGCCGACACCGCCGGCGTCGTCGAGCAGGTCTACCGGCTGGGCCGGGAGCACGGCTACTGCGACGTGCAGCCCGTCGGGGCCGTCACCGTCGGCCTGGAGGGCAGGAAACTCGCCGAGCTGGGCGCGATGCACGAGTCCGCCGCCGGTGTCACCGTCTTCTCGGACGACGGCAAGTGCGTCGACGACGCCGTGATCATGCGGCGGGCCCTGGAGTACGTGAAGGCGTTCGGCGGCGTCGTCGCCCAGCACGCCCAGGAGCCCCGCCTCACCGAGGGGGCCCAGATGAACGAGGGCGTCGTCTCCGCCGAGCTGGGACTGGGCGGCTGGCCCGCGGTCGCCGAGGAGTCGATCATCGCCCGGGACGTCCTGCTCGCCGAGCACGTCGGCTCCCGCGTCCACATCTGCCACCTCTCGACCGCCGGCTCCGTCGAGATCGTCCGCTGGGCCAAGTCCCGCGGCATCGACGTCACAGCCGAGGTCACCCCCCACCACCTGCTCCTCACCGACGAGCTGGTGCGCTCGTACGACCCGGTCTACAAGGTCAACCCGCCGCTGCGCACCGAGCGCGACGTGCTGGCCCTGCGCGAGGCGCTCGCCGACGGCACGATCGACATCGTCGCCACCGACCACGCCCCGCACCCGCACGAGGACAAGGACTGCGAGTGGGCCGCCGCCGCCATGGGCATGGTGGGCCTGGAGACCGCCCTGTCGGTGGTCCAGCAGACGATGGTCGAGACCGGGCTGCTCGACTGGGCCGGCGTCGCCGACCGCATGTCGCACAAGCCCGCCGAGATCGGCCGCGCGCACGGCCACGGCCGCCCCGTCTCGGCAGGTGAGCCCGCCAACCTCACGCTGGTCGACACGGCTTACCGTGGTGAGGTGGACCCCGCCGGCTTCGCGTCGCGCAGCCGCAACACTCCGTACGAGGGTCGTGAGCTGCCGGGCCGTGTCACCCACACATGGCTGCGGGGCAGGGCCACGCTCGTCGACGGGAAGCTCGCGTGACATCACTCACCCCCACCGCAGCACGGACCGCAACGGACCTCGTGTCCCGCCTCGCGGCGGAACAGGAGTCCGCCGAGGTGACCGACTGGGCCGCCCGCATCGGCTGGCTCGTCGGCCTCACCCTGTTCGTCGCGCTCGTCTACTGGCTGATGCGCGAGGGCTGGAAGTGGCGCGGCACCCTCCAGGGCGACCTGCCCGGGCTGCCCACCGCGCCCGCCGAACCGGGTGCGGCGAGACTGAGCATGACCGGGCGCTACCACGGCTCCACCACCGCCGGGCACTGGCTCGACCGCATCGTGGCGCACGGCCTGGGCACCCGCAGCCGGGCGGAGCTCACCCTGACGGACGCGGGCCTCGACGTCGTACGGCCCGGCGCGGCCGACTTCTTCGTCCCCCGCGCGCAGCTGCGCGAGGCCCGGCTCGACAAGGGCATCGCGGGCAAGGTCCTCACCGAGGGCGGACTGCTCGTCGTCACCTGGGAGCACGGCGGAAAGCTGCTCGACTCCGGGTTCCGCTCCGACCGCGCGGCGGAGCACCGCGAATGGGTCGCCACCCTGAACCGCATGACCGACCAGAGCAACGACACGGAAGGCGCACGATGACCACCTCCGACCAGGGGACCGCCTCGCAGAGGCAGAAGGCGGCACCCGCCGTGCTCGTCCTGGAGGACGGCCGGACCTTCCGCGGCCGCGCCTACGGGGCCGTGGGGGTGACCTTCGGCGAAGCGGTGTTCTCCACCGGCATGACCGGCTACCAGGAGACCCTCACCGACCCGTCGTACCACCGCCAGGTCGTCGTCATGACCTCCCCGCACGTCGGCAACACCGGCATCAACGACGAGGACATGGAGTCCAGGAGGATCTGGGTCTCCGGCTACGTCGTGCGCGACCCCGCGCGCGTGCCCTCCAGCTGGCGCTCCCGGCGCACGCTGGACGACGAACTCGCCGCCCAGGGTGTCGTCGGCATCAGCGGCATCGACACGCGCGCGCTCACCCGCCATCTGCGCGAGCGCGGCGCCATGCGCGTCGGCATCTTCTCCGGCGACGTGCCGGCCGACGAGGCCACCCTGCTGGACCAGGTGCGCGAGGCCCCCGAGATGAAGGGCGCCAGCCTCTACGAGGAGGTCGCCACCGAGGAGGCGTACGTCGTCCCGGCCGTCGGCGAGAAGCGGTTCACCGTCGCCGCCGTGGACCTCGGCATCAAGGGCATGACCCCGCACTGCATGGCCGAGCGCGGCATAGAGGTGCACGTGCTGCCCGCCACCGCGACCGCCGAGGAGATCTACGCGGTCGCCCCCGACGGCGTGTTCTTCTCCAACGGCCCCGGCGACCCGGAGCGGGCCGAGCACCCGGTCGCCCTGATGCGTTCGGTGCTGGAGCGCAGGACGCCGGTCTTCGGCATCTGCTTCGGGAACCAGATCTTCGGCCGCGCCCTCGGCTTCGGCACCTACAAGCTCAAGTACGGGCACCGGGGCATCAACCAGCCCGTGCAGGACCGTACGACCGGCAAGGTCGAGGTCACGGCGCACAACCACGGCTTCGCCGTCGACGCGCCGCTCGACCGGGTCTCCGAGACCCCCTACGGGCGCGCCGAGGTCAGCCACGTCTGCCTGAACGACCAGGTCGTCGAGGGGCTCCAGCTGCTCGACCAGCCCGCGTTCAGCGTCCAGTACCACCCCGAAGCGGCGGCGGGCCCGCACGACGCCGCCTACCTGTTCGACCGCTTCGTATCCCTGATGGAGGGCCAGCGTGCCTAAGCGCTCCGATATCCGGTCCGTCCTGGTCATCGGCTCCGGCCCGATCGTCATCGGCCAGGCCGCCGAGTTCGACTACTCCGGTACCCAGGCGTGCCGCGTCCTCAAGGCCGAGGGCCTGCGGGTGATCCTGGTCAACTCCAACCCCGCGACGATCATGACCGACCCGGAGATCGCCGACGCCACGTACGTCGAGCCGATCACCCCGGAGTTCGTCGAGAAGATCATCGCCAAGGAGCGGCCCGACGCCCTGCTCCCCACGCTCGGCGGCCAGACCGCCCTCAACACCGCGATCTCCATGCACGAGCAGGGGGTGCTGGAGAAGTACGGCGTCGAGCTGATCGGCGCCAACGTCGAGGCCATCAACAAGGGCGAGGACCGCGACCTCTTCAAGGGGGTCGTCGAGGCCGTCCGCGAGAGGACCGGGCACGGCGAGTCCGCCCGCTCGGTCATCTGCCACTCCATGGACGACGTGCTCAAGGGTGTCGACACGCTCGGCGGCTACCCCGTCGTCGTGCGCCCCTCCTTCACCATGGGCGGCGCCGGCTCCGGCTTCGCCCACGACGAGGAGGAGCTGCGCCGCATCGCCGGCCAGGGACTCACGCTCTCCCCGACCACCGAGGTGCTCCTGGAGGAGTCCATCCTCGGCTGGAAGGAGTACGAGCTGGAGCTGATGCGCGACAAGCACGACAACGTCGTGGTCGTCTGCTCCATCGAGAACTTCGACCCGATGGGCGTCCACACCGGCGACTCGATCACCGTGGCGCCCGCGATGACGCTGACCGACCGCGAGTACCAGCGGCTGCGCGACATCGGCATCGCGATCATCCGCGAGGTCGGTGTCGACACCGGCGGCTGCAACATCCAGTTCGCGGTGGATCCGGCCGACGGCCGCATCATCGTCATCGAGATGAACCCGCGCGTCTCGCGCTCCTCGGCCCTCGCGTCGAAGGCCACCGGCTTCCCGATCGCCAAGATCGCCGCCAAGCTGGCCGTCGGCTACACGCTCGACGAGATCCCGAACGACATCACCGAGAAGACGCCGGCGTCCTTCGAGCCGACCCTCGACTACGTGGTCGTCAAGGCGCCGCGGTTCGCCTTCGAGAAGTTCCCGTCCGCCGACTCCACGCTGACCACGACCATGAAGTCCGTCGGCGAGGCCATGGCGATCGGCCGCAACTTCACCGAGGCGCTCCAGAAGGCCCTGCGGTCGCTGGAGAAGAAGGGCAGCCAGTTCACCTTCGTCGGCGAGCCCGGCGACAAGGCGGAGCTGCTGGCACAGGCCGTGCGGCCGACCGACGGACGCATCAACACCGTCATGCAGGCGATCCGCGCGGGCGCCACGCCCGAGGAGGTCTTCGACGCGACCAGGATCGACCCCTGGTTCGTCGACCAGCTCTTCCTGCTCAAGGAGATCGCGGACGAGCTGGGCGCCGCGGACAAGCTGGAGCCGGAGCTGCTCGCCGAGGCCAAGCGCCACGGCTTCTCCGACGTCCAGATCGGCGAGATCCGCGGGCTGCGCGAGGACGTCGTGCGCGAGGTGCGGCACGCGCTGGGCGTGCGGCCGGTCTACAAGACGGTCGACACCTGCGCCGCCGAGTTCGCCGCGAGGACGCCGTACTTCTACTCCTCGTACGACGAGGAGAGCGAGGTCGCCCCGCGCGAGAAGCCCGCGGTGATCATCCTCGGCTCCGGCCCGAACCGCATCGGCCAGGGCATCGAGTTCGACTACTCCTGCGTCCACGCCTCCTTCGCGCTCAGCGACGCCGGCTACGAGACCGTGATGGTCAACTGCAACCCCGAGACCGTCTCCACGGACTACGACACCTCCGACCGGCTGTACTTCGAGCCGCTCACGCTGGAGGACGTGCTGGAGATCGTGCACGCCGAGACCCTGGCCGGACCGGTCGCGGGCGTCATCGTCCAGCTCGGCGGACAGACCCCGCTCGGCCTGTCGCAGGCGCTCAAGGACAACGGCGTCCCGATCGTGGGCACCCCGCCCGAGGCCATCCACGCCGCCGAGGACCGCGGCGCCTTCGGCCGGGTCCTGGCCGAGGCCGGACTGCCCGCGCCCAAGCACGGCACCGCCACCACCTTCGCCGGGGCCAAGGCCATCGCGGACGAGATCGGCTACCCCGTCCTCGTACGCCCGTCGTACGTCCTCGGCGGACGCGGCATGGAGATCGTGTACGACGAGACGCGGCTGGCCTCCTACATCGCCGAGTCGACCGAGATCAGCCCCTCCCGGCCGGTCCTGGTGGACCGCTTCCTGGACGACGCGATCGAGATCGACGTGGACGCCCTGTACGACGGCCACGAGCTGTACCTCGGCGGTGTCATGGAGCACATCGAGGAGGCGGGCATCCACTCCGGCGACTCGGCGTGCGCGCTGCCGCCGATCACGCTCGGCGGGTTCGACATCAAGCGCCTGCGGACCTCCACCGAGGCCATCGCCGAGGGTGTCGGCGTACGCGGACTGATCAACATCCAGTTCGCGCTGGCCGGCGACATCCTCTACGTCCTGGAGGCCAACCCGCGCGCCTCGCGCACGGTCCCCTTCACCTCCAAGGCGACCGCGGTGCCGCTCGCCAAGGCCGCCGCCCGGATCTCGCTGGGCGCGACCGTCGCCGAGCTGCGCGCCGAGGGGCTGCTGCCGGCCGTCGGCGACGGCGGGGAGCTGCCGCTGGACGCGCCGATCTCCGTCAAGGAGGCCGTCATGCCGTGGTCGCGCTTCCGCGACATCCACGGCCGCGGCGTCGACACCATCCTCGGCCCGGAGATGCGCTCCACGGGCGAGGTCATGGGCATCGACTCGGTGTTCGGCACGGCGTACGCCAAGTCCCAGGCCGGCGCGTACGGGCCGCTGCCGACCAAGGGCCGCGCCTTCATCTCCGTCGCCAACCGCGACAAGCGCTCGATGATCTTCCCGGCGCGCGAGCTCGTCGCCCACGGCTTCGAGCTGTTCGCCACGTCCGGCACGGCCGAGGTGCTCCGGCGCAACGGCATCAACGCCACCGTCGTGCGCAAGCAGTCCGAGGGCGAGGGCCCGAACGGCGAGAAGACGATCGTCCAGCTCATCCACGAGGGCGGTGTCGACCTCATCGTCAACACGCCGTACGGCACGGGGGGCCGCCTCGACGGCTACGACATCCGTACGGCGGCGGTGGCCCGCTCCGTACCCTGCCTGACGACCGTCCAGGCGCTCGCCGCGGCCGTCCAGGGCATCGACGCGCTCAACGGCGGCGACGTGGGGGTGCGCTCCCTCCAGGAACACGCGGAGCATCTGACCGCGTCCCGCGGCTAGCAGTCCCCCGGGGGACACCGGAAACGGTGTCCCCCTCTTCATGAGTTTCCTGATGAGGACACCGACCATGTACAAGCTGTTCTTCCGGCTCGTGTTCCGGCGCATGGATCCCGAGCGGGCGCACCACCTCGCCTTCCGCTGGATCCGGCTCGCCGTCCGCGTGCCCGTCCTGCGGACCTTCGCCGCCGCCGTGCTCGCGCCCCGCCACGAGGAACTGCGGACCGAGGCGTTCGGACTGCGGATGCACGGCCCGTTCGGGCTCGCGGCCGGCTTCGACAAGAACGCGGTCGCCGTCGACGGGCTGTCGATGCTCGGCTTCGACCACGTCGAGATCGGCACGATCACGGGGGAGGCGCAGCCGGGCAACCCCCGCAAGCGGCTCTTCCGCCTCGTGCCGGACCGCGCGCTGATCAACCGCATGGGGTTCAACAACGAGGGCTCCGCGGCCGTCGCCGAGCGCCTGAGGGCCCGTACGCCCGTCCTCAGGACCGTCGTGGGCGTCAACATCGGCAAGACCAAGGCCGTCCCGGAGGACGAGGCCGCCGCCGACTACGTGAAGTCCACCGAGCGGCTCGCCGCGTACGCCGACTACCTCGTCGTCAACGTCAGCTCCCCGAACACCCCGGGGCTGCGCGACCTCCAGGCGACCGGGTCGCTGCGGCCCCTGCTGACCGCCGTCCGCGAGGCCGCCGACCGGACCGTGACCACCCGCCGTGTGCCGCTCCTCGTGAAGATCGCACCGGATCTCGCCGACGAGGACGTCGACGCCGTGGCCGACCTCGCGGTCGAACTCGGCCTGGACGGCATCATCGCCACGAACACCACGATCGCGCGCGAGGAGCTGGGCCTGCGGTCCGGCGCCTCCCTCGTCGCGGAGACGGGCGGACTCTCCGGCGCCCCCCTCAAGGCACGCTCCCTGGAGGTGCTGCGTCGCCTCTACGCGCGCGTGGGGGACCGGATCACCCTGGTGGGCGTCGGCGGCGTGGAGAACGCCGAGGACGCCTGGCAGCGCATCCTGGCCGGCGCCACCCTGGTCCAGGGCTACAGCGCCTTCGTCTACGAAGGTCCCTTCTGGGCGCGTGGCATCCACAAGGGCCTCGCCGCCCGCCTGCGCACGAGCCCGTACGCCACCCTCGCCGACGCGGTCGGCGCCGACGTGAGGAGCACGGCGGCATGAGTCACGACGGCATGAGTCACGACGGCACGAGTCACGGCGGTACGAGTCACGACGGCACGAGTCACAGCGGTACGAGCCACGGCGGCATCGGCCCGGAACCCTTCGGTGCCCGCCTGCGCCGCGCCATGGACGAACGGGGCCCGCTGTGCGTCGGCATCGACCCGCACGCCTCCCTGCTCGCCGACTGGGGTCTGGACGACGACATCGCGGGCCTGGAGCGCTTCAGCCGCACCGTCGTGGAGGCGCTGGCCGACCGGGTCGCCGTACTGAAGCCGCAGAGCGCGTTCTTCGAGCGCTTCGGGTCGCGCGGCGTCGCCGTGCTGGAGAGGTCGGTCGAGGAGGCGCGGGCGGCCGGGGCGCTGGTCGTCATGGACGCCAAGCGCGGTGACATCGGCTCGACCATGGCCGCGTACGCCGCCGCCTTCCTGGAGGAGGGCGCACCGCTGTTCTCGGACGCGCTGACCGTCTCGCCGTACCTCGGCTACGGGGCGCTGGAGCCGGCGGTCGACCTCGCCCGGAAGAGCGGCTCGGGGCTGTTCGTGCTCGCGCTGACCTCCAACCCGGAGGGCGCCGAGGTGCAGCACGCGGTGCGCCCCGGGGACACCGGCACGGCCCCGCGGAACGTGGGCGCGGTCATGCTGGAGCATCTCGCCGAGGAGAACGCGGGGCAGACCCCGATGGGCTCCTTCGGGGCCGTCGTCGGAGCCACGCTCGGCGATCTCTCCTCGTACGACCTCGGCATCAACGGCCCCCTCCTCGCCCCCGGGATCGGCGCCCAGGGCGCCACCCCGGCGGACCTTCCCCGGGTCTTCGGGGCGGCGGTCCGCCACGTGGTGCCGAACGTCAGCCGGGGGATCCTGCGGCACGGGCCCGACACCGGCGCGCTACGCGCGTCATCGGACCGCTTCGCGGAGGAGATCAGGGCAGCGGTGGACGCCGCGTGACGCCCTCGGCGTACGTCTTCCCGGCGTCCCGCGTCTGAATACATGCTCAAATCCGGGGAGTTTTGCCGGGAATGTCGGACTCGACGGAGGCTGACCAGGACTTTTCCGCTGTTCTCGCTGACTCGGGCGGACTTGCCCGCTAGTCTCCGACGAGAGCCGACGGGCAAGACTGTTGCTCGTCGCTCACCAGGTGTGGGGCGATCAGGTTCCTCACCGGTCCGTATCCGACAGTTCGACATCCGAGGTGACGTAGGCGTGGCTCTTCCGCCCCTTACCCCTGAACAGCGCGCAGCCGCGCTCGAAAAGGCCGCCGCGGCTCGCCGGGAGCGGGCCGAGGTCAAAAATCGACTCAAGCACTCCGGCGCCTCCCTCCACGAGGTCATCAAGCAGGGTCAGGAGAACGACGTCATCGGCAAGATGAAGGTCTCCGCTCTTCTCGAGTCCCTGCCGGGCGTGGGCAAGGTCCGCGCCAAGCAGATCATGGAGCGTCTCGGGATCTCCGAGAGCCGGCGTGTGCGGGGTCTCGGCTCCAACCAGATCGCCTCCTTGGAGCGCGAGTTCGGCGGCGGTGCCGCCTGACGTTCTCAGGCACCCCTGAGAACCTGGATAATCGCCGCATGGCTGCAACACCCCGGGGGACGTCCCCCGTACCCCCGGACGCACGTCCGCGGCTGACCGTGCTCTCCGGCCCCTCCGGGGTCGGCAAGAGCACGGTCGTCGCTCATATGCGCAAGGAACACCCCGAGGTCTGGCTCTCGGTGTCGGCGACGACCCGCAGGCCGCGCCCCGGGGAGAAGCACGGTGTCCACTACTTCTTCGTCAGCGACGAGGAGATGGACAAGCTGATCGCCAACGGCGAGCTCCTCGAATGGGCGGAGTTCGCGGGCAATCGCTACGGGACGCCCCGCGACGCCGTGCTGCAGCGGCTGGATTCGGGCGAGCCGGTCCTCCTGGAGATCGACCTCCAGGGAGCCCGGCAGGTCCGCGGGTCGATGCCCGAGGCGCTGCTGGTGTTCCTGGCCCCTCCCTCCTGGGAGGAGCTCGTGCGCAGGCTCACCGGGCGGGGCACCGAGCCGCCCGAGGTCATCGAACGCCGGCTGGAGGCCGCCAGGATCGAACTGGCGGCCGAGCCGGAGTTCGACACCACCCTGGTCAACACCTCCGTCGAGGACGTGGCGCGCGAGCTGCTAGCCTTGATGGAAGTTGTCTGATCTTCCAGGTCACCTCCCAGGTCACCTTCCAAGTCAACTTCAAGGTCAAATCCAAGGTCAATTTCCACCTTTCGGAAGGCAGAGCGTGTCCTCTTCCATCACCGCGCCCGAGGGCATCATCAACCCTCCGATCGACGAGCTCCTCGAGGCAACCGACTCGAAGTACAGCCTGGTGATCTACGCGGCCAAGCGTGCCCGCCAGATCAACGCGTACTACTCGCAGCTCGGTGAGGGCCTTCTGGAGTACGTCGGTCCCCTCGTCGACACCCACGTCCACGAGAAGCCGCTGTCGATCGCCCTCCGGGAGATCAACGCGGGCCTGCTGACCTCGGAGGCCATCGAGGGCCCGGCCCAGTAGCATCCTCGTCTTTCGGCCCACTCGTCCCAGGCCCGGCAGCACCACTGCCGGGCCTGTGGTGTGTGATGGGGGCACATGACGTTCCGACACCCGAGGAGAGACGGACAGACGTGGACAAGCCGAAGGTCGTGCTGGGGGTCAGCGGTGGTATCGCCGCCTACAAGGCGTGCGAGCTGCTGCGCCGACTGACCGAGTCGGGGCACGACGTGCGCGTCGTGCCCACCGGGTCCGCGCTGCACTTCGTCGGTGCCGCCACCTGGTCCGCCCTCTCCGGGCATCCCGTCCGGACCGAGGTCTGGTCGGACGTGCACGAGGTGCCGCACGTGCGGATCGGCCAGGAGGCCGACCTGGTCGTCGTCGCGCCCGCCACCGCGGACCTGCTGGCGAGGGCGGCCCACGGCCTCGCCGACGACCTCCTCACGAACACCCTGCTCACCGCACGCTGCCCGGTCGTCTTCGCGCCCGCCATGCACACCGAGATGTGGGAGCACCCGGCCACCCGGGAGAACGTGGCGACGCTGCGCCGCCGGGGCGCCGTCGTCATCGAGCCCGCCGTGGGCCGGCTGACCGGTGTGGACACGGGCAAGGGGCGGCTGCCCGACCCCGCCGAGATCTTCGAGACCTGCCGCCGCGTGCTCGCGCGGGGCGTGGCCGCACCGGACCTCGCCGGCCGGCACGTCGTCGTCAGCGCGGGCGGCACGCGCGAGCCGCTCGACCCGGTCCGCTTCCTCGGCAACCGCTCCTCCGGCAAGCAGGGGTACGCCCTCGCGCGCACCGCCGCCGCCCGGGGCGCCCGCGTCACGCTGATCGCCGCGAACACCGGGCTGCCGGACCCGGCGGGCGTCGACGTCGTCCGGGTCGGCACCGCCGTGCAGCTGCGCGAGGCCGTGCTGAAGGCGGTCCCGGAGGCCGACGCCGTGGTGATGGCGGCGGCGGTGGCGGACTTCCGACCCGCCGCCTACGCGGCGGGAAAAATCAAGAAGAAGGACGGACAGGAACCGGAGCCGATTGTTCTTGTACGTAATCCGGACATCCTCGCGGAGATCTCGGCGGACCGCGCCCGTGAGGGACAGGTGGTCGTCGGTTTCGCCGCCGAGACGGACGACGTCCTGGCCAACGGCCGCGCGAAACTCCAGCGCAAGGGCTGTGACCTCCTGGTCGTCAACGAGGTCGGGGAGCGCAGGACCTTCGGCTCCGAGGAGAACGAGGCGGTCGTGCTGGGCGCCGACGGCAGCGAGACCCCGGTGCCGCACGGACCGAAGGAAGCACTGGCCGAAACGGTGTGGGACCTCGTGGCAAGCCGCCTGGCCTAGCCGCTCGGCCCAAGGGGCACCGCCGTCTGCGGCGCCACCCGAATTCCGGCGCACAACGGTGCAGGAGCCTGGCGGAGACGGTTGTCCGTGTCGCAGAATGCCCGTGCCGCAGGTCACAGCGCTTCCGAGAGGCGAGACAGTGACCCTGTGGCGGGGCGCGACCGATAAGCTGTTACCGGACGACGCCGGGCGCAGCTCCCGGCCGTCCGCCAATGATCAGCCAGCAGCCGCTGCAACCACAGGGAGCGTTGTGTCCCGTCGCCTGTTCACCTCGGAATCCGTGACCGAGGGTCACCCCGACAAGATCGCTGACCAGATCAGCGACACCATCCTCGACGCGCTCCTGCGTGAGGACCCGACGTCCCGGGTCGCCGTCGAGACCCTGATCACGACCGGCCTCGTGCACGTGGCCGGCGAGGTCACGACCAAGGCGTACGCGCCGATCGCCCAGCTCGTGCGCGACAAGATCCTGGAGATCGGCTACGACTCGTCGAAGAAGGGCTTCGACGGCGCCTCCTGTGGTGTGTCCGTGTCCATCGGCTCCCAGTCGCCCGACATCGCGCAGGGCGTCGACACCGCGTACGAGGCGCGGGTCGAGGGCGCCGCGGGCGAGGAGGACGAGCTCGACAAGCAGGGCGCCGGCGACCAGGGCCTGATGTTCGGCTACGCGACGGACGAGACCCCGGAGCTCATGCCGCTCCCGATCCACCTCGCGCACCGGCTCTCGCGGCGGCTGTCCGAGGTCCGCAAGAACGGCACGATCCCCTACCTGCGTCCCGACGGGAAGACCCAGGTCACCATCGAGTACGACGGTGACAAGGCGGTCCGCCTGGACACGGTCGTCGTCTCCTCGCAGCACGCCTCGGACATCGACCTGGACTCGCTGCTCGCGCCCGACATCCGCGAGTTCGTGGTGGAGCCCGAGCTGAAGGCGCTCCTGGACGACGGCATCAAGCTGGAGACCGAGGGCTACCGGCTCCTGGTCAACCCCACCGGCCGCTTCGAGATCGGCGGCCCGATGGGCGACGCCGGCCTGACCGGCCGCAAGATCATCATCGACACGTACGGCGGCATGGCCCGCCACGGCGGCGGCGCGTTCTCCGGCAAGGACCCGTCCAAGGTCGACCGCTCCGCCGCCTACGCCATGCGCTGGGTCGCCAAGAACGTCGTCGCCGCGGGCCTCGCCTCCCGCTGCGAGGTCCAGGTCGCCTACGCGATCGGCAAGGCCGAGCCCGTCGGTCTCTTCATCGAGACCTTCGGCACCGCGAAGGTCGACGCGGAGAAGATCGAGACGGCCATCTCCGAGGTCTTCGACCTCCGGCCGGCCGCGATCATCCGCGACCTCGACCTGCTGCGGCCGATCTACTCGCAGACCGCCGCGTACGGTCACTTCGGGCGCGCGCTCCCCGACTTCACCTGGGAGCGGACGGACCGGGTGGACGCCCTGCGGAGGGCGGCGGGGCTGTAGCCCTTCCGTCCCCGGCGGTTCTCCCTGCCTGTGGGCCCGGCATCCCGGAGGGGTGCCGGGCCCCGGCGTATCCGGGCACGCGGCGCTGTCGGTGCGGTCTGGTAGGAATGCCGGTGTGAGCAGCGAGGACGGGCGGACGGACGGCGGGGGCGACGGGGCGCCGCCCGAGCAGCTCGCGCTGATCCGGGACGCCGTGCGCAAGGCACCGCGGGCCAAGCCGCGGACCTGGCGCGGAGCCGCCGTCGCCAAGAACCTGCCCGTCGCCCGGGTCCTCGTCGACAAGGGCGTGCTGCACCTCGACCGCTACTTCGACTACGCCGTGCCCGAGGAGCTCGACGCCGCCGCGCAGCCGGGGGTGCGGGTGCGGGTGCGGTTCGGGGCCGGGCGCCACCGGGTGCGGGAGGGGCGGCGCGAGGGCGGCGGGCTGATCGACGGATACCTCGTCGAGCGGCTGGCCGAGTCCGACTACGCGGGCCCCCTCGCGGCCCTGGCCCACGTCGTGTCGCCCGAGCCGGTGCTGAGCGGGGAACTGCTCGGCCTCGCGCGGGCCGTCGCCGACCGGTACGCCGGAAGCCTCGCCGACGTGCTCCAGCTGGCCGTCCCGCCGCGCAGCGCCAAGGCCGAGGCGCAGCCGTCGCCCGAGCCGCTGCCCGCCCCCGGGGCGCCCGCCCCGGGGCCCTGGACCAGGTACGCGCGCGGGCCCGCCCTCATCGAGTCGCTCGCGGCCGGCGGATCGCCCAGAGCGGTGTGGAACGCGCTGCCGGGGCCCGGCTGGGCCGAGGAACTGGCGCGGGCCGCGGCGGCGACGCTCGCCTCGGGGCGCGGCGCGCTCGTCGTCGTGCCGGACGGGCGGGCCGTCAGCCGGGTCGACGCGGCGCTCACCGCGGTGCTGGGGGAGGGCCGCCATGCCGTGCTCACCGCCGAGGCCGGGCCCGAGAAGCGCTACCGGCAGTGGCTGGCGGTGCGGCGCGGGTCCGTACGGGCCGTGGTGGGGACCAGGGCCGCCATGTTCGCACCGGTCCGGGACCTGGGCCTGGTGGCCGTCTGGGAGGACGGGGACGGCAGCCACAGCGAGCCGCACGCCCCGCAGCCGCACGCCCGCGAGGTGCTGCTGCTGCGGGCCGCCCACGACAGGTGCGCCTTCCTGCTGGGGAGCCGCAGCTGCACCGTCGAGGCCGCGCAGCTCGTCGAGAGCGGCTGGGCGGCTCCGGTCGTCGCCGAGCGGGACCGGGTGCGGGCGGCGGCCCCGCTGGTACGGACCGTCGGGGACGGGGACCTCGCGCGGGACGAGGCGGCCCGTGCGGCGCGGCTGCCGACCCTCGCCTGGCAGGCCGTGCGGGAAGGGCTGAAGCAGGGGCCCGTCCTGGTGCAGGTCCCCCGGCGGGGTTACGTACCGCGGATGGCCTGTGCGCGGTGCCGGGCACCCGCGCGGTGCCGGCACTGCGCGGGGCCGCTGGAGGGGCAGGACACCGGGAGCCTGCGGTGCGGGTGGTGCGGGCGGGAGGAGAGCGGCTGGCGCTGTCCCGAGTGCGGCGGGTCCCGGCTGCGGGCGCAGGTCGTGGGGGCGCGGCGGACCGCCGAGGAGCTGGGACGTGCTTTCCCCGCCGTACCGGTGCGGACCTCGGGACGCGAGCAGGTGCTGGACACGGTGCCGGGGTCGCCCGCGCTCGTCGTGAGCACGCCCGGCGCGGAGCCCGTGGCCGAGGGCGGCTACGCGGCGGCGCTGCTGCTCGACGGCTGGGCGATGCTCGGGCGGCCGGACCTGCGGGCCGGCGAGGAGGCCCTGCGGCGCTGGATCGAGGCGGCGGCGCTGGTGCGGGGGCAGCGGGACGGCGGGACCGTGGTGGTCGTCGCCGAGCCGACCCTGCGGCCCGTGCAGGCGCTGGTGCGGTGGGACCCGGTCGGGCACGCCGTCCGCGAACTGGCCGAGCGGGCCGAGCTGGGGTTCCCGCCGGTGTCGCGGATGGCCTCCGTGTCCGGGCCCCCGGAGGCGCTCGCCGGGTTCCTCGCCGCGGTCGAACTGCCGCGTGAGGCCGAGCTGCTGGGACCGGTGCCGGTGCCCGCGGCGGACCCGGGGCGGCCGGGACGGGCGGGGGCGCCGCCCGCGGGCGAGTCGTGGGAGCGCGCGCTGATCCGGGTGCCGCCGGGGAAGGGCGCCGCGCTGGCCGCCGCGCTGAAGAGCGCGCAGGCGGCCCGGACGGCTCGCGGCGGCGGCAGGGGGAGCGGGGGCGGCAGAGGGAGCGGGGGCGGGGCGAACGGGGGAAGCGGAGGCGGTGGGGAGAACGGGATGGTCCGGATCCGGATCGATCCGTCGGACATCGGTTGACATCGTCCGGCACCGCCTGGCATCGACCGACCGGCCGGGACACGCGTCCGCCCCCGGGAGTCCCGGGGGCGGACGAGGGGTGCGCCGGGCCGACGGCGGCGGCACACGACGGTGGTGTACGGCGACCGCCGTACGTCAGCCGTTGCGCAGGCCCGGGAAAGCGTTCGGCCTGACCTCCTCGCGGAGGGTGGGGCTGCCCGCCGTCGGCTGGGTCGGCAGGGGCATGGGCATCGACATGGAGCGGGCGGCCGGGATCGTGGGCATACCGGTGTTGACGGAGACCGTGCGGGCTCCCGACGGCTCGGTCGCGCGCTCGGCCTCGGCGGCGGCCTGGGTGGTCGCCCGGCGGGCGCCGTAACGGCGGTGCACGGCCTGCTTGGTGACTCCGAGGGCCGAGCCCACCGCGTCCCACGAGAAGCCCAGTGAGCGGTCGAAGTCCACGGCGGCCGTGACCAGGGTCTCGACGCTGTCCCGCAGCTCCTGGGCGAGGCGGACGGTCGGGGCGGGGGCGCGTCCGTAGACGACGAAGCCCGTGGAGGGGCCGGAGCGGCGCGGGCGGTAGACGTTGCCCAACTGGGCTGTCAGTGTGCGCAGTGCGTCCACCTGCCGGCGGACCCGCTCGATGTCCCGCACCAGCAAGTGCAGGCTGGCCCGAGCCTGGGCGTCGTGGGTTGCGTGGTCGGCCATGAACAAGCCTCTCGAACCGGCGTTGAAAAGGTCCGGGCCGCGATTACGGCCCGTTTTGGTCAACTCTTTCTTGACCAACGCGTATCACGGTGAGTGGTCACGCATCAGGGGCGCGGAGGCGTGTTCGTACGCCCCCGGCGTTCGGCCGGGCGCTCGCGGCGGCACCGTCCTGACGAGGACGTTCGCCGCCCGGGTCAGCCGTGCGGCGGTCTTGCCGGAGGGATGGGCGGAGGGATGGGCGGAGGAGGGGGCGGATGCGCGGGCGCGCGGGGCGGACGGGCCCGGCCCGTACGCCCGGTCCGTACGCCCGGTCCCGCCGGGAACCGGTCCGGTCAGGTCCGCCTCGACCGGTCCGGTCCGCCCCGGCCGGTTCGATCCGGGCGGTGGACGAAGGGTCCGCCGGCGGTGCGGCCCATAGACTGGTGCGCTGCCCGCTGTGAATCCGCCCGAGAGGCCGACTGCCACCCATGAAGCTCGTCTTCGCCGGTACCCCCGAGGTCGCCGTTCCCGCCCTGGACGCCCTGATCGCCTCCGGGCGGCACGAGGTGGCCGCCGTCGTCACGCGGCCCGACGCGCCGGCCGGACGGGGGCGCAGGCTCGTCGCGAGCCCCGTCGCGCAGCGCGCCGAGGAGGCCGGGATCGAGGTGCTCAAGCCGGGTCGGCCCCGGGACGAGGAGTTCCTCGCGCGACTGCGGGAGATCGCCCCGGACTGCTGCCCCGTCGTCGCCTACGGCGCGCTGCTGCCCCGCGTCGCGCTCGACATCCCCGCGCACGGCTGGGTCAACCTGCACTTCTCGCTGCTGCCCGCCTGGCGGGGGGCCGCGCCTGTCCAGCACGCGGTCATGGCCGGCGACGAGATCACCGGCGCGTCCACGTTCCTCATCGAGGAGGGGCTCGACTCCGGACCGGTCTACGGGACCGTCACCGAGGAGGTGCGGCCCGCCGACACCAGCGGGGACCTGCTGACGCGGCTCGCCCTCGCCGGGTCCGGGCTGCTCGCGGCGACCGTGGACGGGATCGAGGACGGCACGCTGAAGGCCGTGCCGCAGCCCGCGGACGGGGTCACCCTGGCCCCGAAGATCACCGTCGAGGACGCCCGCGTGGACTGGACCGCGCCCGCGCTCCGGGTCGACCGGGTCGTACGGGGGTGCACGCCGTCGCCCGGGGCGTGGACCGTGTTCCGGGGGGAGCGGCTGAAGCTGGTCCAGGTGGTGCCGGTGCCCGGGCGGACGGATCTGGCGCCGGGGGCGCTGGCGGTCGGGAAGAACAACGTGTACGCCGGGACCGGGTCGCACGCGGTCGAGCTGGTGTGGGTGCAGGCGCAGGGGAAGAAGCCGATGCGGGCCGCCGACTGGGCCCGGGGGGTGCGGATCGCCTCCGGCGAGGTGGTGGGGGGATGACCACCCCGGGTGAACGACCCCGTGCTCCCGCCGGGGCGCCCCCGCGGGGCCGTCCCGGCGGGGCGACGTAATCTGGGGAGGTATCCCTTCCACTGAGCCGGAGCACCTTTTTCGTGAGTGAGCAGCCTCGTCGGGGTCGTCAGCAGGGCAAGCCGTACCGTCGTCCGAAGAAGGATCCCGTGCGGATGCTCGCCTTCGACGCGCTGCGGGCGGTGGACGAGAGGGACGCGTACGCCAATCTCGTGCTGCCGCCCCTGCTGCGGAAGGCGCGCGAGAAGGGCGACTTCGACGGTCGGGACGCCGCCCTGGCGACGGAACTGGTGTACGGGACACTGCGCCGGCAGGGGACGTACGACGCGATCGTCGCCGCCTGCGTGGACCGGCCGCTGCGCGAGGTCGACCCGCCCGTGCTGGACGTACTGAACCTGGGCGCGCACCAGCTGCTCGGGACGCGGATCCCGACGCACGCCGCCGTGTCCGCGACCGTCGACCTCGCGCGGATCGTGCTCGGGGACGGGCGCGCGAAGTTCGTCAACGCCGTGCTGCGGAAGATCTCCCGGCACGATCTGGACACCTGGATCGAGCAGGTCGCGCCGCCCTACGACGAGGACGCCGAGGACCACCTCGCCGTCGTGCACTCGCATCCGCGGTGGATCGTCTCCGCGCTGTGGGACTCGCTCGGCGGCGGCCGTGCCGGGATCGAGGACCTGCTGGAGGCCGACAACGAGCGGCCCGAGGTGACCCTGGTCGCCCGGCCCGGGCGCGCCACCGCGGACGAGATCCTCGGCGCGCTCGGCGAGGGGACCGCGCTGCCGGGGCGCTGGTCGCCGTACGCCGTGCGGTTGTCCGAGGGCGGCGAACCGGGTGCCGTCGACGCCGTACGGGAAGGGCGGGCCGGTGTGCAGGACGAGGGCAGCCAGCTGGTGGCCCTCGCCCTCGCCAACGCGCCCCTGGACGGGCCGGACAGGGCCTGGCTCGACGGGTGCGCGGGGCCGGGCGGCAAGGCGGCGATGCTCGCCGGGCTCGCCGCCGCGCGCGGAGCCGTGCTGCTCGCCTCCGAGAAGCAGCCGCACCGGGCCGGACTGGTCGCGAAGGCACTCGCCGGCAATCCCGGGCCGTACCAGGTCGTCGCCGCCGACGGGACACGGCCGCCGTGGCGTCCGGGCACCTTCGACCGCGTCCTCGTGGACGTGCCCTGCACCGGGCTCGGTGCCCTGCGGCGGCGCCCCGAGGCCCGCTGGCGGCGGCGGCCGTCCGACCTGGACGGGTTCGCGCCGCTGCAGCGCGGGCTGCTGCGCACCGCGCTCGACTCCGTGCGGGTCGGCGGTGTCGTCGGGTACGCCACCTGCTCGCCGCACCTCGCCGAGACCCGGGTCGTGGTCGACGACGTGCTCAAGCAGCAGGACGCCGAACTCGTCGACGCCCGGCCGCTCCTCCCGGGCGTCCCGGCGCTGGGCGACGGCCCGGACGTCCAGCTGTGGCCGCACCTGCACGGCACGGACGCGATGTACCTGGCGCTGATCCGTCGCACCGGCTGACCGCACCGGCTGACCGGGCCGGCCGGTCCGCCCGGCCGGTCGCCCCGTCCACCCGGCTTCCCCCATGAGCCGTTGCGGCTCATGGGGGAAGCTCATGGGTCGTCACGAGGCTCCCGCTGTGCGTCCGTCATGGCCGTCCCCGTAGCCGCTTGTGGAGCCGGTGGGCCGAAAGGATGGCACGGCCCGTCCGGCCGGTGCAGCCCTCCGGCGCGATCGGACCGGCACACCGCGACCGGGCCGGTGCGCACCGGCCCGGCCCGCGCCCCGACGGACACCGGACGCGCCCACCGGGCGGTCCGGGCCGGGACCGGGGAGGGCAACCGGCGCCGGGCATGGCAGGCTTGTGGCATGGCCGCGCAGATCAACCCCAGCATCCTGTCCGCCGACTTCGCCCGTCTCGCCGAGGAGGCGAGGGCGGTGGAAGGGGCCGACTGGCTGCATGTCGACGTGATGGACAACCATTTCGTCCCGAACCTCACGCTCGGGGTACCGGTCGTAGAAGCACTGGCCCGTGCGACGGACACTCCGCTGGACTGCCATCTGATGATCGAGGACGCCGATCGGTGGGCGCCTCAGTACGTCGAGGCGGGTGCCGGTTCCGTCACCTTCCACGCCGAGGCCGCCGCCGCACCCGTGCGGCTCGCCCGCGAGATCCGGGCCAAGGGCGCCCGCGCCTCCATGGCGCTCAGGCCGGCCACCCCCGTCGAGCCGTACGAGGACCTGCTCCCCGAGCTCGACATGCTGCTGATCATGACCGTCGAGCCGGGCTTCGGGGGCCAGGCGTTCCTCGACATCATGCTGCCGAAGATCCGCCGCACCCGCGAGCTGATCGGCAAGCACGGTCTCGACCTGTGGCTGCAGGTCGACGGCGGGGTCTCGGCTTCCACCATCGAGCGCTGCGCCGAGGCGGGGGCCGACGTGTTCGTCGCGGGCTCGGCCGTCTACGGGGCCGACGACCCCGCCCAGGCGGTACGTGCATTGCGCACGCAGGCGGAGGCGGCGACGGCCCAAGCGGCATGGGCATGCGACCACTGAACCAAGGGAACGTGAACGCCGCCCCTCAGGGCTGATCAAGTACGCCGGATCTGCGAGGATGAACGGCGAATCCAGAGTGTGAACAGCAGTGAGGAGATCGCCGTGTCGGGTATGTCGGCGGGCCGGTCGGCCATGCGGATGGGACCCGCAGAGCTGGTGCAGGCGGCGGCCATGGCCCGCCGCTTCTACCTCGAGGGCAAGTCCAAGATCCAGATCGCCGAGGAGTTCGGCGTCAGCCGCTTCAAGGTGGCCCGGGTCCTGGAGACCGCCCTCGAACGGGACCTCGTGAGGATCGAGATCCGTGTCCCCGCCGAGCTGGACGCGGACCGCTCCGACGCGCTGCGCGCCCGCTACGGCCTGCGGCACGCCGTCGTCGTCGAGTCCCCGGCCGAGGCCGAGGAGTCGCCCGACCCGGAGAACCTCGGCGAGGTGGCCGCCGACCTGCTCGGTGAGCTGGTCGCCGAGGGCGATGTGCTCGGTCTGGCCTGGGGCCGCTCCACCATCCACATGGCCGCGGCGCTCGACCGGCTGCCGCCGTGCACGGTGGTGCAGCTGACGGGTGTCTACGACGCCGGGACGGCCGAGCGCGGCTCGGTCGAGGCCGTCCGCCGGGCCGCCCAGGTCTCCGGCGGCGACGCCCACCCCGTCTACGCGCCGATGCTGCTGCCGGACGCGGCCACCGCGGCCGCGCTGCGCAGCCAGACGGGGATCGCCCGGGCCTTCGAGTACTTCGACAAGGTCACCGTGGCCTGTGTGTCCATCGGGTCCTGGGAGGCCGGGATCTCGACGGTGCACGACATGCTCACCGAGGAGGAGCGGGCCCACTACGCGACCCTCGGGGTGGCCGCGGAGATGTCCGCGCACCTCTTCGACTCGGAGGGCCGCCGCGTCGGGCGGGACCTGGGGGAGCGGTGCATCACCGTCGAGGCCGACCGGCTGCGGCGGATCCCCGAGGTCGTCGCGATCGCGGGCGGACAGCGCAAGGCGGCCGCCATCGACGCGGTGCTGCGGTCCGGTCTCGTCACCAGCCTGGTGACGGACACGGCGGCCGCGGACGCCCTGATGACGGCGGGCCCGGCCCCGCGCCCGGCCCTCGAACGGGCGGACCCCGACGGGGCCTGATCCGGCGCGGCCCCGGTGGTCCGGGAGCGCGGCGTGAGGTGGCGGCCGTGGCGGTGCCGGCGACGTGTGCGGCTCCGGTGCCGCCACGGAGCAACCGGAGCGGTTCGGAGGATCCCACCAGCAGCCCCCCGACCGGCCTGGATGATCGTCCCAGGACGTGCACACCCCCCGACGTGGGACAATGAAGTACGTGCTCTTCCCCCGGGCTGACCTGTCCGGGGGCCACCTCTGATCGACTGGGATGTGCAGCACGTGCGTTTCCTGAACGACATCCAGCCCCCGTACGACCTGACGTACGACGACGTCTTCATGGTGCCGAGCCGTTCCGCGGTCGGCTCGCGGCAGGCGGTCGACCTGGCCTCGCCGGACGGCACCGGCACCACGATCCCGCTGGTGGTCGCCAACATGACGGCGATCGCGGGCCGCCGGATGGCCGAGACGGTGGCCCGCCGCGGCGGACTCGTCGTCATCCCGCAGGACATCCCGATCGAGGTCGTCACCGAGGTCGTCTCCTGGGTCAAGAGCCGTCACCTGGTCCTGGACACCCCGATCATCCTGGCCCCGCACCAGACCGTCGCCGACGCGCTGTCCCTGCTGCCCAAGCGCGCGCACAACGCCGGCGTCGTGGTGGACAGCGGCAGCCGGCCCGTCGGTGTCGTCACCGACACCGACCTCAGCGGTGTCGACCGCTTCACCCAGCTGTCCGAGGTCATGTCCCGCGACCTGCTGCTGCTCGACGCGGACATCGAGCCGGGCGAGGCGTTCACCAGGCTCGACCAGGCCAACCGCCGGTACGCGCCCGCCGTCGACCGGGAGGGCCGGCTCGCCGGCATCCTGACCCGCAAGGGCGCCCTGCGTGCCACCCTCTACACGCCGGCCACCGACGCGGACGGCAGGCTGCGCATCGCGGCCGCCGTCGGCATCAACGGCGATGTCGCGGGCAAGGCCAAGCAGCTGCTCGCGGCGGGGGTCGACACGCTCGTCGTGGACACCGCCCACGGGCACCAGGAGTCGATGATCTCCGCGGTCCGGGCCGTCCGGGGACTCGACCCCCAGGTGCCGATCGTCGCGGGCAACATCGTCGCCGCCGAGGGCGTACGCGACCTGATCGAGGCCGGCGCGGACATCGTCAAGGTCGGTGTCGGGCCCGGCGCCATGTGCACCACGCGCATGATGACCGGGGTGGGGCGCCCGCAGTTCTCGGCGGTGCTGGAGTGCGCGGCCGAGGCGAAGAAGTACGGCAAGCACGTGTGGGCCGACGGCGGGGTGCGGCACCCCCGCGATGTCGCCATGGCGCTGGCCGCGGGCGCGTCGAACGTCATGGTCGGCTCGTGGTTCGCCGGCACCTACGAGTCGCCGGGCGACCTCCAGCAGGATGCCGGCGGACGGCTCTACAAGGAGTCGTTCGGCATGGCGTCGGCGCGCGCGGTGCGCAACCGGACGTCGGAGGAGTCGGCGTACGACCGGGCCCGCAAGGCGCTGTTCGAGGAGGGCATCTCGACCTCCCGGATGTTCCTCGACCCGTCGCGGCCGGGGGTCGAGGACCTGATCGACTCGATCATCGCGGGCGTGCGGTCCTCCTGCACGTACGCCGGGGCGAACTCGCTGGAGGAGTTCGCCGAGCGGGCCGTCGTCGGGGTGCAGAGCGCGGCGGGGTACGCGGAGGGCAAGCCGTTGCACGCCAGCTGGAACTGACCCGGGGGACGCCCGCGGTTCGCCCGCGGTTCCCCTGCCCCTGACGGCCGTCGGGTCCGTGTTCTACTTCAGGTGCGGCCGCCGGCGGCCGTGTCCCGCGGCCAGCGAAGAGAAGTGATCCACCCGCAGTGCTGAACGATCTCGACGAACGCATCGTGCACGCCCTCGCCGAGGACGCCCGGCGCTCCTACGCCGACATCGGGCAGGAGGTCGGACTGTCCGCGCCCGCCGTGAAGCGGCGGGTGGACCGGCTGCGGTCCAGCGGCGCGATCACCGGGTTCACGGTGCGGGTGGATCCGGTGGCGCTCGGGTGGGAGACCGAGGGGTTCGTCGAGATCTACTGCCGCCGGAACACCTCGCCGGAGACCATTCAGCGGGGCCTGGAGCGGTACCAGGAGGTCGTCGCCGCGTCCACGGTCACGGGGGAGGCGGACGCGGTCGTGCAGGTCTTCGCCTCCGACATGCGGCACTTCGAGCGGGTGCTGGAGCGGATCGCCGGAGAGCCGTTCGTCGAACGGACGAAGTCCGTGCTGGTGCTCTCGCCGCTGTTGCGGAGGTTTTCCTCCGGGTCGCCGGCGTAGTGCTCCGCGGGGCGGAGAGCGGGAAGCGGGGCGGCGGAGGGCGGGTCGCCGGGTGCCCGCGGGCCGGTGAGGGCCGGCCGCGCAGTTCCCCGCGCCCCTGAAAGACGCCCCTCACGGGCCGGGTGCCGGGTACTCTGCCCGGTGTGATCTGGCGACATTGATTTCGTGGTCGTGCCTCCCGAGGGCCGCCTCGGACGCCGTACCTCCGGTGTCCGACATCTCCGCGCGGTTCCTTCGGGAAGGCCCCATGACACTCTTCTCTTCCGCACGTGCGCCCGGCACCGGCGTCCGGCGGCTGACCGGCACGCTGTACGCCTACGCGTTCCTCGACGACTTCGTCCTGCTCTACCCCCTGTACGCGCTGCTGTTCGCCGAGCACGGGCTCACGGTCTGGCAGATCTCCTCGCTCTTCGCCCTGTGGTCGCTGACCGGCGTCCTGCTGGAGGTCCCCTCCGGCGTCTGGGCCGACACCTTCTCGCGGCGGACGCTCCTCTGGTTCGGGCCGCTGCTCACCGCCGCCGGCTTCGCGCTGTGGGTGCTCGCCCCGTCGTACTGGGCCTTCGCCCTCGGGTTCGTGCTGTGGGGCGCCAAGGGGGCGCTCGGCTCCGGCGCGCTGGAGGCGCTGGTGTACGAGGAGCTCGACCGGCTGGGCGCGGCAGGCCGCTACGGACGCGTCCTGGGCCGGGCCCGCGCGGCGGGGCTCGTCGCCGTGATGGCGGCGATGGGCCTGGCCGGGCCGGTCCTCACGGCCGGCGGCCACCCGGCCGTCGGACTCGCGAGCGTGCTGGCCTGCCTGCTCACGGCGGCCACCGCGGCGCGGTTCCCCGAGCACCGGGAACCGCCCGCCCGCACCGGACCCGGCGAGGGACGGGTCCGGCCGCTGCGGTCCGGACTCGCCGAGGCCCGCGCCGACCGGTCCGTACGCGCGGCCCTGCTGCTCGTCCCGGCCGTCACCGCGGTGTGGGGCGCGCTCGACGAGTACACGCCCCTGCTCGTCCGGGACACCGGGGTCGCCGGGCACGCCGTGCCGTACTGGCTCCTGCTGGTCTGGGCCGGGGCCACGGCCGGCGGGCTGCTGGCCGGTGCGGGGGAGCGGCTGGGCGGGGGCGGGTTCGCCGGGCTCCTGGCGGGCTCGGCGCTGGCGCTCGCCGCGGGGGCGGCGGCGCGCACCCCGGCCGGGATCGTCCTCGTGGCCCTGGCCTTCGGCGGGTTCCAGCTGGCGAGTGTCCTGGCCGACGCCCGGCTCCAGGAACGCATCGGCGCGACCGGGCGGGCCACCCTGACCTCGGTGGCCGGAGTGGGCACCGACCTGGCCACCGTCGCCGTGTTCGGCGTCTACGCGGCGGTCGGGTCGGCGACCACGCACGCCGCCGCCTTCGTGCTGTGCGCGGTGCCCTATCTCCTGACGGCACTGCTCGTGGCCGCCGGGAGGGGGACGGGCGGGAGGAAGGCGGGCGGGGCGAGGACGGGCGGGACGGGGGCCCCGGCCCCGTAGCCGCGCAACGAATCGCCGCCGGGGCGCCGGCGGACGCAACGATTCGTCCACCGGCACGCAACGGCTGCTCCTTGTCGGTGCGAACCGCCGCCCGTACCGTCTATCTGGCCGCCCGTCCGGCCTCCCCCAGCCCCTTCGCCTCCGGTGAGGAACACGCATGCGCACCGCCCTGCTCCAGAGCTCCGGCCGCCCCGGATCCCTCGTCGGGAACCTCAAGGTCCTCGACGAGGCCGCGGGCCGTGCCGCCGCCGCGGGTGCCGGGCTCCTGGTCGCCCCGGAACTGTTCCTCACCGGTTACGCGATCGGCGCCGACGTGCACCGGCTCGCCGAGCCCGCCGACGGGGAGTCCGCGGACGAGGTCGCCGAGATCGCCGGCCGGCACGGACTGGCCGTCGCCTACGGCTATCCGGAACGCTCCGGCGGTCTGGTGCACAACTCGGCGCAGCTGATCTCCCGCGAGGGCGCGCGCCTGGCGAACTACCGCAAGACCCACCTCTTCGGCCGCTTCGAGCGGGAGTGGTTCACCCCCGGTGACGAACCGGTGGTCCAGGCCGAACTGGACGGCCTCCGCATCGGCCTCATGATCTGCTACGACGTGGAGTTCCCGGAGAACGTCCGCGCGCACGCCCTCGCCGGCACCGACCTCCTCGTGGTGCCGACGGCCCAGATGCACCCGTTCCACTTCGTCGCCGAGTCCCTCGTACCGGTACGGGCCTTCGAGAACCAGATGTACGTCGCCTACGTCAACCGGGTCGGCGCGGAGGGGGAGTTCGAGTTCGTCGGGCTCTCCGTCCTGGCCGGCCCCGACGGCGGCGCCCGGGCCCGCGCGGGCCGCGCGGAGGAACTCGTCCTCGGCGAGGTGGACCCCGCGTTCCTCGCCGCCTCGCGCCTGGGCAACCCGTACCTGAAGGACCGCCGCCCCGACCTCTACGGGTCCCTCGTCCCGCACCTCCGTACCCCCGGTTCCACCGGCCCCACCGGCCCCACCGAAGTTCCCGCGCAAGGAGTCCGCACCCCATGACGTCCACGGTGCCCACCGCCGTCCCGCACACCGACGGGCAGCCGCCGATCACCATGTTCGGCCCGGACTTCCCGTACGCCTACGACGACTTCCTCGGGCACCCCGCCGGTCTCGGCGGGATACCCGCGACCGAGTTCGGCACCGAGGTGGCGGTCGTCGGCGGCGGCCTCTCCGGCATCGTGGCCGCGTACGAGCTGATGAAGATGGGCCTCAGGCCCGTCGTGTACGAGGCCGACAGGATCGGCGGACGGCTGCGCACGGTGGGCTTCGACGGGTGCGACCCCTCCCTCACCGCCGAGCTGGGCGCGATGCGCTTCCCGCCCTCCTCCACGGCGCTCCAGCACTACATCGACCTGGTGGGACTGCGGACCGAGCCGTTCCCCAACCCCCTGTCCGAGGCCGCGCCCTCGACCGTCGTCGACCTCAAGGGCGAGTCGCACTACGCGAGGACCCTCGCCGACCTGCCGCAGGTCTACCGCGACGTGGCGGCGGCCTGGAACACCTGTCTGGAGGAGGGCGCCGACTTCTCCGGCATGAACCGGGCGATGCGCGAGCGCGACGTCCCCCGCATCCGCGAGATCTGGGCGAAGCTCGTCGAGAAGCTCGACGACCAGACCTTCTACGGCTTCCTCTGCGGCTCCGAGGCGTTCAGGTCCTTCCGGCACCGCGAGATCTTCGGCCAGGTTGGCTTCGGCACGGGCGGCTGGGACACCGACTTCCCGAACTCCATCCTGGAGATCCTGCGCGTCGTCTACACCGAGGCCGACGACCACCACCGCGGCATCGTCGGCGGCAGCCAGCAGCTGCCGCTGCGCCTGTGGGAGCGCGAGCCGCGCAAGGCCGTGCACTGGCCGTACGGGACCTCGCTGGCCTCGCTGCACGACGGCGGGCCCCGGCCCGCGGTGACCCGGCTGAGCCGCACCGCGGGCAACCGGATCACCGTCACCGACGCCTCCGGCGACATCCGCACGTACCGGGCGGCGGTCTTCACCGCCCAGTCCTGGATGCTGCTCTCCAAGATCGAATGCGACGACGCGCTGTTCCCGACCGACCACTGGACCGCGATCGAGCGCACCCACTACATGGAGAGCTCCAAGCTGTTCGTCCCGGTCGACCGGCCGTTCTGGCTCGACAAGGACGAGCACACGGGCCGGGACGTGATGTCGATGACGCTCACCGACCGGATGACCCGCGGGACCTACCTCCTCGACGACGGCCCGGACCGGCCCGCCGTCATCTGCCTCTCCTACACCTGGTGCGACGACAGCCTCAAATGGCTGCCGCTGTCCGCGAACGAGCGGATGGAGGTCATGCTGAAGTCGCTCGGCGCGATCTACCCGAAGGTCGACATCAGGAAGCACGTCATCGGCAACCCCGTCACCGTGTCCTGGGAGGACGAGCCCTACTTCATGGGCGCGTTCAAGGCCAACCTGCCGGGCCACTACCGCTACCAGCGGCGCCTGTTCACGCACTTCATGCAGGACCGGCTGCCCGAGGACAAGCGGGGCATCTTCCTCGCGGGCGACGACATCTCCTGGACGGCCGGCTGGGCCGAGGGCGCCGTGCAGACCGCGCTGAACGCCGTCTGGGGCGTCATGCACCACTTCGGCGGCGCGACGGACCCCACCAACCCGGGCCCCGGCGACGTCTACGACGACATAGCGCCGGTGGAACTCCCCGAGGACTGACGGCGCCGCCGGGAGGGCGCGGGGAACCGGCGGCCGGCTCTCACCGGTCCTCCCCGGTCCTCCCCGGCTCTCCCCGGCTCTCCCCGGTCCTCCCGGCCCGCGGCCGGGTCACCGTCCGGACGGCGCGGTGTACGGCCCGGCCTCCAGCGGGGTGAGCAGACAACGGCCGACCAGGCCGACCCCCGCGTCCAGCCGCTCGACGAACTCCCCGGCCAGCTCGGGGAGTCCGCGCAGCGCCCACAGGCCCCGCGCGGCGGACCACGCCGCGTCCCGGGCCCGCTCCAGGCTCCACGCCCCCACCAGGTNCACAGGCCCCGCGCGGCGGACCACGCCGCGTCCCGGGCCCGCTCCAGGCTCCACGCCCCCACCAGGTGCGTCAGCGGATCGGCGAGCTGCAGGAGGTCGGGCCCCGGCATCAGATCCTCCCGGACGTGCTCCTCCAGGGCGACGAGGACCTCGCCCACCCGGTCGAACTCGTCCTCCAGGTCGGCCGGTCCGCAGCCGAGCGTGTGACAGGTGTCCACCACCGCGAGTGCGAGATCGTGCCCGATGTGCGCGTTGACACCGGCGAGGGCGAACTGCAGCGGCCGTACGCCGGGATGGGCCCGCAACTGGAACAGCGGCCGCCAGCAGGCGGGCGGGCGGCGTCCCTGCGCGACCGCCTCGACGGCCGCCAGGTAACGCTCCGCGAACCGCACGTCCAGGGTGAGCGCGGCCCGCGGGTCGGCGAAGTGCCCGGCGTCCAGACGTCTGCCGACCTCCTCGGTGACGGCGAGGTAGACCCGGTTGAAGACCGCGACGCCGTCCCGCTCCGGCCAGCCCGCGCCGAGCGCGCGCATCCGGCGCACCACCGGACCGAGGCCGGGCACACGGACCGCGTCTTCCCCGAAACATTCCCACCGCGCCATGGGGGCAGGGTCTCAGTCCCGGGCCGCGCACGGGGCCGCCGGGCCGAGCGCTTCCCCGGAACGGGGGACACGCGGGACCCGGTGGAGGGAGCACCGGGGACGTTCACGTCCGGCTCGGCCGCGTTCGCGACCCGGCGCGCCGACCGGTCACCGGATCCGGCTGTGCCTACGACTTGGCAGGCCGACCGGTTGCCGGACCGGTGCCGCCGTCGGTGTCCCCACCGGTGTTCCTGCCGGTGTCCCCGGCCGGACCGCCTCCGGAGTCGTACGAGGACGTGCCCTCGTCCAGCAGTGGTTCCTGCGTCCTGAGGTGCGCGGGAGCCAGTGCCCGCAGCGCGTGGTAGCCGGTGATGACGACGAGCGTGCCGAGCGCGATCCCGCTCAGCGAGAAGGTGTCCGTGAACTCCATCGTGACGTTGCCGACGCCGATGATGATGCCCGCCGCGGCCGGCACCAGGTTCAGCGGGTTGCGCAGGTCGACCCCGGCGTTCAGCCAGATCTGCGCGCCGAGCAGGCCGATCATGCCGTACAGGATGACGGTGATCCCGCCGAGCACGCCGCCCGGGATCGCGGCCACGACCGCGCCGAACTTCGGGCAGAGGCCGAAGAGCAGCGCGAAGCAGGCGGCGGCCCAGTAGGCGGCCGTGGAGTAGACGCGGGTCGCCGCCATGACACCGATGTTCTCGGAGTACGTCGTGTTGGGCGGGCCGCCCACGGCGGTGGAGAGCATCGAGCCGACCCCGTCCGCGGAGATCGCGGTGCCCAGCCTGTCGTCCAGCGGGTCGCCGGTCATCTCGCCCACGGCCTTCACATGGCCGGCGTTCTCGGCGACCAGTGCGATCACGACGGGCAGCGCCACGAGGATCGCCGACCACTCGAAGGACGGGCCGTGGAAGTCCGGCAGCCCGATCCAGTCCGCCGTGCCGACGCCGGAGAGGTCCAGCCGCCAGTGGTCGGTGACCTCGCCGCTCGCGTCGGCCGAGTGGATGCGTCCGAGGACCAGGTCGAGGACCCACGAGAGGCCGTACCCGAAGACCAGGCCGAGGAAGATCGCGATCCGCGACCAGAACCCGCGCAGGCACACCACGGCCAGACCGGTGAACAGCATCACGAGCAGGGCCGTCCACTGGTCCTGCGGCCAGTAGGTGGCGGCGGTCACCGGTGCCAGGTTGAAGCCGATCAGCATGACGACCGCGCCGGTGACGACCGGCGGCATCGCGGCGTGGATGATCCGCGCCCCGAACCGCCGCACCACCAGACCGACCAGGAACAGCACGACGGCCACGACGAACACGGCGCCGGTCACGGTCGCGCCGGAGCCGCCCTGCGCCCGGATCACCGCGGCCACGCCCACGAAGGACAGGGAACAGCCCAGATAGCTGGGCACCCGGCCGCGGGTCGCGAGCAGGAAGATCATCGTCGCGACGCCCGACATCATGATCGCGAGGTTCGGGTCCAGGCCCATCAGGACCGGCGCGACGAAGGACGCCCCGAACATGGCGACCACGTGCTGGGCGCCGAGCCCGGCGGTGCGGGGCCACGAGAGCCGTTCGTCGGGGCGGACGACCGCCCCGGGCGCGGGCGTGCGCCCGTCACCGTGCAGCTTCCAGCGCACGCCGAGGTCCATGGTGGGTATCCGCCTTCTCTGTACCTGGGTTCCCGTACGGGTTTCCGCACGTCAAGATCAGCGCCATGGTAGGGCGGGGCCGGGGGAGCGGCCGGTTCAGGGCCGGGAATCCGGAACCTTCACGTCCGTCACCCCGCCGCGCGCGGCGGCGGCCTCGGCGGCCGTCGTCCGGCCGCTGGCGCGCAGGACGCCCGCGAACGCGGCCAGCCCGAAGGCCAGCACGGTCACCAGGACGAAGGAGGTCACCAGGCTCGTCGCGTCCGCGACGGTCCCGATCGCGGACGGCGCGATCAGCCCCGAGGTGTACGTGATGGTGGCGACGCCCGCTATGGCCTGGGCAGGGTTGGGGCCGCTGCGGCCGGCGGCGGCGAAGCAGAGCGGTACGACCACGGCGATGCCGAGGCCCAGCAGCGCGAAGCCGGCCATCGCCAGGGCGGCGTTCTGCGCGAGCACCACGAGCAGGGCACCGGCGCCGGCCAGCAGACCGCTGACGCGCACGGTGCGCACCGGGCCGAACCTGTCCACCACCGCGTCCCCGGCGAACCGCGCGAGCGCCATGGTGAGGGTGAAGCCCGTCGTGCACGCGGCGGCGAGCCCCGCCGAACTGCCGAGGACGTCCCGCAGATAGACCGCGGACCAGTCCAGGCTGGCCCCCTCCGCGAACACCGCGCAGAAGCCGATCGCACCGATCAGCAGGGCCGACCTCGGCGGCAGCGCGAACCGCGGGGGCGCCTCCTCGTCCTCGGTGGCCCGCAGGTCCAGTACGCCCTGGCAGGCGATCGTGCCGAGCACGGTGAGGGCCAGCGCCGCGAGGGCGTGGTGCACCCGGGCGTCGGTGCCCAGGTGCGCGGCGAGTGTGCCGCCGGCCGAGCCGGCCAGGGCGCCCGCGCTCCACATGCCGTGCAGCCCCGACATGATCGACTTGTCCAGCCGGTTCTCGACCTCGACGCCCAGGGCGTTCATCGCGACGTCGGCCATGCCCGCCGTCGCGCCGTACACGAAGAGGGCCAGGCAGAGGGTGAGCAGGTTCGGCGCGAGCGCCGGGAGGACGAGCGCCAGGGTCCACAGCGCCATGAGCCCGCGCAGGGCCGGACGGGCTCCGAAGCGGTGGCTGACGCCGCTCGCGAGCGGCATGGCCACGGAGGCGCCGATCGCGGGGAAGGCCAGCGCCAGGCCGAGCTGGCCCGCGCTCACCGACGCGTGGTCCTGGATCCACGGCACGCGCGTCGCGAACGAGCCGGTGACGGCCCCGTGCACGGCGAACACCGCCGCCACGGCGTACCGGGAGCGCCTCACCTCGCGCCGCTCGTAGACCACTTCACTCATTTCCCGGGCCCTCCTCGTCCGCCTGCCGTGCCTGCCGTGTCCGTGGCGCCTGCTGTGCCTGACGTGTCGCCTCGCGTCGCCGCCGTAAACTATCAGGCAGCCTGCCTGATAGATAGGTGGTCCACGAGCCGCCGACCTCGGCGGCCGATCTGGGAGGATCCCGGCATGCCCGCATCACCGAGCACCGCCCGGGCCATCAACGACCGGCTCGCCCTGCGGCTGCTGCAGCAGGAAGGCCCGCTGACGGCAGGGCAGTTGAAACAACTCACCGGACTCTCCCGTCCCTCGGTCGCCGACCTGGTGGAACGCCTCGCCGCGGCCGGGCTGATCGGCGTGGTGGGGGAGTCGGGCGAGCAGCGGCGCGGCCCGAACGCCCGCCTGTACGGCATCGTCGCCGACCGGGCGCACCTCGCGGCCCTCGACGTCCGCACCGAGGGCGTGACCGTGGTCGTCGCGGACCTGCTGGGCTCGGTGCTGGCCGAGGCGGCGGTACCGATCGGGGGCGGGACGGCCACCGCGCCCGCCGTCGAGCAGGCGGTCGCGCTGGTCGAACGGACGGCCGGGAAGGCGGGCGTCGAACGGCTGCACACCATCGGGGTGGGGGCGCCCGGACTGATCGACCCCGGCACGGGTGAACTGCGTGACTCCTCCGGTCTGCCCGAGTGGCACCGCCGTCTCGTCGCGGCCCTCCAGGAACGGCTGCCGGCCCGCGTCGTGGTCGAGAACGAGACCAACCTGGCCGCCCTGGCCGAGCAGCGCGAAGGTGCCGCGCGCGACCGCGACACCTTCGCGCTGCTCTGGTTCGGCCATGGGATCGGTGCCGCCGTGGTCCTCGACGGCGTGCTGCGCCGGGGTGCCTCCGGCGGTACCGGGGAGATCGGCTTCCTGCCGGTGCCGGGTACGGGCGGCCTGCCGTCCGCGACGGACTGCGGAGGCGGCTTCCATTCCCTCGCCGGGGCCGCCGCGATCGCCGGACTGGCGCGACGGCACGGGGTCGTGGCGCCCGCCGTGCCGCACGAACCGCACGCGGCCGCGCTGGTGCGGGCGGCGGTCGCGCGGACCTCCGCACCCGCCGATGCTTCCGTTTCGGCTTCCGGGTCCGCCGCCGCGGCGGGGTTCCTCGACGAGCTGGCCGACCGTGTCGCCCTGGGTGCCGCGTCCGTCATCGCCGTGCTGGACCCGGGGTGCGTGGTCCTCGCCGGTGAGGTCGGCGGAGCGGGCGGCGAGGTGCTGGCGGCCCGGGTGCGGGACCGGCTCGCCCGGCTGACGCCGCTGCCCACCGAGGTGCGGGCCGGCACCCTGGGCGGCGGTGCCGTCCTGCGCGGTGCGCTGCTGACGGCGCGGGACGGGGCCCAGGACGAGCTGTTCGCGCCCCCCGAACGCTGACGGACGGCGCGCGGTGAACCGGGGGCGCCCCCGGAGCCGTACCGGAGGGCGGAGACCCGGCGGCGGGGCAAGGGCCTCCGTCACCGCCGCCGGGTCGATCTGGGCGGGTCGGCTACGCGGACCCGGAAAGGCGCCGGTGAACGCGACCCTAGAGAGGACTAGACCAAAGCGTCAATAGGTTCGGACCATTACAGGGGGACTCCGTCCGCCACGGGCGTGCCCCTGCTTGACGGGTGTCCCGGAAGCCCCGCCCGTACACTCTGTGAGCCACCCCACAACATGCACTTGCATCGGTGTCCACCGGGCGTGGCACACTGAGTCTGTACCAGAAGCAGCGCACTCCGGGGTCGGTGAAAGTCCGAACCGGCGGTTACAGTCCGCGACCCGACCGCTTCCAGCGGCCGGTTGACCAGGTGAAATTCCTGGACCGACGGTTAAAGTCCGGATGGGAGGCAGTGCGCGGCGGGCGGGCATTCGTGCGCGCCGCCGTCTGTTTCGACGTGTCCCGCGGGGGCACGTCCTACGCGGCGTCGCCCTCGGTGCACCCGCTCGTTCACCTCTGTCGTCATCGACAGGCCCCGGAGTCCGTGCCCGAAGAGGCAGGAGGACCCGGGAAGTGTTCACCGGAATCGTCGAAGAGCTGGGTGAGGTCACCGCCGTCGAGAACCTCGGCGACGCCTCCCGGTTCCGGCTCCGTGGCCCCGTCGTCACCGAAGGCGCCCGCCACGGGGACTCCATCGCCGTCAACGGCGTCTGTCTGACGGTCGTCGACCACGAGGACGGCGAGTTCACCGCCGACGTGATGGCGGAGACCCTGGACCGCTCCAGTCTCGGCGCCCTCACCGTCGGCTCCCGCGTCAACCTGGAACGGCCGATGGCCGTGGGCGGGCGCCTCGGCGGGCACATCGTGCAGGGCCATGTGGACGGCACGGGCGAGATCGTCGAGCGCAGGCCGTCCGAGAACTGGGAGATCGTGAAGGTCTCCCTGCCCGCGGACCTCTCGCGCTACGTCGTCGAGAAGGGCTCCATCACCGTCGACGGCATCAGCCTGACCGTCGTCGAGGCCGGTCCCGACTTCTTCACCGTCAGCCTCATCCCGACCACGCTCGACCTGACCACGCTCGGCCGCAAGCAGCCCGGCGACCCGGTCAACCTGGAGGTCGACGTGATCGCCAAGTACGTCGAGCGGCTGCTCGGCCCGCGGGGGGAGCAGCCGGCCACCCCGCCCGGCACCGGCGACAGCACGAGCACCGGCACCGACGCCGGCACCCGAACGGCGACTCAGGGGGCGACACGGTGAACTGGCTCAACTCGGAGGCGTTCACGCTCTTCGACCAGCACATCAAGTGGGCCGACATGATCGGCAACGTGATCGGGCTGATCGGCCTCGCCCTCGGCTGGCGGCGCTCCCTGTGGACCTGGCCCGTCCAGTTCCTCTCCGGCGCCATCCTCCTCGCGGCCTTCGCCACCGCCCATCTCTCGGGCAGCGCGGGCAAGCAGCTGGTGGTCATGACCGTCGCGCTGTGGGGCTGGTGGCAGTGGAACCGCGGCAGGGGCGGCGCCCAGGACGGCTCCATCGCCGTCCGGTTCGCCACCTGGCGCGAGCGCGGGTACCTGCTCGGCGCCGCGGCCGCCGGCACCCTCGCGGTGGGCGGCCTGTTCACGGCGTACCCGTCGCTCTCCTGGGACCCCTGGCCCGACGCGTACATCTTCGTCGGCACGGTCGTCGCGATGTACGCCCAGGCCCGCGGCATGGTCGAGTTCTGGTTCGCCTGGCTGCTCGTCGACCTCGTGGGCGTGCCGCTCAACTTCGCCAACGGCTTCGCGTTCTCCGGATTCGTCTACATCGTCTACGGCGCGCTCGTCCTGTGGGGCATGCGCGACTGGTGGCTGCGCTCCCGTGAGGCCGGGCAGCCCTTCATGGAAGGAGCCCCGGCATGACAAGCGCACCCGTCTGGTACAGCACCGGACACGACCAGGACACCTCGGACTTCGCGCTCGACCCGGTCGAGAGGGCCGTCGCGGACATCGCCGCGGGCCGCCCGGTCGTGGTCGTCGACGACGAGGACCGGGAGAACGAGGGCGACCTCGTCATCGCCGCCGAGAAGGCGACCCCCGAGATCGTCGCCTTCATGATGAGCGAGTGCCGCGGTCTGATCTGCGCGCCCATGGAGGGCGACGAGCTCGACCGCCTCCGGCTCCCGCAGATGGTCGAGGACAACACCGAGTCGATGCGCACGGCCTTCACGGTCTCCGTCGACGCCGGGCCCGCCCACGGCGTGACCACCGGCATCTCCGCCGCCGACCGCGCCGCCACGCTGCGGCTGCTCGCCGGCGGCCGGGCCGGGGCGGCCGACTTCGTGCGCCCCGGCCACATCTTCCCGCTGCGCGCCAAGCCCGGCGGCGTGCTCGTGCGCGACGGCCACACCGAGGCCGCCGTCGACCTCGCCCGGCTCGCGGGCCTGCGGCCGGCCGGTGCCATCGTCGAGATCGCGGGGGAGGACGGCCGTATGCTCCGCCTGCCGGAGCTGATCCCGTTCGCCCGCAAGCACGGGCTGACGATCATCTCCATCGAGGACCTGATCGCCTACCGCCGCACCGCCGAACCCACCGTCCGCCGCGAGGCCAGAACGCACCTGCCCACCGCCTTCGGCGAGTTCACGGCCTACGGCTACCGCTCCACCGTCGACGGCGTCGAGCACGTCGCCCTGGTGCACGGCGAGATCGGCGACGGCGAGGACGTCCTCGTGCGCGTCCACTCCGAATGCCTCACCGGCGACGTCCTGCACTCCCTGCGCTGCGACTGCGGCCCCCAGCTCGAAACCTCCCTGGAGCGCATCCAGGCCGAGGGCCGCGGCGTCGTCGTCTACCTCCGCGGCCACGAGGGGCGCGGTATCGGGCTGCTGTCCAAGCTGCGCGCGTACGAGCTCCAGGAGCGCGGCCGCGACACCCTCGACGCCAACCTCGAACTCGGCCTGCCCGCCGACGCCCGCGACTACGCGGCCGGCGCGCAGATCCTCCAGGACCTCGGTGTCCGCAGCCTGCGGCTGATGACCAACAACCCCGACAAGACCGACGCGCTCGTCCGCCACGGACTGCGGGTCACCGACCGCGAGCCGATGCCGGTGACCGCGGGCGAGCACAATCTGCGGTACCTGCGCACCAAGCGGGACCGGATGGGGCACGACCTGCCCTGGCTGGACACGACCGCCGTGTCCGCCTGCGGCAACCAGTGACGCGACGGCACGAGGAGACACACGTGAGTGGCAAGGGCGCACCCGAACTGTCCGTACGCAACTGCGGTGACCTGCGGGTCGCCGTCGTCGCGGCGCAGTGGCACGAGAAGGTCATGGACGGACTCGTCGACGGCGCGCTGCGCGCCCTGCACGAGCTGGGCATCGACGAGCCGACCCTCCTGCGGGTCCCCGGCAGCTTCGAGCTGCCGGTCGTCGCGAAGGTCCTCGCGGGCCGCGGCTACGACGCGGTCGTCGCGCTCGGCGTCGTGATCCGCGGCGGCACCCCGCACTTCGAGTACGTGTGCCAGGGCGTCACCCAGGGCCTCGTCCAGGTCTCGGTCGACACCGGCGTGCCCGTCGGTTTCGGGGTGCTGACCTGTGACACCGAGGAGCAGGCCCTGGACCGCGCCGGCATCGAGGGCTCGAACGAGGACAAGGGGCACGAGGCGGTGACGGCCGCCGTCGCGACCGCGGCCACCCTGCGCTCGGTATCCGAACCCTGGCGCTGACGCGGGTGCCCGAGCGCGTAGGGTGAGGACCACCATGGCCAACAAGACGTTCGAGGAGCTCTTCACCGAGCTCCAGCACAAGGCAGCCACCGGCGACCCCGCCACCTCCCGCACCGCCGAGCTGGTCGGGAAGGGGGTCCATGCCATCGGCAAGAAGGTCGTCGAAGAGGCCGCCGAGGTCTGGATGGCCGCGGAGCACGAGGGCAAGGAGGCGGCCGCCGAGGAGATCTCGCAGCTGCTCTACCACGTCCAGGTGATGATGGTCGCCCGCGGCATCTCCCTGGACGACGTGTACGCCCACCTCTGAGCCCCGCCCGCCCCACCGCCCGACCTGCGTGCCCATGCACGCAAGCACGTACACACACGTTCACGTACGAACGCACGTACACATCCGCTCACGCACGAACGAAGGAAGCCGACCTCATGCTGCGCATCGCCGTCCCCAACAAGGGTTCCCTGTCAGGTCCCGCGGGGGAGATGCTGCATGAGGCCGGCTACCAGCAGCGCCGGGAGGCCAAGGAGCTCAGGATCGTCGACCCGGAGAACGAGGTCGAGTTCTTCTACCTCCGCCCCCGCGACATCGCGATCTACGTCTCCGCCGGCCGTCTCGACATCGGCATCACCGGCCGCGACCTGCTCGTCGACTCCGCGGCCGACGCGGAGGAGATCCTGTCGCTCGGCTTCGCCCGCTCCACCTTCCGCTTCGCGACCAAGCCCGGCACGGCCGCCTCCCTCCAGGACCTGGCGGGCCGGACCGTCGCCACCTCGTACGAGGGCATCGTCGCCAAGTACCTCGCCGACCAGGGCGTGGACGCCTCCGTCGTGCACCTCGACGGCGCCGTGGAGACGGCCATCGAACTCGGTGTCGCAGAGGTCATCGCGGACGTCGTCGAGACCGGCACCTCGCTGCGCAACGCGGGCCTGGAGGTCTTCGGCGAGCCGATCATGAAGTCCGAGGCGGTCGTGATCCGCCGCACCGGCGCGCAGACCGCAGGGGACGCCGAGCCCAAGGTCCAGCAGTTCCTGCGCCGCCTCCAGGGCGTGCTCGTCGCGCGGACCTACGTGATGATGGACTACGACTGCCGCGTCGAGCAGCTGGAGAAGGCCGTCGCGCTCACCCCCGGCCTGGAGTCCCCGACCGTCTCGCCGCTCCACAACGAGGGCTGGGTCGCGGTACGCGCGATGGTCCCGTCCAAGGAGGCCCAGCGGATCATGGACGACCTGTACGACATCGGCGCACGGGCCATCCTGACCACGGCGATCCACGCCTGCCGCCTCTGACACCCCCGTCCGCGCCGCCTCCGAGGAACCGACCCCCATGCCGGACACACCAGAACCGCCCGCCCTCCCCGTCACCTTCCGGCCCGGGCGCACCCGGGCCGTGCTGCTGACCGCCGGTGCCGCGATGTTCGTGGTCATCACCACGATCGCGCTGCTGCTGGAGAAGCTCAGTCCGGGGGAGCGGATGAGCTTCGTCCTCACCGCGGCGCTGCTCTGCGGGGTGCTCGTCCTGCTGGCCCGCCCGAAGGTCGTCGCCGACGAGGCCGGGGTCACCGTCGTCAACATCGCCGGCAGACGGCGGCTGGCCTGGGCGGAGATCCTGCGGGTCAACCTGCGTCCGGGGGACCCCTGGGTCTTCCTGGACCTCAGCGACGGCACCAGCCTGCCGGTGCTCGGCATCCAGCCGGGCATCGCCAAGCAGCACGCCGTCAGGGACGCCCGCGCGCTGCGCGCCCTCGCCGAGGTGCACTCCCGCGGCGGGCAGGACGGGCCGCACGACGAACATCACGCCTGATCCCGGCCCTCACCCTGCCGCGCCGGCCCCTGTCTTGACTAACCTGTCGGCGGAGGCGTTTTCGTTGCGCCTCCGCCCTGGGCGTCCCATCGGACCCCGGAGGCCCCCTGCTATTCGAGGAGTGACTCCCTCCAGCGATGGACGGATCGTCCTGTAGTACCTGCGCCGCCCCCTCCCGACCTTCCGGGGCGGCGGCATGACCATCCCCCTGCTGCTCCTCGGAGCGGCTTTCCTGCTGATCCTCGCCAACGGCTTCTTCGTGGCCGCCGAGTTCGGCCTCGTCACGGTGGAGCGCCCCGACGCCGAGAAGGCGGCGGCGGAGGGCGACCGGCGGGCCCGCACCGTCGTCGACTCCCTCAAGGAACTCTCCTTCCAGCTCTCCGGCACCCAGCTCGGCATCACCATCACCTCGCTGGTCGTCGGCATGCTCGCCGAACCGGCGCTCGCCGAGCTGCTGCGCGGCCCGTTCACCGCCGCCGGCGTCCCCGGGGGCGCCGTGTCCGGCGTCGCCGTGGTCGTCGGCATGCTGCTGGCCTCGGCCGTGCAGATGGTGATCGGCGAGCTCGTGCCCAAGAACTGGGCGGTCTCCAGGCCCCTGCAGGTCGCGCGGTTCGTCGCGGGCCCGCAGCACGCCTTCTCGACCCTGTTCCGGCCGGTGATCGCCGGACTGAACTCCGTCGCCAACCGGCTCGTGCGGACCCTCGGCGTCGAGCCGACCGCGGAGCTGGCCTCCGCCCGCACGCCCGGCGAGCTCGTCTCGCTGGCACGGCACTCGGCGCGGGCCGGCGCGCTGGAGCAGGACACCGCGGACCTGTTCGTCCGTACGCTCTCCCTGGCCGGCCTCACCGCGCAGCACGTCATGACCCCCCGGGTGAGGGTCAGCGCCCTCCAGTCGTCCGCGACCGCCGAGGACGTCGTGAACCTCACCCGCGCGACCGGCCTCTCCCGCTTCCCCGTCTACCGGGAGCGGATCGACGAGATCGTCGGCATGGCGCACCTGAAGGACGCCCTCGCGGTGCCCGCGCACGACCGGCTGCGCACCCCGGTCACCAGGATCGCCCAGACCCCGCTGCTCGTCCCGGAGACGCTGCCCGTGCAGCCCCTCCTGGAGCGCCTGCGCAACGAGCAGCCCATCGCGGTCGTCGTCGACGAGTACGGCGGCACGGCCGGTGTCGTCACCCTGGAGGACATCGTCGAGGAACTCGTCGGCGAGGTCCGCGACGAGCACGACGAGCACGACGTGCCGGAGCTCGCCGCGGCGCCGCCCGAGGACGGCCGGCCCGCCTGGGACGCCGACGGCAGCTGCCGCGTCGACCTCCTCCTGCGCATCGGCCTGACGGTCCCCGAGGGCCCGTACGAGACGGTCGCGGGCCTCGTCGCCGATCTGCTCGGCCGCATCCCGGCGCCCGGTGACAGGGCCGAGCTGCCCGGCTGGCGTCTTTCGGTGCGCCAGGTCGGGCACTACCGCGCCGAGCGCGTCCGGTTCGTCAGGACCGCCGACGCGGGGACCACCACCGGCCCGGGCTTCGTCCCCGTACCCGTCTCCGTCCCCGTATCCGCATCCGTCTCCGCGGCGGAGGCCGTCCGATGAGCGTGCTCCAACTCCTCCTCGCCGGTCTGCTGGTGCTCGCCAACGGGTTCTTCGTCGGTGCCGAGTTCGCGCTGGTCTCCGTACGGCGCAGCCAGATCGAACCGCTCGGCACGGCACGCGCCCGCCAGGTCATGTACGGCCTGGAGAACCTGCCGCAGATGATGGCCGCCGCGCAGTTCGGCATCACCGTCTGCTCGCTCACGCTCGGCGCCGTCGCCGAGCCCACCGTGGCGCACCTCCTGGAGCCGGTCTTCCACGCCGTGCACCTCCCCGAAGGGGTGATCCACCCGCTCGGGTACGTCATAGCCCTCGCCGCGGTCGTCTTCCTGCACCTGGTGGTCGGCGAGATGCTGCCGAAGAACCTGGCCATGGCCGCCCCCGAGAGGACCGCGCTGTGGCTCAGCCCGGGGCTGGTCGCCTTCGCCCGGCTGTGCAGGCCGGTCACCGCCGGCCTCGGCGCGTGCGCCCGCGTCGTCCTCAGGCTCTTCCGCGTCGAGCCCAGGGACGAGGTGGAGGCCGTCTTCACCAGCGAGCAGCTCAACCGGCTCGTGGAGGACGCCGGCCAGGCCGGTCTGCTCGACCCCGGGGAGCAGGAACGCCTGGAGGACGCGCTGGAGCTGGGCTCCCGTCCGGTCACCGACGTCCTCCTGGACCGTGAGTCGCTGGTCTGCGTGGGCCCCTCGGTCACCCCGGGCCAGGTCGTCGCGCTCACCGCCCGCACCGGGTACTCGCGCTTCCCGGTGGTCGCGGAGAACGGCGCCGTCATGGGCTATCTGCACGTCAAGGACGTACTCGACCTGGAGGAGTCCGAGCGGGCCGTGCCGCAGCAGGTGTGGCGCCCCATGACGACCCTCAGCGCCGAGCTCCCGCTGGACGACGCCCTGACGGTGATGCGCCGCGCCGCGACCCACCTCGCCCAGGTGGCCGACGCGTCGGGCCGGGTCCTCGGCCTGGTGGCGCTGGAGGACGTCCTGGAACTCCTGGTCGGCGAGGTCCGGGACCCGGCCCACCGGGAGCCCCCGGCGGTACGGCTGGGAGAGCCCCGCACGGCGTCACCCGGGACGGCGGAGCAGGCACTGGCCAGCTGACCCGGGCCCCGCGCCCCTGCTGCCGGGGGCGCGGGGCCGTGGCGGGTGCGGCTCGGCCGCGGGGCGCGGCTCAGCCGTCGGACGGATCCTGGGGGCCCCGCCCCGACAGCACCTCTCCGTACGCCTGCATCAGATCGGCCAGCCGGAGCGTGGACAGGTCGTCCCGTGTGAGGTGCCCCGGGTACCCCGACAGCCGCAGATCCCGGTACGCACAGCTCTTCTCGTACAGCGTGCGCAGGAAGCGCCCGTTCCCGAGCTCGTCGATCCACCCCTGGTCCACGACGTGCCCGCTGATGGAGCGCAGCTCGTCGAGGGCCTCCTCGTCCCACACGTCCCCGTTCTCGGCGGCCAGCACCTCACCGATCGAGGTGAGTTCGAGCGGCCGGTACGACGGGAAGTCGACGCGGGTCGTGAACCGGGAGGACAGCCCGGGGTTCGCGGCCAGCAGCCGGTCCATCCCCTCCGGATAGCCCGCGAGGATCACCACGAGGTGGTCCCGGTTGTCCTCGGCGCGCTTGAGCAGCACCTGCAGCGCCTCGTCCCCGTACGCGTCGCCCTTGCCGTACCCCGAGTTGGAGAGCGAGTACGCCTCGTCGACGAAGAGCACCCCGCCGATCGCCGAGTCGATCAGCTCGTTGGCCTTCACGGCGGTCTGGCCGAGGTACTCGCCCACCAGGTCGGCCCGCTGCGCCTCGACGAGGTGGTCGCCGCCGAGCAGGCCGAGCGCGTAGAAGACCCGGCCGAGGATGCGGGCCACGGTGGTCTTGCCGGTGCCGGAGGGGCCCGAGAACACGAAGTGCCGCTTCGGCGGCTGGACCGGCAGTCCCTGGCCGGCCCGCAGCCGTGCCATGTTCAGCTGGGCGGAGAGCGCCTTCACCTGCCGCTTCACCGGTTCGAGACCCACCATGCGCTCCAGTTCGGAGAGCGCCTCCTCCAGCAGCGCGGGGTCGGTGGGCCCGGTCGGCAGATGCGGCGCCGGCACCGGCACGACGGCCTTCTCGCGGACCCGGTCCGCCCCGGGTGCCGGCGCGCCGGGCGGCGGCAGGTCCGGCTCCGACAGCTTCAGGTCCCGGCTCCCCTCGCCGAACAGCGGGTCCACCCCGTCGGGGCCGTCCAGGATGTCCTGGCCGATCCCGGTGAGCGTGATCGCCGCGAGGTCGGCCGTCTCGTCGTACCCGTCGCCCTCGGAGATCGCGGCGAGCCGGGCCGAGGTGTCCATGAACGCGGGGTCGACCCGGTGCACCGCCCGGTACAGGGGCAGCGCCGCCGCGGAGCGGCCCGTGCCCTCGTGCGCCCGCGCCAGCCAGTACCGCAGTTCCTTGCGCTGCGGCTGCTCGCTGCGGCAGCGCATCAGCGCGGACGACAGCAGCGGCTCGGCCTGTCCGAACATCTCCAGGCGTACCCGGGCCATGCCGCCGAACAGACCCGCCTCGATGCCCAGCATCGGATCGTCGGTCAGCGGGTCCGTGTGCCGGACCAGCTGCTCCCAGTCCTTGACGAGATAGGCCCGGCAGGCGTGCAGGAAGCGGACCTGCGGATCCGTGTCCACCGGGGGCAGGCCCGCCAGCGCCCGGTCCAGCTCGGGGACATGGCGTCCGTCGAGCCAGTGCGAGGAGTGCGCGAGCAGCAGGTCCCGGGACGACTCCAGCACCGGTTGCACCCACCAGCCCAGCCAGTACCAGGAGTTGAGGGTGCGCCGGTGGCGGGCGCGCTGCTCGCCGAAGCGGTCGCGGTGCCGGAACATCCGGAGCAGCGCGGTCGTCGTGTCGATGCGCAGCGCGTGCAGTCCGAGCCAGCCGTCCGCCATGCCCGGATCCATCCGGACCGCGGCGCGGAACTCCTCCTCCGCCTGTGGATAGGCCCCCATGGTGTAGGCGTCCACACCTCGCAGCCAGGCGAGGTCGGCCGGGGCCTCGGGGCCCTGCGTGCCGAAGTCCATCACGTCCCCCACAAACCGTGCCCCCGTCGATCACCGGGCGGGCCGGTGCCCGCCGGCGGTCTTCGTCGAACCGCTGTGCCGCGGACGGGAGTTGCGTGCGGTGCGGCGAGCAGCCGTCCGAAGGTCGTACCAAAGGCATCGTACCTGCGGGGGCACGCCGGGCCGTAGGGTGCCGCACGACGGGTTCTTCCAGGTGGGGGCGGACGGACGCACTCAGGACGGTCACTCAGGGTGAGCGAAATGCGTCTCGGAGCGTCCGGAAAACGCCCGGGGACAGAACGAAGCCCCCGATCACGGGGGAACAACCGGGGGCCTCGCGTCCGTGGGGGCGGCCCGGAGGGGCCGCACATTGAGAACGTAAGACCTGTACGACCCCTCGGTCAAGCCGAGTTGGAGCACTCGGGCAACCTTTCGGACAGAGGTCTCCACCCCTTCACCGCGTGGGCGCGGGCCCGTCACGTTCCGTGACGGACGGTTCCCTCACCGGCGTCCCGGCAGGTCCTGGCCGTACCTCATATCCGTCTGAACACCGTCGTACCAGAAGGTCGGCGAAGGGCTCCGAGGGGTCCCGCGCGAAGTGCCGGCGCTCCGCGGGGACCCACTTCTCCCAGAAATCGCTCTGTTCCGGGCCGTCCCGCCGGCGTCCGCGCTCCCACGCGTCCTCGTGGCTCATCTCCATCCACAGCAGCCCCGCCAGACGGGGCCGCAGCGCACGCCGGCCGGCGCCGACCCCCTCGACGAGGACCACGGGCGCGACCGGCAGCGGGCGGGCCGGCCCGAAGGTGCGCGCGTGCCAGTCGTAGGGGCGGTAGCGGGCGGTCTCCCCGCGGCCGAGCGGCTCGACGACCTCCCGGAGCAGCCGCCCCGTCCAGGCGAAGAGCTCCTCGTGCGTGGCGATGTCGTCCAGGTGCAGCACGGGCGCGCCGCCCAGCGCCGTGGCCAGCTCCGCCGAGAACGTGGTCTTGCCGGACCCCGCGTGGCCGTCGACGGCGACCAGCCGGACGGGGCCGCAGGAGGGCGGCAGCCGGTGCAGCCGTCGGGCGAGGGCGCGGAGGTGGATGAGGGGTCCCTGGGGGCGGAGGGGTGCGTACGCGTTCCGGAGGGGCACTCTACCGAGGCCGGTACGGGGTGGAACGGCAGCTCCCGGGCCCTTCGGCGGTCCCGCCCCGTATTGGTCGGCGCCGCGGGGCCCGAAGTGCTGGCGTAAGCCCTGATCGCGTTCCATAGTTGGCGCACATCCACCTGTCGCCCACGCATCGCGTCCGGGTGACGGGCCGGCCCGTCACCCGGACATCTGGGGGTCCTCCGTCCATGACCAGAGACGAACAGCCGTCCCGCAGGGGCCTCCTGGCCGCCGCGGTGGCCGCCGCAGCCGCCGGAGCGGCGGGTCCGGCCGCCGCAGACGTGCCGTCCCGCGCCGCACAGGACCATGCCGCGCAGGACCGCGCCGCGCGGGTCCCGGCCCCGTCGGGAGCACGCGCCGGCCACGTGGACAACCACGCCTGGCTCTCGCTCGCCGACTGGCGCTCCGGCACCGCGGAGGGCACCCGCGCCGCACCGGGACGGTTCCCGGGCCTGGAGATCGGGACCCCGGAGGGCCGCAGCGACTACCCGGACCCGCACACCGGTGAGACCGCCGCCTGGGAGTACGCGCGCTGGACCTCGCCCGTCCACCGCCCGGCCGTCCCCTCCACCGAGGTCGTCGCCTCCTGGAACGCGCGGACCCCGGCGGGTACCTGGCTGCAGATCGAGCTGGCGGGCACGTACTCCGACGGCACGGACACCCCCTGGTACGTGATGGGCCGCTGGGCGGCCGGCGACCAGGACATCAGGCGCACCTCGGTGGACGACCAGGGCGACGGGAAAAGCAGTGTCTGGACGGACACGCTCGCCGTCGACGACGCGGCCTCGGGGCTGCGCCTGGTGTCGTACCGGTTGCGGCTGACGCTGTACCGCAGGCCCGGGACCGGGGCCACGCCGACCGTGTGGCGGCTCGGCGCCATGGGCTCCGACGTCCCGGACCGCTTCACCGTCCCGGCGTCGGTCCCCGGCCTCGCGCGGGAACTCCCGGTGCCCCGCTACTCGCAGGAGATCCACGTCGGCCAGTACCCCGAGTACGACAACGGCGGTGAGGCATGGTGTAGCCCCACCTCCTCCCAGATGGTCGTCGAGTACTGGGGGCGCAGGCCCACGGCCGAGGCGCTGGCCTGGGTCGATCCGGCGTACGCGGACCCGCAGGTGTGCCACGCGGCACGCTTCACCTTCGACCACCAGTACGACGGCTGCGGCAACTGGCCGTTCAACGCCGCGTACGCGGCCACGTACGAGGACCTGCGGGGCGTGGTGACCCGGCTCGGCTCGCTCACCGACCTGGAGGCGCTGATCGCCGCCGGCATCCCGGTCATCACGTCCCAGTCGTTCCTGGCGTCCGAGCTGACCGGCGCGGGGTACGGCACGGCGGGACACCTGATGACGGTCGTCGGCTTCACCGCCGGCGGCGACGTGATCGCCAACGACCCCGCCTCGCCCGACAACGACGCGGTACGGCGCGTCTACGAACGGCGCGAGTTCGAGAACATCTGGCTCCGCACGAAGAGGTACGACGCCGCCGGGAAGGTCGTCTCCGGCACCGGCGGGGTCTGCTACCTCTACTTCCCGGCCCGTCACACGGCCCGCCGGCGCGAGGCCCTGGCGGCGGTCGGCGTCCGCTGAGCGCGCGCGGCGCGTGACCAAGCTCTCCCCCGCACGGGCCCGGTCCGATGGCACAGTGAGACGGACCGGGGGAAAACCATCGAAAGTCGACCGTGAGCGAGCTGCCATGACCACGATCTCCGCCACCGCCGGACGTGCCCGTGCCCGTACGGGCGGTCCCGAGGACGAGGACCGAGGGCCGAAGATCTTCGAGCACGTCATGGGCTGGACGTTCGTCCTGGTGCTCGCGATGTTCGTGACGCGGCTCGGCCTGGTCTGACGGCCGCCGGCGGGGCCGGCCACCGGAATGCGCCTCTCTTGAGTAAGCGGTCGTTAACTGGTGACGCGGTGCCCCCGATCGGGCATACTCACAGCGCACAGCCGCTGATCAGCCGCTTCCGAGACCCGGGGGCGCGGGCGTCGGCGGTGTTCAGTGAGCCCGGCGGGGCAGCCCCACCCAGGTGTGCGTTCGCCGTCGTGCCCGACAGGGAGGAGAGCGTCGCCATGCCCGACCGCGCCCCGCAGCCGGTGGACCGGCAACTGCCCACGGACGAGGCCCGGGACCTGATCTCGCTCGTCCGCGACATCGCGCAGCGTGAGATCGCCCCGAAGGCGGCCGAGGAGGAGGACGCCGGACGCTTCCCCCGCGAGGTCTTCACCCTGCTCTCGGAGGCGGGACTGCTCGGCCTCCCCTACGACGGCGAGTACGGCGGCGGGGACCAGCCGTACGAGGTCTACCTCCAGGTCCTGGAAGAACTCGCCGCGGCCCGCCTCACCGTGGGCCTCGGGGTCAGCGTGCACTCGCTCGCCTGCCACGCCCTCGCCACCTACGGCACCAAGGAGCAGCGGGCCGAGCACCTGCCCGGGATGCTCGGCGGCGGTCTCCTGGGCGCCTACTGCCTCTCCGAGCCCTCGTCCGGCTCGGACGCGGCGTCCCTGCGTACGAAGGCCGTGCGGGACGGCGGGGACCCCGCACGGCCGGACGGGGCCGGGAGCGGCGGGGGGAGCTGGGTGCTCAGCGGCACCAAGGCATGGATCACACACGGCGGGATCGCCGACTTCTGCACCGTGCTCGCGCGGACCGGCGGCGAGGGCCCGCGGGGCATCACGGCGTTCCTGGTGCCCGGTGACGCCGAAGGGCTGAGTGCCGCGGCGCCCGAGAGGAAGATGGGCATGAAGGGCTCGCCCACCGCCCAGGTCCACTTCGACGGGGTGCGGATCCCCGACGACCGGCGCGTGGGCGAGGAGGGGCAGGGCTTCGCGATCGCCCTCTCCGCGCTGGACTCCGGGCGGCTCGGCATCGCGGCGTGCGCCGTCGGGGTCGCCCAGGCCGCCCTGGACGAGGCGGTCGCCTACGCCACGGGCCGCAAGCAGTTCGGCCGGCCGATCGCGGACTTCCAGGGCCTGCGCTTCATGCTCGCGGACATGGCGACCCGGATCGAGGCGGGCCGCTCGCTGTATCTCACCGCGGCCCGGCTGCGGGACGCGGGACGCCCCTTCGCCCGGCAGGCCGCCATGGCCAAGCTGTTCTGCACCGACGCGGCGATGCAGGTCACCGTCGACGCCGTGCAGGTGCTCGGCGGGTACGGCTACACCGCGGACTTCCCGGTCGAGCGGTACATGCGCGAGGCCAAGGTGCTGCAGATCGTCGAGGGGACCAACCAGATCCAGCGGATGGTCATCGCCCGTCACCTCGCGGGTCCCGAGTCGCGCTGAACCGGTCGTACCCGTACAGCGCCGAGGGGGCCACCAGTTGCGCCCACTCCGCGTCGTGGCGGCCGGGCAGGGTCCGGCCGCGGTCGGCCCAGGCGCGGATCAGGTCGTGGTAGATGGGCGGATCCGGGGTCTGCTGGACCCCTCCGTGGAATCCCTGGGGACCGTGCGGCCCGTCGGGCTCGTACGGAACCCGGGACACCCGTGTCCACTGCGGTTCCTGGGGACTCCGGACCGTCCGGGCCCCCAGGGCCGCACGGTCCGCCCGGGGCATCTGCGTCCCTTGCGCTTCCTGCGCCCCTCGCATGCCGTGCATGTCTTGTGTTCCCTGCATGCCCTGGGTTCCCTGCGTCCCCTGCGAAACCGCTCCCGCGAAGGGGGGCGGAAACCCGCGGCGACGGCTCGTCTGTGCGTATGTAGGGGTCATACCGGGCCAACGCGCCCCGGGGCGGGCAGGTAACCGACCGACCCATTCGTCCGTGCGTTCGCGGCGGACCCCTGTGGGTGCACACCGGTCCCGCACCACGGCGACCTGTGGGCCGTGGCGCGGGGTGGGTACGGGAATCAGGGGGAGGGGCTCCCGGCGGAGACCGGGCGGGGAGCCGCCGGGGCCGGGCCGGGAGCGCTCAGGCCGCCTGGCGCCGCATCGCCGGCACCCGCATCGGCCGCGAGCCGGGCCCACCGACGTGCGAGAAGGGCTGGGTCCGCCAGTCGAGTCCCTGGGGGAGCGTCAGCAGCAGGGCGGTGTCCTGCTCCTGGAGGTCCGCCGTCTCGTCGGCGGGACGGGCGTCCGCCGCCGCACGGCCCGTACCGGCGCAGACCGTGAGCCCGAAGGGGTTCCACGGCGACGCGCACAGCGCGTGCTCCGGAAGGCTCTCCTCGTCCGCCAGGAGCGCGATGGGCTGCGCGCAGTCCGGGCAGATCACCCGGTACATCTCGAAGGTGTCGTACGCGTCGGGCTCCTCGCCGTCCAGGGCGTCCGGTTCGACGCCCTCCGGCTCGGGCTCGACGACCGGCTGCCGCCGCTTGGACGCGGCACGGCCAAGACGCTTCAGACTCTGCATGGGCTACTCCCCCTCGGGTGGGCCGGCGGTGCACTGCGACCTCGGCCACAGCAAGCACTTCCCGTCCGGTCTGCGCGGTAATCACGAGAACATCACGGAAGCCACCGGCGTCATGTGGCGTTCGTCACATGCCGCCCCTGGGTGCCCGACCCGGCTGGTTTGTCCCCCGCGCACCCCGCCGGCCGGCCACGTCCGCGCCGTGGAGCGGGCATGACCTGCGTCGCCGAGTACCCGGCGGGATCAGGGGACCTGTAGGTTCTGCGCCATGGAGGAGCTGGACCGCCACATCGTGCAGCTGCTCGTCGAAGACGGGCGGATGAGCTACACCGACCTGGGCAAGGCCACGGGCCTGTCCACGTCTGCGGTGCACCAGCGGGTGCGCCGCCTGGAACAGCGCGGCGTCATCCGCGGTTACGCCGCGGTCGTCGACCCGGAGGCCGTGGGACTGCCGCTGACGGCCTTCATCTCGGTGAAACCGTTCGACCCCAGCGCCCCGGACGACATCGCCGAACGCCTGGCGGGGGTGCCCGAGATCGAGGCGTGCCACAGCGTCGCCGGCGACGAGAACTACATCCTCAAGGTCCGCGTCGCGACACCGCACGAGCTGGAGGAGCTCCTCGCGCGCCTGCGCACGCTGGCGGGGGTGTCCACCCGGACCACGGTGGTCCTCTCGACCCCGTACGAGGCACGGCCGCCGAAGGTCTGACGGCCGCCCCGCCCGCCGCCGGGACCCGTGCGCGCGGCCGCCCCGCCGAGGGGCGAGACTGTTCCCCATGAGCGACAGCCCCGCCGGCCCCGCGCCGCACCCCACCCCCGCGGGAACCCCGCGCACGACACCGTCCGGCCGGGACGGCCGGGCCGGCGCGGCTCCGACCGTGCTGCTGCGCGGCGGGGAGGTCCACAGCCCCGCGGACCCCTTCGCCACCGCGATGGTCGTCGAACGCGGCCAGGTCGCCTGGGTCGGTTCGGAGGGCGCGGCCGACGCGTTCGCGGACGGCGTCGACGAGGTGGTGGACCTCGAAGGGGCGCTCGTCACCCCGGCGTTCACCGACGCGCACGTGCACACCACGGCCACCGGCCTCGCCCTCACCGGTCTCGACCTGTCGGACGTCCGCACCCTCGGGGACGCCCTGGCCCGGGTACGGGACTTCGCGGCCTCCCGCCCCGCCGACCGGGTCCTGCTCGGCCACGGCTGGGACGCCTCCCGCTGGCCCGAGCGGCGGCCCCCGCGCCGCGACGAGCTGGACGCGGCCACCGGCGGCCGCCCGCTCTACCTCAGCCGGATCGACGTCCACTCGGCCGTCGTCACCACGGCCCTGCTGGACATGGCGCCGGACGTGCGCGGGGCGGCCGGGTTCCAGGACGGCGAACCGCTCACCCGCGACGCCCACCACGCCGTACGCGCCGCCGCGTTGGCCGCCGTCACCCCGGAGCAGCGCGCGCGGGCCCAGCGCGCGGCCCTGCGGCACGCCGCCTCCCTCGGCATCGGCTCCGTGCACGAGTGCGGGGGCCCCGAGATCTCCTCCGAGGACGACTTCACCGGACTGCTGCGGCTCGCCGCCGAGGAGGCGGGCCCCCGCGTCGTCGGCTACTGGGCCGAGCGGGACGTCGACAAGGCCCGCGCCCTGGGCGCGGCCGGCGCCGCGGGCGACCTCTTCGTGGACGGCGCCCTCGGTTCGCACACCGCCTGCCTGCACGGTCCGTACACCGACGCGGACCACACGGGCACCGCCTACCTGGACACCGCCGCCGTCGCCGCCCATGTGGTGGCGTGCACCGAGGCGGGGCTCCAGGCGGGCTTCCACGCCATCGGGGACGCCGCCGTGGCCTCCGTGGTCGACGGCGTGCGCGCCGCCGCCGAGAAGGTCGGCCCGGCCCGGGTGCGCGCCGCCCGCCACCGCGTCGAGCACGCCGAGATGCTCACCCCCGGCACGATCGCCGGCTTCGCCGACCTCGGCCTCACCGCCTCGGTCCAGCCGGCCTTCGACGCGCTGTGGGGCGGCGAGGACGGCATGTACGCCGAGCGCCTGGGCGCCGGACGGGCCCGTACGCTCAACCCCTTCGCTGCCCTGCTGCGCGCCGGCGTACCCCTGGCCTTCGGCTCCGACAGCCCCGTCACACCGCTCGACCCGTGGGGCACCGTCCGCGCCGCGGCCTTCCACCGGACGCCCGGGCACCGGGTGTCCGTGCGCGCCGCCTTCACGGCGCACACGCGGGGCGGCTGGCGGGCGGCGGGACGGGACGACGCCGGGGTCCTGGTGCCGGGCGCGCCCGCGGACTACGCCGTGTGGCGCACCGACGCACTCGTGGTCCAGGCACCGGACGACCGGGTGGCCCGCTGGTCCACCGACCCCCGCTCCGGCACCCCGGGCCTGCCCGACCTCTCCCCCGGCGCGGACCTGCCCGTCTGCCTGCGCACCGTGGTGGCCGGCCGCACCGTGTTCGTACGGCCGGACGAGTGATGTCCCGGGGCGGCACGGTGCCGTCCTGTTGCGGCGGGCCGTCGTACGCCCCGTGCCCCCTGCCCGCCGACCAGGCATTCGGTGGCGGACCCGCAGGCCGCGCGACTGTTGACAGTGAGCGGCGGGTGGCCGGTAGGTTCGGCCGGGTCCACCACCGGACGTCCGGCCGGTGAACGTCCGCGCAGCCGCCGCGGCGCAGTTGGGTCAGGGGTGGGTCGCCGCACCGGCGCACCACCACTGGGAGCCAGGCCCAGCGACCGTGCCACGGGGCGAGGGAACGTTCCGGCCGGATGGTGCGACCCGGGTGGGGCCCGGCCGCTCAGTAGACAACGGCCTTCGGCCGACCCGCAGCCAGCGGGTCCCGGGCCGGCCCGAAGGGCGCCGGGCCCCGATCCGCAGTCCCCTCCCTCCCGCGGGACCCCGTGCGGAACCTGCCGCGGAACCCTTTGCGGGGCCTTCAATCCGCCGCCCCTACCTGCGGGAAGAGCGGCGCTCGCTAAGGTGGTGCCCCTCTCGCACGGAAGTCTTAAGGGGAAGCTGTGAACGACGGCGTTGAGCGACGGTTCGGTCCGCTCGGCACGACCTTGGTGATCATCCCGACCTTCAACGAGGCGGAGAACATCAAGGCGATCGTCGGCCGGGTGCGGGCCGCCGTGCCCGCAGCGCACGTCCTGATCGCCGACGACAACAGCCCCGACGGCACCGGCAAGCTCGCCGACGAGCTGACCGTCGAGGACGACCACGTCCACGTGCTGCACCGCAAGGGCAAGGAAGGGCTCGGCGCCGCCTACCTCGCGGGCTTCGGCTGGGGCCTGGAGCACGGGTACGGCGTCCTGGTCGAGATGGACGCCGACGGCTCGCACCAGCCGGAGGAGCTGCCCCGTCTGCTGACCGCGCTCAAGGGCGCCGATCTGGTGCTCGGGTCCCGCTGGGTGCCGGGCGGCCGGGTGGTGAACTGGCCCAAGTCCCGTGAGTTCCTCTCGCGCGGCGGGAGCCTGTACTCGCGCGTCCTGCTGGACGTCCCCATCCGTGACGTCACCGGTGGCTACCGGGCCTTCCGGAGCGAGACCCTGGAACGCCTCGGCCTCGCCGAGGTCGCCTCGCAGGGCTACTGCTTCCAGGTCGACCTCGCCCGGCGGGCCGTCGCGGCCGGCTGCCATGTCGTCGAGGTGCCCATCACCTTCGTCGAGCGCGAACTCGGCGACTCCAAGATGAGCCGCGACATCCTGGTGGAGGCCCTGTGGCGGGTCACCACGTGGGGCGTGGGGGAGCGGACCGGACGGGTCCTCGGCCGCAAGAGGCCCTGAGCCGGGCAGACGGACCGCTTATGCCGTACTGAGCCCCGGCCGGGCACACTGGGGGCATGACGACTGGCGCTTCGACCTCGCCCCCCTCCGCCCGGCCCCGGCGCTCCCGGCTGCTGCGGTTCCTGCCGCTGGGCGTGGCCGTGTGGCTCGTGCTGGAGATCTGGCTGCTGACGGCGGTGGCCGGCGCGGTGAGCGGCTTCGCCGTCCTCCTGCTGCTGGCCGGCGGGTTCGTCCTCGGCTCCGTGGTGATCAAGCGGGCGGGACGGCGGGCCTTCCGCGCCCTGAGCGAGACGCTGCAACAGCAGCAGGACGGGACGCCGCCGCGGGGCAGGGGCAGCTCCGAGGGCAACGGGCTGATGATGCTCGGCGGGCTGCTGCTGATGCTGCCGGGGCTGGTCTCCGACGTACTGGGGCTGCTGTTGCTGGTGCCGCCGGTGCAGAAGGGGGTGAGCCGGTACGCGGAGCGTACGTTCGAGCGCAAGGTGCGGGAGGCCACCGGGACGTTCGGCGGCGCCTTCCAGCAGGCGCAGCAGGCGCGGATGCACCGCCCCGACGGCAAGGTCGTACAGGGCGAGGTGATCCACGAGGACACCCCGCGGGCCCACGAGAACCTGAACCCCCACCCACCCCTGACGAACTGACCCCCATCCGAGAGCCCCGTCAGGGGCGCGGGGAACTGCTCGCCCGGCCACGACGCACCCGCACCCGAAAACCGGCGTCGGCCAGCGCGCGCGTACACGCAGAACAGCGGGCGCCGTACCCGAAGGTACGGCGCCCGCTGTCGCGTGCGTGCGCTGTATGCCGCCCAGCCCCCGGAGGGACTACGCGGACTTGCGGCTGTCCCGGGGGTGAACCGCGATGTTCATGGCTCCGGATCGAAGCACGGCCAAGCGCTCCTCGAGGACCTCTTCGAGCTCCTCCCGCGTACGCCGCTCCATCAGCATGTCCCAGTGCGTACGCGCGGGCTTGGCCTTCTTCTCCTCAGGGCCGTCGCCGTCCACCAGGAGTGCCTGGGCCCCGCAGACCTTGCACTCCCACTCCGGCGGGATCTCCGCCTCCACCGAGAAGGGCATCTCGAACCGATGCCCCTTCTCGCATGCGTACTCCACGGCCTGGCGCGGAGCCAGGTCGATGCCGCGGTCCGTCTCGTAGCTAGTCACCACGAGGCGCGTGCCGCGAAGAGCTCGCTCACTCATGAATCGTGCCTCCCGGGCTTGTCGCCCACAGGACAGGTGTCGCTGTCGTCGTCATCCGGTCAACGTCCGGTCGGCGGTAAAGATTCCCGTTCCCGGGTCATGCATCGCCGTCGTAGCTGCCCTTCTCGTACCCACCTGCGCCCGCTTTGTCACATCTGGCGGCAGATGTCACCCAGCGTTTCGGCATCTTTGACGCGCAGTAACGGTACGCCTGGCAGGCCAAACGCGTACACTACCGCCCTTTGGCGCCGCGCGCTAAATCCTCGCCGGAACGGGATCGCCCGCGTCGCGCACCGCCCGGCGTACGGGTACCCGCGCGAGCGGCATGAATCCCGGCACGGATCCCGGCGCGGAGAAGGCCGTGGGCGACAGGATCGCGTCCCGGTCGCCCGTCCCGTACGCCGCGCGGTGCGCCGGGCCGTCAGACCCAGCTGCCGCGGTCCCGCAGGACCTCGCGCAGTGTCCCGATGTGATCGGTCATGATGCCGTCGACCCCCAGGTCCAGGAGCCGGTGCATCCGCCCGGGGTCGTTGACCGTCCACACGTGGACCTGCAGCCCGCGCGCGTGGGCGGCGCGCACGAAGCGGCGGTCGACCACCGGGACGCCCGACTGCGCCTCGGGGACCTGGGCGCAGACCGCCGGGCGGCGCGGCCCGGCGGGCACGCCCCACGACCGCAGCCGCAGTCCCAGGACACCGCGGACGCCGTACGAGGTGGCCAGCCGGGGACCCGCCAGCCGCTGGGCCCTGGCGACCCGCGCCTCGGAGAAGGAGCCGACGCAGACGCGGTCCCAGGAACCGGTGCGGCGGATCAGGTCGAGCAGCGGGCGCAGCGCGGGCTCCGCCTTGACGTCGACGTTCCAGCGGACCCCGGGGAAGGTCTCCAGGAGTTCCTCGAACAGGGGGACCGGCTCGGTGCCCGCCACGCGCGCGTGGCGCACGTCGTCCCAGGGGAGGTCCGCTATCCGGCCCGAACCGTCGGTCACCCGGTCCAGGGTCGTGTCGTGGAAGGCGACGAGCCGCCCGTCCGCCGTGGCGTGCACATCGGTCTCGATGTACCGGTAGCCGGCCCCGACCGCGCGGCGGAACTGGGTCACGGTGTTCTCCAGCCCGTCGGCGGCCCCGCCCCGGTGGGCGAAGGCGAGAGGGCCGGGATGGTCGAGGTAGGGGTGGCGCGTGCGCGGGATCATCCGCGCAGTGTCGCCCCTCCGGACGACCCCGCGGCAACGGCCGTGCCGCCGGGCGGTGAGGACGGGGCGACGGCGGACAGCCGCAGGAAGAGCTGGGCCAGCGGCCCGATGGACACCGCGTACAGCACCGTTCCCGCGCCGACCGTGCCGCCGAGGGCGAAGCCCGTGGCGACCACCGCCGCTTCGATGGCCGTGCGCACCAGCCGGACCGAGCGGCCGGTGCGCCGGTGGAGGCCCGTCATCAGGCCGTCGCGCGGCCCGGGGCCGTAACGGGCCGCTATGTAGAGGCCGGTCGCGACGCCGTTGAGCAGGACGCCCGCCAGCAGCAGCGGGACGCGGACCGCGAGGGCGTGCGCCTGCGGGAGGAGGGCGAGCGCGCCGTCCATCGCGATGCCGACCACGAACACGTTGGACACCGTGCCGAGGCCCGGGCGCTGACGCAGCGGGATCCACAGGAGGAGGACGACGGCTCCCACGATGACCGACACGACGCCGATCGTCAGCCCCGTGCGCCCGGCCAGCCCCTGGTGCAGCACACCCCAGGGCTCCAGGCCCAGGTCCGCCGCCACGAGGAGGGCCGAACTCACCCCGTACAGGACCAGACCCCCGTAGAGCTGGAGGAGCCGACGGGCGCGGCGCCCCGACACGGGGGCGGGCGTGGGCGTGGGCGTGGACAAGTGTGCTCCCGGTGGTGGCAGTGGTGACGGTGGCCTGATCCGTGGCAGTCTTCGGGGTGGGAAGCGGCCTCCTCCATGGCCAATCCGAGGAAGGTGGACCGGAAATCATGGTGCAGTGGACTTCAGCGGTGGGAGCCGCCCAGCTCGCCCGGCTCCTCGGCTCCCAGCAGGAACGTCCGGCGGGCCCCGGCACCCGCCGCCCGCCCGCCTATCGGGCCCTCGCCGACGGCATCCGGCTGCTCGTCCTCGAAGGGCGCGTCCCGGTGGCCGCGCGGCTGCCCGCCGAGCGCGAGCTGGCCCTGTCGCTGTCCGTCAGCCGCACCACCGTGGCGGCCGCCTACGAGGCACTGCGGACCGAGGGCTTCCTGGAGTCCCGCAGGGGAGCGGGCAGCTGGACGGCCGTGCCGGCCGGCAACCCGCTGCCCGCGCGCGGCCTGGAGCCACTGCCGCCCGAGGCCCTCGGTTCGATGATCGACCTGGGGTGCGCGGCCCTGCCCGCACCCGAACCCTGGCTCACCCGCGCCGTCCGCGGCGCCCTGGAGGAGCTGCCGCCGTACGCCCACACGCACGGCGACTACCCGGCGGGACTGCCCGCGCTGCGCCGGACGCTCGCCGACCGGTACACCGCCCGCGGCATCCCGACCATGCCCGAGCAGATCATGGTGACCACCGGGGCCATGGGCGCCATCGACGCCATCTGCCACCTCTTCGCCGGGCGCGGGGAGCGGATCGCGGTCGAGTCGCCCTCGTACGCCAACATCCTCCAGCTGATGCGCGAGACCGGGGCCCGGCTGGTGCCGGTGGCGATGGCCGAGGGACTCGCGGGCTGGGACCTGGACCGCTGGCGGCAGGTGCTGCGCGACGCGGCGCCCCGCCTCGCCTACGTCGTCGCGGACTTCCACAACCCGACCGGCGCGCTGGCCGGCGAGGACCAGCGGCGGCAACTCGTCGACGCCGCGCGGTCGGCCGGCACGGTGCTGGTCGTCGACGAGACCATGAGCGAGCTGCACCTGGACGAGGGGCTCGTCCTGCCGCGCCCCGTCTGCGGGTTCGACCCGGCCGGATCCACGGTCGTCACGGTCGGTTCGGCCAGCAAGGCGTTCTGGGCCGGTATGCGGATCGGCTGGGTCCGTGCCGCGCCCGACGTGATCCGCAGCCTGGTCGCGGCCCGCGCGTACGCCGACCTCGGCACCCCCGTCCTGGAACAGCTCGCCGTGAACTGGCTGCTCGGTACGGGCGGCTGGGAGCAGGCCGTGCGGGTGCGGCGCGACCAGGCCCGCGAGAACCGCGACGCGCTGGTGGCGGCCGTGCGCCGGGAGCTGCCCGGCTGGGAGTTCGACGTGCCGGGCGGCGGGCTCACGCTGTGGGTGCGCACGGGGGGCCTGTCCGGTTCACGGCTGGCCGAGGTCGGGGAGCGGGTGGGCGTGCGCGTGCCGTCCGGGCCCCGCTTCGGGGTGGACGGCGCCTTCGAGGGCTACGTACGGCTGCCGTTCACCGTCGGCGGCGCGGTCGCGGACGAGGCCGCGGCGCGGCTGGCGGCGGCGGCCCGTCTGGTCGGGGCGGGCGCGAACGGGGTGGCGGAGACACCCCGCACGTTCGTGGCGTGACGCCCCGCGGGGTGCCCCCGGTCCCGGCCCCGGCCCATGGGTGTGGATGTGGGTGTGGGTGCGGGTGCGGTCAGCCCTCCGCTGCCATGCCCAGAGGGCCCGGTGCCGCGACGCGCGCGGGCTTCACCAGGGGGCCGGCCGCGAGGGGTTCCGGGGCCGGCCCCGCGGCGTCCGCCGGGGCGGTGCGGCCCGGGAGCAGGGCCAGTACCGCCTCGCGGTGGGAATCGCTGGTCGCCTCGTCGTACGGGTCCGGGGTCGCCGGCACCTGGAGGCGGTGGACCGGGCCCGTGCCCAGCCGGGCGTACCCGCGGCCGGGCGGCACCTCGGGCACGGGGGTCGTGTGCGGCGGCGCCCCGAGCACCGCTTCGAGCAGGTCCGCCGGCGCCGCGCCGAGGACGACACGCGCGCGCATGTGGCCCGGCACCGCGTCGCCGAGCGACTCCAGGGCGTCGAACTGCTCGGCCACCACGACCGTCACACCGGCCGCGCGGCCGTGGCGCAGCGGTACCTGGAGGAGGGCCCCGAGGTCCTTGCGGCCGTCGGCCGCCGCGAGGTGGCCGAGCAGGGTCGGACGGTCCAGGAGGATCCACAGGGGACGCCTCGTGTCCTGCGGAGGGGTCAGCCCCGCCTGCCGGGACCGGTTCGCGGCGATGAGACGGCGCTCCGTCTCGTGCGCCGCCCATTCGAGGCTCGCCAGCGCGCCCGTGGGGCCGCACTCGACGCCCAGGACACCGGTGCGCCCCGTCAGGCACGCGTACTCACCCGCACCGCCGCCCTCGACGATCATCACGTCACCGTGCTGGAGCGCCTGCAGCGTGAGCGAGCGCAGGAAGGTGGTCGTGCCGCTGCCGGGCCCGCCGACCGCGAGCAGGTGCGGCTCGGTCGAACGTACGCCGGTGCGCCAGATCACCGGTGGCACGTCCTGCCGCTCCTCGCCGAGCACGAGCGGGAGCGTGCGCGGGACACCGGCCGGATCGGTGAAGCCGAGGACGGTCTCGCCCGGGGCCGTGACGAACCGCTGGGCGGCGATGCCGGTGGGCAGGGGCGGCAGGACGGCGACCGTGAGCCGGTTGCCCTCCTCGTCCCACTCGAAGCGGTACTCCCGGCCGCGGCCCGACTTGGTGTGCAGCAGCTGCTCGATCCGGGCCCGGGAGTCCGGCTCCCCGTCCCTGAACCAGGCGGGGTAGCGGACGGACAGGTGCGAGACGCGGCCGGTCCCGTCGAACCCGTACGACTCGAAGACCTTGTCCCACTCGCCGCCGTGGGCGTAGAGCGGCGCCGGGTCCTCGGGGACCGAGAAGTACGGCACGAGCGCCTCGTAGAGGACCTCCAGGCGCTTGCCCTGCGCCTCGTCGGGCCCGCTCGGCGCGGACGGGGCGCGGTCCCTGCCCCACCACGCGGCCGCCGCCATCAGGGTGGCGACGGCCAGCAGCGGCCCGTACGGGAGGAGGGCCACGGTCAGGACGACCGTGGCCGCCAGGAACAGCAGTGGACCGCGCCGGTCCTTGGGGGTCTCCACCCACCTGCGCCGCCCGGCGGCCGCCAGCCGGCGCAGTCCACGACCGATCGTGATCAGCGGATGGAGCACGTCGGTGGCGCTGTCGGCGGCCGTCCGGGCCAGGTCCCGGCCGCGGGCGAGCTGCGTGCTGCCGGTACTCAGAAGGCGGGGGAGGGGGCGCCGTGCCACTGCTGTCTCCTGGAGATGCGTGCGAACGGGACGGGGTCAGAACTTGATCCCGCCGAGCAGCCCGGCCAGGCTCGCGCCGCCGGCCGTGATGCTCGGTGCGATGGCCGTGCCCGCGAGGTAGAACCCGAAGAGGGAGCAGACCAGGGCGTGGGAGGCCTTGAGGCCGTCCTTGCGGAAGAAGAGGAAGACGATGATGCCGAGCAGGACCACGCCTGAGATGGACAGGATCATGAGAGTTTCTCCTGGTAGATGGGGACAGTCACCATGAGTACTTCCAGGATCACAGGATGTGTCCATATGATAAAAGCTGCAACTGGGTGAATATTCATTTATTTCACCCCGATGGCCCTGCTCCGCGGCGCCGCCCGACCGGCCGGTTTCACTGGATTGGTGGTGATTCTCGCCCGGGGCGGACCGGGTCATGTGCCCGTCCGAGCCAGTACGCTGGCGATTCACCCGTACGGCCGCACACGGGCAGCCGTACGGGCTTCCGCGGCAAGAGTCCGCAGCATGAGCCCGCAGTACGAATCCGCAGCATGAGTCCGCAGTGAGCAGTGAGAGGTGGTCCCGTCGATGAGTGAAGCCCCCGACCCCGAGGTCGTGGAGCTGGCGACCAAGATCTTCGATCTGGCCCGGCAGGGACGGACCGAGGCGCTCGTGGCGTACGTCGACGCGGGCGTTCCGGCCAACCTCACCAACGACCGCGGCGACTCCCTCGTGATGCTCGCCGCCTACCACGGTCACGCCGACGCGGTGCGCGCCCTCCTGGAGCGCGGGGCGGAGGCGGACCGTGTCAACGACCGGGGCCAGACCCCGCTCGCCGGAGCCGTCTTCAAGGGCGAGGACGCCGTCATCCGCGTCCTCCTGGACGCGGGGGCGGACCCCTCGGCGGGGACGCCCTCCGCCGTCGACACGGCCCGGATGTTCGCCAGGGCCGAACTGCTCGAACTGTTCGGAGCGCACTGAACCGTCCGTCCTGACCAGGCGGAACAAGATTTTTGGGGGATTTTCGGATGAGGCGGGACGGGGCCGCCGGAAATGCGGTCGCGGCAGCGAGAACGGCTGGGCCATCATGACGTCGTGATTCACGGACGCGACGGCTGGGCAGGTGTTGCCGCACCGCGCGGCCCGTGACGCGGCCCGCACGGGCCACCTACGAGAGGCAGAGGAAGATGGTCTACAGCAAGCAGGAAACGGCGGGCGCCCCGACGTGTTGTCACGCGGCCAGGTGAAGCAGGATCCCGGTTGCGTCGACGCTTGATGTGAGGCTGTTTCCCATGTTCGATCCGGTCATAGCGCCCAGCGGCACGCTCCTCGGCCTGCTCCAGCGGGGCCGCGGCGACGGCACGCTGCACGCGCTCACCGCACCGCGGGCCGAGGCGCTCGCGGCCCTCAACCACTGTGTGCTGAGCGACCCCCGCCACGACTGGCAGGTGGAGAACCGCTCCCTGTACTACGCCCGCCTCCACCTCGACCTGGGAGGATGCCTCGACGAGATCGAGGCGCACCTCTTCGACGCCGCGGACGCGCTCGACACCGACGAGTCCCGTACCGGCCTCGCGCTCGCCGTCCTCGGACACCTCGCCTCGTACGGGAGGCGGGACGCCCTGGAGCTGCTGCGCCGCTACGCCGCCCACGGCACGAACTGGACCTGGGCCCTCGACGAACTCGCGCTGCGCGACGACGACGCCGGTCTGCGCGCCCTCGCGGTCCCCGTCCTCGCCCGGTTCCCGGCCGGCCCCGAGGGGGACGCCGAGCTGGCGGCGGTCGTACGGGACTCGTTCGAGCCGCGGCCCTGGCGGCTGTGGGCCGACGACCCCCGCGGGTCCGTCGCCGCGCGCGTGCGCAGTGCCCGGGAGGCCGGTTCCTTCGACCGGTGGCAGCAGCAGATGCGCCCGTCGGGACCCCGCCCCGGATGGAGCGTGCGGGCCGTCTTCGAGTGGGCGCAGCAGGGCATCGAGCGCGGGGCCGCCCTCCACGTGCCCGCCGCGCGCTGCCTCACGGCCGTCGCCGGGCCAGAGGACCGCCCCGAGATCCTCGAAGCCGCCCGCGCCGGGGACGACGGCGCCCGGTGCACCGCCCTGCGCTATCTCGCCGACAGCCACGATCCCGACGCACTGGATCTGGTCGAGGCCGCCCAGGGCTCCGGTTCACGGCTCGTGGTGGACGCCGCCGTGGACGCCTTCGAACGGATGCGCAGCGTCGCCGCGGTGCGGCGGGCCCGCCGCTGGGCCCGTCGGCCCGACGCCCTGGGCGAGGCCGCCGGACGCGTCCTGGCCTGCCGGGGCGGCACACAGGACAGCGAACTCGTCCTGGACGCCCTGCGCGAGGCCGTACGCGGCGAGGGGCCCGACGCGCAGACCCTGTGGACCCTCGTCGACGGCGCCGGACGGCTCGGCATCGCGGGCGCCGCCCCCGTCCTGCGGCACGTCTACCGCGAGACCGCCTCGTCCCATCTGCGCGGGCGCGCGGCCCGCGCGCTGGCCGCCACCGATCCCTCCTTCGCCGCCGGATTCGCCGTCGAGTGCCTCTGGGACTGCGAGGAGACCACCCGCGAGGTGGCCGCACGGCACGCCGAGACCGGGGACGCCCGGGTGGTCGAGCGGCTCCGCCGGCTCGCCGCCGACCCGGCCGAGGAGGCCGATGTGCAGACCGCGGTCCGCAGCCGGATCGGCCCGGACGCGTCCGCCGTGTGAGACCGCCCGGAGCAGTCGCGCGGAGCAGTCGCGCGGGACCGGCCGACGGCCGGCCGGGGTCCGTGCGCGGGAGCGGCGTGTGTGTCCCGTCGGCGGCCCGTACCCCGCCGGTGGCCCGCCGGTACGGATCCGGACGCCGGGGCGTGACCGGTCCGTGACGTGAGGGGCCCGGAGCGCAACGGCCACGGGACGTTCCCCGCCCGGAAAGATCCACGTCGACGCGTCCACGTCCGGCGCGACGACAACACCCGTATGCGTGTCGTCATCGTGACCGAGTCCTTCCCACCCGATGTGAACGGCGTGGCCCACTGCGCGCTCCAGACCGCCCGGCACCTCGTCGAGCGCGGTCACACCCCCCTCGTCGTCGCCCCGGCCACCTCCCCCGGGAGCGGGACCGACGCCACCGCCCCCTGCCCCGTCGTCCGCGTCCCCTCCCTGCCGCTGCCCGGCTACTCCCAGGTCCGCGTCGCCCTCCCCAGCCGCCGCGTCGCCGCCGCGATCACCGCCCACCGCGCGGACATCGTCCACCTGGCCGGCCCCTTCGTCCTCGGCGTCCGGGGCATGGCCGCCGCCGGCCGGCTCGGCATCCCCGCCGTGGCCGTCTACCAGACCGACCTCGCCGGCTACGCCCGTACGTACATGGGCGCGGGCGAGGCCGCCGCCTGGCGCCGTATCCGCTCCGTCCACGCCGCCGCCGACCGCACGCTCGCCCCGTCCGGCGCGGCCCTGCACGACCTGGAGGCGCACGGGGTGCCCCGGGTGCGGCTGTGGCCGCGCGGCGTCGACACCGTCCGCTTCCGGCCGGAGCACCGGGACGACGCCCTCCGCCGTGAACTCGCGCCGAACGGCGAGCTGATCGTCGGCTACGTGGGCCGGCTCGCTCCCGAGAAGCAGGTCGAACTGCTCGCCGGGGTCTGCGCCCTGGACGGCGTACGCGTGGTCGTCGTGGGCGACGGGCCGAGCCGGCCCGGCCTGGAGCAGGCGCTGCCGGGCGCCGTCTTCCTGGGCCGCCGCACCGGCGGCGAACTCGCGCGGATCTTCGCCTCCCTGGACGTCTTCGCGCACACCGGCCCGTTCGAGACCTTCTGCCAGACCGTCCAGGAGGCCATGGCGAGCGGCGTCCCGGTCGTCGCCCCCGCCGCGGGCGGCCCGCTGGACCTGGTCGCGCACGGGCGCACCGGGCTGCTCGTCCCGCCGGGCGACGGGGCCGCCGTCCGCGACGCCGTGTGGTCGCTCGCCGCCGACCCCGCGCTGCGGGCCGCGTACGGCGCCGAGGCGCGGCGCAGGGTCGAGGGCCGCACCTGGGCCGTCGTCGGGGACGCGCTCGTCGAGCACTACACGGACGTCCTGGCCGGACGGGCGGTGCTGGCGGCATGAACAAGCCCCTGAACCCCCTGAACCCCCTGAATCCCCTGACCATCGTTCGCCTCGCCAACTTCGTCGCCCCGGCCTCCGGGGGGCTGCGGACCGCGCTGCGCGAACTGGGCGCCGGCTACCTCGCGGCCGGGCACCGGCCCGTACTGATCGTGCCCGGCGAGCGCTTCTCGGACCGCGAGACCGGGCAGGGACGCGTCATCACCCTGCCGGGCCCGGTGCTGCCCGGCACCGGCGGCTACCGCGTCCTCACCGACAGACGGCGGGTGGCGGCGCTCCTGGAGACGCTCGTCCCCGACCGGCTGGAGGTCTCCGACCGTACGACGCTGCGCTGGACCGGGGTCTGGGCGCGGCGCGCCCGGGTGCCCGCGGTGATGGTGTCCCACGAGACCGCCGACGGCGTGCTGCGCACCTGGGGCGTGCCGCCGGGTCTGGCCCGGCGGACCTCCGACGCCTTCAACCTGCGTACCGCGCACCACTACGCGCGCGTGGTGTGCACGACGGAGTTCGCGGAGCGCGAGTTCGTCCGCATCGGCGCCCGCAACGTCGTACGCGCCCCCCTGGGCGTCGACCTGGACGGGCGGCGTCCCGGGCTGCGGGATGCGGCGGTCCGGGCCCGGTACGCGCGTCCGGACGAGGTCCTGCTGGTGATGTGCTCCCGGCTGTCGGTCGAGAAGCGGCCCGGTGCTGCCCTGGACGCGCTGGAGGCGCTGCTGCGCGGCGGGCGGCGCGCGGCGCTCGTGGTGGCCGGGGACGGGCCGCTGCGGGCCCGTCTCGTGCGGCGGGCGCGCGAGCGGGGGCTGCCCGTCACGTTCCTCGGGCACGTCGCCGACCGCGCGCACCTCGGCGTCCTGCAGGCATCCGCCGACGTGTGCCTCGCGCCCGGTCCCGCCGAGACCTTCGGGCTGGCCGCCCTGGAGGCGATGGCCTGCGGCACGCCCGTCGTGGTCAGTGTTTCGTCCGCGCTTCCCGAGGTCGTCGGCTCCGCCGGGGCCACCGCGGCGGACACCGGGGAGGCGTTCGGCGCGGCCGTGCGGATGCTCATGGACCGGCCCGAGGGCGAGCGGCGGGCGGCGGCACGCGCGCGTGCCGAGTGTTTCGGGTGGTCCGCCGCCGTGGAGGCGTTCCTCGCCGCGCACGACGCGCCCGCCCGCGCGGGGCAGCGGCCGCAGGTGCCCGCGCCCGACCGCACCCTCCTTCCCGGCCTTCCTCTCCTTCCCGACCCGCCCCTTCCTCCCGGTCGGCGGCTTCTGCCCGGTGTGCCGCGGCCCCGGAGCGGCTAGCGGCCCCGGAGCGACCGGAGGCCCCGGAGCGACCGGAGGAGCGCGCGCTCCCCGTGCCCTGGAACGGCCGGAGGACTACGGCGTCCTCCGTGAGCCCGAAAGCACGAAACGTACCGGTGTGCCCGGGACCGCCTGGGCCGCCGCCGGGAGGTCGGCGGGGCGGACCACCGCGATCACCGGGTAGCCGCCCGTGGTCGGGTGGTCCGCCAGGAAGATCACCGGGCTGCCGTCCGGGGGGACCTGGACCGCGCCCAGGACCATGCCCTCGCTCGGCAGTTCGCCCTCGACCGCCCGCTCCAGGGCGGGCCCCTCCGTGCGCAGGCCGATGCGGTTGCTCGCCGGGGACACCCGGTAGGTGTGCGTGGCGAAGGTGCGCAGGGCCGTCGCCGTGAACCAGTCGTCGCGCGGGCCGGGCGTCACCCGCAGGACGAGTTCCGCCGGCGGGGACGGCTGCGGGGCGGCGTCCACGCGCGCGTGGACGCCGCCCGGCCTGCCCAGGGGGAGCACCGCCCCGGCGGCCAGGGGCGGCGGGCCGAGACCCGACAGCAGGTCCGTCGACCGGCTGCCCAGCACCGGCTCGACGGTCACACCGCCGGACACGGCCACGTAGGCGCGTACTCCGGAGACCGCCGCCCCCACCGACAGCAGGGCCCCGGCGGGCACGTGCACCGGGGCCCCCCAGGCGGCCGGGCGGCCGTTCACCGAGACGGGGCAGGGGGCGCCCCCCACGGCCACCGTGACCGCCGAACGCGGCCGCAGGTCGCACCCGTCGAGCGTCGTCTCCAGGAGGGCCGCGTCGGGCGGGTTGCCGACGAGCCGGTTCATCAGGGCGGCGGCGGGCCCGTCCAGCGCGCCGGAGCGCGGTACGCCGAGGTGGGCGTGGCCCGGACGCCCCCGGTCCTGCACCGTGGTCAGCGCCCCGGCCCGTACGACGACCAGTGCGCGGTCGGTCATCAGGGGCCCACCGGCACGAAGCGCACCGGTGTGCCCGGGGACAGCAGCGCGGCCGGTACGCGCGTGTGGTCCCACAGGACGGCGTCCGTCGTGCCGATCAGCCGCCAGCCGCCCGGCGAGGAGCGCGGGTACACGCCCGTGTAAGGGCCCGCCAGGCCCACGGAACCCGCCGGGACGGCCGTGCGGGGCGTCGCGTGCCGGGGCACGGCGTAGCGGCCCGGAAGGCCGGTGAGATAGCCGAAGCCGGGCGCGAAGCCGCAGAAGGCGACCCGGAACCCGGCCGCCGCGTGGAGGCGCGCCGCCTCGCCCGGGGACACGCCCCAGCGCCGGGCGACGTCCGCCAGGTCCGGCCCGTCGTAGCGCACGGGGATCTCCACCACGTCCTTCGAAGGGGGCGGGACGGGCGGCAGCCGCGCCCCGGCCAGCCACGCGGCCAGCCGGGCCGGCTCGTCCAGGCCGTCGAGGAGGACCGTGCGGGCCGCGGGGACGATCTCGCGCGCGCGGAGGGAACCCTCCGCGCGCCGGCGCAGCAGCTCGGCGTGCAGGGCCTGCGCCTCCTCGTCCGTGGCCACCTCGACGAGCAGGGCGCGGTCGCCGACCGGCAGTGCCCTCATGCGAACGCCTCCACGCGCACGCCCGACTCCTCCAGCCGTGCCCGGACCCGGCGGGCCAGGTCCACCGCGCCGGGCGTGTCGCCGTGCAGGCACAGGGAACGGGCCCGCACCTGGATGTCACGCCCCGAATGCGCCCTCACGACACCGGAACGCGCGAGGTCCAGCGAGCGTTCCACGACGGCATCGGGTTCCGTGATCACCGCGCCGTCCCGGCCGCGCGGCACGAGCGTGCCCCCGTCGGTGTACGCCCGGTCCGCGAACGCCTCGGTGACGACCGGCAGCCCCGCCTCCGCGGCCGCGCCGAGGAACCGCGAACCCGGCAGGCCGAGCACCGGGAGCGTGGCGCCGGCGAGAAGCACCCCGGCCACGACCGCCCCGGCCTGCTCCTCGTCGTGCACGATCCGGTTGTAGAGCGCGCCGTGCGGTTTCACGTACGCCACGCGCGCGCCCGCCGCACGGGCGAAGACCTCCAGGGCGCCGATCTGGTACGCCACCTCGGCCGCCAGCTCGTCCGGCGGCACGTCCATCGCGCGCCGCCCGAAGCCCGCCAGGTCCCGGTAGGAGACCTGGGCGCCGATCCGTACGCCGCGCCCGGCGGCCAGGTCGCACACCCGCCGCATCGTGGAGGCGTCCCCGGCGTGGAAGCCGCAGGCCACGTTGGCACTGGTGACGACGGACAGCAGCCGTTCGTCGTCGGTCAGCCGCCAGCGGCCGAAGCCCTCGCCGAGATCGGCGTTGAGATCGATCGAGGTCGTGATCGGGGTCATGAAGGGTCCGTTCTCGGGTCGGGTCCCGGGTCAGGCGACGCGGTACTGCTCGTCGCGGGCGTCGGTGACGAACATCTGCCCCGGCGCGTGGGTGATCGCGAACGGCGGGCGCGAGGCCATCACCACGGCCTGCGGCGTCACACCGCAGGCCCAGAACACCGGGATGTCGTCCGGGGCGGCGTCCACCGGGTCCCCGAAGTCGGGACGGCCCAGGTCCTCGATGCCGAGGGCGGCCGGGTCGCCGCAGTACACCGGACTGCCGTGCACCGAGGGCAGCAGGCTGGTCTCCCGGATCGCCGCGGGCAGGTGCTCGGGCGGCACCGGGCGCATGGACACCACCATGGGCCCGTGCAGCCGCCCGGCGGGACGGCACCGGCGGCCGGTCACGTACATGGAGACGTTGCGTCCCTGCTCGATGTGGCGCATCGGCACACCCGCCTCGGCCAGCGCCCACTCGAAGGTGAAGCTGCACCCGATGAGGAACGACACCAGGTCGTCGCGCCAGTGCGCCACCACGTCCGTGGGCTCCTCCACCAGCTCGCCGTCGGCCCACACCCGGTAGCGCGGCAGATCGGTGCGCAGATCGGCGCCCTCCGCCAGGACGGTCGTCCAGGAACCGGCGTCGGTGACGTCGAGCACGGGGCACGGCTTCGGGTTGCGCTGGCAGAACAGCAGCATGTCGTACGCCCAGTCGGCCGGCACCGAGATCAGGTTCGCCTGGGTGTGGCCCGCCGCGCAGCCCGCCGTGGGACCCGAAAGACCCGCGCGGAACCGGGCGCGCGCCTGCGCCGGGCTCCACGCGTGCGCGTGCCCGTGCGTGTCGTCGTGGTGCCGCCGCCCGCGCTCGGGGCCGCCGGGCAGGACGGCCGGGCGGTGGTGCGTGCTCGGTGACCGGTTCACAGGAGCTCCTTCCCACGGGTCTCGGGCAGACCGGTCAGGGCCAGCGCCGCGAGACCGTATCCGATGGCGCCGAAGACCAGCGCGCCGCCGACGCCCCAGCTGTCGGCCAGGAAACCGACCAGCGTCGGGAAGACCGCGCCCACGGCACGGCCGGTGTTGTACGTGAAACCCTGCCCCGTGCCGCGTACGGCCGTCGGGTACAGCTCGCTGAGGAACGAGCCGAAGCCGCTGAAGATCGCCGACATGCAGAACCCGAGCGGGAACCCGAGCACCAGGACGAGGGTGTCGGCGCCGCCGGGGATGTTCGCGTAGGCCAGGATGCAGACCGCCGAGAGGACCGCGAAGAGCAGGATGTTGCGCTTGCGGCCCAGCTTGTCGGTGAGGAGGCCGCCGGTCAGGTAACCGGCGAAGGCTCCCGAGATCAGGAACGCGAGGTAGCCGCCGGTGCCGACGACGGACAGCCCGCGGTCCGTCTTGAGGTACGTGGGGACCCAGGTGGCCAGTGTGTAGTAGCCGCCCTGGACGCCCGTGGAGAGCAGCACGGCGAAGAGCGTCGTCCTCAGCAGCCCGGGCGCGGCGGCCGTGCCCGGCTTGAAGATCGCGGCGAAGGAGCCCTTCTCGGGGCTCTCCCTGCGGCGCTCGGCCGCCTCCGGGGCGTCCTGCACCCGCCGGCGCACCCAGACGACCAGCAGGGCCGGCAGCGCACCGGTCCAGAACATCACGCGCCAGGCGATGTCGTCGTCGAGGAACTGGAAGACCAGCGTGTAGACGATCACGGCGAGCCCCCAGCCGACGGCCCAGGAGCTCTGGATCGCGCCGAGCGTGCGCCCCCGGTGCTTGGGGCTCGCGTACTCGGCGACCAGGATCGCGCCGACCGCCCACTCGCCGCCGAAACCGAGACCCTGGAGGGCGCGGAAGACCAGCAGGGTCTCGTAGTTGGGCGCGAAACCGCAGGCCACGGTGAAGACCGCGTAGGTGACTACGGTGATCATCAGCGCCTTGACACGCCCGATCCGGTCCGCGATGACCCCCGCGGCCGCGCCGCCGATCGCGGACACCACCAGCGTGACGGTCGTGAACAGCCCGGTCTGGCCGCTGTCGAGACCGAAGTACGCCGCCAGGGCCACCATGCTCAGCGGCAGCGTGAAGTAGTCGTACGAGTCCAGCGCGTAGCCGCCGAACGCGCCGCCGAAGGCGCGGCGGCCCCGCGGCCCGAGCGCGCGCAGCCACGCGAACGCGCCCTCGTCGGCGACGGGCTCACCCGCTCCCGGGCGCGCCGTGCCGGGCGGGGCCTGCGGTGGAGGGGTCGTGCTCATGGGCACCTCGCAGATGAGGGACGGGAGGGTGCTTCGGACCTGACCGTGCCGTGCTGAGCCGTGCTGAGCCGTGCTAAGCGGTGCTGTGCCGTGCCGTGCCGTGCCGTTTCGTGTCGCGCCGTGCGGTGCCGTGCGGAAGCGGTCGGCCCCGGTCCGGTGGAGCGGCCGGTGCCTGACTAGCAAGGTAGAGGATCGTTGAACGATCCCTCAATACCCGTGTTGTCTCGTTCTGGTATCTGCGGTTGAATCCGGGCGTGGCCGAACTGAACGCACTGGCGGACGACCGGGCGCTGCTGGGCCGCACCAGCACCGCCGAGCGGGTCTCGGACATCCTCAGGAGCCGGATAGCCGAGGGGTTCTTCCCGCCCGGCACACGCCTGTCCGAGGACAGCATCGGCGGCGCGCTCGGGGTCTCGCGCAACACGCTGCGCGAGGCGTTCCGGCTGCTCACGCACGAACGGCTGCTGGTCCACCAGCTCAACCGGGGCGTGTTCGTGCGGGTCCTGACCGTCGAGGACGTCGAGGACATCTACCGCACCCGCGCCCTCGTCGAATGCGCCGTCGTCCGCGGCCTCGGCGACCCGCCCTACGCGGTGGACGGCCTGGCCGGGGCGGTCGAGGGCGGGCGGCGGGCGACCCGCGAGAGCGACTGGAAGGGCCTGGGGACGGCCAACATCCACTTCCACCGGGAACTGGTGGCGCTCGCCGGCAGCGCCCGCACCGACGAGCTGATGCGCAGCGTCTTCGCCGAGCTGCGGCTCGCCTTCCACCTGGTGGACGACCCGAAGCGCCTCCATGAGCCCTACCTGGCCCGCAACGGCCAGATCCTCCAGGCCCTCCGGAACGGCGACCGGGGAGAGGCGGAGAACCTGCTCGCGGTCTACCTGGACGACTCCCGCAGAAGGGTGGTGGAGGTGTACAGCCGCCAGGTGACGGAGCCCCTCTAGGGGAGCCCCTTCAGGGGCGCGGGGAACCGCGCGACCGGCCCCGTCCGGCCCGCACCGGACATCCGACCGCAAGCACCCCCTCTCTCCCCCCTCCCCCCTTCCCCCCTCCCTCCTTCCCCCCCCGCGGAGCGATTTGGGCGGTTGTCGGACCCACCACCTAATGTGTGCACCGTGACTTCGCCCGCACCGACGGACCCCGCTCCGCCCCAGCTCAGCGCGGCGCCGCGCCCCGCACCGGGCCCGGCCGCCGACGAGGGCCTGGCGCGCCGCCTGCGCGCGCTGGCCTGCACCGCCCCCCTGCACGACCTCGACGTGCGCAAGGCGAACCTCGCGGGCGAGTACTCGGTGTACGGGATGGCGGAGGTGGCCCTCGCCGCCATCGACCTCATCACCCTGAACATGGACTTCGACACGGGCGCGGACCACGACCAGATAGTGGCCAGACTCATCCCGCGCATCGCGGCCCAGGCCCCGCGCCGGCCCGTCGCCGAGCACGAGCGGGTGGCCCGCTGGGTCCTGGAGAACCTGATCAACGTCGGCAGCGTCGACCGCGGCTTCCGCGCCGTGTACGGCACGTTCGCGCCCGACGGTTCGTACGTGCGCCGCGACTACGACTTCAAACTGATCGAGGAGGTGCCCGGGCACGGGGGAAGCGTCTACCTCCGTACGACGGACGAGGCGGTCAACGTCCTCGTGGGCGCCCTCGACACCGACGTCACCAGCGCGCAGATCGCCGCCGAGGTCAAGCTGGAGGTGCTGATCAGCCGGGGTCGCCTCGCGGACGCCCAGCTCGCCGCCGAGCAGGCCCGCTACCGGACCGTGCAGTACTCGGAGACCCTCCGCAGGGCCCTGGACGCGACCCGGCGCAACGTCCGCGCGGTGGACTGGCTGCGGGCCGTGCCCGACATGATCGCCGAGGCCCTCGACCACGTGGCCGACCGCTACCGCCACGAGAACGCGATCCTGACCAACATCCGCAAGGCACGCGACGAGTCGGAGGACCCCGGGCAGAAGCGCCGGGCCGCCGAGCTCGTCGACATCGTCAAGGACTGCATCCGGCGCCACACCCAGCTGCAGTCCCGGCTCCTGGAGGCCGGGCCGCTGTTCCGCGCTGAGCAGGACCGGCAGGCGTTCGCGACCCCGATGACGACCTCCGGCACGGACCTCTACGGCCATCTCCTCGCCCCCCTGCTGCCCCTGCCGATGGAGCAGGCGCTGCGGGCGACCGATGCCTTCTTCGCGCACGGGACGGGACTTCGGACCCCCGCGTCCGTCCGGGTCGGCGACCTGGTCGACCTGCTGCTGACACCGCCGGTGGAGCGGGAGCACCTGGGCGCGGAGATGCCCGAACCCGACCTGATCGCCACACCGGACGACAGCCGGTTCAGCGAGGGGCAGCTCGCCGCGGCCATGGAGCTGCTCGACCTGCCGGCCGACGCGCCGCGGCGGCTGTCCGGGCTGCTCGCGGACGCCCGGCGGCAGGACCCCGAGCTGCCGTACCTGATCGCCCTGCTGGCGGTGCACGCGGCCAGTCCGCCGGTCGGCACCGCGTACCGGCAGGGGGAGGAGAGGCTGCTGTTCGCCGTGGACGACGGGGTCGAGCTGGACGACCCGGAGTTCGGCGGGGCCGACCTGATCGTGGGGATGGCCCTGCTGGACGTCGCCGGGATGGCGGCCGGCCGGACGGAGGTGGCGTGAACGGGTCTTCGGCAGAGGCGGAGGTGCGCGGGTGGGTCGTGACCTGCGGGTCGGTCGGGACCGATCGCGCAGTTCCTCGCGCCCCTGAGGGAGCGCTTGTCCCCAGCCCCGCCGATGAATCGAAGGAGTTGCCATGGTGATGAGCGAGCAGGTCGAGTGGACCGAGCCGGAGGCGGCCGCCGCGGCGGTGAGCGCCCCCGTCACCCCCGCCGACACCGCCGACGCCGCGCGGCTCGTCGCGTTCGGGCTGCAGCCCAAGCTGCAGCCCGCGCGGGACCAGGAGTACACCGAGCTGCTGCGGCGCTACCGCGAGGACCCGCCCTTCGCGCGGCTCGCCGACGCCGTGGCCACCGGGCTCGGGCTGGTCGTGCTGGAGGTGTCCCCGCGGGCCGGGATGGCCGTGACCGCCGCCGAGGACTCGGTGTTCGCCGTGCGCATGGGCGACTACGCGCGGCGGGCGTCCGCCGACTCGGGCGACCGGTTCCTGCACGGGCTCGCCCATCTCGCCATCGCCGCCCTGGCCTTCCCGCGGCCGGAGGACCTCGCGGACGACGGGTACATCGGACGCGTGTCGGTCAACGGCGTCGACGCGTTCGTCCGGCAGGCATGCCGGCGCCTGGAGGAGCGGGCCGAGGAGCAGGGGGAGAACACCGACCCGGCGACGGACGCGCCGGGACTGGAGGCGGCCTGGCGGATCTGGGCGCGGCGCAGCTCCGCCGGAGCCACCAAGGACGCCCGCAGACTCGCCGGTTCGACCACCGGCATCGTCGGCAAGGCGGCCGCGTTCCTCACCGACTCCGGTTTCCTGCAGCGCACCGGGGACGACGCCGGGGGGACGTACCGCACGACCGCCCGCTACCAGCTCCAGGTCCGGGACATGGCGGGCGGTGCCGCCCTGACCGAGCTGCTGGAGCTGGGCGTCGTACCGGTGACCGACGGCACCGCGAGCCTGCTGCCCGCCGAGGATGCCGACGACCTGGAGCTGGTCGCCGACGCGGGGCTGCCGTTCCACTCGTGACCGGCCCGTCCCACCTCCCCCTCCCTCCCCGCTGACCGACGACCCTTCCCTCACGACTACGAGAGTCCGCCGCCATGTACGAGCTGTCCCGGGTCCGCCTCTACTCCATCGGGCCTGCCGGTGCGCGCTACGCCGACACCGTGCTGGACCTGCGGGGGGTCGGCGGGCCCGTGCCCGACCCCGCGCCCACGCAGGCGGAGTTCTTCGCGGAGGAGCCCGTCGGGCCGCCGCGCCGCCCGGCGCCCGCCGGGGTGCTCTTCCTGGAGAACGGCGGCGGCAAGTCCGTCCTGCTGAAACTGATCTTCTCGGTGATGCTGCCCGGCCACCGCAACACCCTGGGCGGCGCGAGCTCCGGCGTGCTGCGCAAGTTCCTGCTCGCCGACGACTGCGGGCACGTGGCGCTGGAGTGGCAGCACACGCTCACCGGCGAGTGCGTCGTGGTCGGCAAGGTCAGCGAGTGGCGCGGACGGCAGGTCTCCAACGACCCCCGGAAGTTCGCCGAAGCCTGGTACTCCTTCCGGCCCGGGCCCGGCCTGAGTCTGGACAACCTGCCGGTCGCCGAGGCCACCGCCGTACGGCCGCCCGTCGAGGGCGTGTCGGGCGCGCGGGGCCGGCGCCGCACCATGAAGGGCTTCCGGGACGCGCTCACCGAGGCGGGCAAGGCATACCCGCACCTGGAGGTGCACTGGGAGGAGATCCACGACCGGTGGATCGAACACCTCGGTGACCTGGGCCTGGACCCCGAGCTCTTCCGCTACCAGCGCGAGATGAACGCCGACGAGGGCGAGGCCGCCGGTCTCTTCGCCGTCAAGAAGGACTCCGACTTCACCGACCTGCTGCTGCGCGCGGTCACCGACACCCGGGACACCGACGGCCTCGCCGACCTGGTGAGCGGATTCGGCAACAAGCTCGGGCGGCGGGCCGAACTCATGGCCGAGCGCGACTTCACCGCCGGATCGGCGGACCTGCTCGGCCGGATCGTCGAGGCCGCCGGTGCGCGCTCGCGCGCACGGGAGATCCACACGGCCGCCGAGCGGCGTACGCGCACACTGGCCCGGCGGCTCTCCGCGCGCGCCGTGCTGGAGCGGGCCCGCACCGGCGACCTCACCCGGCAGGTCACCGCCGCCGCCCACCGGGTCACCGAGGCCGAGGACGCCAGGGAGCGCAGCGCGCTGATCGCGGCCGAGCTGGCCTACCGACACGCCTCGCTGGCGCTCGCCGGGGCGGAGAAGCAGGCGGCCGCGCAGAAGAGGGAACTCGCCGACGCGCGCACCCTGCACTCCGCGTGGCAGGCGGCGGAGGCCGTGCTGCGGCACCGTGCCGCAGCCGACCGCTCCGCGCGCGTGGCGGCCGCGATCCTGGAGGCCGAGCGGGACGCCGCGCCCGCGCTCGCCGCCCGGTCCCGGGCCGCCGCCGACCTCGTACGGGCCCTGCACGCGGCCGCCGAAGGGGCCGAGGCGGCGGCCAACGAGGAGGAGGAGCGCTCCGCCGCACTGCAGGAGGTCGGCGAGGCCGCCCACCGGGACGCCACGTCCGCCGCCACCGAGGCGCAGCGCGCCCGCAGCGAGATCGGCCATCTGCGTCAGCGCCTGGGGGAGGTCGAGCAGGAGACGGCCGAGGCGGTCCGCGCCGGCTGGCTCGACGACACGGCCCCCGACGCCGACCCGGCCCGCGCCGCGCTCGCCGCCAGCGACGCCGAGAAGACCGCCGTCGCCGCCTGGGACACCGCGCGCGAGGCAGCCCGCCGCACCACGGACCAGGCCCGCGAGGCCGCGTCCGCCGAGTCCCGCGCCGAACTCACGGCGGCCCGCGCGGCCGACGCGGCGACGGCGGCCGAGCGCGCGTACGACGCGGAACGGCGTACCGCGCAGGCACTGGCGGGGGAGGAGCGGCTGGCCGAACTGCTGAGCCTGCCGGCGGCCGCCGCACCGGACGGCACCGGCCGCACGGGTGCCCCGGAGGGCGCGGACCCCGACGACTCCGGGTCCGGCGCCCCCCTCACCCCGCGGCAGCTGGACCACTGGGCGGACGAGCTGCGGCAGCTGCTCGACGACGGGGTCGCCGCCGCGGAACGACACCTCTTCGACCTGCGGACCGCCGCGGCCGACGACGCCCGGATCCTCGGCGCCCTCGGCGACGGCGGACTGCTGCCGCCCGGCCCCGACGTGCTGGCCACCGTCGAGTACCTGGGCGAGCACGGCATCCCCGCGCTGCCCGGCTGGCGCTACCTCGCGCAGGCCGTCGACCCCGTCGACCACGCACGCGTACTGGCCGCCCGGCCCGAACTGGTCGACGGCGTGATCATCACGGACCCGGACACGCACGCGCGGGCCCGGGAGGCCCTCACCGACGCCGCGCTGCTGCCGCGCTCCACCGTGGCCGTCGGCACGGCCGCCGCGCTCCTCGCCCCGACCCCGGCCCCCGACGCGGACGGCGGGGGCCGTACCGATGTGTTCCTCGTGCCGCCGAACCCGGCCATGCACGACGAGCACGCCGCCGACGAGGAGCGGCAGGCGCTGCGCACGCGGGCCGCCCACCGGGACGACGAGATCCGCGCGCTGGCGGCCCGGCTCGCCAAGGACCGGGAACTCGCCGCACGGCTCGCCTCCTGGCGGGCCGGCTGCCCCGCGGGACGGCTCACCGAGCTCGCGACCGCGGCCGGGGAGGCGCGCGCGTTCGCCGAGGAGACCGAGGCCGAACTCGCCGAGGCCCGTGCGGTGCGCGCCGAGGCCGACGAGGCGGCGGCCGAGGCGGCCCTCGTGCGGGACGAGCGGCAGGAGGCCGCACAGCGCGCCCGGCGGGCCGCCGACGCGCTCGCCGGCCTCGCCTTCCGGCTGCGCGAACGAGCCGGCTGGCAGGTCAAGCTGCGCGAACTCGCCGACGAGGCCGCCGAGTCGGAGGCCCGCGCCCAGTCCTGTCTGGAGCGG
>NZ_JAHKJW010000034.1 GCF_019710745.1 Streptomyces beigongshangae
GTGCCGGCCGCGCCGAGCACCGTACCGGTGGCCGCGGCGAGGGCCAGCGCCATGGGGGTGCCGCCCGCCCGGACCAGTGCGAGGCCCGACGGGCCGGCCGCGGGGTGGGCGCCGGCCGCGGAGTGCGGCAGTACGCGACGCCAGTGCGCGCATCCGGGGCAGTCGCAGTCGCTCTCGGGAGCGAATTCCTCGAACACCGGAGCGGGCATGTGACTCCCTTCGCGGTCCGTCCGGATATCCGTCCGGCCGTTCTTTCGAATATCCGACCGGTTGTTCGGCTTTTCGTTCGGCCGGCCGTTCGGCTGAGCATTCGACTGGGTATTCGGCTGGTTATTCGGCTGGGTCTTTTCGCGCTTCTGCACGTCCGTCAGTTTCTCAACTGTGGGCGGACGTCGCATGCTGACGGTCCGAATGATGTAGTCGGATACTCCGTTGCCGGGCACGGATACCGCGTTCCCGGGCGCGGATGCCCCGTTCCCGGGCGCGGACCCGGCGGAAGGCACCCGCTACCCTCTCGCCATGGCGCGCGACCTCCAGGAGCAGATCAAGAAGCTCATCATCGACCGTCGGCTGCCCTCGGGCGCCGTACTGCCGACCGAGCCCGACCTCATGGAGCTGCTCGGCGCCAGCCGGAACTCCGTACGGGAGGCGCTCAAGGCCCTCCAGGCGATGGGCATCGTCGAGATCCGCCACGGCTTCGGCACGTACGTCGGCCCGATGTCCATGGCCCCGATGATCGAGGGCCTGGCCTTCCGCACGGTCGCCGGGCACTACCGCGGCGAGGACAGCCTGCTCCAGCTCCTCCAGTTGCGCGAGGCCGTGGAGACCGGGCTGGTCTCCCGGGTCGCGGGCCGGGTCGCGCCGGAGGACCTGGCGGCGCTGGACGCGCTGGTGGACCGCATGGAGACCGAGGCCACCGCGGGCGCGGGTCTCGCCGAGACCGACCGCGCCTTCCACGCCACCCTCTACCGGGGCCTGGGCAACCTGCTCCTGAGCGAACTCCTGGAGGCGTTCTGGGACGCCTTCCACCGCGTGCGCACGGACCTCGCGGAGCTCCCGCAGGACCCGAAGGTCACCTGCCGGCAGCACCGGGAGATCCTGGACGCGGTGCGCTCCGGTGACGCCATCAGAGCCGAGGATGCGATAAGAGAACACTTTGGCAACATCCGTACACGATTGACCGCAACCGTACCGAACGAGATCGACAGGCACCCCAATGAGCGCGTATGACCGTTAAACAGCGTGTTTCGCACCTTGCGATCATGCGGAACCGCGTAGAACCCTGGGTAACAAGAGACTGCGGTTGCGGCGCAGTCGGGGGCTTGGAACCGGTTGTGTCCGGCGACGGGGATCGGGGACCCGTTCGATAACGGATGCCGAGGGGGGCATCATGCAACCGGAAGGTCACTCCACCATGTCTATAAGGTGTGTGGAGATGTGGTGACGGGGGCCTGCTGTTGATACGCCTGTGCGGGTCTAGGGGGCCCCGCCGGCGAAAGGAACGACAAACACGCGGCGACCCGCGTGTGGGGGGATGACTCATGACGTCGACGCCGACGGGCGCCCGGCAGAACTCCGATCCGTCCGAGACCACCCAGCTGAGGGTGGCGTCACAGACGCGGACCGGCACTTTCCGCAGGATCAGGAAGAACCTGCCGAGATACGACTACGAGCACTACAGCCGGCTCGCGGGTCCTCTCACACAGCCCGATCCGGGCAAGCCGTACAAGGTGCAGTACCGCACGCTCCTCTCGCAGGAGCCGCACCGGCTGCGCGCCGCCCTGATGCTGGGCGCGGCGCCGCTCCTGTCGATCGTCCTGCTGGTCTGGCTGCTCCAGCCCGCGCACTGGACCGAGCGGGACTATCCCGCATACGACTTCCTGCCCGCGCTCGACGTGGTGATGCTCGTCTCGATCGGTCTGATCGAGCTGTTCCGCTGTATGAACGTGCTGTCGAACGCGCACGCGACGCTGGTCGCCCGCGACCCGGTCCCCGTGGTGCCCGAGACCGGCACCAGAGTGGCCTTCCTCACCTCCTTCGTGCCCGGCAAGGAGCCGCTGGAGATGGTGACGAAGACGCTGGAAGCCGCGGTGCGGATACGCCACCGCGGCCTCATGCACGTCTGGCTGCTCGACGAGGGCGACGACCCCGAGGTGAAGGCGGTCTGCGAACGCCTCGGCGTGCACCACTTCTCCCGCAAGGGCGTCGCCAAGTGGAACCAGAAGAAGGGGCCGCACCGCGCCAAGACCAAGCACGGCAACTACAACGCCTGGCTGGACGCGCACGGCGACCACTACGACTACTTCGCCTCCGTCGACACCGACCACGTGCCGCTGCCCAACTACCTGGAGCGGATGCTGGGCTTCTTCCGCGACCCGGACGTCGGCTTCGTCATCGGCCCGCAGGTGTACGGCAACTACGACAACCCGATCACCAAGGCCGCCGAGTCGCAGCAGTTCCTGTTCCACGCGCTGATCCAGCGGGCGGGCAACGCCTACGGCTCGCCGATGTTCGTGGGCACGTCGAACGCCGTGCGCATCAAGGCGCTGAAGCAGATCGGCGGTCTGTACGACTCGATCACCGAGGACATGGCGACCGGTTTCGAGATCCACCGCCACAAGAACCCGGCGACGGGCCGCAAGTGGCGCTCGGTCTACACCCCGGACGTCCTCGCGGTCGGTGAGGGCCCGAACGCCTGGACGGACTTCTTCACCCAGCAGATGCGCTGGTCCCGGGGTACGTACGAGACGATCCTCAAGCAGTACTGGAAGGGCGCGTACTCGCTGCCGCCGAGCAAGTTCTTCAACTACACGATGATGATCATCTTCTACCCGATGTCGGCGCTCAACTGGATCCTGGCGGCGCTGAGCTGCGCCCTGTTCCTGGGTCTGGGCGCCTCGGGTGTGAACATCGACCCGGCGATCTGGCTGATGCTCTACGGCAACGCCTCGGCGCTGCAGATCGGCCTGTACGTCTGGAACCGCCGCCACAACGTCTCGCCGCACGAGCCGGAGGGTTCCGGCGGTGTGGCCGGCATGATCATGTCCGCGCTGTCGGCGCCGCTGTACGCGAAGGCGCTGATCGACTCGATGCTGCGCCGCAAGAGCAAGTTCGTGGTGACGCCGAAGGGCGACTCCGCGAGCCCCGACACCTGGTTCGGGACGTTCCGCTACCACTGGTACTTCATAGCGATCTTCAGCGGTTCGATCGCCGCGGGCTTCGTCTACGGTCACGCCCACCCGGCGATGATCATCTGGGCGACGTTCGCGCTGCTCATCACGGCCTCACCGATGTTCGCCTGGCGCTGGATGATGCGGAAGGACAAGAAGGCGGGGAGGCACCGTCACGGCACCCCCCGGGAGGCCCCGGCCCCCGTGTACGACAGCCGGGTCCCCCTCCAGCCCCAGCAGTCCCACCAGCCTCACCAGACCCACCAGCCTCATCAGTCCCACCAGACCTACCAGCCTCACCCCCCGGCCGCCCCGCACGCGCCCCGGCACACACCGCGGCACGCGGCCCCGCACGCGCCCGAACACGCGCCCCAGCAGGCGTCTCAGCAGGTGCCTCAGCACAGGCCGAGCTGGGCGTCGGACGCCGGGAACGACCAGACCGTACAGATATCCCTCGGCGGTCGGCGCGATCCGTCCGGGCACTGAGGCCGGCGGCCCCTGAGCCGCGGACCTCACGCCCGACCTCGGGCCGGGCGCCCGGAGGAAGAGCCTTCCGGGCGCCGCCGCCCCTCACCACAAGTCGAGTCAGACGGGAAATGAAGTGAAAGACGGTTCCAGCCGCCGCCGTGCCCGCCGCATCGCGATAGGTGCGGCGGTGGTGCTTGCGCTGGCCGGGATGAACGGACCCGCGCTCTACCGCTTCGGGTCGGAGCAGTACCACGAGTACAAGATCAACAAGCCGGAGTACAAGGCCGCGAACGGCAAGTGGGACATCGTGGAGTTCCCCGAGGAGTACCGCCTCAACACGATCCACGCCGCGCTCCTGCACACCGGCAAGATCCTGCTGATCGCCGGCTCGGGCAACAACCAGGACAACTTCGACGCGAAGAAGTTCGACACCCGCGTCTGGGACCCGGTCAAGAAGACGATCAAGAAGGTCCCGACGCCGGCCGACCTGTTCTGCACCGGCCACACGCAGCTGCCCAACGGCAACCTGCTGATCGCGGGCGGCACCAAGCGCTACGAGAAGCTCAAGGGCGACATCACCAAGGCCGGCGGCCTGATGGTCGTGCACAACGAGAACCCGGACAAGCCGATCACCCTGCCCGCGGGCACCCGCTTCACGGGCAAGCAGAACGGCAAGACGTTCGTGTCGAAGGACCCGGTCAACGTCGAGCGGGCGAAGAAGATATTCGACCCGGCGACCGGCGCGTTCCTGCGCAACGAGCCGGGCCTCGGCCGCATCTACGTCGAGGCGCAGAAGAGCGGCGCCAAGTACGAGACGGGCACGCAGGACAACTACCGCGTGCAGGGCCTGTCGGGCGCCGACTCCCGCAACACGTACGGCATCGCCGAGAAGCTCGCCCTCGACAAGAAGGACTTCCAGGGCATCAAGGACGCCTACGAGTTCGACCCGGTCGCCGAGAAGTACATCAAGGTCGACCCGATGAACGAGGCGCGCTGGTACCCGACCCTCACCACGCTGTCCGACGGCAGGATCCTCAGCCTCTCCGGCCTGGACGAGATCGGCCAGCTGGTGCCGGGCAAGAACGAGGTGTACGACCCGAAGACCAAGAAGTGGACGTACACGAAGAAGGTCCGGCAGTTCCCGACCTACCCGGCGATCTCCCTGATGCAGAACGGCAAGCTGTTCTACTCGGGCGCCAACGCCGGCTACGGCCCCGACGACGTCGGCCGTGACCCGGGTGTCTGGGACCTGGAGACCAACAAGTTCAAGAAGCTCAAGGGCATGTCCGACCCGAAGCTCCTGGAGACCGCGGGCACGGTGCTGCTGCCGCCCGCGCAGGACGAGAAGTACATGGTGATCGGCGGCGGCGGGGTCGGCGAGTCCCAGCGGTCCAGCAAGAAGACCCGCATCGTCGACCTGCTCGCCGACGACCCGAAGTTCACCGACGGCCCCGAACTGGAGAAGGGCACGCGCTACCCGCAGTACTCGATCCTGCCCGACGACGGCGTACTGGTCTCCGGCGGCTCGGAGGACTACCGCGGACGCGGCGACTCCGACATCCTCCAGGCCCGGATGTACGACGCGAAGGCCAACGAGTTCGAGCGGGTCGCCGACCCCCTGGTGGGCCGCAACTACCACTCGGGTTCCATCCTGCTGCCCGACGGCCGCGTGATGTTCTTCGGCTCGGACTCGCTCTACGCCGACAAGGCCAACACCAAGCCGGGCAAGTTCGAGCAGCGCGTGGAGATCTACACGCCGCCGTACCTGTTCCAGGGCTCGCGGCCGACGCTCTCCGGCGGGCCCGAGACCATCGAGCGCGGCGGGTCGGCGACGTTCCCGACACGGCAGTCCTCGTCGATCAAGTCGGTCCGGCTGATCCGGCCCAGCGCCTCGACGCACGTCACCGACGTCGACCAGCGGTCCGTCGCGCTGGACTTCGAGAAGACGGAGGACGGCATCGAGGTGACCGTCCCGAAGAGCCGCAACCTCGTCGGATCGGGCTGGTACATGCTGTTCGTGACGGACGACCGGGGCATCCCGAGCAAGGCGCAGTGGGTGAAGGTCCCCTGACACGAACGGGACGCGTGATGTGAGGGGGGCCACCGCTTGCGGTGGCCCCCCTCACATCACGGGCGACGGCGGTCGCTACTTGCTCGCCTTCGCGAGTTTCAGCGCGTACTCAGGCCACCACTCTCCCGCCTTCGGCCCGCCCTTGCACGTGCCGTCGGACTCGCCGGGCCGCTTGACCCACAGGTAGGCGTCGACGAGGTCGTCACCGGTGTCCGTGGTGGGCGTCTCCCCCAGCGCGCGCCCCGGCGGGTTGCACCACTTCTCCGCGGGGTCGCCCTGCGTGTACGGCCCGTTGCCGTTGCGGCTGGTGTCGATCACGAACGGCTTGCCGCCGACCTTCGCCGACAGCTCCTTGCCGTACTTCGTGCTGTCGGCCGTCGTGTAGAAGTTGGACACGTTGACCGCGAAGCCGTCGGCGTTCTCGACGCCCGCCAGCTTCAGCGGCTCGGTGATGTCGTCGGTCTTGCCCCAGCCCGCGTTGCCCGCGTCCAGGTAGACCTTCGTGTCCTTCAGCGACGTGAACTTCTCCACCGCGCCCCGCAGGAGGTCGTAACGCTCCTCGTGGAACTCCTCCGGCGTGCAGCCGTCCACCATGTGCAGCACGGCGTCCGGCTCCAGGACCACCGTGGTCGCACGGTCGCCGATGCCCTTGGCGACCTGGTCGACGAAGGCCCGGTACGCGTTGCCGTCCGCGGCGCCGCCGCCGGAGAACTGGCCGCAGTCGCGGTGCGGGATGTTGTAGACGACGAGCAGCGCCTCCCGGTCGGCCTTCGCGGCGGCCTCGGTGAAGCCGCGCGCCTCCTGCTCGGCGTTCTCCGGGGAGAGCCACTGGCCGGTGGGCTGTTCGGCGATCCTGCGGATGAGCTCGGCGTCCTGGTCCTTGCCGTCCTTCGTGTACGCGGCGACCTGCTCGGCCGCGTTCCCGTCCGGGTTGACCCAGAACGGGTCCTTGTCCTTGGGCTGCTGGCTCACCCCGGCGCCCGGCCTCTCCTTGTCGCCGCCGTCGCCGCCGCCGTCCGAGGACGAACATCCTGCGAGCAGCAGCACAGCTCCCGCCACCGCCACGGACGCCCTTGCCCCGGCCCCCCTGCTCCCGTACATCAGAAACTCTCCCTCGGGTGCACCGTCCGAAGCACCAATCCTGACATACCCGCCGGGGCGTCCACCCGAGCGCACGGCGGGTTCCGGGGAACCGCCGTGGTCCGGTGGTGTGCCTGAGGCGAAAGCGGACAGGGGTACTGCATGAGCACTTTTCCGGAGAGGAGCACGTCGAGCGGGAGCGCCGTCCCGTCGCCGGCTGCGCGGCGCGGTCCGTCGACGCCCGCTCTGTCGGCCACCGGAGCGGCGCCCCTGCGGCCCAGCCGGGAAGGGGAGGGGAGTCTGGCGCACGTCATCGAGACGCTGCTGGACAAGGGACTCGTCCTCAACGCCGACATCATGGTCTCCGTGGCCGGGGTGGAACTGCTGGGCATCCGCCTGCGCGCGGCGCTGGCCTCGTTCGAGACGGCCGCGCGCTACGGGCTGGAGTTCCCCTCGGGCACGGACACGGAGACCGCCGCGTGGCGGCAGGCACGCGAGGAGAAGGAGACCTGTCCGGAATGCGGCAAGCGCGTTCCCGTCGAGCAACTGCTCCACCAATGGTGTCCCTGGTGCGGATGGCGCAGCGCCCAGGCGCAGCTTCACCAGAACCCGGACCACGGCACGGAGCACGGTCTGGGCCAGGGCGCGGAGCACGACACGGACCACGGCGTTCGCGCCGTCACCGGACCGCGCGACGAGGTCCGTTCCGCCACCGGCGACGATCACGACGCCGGGCGGGAGGCCGAAGACGACGCCGAGTCCGAGACCGGTCACGACTCCGAGCCCGAGACCGGTCACGACGCCGAGTCCGAGACCGGTCACGACGCCGACCGGGTCGTCGAAGGAGCGGACGCGCAACGAGAGCGGAGCGACGGGGCGTGACGGCCGGGCAACCCCCCATGCGGCCCACCCGGGACCCGCGGGTGACCCTGGACGACCTGGTGGAGGTCCTGCTGAACAAGGGGGCGGTCCTGCACCTCGACCTCATCGTCGCCGTGGCCGACATCCCCCTGATCGGCGTCTCCATCCGCGCCGCCATCGCCGGGATGGAGACGATGCTGGAGTACGGCATGATGCGGAACTGGGACGAGGCCACTCGCGCCTGGGCCGAGCGGTCCACCGCACGCCGTGCCATCGACCTGCGCGAGAACGAGAGTCTCGTCTGCCGCATGAGCGGTGGTCATCTGCTGGCGGAGGGCGTCTGCACCGGATGGCGGCCCGGCACCGTCTACCTGACCGACCGGCGTCTGGTCGTCCTGCGGGAGGAGCCCCGGGAGACCCTGTGGCAGGCCGAACTCGACACCGTCAGGGCCGTGCGACTGGATCCCGAGCGCACGGTGGGCGGTGAGGAGCGGCTGCGCCTACAGGTGGCTCTCGCCGACGGCCAGGAGGTACGTCTTTCGGCCCAGGACCCCGGGAAGCTGCACGACCTGGTCACCGCCGCGTGCGGCGGACGCCTCCGCGCGCCCTTCCCCGCCTCGTCCGTCACCGACGAGCAGCCCCTCGTCGAGGGACATCTCTGGTACCAGGAGTCACGCCGCGGCGAACCCCTGTGGCGTGGCGGACAGGGACGGCTGACGGCCGGCCGTCTGACGTGGAAGTCCCCCGTGGACTCCCGGCCCGCCCTGGCCCTGGCGACGGCGGACATCACCGAGGTGCGCCTGTCGGCCGAACGCAGTCCGGCCGGGAACGGCCGCGTCCTGGTGCTGCGGACCGCGACCCGGGGCGAGGTGCGACTGACCGCCGACGGCCTCGGCCCCTGGACGGAGGGGCTGACCGCGGTCCTGCCCGACACGGGGACGGGGACGGCAGCGGGGGCGGCAGCAGGGACGACAGCAGCGGGGACAGCGACATGAGGGGTACGCACCATGGCATTGACCGTTGACGAGAAGAGCCTCAAGCACGGAGTGCTGTCTCTGGTGGTCACTCTGGTGGAGGTCATCCAGGAAGCGCTCGAACGCCAGGCCATGCGCCGCATGAACGGCAACGACCTCACCATGGAGGAGATGGAACGCCTGGCCGACGCCCTGCTGGAACTGGACGAGGCGATGGAACAGATCAAGGACGACCACGGCATCACCTCCTCCGTCGCCGATCTGCACCGGGGTCTCGACGAGGTGGTCGACGACGTCGTGGACAAGCTGATCAACCCGCGGCGGTGGGCGGAGGAGGCACGCGGATGACCGAGCACACGGCGCTGTACGTGTACGCGCTCCTGCGCCACGACGGCGAAGCCGGAACCGCGGGCGCCCTCGCCGGTGTCACCGGTCTCGACGGCCGCGCCCTCCGGCTGCTGCACGCGCCCGGTACCTCCGTCGCGGCCCTGGTCCACGATGCCGCACCGACGCCCTTCCAGGGTGAGGACGAGCAGATCCGGCGCTGGGTGGCAGAGCAGAACCAGGCGGTCACCACCGTATGGGAACGCACCGGCAGCCTGCTGCCGATGACCTTCAACGTCCTGGTCGCCGACGAGTCCTCCACCACCGCCTCCCACGACGGTTCCCCCGACAGCTCCCGGCACCGTGACCGCGGGCAGACCGCCGAGCAGCGCCTGACCCGCTGGATCACCGAGCGGGCTCCGGAGATCACCGCCCAACTGGCGGAACTGGCCGGCCGGTGCGAACTCAGGGTGGAGATCACCGTGGACCGCACCGCCGTCACGGCACCCGACTCACCGGCGTACGAGGAAGCCCACCTGGCCGGCCGGTCCGCCGGTATGCGCCGGCTGCTGCTCAAGCAGCGGGAACAGCAGGCGAAGAACCTGGCCGGACAACTCGCCGACACCCTGCACGCCGAAGTCCGCCACGACCTGCTCTCCGTCGCGGAGGACCTCCGCGACCGGGGGCTGCCCCGTCAGAACCCGGACGAGACCGGTGTCCTGTCCGCCGCCCTTCTCGTGCGCACCGAGGACATCGACACCGTCGGCGGCGTGCTGAGCGAACTGCAGGCACGGCAGCCCGCCGTCCGCATCCGGTTCCTCGGCCCCTGGCCCCCTTACTCCTTCACCGACGACCGGCACAGCGTGTACGAGGACGCCTGAGCCCGGCTGTCACAGCGGCCCCGCGCCCGGCTCCTCCTCAGCGGCCGGTCCCCTCGCCCCTCTTCCCGTCGGTGCCGCTGAGGTACGCGGAGACGACCACGTTCGCCGTGTAGGCGCGGCGGTCCCGGTCGAAGGAGCCGCCACACGTGATCAGGCGCAGCTCCGACCGCCCGGGCTGCCGCACCCCGTACACCTGCTGGGCGTCGAAGCGGTCGCGGGCGAAGACCTGGACGTCCTCGACGGTGAACTCGGCGACCGTGCCGTCGTCGCGGAGCACCCTGATCCTCGCGCCCGGCCGCACCTCGCTGAGGTGGTAGAAGACCGCGGGCCGGGTCGCGGTGTCCACGTGCCCGACGAGCAGCGCGGCCCCGGCGTCCCCGGGCCGCACCCCGCCCCCGTACCAGCCCACGGTCCCGGGCCGCCCGTACGGCGGCGGCTCGATCGCGCCCCGCGGGTCGAGGCCCCGGGTCACCACGGGCGCCCGTACGCCCAGCGCGGGTATGTCGACGCGCTGCGGCCGCGCGCCGCGCGAGGGCCGGACGGCGGGCGGCAGTTCGACACCGAGCGGCCGTCCGACCGCCGCCATGTCGCCCGTGGTCGGCGAGGACATGCCCTGCCGTATGTCGGTGACCTCGCGCCCCCACAGCCACATTCCGAGCAGCAGCAGGGCCCAGGCGACTCCCACCAGGAGACGCCCGCGGCCGGAGGCACGCTCCCGGTTCTCCCTGTTCTCCCGGTTCTCCCGGTACTCCCTGTCCGGCATGGCCGCTCAGTCCGTACGGTCGCGCGCGCGCCGGGCGCTGCTGACGGCCACGGCGACGGCGGCGGCCCCGGCCAGGACGAGTCCGACGACCGCGTGCCGGATACCGGGCCCTTCGGACCGGCTCTCGGAGGCGGCGAGCCGGGCGGACCCGCCACCGCCCGCGTGCACGGGGGCGACGGGGGACGCGGGCACGGCCGCGGGCGTGGGCACGGATGCGGGCGTGGGCACGGATGCGGGCGTGGGCACGGATGCGGGCGTGAATGCGGATGCGGATGCGGATGCGGGCGTGGGTACGGCGGGCGACGCGGGCACGTCCTCCTGCGCCTCCTGCGCCCCCTGCGCCTTGCGCTTCTCCTGCTGCGGCTCCTCCTCCTGCTCCTCCTGCTCCCCTCGCCCCTCCTCCCGTCGCTGCGGCTCCTCCCGCTGCTTCCTGTCGACGACGGTGACGGTGCCTTCGACCCTGTTGCCGAATCCGTCGCAGGTGACCTCGACGCCGTACGTGCCGGGGTCGAGCGTCGAGCGGATACGGGTTCCGCCGGTCAGGGACCCGGTCTTCCCGGTGAGCCGCGCGTCGGCGACGAACGCCCTGGACGCGGCGGTGCCGGACTTCCCGGTGCAGCCCTGCACCCGGAGCCGGATGTCACTGCCGGGGACCGGGGACCCCGGAGTCACCAGGACGTCCCCGTCGGCCGCGTACGCGGCGGGGGAGAGTACGGCGGCGGCCAGCGCCCCGGTACAGAGAGCGAGTCGCAGTGAACCCATCGTGAACCTCCAGACACCTGGAGCGTGCCCCTCGGGGGACACGGGCGCACCCGGAGAGGGGTCCGGATGCTCCGTACGGGTGTCAGGAGGGGGTGCGGAGGTTTCAGACGCGCTCGACGAGGTCCGCGATGGAGTCGACGACCGTGGACGGGCGGTACGGGTACCTCTCGATCTCCGCCCGCGTGGTGAGGCCGGTCAGGACGAGGAAGGTCTGCATGCCCGCCTCCAGGCCCGCCAGGACGTCCGTGTCCATCCGGTCGCCGATCATCGCGCTGGTCTCGGAGTGGGCGCCGATGGCGTTGAGCCCCGTACGCATCATGAGCGGGTTCGGCTTGCCGGCGAAGTACGGCTTCTTGCCGGTGGCCTTGGTGATCAGCGCGGCGACCGCGCCGGTGGCGGGCAGCGGGCCCTCGGTGGAGGGGCCGGTCTCGTCGGGGTTCGTGGCGATGAAGCGGGCGCCGCCGTTGATCAGCCGTACCGCCTTGGTCATGGCCTCGAAGGAGTACGTGCGGGTCTCGCCCAGGACCACGTAGTCGGGGTCGTGGTCGGTCAGCACGTACCCGATGTCGTGCAGCGCGGTGGTCAGCCCCGCCTCGCCGATGACGTACGCGGAGCCGTCGGGGCGCTGGTCGTCCAGGAACTGGGCGGTGGCGAGGGCGGACGTCCAGATGTTCTCGACGGGCACGTCCAGGCCCATCCGCCGCAGGCGGGCGTGCAGGTCGCGGGCCGTGTAGATGGAGTTGTTGGTGAGGACCAGGAAAGGCTTCCCGGACTCCCTGAGCTTCTTTATGAAGGCGTCGGCGCCGGGGATCGGTACGCCCTCGTGGATGAGCACCCCGTCCATGTCGGTGAGCCACGATTCGATGGGCTTGCGCTCTGCCATGTGCCGTCTCCTGCCGTACGCGTGCGGAGTCCGCCGTGCGGGGGTGTGTGCCGTGCGGGGGTGTGGAGGACGCCGCCACCGCTGTGTGCCGGCGTCACCGGACACAGCTGTGTGCCGACGTGCCCAGCCTAGTCATCCGCTCGATCTTGGTGGAGAGGGCAGGTGGGGAGGCGCGCACGGCGCGGTGGGGCCCGCCGCGCGCTCAGCGTCTGCCGCGGCGGGCCGCGATCAGCGCGACGGTCCCGGCGCCGAGGAGCAGCAGCGCGCCGGCCGCCATGGCGAGGACGGCGCGGGGCGAGGACAGTCCCGTGCCGGCCAGTTCCTCGGCGAACGGCAGCCCGTCCGGTACGCCGTCGGCGGCGCCGCCGTCCCGCCGCCGGTCCGGGTCGCCGGTGCCGGCGCTCGTACCGGTACCGGCGCTCGTACCGGTACCGGCGCTCGTACCGGTACCGGTACCGGTACCGGTGCCGTCGCGCTCCCCGTCCCCTTCTTTCCGCACCACCTCTCCGCCGACGATGCGGAACCGGTAGTCGTTCGACTGCCCCACCCAGGCCCCGTCGTCCTCCTGCCGCTGCACGACGGCCGCGTTGGCGACGACCTCGTTGGGCACCGCGTCCGAGGTGACCGCGAGCCGCACCTTGACGGAGAGGGTCTTGCCGGGCGCCACGGTGAACCCCGCGAAGTCGTCGCCCTCCGCGCCGGAGCCGAGCACGCCGATGTGCTCGTCCTCGTCGGTCCGCTCGAAGGTCACGGGACGGGGTCGCTCCCCGTCACCCTCGCCGTCCCCGCCGTTCCCCCCGTAGAACTCCAGGCGCGGCTGCTCCGGCCGCAGTGCCCGCTTCCCGTCCACCAGGACGACGACCGGGTGGATGTTCTCGCAGACGACGTCGGTGGTGTTGGTGAGGTCGATGTACCAGGTCCGGTACCCGCCCCCGGCGTCATAGGCGTCGGGCCCGCCGTGGATCCGGGTACGGAGGGGGAACTCCCGCTTCCCGGACGCGGCACAGCCGGACGGCCCGGGTCCCGGTCGGCGGGCGTGCCGGTCGGCGTACCGGCCGGTGTGCTGGTCCGCGTACCGGTCGGCGCGCCGGTCGGTCCCGGTCGCGGGGGCCGCCTGCGCGGAACCCTGCGCGGCGGGCACGGAAGTGAGGGCGGCTGCGGCGGTGACGGCAAGGGAGACGGGCTTGCTCAGTCGCATGGACACGGGAGCCTGCCACGCGGCGCGCCGGAAGGGCCGCGGCACGCGGGGGTGAGGGCCGTTCGGAGGGCGGGGAGCCGCTCTGTCGGGTGAAGGTCGGGTCCCTGCCGGAGTCCTGCCGGTGGGCGGCCTCCCCCTCACTCCTGCGCGCGGCCGAACAGCGGGGCCAGCAGGAGCTGGGCCGCTCCCTCCGCCACCGCCCGCGCGCCGCCGGGGGCGATCCGCACGGGGACGGGGCTGCCCGCGCCCCCGCGCCGGGCGCGGGCGTCCAGGACGGCGCCGACGCCGCGTACGAAGCGCTCGGGCTCCGCGGCGACCGTACGGCCGCCGAGCAGGACGAGGTCGATGTCGAGCAGCCCGACGAGGTTCGCGGCGGCCTCGCCGAGGACCCGGGCCGCTTCGTCGACGTCGCCCCGGGCCACCGCCGCGAGGCACAGCGCCTCGACGCAGCCCCGGTTGCCGCACGGGCAGACCGGTCCGTCCAGCTGGACGACCTGGTGCCCGAACTCCCCCGCCCCGGTACGGACCCCGCGGTGCACGGCCCCGCCGAGCACGAGGCCGGCCCCCAGTCCCGTACCGAGGTGCACATACGCGAAGGCGCCGGGCTCGCCCGCGACGGCCAGGCCGAGCGCCGCGGCGTTCGTGTCCTTGTCCAGCACGACGGGCACGCCGAGCCTGCGCGCCAGGGCGTCCCGCAGCGGGAACCCGTCCCACTCGGGGAACCCGGTCACCCGGTGCAGCACACCGTGGGTGTGGTCGAGCGGACCGGGCATGGCTACGCCGACGCCGAGGATTCCCGACAGGACGACGGGCCCGCCGTCGCCCTCAGCCCCCGCCTCGGTCCCCTCTCCAGCCCTCGCCTCGGTCCCCTCTCCAACCCTCGCCTTCGTGACGCCCCGCGCCTCCTCCACCAGCCCTCGGACCGCACCCACGACCGCCGCCAGCACGGCGTCCGCCCCCGCGCCCAGGTCCAGCGCGGTCCGCCGTTCCGCCACGACCGCGCCCGTGAGGTCGACCAGGACCGCCCGCAGCTCGTCCCGGTCGGCATGCAGTCCCACCGCGTGCCCGGCCTCCGGCACCAGCCGCAGCACGGTGCGGGGCTTGCCCCCGGTGGATGCCTGCCGCCCCGCCTCGGCCACCAGCCCGTCCTCCCGCAGCCGGGCGGTGATCTTGCTGACTGCCTGCGGGGTCAGCCCCGTGCGCTCGGCGAGTTCGAGACGGCTGAGCCCCACCCGCCCGGCCCGCCGCAACAGCTCCAGCAGCAGCGCGGCGTTGTGGCTGCGCAGAGCGAGCAGATTGATCCCGCCGCCCCCGCCGCCCCCTCTGCTCCCGCTGCCCCCACCGCCCCGGCCCGGCCCTCCGACCCTGATCCCAGCCACTCCGTACCCCTCCGCACCACTCGCGTCCACACCCCCATTGTGACCGGCGCTTGCACTTTGGCAACAGCGTTGTTTAAGTGGGGGGCATGACTGGCACAGGCTCTGACACCCCCCTCAGCCAAGGCTCCCGCCCCGGGGAGTCCCGTGGCCGATACCCCTTCCGCGTGGGTCTCGTCGGCTACGGACTCGCGGGCTCCGTCTTCCACGCCCCGCTGATCGCCGCCACCGAGGGCCTCGTCCTCGACACGGTCGTGACGGGGAACCCGGACCGGCGGCGGCAGGCGGAGGACGAGTTCCCGGACGTACGGTTCGCGACGGACCCCGACGAGCTCTGGCGGCGCGCCGGCGAGCTGGACCTGATCGTCATCGCGTCCCCGAACAAGACGCACGTCCCGATCGCAAGGGCCGCCCTGGAGGCGGGCCTGCCGGTGGTCGTCGACAAGCCGATCGCGGGCACGGCGGCGGAGGCCCGCGAGCTCGCCGCCCTCGCCGAGGAGCGCGGCCTGCTGCTCTCCGTCTTCCAGAACCGCCGCTGGGACAACGACTTCCTGACCCTCCGGAAGCTGATCGCCGAGGGCGGCCTCGGCGACGTCCACCGCTTCGAGTCCCGCTTCGAGCGCTGGCGCCCCCAGCTCAAGGGCGGCTGGCGCGAGTCCGGCGACCCCGCGGAGATCGGAGGTCTGCTGTACGACCTCGGCAGCCACGTGGTCGACCAGGCGCTGGTCCTGTTCGGCCCGGCGGCCACGGTGTACGCCGAGTCGGTCGTACGCCGCCCCGGCGCCGAGGCCGACGACGACACGTTCATCGCGATCACGCACACGAACGGCGTCCGCTCCCACCTCTACGCCTCCGCGACGACGGCCCAGCTCGGCCCGCGCTTCCGCGTGCTGGGCTCGGAGGCCGGCTACGTGAAGTACGGCCTGGACCCCCAGGAGGCGGCCCTGCGCGACGGCGCACGTCCGGCCGCGGGCGGCGACGAGAAGGAGTGGGGCGTCGAGCCCGAGGAGCTGTGGGGCCGCGTCGGCTCCGGGGAGTCCCCGCTGACCGGCGGCGGCACCCCGGTCCCGACCGTGCCGGGCGCGTACCCCGCGTACTACGCGGCCGTCGCCGAGGCCCTGCGCGGCACCGGCGAGAACCCGGTGACGGCCCTGGAGGCCGCCGCCGCCCTGGACGTCCTGGAGGCCGCGCACCGCTCGGCCCACGAGAAGGTGACGGTGACCCTGTGACCACTTCCTCCACGCCCGCCTCCCCGGCCCCCGCGGCCCCGACGATCGCCGAACTGGAGCAGCAGGAGCGCGACCTGACGCTCCCCCGCTTCACCCACGACGACGCGTGGACCCTCGGCACGCTCCTCGTCGAGCTGGCCCGCGTACGCAGCGCGCCCGTCGCCATCGACATCCGCCGCGGCGGCCAGCAGCTCTTCCACGCGGCGCTCCCCGGCTCGACCCCGGACAACGACGCCTGGATAGACCGCAAACGCCGCGTCGTCGAACGCTACGCGGCCTCGTCCCTCCTGGTGGGCACCCGCTTCCGCGCGAAGGACACCACGTTCGAGGCGTCCTCCCGCCTGGACCCCGACACCTACGCGGCCCACGGCGGGGCCTTCCCGATCACGGTGGAGGGCGCGGGAGTGATCGGCACGGTGGTGGTCTCGGGCCTCCCCCAACTGGACGACCACGCGCTGGTGGTGAAGGCCCTGACCCGCTTCAAGGACCTTTAACAGAAGGAACTCGCCACGTCGTTGAATTCGCCGGGATTCGCGAAGATGGATCCGTCGTTGTGGTAGACGGTGAGGTTCCTCTGCTTCAGGTCGGCTATCGACCCGTTCGCGGGAACGAAGACGTACCTGCCGGCGAATCCGGTGTTCTCGAACAGACGGATCGTCTTCGACGTGTTGTTCACTATCGACGACGCGCTGTCGTTCACGTTCGGGTAGTTCCCCGGGTAGTCCTCCGACAAGTCCGACCTGCAGACGGTGTCGGCGACCCACACCTCGCCCCCGAAATTACTGTCCTGGAAGATACACACCTTTCCGGCGGGGCACTGACTCGCGGCCGCGTTCGCCGGGGCGGCCGCGAGCAGTGCGCCGCCGACGGCGAGCACCGTCACGGGCAGAACGGTCAGCATCCTGTATTTTTTCACGGAACCGTCTCTCATTTCCGTCCGTGCACCGAAGCGCGGTCGGTTCGATTTCGATGGTGGACGGCCCCCTGCCGCCCGTCCCACCCAGCGGGCGGCACCGGACAGCCACGGGGAAAGCGCCGCGGTCAGACCGTAGCCCTCCCGGCCTCACGCCCATAGAACGTGAGTGCCACACGCGTTCGCGGAACGCCTGACCGGCTCACCCTCCTCAGATGGGCCGCCGGAGTCGCTCCGTAAAAGGATTTGTAATTCCTGATGAAGTGGCTCGCGTCCGAGAAATGCCATCGAGCCGCGATCTCCGAGATACCGGCCGGGTTGTCGGCCCGTACCAGATCGCCGTGCGCCCTCTCCAGTCGACGGCGGCGCGCGAACGACATGACGGAGTCGTCCGACATCGAAAAAGCGCGGTGGAGCGTCCGAAGGGATACGCCGAGCGTTCGGGCGATCAGAGCGGGAGAGAGGTCGGGATCTCCGAGGTTCTCCTCGATGACGTTCCTCGCTTCCCGTAGAACACCCGACCGGGACTTGACGGTCATCGCATCTTCCTCCGTTCGCCGCAGGACGTCTTGACGCTTCGACGTCTTGATGAGCAGCGCGCGGAGACGACACCGCGGGCTGCCCGGCAAAGGAAACCCGTCGACCATCCACAACTGATTCACAGCGGATATACGGAGCGTTCGCGCCACCCGGCGCACGCCTCGGACTACGGGTCGACCATCGCGTCCTCTTCCGCGGAGCCCTCAGAGCCCTCAGAGCCCTCAGAGTCCTCAGAGCCCGCTGGGTCCGCCGGGTCCGCGGAGCTGCCCGGCTCGTCGAGCCGACGCAGTCTGGTGCGGAGCGACTCCGTGTCCGCGTGCCCGCCGAGCCGCTCCTTGACGTCCAGCGCCTCGGCCCATGCGGCACCGGCCGCGTCCGGGCGGCCGGCGCTCAGGTGGGCGTCCCCGAGGTGCAGGAGGGTGTCGGCCATGAACAGGGGGAAGTCGCCCTGCCGGTTGGTCTCCAGGGCGTTGCGGTAGGCGGTCACGGCCTGCTCGTACCGGCCGAGGTGGTGTTCCGCGTGCCCGATGTGCGCCCAGGTGTCCGCCGCCCCGGTGTCGTACCCGAGTTCCTGACACAGGGCCAGCGCCCGCCGGCAGTGGTCGAGGGCCTGCTGGTGCCGGCCGAGCAGGCTCAGGTACCCGCCCACCTCGTTGAGTGCGGCTGCCTCTGTCATCCGGTCACGCCTACCGTCCGCGCCACGGCCCTCCCGAACAGGGCGGAGGGTGAGGAAGCGCCGGGCGGCGTCGAGCGCGGCGTGCAGATCCCCCTGTTCCTTCTCCACCCAGGCCAACGTGCGGCAGCACTCGGCGCAGGCTCTCATGTCGCCCAGTTCGGTGAACAGTTCGACAGCCCGCTCGATCTGACCGCGTGCCTCGTCGAACCGGCCGAGGTTCCCCGCGGCCCAGCCGAGGCCGCAATGGGCATGGGCCCGGGCGGTCCGGTCGCCCAGCCGGAGCGCCGCCTCCATCGCGGTGCGGTGCACTTGTTCCTGCTCGCGCCACAGACCGCGCCAGTGCAGGTGGTTGGTCAGGGCCCAGGCGAGTTGCCAGCAGTGGACGTCGTACCGGTGGACGGCGGCCTGCTCGACGGCCGCGAGCAGTACCGCCTGTTCGGCGGCGAACCAGGCCGTCGCCTTCGCGGTGTCACCTCCGAAATCCTCGGCACGTGCCCCCTCGACCGCGGGGGGCGGGTCGATCAGCACCCGGGTGAGCAGTTTCAGCGCGACCGCCTCATGGGCGGTGCGCAGGTAGTGGTCGAACATCCGGTGCCGGGCCGCCCGCACCTGCCGGTCCGGATCGGCGGTCCGGACCAGCTCGGCGGCGTAGGCACGCAGCAGGTCGTGCGAGGCGTAACGGCCGGGTGCGGTCTCGTCCACGAGGTGGGCCTGGACGAGTTCGGCCATCAGTCGCCCCGTGTGCGTGGCGGTGAGACCGGTGAGGGCGGCCGCCGCCGGCAGGGCGATGTCGGGGCCGGGGTGCAGGGCGAGGAGCCGGAACAGGCGGGCGGCGTCGGGGGTGAGCGTGTGACAGGACCAGGAGAAGACGGCGCGGACGTCGGCCACGGCGTCGCCGTCGTGGAACACGTCCAGACCCGCGGCGCTGTCGCGCAGTTCGTCCGCGATCACCGACAGGGGGAAGGCGGACCGGGTGGCTGCGCGGGCGGCGGTGACCGCCAGCGCCAGCGGCAGCCGTGCGCACCGGGCGATGATCTCCTCGACGGCCTCCGGTTCGGCCGCGACCCGGTCCGGTCCCAGCCGCCGGACCAGCAGCGCGCGGGCTTCCGGGACGGAGAGCACATCGAGTCGCAGCGGACGGGCACCGTCCACGGCCACCAGTCCCGCGAGCCGATTGCGGCTGGTGACGATGACCAGGCACCCGGGCGCCCCGGGCAGCAGCGGTCGTACCTGCGCGGCGTCGCGGGCGTTGTCCAGCAGCACGAGCACGCGTCTGCCGGTGAGCAGGGTCCGGTACAGGGCGGCGAGCGCGTCGACGTCCTGCGGCAGTTCCTGCGTGTCGGCGCCCAGCGATTCCAGCAGCGTCCGCAGGGCGTGCTCCGGCGGCATCGGCGGTGCGGACGGATCGAAACCGCGCAGGTTCAGATACAGCTGACCGTCCGGGAAGCGGTGTGCGACCTGCCGCGCCCAGTGCACCGCGAAGGTGGTCTTGCCGACACCCGCCATGCCCGCGATGGCGCTGACCACCACCGTGCCGTCCGAGGGCAGCCGGGCCACCTCGGCCAGCTCGGCGTCACGGCCGACGAACACCGCCAGGGCGGCGGGCAGTTGCGCCGGGACGAGGGAGGTCCGGGCGGGTCGGTCCGGTCGGTCCGGCCGATCCGGTTGGGCCGGCCGATCCGGTCGATCGGGTACGGAGGCCGTACCGGGAGCTGCGCCGGGGGCCGTACCGGAGGCCGAGCCGGCGGCGGGCCCGGCCGGGGAAGGCGGCGCGAGAAGGCCGGTGTCGGCCCGCAGAACCCGCTGGTGGATCGCTCGCAGCGCCGGTCCGGGATCGACCCCCAACTCGTCGGCGAGCAGTGTCTGCACCTCTCGGTAGACGGTGAGGGCGGCCGCCTGCCGTCCCGACCGGTAGAGGGCGAGCATCAGCAACTCCCGTAATCGCTCGTCCAACGGGTGCTCGGCGACGAGCACGGTCAGCTCCGAGGCCGCCTTCGCCCACCGGCCCAGATCGAGGTCGACCTCCGAACGTGCCGTCTGCGCGGACAGGCGCAGCTCACCGAGCCGTTGCCGCTGGGTGTGCGCGTACTCGCCACGCATACCGGCCAGCGCCGTCCCCTGCCACAGTCCGAGCGCGTCCCGCAGGTACACCGCCGCGCGCTGTGCGTCTCCCGCGCGTCGCGCCTCCTCCGCGTGGGCGAGCAGTTCCTGGAAGGTACCGAGATCCAGCCCCTGCGGCGGGACACGGAGCTGATAGCCGTCCCCCGTGGAACGGATCACGGACGATGCGGCGCACCCGGCGGACTCCAGCGCCTTCCGCAGCCCGTGGACGTACGTCCGCAGGTTCCCGAGCGCGGACACCGGCACCCGGCCTCCCCAGACGGCGTCGACGAGCCCGCCCGTCGTCACCTGCGACCCCTCCGCCAGCAGGAGCACGGCCAGGACCGCGCGCTGTTGCGCCGGGCCCAACTCGATCTCGTCCGGGCCGTGCCACGCCCTGACGGGCCCCAGCACCGAAAACCGCAACCGCTCCTGCACCCTGCGCCCCCTCTCGGCCGGCCCCGCCGAATCGTCCGGCCCCCGCCGTACGACCCCTGCCACGGCACGGACGGCCGGACTGCCTGTCTGCCTGTCTGCCTGCCGGAAACATGCCGTCACATTGGCGCTCAGATTCTATCTGACCGGCTTGCCGGGAAGTTAAATTACGTGGCGCATACGGAATCGCCGCCCGGCAGACAGACCCAGGGAATGCACAGGAATGCGTAATGCCGGGTCGCGAATCGGCGCAGTAATTCCGACCATGACGGCCATATCGGGAACGGCAGCGATTCCGACAACCCCGGCCCGGCACCCTCCCACCGGACAGGAACGCCCGCCGGATCCCCTTCGACACCACTCCCCCACGACACACGGAGATCACACGCAATGGCCAAGTGGAAGAGTCTCAGGGTTCCCGTCGTTCTGGCGCTGACGCTGGGAGCGACGGTTTCGTTCTCCACGCAGGCGTCCGCCGCCCCGGTCTGCCCCGCCAACTCCATCTGCCTCTACCAGGACGATGCGTTCGGTGGCGGCATGTTCGCCTGGGTCGCACCCGCGACAGCCGTCCTGCAGGCGCCGGACCTGAACGGCCCGGATTACTATTTCCCCCGCGCCGTACCGGTAAATGACAACGTCTCGTCCATCATCAACAACTCGAATTACGTCGGCCACTTCTGGACGAACGCGAACTACGGCGGCTACAGGATCGACGTGGACGCCCACAAGTGGAACTCGAAGCTGTCCACGACAGGCTTCGACAACTCGATCTCATCGTTCACCAACAGATGACCGCACGAAGAAGCACATTCACCGAGCGAGGACCGTAGGTTGAAGATTCGCATATTCGCAGGAAAAATCGCCGCCGGTGCCGTCGGTGCCGCCATGGCGGCTTCCGTGATCACGCTCGCCCCCAGCGCGTCAGCGGCGGAACGCTGCCCGGAGCAGTCCGTCTGCGTGTACAGGGACGCCGGTTTCACCGGCCCCATGTACTCCTTCCCGGCCAACAACTACGTCACGCTGAACAAGGTCGAGTACAAGTTCGGTGACGGCACGCCCGTCAACGACAACATCAGCTCAGTGATCAACAACACCACCTTCACCTTCGCGTTCTACACCGACCAGAACTACGGGGGGTCCTACGCGGACGTGCTGGCACCCCGCAAATGGACCAGCCTGGTCGCCCAGAACGACACGATCAGTTCCATGCGACCGATCTGAGCGACGTCGGCCGGCCCACGGAACCCCGCGGGCCGAAGACAGCAGGACGAATCGAAAAAGGAGCACCGAATGAGGAACACCGTGGCACACAGGATCGGTGTCGCGAGCTCTGCGATCGGTATCGCAGCCGCTTCGATGATGTTCTCCTCGTCGACAGCCTCGGCCGCCACCTACAGCTGCCCGGTCGACTACGTGTGCGTGTACGACAACGACGCGTTCGCCGGTCACGTCTACGCCTTTCCCGCCGCCAACGGGTACTACGAGCCCAACCTGAACATGGATCCGCCGAAGTGGCTGAGCGGCGTGTACCTGAACGACCACATATCGTCGATCATCAACAACACCAGGCACACCGCGTCCTTCCACAAGGACGCCAATTACAAGGGGGGCCGAACCGTGATTCCCCCGAAGTCCTGGAACTCCAAGCTCTCCACCACGGGATTCGACAACTCGATCTCCTCCTTCAGCGTCGACATCTCCGGCACGTAAGGGCGTTCGGCATCGATTCCGAGTGGTCAGCCGCCGGCTCGACGGCATCGTGGACTTCGACGCGACGCCCCGCCCGGCGGCGCACCTCGGCCCCGGCCCCCTCCTCCCCCGCACCCCCCTGCGACGATCACGCCGCGCCGAAGACCTGCCGCTGCCGCCCCAGCCCCTCGACCTCCAGCTCCACCACGTCCCCCGCCCGCAGGAACGGCTTGGACTCCGCCATCCCCATGGCGACCCCCGCCGGTGTCCCGGTGTTGACGACGTCCCCGGGGTGGAGGGTCATGAACTGACTGACATACCGCACGACCTCGCCCACGGAGAAGATCTGGTCGGCCGTGCTCCCGTCCTGCCGCAGCTCCCCGTTCACCCACAGCCTCAGCCCGAGCGCCTGCGGATCGGCCACCTCGTCCGCCGTCACCAGCCACGGCCCCAGCGGGTTGAACGTCTCGCAGTTCTTCCCCTTGTCCCAGGTCCCGCCGCGCTCGATCTGGAACTCCCGCTCGGACACGTCGTGCGCCACCGCGTACCCGGCGACATGCTCCAGCGCCTCCTCACGGGACCCGAGGTAGCGCGCCGTACGCCCGATGACGACGGCCAGCTCGACCTCCCAGTCGGTCTTCACCGAGCCGCGCGGCACGAGCACCGTGTCGTACGGCCCGACGACCGTGTCCGCGGCCTTGAGGAAGACCACCGGCTCGGCGGGCGGCCCGGCACCGATCTCCCTGGCGTGGTCGTGGTAGTTGAGCCCGATGCAGACCACCTTGCCGATCCGGCCGACGGGCGGCCCGACCCGTAGCCCGTCCGCGTCGAGCACCGGCAGTTCCCCGGAGGCGGCGGCCGCACGGACCCGGTCGAGCGCCCCGTCGTCGGCGAACAGCGCCCCGTCGATGTCCGGCACGACGCCGGACAGGTCCCGCAGGACCCCCTCGGCATCGAGGAGCGCGGGACGCTCGGCTCCCGCCGTACCGACGCGCAACAACTTCATGAGCACTCTCCCCTGATCGCGGGCGGCCCGCCCGACGGGTGCGACCGGCGCGGGACCGGTCGATCCTCCAAGGTCGACGTTCAGTCCGCAACACGTGGTTCACGGACCGGACCGTGATCCTGGACCGTGTCAGCTCAACTCAGCCCAGCGCGGCGGCGGCCGGTACCGCACCCGGCATGTCCCGGTACAGCACGGCCCGCTCCACCGCGCTCCACGTCGTACTGGTCACCACGTACAGCGCGGCGGCCAGGGGCACGAACGCGACGGTCACCAGCGTGAAGAAGGACATCAGCGGCATGACCTTGGTGATGACACCGAGCCCCGGTACCTGTCCCTGCCCGTCCTGTCCCCCGCCGACCGCACCGGCCGCCTCCGCCGCACCGGCGGCCATCGTCAGCTTCGTACGCCGATAGCTGAAGGTCGCGACGACGGCGACCACCGCGAACAGCCCCAGGTACACGATCCCCTGCGCCCCGAGGACCCCGCCGTCGCCGAGCGCGTCCGCCCACCGCTCCCCCAGCGGCGCCGCGAACAGCCGGTGCGCGAGCAGCGCGTTCGCCTCGTCGCCGATCCGCGAGGTGGAGAACAGGTGGTAGAGGAGGAAGAAGGCCGGCAGCTGGAGGAGGCCGGGCAGGCACCCGGACAGCGGGGAGACCTTCTCGGCGGCGTGCAGTTCCAGCACCGCCTTCTGCAACCTCTCCGGGTTCTTCCCGTGCTTCCTCCGCAGCTCGGCGATCCGCGGCTGCAGCGCGGCCCGGGCCCGCTGCCCCCGCGCCGAGGCCCGCGACAAGGGGTGCACGAGAAGCCGTACGAACGCGGTGAAGAGAACGATCGCGACCGCCGTGGCCGAGGCGTGGAAGACCGGATCGAGCAGTTCGGCCAGCCCTTCGACGAGGCTCGCGAAAGCGGACATGAGGGAGGAGAAGCCGGAAGAGAAGACAGACATGGGTGAGCCCTCCGAGGGTCTCGTCGTGCCGGTGACGTGACGTGCGTCGGCATGACGGCCCGCGCGGAGAACCACGGAGACGAAAGGCAGGAACACTGCTCCTGCCACCGCTGCGCTGCGAAGTCCCCTACGCGGCCGTCGGGAGGGACAGCCCAGGAGCCCGGGGACGCCTGCGCCCCCGGGCGTCGGGGTCGCGCTGCGGCAGGAACGCCGTGCGCTGCTCACGGTCGCGCATGGCCGTACGGACCCGCGTACGGGGCACGGCGGGCGCGAGCCGCGAGGCGATGACGGAGCAGGCGGCGAGCGCGGCCCCGGCCGCGGCGGTGGCCGCGAACGTGACGGCGACGGCACCGGAGAGGCTGCCCGTGTCGAGGAGCGCCACCTGGAGGACGAGGACGAGCAGCAGAACGGCGGGCCTGACCTGCGCCCAGCTCCGTGTCATCGCCTGCCCTCCTCCCCACCGGTCCGTCCGCCCCTGCGGCCTCCTGCCGTTATACAGGACGGGTCCGGTGGACGGCTGCCCCTCCCAGGGCGCGGACCGGTCTGCACGGGCGGGTCCCGCGGGCCGTCGCCGCGCGGAGCCGCTCCCTCGATCGCACCCCTGGCCTGCACGTACCTCACCTCTGTCGGCCGACGGCAGTACCGTGTCACCCATGCGCCCCGACACGTCTGCCGAGTACGTCGACCACAACGCCGAAGCAGCACGCCTGGAGCGGACAGCCGGCCTGTACCCCGAGGACGCCGAACACCTGCTCCTGCAGGCCGCGGCCCACCTCGAACTGGCCGACGACCGCCCGCGAGCCACCTCCCTCTACGACCGCCTGCTCGCCGGCACGATCCCGCTGGAGAACCCGTTCCTGGTACGGGCCCTGAAGGCGGCCAACCTCTGGGAGTACGGCCACGAGGCGGAGGCCAGGGCGATCATCGAGGGCGTCCGCGCGGCGGCCCCGCGCGACCCGGCCCCCTGGGTGATCGTCGCCGAGTCCCTGGAGTCCCACGACGAACTGGAGGCCGCGCAGGAGACGTTCACGGAGGCTGCGGTCCACCTCCTGACCGACGTCCAGGAGCCGCCGTACGCGACCCACTCCGTCCTCTTCGGCCGCCACCGCGTACGCCGCATGCTGGGCCTGGCCCACGACGACTGGGACCGGATCGCGGACACGCTGCACTCCTCCCCGGTCTCCCTGGACGAGCTGCACGACCCGAAGCGCGTGTGGTCCCTGGGCTCCGACAACCCGGCGGAGCTGGCGGCGGAGATCTCCCGCCTGCGCGCCGAACTGGGCACGCACCGGGAGACCCTGTCCCGCCCGTTCCCGGTGGCGGTCCTGCACTGGCCGGCCCCCGAACTCGCCGAACTCCTGTCGGCGTACCCGTCCCTGTCCGCGGAGTACCCGTCCCACGAGGAGCACCTCGCGACGATAGAGGGCTCCCTGCGGGAACTGGCCGCCTCGGGCACCCCGAACCTGGGCATCGTGACGGGCACGGTCCCGTCGTACGAGGCGTTCGCGGCCTCGGAGGCCGCGTCCCCGGGCGACGCGTCCCTGCTCCCGCAGTACGCGACGACCCTGGCGGCCCGGGGGCGGGCGGTGGCTTGGCCGCCGGAGCGGGGGGCGGCTTGCTGGTGCGGGTCGGGGCGGGCTTACGAGGCTTGTCATGGGGCGGATCTGTAGGCGGCCTTACGCTGTCCGCTCGTCCCCGGCGCCGAGGGTTCAGACTGGAGCCCTCGGGCGCCCGGGCAGGAGGCACCAGGAACTCTCTGTCTTCATTTCGGTACCGACGGTGCCGGTGCCCGATCTTTGCAGTACCGTCACACCATCGATCGGGATGTCGGGCCGCTCCTCCCCCACGCAGGCTCCGACCTGTGTGCACGAGGAAGCCCATGCCCTACGAATCAAGCGCAGCCTGGCAGTACGACGTCCCCACCACCGGCAGTACGCACCTGCCCCCGGACGCCGGTTACGGCAAGGCGCTCACCAACCAGGGGTACGGCTTCGAAGTGGCCGTCGCCGACCTGATCGACAACTCCCTCGACGCGGGCGCCGACGAGATAGTGGTGCACTTCCTGCGGGACGCCGAGCGCATCCTGACGCTCCTGATCATCGACAACGGCCGTGGCATGGACGACGCCGGCCTGGACGCCGCGATGACGGTCGGCAAGCGCCGTGACTACGAGGACGACTCCCTCGGCATGTACGGCACGGGCCTGAAGGCCGCCTCCCTCTCCCACGCCTCCTCGCTCACCGTCGTCAGCCGTACCCGGCGCAGCCGCGCCGCGGGCCGCCGCCTCACGGCCGAGGGCATCGAGGACGGCTTCCGCTGCGACACCGTCGACCCGCGCTACGCGCAGGACCTCGTCGACCGCTACGACGGCGTCATCGAGTGGCAGGGCACGGTGGTCCGCTGGGACCGGGTGCGGACCTTCGAGACGGTCGCGCGCGGACAAAGCGACCAGTACCTGTCGAAGGCGATATCCCGTCTGGAGACCCACCTCGGCCTCTACTTCCACCGGTTCCTGCGCAAGGGCCTGAAGCTGGACATCGCCGTGTGGGACGTCGGCGACGGCGACGGCGAGCAGTGGGAGGAGCTGGACCACATCAGCGTCGAGCCCCTCGACCCGTTCGGCTACAGCGTGCCGGGGCGGTCGGGTTACCCCCGTTCGTTCACGGCCCCGGTCGAAGGCGTCGGCGAGGTGACGCTCACCGCGCACATCTGGCCCGCCAAGTCCAAGCAGGCGGGCTTCCGGCAGATCGGCGCCCTGGCCGAGCGGCAGGGCTTCTACTTCTACCGCAACGACCGGCTCGTGCAGGCGGGCGGCTGGAACGGCCTCCGCAGCCCGGAGGGCCACCTCGTCCTGGCCCGCGTGGAGGTGGACCTGTCGGCCACGCCGAACGGTGTCTTCAGCCTCGACGTGAAGAAGGAGGGCGTCACCGTGACCCCCGCCTTCACGCTCGGTGTGGAGAAGGCGGTGGACGCGGCGGGCCACACCTTCCACGCCTACCTCCTGGACGCGCAGGCGGCGTACCGCGACGGCACAAAGCGCACCGAGATCGTCCGCAAGCCGGTGACCCCGCCCGGCAAGGGCCTCGACCCGAAGGTCAAGCGGGTCGTCAAGGAGGAGCTTCCGGAGAAGCCGGGCGAGGAGCCCATCGAATTCCGCTGGGCCCCTCTGCCGGACGACCGCTTCTTCGACCTCGACCGCGAGGCGAACGCCGTCCTCCTCAACAAGTCCTTCCGGGAGGACTTCAACGACGGCCGGCGCGGCGGCTCGAACGACGCCCCGGTCACCAAGACGCTCCTCTATCTCCTCCTTGAGGACTGCTTCGGCCTCGGGCGCTGGGAGAAGACGCGGCAGGACCGCGTCGACTACTGGAACACGATCCTGCTGGCGTCGGTACGGGTCCAGCGCGAGCGCCGCGAACGCGGCGTCTCCTGACCTTCCCTCCCCCGCCACCTCCACTGTGACCGCCACCCCGATCGTCTAAGGACCTCCGTGAGCGACGACGCCCTCCTCACCATCCACACCTCCGCCCTGTCCGGTATGACGAGCGGCCCGAAGTACTTCGCCAAGTGGGCGGCGCTAGCCGCCGACGAGGACCACCCAGACGCCGACCTGACCGAGGAGACGTTCCGTGCCCGGCTCACCGCCGGCGACGAGGCGCTCCTCGCCCTGTGGAGCCGTCACCTCAACGACTGGGACTTCGCCGAGTCCGCTCCCTGGGCCCCCGGCGTCCCGCCGCGCACCCTGGAGCGTCGCGCGGCCGCGTACGACCGGCTGCGGCTCGGCGAGGACCTGCGCAAGGTGCTCGACGAACTGGTACGGGTGTCCGAGGTGCCCGGCGCGACGATCATCACCCGGGAGTTCACCCCCTGGTACACCCCGGAGCGTGCGGAAGCCCGCTCCTTCTACTGGCGGGCGTATGAACGCAAGCTGCGCGCCAAGGGCTGGTCGCCGGAAGCGGTCGCCGGTCTCGATGAGGCGAGCCGCGCGGTGGTCGAGCGCCTCGCCGACCCGGAGCAGACTGCCGCGCGCCAGGCGAAGGGTCTGGTCGTCGGTTACGTGCAGTCCGGCAAGACCGCGAACTTCACCGGCGTGGCCGCGAAGGCCATCGACACGGGATACCGCCTGGTCATCGTCCTCGGCGGCACCCTCAACATGCTGCGCGCGCAGACGCAGCGCCGCCTCGACATGGAGCTGATCGGGCAGGAGAACATCCTGCGCGGCGCGGACCCCGACGACGTGGACAGCCTGGTCGGCGTGGACTACGTGGGGGACGACGAGGAGTGGCCGGAGTTCGTCCGGCACGGCGGGCGTCCCTCGACCCGCGGCGCGTTCGACATCGAACGCCTCACCACGCGCGACAACGACTACAAGAGCCTCGCGCAGGGCATCCGCGCCCTGGAGTTCGAGAAGCGCGAACCGACCCGTCCGCTGCACGACCCGTCGAACCTGCACCACGCGGCGGCCCGCGTGATGGTGGTCAAGAAGAACAAAAGCGTCCTGGAGAAGCTGGTCAAGGACCTCAAGCAGATCCACGGCATCCTGGGCGAGCTGCCCGCCCTGATCATCGACGACGAGTCCGACCAGGCGTCCGTGAACACGTCGAACCCGAAGAAGTGGGAGCAGGGCCGCACCGAGCGCACCGCGATCAACAAGCTGGTATCCCAGCTCCTCGGCCTGCTGCCGCGCGCCCAGTACGTCGGCTACACGGCTACCCCGTTCGCCAACGTCTTCGTGGACCCGAGCGACGGCGACGACATCTTCCCGTCGGACTTCCTGATCTCCCTCCCGCGGCCCGCCGGTTACATGGGCGTACAGGACTTCCACGACCTGGACTCGGCGGTGCCGCCGGAGGAGCGCACGTACGCCAACTCGCAGGAGAAGACACACGTACGCGGCATCTACGACTCGACGGGCGACCGGCTCCAGGAGGCGATGGACGCGTTCGTCCTGTCCGGCGCGCTGAAGCTGTACCGGGCGGCGCACGGTGTGCCGGAGGGGCCGTTCCGCCACCACACGATGCTGGTGCACGAATCGGTGAAGAAGGACGACCACGCGGAGCTCGCGCTGCACATCAACTCCATGTGGCACGAGGCAGGATACGCGTCCACAACGGGCCACACGCGGCTCGCCGCACTGTGGGAGTCGGACTACGCGAAGGTCAGCGAGGCCCGCGCGGCCGACCTGCCCTCGCCTGCCTCGTACGAGGAACTGCGCCCGCACGTCAGCCGCGCCCGCCAGCTCATCGGTTCCGGCGGCCGTCCCGTCATCGTCGTGAACGGCGACTCGGACCGCTACTTCGACCAGCTCGACCTGGACTTCGATCGCACGCCGCACGTCTGGAAGATCCTCGTCGGCGGCACGAAGCTCTCGCGCGGCTTCACCGTGGAGGGCCTGACGGTCACCTACTACCGCCGCACGACCCAGCAGGCCGACACCCTGATGCAGATGGGCCGCTGGTTCGGCTTCCGCCCCGGCTACCGCGACCTCGTACGCCTGTACATCGGCCGCGAGGAGACGTACGGCCGCAGCCAGACGGCGGACCTGTACGAGGCGTTCGAGGCGGTCTGCCGGGACGAGGAACTGTTCCGCGGGCAGCTGGCGCGGTACGCGGAGCTGGTGGACGGACATCCGCAGTTGACGCCTTCGCAGGTCCGGCCGCTGGTCTCCCAGCATCTGCCCTGGCTCAAGCCTGCTGCCCGGAACAAGATGTATAACGCTGAACTGGTGGAGATCCGCTCACCGGGCGAATGGGTGGAGCCCACGGCCTACCCCGATGCCGCGGCGGATCTCAAGCACAACGCAGAGATCTGGAAGCCCGTCCTCACCGCGCTCAGCGAGGAACCGGTTCCCTTCGTGTATCTCCCGAGCGACGACCGCGGCACCTACGTGTCCTACGCCGCGAAAACACACATCATCCCGCACGCCCAGCTCCTCGGTATCTTCGAGAGCCTCATCTGGGAGCGCCCCGATCTCTTCGCGCCCCACCTTGAGTACCTGCGGGATCCGAGCGACAACGGTTGCGGTACCGACGACTGGGCGGTGATCCTGCCCCAGACCAGCGGCCGGACAGCTACAGCGGGCAGCATCCTCGGCAGCCAACCTCTCAGTCTCGTCCACCGAAGCCGGAACGCCCGCGGCGTCTTCAACCGCATCTCCGGTATGGCGCACAGGCAGTCAGCCGAACGGATCGCCGGCGCTCGCGCTCTGGCACCGGATGACCCCTTCGCGACCCAGTTCCACCAGCCGCGCCGTGGGGCGCTCCTCCTGTACCCGGTCCTGGAATCGGAGCCCGGCCCGAACAGCCCGGCCAAGGCCGCCTCCGTCAACACGACCAGGCTTGTACTGGCCGCGGCCTTCGTACCCGCCGTACACCGCGCGGGCCCAGCACGCCCCTACGTACGGTTCCGCGCGGGTGATTCGTCTATGCCCACGCTGGACTGAAAACCTGCCCCTGAGAGAAGTGAGGGACGGTGTGGCCTGTCCCGTTCCGGAGAACGGGACAGGCCACACCGGTTCTCCGGTACCTGGAAAATGGATAGCACCGCGGCTTGGGGACAGAGACGAAGGCAAACTGGTCCTCCCCAACCGGGGCCGGACCGATCGCGCACAGGGAAGGCACCGCGATGCCCGACACCGAGGACTGGGTTCCCCCCGAAGGGTCATGGGCTTCCTCGGCGGCCCGGCGGCGCAACATGCAGGCGATCCGCAGCAGGGACACAAAGCCGGAACGAGCGCTGCGTCGTCTGCTGCATGCTCAGGGACTGCGCTACCGGGTGGCGGCCAAGCCGCTCCCGGATCTTCGCCGCACGGCCGACATCGTGTTCCGGCCCGTCAAGGTGGCCGTCTTCGTTGACGGCTGTTACTGGCACGGCTGCCCGGAGCACTACGTCTCTCCGAAAACCAACCCCGGTTACTGGTCGGACAAGGTCGCGGGCAATGTCGCCCGCGACCGTGACACCGATCAGCGCTTGTCAGCGGCTGGCTGGACTGTGCTCCGCTTCTGGGAGCACGAGTCCCCCGAGGAGTGCGCGAGCACTGTTCTCCGCGTCGTCCTCAAGCGTCGGGGTCAGGATGCTCTGCTGCTCAGGCCCTCCGGGCGCGATGAGTGAGGGCTCGTCCTCAGGCTCGTACTCAGGGCTGGGATCAGGCAGCAGAGGGCCCGTGCGCAGCAGGGCCTCCCGGATCTGCTCACCGACGGCAGCGGCCACGGGCGGCGGGAACGCGTTGCCGACCTGGCGGTACCGCGCGGTCTTGCCTCCGAGGAACTCCCAGGGCCCCTCGGGATCCCTCTCATCCGGGAAGCCCTGAATGAGCGCGGCCTGCTGAACGGTCAGCATCGGTCCTGTCTCTAGGTCGCCCAAGTCCCGCTTCGGGTCGACCATCTTGTCTTCATCGTTGGCCACTCCCATGGCGTTGACGCCGAGCATGCCCCAGGCCCGCTTCGCCCGCGTAGGCCCGAGGTCGGCTCCGCCGTGCTTCTTCGAGCCGCCTACGAGGGTCGGCGCGACGGTCCCGAGCTTCGCCGCGTCATACCAGGTGTTGTACCGCGGCGACCCTTCGCCCAGTCGCCGTTTCATGGTCTCCTCAAGCGCGTCCACCACCCGGTGCACCTTCGGCAGCGGCTCAGGCCAGTCAAAGCCCCGGTACTCGTCCTTGCGGATAGCCACGAGGATGGCACGCGGACGCAACTGCGGAACGCCGTAATCCTGTGCCTGGAGGACCTGCCAACCGCAAATCACATATCCAAGGTCGCGGAGCCTGTTTTTAATGTGGTTCCGATAGGGCCTGAATTTGAGTTCCGGCTCGACCAGACCGCGCACGTTCTCAATCATCACCGCGCGGGGTCTGAGTTCTTCGACAAGTTCGAGCATGCGCGGGAAAAGGTCTCGCTCATCGTCACGGCCGAGCTGTTTGCCAGCCGCCGAGAAGGGCGGGCAGGGAACTCCGCCAGCCAGCAGATCAAGCTGCCGGGGCTTGATGCGGCCAGCCTCGCCGGCAGGAATCCCGCTCGCCAGAGCCTCAGGATCCGGGACCTCCTCCAGAGGCTTGAACTCCTTGACGTCTGCCGTGCGGACGAGGCAATTGCCCTTCTCCCAACGCCAGGAAGGCCGGGCTTCGATGTTGGCTTTCAGCGTCGCGGCGGCATGCTTGTCGATCTCCACCAGCGCGAGGTGCCGGAAGCCGGCACGGTGAAGCCCCACAGCTTGGCCACCAGCGCCCGCGCAGATCTCGATCGAGGTCAGCTTGCGGTCGTCGGCGGTAACCACTCGACTCCTCCTGGTGCGGCGATTGCAGACACGCAAGTGTCGCATCCCTCGGGCCCCAGGAGCCACGGCCCAGCCGGGATGACCACGCGCAGGCGGTCAGCTCTTCAGGAGCGACTCAAGGTCCTGGCGCAGCGCCTCCCTCATCACCGCGGGAAGCTGGCGGTACATACCCCAGATCTTCTCCGCCGACGACAGCGTGCGATGATCGGCCTCCATCCACTCCAGCAGGTCCCGCTTGCTCCGGTTGGGCAGGGCGGCCACCCGGTCCCAGACCTGCTCCTTCGTCATCTGCACGCCGGTGAGATGGCCCACGGTCTCATTGCACCGGGCGCACTCGGTGATCAGGTCTTCCGCGTTCCCCGCGCTCCCGGACTTGTGCGGATTGACGTGGCCGAGCGTGAGACGGCCGCGCGTACCGGGGGCATCCGCGTACTCCTCGCCTGCCGCGATGCCGCAACGGCGGCACATATGGAGATCGCGCTCGTACACGAACCGCCTCGTCTTGGCGCTGATCTGGCGCAGGCCGGCGGCCCGGTGCTCCGGCTCCCACACCGGCTGTCCCATCGCCTCCAGGTAGAGCTGGTCCGGCTGAAGACTGGGCTTGTCGCGGTACGTCTTGATCACCCAGCCAGCAGGGCGGAGATCACGCATCCGGCGGTCCACCTGCTCGGCTCCCTGAATGGCTCCCCGGAGCCGGGCCTTGGAGAAGGTACCGCCTTCGCCCACTTCATCACGCAGCCACAGCGCGACCCTGATCCGGGTGCCCAAGTGCGTGTTCCGCCAGCTCAGTTCTTCCTCTTCCACAGCTCCGCCAATCCGCTCATATGTTCGTAACCCAACCCCTCGGGATGGAGACCTTAGCTTGCCGCCACTTGCCGCGGCAAGTGGCGGCAAGCTGCTCTCACCGTGTGCGAACAGGCTCGTACACACCTGCCTCAGGAGGCTCTACGTGACTGGCAAGCGCACAAAGGACGGCCCCTACACCTGCGTCGAGCTATGCGCTGGTGCGGGTGGCCAGGCCCTCGGCCTCGAACAAGCGGGCTTCAGCCATCGGACGCTCGTCGAGTTCGATCCTGACGCCTGCGACACCCTGCGACTGAACCGGCCGGACTGGAACGTCGTGCGGGCGGATCTCCGGGAGACGGTTCCCGCCCTCAGGCGGTGCGGCGACCGGCCCGCCCTCCTGGCCGCAGGAGTGCCGTGTCCGCCTTTCTCACTGGCGGGCGCGCGACTGGGATGTGCCGATGAGCGGGACCTTTTCCCGGCCGCGCTCTCCGCGATCTCAGAACTGCGACCGAGAGCGGTGATGCTAGAGAACGTGAAGGGGATTCTTCAGAGGAAATTTGCGGCCTACCGAGCGGAAATTCTTGCCACTCTGTCCGCGCTGGGATACTTCTCGGAATGGAAACTGCTGTACGCGCGGGATTTTGGAGTTCCCCAGCTCCGCCCTCGCGCGGTTCTCGTCGCGCTGGAAGCCCGAGCGTTCGACGCGTTCACCTGGCCCGCGACGCATCCGGCTCACATCCCCCGCCTTGTGGGGGACGTCCTGCACGCTTCTATGGCGTCCCGCGGCTGGGAGCTGGCCGACGCCTGGGCCGCTCAGGCCCGGGAACTTGCTCCGACTGTCTGTGGCGGCTCCAGGAAGCACGGTGGAGCGGACCTGGGTCCCTCCCGCGCACGGCGCGCCTGGGCAGAGATGGGGGTGAATGGCTCCAGCGTCGCTGATGAGCCTCCCTCCGCCGGCGACTCTCTCCCTGTGCGGCTCACGGTCCCGCAGCTCGCGCTGCTCCAGGGCTTTCCTCCGGACTGGCGGTTCGCCGGGCGGAAGACATCGGTGTACAGGCAGGTTGGCAATGCCTTCCCGCCTCCGGTCGCACGGGCCGTGGGCCAGTCCATCGCGGACGCCCTGACTCAGGCCGACCACGCCGGTGAGGACGACATCCCCCATATGGGCAGCGCGGGGGACGCTCTCTTCGGGATGACGTGCATGCCGTCGCTTCTGCGCAGTCCGGGGATCAGCGCGTGCCCTGGCACCCGATAGCGAGCGGATTCCCAGCTGACCCGCCGGTCGCGGTCCGCGGGGCCGCGCTGGCGCAGCCACTCGGTATCCACGGTTACCACGTTCAGTGCCTCGTCCCGCTTGCCGATAAGGACAGCGACCAGGAGCCAGTCCGGGTCGCGGCACATCACGTCGTACTCGTTCCGCGAGAGATGAATGACCAGCCCGGTGGGGTTCGTAGTGGCTTTCACCTCGATATGCGCGGGCGCGCCCGTCGACGAGACGGCCTCGATGTCATATCCGCAGACGTCCGTGAGAAGAGCCACGTGCACCACTTCTCTCGCGCCGCCACGCATCAGTAACTCCGCTACGGCCGCCTCCCCCGCCGTCCCCGTGGCCCGGTGTGCGGCCTCCGCTTCTTCGCTCCACTGGGTGTGTGCGATACGGAACGCCGCCCGCTCGTCGGAAACCTCGTGTTCGCTGACACGCAGCACTGGCCGGTCAGCGCCGTCGAGGAGGCGTACGCGGCGGAGCCAAGCGAGGCCCTCCGCGTACTGGGCCGGAGTGAGATCCGCGTAATCCGGGTGGTGGGTGAGCACAGCGCGGGCGCGCGGCACGTCAGCGACCGGCAGCAGGTCAAGCCACCGCAGCGCCGCGCGCCGCACTCCCTCACTCGGCTGCATGGGACTCGATGTGGCGCAGCAGCGCACGGATATCGGCCATGTTCATTCCCGCCGCGAGCGACGGCTCCTCCTGGAGGTCCGCGAGTTGCTGCACGGAGGGGTCGTCAAGGATGCGCCCCATGAACTCCAGCTTGTCTTCGAGCCTCAGAGCCACCACTTCGTCAATCGTGTCCTGGGCCGCGAGGACGGTGACCCGTGTCTCGGTGCCAGGCGCGAGTCCCAGACGGTGAATGCGGTCGAGACTCTGCAAGAAGCGGCCCGCCATGAAGTCACGGTCCACGTAGACAGCGTCATGACATACCTGGTGCAGGCTGATGCCCTCGCCCAGCGTCGCGGGATTGGAGAGCAGCACGTGGCAGTCCGGGTCTTCCCTGAAGCGCTTGAGCTGCCCGGCCCGGTCCACTGTCCCGCCATGTATTACCGCCGGCTGGTAGGCGGAGAACAACCGCTCCAGAGTGGTGAGGCTGCGGACGAAGGTCGTCCACACCAAGGTCTTGCGGCCCTGCGCCGCGTTGTCCGCGACGATACGCAGTGCCTCTTTGTACTTAGGCGAGAACTCGTAGTCCGGCAGCCTTTCCAGCAGGCCGTACAGCGAGTCCGTCTGCGGCACCTCCAGGGGCGGCACCTGATAGTCCAGGGGCGCGTACCGGCTTTCGCCTTCCACGAGCAGGGCTGGGCTTGTCGCCGCCATGAGCAGGCGCAGCATCGCCTTGCCCAGGGCGTCGAAGTTGTCCCGGCCTGACTCCGCACGCGCTGTGTATTTGCCTACGAGGGCGTCGTAGACCTCGCGATGCAGAGCGGGCAGCTCCACGTAACGGATACGCGTCTCGAAAGGAGGGAGGCCGAGCTCGCTCTTGGTGGTGCGCGTGAACAGCGGGCGGAGCACCTGGCTAGCGTGGGCGAGGTCGCCACCCGCGACGGCCTGGGTCACTACCCGGCGGCCGTGCCCCGGCCACACGAAGGACAGCAGATTCTCCAGGTCCTTGGCCCCGTTCGGTGCGGGGGTACCCGTAAGGATGAGGCGGCGGCGAGCCAAGGGCCCGAGGGCCATACAGGCACTCCCGTAGATGCCCTCGGCGCCCAGCTTCATACGGTGCGCTTCGTCCAGGATGATCATCGAAGGAGCTGCCCTGAGCCACGCGGCCAGGACAGGGAGCGAACGGTCAAGCCTCTCGTAGTTGATCAGCAGCACCTCCGTACCCGGTTCGGGGCTCTTTCCCATCACCCGGGCCGTGAGCGGCTCCGCGAAACACACTCCGCTCTCGTACGTCCACGACTCGTATGCCGATTTCGGGCTGACTACGAGCAGACGCCGCACCTCGCCCTGCTCCCGCATCGCGGCGAACATCGCAAGGCCGACGCGCGTCTTTCCCGCTCCAGGGACGGAGAAGTTGGCTCCGTGCTGGAGCGAGAGGAGCCGCGCTATATCCCGGCGCTGGAAATCCGTGAGGTCAGCGCGCCAGTCGGAACCGAGCCGGTCCTGGACTTCGCTGTCGCCGACAGAACTGACGGCGGAAGGGTCGAGCAGCGCTTGCTCGGCACGGTCAGCGTCATCCAGGACACCGCCCACCAGTACGGCGAGGTCTTCTTCCCACTCCACGGTATCCGCGGCAGGCCAGTCACCCAGCGCCGCGAGGCCCGTCAGGAAGTCGTCCAGATCGACTTCGACCGATGTCAGGGTGCGCTGGCCGCCAGCAGGGAAGCGGGCGGCCAGCTTGCCGAAGTCACCTGCATGTTCCTGGGACGCCCGCAGGACGGCCCGGGTACGCGTGACGTCGAACGCGATCCGGAGAGATGGGCTCTCGATCACGGGCCCTCCTGCCGAACTGCGTCGTGCAGCCACGAGACGCCATCGCCCGGGGCCTTGATGCTGCGCTGAGTAGCCACGGCGAGCTTGGTCAGCGACTGCCGCAGGGTAAGTACGGCCTCGTCGAACGCCTCCTCGTCCAGACTTCCGGACGCCTTGGCGAGCGTCAGATCGGTGATGCACTGCTCGATGTCCTGGCACGCGTCGGTGATGCGGTCAGGGGCCGCCTGCTTCCGCTTGCGTACCCGGGCGTCCTTGCCAGCGGGCTCCAGGGCCTCTTCCATGGCCTTGCGCGCGTCAGCGTAGATCCGGGCAGCGGTCACAGCGCGCTCGGAGACGCTCTCCCCTTCGGCCTTCTCCACCGCCTTGGCCTTCAGGATGGCGTTCGTCAGCTCCTTGGCCTCAGCGACTGAGGCGGAAGCTGCCTTCACCGTTCGGTTCAGGCCGGGAATCCGCACCGCGGCCGGCGCTTCGGAACGGGCCTCGGCTTTCAGCGATTCAGGGAGCATCCGGTCCAGGTATCTGGCCCTGAAGTCGTCCTCGATGAGGCGGACGTCCGTCTTCGAGAAGTCCATGACGATCGCGGCCAGCCGCTGCTCCTTCACCAGCTCGGCCTTCTCCTCGCTGGCCGCCCGGTCCTTCCGGTAACGGCGCCACAGTTCACGCAGTCTTTCCTTGGCGCCCTCGAAGTCCACCAGCTTGAGCTGGGCCTTGCCGTCAGTGGAACGCTCGCGGAGGTCGTTGAGCGTCGCGAGGATCCACATGTCGGCTTCAACCGTGTCGGCCCGGCGGCGGAAGGACTTGGCCACCTCCGCCAGGGGACGGTTGAGGGCCAGCTGTTCGTCGATCGTAATGAGCTCGTTGATGTACGAGTACTCCCGTCGCTGGTCCGGACGGAGCTGCAACGCCAGCTCCACGGCGTTGATGTCGTCCCAGGTGCACGACTCAGGGAGCACACCGACCCGGATGTTCGGGACACCGAGTTCCTTCAGCGCCGCACGCCGGGTGTTGCCGTTCACGAGGATGCCGTCGCGCGTGATCAGCCCGGGCTCGTTCTGCCGGTAGTCACGCAGACTGTTGAGCAATTCGGTGAACTCGGGGTCCGGCCTGCTCGGGTCCGCCGGCAGAGCCATCAACAGGTGGTGCAGGTAATCCTGGCTCTCACTGATCCAGGGCGACTCATCGAGCAGCCGGTCGCGATCGGGGGCGTAGCTGCGCTGAGCCCGGATGCGGTGCGTCCCGGGATTGTAGTAGAGCATCTCGACGGGCATGTCGATGACTTCCACATGCAAGGGTTGCGTCCGCCACTCGACGGTCAGGGTCTCGCGGACAGCGCCCCCCGTGGACAGCTCCTTCAGGCGCCGCTCAACCAGCGACCGGTTCTTTTCTGCCAGCGGCGGCCGGCCGAACTCCTTGCGCACCAGATCTCCTCATGCCTTCTGTCGTCAGTGCTGTGTCTCAAACCGCGGGGCCCGGGACTGCTTGTCCTGGGCCCCGCCCACGCCATGGCCGTCTACTGAGCCGGCGAGTTCAAGGCCGCGCGGATCTTCGCACGCGACTCCTCGGGCAGCGCCCGGTAGTCCGCCCAGAAGGTCTCGGCCGCGCTGAACTCACGCCGGTCACGCTCCATCCACTCCGAGAGCATCCTGCGCTCAAGCGCGCTCAGCGCGGACGCGCGGGACAGCATGGAGCCGAGGTCCGTCTCCACCCCCCTGCCACCCACACGGCAGCGGTTGCACTCGGATACCAGTTCCGTCGTCTTGCTGCCGTCCGGCTGCCGCACCACGCGCCGGGCGATGTCGATCTGCGCTGACTCGTACGTGCCGGCGTAGGTCTCCCCGGGGGCGATCCCACACGAGCGGCAGAAGTGACCGTCCCCCGCCAGCACTTCCCGACGCCGGGTCTGGGTGATGGACGAAGCAGGCCGGCTGCCCTTGCCCGGCTCCCACACAGCCTCGCCCCGCTTGACGAAGCGCTGCTCGTGCGGGCCCAGCGACGCGTCTTCGCGGTTCGTATCGATCTGCCAGCCGAAGTCACGGAGATCCCGCACCCGGCGGTCCGCCTGGCTGACGCCGGGGAAGGCTTCCTTCACCTGCTCCTTCGTGAAGATCTCCCCCTCCTTCACCTCCTCGACGAGCCACAGAGCCGCGCGCTTCATGGTGCCGAGCTTCGTGTCCGTCCAGGACGGCGTGCCCATCGCTTCCCCTTACGTCCGTCCGAATGCCGACTGGCGCTCTCCCGCCTAGCGGCGGCGAGCGACAAGAACGACTCTCGCCTGAACCTCGGCAGCAAAGCCAGCCCTGTCGGCACATTGCGGCAGCGCAAAGAATTGCGGCTCCGCAACTGCACGAAAGCCCTTCTCAGCCAGCGTGCGGCAGAACCACAATGAAAGATCCGCAGCCAGTGGCTTACGCCGAGAAGGAAGGCCGCCCATCCCATGAAGGAAGCGCACAGAGCAGCTACGGAGATCGAGGGTGAAGGGAGCCTCTTCTCACGCCAGGAGGCGTTCACTGCCGCCTTGCGCCTGGCCCTGGCCGCGGCTGACCGCACTCAGGGGCGGATCGCCGAGAAAGCGGGCATCGCCGCATCCACTATGTCCTGTTACGTAACGGGCAGGCGTGTACCGGGGCTTGAAAACCTCGAAAGCATTTACAAGGCCCTTGAGGCGGACGTAGTCGCTCAGGGGGGCGAGCTGCCGCACTCGCTGCCCTACCTGCTTGACCTCCGCTTGGATGCCGCGCTGGAAAAGCGCTTCCCTGAAACCTTAGCCAAGGCGCCGCACGAAGCGGAACCCGCTATTCCTGACGCCTCTGAGTCGTCACCGGCGGAACAGACTGTTGCGCCGGTCCCCTCCAGTGAGGGGGACCGGCGCAACAGTGTCACTTCACACGCCGCCGACATCGCCGCTTACGGGCGCCACCTTGCGGCAGGCAGAGTGCGCGATGCCCACTTTCACGCCTGGGCGATGGGAAGCAGGCTGCCTTCAAATGAGTTCCCTCTCGCCGTCGCTTCCTATAGGCGGTCCGGGGCAGAAGAGGCAGTGGAGACCATGCTCAACGCAGCCGCTGACCGTGACGTGCAGGCATCTATCAACATCGCCGCGGCCTTGCTTGATGAAGGTCATCTAGCTGATGCACGCGCCCTGTTGAACGTCCTGCGCGACGACGCGTAAGGACACACCCTCGGCACACCGCACTTACGCGGCCTCCGCTTCGAAGTGCATCCGCGCCCGACCCAGCGTTTCGACGGCATCGCCGCCCGAAGCCACCAGCCAGTGCAGAAGATCAGCGATGACGTCGGAGACGCATTCCTCCGCTGCCATGCGGGCCGGCACAGGGTCGGCACCAACCACACGCCGGTACTCATCCAGCACCATCGCCGCGCGCTGCACACTCATGCCCTGCCGGGCCGGCTCCAGGGACAGTTCGCACCAGACGGCCTTGCCGTCGGCGGTGTAGAGGGTCCCCCAATCCTGGCTCATTGCCGCGATCAGATGCAGACCCCTGCCGCATTCCGCTTCGGCACACATCTCACTCAGGACGGGCACACTGCGACTACTGTCATGCACCTCCACCCGCAGGCAGTCTCCCCTGGGCTCCAGCACGGCCACCGCCGGCGCACCATCCCCAACGTGCTTGAGAACGTTCGTCGCCAGTTCCGTGACCGCCAGTTCGGCTTGGTCCGTGATGGCCTCGGCACCCCACTGCCGCATAGTGCGGCGAACCGACCTGCGCAGCAGGCCGACTTGCGCCGGCGCGGCCGTGAACGGCAGAACCTCGTGCAGCCGGCGCTCGCGCGTTTCACAGAAGGACATGCTCGCTCCCTCCCTGGCCACACAGCCCTGCGCCTGCCGCCATGGGGCGACAGCACTGCGTAGCGGTACGACTACGAGAATGGCACAGAGAATTCTCGCTGTGTAACTTCTCATGAACATCTATCGAGTGAATGCGCTGGCTCCGCCGCTCTCCGGCTGCCTACCCTTCAGGGCGTTGCCGGGCAGGAGCCCGGCGCGCGGGGAGGAAACCGCATGTCTGTTCAGACCACTACGCGCCGACGGCAGCTCGGCGCGATGATGCGCAAGCTCCGCGCACGCAAGGGCCTGACCCTGGAGGAGGCCGGCGGCTTGGTCGGCGTCTCCAAGGCCACGGTCAGCCGGTACGAGACGCAAGCTGGCCCGGTCAAGTGGCTCGTGGTGGACGCGTTGTGCCGGCAGTACGACGCGACCAGCGCTGAGCGGCACGCCATTGTGGCGCTCGCCAAGGATGCCAAGCAGCAGGGCTGGTGGAGCTCCTTCGCCGACTCCATCCCGGAGAGCATGAACCTGCTGCTCACACTTGAGGACGAGGCCGTGCGCGAGGACCACTTCTCCTGCGTGTACGTGCCAGGACTATTGCAGACCCGTGCCTACAGCACCGCCTTGCAGCAGGCCAGCGAGATCCGTCTCGCCCCTACGGAGATCGAGCGTCTCGTCGGCATCCGCATGAANAGATCCGTCTCGCCCCTACGGAGATCGAGCGTCTCGTCGGCATCCGCATGAAGCGGCAGGAAATCCTCACCCGGTCGGCACCGCCCCGGCTGTGGGCGATCCTCGATGAGTCCGTCATCCGCCGGGTCGTCGGCTCGCCAGCCACCATGAGGCAGCAGCTCGACCGTCTCCTGGAGACGACGGAGTCACCTCACATCACCCTTCAGGTCCTGCCCTTCTCCAAGGGCGCGCACGGTGCAGCGATGGGCAGCTTCGTCATCCTCGGCGGCACCGAAGCCACGCTGGACGTCGTATACGTGGACTACCACGCCGGTTCCCTCTTCCTGGAGAAGGAAAAGGAGCTGGAGCGATACCGGCTTGCGTTCGACTACCTGCGCGCACAAGCGTTGGACATGGAGGCGTCCGCCTCTCTGATCCATCGTGTCCGCAAGGAGCTGTAATGCCCGTCCCGCCCGAGCCCCAGGACGACTACTCCTGGTTCAAGTCGTCCTACAGCGGTGCTACCACGACGGAGTGCGTAGAGGCCGCCTTCGTCACCTGCGGCATCCTCATACGCGATTCGAAGCAACCGGCCGGCCGACGCCTCGCCCTATCCCCCGCCGCCTGGACCGCGTTCCTCGGGGCCGCTCGGGAGACGCGTACGCCATAGCCTCGCCAACTATGTTCCGCTGCCCGCCGCAGAGGTGATCACCGTCATGGCCCGCGCCATCCCGCCCCGCCCCTATAGGCGTAGAGGCCACCATGACGCCCGGAGCCCACAGGCCCCGTCAGAGCCTGAGCAGTGGCAGGTCGGGGAACTGCGGGTGATGGAGGTGCTGGCCACCGTCGCAGACGTGCAGTGTGAAGGTCTCCGGGCCCGGGGCGCCGGCCGAGTCGTAGCGGATTTCCCGACCGGGAGGACCCGGACGTCGTGTACCGGGACGGCATCACCGACGCCGTCTACCTCGAAGGGGAGCATCATGTGCGGGAGTACACCAGAGCCTTCGACGGCTTGCGGGCCGCCGCCCTGAGTCCTCAGCGTTCCGCCCAGCTGATCAAGTCCGTTCTTAAGGAATACGCAGAATGAAGATTGCGCGGTCTGCTCCCGCGGTGCCCTCCTCGTGGTTCAAGTCCTCCTACAGCAACGGCGCGGGCGGTGAGTGCGTCGAGTGCGCCCACGCCGCCGGCGGAACCCTCGTGCGTGACTCCAAAAATGCCGACGGGCCTGTGCTCGCCATTCGTGTTCACGCTTGGCATGCCTTCGTGGGGGCGCTGTAGGGACGTCCCTGGTGTCGGGCGTCTTGGCGCACGCCTCTTGGAGACAGGGTGGCCTTCGGCTGAGCCCGGATCCACCGGCTTGACGCCTGTAGATGACTTCTCTGGCTTCACAACGCGGGTCGTTGTCCTCCTCATAGATGCGGCAGGGGTGCTCCCACAGGAATTCGTTGCGCACCCCATGTGCTCCTCTGGACGGGGCAACCGCGCACCCGCCCAAGGACAATCTCGTGTGCTGCACGGCTTCCGTGAGTTTGGACTCTTGTCACGCGCGCCAGCAGCACACCTGGCAGGTAGCGCGGCACAAGGCGGTGTGGTGCGTCTTCTCGCTCGGTACGGTGTACGGCGTCTCGGACGAGGAGGAACGTGACTCATGAACGCCGAAGAGTCACCGCGTACAGCAGACGCCTGGCGGGAGTTGGCCGAGTGGTTGCGGGTCCACGCGCCCGCCTCGTATGCATCCATCCTCCCCCCGGCCACCGACGCCGAGATCGCGACAGCGCAAAGCCGACTCGGGGAGCACTGTGCGTACGGCTTCCCGCCCGAACTGGTGGACCTCTGGGCGCTGGCCGGCGGGGTACGACAGATCGACATCGACGAGTACGACGAAGAGGGTGAGGTAGCGACGGGGCGGTTCCTGCCACATGGACTGTTGCTCACCCCTGAGCAGTCGATCCGGCCACGCTTGGCGGGCTTCGATCGACAAGGCAAGGACTACTGGGAAAGCGCGCAGTGGGTCGCTCCATTCGGCAATTACGCCGAGGCGACCGACGCAGGCTTGTATTTGTCGGCCGAGGGCCTCGGTGAGTGGACGAGCTTCGAAGGCATGCTCATGACCGAGCCCCGGTATCCGTCGATCGCCGCCTACCTGGAGGGTGTCAACCGCACGCTCATGGAGGGTCCGACGGATCTGATGGGCACGCAGGTTCCCGGCATCGTGTACGGCTGCCTCATCTGGCAGAACCCGGACCAGCCGCGTCTGGACGAGACGCACGCGGACTGGCGGCCCGTGCACTAGCTTGATCTTTAACCAGTGCGGCGTGATCGTGGGGTAGTTGACTTCTTCGCCCGCTGTTTCGCAGGTTGTGTCTTGCGGGGGGTGTGCACGTCGTTGGAGGTGTCCACTCCGAGTGAGGCGAGAGGGGCGTTCGCCGCCGGGCCCCTGTACCAGCGGCGATTGACCGAGCTGAGGGAGCAGAGCACTCCTGCGCCTGCCGCCCGCTGACCTCCATTTGTCCGACCCCGGGCCGGTATTCGGAGCTCGGGGGTGGATTTTGGTGAGCCCGGGTTTTGATCGCGCCGTAAGGCCGCCCGCTTCCTGTCCCAGTGTCGTGCCTCCGTGAGCCGCGTAAAGGGCGGCCTCCGGCCGTCGCCTGCGGCGATTCCGCTGCGCTCCACCCTTGACCCGGCCCGCTCCGGCACGGGAGGGAAGCGAGCGGGCAGCCCCGGAAGAGCGGGGGCCGGGGTGGGGTCTGTGCGGGTTGGCCGTGGAGGGGGCCGGGGCTTGAGGGCGCGGGCTCATCTCGCCCGCACGCCGGGTCGGCTCGGCGGCCTCGTGTGGGTGGCAGGGCTGGGTGAGAGGGTCTTTGCGTCGGCCGAGGCGAGGTAGGTGGCGTTTTCGTTCCCTTCTTGTACAGGTGCCCGGAGGGGTGCCGCCCGGTGTGCTCGGGGATGATCTGTGCCATGGGGTATGAGAACGGGCACGGGGCGGGCATGGACGACGCCCGGGCGTGGGACGAGCGGCTGGCCTGGGCGTACGGGCTGATCTCGAAGGACCCGGCCGAACGGGCCGTCGCGCTGGATCGGCTGGTCTCCGCCCGGAAGGCGACGGAGGAGGCCCTGGACGAGTTCAACAGGACGCTGGTGGCGGTGCAGGAGCAGGGGGCCGAGCAGCCGTACGAGGTTCCGGTGCTGCGGGCGGCCCACGAGGAGTACCTGCGGGTCCGCGACTGTTCGCTGCCCGACGGGGTGTGGGGCGGCCATGACTACGAGGATCTTCTCTCCTGGCCGGGGTTGCCCTACGCGCTGCTCTTCCTGGAGTGGGAGGCCCGGTATCCGCAGGAGTGGACCCGTCACGCGAAGGCGTGGGGGACGAAGGAAGGGCTGATCCGGGACCTGGCCGTGGACGCCGTCGGGCAGGATCCGGTGGCCCGGGGCAAGTTGATCGACCTGGTGGAGCTCGTCGTGCGGCGTGCCTACCGGTGCAAGGACCGTGAGTACGTGCGCGTCGCCCGGGTCGTCGACGGCATCGACGGGCAGTCGCTGCGCGTACGGCTCGAAGCGGCCCGGCGCTCGGAGAACCCCTGGGCCCGGTTGCACGCCGGGTACGTGCTGTGGATGCTCGACCGGCCCGAGGTGCCCAACAGCCGGCTCGTCTGGCGCACCTGGCTGGCCGACACGCGTCATTGAGCACGGGGAGGGGAAGGCGAGGGGGAGAGCGGCTGCGGCTGCTCGGGACTTCGGTCCGGCCCTCCCGGCAACCTTTCGCGTCGCGGCTGCCACCTTTCCCCGACCGCTCCTCGACTCCTGTGCAGGGATGGCCTGATGAGCCGCAACAGCAATGTGTCCGACCGCAGACGGTTTCTGGGCGGTGCCGCGGGTGCGGCCGGTGCCGGGGTCCTCGGTGCCCTGGGCCTGTCCGGTACCGCGGGTGCCGCCACCGGTGCCGCCGATACCGCTGGTGGCGCCGCCGCCGCGGCGGTCGGCACCGTCTACATCGCCAGTGACTCCACCGCTCAGACGTACAGCTCCCGCTACTACCCCGAGGCCGGCTGGGGGCAGAAGCTGGCCTCGTACCTCACCTCGAACGTCACCGTCGCCAACCACGCCATCGGCGGGCGCAGTTCGCGTTCGTTCATCGAGCAGGGGCGGCTGGCCGCGATCCATCAGGTGATCCGGGCCGGTGACTGCCTGTTCGTGCAGTTCGGGCACAACGACGCCACCGTGGGCAACGCGGAGCGGTACACCTCCCCCGCCGACTACAAGGAGTACCTCCGCAACGACTACATCCGGGCGACGCGGGCGCGGGGTGCGACGCCGGTCGTCGTGACGCCCGTCTCGCGGCGCTCCTACAACGCGTCCACCGGGAAGTTCAACGTCTCCTTCCCCGCGTACGTGGAGGCCGCGAAGGCCGTCGCGGCGGAGGAGAGGGCTGCGCTGGTCGATCTGGCGGCGGCCAGCCGGGCCTACCTCGACGGGATCGGTGTCGAGGCGTCCAAGGGGATCTTCCTGTGGCTGAACGCGGGGCAGTACCCGAACTTCCCCGACGGGGTCCAGGACAACACCCACTTCCAGGAGCGGGGCGCCGTCGAGATGGCCCGGCTGGTCGCGCGGGCCGTGGCGGGGCTGGGGCTGCCGGTCTCGGGCGAGGTGGTGCCGGGCGCCGTCCGGGGACTGGGCGGGTGACCGGGAGCGTACCCGGCGCCACCGCGCCGAAGGTCACGATCCCTGGCCCACCGGTGCCCGGCGGAACGCCCTCCGGTACGCCTGCGGGCTCGTCCCCACCACCCGCTTGAAGCGGTCGCGGAACGCGGTCGGGGAGCCGAACCCGGCCTGGGCGGCGATGCGTTCCACCGGGTGGGACGTGCTCTCCAGCAGGTGCTGGGCCTTGCGCACCCGTGCCAGGTGCAGCCATTGCAGGGGTGTCGTGCCGGTCTGCTCGCGGAAGCGGCGGTTGAGCGTACGGGCGCTGGTGCCCGCGCGGGCGGCGAGGTCGTCCAGCGTCAGGTCGCGGCCGGCGTTCTCCTCCATCCAGGCGAGCAGGGGCTCCATCGTCGTGCCTGCCGGGGCCGGGGGCCGGTCGTGAACGATGAACTGCGCCTGTCCGCCCTCCCGTTCGAGCGGCATGACGGACATCCGGGCCACGTGGGCGGCGACCGCCGAGCCGTGGTCCCCGCGGATCATGTGCAGGCACATGTCCAGCGCCGCGGCGGCGCCCGCCGAGGTGAGGAACTGGCCGTTGTCGACGTAGAGGACGTCGGGGTCGACCGTCACCGCCGGGTGCAGGGAGGCCAGGTCGGCCGCCGCGTTCCAGTGGGTCGTCGCCCGCTGCCCGTCCAGCAGTCCGGTGGCGGCGAGGAGGAACGCGCCGACGCAGATCGAGGCGATGCGCGTGCCGTTCGCCGCCGCCGCGCGCAGGGCCCCGGCCACTTCCGGCGGCAGCGGCCGGGTCGGGTCGGTGGTGCCCGGCAGGATGATCGTGTCCGCCTCGGCCAGCGCCTCCAGTCCGTGCGGCGCCCGCACGGCGAACGCTCCGGCGTCCACCTCGCCGGCCACCGAGCAGACCTTGACGCGGTAGGGCGTACGGCCGTCGGGCAGCCGCGCCCGGTTGAAGGTGTCGACGGGGACGGACAGGTCGAACGGGATGACCTGGTCGAGCGCCAGTACGGCCACGGTGTGCATGGCGAGAGAGTAGGTGAGCAACGGCTTCCCGCCAAGGAGTCGGCCAGGTGACCTGGTGGAAGAGACCTGTTCATCGGCCCTGGCGGGAATCCGTTGGAGGGTGGCAATCTTGCCACTTCCGGGTGATCCGGTACGCCGCCTACCGTCCCCTCGTGACCAAGTTCCTCCTCTCCCTCCATGTCCTCGTCGCGATCGTCGCCGTCGGACCCGTCACCGTCGCGGCCAGCATGTTCCCGCCCGGTGCCCGGCGGGCGCTCGCCGACCCCGGTGATCCCCGGGCGGCGGAGACCCTGCGGCTGCTGCACCGGATCTGCCGGGTGTACGCGGGCGTGGGCATCGCCGTTCCCGTGCTCGGGATGGCCACGGCGCTCAGCATGGGTGTGCTGAACGACACCTGGCTGGTCGTGTCGATGGTGCTCACCGGGGTCGCGGCGGCCGTCCTGCTGGCGCTGGTGCTGCCGCGTCAGGAGGAGCTGCTCGAAGCGGTGGACGCGGGCGGTGCCGCGGAAGCCGACTCGGCGATCGGCACGTCCACCGGCGCCGGCACGTCCGCCGGCGTCGCCGTGAGCGCCCGCCTCACCGTCCGGCTCGCCATGTTCACCGGCGTCTTCAATCTGCTGTGGGCCACCGTCACGATCCTGATGATCGTGCGGCCCGGTTCCACGACGGGCGCCTGACGGTCAGCCCTGTGTCCGGCAGGGGGCGGGCTGTCGGCGGGCGGAGACCAGGCCGTCCAGCGACTCCTCCGTGTCCTGCCGGAAACGCCGGGCCACGGAGGTCGCGACGAGCACGCCCGCCGCGATGGCGAGCGTGGCGGAGGCCCAGGTCAGGGACCAGGGGCTCTCCGACACGTCGGACGGCCCGCGGTGCGTGCGGAACGAGACGTACATGAGCGCGGCCGGCGGCGCCGCCACCAGCAGCAGGGGCCAGGCGAGAGCGTCCCGGCGGCCGAAGTACGCGGCCAGGAGGAGCAGGCACGCGGCCAGGACCGCGGCCTCCGGAGCGGTCACCGGGGCCGTGTCCGCGGCCGGGCCGACCGGGTCGGCGGGTCCGGCCGGACCCGCCGACCCGGGGTGCTCGCGCAGTTCCCAGGGGACGCAGAGGAGGTACGCCGCCGAGGACAGGGCGGCACCCAGCAGGCGGGTCAGCCAGCGTTCCGTCCAGGGGCGCTTCGACAGCGGGCCCAGCAGCTTCTCGGTCATGGGAACGAGGGTTCCCCTGCCGCACGGGGACCGACAGAGTACGCGTACTCAGTTCGGGCCCGGCGGGGCTAGGCCCTGGCGCCCGCGCCCGCGCCCTTCTCCGGTGCGTCGGCCGTCGACAGCGGGGCGGCGATGTCCTCCAGGGAGCGGCCCTCCGCCTTGACCGCGAGTGCCGCCGCGACCAGGCCCGCCGCGCACATCAGGGCGGCGCCGATCTGGAAGGCGAGGACCGTGTCGCCGACGACGCCCGTCTCCGTCAGCTCGGCGAAGATCAGCGGGCCGCTGATGCCGCCGGCCGCGGTGCCGATGGCGTAGAAGAAGGCGATGGCCATCGCGCGGGTCTCCATCGGGAAGATCTCGGAGACCGTCAGGTACGCGCTGCTCGCGCCCGCCGACGCGAAGAAGAGGACCACGCACCAGCAGGCGGTCAGCGTGGTCGCGTCCAGCGAGCCCTGGTCGAAGAGCCAGGCCGTGCCGAAGAGCAGGATGCCGGAGAGGATGTAGGTGGACGAGATCATGATCCGGCGGCCCACGGTGTCGAAGAACTTGCCGAGGAGCAGCGGGCCGAGGAAGTTGCCGGCCGCGATGACGGCGAAGTAGTAGCCGGTCTTGCCCGTCGGCACGTCGAAGAACGTGGTGAGGATCGCGCCGAAGCCGAAGGTGATCGCGTTGTAGAGGAACGCCTGGCCGACGAAGAGGGACAGGCCCAGCACGGCGCGCCTGCGGTACGTGGAGAAGACCGTGCGGGCGATCTCCAGGAAGCCGATGCTCTTGCGCTGGTGGATGGTGATCTCCCGGCCGTGCGGCGGGAGGTCGCGGCCGGTCTCCTCCCGGATCTGCCGCTCGGCCTCGTCGACCAGGCCCTCCGCCTCCTCGCCCCGGCCGTGGATGAACAGCCACCGCGGGCTCTCGGGGACGTTGCGGCGCACCAGCAGGATCACCAGGCCGAGGACGACGCCGAGGAGGAAGGTCAGGCGCCAGCCGATGTTCATCGCGAACAGGTCGGTGTCCAGCGCGACGATCGACAGCAGCGAGCCGGCGATCGCGCCCAGCCAGAAGCTGCCGTTGATGATCAGGTCGACGCGGCCGCGGTACTTGGACGGGATCAGTTCGTCGATGGCCGAGTTGATGGCCGCGTACTCGCCGCCGATGCCGAAGCCGGTGAGGAAGCGGAAGAGGAAGAACCACCAGGTGGAGAACGAGAACGCGGTCATGGCGGTGGCCGCGAGATAGACGGCCAGGGTGACCATGAACAGCTTCCGGCGGCCGAAGACGTCCGTGAGCCGGCCGAAGAACAGGGCGCCCGCGCAGGCTCCGGCGACGTAGAGCGCGGCCGCCGTACCGGTGACCTGCGCGGCCGAGATCGGCAGACCGCTGCCGGACTCCGAGAGGCGGCCGGCGATGTTGCCGACGACGGTGACCTCCAGACCGTCCAGGATCCAGACGGTGCCGAGACCGATCACGATGGTCCAGTGCCAGCGCGACCAGGGCAGGCGGTCCAGCCGGGCGGGCACGGCGGTGGTGACGGCTCCGGTGCCGGTGGCTCCGGCGTCGGCTACGGCCATGGGCTCTCTCCTCTTCGAGCGAACCCCGTACGGGGGGGCGGGCGAACCTCCTGGGTGAACCTCCTACAGGTCCCCCGGACGCGCCGGCTTACGCCCGGCACGGGCGCGCTACGCCCGATCGGGCCAGGCATCCGCCCGGGGCGGGCGGGGACGCCCCGGGGCGTGGGCCCGGCCGGGCCCGGTCAGCCGCCGGTCAGCCGCCGGTCAGCCGTCGGTCAGCCGCCCAGGGCGTGCGACACCGTGTAGATGAGCAGACCGGCCAGGGCTCCCACCACCGTGCCGTTGATCCGGATGAACTGGAGGTCGCGGCCGATGTGTGCCTCGATCTTCTTCGAGGTGTGCTCGGCGTCCCAGCCGGCGACGGTGTCGGTGATCAGGGAGGTGATCTCGTCGCGGTAGGTGGTCACGACGTACACCGCGGCCCCCTCGACCCAGCCGTCGACCTTGGCCTGCAGCCTCGCGTCGCCCGCCATCCGCGCGCCGAGGGACAGCAGCGAGGCCCGCACGCGCAGCCGCAGCTCGCTGCGCTCGTCCTCGGCGGCGGCCACGATCATCTGCCGTACGGAGGACCAGACGGACGCGATCAGGTCCTGGACCTCGCCGCGGCCGAGGACCTCGCGCTTGAGGTTCTCCACGCGCGCCCGGGTGTCGGTGTCGGACTGGAGGTCGGAGGCGAAGTCGCCGAGGAAGCGGTCCAGGGCGCCGCGGGCCGGGTGGGTGGGCATGTCGCGCATCTCGGTGACGAAGCGCAGCAGCTCCTTGTAGACGCGCTCGCCGACCTTCTTGTCGACGAAGCGCGGGGTCCAGCCGGGGGCGCCGCCCTGTACGGCGTCCATCACCTGCTCGTCGTGCAGGACGAGCCAGTCGTGGGCGCGTACGCAGACCAGGTCGACGATCCGCCGGTGGCCGCCGTCCGCGACGACCTTCTCCAGCATCTTCCCCATGCCGGGGGCGATCTCCTGGGCGTCGGCGCGGCGGTTGATGGCCTCGCCGACGACGGCCTGCACGTCCGAGTCGCGGAGCACCGCGAGGGCGCCCCTGAGCGCGGTGGCCAGTTCCGCCGTCACCCGGTCGGCGTGCTCGGGGTCGGCCAGCCAGGTGCCGAGGCGGCTGCCGATGCCGACGGAGCGCAGGCGCTGGCGTACGACGTCCTGCGAGAGGAAGTTCTCGCCGACGAACTCGCCCAGGGAGACGCCCAGCTGGTCCTTCTTGGTCGGGATGATCGCGGTGTGCGGGATGGGCAGGCCCAGGGGCCGCCGGAACAGCGCGGTGACGGCGAACCAGTCGGCGAGCGCGCCGACCATGCCGGCCTCGGCGGCCGCGGCCACGTATCCGGCCCAGGCACCCGCACCGGAGTTCCCCGCCCACTTGGCGAGTACGTAGACGACGGCGACCAGCAGCAGCAGGCCGGTCGCCGTGAGCTTCATCCGGCGCACCCCGCGGAACTTCTCCTCGTCGGCGGGGCTGAACGTGTTCATCGCGCGGTTCGGCGCGCCGCCGGGCGTACTGCCGGGCGCGCCGCCCGGTGCGCCGCCCGGTGCGCCGCCCGGTGTGCCGTCGCCGGTCCGCGTGGGTTTCGCCACACCGCCAGGCCGGGAAGACCGCCCCTCCGGGCCCGTTTCCCCTGTTCGGTCCTCTTCCGTGCGTTCCATCCGCTCCATCCGTTCCCGGTCCCCCGTAACCCATTGTCCCAACCTGACCGACTACTGGAACGGAACATCAGTTCCCCGCGTCTGTCCGGGCGGGGAGTTCCCGGCGAAATCCCGGAGTCCCGCGGGACCCGACGGGATCCTGGGAACGCCGGGGCCCGGTCGGGTCCCTTCCACGCCATGCCTCATCATGGGGTGATCACATCGGAGCCACGGGCTCCCACATTCTTCGAGGAGACACGCACCGCATGACCAAGCGTCACGGTTATGCCTTGCTGGCCGCGATCATCGCCGTCATCGTCGCCATCTCAGCCGCCATATACGTCGGGGTCGCCTCCGACGACGGCGCGGAGACCACGGTGCCCGACGGCCGCGGCCCGAACAACCCGGCGGCCCCCGCCTCCGTCGGCACCTGGGTCGGCGCCTGGTCGGCGTCCCCGGTCGGACCGGAGCCGGGCACCGAGGTGAACGGCATGGCCGGGCGTTCGGTGCGCAACGTGGTGCACGTGGGGGTCGGCGGCAGCGCCGCCCGGATCACGCTCTCCAACCTGTACGGGCAGCAGCCGCTCGGCATCACGCGCGCCTCGGTCGCCGTCGCGGACGGTGCGGACGGTGCCGCCGCGGACGCGGGCACCATGCGGCGCCTCACCTTCAACGGCCGTCCCTCGGTGGTGGTGCCCGCCGGGCAGCAGGTCGTCAGCGACGCCGTGCGGCTGCCGGTCCCGCACGACACGGACGTACTGGTGACGACGTACTCGCCGACCCCGTCCGGGCCCGTCACCCACCACCCGCAGGCACGGCAGATCTCGTACACCGCGGAGGGCGACCGCACGGAGGACGTCAGCGGGGCCGCGTACACCGGGCAGACGCCCTACTGGCGGTATGTGACCGCGGTGGACGTGCTGAGCAACGAGGCGGAGGGCACGGTCGTCGTCATCGGCGACTCGCTCACCGACGGCAGCACCTCGACCGTCGGCGAGAACCGGCGCTGGACGGACGTCCTCTCCGACCGGCTGCGCGCCGGGGAGGGGCCCCGCTACAGCGTGGTCAACCAGGGCATCAGCGGCAACCGCGTCCTGGCCAGCGGCCTGGGCCGCCCCGCCGAGAACCCGAGCGGCCTGGTCCGCTTCGAGCGCGACGTGCTCGGCCGTCCCAACGTCAGGGCCGTCGTGATCGCCCTGGGCGTCAACGACATCCTGCGCACGCCCCACGAGACCGACGCCCGCCGGATCACCGACGGGCTGCGCGAGCTGCGGCGGCTGGCCCACGCGCGGGGTCTGCGGGTCGTCGGGGTCACGCTGATGCCCTTCCAGGGGCACCGCGGGTACCGGCCGCACCTGGAGGACACCCGCCAGGCCGTCAACGCCCGGATCCGCTCGGGCGAGGTCTTCGACGCCTACGCCGACTTCGACAAGGCGCTGCGCGACCCGTACGGCCCGCGCCGCCTGCGCTCCCAGTACGACTCGGGCGACCACCTCCACCCGAGCGACGCGGGCTACGAACGCATGGCCGAGACCTTCGACGTGGACGACCTCAGGGGGGCGGCTCCGGCCCAGCTCTGACGGACGGCACAAGCTCGCCCGGCCGCACGGCCGCGTCGGCGGGTTCCGGGGGCGAGGACCGCTGCCGGGCTACTGCCGGTGCCTTCTCCTGTCGAGGGCGATCACCGCGGCGCCTCCGCAGACGGCGCCGACGATCCCGGAGACGAGAAGTGACGTGAGGTCCATGGCCAGCCGCCTTCCACTTCCACTTCCACTTCCACCGGACTGTCATCTCGCGGCCGCCGGTGCCGGACCGCCCGGTGGTCGTGGAGTCCACGTGCCCCCGGACTTCCGGTCGAATCCCGTCGGATCCCGTCGGATCCCGTGTCCGCACCGGCAGTTGGGGGGCCGGGCGGGGTCCTCAGTCCCGGCCCGTGCCCAGCTCTCCCCGGCCACCCGTCCGGCGTTCGAGCTTCTCGCGGCGGCGTTCCTCCTTCAGCCGGGCCCGTTCCGCCCTGGTGACCCTGCGCTCGATGCCGACCCCGCCCCAGAAGGCGAACCCCGTGACGACCACGCGCGGCGCGCCGGGGTCCCCCGGCACACCTCCCTCGCGGTGGTCGAAACCGCCCATGAACCCGATCCCGCGGACCACGACCTCGACCCCCGGTGGCACGACCACGTTCACCCCGCCCATGATCGCGACGCAGTTGATCACCACCTCGCCCGCCGCGAAGTCCGCCTCGCGCAGGTCGAGGGTCACCCCGCCCCAGAACGCGACGGAGTGGAACGCGTGCGGCACCGTCCAGTGCCCCTTGCGCTCGAACCCCGACATGACCGCCACGCCCCACCGGGACGTCCGGCCGTCACCGCCGCCGATCCGGTCCGCCCAGTCCCCGCCCCCGTGGGCCGCGGGCCGTTTCCCCGTCGGCACGGCGGGCGCGGGAGCCGGGACGCCCGGCGCGGGCAGGTCCCGGGTGAGGGGCTCCAACTCCCCGTACGTACGCGCCTTGTACGTCGCCTCCAGCCGCTCCTCGAACTCCTCCATGTCCAGGCGGCCCTCCGCGAGGGCGTCCCGCAGCACTTCGGTGACCCGGTCGCGGTCGGCGTCGGAGGCGCGCAGCCCGGAGGGTCCGCCGGGGGGCCCGGGAAGACCGGGGGACCCGGGGGGACCGGGGCGCCGGTCCGGGAGTTCGTCCGTCATGACAGCAGCCTACGAGGTCGTCTTCCCCGCGTACATGCGGCTGATGACCGCCTCGATGTCGGGTTCCCGCACCGACAGGTCGACCAGCGGGTACGCGGCCGCGATCCGCGCCACCAGCGGTGCCGCCGACTGCGCCGCGGGGAACGCGAGCCACTGCCGCGGCCCCTCGACCTTCACGACCCGAGCCGACCCGACGTCGATCGGGGGCAGTTCCCGCTCCAGGTCCACCACGAGCGTCCGCTCGCTCTCCCCCACCTCGTGCAGCCCGGTGAGCGGCCCGTCGTACATCAGGCGCCCGTGGTCGATGACCATCACCCGCCGGCACAGCTGCTCGATGTCGGAGAGGTCGTGGGTCGTCAGCAGCACGGTCGTGCCGCGCTCCGCGTTGAGGTCCCGCAGGAACTCCCGCACCCTGACCTTGCTGACCACGTCGAGCCCGATCGTCGGCTCGTCCAGGTACAGCACCTCCGGGTCGTGCAGCAGCGCCGCCGCGATGTCCCCGCGCATCCGCTGGCCGAGCGAGAGCTGCCGTACGGGCACGTCCAGCAGGTCGCCCAGTTCGAGGAGTTCGACGCACCGGTCGAGGTTCTCGGCGTACCGCGCGTCGGGGATCCGGTACATGCGGTGCATCAGCCGGTACGAGTCGACCAGCGGGAGGTCCCACCACAGGGTGGTGCGCTGCCCGAACACCACGCCGATGCGCTGCGCGAGCCGCGTGCGTTCGCGCGACGGGTCGATGCCCGCGACCCGCAGGTGCCCGCCGCTCGGGGTGAGGATGCCGGTGAGCATCTTGATGGTGGTGGACTTGCCCGCGCCGTTCGGCCCGATGTAGCCGACCATCTCGCCGCGCGACACGGTGAAGGAGATCGAGTCGACCGCCCGCACCCGCCGCCGCTCACGGCGCAGGAAGCCGGTCTTCCTGCGTACGTCGAAGACCTTCTCGACGCGGTCCAGACGGATGAGGGCGCCGTCACGTCCGTCCGTCCCGGTGGTGATGCCGCTGTCACTGGTGTCGGTGTCCACGCGCTAGCTCCCCGTGCTCCGGTACGAACGAAGGCCCGCCCGCCAGGCCAGACCCGACAGCGCGCAGCAGCCGGCGGCCACGAGCGGCGGCAGGAACGCCACCCACTGCGGCAGGTCGAGCGGATACGGCAGCCCGAGCACGTACAGCGCGGGCAGCCAGTTGACGAAGGCCAGCGGCAGGACGAAGGTCACCCCGCGCACCAGCTCCTTCGCGAAGACGGTCGGCGGGTACTGCAGCAGGGTGGTGCCGCCGTACGTGAACGAGTTCTGCACCTGGGAGGCGTCCTGCGCCACGAACTGGAAGGCCCCGCCCGCCACGAAGACCGCCCCGAAGATCGCCGCCCCGCTGACCAGCATCACCGGCATCAGCAGCACCTTCACCGGGGTCCACGCGATGTCGACCACCGTGAGCGCGTACCCGAGGACCAGCAGTCCCTGTGTGATCCGGCCCAGGCGGCGCAGTGCGAACCGGTCCGCGGCGACCTGCGCGAGCACCGGCGCGGGGCGCACGAGCAGCGTGTCGAGCGTGCCGTCGCGCACCCGCCCGCCCAGCCGGTCCATCGAGCCGAGGGCGAGGTCCGTGAGGCCGAACGCCGCACTGGACAGCCCGTACAGGAACGCCACCTCGCCCAGCCCGTAGCCGCCCAGCTCGTCGACCCGCGAGAACATCAGCAGGATCGCGACGAAGTCGAGCGCGGTTCCCGCGAAGTTGCCGAGGAGCGTCATCGCGAAGGACGCGCGGTACGCCATCGTCGAGCGGACCCACATCCAGGCGATCAGCCGGTAGGCGCGCAGCCCGTCCATCAGGCGCGAGCGGCCGACCCGCTCGAAACCCGGGGACGGCGCGCCCTGCCGCTGCCGCTGCCGCTGTTGCTGCCGGTCAGCCACCCTGGACCACCACCCTGCGCGTCGCCGCCGACTGGATCAGCCGGCCCAGCGCGAGCAGCCCGGCGGCCCAGGCGGCCTGGAAGGCGTACGTGCGCAGCAGCGCCCACCCCGTGCGCTCCCCGAGGAGCACGTCCGCGGGCACCTGGATCAGCGACGACCAGGGCAGCACGCGGGCCAGCTCACCGAGCGCGCCCGGGAAGACGTTCAGCGGCAGCGTCATCCCGGAGAAGAAGAGCCCCGCCAGGACGGCCAGCTGCTGCACGCCCGCCCCGTCCATGAACCAGAACGCCGCCAGCGCCACGAGGTAGCGGATCGCGAAACTCACCAGGACCCCGAGCAGCACGGCGCCGAGGAACGCCGCCCAGGTGCCGGCGTCGCCCGGCAGCGCGAGCCGGAACACGAGCCCGCCCAGGACCATCGGCAGCACGCCCCGCCCCAGCAGCTGGAAACCGGCCCGCCCCGCGTCGGCGGCCAGCCACCACAGCTGGAGGTCCGCGGGCCGGTAGAGGTCGATCGCGATGTCACCCGTACGGATCCGCTCGATCAGCTCGTCCTCGAAGCCGCCGCCCATCACCGCGACCACCGACAGCAGCCCCTGCCCCACCCACACGTACGTCACCGCCTGGGCCTGGTCGTACCCGCCGAGACCGGGCCTCTCGTCCCACAGCGCGATGTACGTGTACGCCAGGATCATGCCGAACACCGTGTTGGTGAACACGCCCGCGGCGGTGGCCACCCGGTAGGTCGCGTACCGCCGGAACCCGCCCGCCGCGACGGCGGCGTACAACCTGCCTGCCCCCTTCACGGGCGCCCTCCAGCCGTTCCGGACCAAAGCGCAGGAGCCTAGCCGCGGGGCCGCGCCGCGTGCCAGGCATTTTCTCCACGGCCTCCTCGGTTCCCTCCTCGGTTCCTTCCTCGGTTTCTGCCTCAGTTGTTATGCGACGCGTGCCACGTGACGGGAACGAATCGCCGGATGCGACAGTCTTCAAGGGGAGGGCGCCAAGGCGTACGAGGACGTACCGGACGTACGACGTGAAACGGGAGCACGGCACACGATGAAGGACCAGCCGCAGCCGCAGCAGCCGAGCGAGGGCTGGGCACGGAAAGAGCCCGGCCCCGCCCCCGCGGCGGCTTCGGGCACACCGAAGACACCGGACACACCGGACACACCGGGTACATCCGGTAAGCCCGGTAAGCCCGGCACACCGAGTAAATCAAATACATCGGGCGCAACGGATAAGCCGGGCACGAAAGACGCGCCGGACACACCGGACGCGACGCACACGGCCGCGCGCGCACGGGGTGCGGCGGGTACAGCAGGCACAACAGGTACAGCAGCGGGTACAGCAGGCGCGTCGAACGCGGCGAACACGACGAACACGGCGAACACGACGAACGCGGCAGGCACGGCAGACACGGCGAAGACGGCGCGCATGGCAGCGGTGCCGGGCGCGGCGGGCTCGCCGCGCCCGTCCGCCGTTTCGCACGCACCGGGCGCGCCCGGTATCCCGGGCGCCTCGGGTGCGCCGGGCGCGACCGGTACGTCCGGCGCGACCGACGCGGCCGGCAAGAAGAAGGCCAAGCGGCCCAAGCGCACCGGCTGGAGGCGACTGGTCCCCACCTGGCGGGTCGTGCTCGGCACGTTCGTCCTCGGGGCCCTGCTGCTCGTCGGCCTGTTCGCGCTCGGCTACTACGTGGTGAAGATCCCCTCGGCGAACGCGACCGCGACCAAGCAGAGCAACGTGTACCTGTACGCGGACGGCAGCCAGCTCGCCCGCGACGGCGAGGTGAACCGCGAGAACGTGACCCTGTCGCTGATCTCCGAGGACGCCCGGCACGCGGTGCTGGCCGCCGAGGACCGCGACTTCTACACCGAGTCGGCCATCGACCCCAAGGCGATGATCCGCGCCGGCTGGAACACCGCCACCGGCAAGGGCAAGCAGTCCGGCTCGACGATCACCCAGCAGTACGTGAAGAACTACTACCTGGCCCAGGAGCAGACGGTCACGCGCAAGGTGAAGGAGTTCTTCATCTCGATCAAGCTGGACCAGGAGAAGAGCAAGGACGACATCCTGGAGGGCTACCTCAACACCAGCTACTTCGGCCGCAACGCGTACGGCGTCCAGGCCGCCGCCCAGGCCTACTACGGCGTCGACGCCAAGGACCTGACGGCCGCCCAGGGCGCCTACCTCGCCGCGCTCCTCAACGCGCCGAGCGAGTACGACGTGATCGCCCACCCCGAGAACAAGCCGGCGGCGCTGTCCCGCTGGAACTACGTCCTCGACGGCATGGTCAAGAAGAAGTGGCTCACCTCGTCGGAGCGCTCCGGCATCGAGTTCCCCTCGCCCAAGGAGACGGTGATCGCGGCCGGGATGTCGGGCCAGCGCGGCTACGTCGTCAAGGCCGTCAACGACTACCTCGCCGACCACCGGATCCTCGACGAGGACGCGCTGAACGCGGGCGGCTACCGCATCACGACCACCCTGCAGAAGCCCAAGCAGGACGCGTTCGTGAAGGCCGTCGACGACCAGGTGATGGACGAGCTCGACAAGAAGAACCGCAAGGTCGACAACTACGTCCGCGCGGGCGGCGCCTCCATCGACCCGAAGACCGGCAAGGTCGTCGCGATGTACGGCGGCATCGACTACACGAAGCAGTACTACAACAACGCCACGCGCCGCGACTACCAGGTCGGCTCCATCTTCAAGCCGTTCGTGTTCACCGCGGCCGTGCAGAACAGGTCGGTCACCCAGGACGGCCGCACCATCACCCCGGAGACCGTCTACGACGGCACGAACAAACGCCCCGTACAGGGCTGGAGCGGCGGCACGTACGCCCCGGAGAACGAGGACCAGGTCTCGTACGGCCAGATCCCGGTCCGTACGGCCACGGACAAGTCCGTGAACTCCGTGTACGCGCAGATGGCCGTGGACGTCGGCTCCGCCAAGGTCGAGAAGACCGCCATCGACCTCGGCGTCCCGTCCGACACCCCCGACCTGACCGCGTCCCCGTCGATCGCGCTCGGCACGGCCACCGCCAGCGTCCTGGACATGGCGGAGGCGTACGCGACGCTCGCCAACCACGGCAGGCACGGCACGTACACGATGGTCGAGAAGATCACCAAGGACGGCTCGAAGGCCATCGAGCTGCCCGACCGGAAGACCAGGCAGGCCGTGAGCCGGCAGGCCGCCGACACCACGACCGCCGTCCTGCGGAGCGTCGTCGAGGGCGGCACCGGCACGGCCGCGCAGGCCGCCGGGCGTCCCGTGGTGGGCAAGACCGGCACCGCGGAGGAGGACAAGGCGGCCTGGTTCGCCGGCTACACCCCGAACCTCGCCACCGTCGTCGCCGTGATGGGCCAGGACCCCGACACGGGCGAGCACAAGGCGCTGTACGGGGCCCTGGGGCAGCAGCGCATCAACGGCGGCGGCTACCCGGCGCAGATCTGGGCCCAGTACACGAAGAACGCGCTGAAGGGCACGAAGGTCCAGGAGTTCGACCTGGACCTCCAGGCGGGCGGAGGGCGGCAGGAACTCCCGCCGGCCGACCCCGGCGACGAGGGGACCGGCACGGGCGGCACCACCACCGGTGGCGGCGGCACGACCGGCGACGGCGGCGAGGAGACGCCGGACGCCCCGGGCGGGGACGACGGCGGCACCACCACCGACGGGGGCACCACCGGCGGCGACGGCGGCACGACGACGGACGGGGGCACCACGACCGACGGCGGCACGACCGGCCCCGGTGGCGCCGTCGGCAACGGCGGGACGACGACCGACGGCGGCACCACCACCGGCGGCGACGGCGGCACGACCGGGCCCGGCGGCGCCGTCGGCAACGGCGGGACGACGACCGACGGCGGCGGTACGGCGGAGGGTGCGGACGGGACCACGGGAACGACGTTCGGAGGTCTCCCGTAGCCCCGGGGCCGGGCCGCCGCTGACAGGCGGCCCGGCCCGTCACCGGCGACCGGTGACTAGTGGCCGGAGGTCGCCTTCAGCCCGACCACGGCCACCAGGAGCAGGCAGACGAAGAAGACGCGGGCGGCGGTCGCCGGTTCACCGAGCACCGCCATCCCGTACACCGCCGCTCCGGCCGCGCCGATGCCCACCCAGACCCCGTACGCGGTACCGATGGGCAGCGTCCTCGCCGCCTGCGCCAGCAGGAGCATGCTGGCGACGATGCCGGCGCCGGTGAGCACACTGGGCACGAGCCGGGTGAACCCCTCGGTGTACTTCATACCGACCGACCAGCCGACCTCCAGCAGACCGGCGACGACAAGCAGGACCCAGGCCATGAGGCACCTCCGTGCGGAAATCAACAGGGGTGCGTCGTCTTTGCCTGTCCCGGTACGGCGCGTCTCGTCGGGTGTCCCCAACGGTAGCAAGGGGTGGCGCCGGACAGCCGGAAGGGGCTGGTGACGACGGTCACCAGCCCCCGGAGATCCTCGAAAGACACCCAGAGATTCAGAGATACAGCCCGGTGGAGTCCTCGGACCCCTCGAACCGGTCCGCGGCCACGGCGTGCAGGTCCCGCTCGCGCATCAGCACGTACGCGGTGCCGCGCACCTCCACCTCGGCACGGTCCTCCGGGTCGTACAGCACCCGGTCGCCCGGCTCCACCGTCCGTACGTTCTGCCCGACCGCGACGACCTCGGCCCAGGCCAGCCGCCGGCCCACCGCCGCGGTCGCGGGGATCAGGATGCCGCCGCCGGACCTGCGCTCCCCCTCGGCGGCGTCCTGCCGCACCAGCACACGGTCGTGCAGCATCCGGATGGGCAGCTTGTCGTCGTGATGGCTGCTGGGCTCATTGCTCTTGGTGCTCACGGTCCGAACCTACCTGCCTTCGAGCCGCCCGTGAGGGGGCGGGGTGCACGCGGTCGCGGGGCGGCTCAGCCCCTGCGGCGCCTGGTGCTCAGGGTGAGCAGTCCGACGACGCCGACCACCACGAGGGCCACGGGCACGATGCGGTCGAGCCGCGGCGCCCCGTCCTCCGTGACGAACTGCGCCTTCACCTCGTCGACGACGCGGTTGGCGCCGACGTAGGCGCGTCCGAGGGTGTGGTCGACGCTGGACGCCATCTTGGCCTTGGCGTCCCCGACGACGGTCTTCGGGTGCACCCGCACACCGATCTCGTCGAGCGTCTCGGCGAGGGTCTCGCGACGGCGTTTGATGTCCGCCTCGATCTGCGCCGGAGTCCTGGTGTCCGGCGTGCTCGACGTGTCCGACACGCGCTGCCTCCGTGGTCGTGGTGGTTTCTTCCCATGGCCTGTTCCCGTCGGCCCTGTCTCCAAGCCACAGTCTGTCAGCTTCCCTCGCCGCGCACCGCCCGGCACCCCCATTACGCTCGCTTCCGTATCCACCACCTCGCAAGGAGACCGAACCGAGATGAGCGAGCGACTCGAGCCCGGCGACACCGCCCCCGCCTTCACCCTGCCGGACGCCGACGGCAACGAGGTGTCCCTCGCCGACCACAAGGGCCGCAAGGTCATCCTCTACTTCTACCCGGCCGCCCTCACCCCGGGCTGCACGAAGCAGGCGTGCGACTTCACGGACAACCTGGACCTGCTCGCGGGCGCCGGCTACGACGTCATCGGCGTCTCCCCCGACAAGCCGGAGAAACTCGCCGCGTTCCGCGAGAAGGAGAACCTGAGGGTCACGCTGGTCGGCGACCCGGACAAGAAGGTCCTGGACGCGTACGGCGCCTACGGCGAGAAGAAGAACTACGGCAAGACGTACCTGGGCGTCATCCGCTCCACGATCGTGATCGACGAGGAGGGCAAGGTGGAACGGGCCCTCTACAACGTCCGGGCGACGGGCCACGTAGCCAAGATCATCAAGGACCTGGGGATCTGAGGACCGGGCCGGCTCCCGGACACCCCCGGAACGGCCCGCCCGCTGGAAGCGGCGCGGGTCGTTCCGCATTTCGGACGTGACCACCCGGCAGCCGGTCCGTTACTCCGTACGGGGCCGCGAACACACGGCCGGAACGGAGGGGTCCCCTGCCGGTCAGCCCGTACACGAGGGAACGGCTGGAAGAGGCGGCGAGCTCGTCACGGACGCTGTCGGAGGCGCTGGGGAAGCTGGGGGTGGATCCGAGGAGTTCGAGACGCGACTACATCCGGGGACGCTTGAGGAAACTGGCGGTTGACACCTCACACTTCGAGCCTGAGAGAGCCAGGTGGACGAAGGAGATTCTCGAACCGGTCGTCGCTTCGTCGAGAAGTGTCAATGAAGTGGTGCGGCGGCTCGGGCTCGATTCCGTGGGCGGCCACCACACGAACATCGCACGGCGCATCAAGGCGTACGGGCTGGACACCACACACTTCAGCCCGGTGGTCCGCACCGAGACGATGCGTGACAACCAGCGCCGTAGGACAGCAGGCGAAATTCTGGTCGAGGACACCTCGGCCCATGCGAGGCGCACCCCGGGCAGCCGGCTCAAACGAGCATTGCGTGAACTGGGCATCGACGAGCGATGCGGCTTGTGCTGGATCGAAGCGTTGTGGCTGGGAGAACCGCTACCGCTCGAGGTCGACCACATCGACGGCAACTGGCGGAACAACCGGATCGAGAACCTGCGATTCCTGTGCCCCAACTGCCACGCCATCACCAGCACCTGGTGTCGAGGAAGTCGACGACGGCGCTCATGGTCCGCTTCTTCTCGTGGCAGTCGGCCTCACCCAGTAAAGTAGGGAGCGGTCCAGCGCCTGTACTCCAACTGGCAGAGAGATTGGTCCTAGGAACCAACTGTTGTCGGTTCGAATCCGACCGGGCGCACCACGGCCGAAGGCCCAGCACGCATACCCGTGAGCTGGGCCTTCCTCATGCCGAGGCGTTCCGGGGACGGGTCAGCCCAGCAGTTCCCTCACCGCCGGTGCCAGTTCGCGGAACGCCTTGCCGCGGTGGCTGATCGCGTTCTTCTCGTCGGGGGTCAGTTCCGCGCAGGTGCGGGTTTCGCCGTCGGGCTGGAGGATCGGGTCGTAGCCGAAGCCGTGGGTGCCGGCGGGCTCGTGGCGCAGGGTGCCGCGCAGGCGGCCCTCCACCACGCGTTCGGTGCCGTCGGGCAGGGCGAGGGCGGCGGCGCAGGCGAAGTGGGCGGCGCGGTGCTCGTCGGCGATGTCGCCGAGCTGGGCGAGGAGCAGCCTGAGGTTGGCCCGGTCGTCGCCGTGCGTGCCGGACCAGCGGGCGGAGAAGATGCCGGGGGCGCCGCCGAGCACGTCGACGCAGAGGCCGGAGTCGTCGGCGACGGCGGGCAGGCCGGTCGCCCGGGCGAGGGCGTGGGCCTTGAGGAGGGCGTTCTGCGCGAAGGTGACGCCGGTTTCCTTGACGTCGGGGATGTCCGGGTAGGCGTCCGCGCCGACGAGGTCGTGCTGCAGACCTGCGGCGGCGAGGATCGCCCTCAGCTCGGTGATCTTTCCGGGGTTGCGGGTGGCGAGGATCAGGCGGCTCATGGTGCTCACCCTAGCCAGGTCATCCTGGTCAGGCGGAGGGTGTCCTCACGGGGTGCAGACCTTCGTCAGTTCGCCCGCCGCGTCGGTGACGGAGCCGATGTCGGGGGTCGGGTCGCCGTCCCTGATGGCGGTGCGGACGTCGGTGACCGCCGCCTGGAGGTCGTCCACCGCCTTGTTGATGTCGGTGTCGTCGGTCTTGTCGTTGATGGTGTCGAGGTTCTTGTCGATCGAGTCGAGCGCTTCGTCCGCCTGCGTCGGGTCGTTCGCCGCGTTCTCCACGGCCTGCTGGAGGTCGGTGACGCTGTCGGCGATCGTGTCGGCGGTCTGGACGCAGTCGAGTGCCTTGTTGACGGCGTCGCAGCCGGTGGTCAGTCCGGCGGTCAGCGCGACGGCCGCCACGGCCGCGGCGACGGCGGTGGTGCGGCGGCGGGGTCGGCGGCGGCTCGCGGCCATGGAACGTCCTCCCGTGGTCAGGCCCCGTGGGCCCCGTCCGGTGGGTCTGAGGACCCCCGGTTAGGTACTGGCCGGGCGGCACCGGTGTGCCGTGCGCCCGCATCTGTAGGGACGCGGCGGCCGGTGCCCCGGTTGCCCGCGGCATCCGGCCGCCTTGGTACGTCCTTTACCTTTCGGGGCCCGTCACCCTTCGGGGCCCGTCACCCTTCGAGGGCCGTCAGCCTTCGAGGACCGTGTCGAGTGCCGTGCGCTGGGCGGTGGCGAGTTCGGTGCAGCCGAGGGCGGCGAGGTCGAGGAGGGAGTTGAGTTCGTCGCGGTCGAACGGCTCGGCCTCGGCGGTGCCCTGCACCTCGACGAAGCGGCCGTCCCCGGTGCAGACGACGTTCATGTCGGTGTCGGCGCGCACGTCCTCCTCGTAGCGGAGGTCGAGGAGGGGGACGCCGCCGACGATGCCGACGGAGACGGCGCTGACGGTTCCGGTGAGGGGCCGGCGGTTGGCCTTGACGAGCTTCCTGCCCTGGGCCCAGGAGACGGCGTCGGCGAGAGCGACGTACGCGCCGGTGATGGCGGCGGTGCGGGTGCCCCCGTCGGCCTGGAGGACGTCGCAGTCCAGGACGACGGTGTTCTCGCCGAGCGCCTTGTAGTCGATGACCGCGCGCAGGGAGCGGCCGATGAGCCGGCTGATCTCGTGGGTGCGTCCGCCGATCCTGCCGCGGACGGATTCGCGGTCGCCGCGGGTGTTGGTGGCGCGGGGCAGCATGGAGTACTCGGCGGTCACCCAGCCCTCGCCGCTGCCCTTGCGCCAGCGCGGGACGCCTTCGGTGAAGGAGGCGGTGCAGAGGACCTTCGTGTCGCCGAAGGAGACGAGGACGGAGCCCTCGGCGTGCTTGCTCCAGCCGCGTTCGATGGTGATCGGGCGGAGCTGTTCGGGCGTGCGGCCGTCGATGCGAGACATGGCGCCGAGCCTAGTCGTTCACGGCTGAGGGGCCGCCCGGTCACCGGAAGCGGCCCCTCAGGGGCGGGATCTCCACGCCTGTGTCAGGTCTTCACATCATGTCTTCGATGTCCGCGGCGATCGGGTCCGCGTCGGTGCCGATGACGACCTGGATGGCCGTGCCCATCTTGACGACGCCGTGGGCGCCCGCGGCCTTCAGGGCGGCGTCGTCGACCTTGCTCGGGTCGACGACCTCGGTGCGCAGCCGGGTGATGCAGCCCTCGACCTCTTCGATGTTGTCGATGCCGCCGAGCCCGGCGACGATCTTCTCAGCCTTGCTGGCCATGTCCCACTCCCTGATCCGAACCGCTTTGTCGCAGTAACCCACAGTTGGCCCATCTTCGCGAGCGGTTGCGGCGCCCTTGCCGAAGGATGGCGATCACGACGGCGCAAACCGTTCGCGAACTGGTCTACACCAGTTTTCGACGGCCGCCAAACCCGCCTCGTCCCCGGATGCACGACGGCGCTCCGGGGGCCCGGGGACGCAGGAGGACAGCCATGAGTACCGACAGTGCGGCCGCGCCCGCGCGTTCCCGCTGGAGCGGTCTGTTCCAGGGCCTGCAGAAGATGGGCCGGAGCCTTCAGCTGCCCATCGCCGTACTGCCGGCCGCGGGCATCCTCAACCGCCTGGGGCAGCCGGACGTGTTCGGGGCCGACGGTCTCGGGTGGACGGACGTCTCCAAGGTGATGGCGGGCGCGGGCAGCGCGCTGCTCGACGGTTCGCTCGGGCTGCCGCTGCTGTTCTGCGTGGGCGTGGCCATCGGCATGGCGAGGAAGGCGGACGGTTCGACGGCCCTGGCCGCCGTGGCGGGCTTCCTCGTGTACTACAACGTGCTGCGGCAGTTCCCGCAGGACTGCGCGGACGGGGCGGAGGCGGTGGCCACGGGGTGCCGGGCGCAGGACGGCACGGTGGCGGCCTTCACGTACCAGAATCCCGGTGTGTTCGGCGGCATCGTCATCGGGCTGCTGGCGGCCTACTTCTGGCAGCGCTACCACCGCACGAGGCTGGTCGACTGGCTCGGCTTCTTCAACGGCCGCCGGCTCGTGCCGATCATCATGGCGTTCGTGGCGATCGCGTTCGCCGCGCTCTGCCTGTGGGTGTGGCCGCCGATCGGCCGGGGCCTGGAGGACTTCAGCGACTGGCTGGTCAGTCTGGGGGCGTGGGGCGCCGGGGTCTTCGGGCTGGCGAACCGGGCGCTGCTGGTGATCGGGCTGCACCAGTTCCTGAACGTGCCCATGTGGTTCCAGTTCGGCAGTTACACGAGGCCGGACGGCACGGTGGTGCACGGTGACATCAACATGTTCCTGGCGGGTGATCCGGACGCGGGCCAGTTCACGTCCGGCTTCTTCCCCATCATGATGTTCGCGCTGCCGGCCGCGTGCCTGGCCATGGCGCACTGCGCGAAGCCGCACCGCCGCAAGGAGATCGGCGGGCTGATGCTGTCGATCGCGCTGACGTCGTTCGTCACGGGGATCACCGAGCCGATCGAGTACTCGTTCGTGTTCATCGCGCCGGTGCTGTACGCGGTGCACGCGGTGCTCACGGGCGTGTCCATGGCGGTGACGTGGGGTCTGGGCGTGCACGACGGTTTCAGTTTCTCGGCCGGTCTGATCGACTACGTCATCAACTGGAACCTGGCCACCAGGCCCTGGGCGATCATCCCGATCGGCCTGGTCTTCGCGGTCGTGTACTACGCGGTGTTCCGTTTCGCGATCACGAGGTTCGACCTGCCGACTCCGGGGCGGGAGCCGGAGGAGGAGGTCGAGGACGTGACCAAGGCCTGACGCCGCGTCCGTCCCCGGAGGGTCGTCGGAGGGTCCCCGGAGGGTCCTCCGTGAGCCCGCCAGGGGCCCTTCGGGTGGCTTCGGCCGGATATGCGGCGACTCCTGCCACTCCGCTCCCGGCCGTAGAATTCGTGGGTTCCTTATCTCACCTTCACCGTGCTACAACAGGTCTACACCACTGAGTGGTGTAGACCACGCGGACGCTGCACATCCGGCAGCACGCAGCACATGGAGGAACGATGACCACCGCCACAGCTCCGGCGGCCCCCACGAAGAAGTGGGGCTCCGGCCTGTTCCAGGGCCTGCAGAAGGTCGGCCGCAGTCTGCAGCTCCCCATCGCCGTGCTGCCGGCCGCCGGTATCCTGCTCCGCCTCGGGCAGCCCGACGTGTTCGGCGCCGACGGACTCGGCTGGGACAAGGTGGCGTCCGTGTTCGCCACCGCCGGCGACGCGGTCTTCGCCAACCTGCCGCTGCTGTTCTGCGTCGGCATCGCCATCGGTTTCGCCAAGAAGTCCGACGGCTCCACCGCCCTCGCGGCGCTGGTCGGCTTCCTGGTCTACAAGAACGTGCTCACCGCGTTCCCGATCACCGAGGCCAAGGTCCAGGACGGCGCGGACGTCGCCGCGACCTACAACGACCCCAAGGTGTTCGGCGGCATCATCATGGGCCTGATAGCCGCGGTCACCTGGCAGCGGTTCCACCGCACCAAGCTGCCCGACTGGCTCGGCTTCTTCAACGGCCGCCGCCTCGTCCCGATCCTGATGGCCTTCATCGGTACCGCCGTCGGCGTCTTCTTCGGCCTGGTCTGGGAGCCCGTCGGCGACGTCATCACCGACTTCGGCGAGTGGATGACCGGCCTCGGCTCGGTCGGCGCCGGTATCTTCGGCGCGATCAACCGCGCGCTGCTCCCGGTCGGCATGCACCAGTTCGTGAACACGGTCGCCTGGCAGGAGATCGGCAGCTACACGGACTCCGCCGGTGCCGTCTGGCACGGTGACCTGCCCCGCTTCTTCCACGGTGACCCGACCGCCGGCCAGTTCATGACGGGCTTCTTCCCCATCATGATGTTCGCGCTGCCGGCCGCCGCCCTCGCGATCACGCACTGCGCCCGCCCCGAGCGCCGCAAGGCCGTCGGCGGCATGATGGTCTCCCTCGCGCTGACGTCGTTCGTCACGGGCATCACCGAGCCGATCGAGTTCGCGTTCATGTTCATCGCGCCGCTCCTGTACGTGATCCACGCGATCCTGACCGCCCTCTCGATGGCCATCACCTGGGCGCTGGGCGTGCACCACGGCTTCAGCTTCTCGGCCGGTGCCATCGACTACTTCCTGAACTGGAACCTCGCGACCAAGCCGTGGCTGATCATCCCGATCGGTCTGGTCTTCGCGGCGATCTACTACGTGACCTTCCGCTTCGCGATCATCAAGTTCAACCTCACCACCCCGGGCCGCGAGCCCGAGGAGGAGGTCGAGGACCTCACGAAGGCGTGAGCCCCCGGCACGACGGGAGGGCCCCGGAACCGTTCGGTTCCGGGGCCCTCCCGTCGTGTGTGCGCCGTCCTCGGATGTCAGATGTCAGATGTCGTACGTCGTCCGCGGCACCGCCAGCTCCACCGGTCCCGCGAACGCCTCGCGGGCGTGCGCCAGGTTGGTCCGGGGGTCCGTCCACGGCGGGATGTGGGTGAGGACGAGGCGGCGGGCTCCGGCGCGGGCCGCGGTCTCGCCGGCCTCGCGGCCGTTGAGGTGGAGGTCCGGGATGTCCTCCTTGCCGTGCGTGAACGCGGCCTCGCAGAGGAACAGGTCGGTGTCGCGGGCCAGTTCGTCGAGCGAGTCGCACACGCCCGTGTCCCCGGAGTACGTCAGCGAACGCCCGCCGTGCTCCAGGCGGATGCCGTACGCCTCCACGGGGTGGCTGACCTTCTCGGTGTGCACGGAGAAGGGGCCGATCTCGAAGGAGCCCGGCTTGACCGTGTGGAAGTCGAAGACCTCGCTCATGGAGGAGGCGGAGGGGGTGTCCGCGTACGCGGTGGTGAGGCGCTGCTCCGTGCCCTCGGGTCCGTGGACCGGGATCGGATCGCAGCGGCCGCCTTCATGGCGGTAGTAGCGCGCGACGAAGTACGCGCACATGTCGATGCAGTGGTCGGCGTGCAGATGGCTGAGGAAGATCGCATCGAGGTCGTAGAGACCGCAGTGGCGCTGCAGCTCGCCGAGGGCACCGTTGCCCATGTCGAGAAGCAGCCGGAAGCCGTCGGCCTCGACGAGGTAGCTCGAACAGGCCGATTCCGCGGACGGGAACGACCCCGAGCAGCCGACGACGGTGAGCTTCATAGAGCAGAAACCTCCGCTGGCGGGAAGTGAGACGGGGGTCGTGACGGGGGTCGTGACGAAGGTCGTCACGAGGGCGTGACGAGGGTCGTACGGTCCGTCGAGCGTAAGGCGCGGGAGCGCGGGTCGCTCCTCCGCGGAGGGCCGTTGTGGGGGAACTCACCTGCGCTGTCACCGGTTCGGGGGCCTTCCGGTCCGGTGGCGGGCGGGACGGGAGCGGGCAGGCGTGGGCGAGGGCGTGCCGGGTACCGTCGTACGCATGAACACGTCGTGGTGGCTCGCGCTCGTCGCCGTGGTACTGCTCGCGGCCGTCGCGACGTTCGTGGACGGCTGGGGGCGCGGACGGAAGCCGTCCGGTTCGCGGCGGCCCGCTCGCCGGCCCGAGCGGCGCCCCACCCGGCGGCCGCCCGGCCGGTCCGACGGTGCGGGCCGTCCGCCCCGGCCGCGGCCGGCCGAGATCTGGTGGGCGAACGTGCCCTTCGAGGACGGGCCGGGGGCGAAGGACCGGCCGTGCCTGGTCCTGTCGGTACGGGGGCGCAGGGCCGTGGTCGCCAAGATCACCACGAAGCACCACGACGAGCGGGACGGGGTCATCGCGCTGCCCGCGGGCTCCGTGGGGGACGCCCGGGGGCGGGCGAGTTTCCTGGAGACGGAAGAGTTGCGGGGGGTGCCGGTGCGGGAGTTCCGGCGGCGGGTGGGCGAGGTCGACCCGCGGGTCTGGGAGCAGGTCCGCCACCTGGCGGGATAGGGACCCTTCCGCCCCCCGGACCCCCGGTTCCGCCCCCGGACCGCCGGTCCCGGTCCTTCAAACCGCCGGACGGTCCCTCAACCGCCGGAGGGGCTGAATATCGGCCCGCCCGGCCATCGGGTACCGGCCCGCCCGGCGATCGGGGACGGGCGCGCAGGCGCGATCACGCAGGGCTGAGTCGCGAACCGCGGCTCAAGCCCACAGCTGGCCCTGCAACGTGGCGATCGCTTCCTCCGTCGTCGCGGCCGTGTAGACCCCCGTCGACAGGTACTTCCAGCCGCCGTCGGCCACGACGAAGACGATGTCGGCCGGCTCACCGGCGGCCACGGCCTTGCGGCCCACGCCGATCGCCGCGTGCAGTGCGGCGCCCGTGGAGACCCCGGCGAAGATCCCCTCCTGCTGGAGGAGCTCCCGCGTCCGCGTCACCGCGTCCGCCGACCCGACGGAGAAGCGCGTGGTCAGCACCGACGCGTCGTAGAGCTCGGGGACGAAGCCCTCGTCGAGGTTGCGCAGGCCGTAGACGAGGTCGTCGTAGCGCGGCTCGGCCGCGACGATCTTCACGTCCGGCTTGTGCTCGCGCAGGAAGCGCCCCACGCCCATCAGCGTCCCCGTCGTGCCGAGCCCGGCGACGAAGTGGGTGATCGAGGGCAGGTCGGCGAGGATCTCCGGGCCGGTCGTGGCGTAGTGCGCCCCCGCGTTGTCGGGGTTGCCGTACTGGTAGAGCATCACCCAGTCGGGGTGCTCGGCGGAGAGCTCCTTCGCCACGCGTACCGCCGTGTTGGAACCGCCGGCCGCCGGGGACGGGATGATCTCGGCGCCCCACATGCCGAGCAGTTCGCGCCGCTCCTGCGAGGTGTTCTCGGGCATGACGCACACCATGCGGTAGCCCTTGAGCTTCGCGGCCATGGCGAGCGAGATGCCGGTGTTGCCGGACGTCGGTTCGAGGATCGTGCAGCCGGGGGTGAGCCGCCCGTCCTTCTCGGCCTGTTCGATCATGTGGAGCGCGGGGCGGTCCTTGACCGAGCCGGTCGGGTTGCGGTCCTCCAGTTTCGCCCAGACGCGGACGTCGGCGGACGGCGAGAGCCGCGGCAGGCGCACCAGGGGGGTGTTGCCCACCGCGGCCAGCGGGGAGTCGTAGCGCATCGGCGATCAGAGCCCGGCAGCCCGGTCAGACCATGCCGCCGGCGACGGCCGGCAGGATGGTGACGCTGTCGCCGTCGGTGAGCTTGGTGTTGATGCCGTCGAGGAAGCGGACGTCCTCGTCGTTGAGGTACACGTTCACGAAGCGGCGCAGTTCGCCCCCGTCCACGATGCGGGCCTGGATGCCCGTGTGGCGGCTTTCGAGGTCGTTGAAGAGCTCGGCGAGGGTCTCCCCGCCGCCCTCGACGGCCTTCTGGCCGTCGGTGTAGGTGCGGAGGATCGTGGGGATGCGGACCTCGATGGCCATGGTGACGGGCTCCTGTCGGAAGGTGGGTCGGGTCTGGGTGCGCGCGGCAGCGCGGGGGTGCGGGAGTGCGATGGAGCGGAGGGGCGCGCCGGTCGCGGCCCCGCGGAGCCGTGGCCCACGGCCGGACGGCGGCAGGGGTCAGCGCGTACAGATGGCGCTCTGCAGCCTGCACAGGTCGACGTGCAGCCGCGCCACGAGCAGCATGCCCGGCGTCTTGTCGCTCACGTCGTGGAAAACCATGGGCTCATCGTATCGATTCCCGGTCCGGATCCCGGAATGTGATCTCGGATGATGGATGAACTCTGCCCGAAATGTGGGACCGGCCGAAATCGGGCAGGCCGGGGCGAGTGGGGGGCGGGCGGATTCAGTACGTCTCCACCACCGTGACCTCCTCCTCCGTGACCTCGCCGTCGACGATCCGGAAGGAGCGGAACTGGAAGTCGCCGAGGCCGTCGGTGTCCGCGGTCGAGACGAGGACGTAGTGCGCGTTCGGCTCGCTCGCCAGCGAGACGTCGGTGCGGGACGGGTACGCCTCGGTCGACGTGTGGGAGTGGTAGACGACCACCGGCTCCTCGTCGCGGTCGTCCATCTCGCGGTAGAGCTTGAGCAGGTCCCCGGAGTCGAACTCGTAGAACGTCGGCGACATGGCGGCGTTCTGCATGGGCACGAAGCGCTCGGGGCGGCCGGTGCCCTCCGGGCCCGCGATCACGCCGCACGCCTCGTCGGGGTGGTCCTGGCGCGCGTGCGCGACGATCTGGTCGACGAGTGCCTGGGTGATGGTCAGCATGGTGGCCAGGATAAGCAGAGGGCAGCCCCGTACCGGAGAGTGGTACGGGGCTGCCCACATGCTGGGCGGTGGGCCCTCGCACGTCCTGCTGCGGGGCCGGAGGGGCCCCTCGGCCGGTTCGGCCGGTTCGGCCGGTTCGGCCGGTTCGGCCGGTTCGGCCGGTTCAGCCGGTCTTCTCGAAGTCCGGCTCGCGGCGCTCGGTGACCTCCGGGTTGCGTGACCTCAGCACGGCCCAGCCGATGCCCAGCGCGACCGCCCAGCCCGCCATCACGTACAGGCAGACGCGGGAGTCGGCGTCGTAGGCGATGAGGCCGGTGACGAAGAGCAGGAACGCGACCGCGACCCAGCTGAACTTCGCGCCCCCGGGCGCCGGGAAGGGCGACGCGGGCAGCCGGCCGGCGTCGACGGCGCGGCGGTAGAGGATGTGGCTGACGAGGATCATGAGCCAGGTCCAGATGCCGGCCGCGGTCGCCACGGAGACGACGTAGCCGAAGGCCTTCTCCGGGACGATGTAGTTCAGGATCACGCCGATGCCCATGAAGAGCATGGAGACGGTGATGCCGAACGCGGGCGCCTTGGTGGCGGACAGCCGGTTGAAGACCTTCGGGGCCTCGCCGTTGTCCGCCAGGGTGCGCAGCATGCGGCCGGTGGAATACATGCCGGAGTTGCAGGAGGACAGGGCGGCCGTCAGGACGACGAAGTTGACGATGCCCGCGCCCGCCGGGATGCCGATCTTCGCGAAGGCCGCGACGAAGGGGCTGACGCCCGGCGCGAACTCCGTCCACTTCACGACGCAGAGGATGACCGTGAGCGCGCCGACGTAGAAGAGGGCGATGCGCCAGGGCAGGGTGTTGATCGCCTTGGGGAGGGTCTTCTCCGGGTTCTCGGACTCGCCCGCGGTGACGCCGACGAGCTCGACGGCGAGGTAGGCGAACATCACGCCCTGGAGCGTCATCAGGGACGAGCCGATGCCCTTGGGGAAGAAGCCGTCGAAGGCCCAGAGGTTGGACACGGCGGCGGTGTCGCCCGCGGAGCTGAAGCCGAAGGTGAGCACGCCCAGGCCGATCAGGATCATGCCGATGATGGCGGTGACCTTGACCATCGAGAACCAGAACTCGATCTCGCCGAAGAGCTTGACGGAGATCAGGTTCGCCGCGAAGAGCACGAGCAGGAAGACCAGCGCCGTGACCCACTGCGGGATCTGCGGGAACCAGTAGTTGACGTAGATCGCGGCGGCGGTGAGTTCCGCCATGCCGGTGACGACCCACATCAGCCAGTACGTCCAGCCGGTGAAGTAGCCGAAGAACGGGCCGAGGAACTCGCGGGAGTACTCCGCGAAGGAACCCGAGACCGGGCGGTAGAGCAGGAGCTCGCCCAGGGCCCGCATGATGAAGAAGATGACGACGCCCGCGAGGGCGTACATCAGGATGATGCTGGGGCCCGCCTTGGCGATGTTCGCCCCGGCGCCCAGGAAGAGGCCGACGCCGATGGCGCCGCCGATCGCGATCATCTGGACCTGACGGCTGCCGAGCCCGCGCTCGTAGCCCTCTCCGGGCGCGTCGCCGCCGGCGCCCTTGCCGCCGTGCTCGCCGTCGTGCTTGCCGACCTGCACCGAGGTCATGTCTCGTGCGCCTTTCTCCATGCCGGTCCGAGCCGTCGTCGGCCGCGGACCGATTTCCGATCCCCCCGGATTCCTGGAGCGGAGCGGTCTCCCCGGGACCGCTCGTGCCTGGCCGGCGGTCGCCGGCTCGGTGGCGCACCCGGCAGGACGCGGGTGGTGTCCCGCCGGGCGATCGTGAAGATTTATCACGATCACGACGCCGGTCGTCCGCGCGGTCTGTAGCGCATGCCACAAGAAGAAGCGGACATACGACACCCGGGTCCGCATAGCGGGCCCGGGCGGTAATGCGATCGTTATCCGGATTTGAGCGTCCGCTGAGCGAACATTTATGTCATGTCATCAACGTTTCAACCAGTGTCTCCTGCAACCCGCCCAGCCACAGGTAGGCCATCACCATCGGCTTGCGCGGGTCCTCGTCCGGCAGCCGGTAGAGGAGGTCCGTGTCCTCCTCGTCCACGACGTCCAGCCGGGAGGCGATCGCCAGGCGCAGGTCGTTGAGGGAGCCGAGCCACCGCTTCGAGTCCTCGGCGGTCAGCTTCAGGACCGCGCCCCCCTCCCCCGCGGCCGTGAGGGCGTCCAGGGAGCGGATCACCGCGAGCGCGTTCTCCCGCTTGCCGGCGCGCAGGTCGTTCTCGGTGAAGCGGCGGAACTCCGAGGAGTACGCGCGCTGTTCCTCCGCCTGCTCGGGCGAGGTGACCTCGACGCCCGGACCGCCGTAGGCGTCCGGGAAGAGGCGCTTGAGCACGGGGTCGGAGGGCGGCTCACTCGGTCCCTCCGCGAAGAGCTCGGCGAGCGGGTCGCCGGAGGGCTCCCCGCCCGGGCCCGGCCCGATGAGCTCCATGAGCTGCACGGCGAGGGAGCGGATGATGGAGATCTCGACCTCGTCGAGCGCGACGGCCGCGCCGCCGCCGGGGAGCGGTTCGAAGTGTCCTGGCATCAGGGTGCGTCGCTACTTCCAGTACTGCGCGGATGTCGGGTGCTGCGCGGATGTCGGGCGGATACCGGCCGTGCCGCGGCCGGCCGGGTCAGTTCCGGTCGTGCTGGAGCGTGGCCCAGAGGCCGTAGCCGTGCATGGCCTGCACGTCGCGCTCCATCTCCTCACGGGTGCCGCTGGAGACGACGGCCCGGCCCTTGTGGTGCACGTCCATCATCAGCTTGGTGGCCTTGTCCTTCGAGTACCCGAAGTACGTCTGGAAGACGTAGGCCACGTAGCTCATCAGGTTGACCGGGTCGTTGTGGACGATGGTCACCCAGGGGACGTCGGGCTCGGGTACGGCGAAGACCTCCTCCGCCGACTCGGTCTTCTCGGTCTCTAGGGGTGCGGGAGCCGTCACACGGCCCATGCTGCCACCCCGGACGGGTGCCCGGCCAAACGAGCCCCGGAAATCACCCGCCCCACAAATCGTCAGAGTGACGAGATAGGGGGTAGCATCCCTGCCATGAACACTGCGGACCTAGGGCTGCCGGTGGACGTCCCGTCGACCGCGCTCTTCACGGACCACTACGAGCTGACCATGCTGCAGGCCGCCCTCAGGGGCGGCAGCGCCGACCGGCGTTCGGTCTTCGAGGTCTTCACCCGCCGCCTGCCCGAGGGCCGCCGCTACGGCGTCGTCGCGGGCACCGGACGCGTCCTGGACGCGGTGGAGAACTTCCGCTTCGACGCGGGCGTGCTCGGCTTCCTGCGCGAGCGCGACGTCGTGGACGGCCCGACCCTGGAGTGGCTGGCCTCGTACCGCTTCACCGGGGACGTCTGGGGCTACCCCGAGGGCGAGGTGTACTTCCCCGGGTCGCCGATCCTGCGGGTCGAGGGCTCCTTCGCGGAGTGCGTGCTCCTGGAGACCGTGATCCTCTCCATCCTCAACCACGACTCGGCCATCGCGGCCGCCGCCTCCCGGATGGCCTCGGCGGCCGGCGGGCGCCCGCTGATCGAGATGGGCGCCCGGCGCACCCACGAGCTGGCCGCGGTGGCGGCGTCCCGGGCGGCGTACGTCGGCGGCTTCACCACCACCTCGGACCTGGCCGCGGGCTTCCGCTACGGGATTCCGACGGTCGGCACGTCCGCCCACGCCTTCACCCTGGTGCACGACACCGAGCGGGACGCCTTCCGGGCCCAGGTGGACTCGCTGGGCAAGGGCACCACGCTGCTGGTGGACACGTACGACGTCGCCGAGGCCGTACGGCTGGCCGTCGAGGTGGCCGGGCCCGAGCTGGGGGCGGTCCGCATCGACTCCGGCGACCTGCTGCTGGTGGCGCACCGGGTGCGCCAGCAGCTCGACGAGCTGGGCGCCACGAAGACGCGGATCATCGTGACCTCGGACCTGGACGAGTACGCGATCGCCTCGCTGGCCGCGGCGCCCGTGGACGCGTACGGCGTGGGCACCCAGCTGGTGACGGGCTCCGGCCACCCGACCGCGTCGATGGTCTACAAGCTCGTCGCGCGCGCCGGGTCGGCGGACCCGAAGGCTCCGCTCGTGTCGGTGGCCAAGAAGTCCTCGGGCGGCAAGACGTCCATCGGCGGCCGCAAGTGGGCCGCGCGCCGGCGCGACGCGTCCGGGGCCGCCGAGGCCGAGGTGATCGGCACCGGACCGGTTCCGGACGAGCTCGGCGACAGCCTGCTCCAGGTGCGGCTCGTCGAGGGAGGCCGGGTCGTCGCCCGCGAACCGCTGGACGTCGTACGCGAACGGCACGCCCGGGCCCGCGCGGGCCTGCCCCTCTCGGCGACCCAGCTGTCGCGGGGGGAAGCCGTCATTCCGACCGAGTACGTCTGAGACACGCGGTCCCGGGCCGGCGACGGCCCGGGACGACCCTCCCGCCGACGCCCCCGCGCACGGGCCCGTACGGGCATGAAGGGGCGGGAAGCCGGGAAGGGCAACGGCAACGACCGCAGCCTTCGCCCGTCCGCACACCGGGGCGGGCACCTGCCGGCCGGAGTCCGGGGGACCACGGCCCGCACCCCACACCACCGGCCTCCTCGCGGAGCGCCGCCTGCCGAACCGAAGGACACCGACCATGCGCCGCGCCCTGATCGTCGTAGACGTGCAGAACGACTTCTGCGAGGGAGGCAGCCTCGCGGTCTCCGGCGGCGCGGATGTCGCCGCCGCGATCACCGAGCTGATCGGGCAGGCCCCCGCGGGCTACCGCCACGTGGTGGCGACCCGGGACCACCACATCGCCCCCGGCGGCCACTTCGCGGACAACCCCGACTACGTGCACTCCTGGCCCGCGCACTGCGTGGCCGGCACCGAGGGCGTGGGCTTCCACCCGAACTTCGCCCCGGCGGTCGCCTCCGGCGCGATCGACGCGGTCTTCGACAAGGGCGCCTACACGGCGGCGTACAGCGGCTTCCAGGGCGCCGACGAGAACGGTGTCGCGCTGGCCGACTGGCTGCGCACCCGGGAGGTCACCGAGGTCGACGTCGTGGGCATCGCCACCGACCACTGCGTGCGCGCCACCGCGCTGGACGCGGCCCGGGAGGGCTTCCGCACGCAGGTCCTGCTGGACCTGACGGCGGGCGTCGCCCCGGACACCACGGCCCGGGCCCTGGAGGACCTGCGCGAGGCGGGCGTCGAACTGACCGGCAAGCCGGTGGTCTAGCCCCGTAAGGGGCGCGGGGAACTGCGCGACCGGCCACGACGCACCCGCAGCGACACGGCGACCGCGATGCCGCCCGCACGTCGGCCGCGGGCCGGTGAGGGCTGAGCGCGCAGTTCCCCGCGCCCCTGAGAAACGACGGTGCCCGCCGTCACAAAGGCGCGGCCGGCCGCCGCATCAGCGTGCGGATCGGGTGCCACAGCTCCGCCACGACCGCGTCCGCACCCGGTGCCGTACGCCATATGAGCCCGTCCGGATGGTGCAGCACCGCGGTGATCTCGTCCGGCGTCGGGGGCGCGCCGTTGCCGCGCAGGTACACCGCCCGCAGCCCCAGGTTGCGCAACCGCGTCAGCGCGCGGGCGCGGTTCTGCGCGTGCACCAGCACCCGCACCGAACCGCTGCCCGAGGCCACCGGCCGGGGCAGGTTCAACGCCACCACGACGGTGCCGTTCGGCAGCCTGCTGAAACCTCCTGCGGCCATGCGGTCACACCCCCGTGCGCTTCGGTGTCAATAAGAGAGTCACAGGAGGCACCTAAACACGATCGGCCGCGACCCGCCAGGGGGTCGCGGCCGATCATGGTTTGACCTGCGGAAACGTATTCTTTTACTTCGCGGCGGAGACCTTCACGGTGATCGTCGAACCGTCGCGGGGCTCCTTGACGATCGCGATCTTGGTGTTGGTGTCAGTGACCTTGACACCCCCGGTCGGGTTGGCCGCGTCGTAGTACGTGTTCGTGCGGTCGTTGAAGATCCGGTTGCCCGGCTGCGACTTGATCTTCGTCGCGACGTCCGCCTTGTGCAGCGTCAGGGCGTCCGTGCGGTACGAGCTGAACGGCGAGTCGTAGGACTGGATGCGGTTGCGCATCACCGTGCCGTCGGACCACTTCAGCGCCTTCGGGTGGGCGTCCACCGGCAGCAGCAGACCGGTGCCCGGGTGCCGGCTGACGTTGTTGTCGCGCTGGGAGGTGTCCCACTTCCAGATCAGCAGACCGTTCTGGTAGGGGAAGTGCTCCACCCAGGACGGGCGCGTGGTCGCGAAGCCGAAGTTGTACGGGCCGACCTTCAGGGTCTTGTCGTACGACACGTACTGGCGGTTCTCGGCGATGTAGTACTGCGCGTAGTCCTTGGTGAAGGACGCGCCGATGCGGGAGAAGCCGGTCGCCTTCCACGCGGCGTCGGCGGTCTCGGCGTTGTCCGAGAAGAGCGCGGTGCCGTCGGCGGTGACGGTGATCCGGTCGGCCGCGAAGCCCTTCTGGGCCACGCCGCCGTCGGTGGAGTAGCGGAAGCGCAGGTCGATCTTCTGGCCCGCGTAGGCGTCGAGCGGGTACGACAGCTTCTTGTACGCGTCCACCGTGCCGGTCAGCGCGGGGCTGCCGCTGGCGTCACGCGGGATCGGGGTGCCGTCGACCGTTCCGTCGACCGCGGTCCACCGGGTGCCGCCGTCGGTGGAGACCTCGGTGTAGAGGTAGTCGAAGTCCGTCTCGATGTCGTAGTAGCCGTCGAGGGACAGCGTGGCCGACGACTTGCCGGTGAGGTCCACCGAACGGGTCAGCGTGTTCCTGAGGTTGTCGCCGCTGCCGCTCCACCACTGGGTGGCGCCCTCGGCCGGGGCGACGACCTCGGTGGTGACGGCCTTCCTCGGCAGTTCGACCACGAGGGCCTGGGCGTTCTTCGTGTTGTACTCGGCCACGCCCAGCGTGTGGGTGGAGCGCATCGCGGCCTTGGCCGTGTCGTACTTCAGCCAGCCGAGCTGCAGCTTGTCCCAGGCGGTCATGTCGCCGGGCAGGTCGCCGATGGCGTCCTTGCCCTCGCCGAGCCAGGAGCCGGAGGACATCAGGGTCCAGAAGGCGGTGGAGTTCTCGGCGGTGTTGGTCGTGTCGTAGTGGTCCGGCAGACCGAGGTCGTGGCCGTACTCGTGGGCGAAGACGCCGAGTCCGCCGTTCTCCGGCTGGATCGTGTAGTCGCCGACCCAGATGCCGGAGTCGCCGATCTGCGCGCCGCCCATCTTGTTGCCCTCGGGACCGGTGGCGCCTGCGTCGGTGCCGAACGCGTACCAGCGGTGGGCCCAGATGGCGTCCTCGCCCTGGGCGCCGCCGCCCGCGGACTCGTCCTCGCCGGCGTGCACGATCTGGAAGTGGTCGATGTAGCCGTCGGACTCGTTGAAGTCGCCGTCGCCGTCGAAGTCGTTGCGGTCCCACTTGTCGTAGGCGGACAGCTCGGACCTGATGTCGGCGTCGGACTTGCCGGCCGCCTTCTGGGCGTCGACCCAGGCGGTGACACCGTCGGCGACGGCGTTCCACGCGCAGGTGTCGGGGTCGCACTTGTTGGAGCCGTAGCGGGCCTCGTTGTAGGGCACCTTGACCCAGTCGGAGACCGCGCCGTCGATGGAGTAGCGGCCCGAGGACTGCTTCTCGTAGTACTTCTTCATCGACTCGACACCCTTGCCGGTGCCGAAGTAGAGCTCCTCGAAGTGCTCCCGGTTGTAATCCGCCTGCCAGGCCGTGCTGTTGTCCTCGGCACGGTCCGGCTCGGCTATCCGGTTGTGCAGCGGGCCGGGGGTGCCGCCGTAGCGGCTGTCCACCTTGTCGCCGAACTCCACGAGGATCGTGAAGATCTGGTCGGTCTTCTCCCGGCCGAGCTCCACGTACTTGCCGTCCTGGAGCTTGACGACCCGCGAACCGTCGCGCTCGGCGACCTTCGCGTCACCGGAGAGGACCTTCTTGAGGGCCTCTTCGCGCTGGGCTTCCTGGCGGTCGGTCAGGGGGCCCTTGAGGTCGTGCTCGCGCTCGTGTCCGTGTCCGTGCCCGGCACCGTCGCCGGCGGGCGCCGGGTCCTGCCGGTTCGCGGCCGCGGCCGGCCGGTCGCCGGCGTCGGCGGCCTGTGCCACCGCGAAGGTCGAGAACGTGGCGGCGGCCGCTGCCATCGCCACACCCACCGCGGCTGCTCTGAACGTCCATGGTCTGCTGATCACTTGAGGCAGTCCTCCCTCGCGCCCGGGCGCGCGGAAGGAGGGTGTCCAGGTCATGGAGTCCGCGCGCACTCTGTGCGCGTCACAAGTGACGACATTCGATCGGAGTTGGCCGAGAAAAGACAGACCTTGACTTGGACAGATCAAGTGGGATATGTACCGGCGGCCCGGTGGGACACGCACCGGCGGTCCGTCGGCGGCCGGTCCGTGTACCGCTCAACAGGCGCGTCCACCTGCCGGGTTGTCGGATCCGATGATTCAGTGCGCCCCCCCGTGCACCGGCACCGTGGGTCAGCTCACGCTTACTGCTCGTTCCCCTCGGGCAGACAGGCGAATAGAGTCGTTTGGCGGCGCGCCGGTTTTCCGGTGATTTGCTGATCGACACCGTTGTCTCACCCCTGATTCCCATCCGCCACCTCCCCCATCGCGAGAGGCACCCGGGGGGAGCTCCCCACCCGAGGACGGAATGCCATGCCTCGTCCGACCGCCGCACAGCTCGCCTACGGTTCCTGCACCGTGATCCTCTCGACGCTCGCCATGCTGCTGCTGTCACAGACGAGTTCGGGCGTGGGAGTCGTGGTCATAGCGCTCTCCGCCCTCGCGCTCGGCCTCCTCGTGGCCATGACGGTCCCCGCGCCCAGGGCCACCGCCCCCACGTCTCCCCCGTCCGGCGCCGTCACGGAACAGCGTGTTCCGGTACAGCGCGAGACCGTCTCCGCCGCGCGTTCGTCCGAGCCGGTGCGCGAACGCGCCTGAGCCCGTGGACGAACCCGTCCGAGCCGGTGGGCGAACGCGCCGGGCGGCCAGGACGGTGGGCGGTCAGCCGGTGCTGACGACCACCGTCCTGGCCGCCTTGTCGTGCAGCCCCTGCTTGTACGGCTTGTCGACGAAGCTCCAGCCGCCCGCGACGGCGGTCCAGATGCAGGCGCAGCAGAACGCGAACGGCACCCACAGCACCAGGGCCCGGACCAGACTGGTCCGCACGGAGGGCGTGGAGCCGTCGTCGAGGTTCGCCACCCGCAGGTGCAGCCACTTCTTGCCGAGGGTCTGTCCCGACCTGGACGTCATGAACGTGTCGTAACCGAGGTAGAGCAGCAGGGCGATCAGGGACTGCCCGAAGGAATTGCCGTACTGGATGCTGTCGGCGTCCGTGTCGTACTCGCTGACGCCGAAGCCCCACGTCAGCAGCCACACCACGACGGCCACCAGGACCATGTCGACGATCCGGGCGAGCACGCGTCTGCCGCTGTCGGCGAGCGGTGGCATCCCGGCGAGCGGATCGGTGGCGTACGGGCCGCCGCCGTAGGGGTCACCGCCGCCGCGGGGCGGTGGCGGTCCCCCGTACGGGGGACCGGCGCCCGGCGGCGGGGCTCCGTACGGGGAACCCGCGCCCGGCGGCGGGGGCCGGTCGTCGTGCGGAGGGCCGTACGGCGGGTCGTGGGGGGAACCGCCGCCCTCCCCGGGACCGGGCGGCTGCTTCCGGAACGGGTCCCCGTCCGGCGGCTTCCGGAACGGATCGTCGTCGGGAGGGGGCGGCGGCTCGGTGCTCATGCCCCGAGTCGACCGCGAACCCCCGGACCGTGCAATGGGGGACGGCCGTCCGGATTACCCGTCAGCCCGCGACGAACGTATGGGCCGCCTTGTCGTGCCAGCACTGGCGCCACGGGCGGTCGAACAGGCCCCACACGACACCCACGGCACCGATGGCGAGGACGCCCGGGACGCTGTAGACGAGCCAGCGGCGCAGGGCGAGGGCGAACGTGGGCGGCTCGCCCCCCTCGATGTCCCGCACCTGGAGGCCGAACAGCCTCTTCCCGAGGGTGCGGCCCCACTTCGCGGTGGGCAGTGCCTCGTAGAGGACGCCGAAGACGACCAGGACGCCGAGCACGATGCCCAGGTAGAGCGCGGTCGTGCCGTCCAGCAGCCACACCGTGACCGTCTCGCCGGATGCCTTGGCCGCGTCGATCTTCCCGTTGACGTGGTCGACGGCCCTGGCGCCCAGCGGTACGGCCGCCGCACCGGTGACCGCGGTCAGCACGAGCGTGTCGACGAGGCGGGCGGCGAACCGCTTGCCGAGCCCCGCCGGACGCGCGTTCGCCTGCGAGCGGGCCGCCGCCTGGAACGGGTCCTCGCGCACCGGCTTCCACGGCACGACGGGCTGGTCGTCGTCCGGTCCGGCCAGCCGGTGCACCTGCTGGGCCCAGGAGGGCTGCCCGCCGCCGGGGCCCGCGCTCATGGGCGCCTGGGCGTGGGACTGCGGGGGCACCGTGGGCGCGGGCGCGGGCTGCTGCTGCGGGCCGGCGGGGGCGGCGGGCGCCGCGGAGGCTCCCTGCGCCGCGGGTGTCGTGGGTGCCGCGGGTGTCGTCGGGGAGGCGGGGGCGGCCGGGGCGGCGAACGCGGAGCCCGGCTGCCCCGGGGTCCCGGGTTCCGGGACCAGGCCGCGGGCCTGGGCCGCGGTGAGCCGCTGCCCCGTGCGCGGCGACCTGGTCCTGAAGGCCATCGTGCCCTCGGAGGGGAGGGGTTCGCGGGAGCCGGGGACGCCGGGCAGGCGGGGGCCGGAGGCGGCAGCGGTGCCTGCGGCGCCTGCGGCTTCGGCGGCGCCCGAAGCGCCCGAGGTGTTCGGGACCGGGTTCTGCGCGCGTCCGGCGACGTGCGCGCGCCCGGCGCCCATCGCACCGGCCGATCCGGCGGTCCCGGCGGGGCGTACGGGTCCCGTGGGCCTGCGGAACACCACGGTCCCGCCGTCGGCCGAAGGCGCGGGCGTCCCCGAGTCCCCTCCGGGACCGGGCGGCGGCCCGTGGAACGTGGCCGTGCCGTCCGTGTGCTCCGACTTCCCCTCGGGCTGCGAGGGGTGTGCGGACTGCGCGGCCTGCACGGGCTGTGCGGCCTGTGGCGGCTCCGCCTGCTGGGCCGCGGGGTCCGGTGCCGCGCGCGGGTCGCGCGGGTCCGGTGAACCCCAGCGGACCCGGCGGTCCGGATCGCCGCCGAAGCCGGTCTGCCGGGAGCGGTCGGCGCCCCACGCGGTGGCCGGCTCGGGGCGGCTGCCGTGCTGCGCGTCGGCGGGCGACGGCGCCGCGGCCGGCGGGTCCTCGTCGAAGAAGTGCGGGCCCGTCTCCTCCGTGGACACGGGTGCGGGCCGCGCGCCCGCGGGCGACGGGATCGGTTCACCGCCGGCCGGCGCCGGCCGGCTGGTGCCCGGCACCCAGGAGGCGCCGTTCCAGTACCGGACATAACCAGGAATGGACGGGTCCGGGTAGTACCCCTCGCGGGGCCTGTCATCGCCGGGGGCCGGGGTTGGGGCGCTCATGTCCGTCGTCCCGTATCTGCTCGGGGGTCGTGTTGAGCGTCCACATCTATCAGACCGGCGCAACCGACACCCCCGCTCCCGGCGTACCCACCCCCTTCGAGCGGAGTTCCCCCACACTCTCCCGGGGCCGCGGGGTACAGGGGCCCCGGGGGCGGCGGGGCCTTCCCGGGGGACTTCCACGGACCGGCGCGGCGCTCCGGGCGCCGCGCCCCCACCACCCGTACGGGTCGCACGGGTCGCACGTGTCGTACGGGTCGTACGGGTCGTACGGGTCGTACGGACTTCTCCGTGGAGGGGGCCGGGCGCGGGTTCAGAAGAGCTTGCCCGGGTTGAGGAGGTGCAGCGGGTCGAAGGCCGCCTTGACCGCCCGCTGCATCTCGACGCCGACCGGGCCGATCTCGCGCGCCAGCCACTCCTTCTTGAGGACGCCCACGCCGTGCTCGCCGGTGATCGTGCCACCCAGTTCCAGGCCGAGGGCCATGATCTCCTCGAAGGACTCGCGGGCACGCCGGGACTCGTCCGGGTCGCCCGCGTCGAAGCAGACGGTCGGGTGGGTGTTGCCGTCGCCGGCGTGGGCGACGACCCCGATGGTCAGCCGGTGCTTCGCGGCGATCCGGTCGACCCCTTCGAGCATCTCGGCCAGCCGGGAGCGGGGGACGCACACGTCGTCGATCATCGTCGTGCCCTTGACCGCCTCCAGCCCGGTCAGGGACATCCGGCGGGCCTGCAGGAGCAGTTCCGACTCGGCCGCGTCCTCCGCCGGTACGACCTGGGTGGCGCCGGCCGCCTCGCACAGCGCGCCGACCGCCGCCAGGTCGGTGCCCGGGTCGGGGGTGTCGAAGGCGGCGAGGAGCAGGGCCTCGGTGCTCTCCGGCAGGCCCATGTGCGCCATGTCGTTGACGGCCTTCACCGTCGTGCGGTCCATCAGTTCGAGGAGGGACGGCACGTGGCCGCCCTCCATGATCCGGCAGATCGCGTCGCAGGCCGCCGTCGCGGACGCGAACTCCGCCACCAGCACCAGCTGTTGCGGCGGCTGCGGCTTCAGGGCGAGGACCGCCCCGACGACGATGCCGAGCGAGCCCTCCGAGCCGACGAAGAGGCGCGTCAGGTCGTATCCGGCGACGCCCTTCGCCGTGCGGCGGCCGGTGGACATCAGGCGTCCGTCGGCCAGGACGACGTCCAGGCCGAGGACGTACTCGGCCGTCACCCCGTACTTCACGCAGCACAGGCCGCCGGAGGCCGTGCCGATGTTGCCGCCGATGGTGCACATCTCCCAGCTGGAGGGGTCCGGCGGGTAGTACAGGCCGTGTTCGCCCACGGCGCGGGAGAGCGTGGCGTTGACGACGCCCGGCTCGACCACCGCGATCCGGTCGACCGGGCTGATCTCCAGGATCCGGTCCATCTTGACCAGGGAGAGCACGATGCAGCCCTCGGAGGCGTTGGCGGCCCCGGACAGGCCCGTACGGGCGCCCTGCGGGACGACCGGTACGCGCAGCGCGGTGGCGACGCGCATGACGTGCTGGACCTGTTCGACGGTGCGCGGCAGCACGACGGCGGCCGGGGTGCCCGCCTCGCAGAAGCTGGCCATGTCGTGGGCGTACGAGCTGGTGACGTCCGGGTCGGTGAGGACGGCCTCGGCCGGCAGGCCCGCCAGGAGACGCTCGGCGAGGCTGCCCGGCGTCACCGTCGCCGCCGCCACGGTGTCTTCGTCGGGTCGGGCTTCGATACGGCTCATGATCACAGCGTCGCACCCGGGGCCATCGGTGTGAACCCTGCCCGCACCGGACTTTTCGTGTCGGGGTGGTGGCGGGGTGTGCTCTTCATATTGACGCACAGTGACGGCATGGAAAGCGGCGGGAAACGCGGCACGAAGCGGCAATCGACGTCCGGGACGAAGGCCGGAACGGGGGCGGGATGACGGCCGGGACGGGGGACGAGGCGCAGGGTGGTGCGGGAGGCGGTGCGGGAGGCGGTTCGGCCCGGCGTGACGTCTCGTCGCCGTGGACGACGGTCGGGGTCGTCGCGGGATGCCTCGTGCTGGGCGGTGCGCTGACGGGGGCGCCCGGCCAGGACCGCCCGGCGGCGCCCGCCTCGGGGCCCGTCGCGCGCGCCGCCGGCGCGGTCGGGACCGGGG
>NZ_JAHKJW010000035.1 GCF_019710745.1 Streptomyces beigongshangae
GCCGCGCTCAGCAGGACGTGGCCGGGCGCGTTCGCCGCCGGGCGCGCGCCCGCCGCGGCCGGGGGCTCCGCGGCCGGGGGCTCCGCGGAGGCACCCGGGGCGTGGAGGGCCAGGGCGTTCATGGCCAGGGCGACGGCGACGGCGGCCACCGTCCCGTGGATGCGCTTGCTCACCGTGCGTCCTCCCGGAGCTCCTGGGGCGCCCCCAGGAGAGCACGCGGGCACGGCCGGCGGGGGGCGGTCGGGCGGTATGTCGCCCGACCGGGTCACCCGGCCGCCCACAGCCCCCGTACGTGCCCGAGGTGGCGCGTCATGACGGCGCGCACCGCCTCCTCGTCGCGGGCGGCGAGCGCGTCCAGGATCTCCAGGTGCTCCTCCGCCGATGCCTCCAGGCGGCCCGCCTCGACGAGGGCGTGCAGACCGTAGAGCCGGGAGCGCTTGCGGAGGTCGCCGACGACCTCGACCAGGTGTTCGTTGCCCGCCAGTGCGAGCAGACCGAGGTGGAAGCGGACGTCCGCCTCCACGTACGCGATGAGGTCGCCGGCCGCGGCGGCCGTGACGATCTCCCGCGCGACGGGGCGCAGGGCCTCCAGGTCGCCGGGGTCGGCGGTACCGGCGAGGCCCGCGGTGGTGGGGATCTCGATGAGCGAGCGGATGTGCGTGTACTCGTCGAGCTGCTTCTCGGAGACCGCGGTGACCCGGAAGCCCTTGTTGGGCACGGTGTCGACCAGGCCCTCCTTGACGAGGTCCAGCAGGGCCTCGCGGACCGGGGTGGCGGAGACGCCGAAGCGGGTGGCGAGGGCCGGCGCGGAGTGGACCTCGCCGGGCCGCAGTTCCCCCGCGACGAGCGCGGCCCGCAGGGCGTCCGCGACACGCTCGCGGTAGCTGGGCCTCTTGCCGCCGAGCGTGGGCAGGGCGGGGGCGCTGGGGCGCTGGGCGGCCATCGGTCGGTCTCCTCGGGACGGGCGGTGGAGGTCGTGCGGTTTCGGGAGCGGTGCGGTTTCAGAGGACGAAGCCCGCCGGGAACGGGTCGTCGGGGTCGAGCAGGTACTGGGCGGTGCCGGTCACCCAGGCCCGCCCGGTGAAGCTGGGCAGGACGGCCGGCGTCCCGGCCACCTCGGTGGTGCCGAGGAGGCGGCCGGTGAAGTGGGTGCCGATGAAGGACTCGTTCACGAACTCCGTGTCCAGGGGGAGTTCGCCGCGCGCGTGCAACTGTGCCATGCGGGCGCTGGTGCCCGTGCCGCAGGGCGAGCGGTCGAACCACCCCGGGTGGATGGCCATCGCGTGCCGCGAGTGCCGTGCCGTCGAGCCGGGGGCGGTCAGCTGCACGTGGTGGCAGCCGCTGATGGAGGGGTCCTCCGGGTGGACGGGCTCCTCCTGCGCGTTGACGGCGTCCATCAGGGACAGGCCGGCGGCGAGGATGTCGTCCTTGCGGGCCCGGTCGAAGGGCAGCCCGAACTGTTCGAGCGGCAGGATCGCGTAGAAGTTGCCGCCGTACGCGAGGTCGTAGGTCACCGTCCGGCCGTCGGCGAGCCGGATCTCGCGGTCGAGGGCGACGGCGAAGGACGGCACGTTCCTGAGCGTGACCGACCGGGCCGCCCCGTCCCTGACCTCGACCTCCGCGACGACGGGTCCGGCCGGGGTGTCGAGCCGGATGGTCGTCACCGGCTCCACGACCTCGACCATGCCGGTCTCCACCAGGACGGTCGCGACCCCGATGGTCCCGTGCCCGCACATCGGGAGGTAGCCCGACACCTCGATGTAGAGGACGCCGTAGTCGCAGTCGGGGCGGGTGGCGGGCTGGAGGACCGCGCCGCTCATCGCCGCGTGGCCGCGCGGCTCGTTCATCAGCAACTGCTTGATGTCGTCGCGGTGTTCACGGAAGTACAGCCGCCGCTCGTTCATGGTCGCGCCGGGGATCGTGCCGATACCTCCGGTGACCACCCGGGTCGGCATGCCCTCGGTGTGCGAGTCGACGGCGTGCAGGACGAGTCTGCTGCGCATGGTGCTGTCCCCTTCGGACGAGTTCAGCCGAGCCCGGCGGCGAGGGCCTTCTCCGTGGCGGCCCGGACGGCGGCCTCCTGGTCGGCCCGCAGCGGCGTGCGGGGCGGGCGCACCGGGCCGCCGTACCGGCCGGCGATGTCCATCGACAGCTTGATCGCCTGGACGAACTCCACCTGGGAGTCCCAGCGCAGCAGTGCGTGCAGTTGACGGTAGAGGGGCAGCGCGGTGCCGAGGTCGCCCCGCACGGCGGCGCGGTACAGCTCGACCGACGCGGCGGGCAGCGCGTTCGGGTAGCCGGCGACCCAGCCCCTGGCGCCCGCGACCGCCAGCTCCAGCAGGACGTCGTCGGCGCCGACCAGCAGGTCCAGTTCCGGGGCGAGTTCGGCGATGCGGTAGGCGCGGCGCACATCGCCGGAGAACTCCTTGACGCCGTGGACGTACCCCTCGCCGTGCAGCCTCGCGAGCAGTTCGGGCACCAGGTCGACCTTGGTGTCGATCGGGTTGTTGTACGCCACGACCGGCAGGCCCGCCTTCGCGACCTCGGCGTAGTGGGCGAGGACCGAGCGCTCGTCGGCCCGGTAGGCGTTCGGGGGCAGCAGCATCACGGAGGCGCAGCCGGCGTCGCGCGCCTGCTCGGCCCAGCGGCGGGCCTCGGCCGAGCCGTAGGCGGCGACGCCGGGCATGACGCGCGAGCCGCCGACCGCCGCCACGGCCGTCTCCACGACCCTGGCGCGCTCCTCGGGCGTCAGCACCTGGTACTCGCCGAGCGAGCCGTTCGGGACGACACCGTCGCAGCCCTGCGCGACGAGCCAGGCGCAGTGGTCGGCGTAGGCGTCGTAATCGACGGAGAGGTCGGCCTTGAGCGGGAGCGCGGTGGCGACGAGGACGCCGTGCCAGGGGCGGTTGCCGGTCATGAGGGTTCCATCCGATCCATGGGGTCCGTAGGGCGTACGTGTCGGGCGCGTGCGTGCGTGTCCGTGTGTGCGTGTCCGTGTGTGCGGGGCGGGTCAGGGGGAGGCGTCGGGTTCGCGGGCCAGCACGCCCAGGGGCACGGGACGGGCGAACGGCCGTCGTGCGGGCGTCGGCGGGCAGCCCGTGAGCCCCGCCACCGCCGGGCCGCACATCCGGCCCTGGCACCAGCCCATCCCGGCGCGGGTCAGCAGTTTCACGGTGCGTACGTCGCCGGCGCCGAGTCCGTCGACGGCCTCCCGGACGGCGGCGGCGGACACCTCCTCGCAGCGGCACACCTGGGTGTCGTCCCCGACCCGCTCGGTCCAGCGGGCGGGCGGCGCGCAGACGCGGTCGACGACCGCGAAGAACTCCCGCAGCCCGGCGCGTGCCCCGGCGGCCTCCGCGTACGAACCCGGCTCGGGTGCCCGCGAGTCCAGCCGTGCCGCGACGGACAGTCCCGCGATCCGCCCCTCGGCGAGCGAGAGCGCCGCGCCGCCGATCCCGGTGGTCTCGCCGGCGGCCCAGACCCCCGGGACGTCGGTGCGCTGCTCGTCGTCCACGGCGACGCCCGTCCCGTCGAGGCGGCAGCCGAGCGTCTCGGCGAGGTCGGTGTGCGGGAGCATGCCGTGCCCGACGGCGAGGCTGTCGCAGGGGATGCGCCGCTCGCTGCCGTCCCTGACCCGCCCGTCGGCGTCGAGCGCGGCCACGGTCACGGCGTCGAGCCGGCCGGTGCCGTGCGCCGCGACGACGGTGTGGCGGACGTGCACGCCGACCCGGTGCCGGGCCAGCCGTGCGGCGTAGCGCGCCCCTTCGGCGAGCTTGTCCGGGTGGGCGGCGAGGACCCGGGCGTGGCGTACGAAGGCCCTGGGGTCGGCGGACTCCACCAGGGCGGCCACCTTCGCCCCGGCGTCGGCCAGCCCGACGGCCACGGGCAGCAGGAGCGGCCCCGTCCCGGCGACCACGGCGGTACGCCCCGGCAGCACGAGTCCGCCCTTGAGCATGGCCTGCGCCCCGCCCGCGGTGACGACCCCGGGGAGGGTCCAGCCGGGGAAGGGCAGCACCTTCTCGTACCCGCCGGTCGCGAGGAGCACGGCGTCGGCACGGACCGCGACGGACTCCTCCTGGCCGGGCCCGAGCAGGGCGTGCGCGGTGAACGCGCCCCGCGCCCCCTCCACGCACCACACGTGGTGGTCGGCCAGGTGGGTGACCCGTCCTGCCGCGATGTGCGCCGCGAGGCCGTCGCGCAGCCGTTCCCAGGTGCGCCATCCGTGGTGCAGGGCCCGGGTGCGGCGGGCGCCCAGGCCGGCACCGGGCTGCCGGTGGAACTGCCCGCCCGCCTCCGGGGCGGCGTCCACGAGGGTCACCCGCACGCCGCGCGCGGCGGCGGCGAGGGTGGCGGCGAGCCCGGCGGGGCCCGCGCCGATCACCACGAGGCCGGGTCGTTCAGTCATCGTGTCCGGTCCCTTCCTGGGTGCGGATGACGTCACCGGGTTCCGCGCGCACCAGGCAGGCGCGCTGGTTGGGCCGCCCGTTGACGGTCAGCAGACAGTCGAAGCACACGCCGATGCCGCAGAAGACACCGCGCGGTTCGCCCCTGTCCCGGGTCGTGCGCCAGGACACCACACCCGCCGACCACAGGGCGGCGGCGATCGTCCGGCCGGGCAGGACGGTGATCTCCCGCCCGTCGAAGGTGACCGTGAAGGAGGGCTCCGGCCGGGCCCGGACGAGTCTGGCGGGGGTGCGCGGCCTCATGGGCCCTCCTCGGGGGACGTGTCGGGAAAGGCCGCAGACGTGCCGGGAAAGGCCGGCGACGTGTCGGGGAAGCGGTCCGGGCGGAACGGCGTGAGGTCCAGGTCCGGTGCCCGGTCCGTGAGCACCTGGGCGATCAGATGGCCGGTCCCCGTGGCGAGTCCGATCCCCGCGCCCTCGTGCCCGCACGCGTGGAAGAGGCCGGGCACGCGCGCGTCGGGCCCGACGGCGGGCAGGTGGTCGGGCAGGTACGGCCGGAAGCCCTGGTAGGCGCGCAGGGCCCGCACCCGCTCCAGGAAGGGGAACAGCAGGGTCGCCTCCGCCGCGAGCCGCCGGGTGACGGGCAGTGAGAAGGAACGGTCGAAGCCGATCCGTTCCCGGCTGGCCCCGATCAGTACCGGTCCCGCCGCCGTGCCCTCGACCACCGGGGAGGTCTGGAGGGCCGCCGAGTCGCTGGCCACGTCGGCCACGTAGTCCGCCGCGTACACCTTGTGGCGCACCCTGGGCGGCAGTGGCTCGGTGACCAGGACGAAGCCGCGCCGGGGCAGCACCGGCAGGGACACCCCGGCCAGCGCGGCGACCTCCCCGCCCCAGGTCCCGGCGGCGTTGACGACCGCGGGCGCGTGGATGTCGCCGTGCGGGGTACGGACACCGCGCACCGCCCCCGAGGCCGTGCGCAGCACCTGCGTGACCGGCCGGCCGGTCCGCAGGCGGGCACCTGCCGTGCGGGCGAGCCGGAGGAGACGGGCGGCCGCGAGGGCCGGCATCACCTGGGCGTCCTGCGGGTAGAGCACACCGCCGGCGAGCCCCGGCGCCAGGTACGGTTCGAGGTCGTGGAGCCGGTCGGGCGCGACGGGCACGGCCTCCACCCCGGCGGCGCGCTGCGCGGCGGCGAGCCCTTCGAGCGCCGTCAGCCCTTCGGAGGCGGAGGCGACGACGAGGCCGCCCTTGGCCTCGTACTCGACGGACTCCCCCACACCGGGCTCGGCGGCCAGGCCGGCCCACAGCCGGCCGGAGAGCAGCGCGAGTTCGAGTTCGGGGCCGGGTTCCTTGTCGGAGACGAGCAGGTTGCCCTCCCCGGCCCCGGTGGTGCCGCCGCCGACGGGTCCGCGGTCCACCACCACGGCACGCAGCCCGGCCCGGGTGGCGTACAGAGCGCAGGCCGCCCCCACCATCCCGGCCCCGACAACAACGACATCGCAGGTCAGCGCCTTACTCACGCCAGTACTATGTCACATACCCCCTCCTGGGTACAGGGGCCGCGGTCCCCCTGGAGCCCCGAAGGGGCGCGGGGAACTGCGCACCCGGCCCTCACCGACCCGCGCCCGCCCCTTCGCCCCCACCGCCCCGCACCCACTCCCTTCGCACCCCCTCACCCCCGCCGCACCACGACCCACCGCGAAGGCAGTTCGATCGCGGAACCGTCCGCACGGCACTCCGTGGTGACGAGCGGCAGCCCTCCTTCCGCCAGCACCACGAGCCCCGCGGCCCGCAGGTACCCGGGGACGGCGGCGTCGGCCACCTCCCCCGGCGCGATCCCGTGCCGGAAGACGGGCGCGAGCTTCGCCGGCGGCCCCCCGCGCTCCCGCGCGAGCCCCCGCAGCAGCGCCCCCGCCGCCTCGGACGGCTCGACGACGAACGCCCGCCCCCGGTCACCCACCAGCGTGGCGATCCCGTCGACGAGCGACTGCCGGTCGCCCTCCTCGCACTGGTGCAGGACCCCCCGCACATAGACGTTCGCGTCGCCCAGTTCGGCATGCAGCATCTCCGCCTCGGCCCGCTCCACCGCGTCGAACAGCCGGTAGGACGCCTGCCCCGCCGGATCCGCCAGCCGGGCGTGGTCCAGGGCGGCGGCCGACAGGTCGGCGCCGACCACCCGCGGGTACCGGTCGGCGAGGAACCGCGTCTGTGTGCCGTTGCCGCAGCCGAGGTCCACGAGGGGCAGCCCGGGCGCGGTCAGGTGCGGCTCGAACAGCGCGAGGTGGACCCGCGCGGTGACCGCGGGCGCGGCGTCCCAGAAAACGGCCCCCTGCCCGGCGGGAGCCTCGCGCCAGAAGCCCTCCCACGCCTCTCTGTACCGACTGGTCACACTCATACCGGCTCCCCAGGGTGCGGCAGCGGACCGTCGGCGGACCGCCGGAAAGTGACGGGCAGTCCGGTCTACCGCGCCCGGCGCGAAGCGACAAGGACACGGCGCGCACCTTCGCGCACCTTCATGGCACCCACGACACCCGTACGCCGCTGTGCGCCCCCGGCGCGGTGCCGTGCGCGAGGGGGCGGGCCCTCAGACCCGGCGCCGCGGCACGGTCAGCTCGCACCACACCGTCTTGCCGGAGGCGGTCCGGCTGGTCCCCCACTCGCGCGCCAGCGTGCTGACCACGCGCATCCCCCGCCCGGCCTCGTCGAGCGCTCCGGCGCTGAGCAGTGTCGGCAGGGTGTGGTCGTCGTCGTCCACCTCGCAGAGCAGGGTGTCGCCCCTGACCAGCCTGAGGCCGACCGGCCGGCCGCGGGAGTGCCGTACGGCGTTGGTGACGAGCTCGCTCACCAGCAGCTCGGTCGTCCCGCCCAGCGAGGCGAGACCCCATACATGGAGCTGTTCGCGGACCGCGGCGCGCGCCCTGCCGACCTCCCGCGGGTCGTGCCCGATCCGCCACTCGGCGACGTCCTCGGGCTCGATGCCGTTGAGCCGCGCCATCAGGAGCGCCACGTCGTCCTTGCGCCCGCCGCGGCCCGCCGCCGAGAAGGTCGCGGCGAGGGCGCGGATGATGGTGTCGCAGGCGTCGTCCATGGACGCGGCCGGATGGGCCGCGGACGCGCAGAGCGCGGCGAGCCCGACAGCGATGTCCTCGCCGCGCACCTCGACCAGGCCGTCGGTGCACATCACGAGCCGGTCGCCGGGCGCCACCCGCACCCGGACCGACTCGAAGGGCACTCCGCCGACACCGACGGGCGCGCCGGTCGGCAGGTCGAGGAGATCGCTGCGACCGTCCTCGGCGCGGACCAGCACGGGCGGGACGTGTCCCGCGTTGGCGATCTCCAGCTCACCCGCGATGGGGTCGTAGATCGCGTACAGACAGGTCGCGAGGTAGTGCTCACCGAGCCGCTGCGCCAGGTCGTCGAGGCTGCGCAGCAGCTGCGCGGGCGGCAGGTCGAGGGCCGCCATGGTCTGCACGGCGGTGCGCAGCTGCCCCATCATCGCGGCCGAGTTGAGACCGTGTCCCATCACGTCGCCGACGACGAGCGCCGTCCGCGAGCCGGGCAGTTTGACCGAGTCGAACCAGTCGCCGCCGACCCGCCCGAGCAGCGTGCCCGGCAGGTAGCGGGTGGCGATGTCGCAGCCGGACATCCGCGGGGCGATGTGCGGCAGCATGCTGTCCTGGAGGGTCTCGGCGACGCTCTCCTGGTACGTGTACATGCGGGCGTTGTCGAGCACGAGCCCGGCGCGCGCGGCGAGTTCGGCGCCGGTGACGCGGTCCATGTCGTTGAACTCGACGCGCTCCGGGTGGCGCAGCAGGATCATGAAGCCGAGGACGACGTTGCGGGCCTTGAGCGGTACGACCAGCATGGAGCGGCCGGTGATCAGGGGCCGGATGTCGCGCTTCTCGAACTGCGCGGCGATCATGTGCCCCAGCTGCTCGCTGATGCGGGGGACGAGGACGGGCTCCCCGCTGGTCATGCACTGGAAGAACGGGGTGTGCGCCGGGAACGGCATGGCCTCGCCGACCGGCACGACGTCGTCCCAGCGGCCCGGCTCGTCCGTGTGCTCCACCGCGACCCGGTGCCACAGGGTGGTCGTGTCGGGCACGCCCTCGGGGAAGCCCTCACCGGCGACGACCTGCTCGCGCAGATAGGTCCCGGCCACGTCGGTGAAGCGCGGGACGACGGCCCGGCTGACCTCGGCGACGGTGCGGGACAGGTCGAGCGAGGTGCCGATGCGGCCGCTGACCTCGTTCAGGAACTCCAGCCGCTCCCGGACGGCCGCGTACTCCAGGTCCTGGCCCTCGTCCCCGGCGTCCTGCGGGAGGGGCTCGCCCGACGCGGCGGCCGCGGCCGCCCGCTCCCGGCGCGCCTTGCGTTCGGTACGCCGGGGCACGCCCCAGTCGGGGGTGACGGGAACGCGGTCGTTCTGACTGAACTCCAGGACCGGATAGCCCAGTTCGAGCACCTGGTCGACGATGCGGGCGCTCTCGCCGACGCTCATGCTCGGCAGGATCTCGGGCAGTCCGCGCGCCAGTTCCTCGGCGCCGGGGAAGTCGGTGTGCAGGGCGAACCCGGGCGCGACGCGCTCCACGACCGGCCCCGCGCCGCCGTCCCCGTGGCGCAGCGCGCCCGCGTCGGCGGCGAGGACCAGCAGCCGTTCCGGGCCCGGCCTCACCAGGGGATAGGCCCACCACAGGACGTCGATCCGGTCGCCGCCGGCCGCCGTCAGCCGGGCGCGGCCCGCGGCCGGGTAGAACAGCCGTCCGTCGAGGGAGGATTCGAGGTCGGGTCCGAGCCCGTCGTACGCGGCGTACGCCCCGTAGGGCGCGTCCTCCCCGTCCTCGGGCAGGGCGCCGGAGACGGGCAGCAGGTCGACGACGGGACGGCCGACGGCCTCCTCCCGCGCGGTACCGAAGAGGCGGCGGGCGCCCCGGCTCCAGTGCGAGACCAGTCCCGCACGGTCCACCACGACCACGGCCAGCGGAATCCGTCCCGCCGCGGCCCCGTCACCGGTCCCGGAGCCGGTCGCGGGACCGGCCGGGGAGCCGGTCGCAGGGCCGTTCACAGAGCCGGGAGGCACGCCCTTCTCGCTGCCACGGTCCATGGCCCATGCCTCTCTCCCACGGTCCGCAAGATCTGCACCGCCACGACAACCACGGTACGGCTACGCCCGGTGGCCATGTGTGCCAATCGGTGAAATGGCCCCGGCGCACACCGGCGCCCCGACACCCCGTCAGGAACCGGGCCCCGGCGCGTCCCGAAGGGCCCGGGGCCGGCGCGTCCCGAAGGGCCCGGGGCCGGCGCGTCCCAAGGGCCCGGGGCCGCCCTCAGTCCTGGTGCCCCAGCCGCAGATCCCGTTCGGTCCGCCCGCCCCCGGCCACCCGCAGCACGGTGGCCACCGGCGGGTACCCCGCGGCGATCACCGTGTACTCCCCCGGGGACAGGTCGGCGAACCGGAACGCCCCGTCGCCGCCGGTGGTCAGCGTCCCCACCGTCCTGCCCGTCGCGTCGAGCAGCGTCACCCGCGCGTCCTCGACGGGCCGCCCCCCGCCGGCCCGTACGGTCCCCCGCAGCAGCGCCCCGCCCGTGAGCTCGACGTCCTGGCGGGTCTCCCGGGCGGCCCGCACACCGACGGGCAGGGCGGCCGGCCGGAAGTCCGGAGCGCTCGCGGCCAGCGTGTACTCCCCCGCCGTCAGCTCCGTGATGCCGTAGCCGCCCTCCGGTCCGCTGCGCGTGGCGGCGACCACCTCGCCGTGCGCGTCGGTGAGCGTGACGGTCGCGTGCCGCACCGGCACGCCGTCCGCCGTGACCACCTTCCCGGCCAGCCGTCCCGCCACGCCGAGCACCACGTCCAGCTCCACGGGCCGCTCGCCGACGGTGACGCCGGCCGCCTGCGGCTGGTGCCCGCCGGCCGCCGCGATCAGCACGTACGAACCCGGTGCGGGCGCCGGCAGCGCGTACCGGCCGTCCTCGACGCTCGCGCCCCGCCCGATCTGCCGCCCGGCGACGTCGACGAGGGTGAGGGCGGCGCGGGGCACGGCGGTGCCGTCGGGGTGCCGCACGGTGCCGTGGACGGTGACCCCGGCGGCGTACGGCGAGCGGGCGCCGGGGATCGAGGGGGCCCGCGTGCCGGCCGGGGCGGTGGGCGGGACGGTCTCCGGGGCCGCGGCGGGGGCGTCGTGGGGCGCCGGGGGTTTCTCCTTGAGGAAGCAGGCGACGAGCAGGCCCAGGACGAGCACCGGCACCAGGTACAGGAAGAGCCGCGGCATCGCGTCGGTGTACGCCGCGGCGTAGCCCTCGCGCAGCTCCGCGGGCAGCGCGTGGATCAGGCGCGGGGTCGCGGACCCGGGATCGGGCAGCCCGGTCCCGGCGGGCGGGCGCCCGGCGGGGGACCGGGCGAGCCGTTCGGCGAGGAGCGTGCCGAGGACCGCCACCGCGACGGCGCCGCCGAGCTGCCGGAAGCAGGTGTGGGCGCCGGTCGCGGCGGACAGGTCGCGCGGGTGCGCGGAGTTCTGCGCGGCGAGGACCAGTACCGGCATGACCAGGCCGATCCCGGCGCCGAGCACGGCCGTCCACACCCCGAAGTGCAGCCAGGGCGTGTCGGCTTCGAGCCGCGAGAGCAGCCACATTCCGGTGCCGGACAGCGCGCAGCCGAGCACCGGGTAGATCCGGTGGCGGCCGCCGCGGCCGATGAGGTGGCCCGCGACGACCGAGGCGCCGACGATCCCGCCCGTCATCGGGAGCATCAGCAGACCGGACCGGGTGGCGGTGGCGCCGGCGGCCAGCTGCAGATACGTGGGCAGCAGACAGGCCGCGCCGAAGAGACCGGCCCCGACGGCCACGCCCACGACGGCGGTGACGCCGAAGACCCCGTCACGGAAGAGCCGCAGGGGGACGAGGGGTTCGGCGGCACGGTGCTCGGCGAGGAGGAAGAGCACGGCCGAGACGGCGGCGCCCGCGGCGAGGCCGAGGACGACGTGCGAGTCCCACGCGTACTGTCCGCCCGCCCGGCCCGCCAGCAGGACAAGGCAGGTCGAGGCGGCGGTGAGCAGCAGGGTGCCGAGGACGTCGGGACGCGGCGCCGCCGCGGGCCTCGGCAGCCTGAGGGCGACGGCCACGACGGCCAGCGCGAGCAGGCCGAAGGGCACGTTGACGTAGAAGCACCAGCGCCAGGAGAGGTGGTCGGTGAACCAACCGCCGAGCAGCGGGCCCGCGACCGAGGCGAGGGCGAACGCGGCGCCGGTCAGTCCCATGGCGCGGCCCCGCCGGCGGAGCGGCACGATGTCCGCGAGGATCGCCTGCACTCCGCTCATGAGACCGGCGGCGCCCGCGCCCTGGAGGGCGCGGAAGGCGATCAGCTCGTCCATGGTGCGCGACCGGCCGGCCAGCGCGGAGCCGGCCACGAAGACGAGGACCGCGAACTGGAAGACGCCCTTGCGGCCGTAGCGGTCGCCCAGCCTGCCGCAGACGGGCAGTCCGACGGCCGAGGCGAGCAGGTACGCGGTGATCACCCAGGACATCCGGTCCGGGCCGCGCAGCTCCCCCGCGATCGTGGGGAGCGCGGTGGCGACGATCAGCTGCTCCAGCGCGGCGAGCGACAGCGCGAGCAGGAGCGCCCAGAACACCAGGCGCGCGCGGCGCGGGCTCAGGGCCCCCGGCCGCGAGCGCCCCGGTGGCTCCCGGGGCGTGTCCGGGGCCGGAGCCGGGACGTCCCGTCCGCCCTCCGCCAGAACCGTGCCGCCCACGTGCTGCTCCCCTCGTCGCGCCTGCGCGGCCCATTTCTCGCATTACGCGACATCTGGGAGCAAGCGCGACGAGTCGCCCGGAGGGGGCCCCGACCGGCATATCCGCCGGTCGGGGCCCTGCGGCGGGCGAGGGGGCCGGAGCGGGAACCACCCGAAACGGTGAGCGTGCGGGTCCGGCGGACCCGGGAACCGCCGGGAACCGCCGGGAGCAACTGCTACGGCTACTGCTTCTGCATCTCGGCGTCGANGGAACCGCCGGGAACCGCCGGGAGCAACTGCTACGGCTACTGCTTCTGCATCTCGGCGTCGAGGTTCGCCAGCACTCCGTCGTAGATGCGAGCGAGGCCCTTGGGGGCGAAGGTCTTCTCGAAGAAGCCGCCGATGCCGCCGGCGCCGTTCCAGACGGCGGTCACGACGACCCGCGCCCTGCCCTCACCGGCCGGGGTCACCCGCCAGGTGGTCACCATCGAGGAGTTGCGGTCCTTCTCCACGAGTTCGCCGTCGGTGGGCTCGCTCACCTCCAGCAGGCAGTCACGGATCCGCTTGCTGGTGGCCTGGAGCTTCCAGTGGACGAGGGTCCCCTCGCCGTCGCCGCCCTCGCGCACCTCGTACTCGCTGAAGTGCTCGGTGAGGAGCTTCGAACGCGTCCCGGTGTAGTCGGCCAGCGCGTCGAACACGTCGTCGGGCTTGCCCGTGACGACTCGTTCCGTGGTGGCCTCGACCTGCGCCATTGCGTTCCTCCAGCACTCGGGATCTCGGACGTCGGGGCTCAGCCAACCATCACGGCGCCGAGCCGCTCAAATCGGGGTCCCCGAGGGGGACGGCGACGGCCCGCGCAGCGTCGCGGGAGCCCCGGTCACCGCCGCGATCGAAAAGGGGTTCGCACGATCAAGGGAACATCTGTTCTATTCTGTGTTCAGTGCTATCGAGGAGGCGTCATGCGGTGGGAGAACCTCGCAACGGAGTCCGACGGGAACCCGCCCGCGGATCCGGCCCTCTTCGGCGCGGACACGGTGACCACCCGTACGTTCGAAGGACCTGAGTTCCGCGGGATCACCTTCCACGAGATCCGGGCCCGGTCGATCGTCAACCGCGTGCCGGGGGCCTCGCGGATGCCCTTCGAGTGGACGGTCAACCCCTACCGGGGCTGCACGCACGCGTGCGTGTACTTCACTGCCTGACTCTATTGAGCCCGGGAGGGCCGATGCTCAGCACTCCGAACGCGGACAAGGCATGGAAAGGCATGACGAGGTCCTTCCCCGTCCCGGAGGCGCCAGGCCGGTACGCCGCCCCGAGCAAGGCGGAGAGGGCGGCTTACGCAGTGCTGCTGCATGGACCGGCCGCGCGCTCAAGCGGCGCCGACGCGAGTGATTGGCTGCTGCTGCGCGACCGCACAGCGAAGCGCCCGTGACCAACGCACCAGCAGCAGCCACACTTCAGGAACGCGTCGGTCACCCAGGACGCCGTCGAGGCAGTCCTGACGGAGCGGGTGAACGCGCTGGACTCTCTGCGGCTGCCCGGCTCAGCCAGTGGCATCACCACGGTGGGCGTGACGCAATACAACGTGGCGCCCATCGACAGCTTCCTGCAGCAACTCCCCTCTTTGAACGGCAGCGTCAGCATGTCGACCAGCCCTGCGCCGAACGCCGGGCCGATCCCTCCGACAGAGTTGAGCCAAGGCCCAGGTCTCTGACCTGGGCCTTCTTCGCAGAGATTATGCTGTCTCAGCCCGCTGCCTCCGAGAGACGTGTCATGGCCGAGCGCGCCCTGACCTTCGGAATGAGCAACCACTGGCCGGCTGCGGCGCCGAGGCACAGGAAGACACAGACAGCCCAGAGTCCGGTGGCCCGCCATTGCAGTAACCACGTCCCCATGAGGGGGGCGGCAAGCGAAGCCGTGGACCAGGTCATGCCGTACAGCCCGTAGTACCGCCCGCGCAGCGGAACGGGTGCGAGGGAGGCGATGACGGCCTGGTTCACCGAGCTGACAGCCACCTCTCCCAGAGTCCACACGGCCACGGTGGCAGCGTATCCGGCCGGAGTGGAGACCAGCGCCGTGGCACCGTACCCGACCCCAAGGATGATGATGCCGCCGATGAGTACATGACTGTGGTCCAGTCCGGAGAGCAGCGGGCTTGCCACCGGCTGGACCAGGATGATGACAACAGCGTTGGTGGCCATCACATATCCGAAGGTCGAAGGGGCGATGCCGTCGAGCTTCATGGCCAGGGGAAGCGTCGACAGCCCCTGGCAGAAGACGATCCCGTAGGCGAACCAGGATCCGAGATAGGCCAGCATCAGCCGGTCTCTCGCCACATCCGCATAACTACCGGACCCGGCATCCGGGTCGGCCGCCCGGCTGGGACCCGCCGGCTTGCCCATGACCCACACCAGTAGGCCAGCGGCTACACAGGCGACGGAGTTGACCCAGAAGAGCACAGTGAAGCCGTGTCGGACGAGCGAGCCTCCGAAAACCATGGAGAACGCGTAGCCGAGGTTCACAGCCCAGTAGAGCAGGCCGAAGGCCTTCGGCCTGTCGGCCGGGGCGTAGCGGGCGGCGATCAGGGAGGCCGAAGCGGGCCTGTGCATCTCCGCCGCCAGACCAACCAGAAAGGCGAAGACTGCGATCAGGGCTACCTGGTCCACTGCTCCCAGGAAAAACAGGAACACGCCCGTTCCGCTCATCCCTAACGTCATCGTGGCCCGATAGCCGATGCGGTCCACCAGCAGACCGCCGCACAGTTGCGAGATGATCCCGCCGAAACCGGACATGGCAAGCACCACACCGACGACGGAGAACGAGATGTTCTGGTCCTGTGTGAGGTAGTAGCTCAGATAAGGGATCACCATGGATCCCAGCTGATTTGTCAGGGTGGCACCCCAGACCACCCAGAACTGACCTGTCAGGCCGCTGGTCCACTTCTGCCACACACTGCGGTCCCGGACGGACTGCGCGGTGGTTCCCCGGCCGTCCGGCGTAAGCTTTTTCTGCGGATTCGTCATGCGTCACGCTTCCTGCCGGACATCCCCTTCCGGCCTGTACCCTCCCGAAAACCGCCCCACCGGTGACACGGTGAGCGCCCGCGTCGTCGGCGGAATCAGTCGGGAACGTAGGTGAATGCCTTGTCCGAGGCCAGGAAATCTGCCAGGTCAAGGAGCTGCTCCGGGGACTCGGATGTCGCGATGAGGCGGGCCAGTTTGCCGCCCGACGTTCCTCGCACCCAGTCCGGGCGATCTCCTGCCTGGTAGAACAGCTCGGCCTCGACGACCCCGTCAAAGGCCAGCAACTCACCGACGGTCGGCACCTGCGCGAGAGTGACGTCTCTCGCAGGCGACTGCGGAACGTACTGGGCAGAGCTGCGCAGCCGGGGGCCCATAGGTGCGGTGGGGCGACCGGTGGCGACATTGGCCATCGCAGTCACGATGTCGTAGTCGAAACTGAGCCGAAGCATCTCGATGACGCCTCCGCCCAGCCGGCTGTTCACCTCGATGATCCGCGGTCCGGCTGCCGTGAGCATGACCTCTGTATGCACCATCGAGTTCATGATCCCCATGGCGCAGATGGCCTGCGTCGCGCACTCCAAGATCGATTCGATCCGGTGTCCGGGGAGGTTCGAGGGAAACACGTTGCCGTTCTCGCGGAAGGGTTCCGACAGCGGGAACTTGTCGGTCACGGCGCAATGAGTCACGGAACCGTTCTGCACCAGCGACTCGACGCTGACATAGGGCGCGTAACGGGGGTCGTCGTGCCACCGCTCGCCGATCAGCATCTCCTCCAGCACGAAGTGCACCAAGCCGTTCCCGCGCGGATCCGCCGTGTAGCGGGAAGTCGCCATGTCCCACAACCGGGTCAGGTCGACGTCCTCAGTGACGTGGTAGGTGGCCATGCTGCCGACGCCGGCTGACGGCTTGAGGACCGCGGGCAGGCCCACTTCGGCCACTGCCTCAACCAGATCGGACAGCGAGAGCACGGAAGCGAACCCCGGCACCGGGACTCCGGCCCTCGCCAATGCGATGCGCTGCTCCTCCTTGCTTCGCAGCGCGCGCAGCGATTCCGGCAAGTTCGCCGGCAGCCCCAGTTCGAGGGCCGCCGCATGGGTCTCTGTCACGACCAGTTCGCTGAACCCGAGGATCCCCTCCGGGTGCCACTTGCGAGAGAATTCCAGAACGGCACGCAAGGAATTGTCGCCACCCAGCAGGGGTGAATTGTCACAGAACCTGCCGAGCTCTTGTGCACGTAACGCGTCCTTCGCGTCATCCCCTGTCGGAGACCAAAGGACGTGCACCTCGAAATTTTCAGTCAGTTTCGGCAGGTACCACTTCGCCGGGGGCGGACCCGGACCATCAAGGAAGACGAGTCTGGGTAGATTTTCCTGATTGGCCACGCGTCACTCCTCCAAGACAGACAGGCGGTGTGGCTACCGGCGAGGAATCTACATTCGTCTGCACATGCAGTCAACATCCAAGTCACTTTTGTGACTGACCCTTCCCTGCAGGGAGGTCCAAAAAATCGGTACAAAGCATGGCAAAAGCTGACCCATGAGGGAGGTGGGGGATGATTATCCGCCTAGGTTGTCAACTATGAGTCAAATAAATGAGAGATGCATTGACTCTCTGCGCCGAAGCTATCTAGCTTGAGGTACACGGCTCCTGAGGTATTCCTCGAAATCCATCGATCCCGAGGTGTTTCGTGTCCTTGCACATCACACTCCTTGTTGGCGGTCGGAGCACCGAACATGACGCATCACTTCACGGCTACCACCATGTACTGCACGAATTACTCGAAGCGCCGGATCGTGTCGTGGTCGACTCCGTCTTCTATATCGACCGCACGGGCACGGCTCATTTCTTCGGCCACGGACCGTGGCCCGAAGACGAGAGGGAGCTCGGCGCAGGAGAGGTCTTGCCTTTGGGTGCGGCCATCGAACAGCTCAGGTCGGGCAGCTCGTTTGTCTTCTCCCTGTTGCACGGGAACGAGGGTGAGGACGGCGGCTGGCAGGGCCTGGCGGAAGTCTGCGGGATCCGGGGAAACTTCGGCCCTCCCCTCGCCTCCGCCCTGGGCATGAACAAGTACCTCCAGGCCAGCCTGGCGACCGCTCTGCTGCCCGGACTGCGCACTCCGCGCTCCGTCCTGGTCCGTACGGAGTCGTTCGACGCGCGCCTAGTCCTGCAGGAGATCGGTCCCGGCCCTCTCGTGGTCAAGCCCAACCGCATGGGCGCTTCGCTGCTCACGACGTGCCTGCGTGAGCCGAGCGAACAAGCGCTGGCGAAGGCAGTCGCGGAAGCCGCGCCGTATGACAACCAGGTCCTGGTGCAGGAATTCGTCAGCGGTCGCGAGTACTCCTCCAGTGTGTACCGGGAGAACGGACGTTTCGTCGACCTTCCGGTGGCGGAGGTGGTCACCCAGGGCTTCTTCGGTCACGACGAGAAGCACGTCAAGGGACGCGCGCGTATCGACCTGTGTGTCGAGGACCCCACCACCAAAGCCATCCGCGACTACGCGCATTCGGTGTTCGAAGCCACCGAGGTGGCAACCTTTGCCCGCTGCGACTTCCTGGTCAGGGACGGCGAGACGTACTTCCTCGAGATCAACACCCTGCCCGGCCTGATGTCCGGCAGCATCTTCCCGCGGGCGCTGGCAGCGGTCGGCCGCACCATCACCGACCTGGTCGTCGCGGCGTCCGGCGACTACGACTGCCGTCCCGCACGCGACAAGGTCAGGGAATACGACATCAGTCACTGACCGAGCGATCAAGCACGAGCGCAAGCATTCGGTCACGACCCCGACGGGACGGCAATGTCTGTACAGCAGAAAGAACGACTCAAGCCGCTTCGCACCCGCCTCATCCGGCTCCAACCGCACGGCTGGCGGAGCGTCCTCGTCAAGGACGAGACTCGCCAGATATCCGGGGCGTTCAAGTACCGGGGCAACGCCCACAAGGTGGCGGGATTGTCGGCCGGCAGCACACTCGCCACGGCCTCCACCGGGAACCATGCGTCCGGTCTGGCGGAAGCGGCCTCGGCCCGCGGCCTCTCCCTTCGGGTGTTCGTTCCCCGGACGACCCCCCTGGCCAAGCGGCAGAGGATCACCGGAGCCGGCGCTGAGGTCGTCCTGGTGGACGGCGGCTACGACGACTGCGAGGTCCTCGCGCGCAAGTACGCAGACGACAACGGTGCCGTCTTTGTCCACAGCTTCGACGATCCCGACATCATCGAGGGCCATCGAAGCCTTTACCGCGAGGTACGGGAGGACGCCGAACTGCCCGACGCCGCGTTCGTGCCGGTGGGCGGGGGAGGCTTGGTGGCAGCGGGCATCGCCGAATGGGGCAGGGCGGCCACCAGAATCGTAGGCGTCGAGTACCAGGGCGCACCGGCGATGCAGATGTCGCTGCGGGCCGGACGCCGAATCACGCTGGACTCCGCTCGCGGTCTGCCAGAAGGATTGCTGGTCCGGCGGATCGGCGCCCGGTCCTTCCAGACCTGCCGGGACTACGGCCTGGAGATACGCACCGTCAACGACGGGGAACTGCATCGGGCGATGCGCATCCTGTGGGCCGAAGCCGGCATCAGGGCCGAGGGGGCGGGGGCGGCGGCGTTCGCGGCCGCCTTGCAGGATCCCGATCCCTGCAAGGCGGCACTCTGCGTGGTCTCCGGCGGCAACATCGACGACCAGACCTGGAGCGACTGCATCCTCGGTTGAGCTGGGCGCGGCCCGCTGCGACACGCCGGGCAGGCCCGAGACACTGTGGATCCGGTCGTGGAACGTATGGGCCCATACATCCGGATGCGACGGGAGAACGGCCCTGGTCCGATTTTTCAGCGAAATGCCGGGCCTAGGTCGAACAAGAACCGAATGCACTTCGACATCACCTCTCCCGATCCCACCGCCGGGCAGCAACGGATCAAGATGCTCGGCGGTCGCAGACTGGATCAGTACGCCGGCGGCGGCTTCCTCGTGATGGCGGACCCCGAAGGCAACGAGTTCTGCGTCATCCTTGAGGTCCCCTTCGAGCTCGACGACGAGGGGCGCGCGAACTACCTCGGCTGACGGTCGAACTCGATGGCACAGGACACTTGCCGGTCGGGACCAGTCTGCAAGAGGCTGCCGAGCCGGGCCTGGCAGAAACTCTTCACCGGAGCCGGAGCCGGAGCCGGAGCCGGAACCAGGGGCCACCGCTTGTACGACTGGGCCCCGGCCGACATCGCCGACGACCGACCCGGCCACCACCAGTTGCTCGTACGCCGCAACCGGCGTACCCCGCTCCTCGAGAACCTGGTGGCCGTGGGCTGCCTCGGCTGCAGGACGGGTCACGGCTTCCGCGGCTACGCCCACCGCTGAGTGCCCCGCCACCGGTTTGGAGGAACAGCTCTGGCTGAGGCGAGGGACATCACCGAAGTCCCATTGCCGCGTTCACCGGCAGGAAGCAGACGATCCACGCCAGCGCCGTGCGTGGGATTCGGTCCGGGCCAGGACAGACGGGCTGTGGGTGAGGAACGACGTGGTGCACCGGACCGAGCGACACGGCCCGCACCTGCGGCACGCTCTTTGGGCCCAGCCGCTTGAGCAGCGGCACCCTGCCGTCAAGGTCCTGCCTGCTCGCCACGGTCACCAGGACCGGATCAGGCCGCTGAAACAGTCCATCACCAGGTCGCTTGAGGCTTCCCACCGCCGGCGCGGCCGTCGGTCCGGCGAAGGGCCTTCCCTGTCTCGTAGCCGGTCGTGGAGCCCGGCGAACCGGTGACATTCCCATTCCGGTGACGGCGCGTCGGGTTCTGCGGACCCGAGCACGAAAGGCGCGGAAGGTTTCCGGAGAACTCAGCAATAGGGCGCCTGGTTGGTGAGAGCGGTGGCCACGCGCGTCCACACGCCGAACAGTCGGTAGAGGCCGGGCAGGTGACCGCCGGCTTGGACCGTGCGGCTGTCGACCAAGGTGACGCCCGGTATGCCGAGCAGTGCAGAGGCGACCGACGCCGATTGCCAGCGGACGGTGAGAGTGGACGGGCCGGAGTGGGCGGTGGGGGCCCCGGCGTGCTGGGTGGTGAGGCTGCCGGCGACCGCTGTCTCGATGGCTTGGCGAGCTTCGGTGAGCGGGGGGAGCTCAGCAGCGAATCGGTCGTTTGCGTGCTTGACGGCGACACAGGTGACGGTGGCATCCCAGTCGTTCATCTCCGCGCAGGCAGTGTCGTCTCCCGACAGCATCACGACTCGGACTCCGATGGCCGCGGCAGTGGCGTGCGCGAATCCGATTTCGCCGACCGGCCGGTCTTCGAGCCACATGTCCTCGATCTCGTGTCCCATGAAGGTATGGCTCATGACGCCCAGAGTGCCGGCGCGGGAGTGGTAGCCGACACAGAGCACCGCGTCAAAGGTGGCATCGAGTCCTTCGAGCATGATCATGTTCTTGGGCTTGCCCCGGACCAGCCGGGCGGCCGGGTGCAGTAACTCGGGGAGCAGATTACGCATGGGCCCGTGCGCGTCGTTGACCGTGACCGTGGTGGCGCCAGCGGCGAGGGCGCCACGGACCGCCGCATTGACGTCCTCGGTCATCATGACCCGCCCGCGTTCGTAGTCCCTGCCGCCAGGCTGTACGTCGTCGGCATCGACGAGCCCGGTAATGCCCTCCATGTCAGCGCTGATGTAGATCCGCACCTTGTACGCTCCTCAATAGTTGATCCCCTTCGGGGCCGCTGGCCGTCTGGCGGCGTACCGCCGCTTCTGCGAAGCACACGAGATGGCTGCTTTCCACCGTTGGACGCGGTAAGTCGGCGACAGTTTTCCCACCACGGACTCCCTTGTCCGACGGCGCCGATCGCAAGGATGGAGCAGAAACGCATTGACCGACGAGCGAGTTGTCATCGTGACCGGCGGAGGTACGGGGATTGGGGAGGCCACCGCTCGGTTGATATGCGGGCAAGGCCATCACGTGGTCGTGTCCGGCCGACGGCCCGAGCCGTTGCGGCGCGTCGAACGGGAGGCCGGGGCGCTGGCGTATCCGGCCGACATCGGTGACCCGGATGCGGCTGGCGGTCTCGTCGAGGCCGCCCTGGCCGCGTACGGACGTCTCGACGGGCTGGTGCTCAACGCGGGTATCGGACGCGGCGGAAGCGTCGGGGACCTGTCGCTGGAGGACTGGGACGAGGTGATGCGCACGAATGTCACCGGTCCGCTGCTGCTTCTGCGTGCGGCTATCCCTCACCTGCTGGAATCCAAAGGGTCGATCGTCGCAGTCGCTTCTGTGTCGGCGCTTCTGAACGGAACGGGTAATGCCCCGTACGCCACGTCCAAGGCGGCTCTGCTCCAGCTATGCCGTTCCGTCGCTGTCGACTACGGGCGTCGGGGGCTTCGCGCCAACATCGTGTGCCCGAGCTGGGTGCGCAGCGAGATGGCCGACAGGCGCATGGCCCGGTTTGCCGAGGAAGCGGGTCTGCAAGGCGGCGTCGAGGCCGCCTACGACGAGGTGACCGTGCCGCTGCCCATGGGCCGGCCGGGTGAGCCACGTGAGATCGCGGAGACGGTCAGCTGGCTGCTGTCCCCGGCGTCGTCTTACGTCAACGGCGCTGTGCTCGCCGTCGACGGCGGGGCGACAGCCCTTGATCTCGGAACACTCGCGTTCGGCTTTCATGTCGAGCCACGCCGTGCCGGGCGCTCTGACGACACGCGCTGATGGGCCGGTGCATGGCATGCGATCACGTCGGCCATGGAGGGCCACATCCGAGCAATTCCCAACAGTGTCACCGAGCTGCAATGGACCATGCCCGGCAGTAGGCAGGGGTCGGACGGGGCTGCACCACCGAGTACAGCTCGCCGGGCCTGGCCGAGGGCGCCGGCGAGTGCGGCTGCCGCAAGCAGGTCGTCACGCACCCCTGCCAGCCGGGCGTGCTGGTGTGCCCTCTGGTAGGCATCGGGCCGGACGTAACGCTGCAGTTCCAGGAGCGCGTCATACGTCTCGATGGTCTGTCTGTGTGCCTGCAGTGCCAGCGGGGACCGCGGTCGCAGTACCTCCTGCAGCCGCGTCCGTTGCGGTCCGGCGAGGGTCACCTGGGGCACCGCGGTCACCAGATCGCGCCACAGCGGCCACAACTGCCAGGTGGTCCGCAACACGGTTGTGGAGCGCACGAAGGCCCTCGTGATGGGAGCCATGAGGGAAGCCGCCCGTAACAGGCCGTGGACGCCCATGATTACGGAGAGGTAGGGCTGCGCACGGAATGCGGGTACGCAGAGTTCCCAGAGGTAACCACACCAGAAGACGATGGCGAGGGAGCTCCCCGCCGCGAACAGCCGCAGCGACATCACAAGATCGCGGTCCCGCGTTCGCAGGCTGTTCCGCCAGCAGACCGCGAGTGCCACGGTGTCACCGGCCAGATGGGCGAAGATAAGGATCAGCCAGTAAAAGAACCCCTGATCCGCAGGTCCGAGGTCGGACGCCGTCTGTATGCTCAAGTTATCGACCACTTGTAGCAGGTCCAGGGCCAGCAGCGAGCCAATGGCCGCTGTCAGGCCGACCACCACCGAGAGGTACGCACGGCGCGTTCGGCTTGGATCGATCATGAACAGCAGAACCATGCCTGCGCTGAGGACACCGATGAGATTGCGGGCCAGACTGGCCTGGTGAATGCCGATGCCAAGGGCTTGCAGCCCCTTGAGAACACTGGGCTGGAACAAGGTGATGGCGATGGTCACAGCCAGAACCGTGAGCCACAGTCCCCGCTGATGAGGCTGACGCAGCGCGGGCACGGCGCTCAGGACGAGGGCGCACCACAGGACGAACACGCTGCAGAGGCCGACCTGCGCCGCCAACTCAGTCACGGTCATCGGCTGTCACCCCCAGGTAGGCGCTGAGTCGTCCCAGGCGGCCAGCCGACCGGCGGGGCTTCCCGGCGCTCTGTATCAGACTGGCGATCATCTCGGCTTCCTGCTCTTCCATGGTCGTGTAGCTGGTGCGGGCCATCAGCCGCTTGACCAGACGGGGCTGCAGATCGCCGAGCAGAGGACTGGCCGGTAAGCCGCCTGAATCCGGGCTGCCTCCGTGGTCGCACAGCACATGGGCGAGCTCGTGGAGAATGATGTGCTGCTGATGAAGGGGAGCGGTCCGGGCCTCGTAGAAGACGTAGTCCGCGTCGTCGGTGCCCAGCCACAGTCCGCAGGCTCCGGCAGTCGCCATGGGTTCGGGCAACTCCTTGAGAATGAGCGGGCGCCCCCTGAACTCCTCCACCCGCTCGCGAACCGCGTCAAGGGTGAGTGATCGATGGATCCCGAGGTCACGCAAGATCACCTTGCAGCGGCGTTGCAACTCGCTGTACTCGGTTCTTTCCCTCACCCAACGGTCCCTTTGCTTGCATCGACTGCGAGCGCCACGGCGCCCTCAGCCGTCCTTGTCGGCAGAACCTTCGGCAGCCTCTCCCGTGCCGGATTCGCCGGACATCGCGTTCACCACGGCGAGCAGGGCGTCCAGCCCGGCCTCCGACAGCCCGTCAGCACGGAAGGCCAGCTTGCGCACCTTGCTGTTTCCCAGAGCCACGGCGAACTCCATCTGGCGCCTGACCTGTTCAGAGACCTCCTCATCGGTGAAGTAGTCCGGAGTGACTCCGAAGTGCTCCGCCAGCACCCGGAGATGGTCGCGAGTCACGTTGTGCTTTCGGCCGGTCGCAAGTTCCCAGAGGTAGGTGGCCGAAAAGGCGCGCCCCGTACTCTCGTGTATCTCCGCGGCGATTTTGCTGTATGAAGGACGGTTACCTCGGTAGTAAGCGCTGATGATGTCCTCGAGCCGTCGAGCCAAGGACGACGGGCCAGTGCTGCCATTACCGGCACTGCTGCTCCGGGTCAAGTCTTCAACTCCAGGCGGGGATCCCTCGGGCGGATAGGGGCGTGATCCAACTTAGACTGCCGCCCGCTACCGCGACCATCCGTGTTCGACTGCACAGCTGTATTTGACTGAAAATCTCCACTGCTTTGACCAGGTTGTCCTCATATAGCAGACTTTTGGGCTACAAGGGTCGCGCCGGAGGCTCCAGCGGATCAGTTGACACCCTGTTATCCGCTGAGTACCGTCCGAGTGCTCGCTTGAAAGATCGACGATGGGTCGGCGCGGTAATCTCAGATGTTCCGCAATCGAGCGAAACGCGACAGGGGCACCGATCGAGGACATCCATTCTTCGTCGGCGTTTTTAAGGAGGAATTCTCTTGAGTCGGGCAACTGGTCACGGTTTTCGACCCCCGAGAATTGACAGAGGTCTCGACGAGAGAAAATTGGATGAGGTAGCTCAAATGGCAGGGGGCAGATTTTTCGATGTTGCCACTGTCCTCCATGCCTCTGCTGCAAGGTCCAAGTATCCGGAGCCATCAGCTTCTTCTGCGACGCTCTGCGCCAATAGAAGCCCCTGCTCGATCTGACCCATCCTTATCGTGACCTCGGCGCGCAGGAGTCGTGTACGCAGCCTGTCGTGGAAGGCCAGAAGCCCGGTGTCCTCTGCGGCCGCAGCCTTGGCCAGGGCCTCCGGCAACTTGCCCTCGGTCAAATCAACGCGTGCCGCCACGGCATTGAGCTCGGCATGGTGTATCGGCTGGCCTACGTAATGGAACGCGTCAGCCGCCTCCTTGAGCCATGTCCGAATGCTGGGGGAGACAAGTTCCGGGACACGCAGATGGAGGGAAACCGCAGCCACTCGCAATCGCGCCCAGTCGAGAAGGTCGTCTCGGCTTTCCATGGCGGCGAGAGCCCTGTCGATCAGTTCTTTTCCCTCCTGGAACATGCCCTGACGGATCCTGACGCTTGAACATGTCCAATAGGCGTGGGCCTGTAGCGAGGATGCGGCGGTTTCGGCCGCACGAAGTACATCGGGAATCCTTGCACTCGCCTGCGGCAGAAGGCCGGCTTCAGTCTCCGTGGTTACGAGAGCCAGCCAGGACTTCAGCATTAGAACGTCCGACCGAGAGTGGAGTCCAATGGCAACGGAATGCGCCTCCCTCGCAGCACCGAGAGCTCCACCGATGTTTCCGAGCGTGCGCTCCGTCTTCGACATTTCGATAAGCAGTCGCGAAAGCAGTGAAGGGCTTTCCCATTTTCTGGCCAGCGCCACCATCTGCTGCAGGTCCGCGCTTTGGGCAGCGTAGTCGTTCGTTCCTGAATGAGCGTGGAACCTGGCCCAAAGGGCTTGCCATGCCCACCCCTCGGGGAGTCGCTCCAGGAGGTTGGGGCCGTACGATTGCAGAAGGTCGATGACGGTTGGAAAGTCATGGTCTGCCAGTGCGGTGGAGACTTCCGCCATGGTCGCGTCGGTGTTGTCGGTGGAGAGCAGTTCCTCAAGGCTGACGCCGAGTTTACTAGCTACATGACGCACGGCTTCTTCCGAAGGTACCCGACTGCCACTTTCGATGCGTGAAATGTAGCTGGTAGAGATAGGCCCACCTGCCAGATCGGCTTGAGCCAGCCGGTTCCTGAGGCGAATATTTCTCAGCCTCTTCCCGAAGACAGGCTGCTTGATCTCCATAAAACGTCCTTCAATTCAGAGGAGAACCACGTGCTCCGCAGTGTTGACCGGCCGACCGCTCCATACATCGTCACCAAGACGCTGATTCTCGGTGACAGCACTTCTATTGAGGCAGGAAAGTTACATTCCACGCCAACGGAGATCGAGTGGCCGTAGCGTGATCCGCACATGCCGGTGATCTGTCCCATGCTCCCGGCAAGGCCGGGCGTGTCAAGAAGAAGGATCGTACGAGACAAGCGGGCGTCAAGTCCATGACGGAAGCAATATGACGCTCTGGTTTTACACGGTGATACTAGATGATTGTAGACTTATAATGATATACAGGATAAAAAGATGACGAATGCAGGGTGAGTAGGTCGCCGCTGCGTCGACCTGGATGGCGGACCGTGCTGTGACAGCGGGCTGCGGCTCGGACGCGAAGCGGTGGCGGGCCTTCGTCACGGGAGCGGTTGTCACGCTCTTGTCCCATGTGGTCAGCTCTGTGTGCGTGGCCCCCGGAACACTCTTTGCGCCTACGCATGGGTCTTTGATCCACACTGTCGGCATGCCTGAAAGGCTGCCGGGTGACACATGGAAAAGGAATATGGGGAACATTTCGATCAGGCATGAGGTGCCGTACCACTCCCAATGGGAATCGGCAGAGCTCGTCCCGGATCTGTTGGCCGGTCGCGTGAAGGCCGAGGACGACCCTTTTTGGTATCGTTCGGGAGCGTGCAGCGCCGAAGAATATGCTTTCTGGTCCTGGCGTATATGCGGGATGGCTTGCCTGAGCATGGCGCTGGAGTACTGGGGTCTGAAGGTGGCCGGCCTCGTGACGGTGGCCAAAGAGTTTCTGGATGCAGGCGCCTACGTGCGCCGTGCCGACGGAGTGGACGGCCTCATCTACGCCCCGTTCGCCAAGTACGCTGCCGAGCGTTATGGAGTCGAGGCCGAAGTCCGGACCGAGTTGGCCGCAGAGGACATTCCGAGCCTGCTGCGGGACGGGGCACTGGTCATGCTCTCCGTACATCCTTCGATCCGGGATCTGCCCACCACCTCCCCCGGTCGCGGCGGACACCTGGTACTCGCGATCGGCTGTTCGCCCGACCACCTCCAGGTCCACAACCCGTCGGGACTGCCCAGATCCTCTCAGCGCTTTGCCGAGGTGCCGTGGTCTGTGCTGCCAGAATTCTTTGCGCAACGGGGTGTCGTACTCAGACCCGGAGGCAGGTAGAGACTGTCCGCGCCGTCCTGGAAAAAGTGGCTCGTGAGCTTCCCGTGGGATGCGGAGTGTGTTGGCAGAGGGTCAGATGGGACTCATAAGAGGAACATCGACCATGGCTGCCGCGGTGTCCCAGATCGACCGGCTCCCCCACCGCCGCCACCTCACAGCCCAGCCATCTCTGGAGAGAATCCGGGGAGTATGGACGACACTGGGGAGCGTGTGGGGAGAACGGGCTGCATAGGGCGGGACGAACCTGAAAGGCGCTGAAACAGACATCGGCGCAGGCCAGAAGTACGAATAGCTACACAAGCACAGGTCAGCGCCCCGGAATAGACAACTTCAAGTACATCTCCCGCACCCGGCCACCCGCAAACAGGACTTTGAAACGGCCCTGCCTCATGCCTCCCGCCTCGGGCACGAGAAGATACCGAGGGACAAGCAGTACCTGCGTCTGCTGCTTCGCGCGCAGGAGCCACAGCTTTCTGGACCTCGACACCGGTCTCGGCTTCGACAGTCAGATCATGGTGAAGGTGAACGCCCCCGAACTGCGGCGGCAGCTCGGCTCGCGGCGCTGGTCCGGTGAGCACATCGCAATGGGTACAAACGTGGACTGCTACCAGCGCGCCGAGGGCCGCTACCGGCTGATGCCCGGTGTCGTCGCGGCGCCGCGCGACCACGCGAACCCCTTCTCGATCCTCACGAAGGGCACGCTCGTCCTGCGCGACCTGGACCTCCTGAAGCAGGCGGCGGCCGTCACCGAGGTCGGGATCTCCGTCTCCGTCGGCTTCACCGACCACGAGCTGTGGCGGACCGTGGAGCCGGGTACCCCCCACCGGTCGCGCCGCAACCCGCCCGGCCCACCCGGCTCACCCTCCTGTGACCGGAACTCCCGGCGCCCGGGGCGCTGTCGGTGCGGTGGTGCAGGATGGGGCCATGACCGGACCGATCCGTATTCCCGCCCCCGACGGGGTCGCCCCCGCCGCCGCGTACGCGCACGTGGTCACCGGCACGGGCCGCTTCGTGGCGGTCTCGGGCCAGCTGGCGCTCGACGAGGACGGCGGGCTCGTCGGCGAGGGGGACCCGGCCGCGCAGGCCCGTCAGGTCTTCGAGAACCTGCGGCGCTGCCTGGCGGCGGCCGGCGCCGGTTTCGACGACGTGATCAAGCTGACCTACTTCGTCACGGACATGGCCCACCTGCCGGCGATCCGCGCGGCGCGCGCCGGGCACATCCCCCAGGACCGCCTCCCCGCCGCCTCCGCCGTACAGGTCGCCGCCCTCGTCCGCCCGGAGTTCCTGATGGAGATAGAGGCGTTCGCGGTGGTGCCCGTGTGATCCGGAGCCCCACCGCGACGGCCCCGGCCGGGGCCGTCGCGGCGCGGTGGGTGCGGTCGACGAGGCGTTGCGGGAGGCGCCCCGTCGGCCGCTGGTACGGCAACGGTGCTTGTGCTGATTGCCGGGCAGTTCTCAGGGACCGTGTCGGCGCCGTTCGCAGTGGCTGCTGCGGGCCTGTTTCCGGCGTCGTCGGCGCCGAAGGTCCGCTCCGCGGACAGCCCACTTCCCCGTGCCGCGCCATCGGTTCAGTCCTTGTTCACCGCGCAACCATCAGCCGCTGCCATGTGTCTGACAGGTGAATTCACCCGGACTTCAACGATGACGCCTACCAGGATCTCGCCGTGGCGGCTGTCGATGCCACGGCGGGCTGTCACGCCCGGCCGGCCGCATCGCGGTCGTCTACGGGGTTCCAGAAATCTTGCACCGATCACTTGCATCAGGGAGAAGTCATGACTCACCGCACTCGTCTGACCGTCGCCGGCGCTCTTGCCACGGCACTGCTCTCGGCCACGCCCGCCGTCGCGGCCACGCCCGGCGCCGGGATGCCGTACACCTGGACCGTGGAGAAGGGGCATGCGCTCGCCTGCACGGGAGAGAGAGAAGGGGTGCGCGTGAGCATCGATCTTTACGAGAACTCCGCCTTCGGGACCCACGCCCAGGTGTTCGTCGAGACGGCGGAGACCGAGTACGTGCACGGCGGCGAGACGGCCGGCGGCCTGTTCGACGACGGCCGGATACGGCGTCGGCTGCTCGTCGCACCGCAGGAGCAGACGGAACAGGAACAGACGGCGAAGTCCTCACGGACGGTGCTCGTCAGCGGCTCCTACACCACCAGCGGGCCGCGCCGGTGGGTGCACGAGGTGTACGACGAGCCGTCGGGACAGGTCGTCTCGAAGGGATGGAACACGCCCCTGGCGGCCACCGTCACCGTGAATGCGCTCGGTCGGCGGGTTGCTCTGACGTGCGAGACCGCCTTCGCCTACGACCTGAGGGTCGGCCGCCCCGCCGACAGCGGGAACTGACCCCCCGGCAGGACCTCGCTCCCTGCTGGCGCGTACTCGGTCGCCGCCTGCCGAAATCAGACGCCTGATCACCCGGCTCACCGACCGCCGTCCCACCCCGGTCGACCACATCCCGCACTGGTCGACATGGCGCCGACGACGCCGGAAACAAGCCCGCATCAGCCACTGCGAACGACGCCGACACCGTCCCTGAGAACTGCCCGGCAATCAGCACAGGCACCGTTGCCGTACTAGCCCCGGCCCCGTGGCGTGCGCTGGGCCGGCAGCCGTTTCAGCGCGTCGGCGGCCGCGCGGGCCAGCTCCGGGTGGACCAGGGCCTCGTTCAGGACGGGCCGGGCCTTCTCGTCGCCCAGCGCTCCGAGCCCTTCCACGCAGGCCAGGGCGACCCGGCGGTACGGGTCGTGCGGGCGGAAGCGGCGGGCCAGTGTGGTGATCAGGGCCGGGACGGACTCCGGCGCGCGCAGTTCGACCAGCAGCCGCACCGGGTGGAGGGCGTAGGCGACGCGCAGTTCATTGGTGGCGAGGGCGGCCGCCGCCCGGGCGGTGCGCGGGTCGCCGAGCCGGGCGAGGGCGTACGCGGCGGACGCGCACCGCTGCGGGTCCCGGTGGTTGAGCAGCAGGACGAGCGCTTCGAAGGCCCGCCGGTCACCGGCGAGACCGAGCCGGAAGGCGGCCAGCTCCCGCGCCCAGAGCGGCTGCCGGGGAGCGACGAGCACGGCGGCCAGCTCGTCGAGGTCCCTGGTCGCGGCCAGCCGTTCGTACGGGAAGGAGGCGGCGGCGCCGGCCTCCTGCCGTAAGCGCCGGGTGAGCGTTCGCAACTCTTCGTCCATGACACAGAGACTATCGGTGACCTACGCCACAGGTACCGGTCCGGAACGCGGGCTGGTGCGCTCGTTACCCACCGGTTAAGCTCATTCGAGCGAGTTACCCACTCGTGGATTCGCCCGGGGCGGCCTGGTGACGCAGCCGCCGCGGGAACACCCTCGGGCCCCAGGGCCGTGAGGGAGCTGGTCGGTTCGGTACGTCAGGTACCGCAGTAGTACGACCCGGCTCCGGGACAGGGCCGGTCGGATTCCCCACCGCCTCGCGGGCCCGCGCTCCACGCCCGCGAACGGCACCGGGCACCCGCGCTCCGCGGCCCGGCCCGGTCCCTGCGCATCCTCGCGTCCGGCTTCCGCACCCCGTGCGCCCGTCGGCGCCTCCCGGTGCGTACCCCAGTCGTCACTCATCCCTGGAGTCCCGCGATGGCCACTCCCCCGTCCGACCCTTCCGTGTCCCCCTCCGCGTCCTCGTCCTCGTCCCCCTCCGCGTCCTCGGGGACACCCCTCAGGACCGTCGCCGTCGTCGGCCTCGGCACGATGGGCACCGGTATCGCCGAGATCCTCGTCCGGGCCGGCCGTGAGGTCGTCGGCATCGACATCAGCGCGGCCGCCGCGGCCCGCGCCACCGCCGCGCTCGGGTCCGCGACCGCCCGGGCCGTGCGGCGCGGGCGCCTCACGGGGCAGGAGCGCGACGACGCCCTCGCCCGCTTCCGCACGTTCACCGACCTGCGGGCGGCGGCCGACGCCGACCTGGTGATCGAGGTGGCTCCGGAGTCGTACGAGACCAAGCGCCGGATCTTCCGGGAGCTGGACGGCGTCGTGCGTCCGGAGACGATCCTGGCGACCGGCACGAACGCGCTGTCGGTCACCCGGCTGGCCGCCGACTCGGCACGCCCCGAACGCGTCCTCGGAATGCACTTCTTCAACCCGGCGCCCGCGATGCGGCTCGTCGAGGTGGTCTCGTCCGTGCTGACCGCCCCGGAGGCCGTCGCCGCCGTCACCGGCCTCGCCCTCGAACTCGGCAAGGAGCCCGTCGCGGTCGGCGACCGCCCCGGTTTCGTCGCCGACGGCCTGCTCTTCGGCTACCTCAACCAGGCCGCCGCGATGTACGAGGCGAAGTACGCCGGCCGTGAGGACATCGACGCGGCGATGAGGCTGGGCTGCGGTCTGCCGATGGGCCCACTGGCCCTGCTCGACCTGATCGGCGTCGACACCGCGCGTACGGTCCTGGAGGCGATGTACGCGGAGTCGCACGACCGCCTGCACGCGCCCGCGCCCGTCCTGAAGCAGCTCAGCGAGGCGGGGCTGACCGGCCGCAAGGCGGGCCGCGGCTTCTACACGTACGACGCGCCGGGCGGCGCGACCGTCGTCCCGGACGCGCTCACCCCGCCCGCGGCGGACTCCGGGGCGGCGGTCCGGCCCGTCCGCTCGGTGGGCGTCGCCGGGTCCGGGACGATGGCCTCCGGCATCGCCGAGGTCTTCGCGAAGGCCGGGTACGACGTCGTCCTCGCCGCACGCAGCGAGGAGAAGGCGCAGCGCGCCAGGGACCGGATCGGCAGGTCGCTGGCGCGCTCCGTGGACAAGGGGCGGACGACCGCCGAGGCGGCGGCCGCGGCACTGGAGCGGATCGTCCCGGCGGGGTCGTACGAGGCGTTCGCCGAGGTCGACCTGGCCCTGGAGGCAGTCGCCGAGGACCTGGAGATCAAGCGGCAGCTGTTCGCGGTGTTCGACAAGGTCTGCCGGCCGGGGGCGATCCTGGCCACCACGACCTCCTCGCTGCCGGTCGTGGCCTGCGCACGCGCCACCTCGCGGCCGCAGGACGTGATCGGGATGCACTTCTTCAACCCGGCCCCGGCGATGAAGCTCGTCGAGGTGGTGCGTACGGTCCTGACGGCGGACGACGTGCACGCCACGGTCCGCGGGCTGTGCGCGAAGATCCGCAAGCACCCGGTGGACTGCGGGGACCGGGCCGGGTTCATCGTGAACGCACTGTTGTTCCCGTACCTGAACAACGCGGTCAAGATGGTGGAGCAGCACTACGCGACGCCCGACGACATCGACACCGCGATGAAGCTCGGCGGCGGGTATCCCATGGGCCCGTTCGAGCTGCTCGACACGGTCGGCCTGGATGTCTCGCTGGCCATCGAGAGGGTGCTGCACCGTGAGTTCCGCGACCCGGGGCTCGCCCCGGCGCCCCTCCTGGAGCACCTGGTGGCCGCGGGCTGCCTCGGCCGCAAGACGGGCCGCGGTTTCCGTGAACACGCCCGCCGCTGAGCCGCACGGGACCGGGCGCGGTGCCGGAGGACGCCCCGCGGGCCGGCTGGGGCGGACTGCTCGAACCGGGATCCGGGTCCCGTCCGGGACGGAAAAGACCCGGTCATGAGCGCTCTGCCGCGTACATGCAGTACGTTCGGGGCATGTCCCGGTCCGCCAAGCCCTCCCGTACCCCAGCCGCCTCCTCCGACGCGCCGGAGAGCGCCCCGGGCGGCCGCGCGGCCGCCCAACGGCTCAAGATGCGCCGGGAACTGGCGGCCGCCGCGATGGAACTCTTCGCGACGAAGGGGTACGAGGCGACGACGGTCGACGAGATCGCGGCCGCCGCCGGGGTCGCCCGGCGCACCTTCTTCCGGCACTTCCGCTCCAAGGAAGAGGCGATCTTCCCGGACCACGACGACACCCTGATCCGCGCGGAGGCGGTGCTCGACGCCGCGCCGGCGCACGAGCACCCGCTGGACACGGTGTGCCGCGGGATCAAGGAAGTCATGAAGATGTACGCGGCCCGGCCGGAGATCTCGGTCTCGCGCTACAAGCTCACGCGCGAGGTGCCGACGCTGCGGGAGGCGGAGATCGCCTCCGTGGCCCGGTACGAGCGGCTGTTCACCCGCTATCTGCTGGGCCACTTCGACGAGCACGCCCATGACGACGACGCCAACGACGACCCGCTGCTCGCCGAGGTCGCCGCATCGGCCGTGGTCACCGCCCACAACCACGTACTGCGCAGATGGCTGCGGGCGGGCGGTCAGGGGGACGTCGAGTCGCAGCTGGACCACGCCTTCTCGATCGTCCGGAAGACGTTCGGCACCGGGATGGGCGCCGGGCGGGACACCCCACCGCACACGGCGCCCGTCCCGGCCGTCTCGGTGGACGGCGAGGTCCTCGTGACCGTCGCGCGGGTCGACGCCCCGCTGCACCAGGTGATGCGGACCATCGAGCAGGCACTGAAGGAACGGCACTGAAGGAACGGCACTGAGGGATCGCAGAAGGGGCACGCCCTGACGGGCGTGCCCCTTCTGCGATCCCGGGGTGGTCCCTTTTGCGGCCCCTTTCGATCGATCATCGCTCATCTGTCGTCGCCAGATGACAAGTGAGAGAAATTGTTGGCACTCGGTGCCTTGCTGGATGGCACCGCGTGTCATACGTTGAAGAGGTCCGGGCGGCCGGCGCACGGAGATCCTCCGTACGCCGGCTGTCCCCGCACACCACGGTCTGCGCGCCCGGACGCCTGCGTCACAGGCACCCCTCCGCGCCACAAAGCGCTGCCGAGCACCACCCCGCCGAACCGACGGCACCCCCTGTCAGCAGCCAGCAGCTACCCACCCCGACGTAACCCTCAGCGTCCCCGCGGACGCTCGTCGCCGGAGGCAACACCGTGAAGGACATCCTGGACGCGATCCAGTCGCAGACCGCCACGTCCGCCGACTTCGCCGCCCTGCCGCTCCCCGAGTCCTACCGCGCGATCACCGTGCACAAGGACGAGACGGAGATGTTCGCGGGGCTCCCCACCCGCGACAAGGACCCCCGCAAGTCGATCCACCTGGACGACGTGCCGGTGCCGGAACTAGGCCCCGGTGAGGCCCTGGTGGCCGTGATGGCCTCCTCGGTCAACTACAACTCGGTGTGGACCTCGATCTTCGAGCCCTTGTCCACCTTCGGGTTCCTGGAGCGCTACGGCAGGCTCAGCGAGCTGACCAGGCGCCACGACCTGCCGTACCACGTCATCGGTTCGGACCTCGCGGGCGTCGTGCTGCGCACCGGTCCGGGCGTGAACGCCTGGCACCCCGGCGACGAGGTCGTCGCGCACTGCCTGTCGGTCGAGCTGGAGTCGTCCGACGGCCACAACGACACGATGCTCGACCCCGAGCAGCGCATCTGGGGCTTCGAGACCAACTTCGGCGGGCTGGCGGAGATCGCGCTCGTCAAGTCCAACCAGCTGATGCCCAAACCCGGCCACCTGTCGTGGGAGGAGGCCGCCGCGCCCGGTCTGGTCAACTCCACCGCGTACCGGCAACTGGTCTCGCGCAACGGCGCCGGCATGAAACAGGGCGACAACGTCCTCGTCTGGGGCGCGAGCGGCGGACTCGGCTCGTACGCCACGCAGTTCGCGCTCGCCGGCGGCGCCCACCCCGTCTGTGTGGTGAGCAGCCCGCAGAAGGCGGACATCTGCCGGGCGATGGGCGCCGAGGCGATCATCGACCGCACCGCGGAGGACTACCGGTTCTGGAAGGACGAGCACACGCAGGACCCCAAGGAGTGGAAGCGCTTCGGCAAGCGCATCCGTGAACTCACCGGTGGCGAGGACGTCGACATCGTCTTCGAGCACCCGGGCCGCGAGACCTTCGGCGCCTCCGTCTACGTCACCCGCAAGGGCGGCACGATCGTCACCTGCGCCTCCACCTCGGGGTACCACCACGAGTACGACAACCGCTATCTGTGGATGTCCCTGAAGCGGATCATCGGCTCGCACTTCGCCAACTACCGGGAGGCGTGGGAGGCCAACCGGCTGATCGCGAAGGGGAAGATCCATCCGACGCTGTCCAAGGTGTACCCGCTGGAGGAGACCGGGCAGGCCGCCTTCGACGTGCACCGCAACCTCCACCAGGGCAAGGTCGGCGTCCTGGCGCTGGCCCCCGCCGAGGGTCTCGGCGTGCGCGACGAGGAGAAGCGCGCCCTGCACATCGACGCCATCAACCGCTTCCGGAACATCTGAGGTCCGAAGATGACAGAGAGCCAGACGCCGCAGGGGCGAACCGAACGGGACCGGCCGTGGCTCATGCGGACCTATGCCGGCCACTCCACCGCGGAGGCGTCCAACGAGCTGTACCGGCGCAACCTCGCCAAGGGGCAGACGGGTCTGTCGGTCGCGTTCGACCTGCCGACCCAGACCGGGTACGACCCCGACCACGTCCTCGCCCGCGGCGAGGTCGGCCGGGTCGGCGTGCCGGTGTCGCACATCGGTGACATGCGCCGGCTGTTCCGGGACATCCCCCTGGAGCGGATGAACACCTCGATGACCATCAACGCCACCGCCATGTGGCTGCTGGCGCTCTACCAGGTCGTCGCCGAGGAGCAGGGCGCCGACATCACCCGGCTCCAGGGCACGACGCAGAACGACATCGTGAAGGAGTACCTGTCGCGGGGCACGCACGTCTTCCCGCCGGTGCCCTCCCTGCGTCTGACGACGGACATGATCTGCTACACGGTCAACCACCTCCCCAGGTGGAACCCGATCAACATCTGCAGCTACCACCTCCAGGAGGCGGGGGCCACCCCGGTCCAGGAGATCGCGTACGCGATGTCCACCGCGGTCGCCGTGCTGGACGCGGTGTTCGCGTCCGGGCAGATCGCCGAGGAGCGCAGGGGGGACGTGGTCGCACGCATCTCCTTCTTCGTGAACGCGGGCGTCCGCTTCGTCGAGGAGATGTGCAAGATGCGCGCCTTCGGCCGCATCTGGGACCGGATCACCCGCGAGCGGTACGGGATCGAGGACCCCCGGCACCGCCGCTTCCGGTACGGGGTGCAGGTCAACTCCCTGGGCCTGACCGAGGCCCAGCCGGAGAACAACGTCCAGCGGATCGTCCTGGAGATGCTGGCCGTGACCCTCTCCAGGGACGCCCGCGCGCGGGCCGTCCAGCTCCCCGCCTGGAACGAGGCGCTGGGGCTGCCCCGGCCCTGGGACCAGCAGTGGTCGCTGCGGATGCAGCAGGTCCTCGCCTACGAGAGCGACCTGCTGGAGTACGCGGACATCTTCGAGGGCTCGCACGTCGTGGAGGCGAAGGTCTCCCGGCTGGTCGAGGACGCGTCCGCCGAGATCGAGCGGATCGAGGAGATGGGCGGTGTGCTGGCGGCCGTCGAGTCGGGCTACCTGAAGTCGCGGCTCGTCGCGTCGCACGCCGAGCGCAGGGCCCGTATCGAGTCCGGCGAGGAGAAGATCGTCGGCGTCAACGTCTTCGAGTCGACCGAGCCGAACCCGCTGACGGCCGACCTGGACGCCGCGATCCAGACGGTCGACCCCGAGGTCGAGGCCCGGGTGGTCGCCGCCCTCCAGGAGTGGCGCGACACCCGCTACCAGCCGCCCTTCAACCACCCGCGCCCCTGCAAGGCGCTGGAGCGGCTGAAGGAGGCGGCGAAGGGCACCGGCAACCTCATGGAGACCACCCTGGAGTGCGCCCGCGCCGGGGTGACGACCGGCGAGTGGGCGGACGCCCTGCGCGAGGTGTTCGGCGAGTTCCGCGCCCCCACCGGGGTGTCCTCCGCGCCGGTCGCGGTGACCGCCGAGGAGGGCACGCCGATGGCGCTGGTCCGCCGGAAGGCGGAGCTGACCGCGAAGGAGCTCGGGGTCGGCAAGCTCCGCTTCCTGGTGGGCAAGCCGGGCCTGGACGGTCACTCCAACGGCGCGGAGCAGATCGCCGTACGGGCCCGTGACGCCGGGTTCGAGGTCGTCTACCAGGGCATCCGGCTGACGCCCCGGGAGATCGTGGCCGCGGCCGTCGCCGAGGACGTGCACGGTGTCGGCCTGTCCGTGCTGTCGGGTTCGCACGCCCGGCTGGTGCCCGACGTGCTGGACCTGCTGCGCGAGGCCGGCGCCGCCGACGTCCCGGTGATCGCCGGGGGGATCATCCCGAACGCCGACGCCGAGCGGCTGCGGGCCGCGGGAGTGGCCGCGGTCTTCACCCCGAAGGACTTCGACATCACGGGGATCATCGGCCGTATCGTCGACGAGATCCGCACAGCGAACAAGCTCGACCCTCTGGAGGTCTCCGCATGACCAGCCCCGCCCCCCAGGTCGACCGCCTGCGTCCGCGGCGCTCCTGCCTGGCCGTGCCCGGCTCGAACCCCCGCTTCCTGGAGAAGGCCCAGGGCCTGCCCGCCGACCAGGTCTTCCTGGACCTGGAGGACGCCTGCGCGCCGCTCGCCAAGCCCGAGGCGCGGCACACCGTCGTCAAGTTCCTCAACGAGGGCGACTGGACGGGCAAGACACGGGTCGTACGGGTGAACGACTGGACGACCGAGTGGACGTACCGCGACGTCGTGACGGTCGTCGAGGGCGCGGGGCCGAACCTCGACTGCGTCATGCTGCCGAAGGTCCAGGACGCCCGGCAGGTGGTGGCCCTCGACCTGCTCCTGACGCAGATCGAGAAGACGATGGGCTTCGAGGTCGGCCGGATCGGCATCGAGGCGCAGATCGAGAACGCGCGCGGCCTGAACAACGTCGACGAGATCGCGGCGGCCTCCCCGCGCATCGAGACGATCATCTTCGGCCCGGCCGACTTCATGGCCTCCATCAACATGAAGTCGCTGGTGGTGGGCGAGCAGCCGCCCGGCTACCCGGCGGACGCCTACCACTACATCCTGATGAGGATCCTGATGGCCGCCCGCGCCCACGACCTCCAGGCGATCGACGGCCCCTATCTGCAGATCCGCAACGTCGACGGCTACCGCGAGGTCGCCGGACGGGCCGCCGCCCTCGGCTTCGACGGCAAGTGGGTGCTGCACCCGGGCCAGATCGAGGCGTCCAACGAGATCTTCTCGCCGTCCCAGGAGGACTTCGACCACGCCGAGCTGATCCTGGACGCCTACGAGTACCACACGTCCGAGGCGGGCGGGAGGAAGGGCTCGGCGATGCTCGGCGACGAGATGATCGACGAGGCCAGCCGCAAGATGGCACTCGTCGTCTCGGGCAAGGGCCGGGCCGCCGGCCTGCGGCGCACCTCGAAGTTCGAAGCCCCGGAGGCCTGATCCCATGCGGTTCGGACGCACCTACGAGGAGTTCGAGGTCGGGGCGGTCTACAAGCACTGGCCCGGCAAGACCGTCACCGAGTACGACGACCACCTCTTCTGTCTCCTCACCATGAACCACCATCCGCTCCACCTGGACGCCAACTACGCCGGGCGCACGACGGACTTCGGCAGGAACGTGGTGGTCGGGAACTACGTCTACTCCCTGCTGCTGGGCATGTCCGTCCCCGACGTGTCGGGCAAGGCGATCGCCAACCTGGAGGTCGAGTCGCTGAAGCACGTCGCGCCGACCTTCCACGGCGACACGGTCTACGGCGAGACGACAGTCCTCGGCAAGACGCCCTCCCGGTCGAAGGGCGACCGCGGGATCGTGCACGTGGAGACCAGGGGTTACAAGCAGGACGGCACGCTGGTCTGCGTGTTCCGCCGCAAGGTCATGGTGCCCACGGAGACGTACGTCGAGGAGCGCGGCGGCGAGCAGCCGGGCCGCCCGGAGCCCGCGGCCCTCGCGGAGAAGAAGGCCCCCGCGGAGAAGAAGGCTCCCTCGGAGAAGAAGACGGAGAAGTAGCCATGGCGCGACTCGCCCGGACCGCCGGTCTCACCGACGTCCAGCAGGAGATCCTGTCGACCGTACGGGGCTTCGTGGACAAGGAGATCATCCCGGTCGCCACCGAACTGGAGCACCGCGACGAGTACCCGCAGGCGATCGTCGACGGCCTCCGGGAACTGGGCCTCTTCGGCCTGATGATCCCCGAGGAGTACGGGGGCCTGGGTGAGTCGCTCCTCACCTACGCGCTCTGCGTGGAGGAGATCGCACGCGGCTGGATGTCGGTGTCCGGCATCATCAACACCCACTTCATCGTGGCCTACATGATCAAGCAGCACGGCACCCCGGAGCAGAAGGAGTACTTCCTGCCCCGGATGGCGGCGGGCGAGGTGCGCGGGGCGTTCTCCATGTCGGAGCCGGCGCTCGGCTCCGACGTGTCGGCCATCACGTCGAAAGCGGTGCGGGCCGGTGACGGCGACGGCGACTATGTGCTGGACGGCCAGAAGATGTGGCTCACGAACGGCGGCTCCTCGACGCTGGTGGCCGTCCTGGTGAAAAGTGACGAAGGACACCCGGAGGGAACCGCGCCGCACAAGTCGATGACCACGTTCCTCGTGGAGAAGGAGCCCGGTTTCGGTGAGGTGCGTCCCGGTCTGACCATCCCCGGGAAGATCGACAAAATGGGCTACAAGGGCGTCGACACCACCGAGATGATCATGGACGGGCTGCGCGTTCCGGCCGACCGGGTGCTCGGCGGCGTCACCGGCCGGGGTTTCTACCAGATGATGGACGGCGTCGAGGTGGGCCGGGTCAACGTGGCGGCGCGCGGCTGCGGCGTCGCCCAGCGCGCCTTCGAGCTGGGCGTCTCCTACGCCCAGCAGCGCCACACCTTCGGGAAGCCCATCGCCCAGCACCAGGCGATCCAGTTCAAGCTGGCCGAGATGGCCACCAAGGTCGAGGCCGCCCATGCGATGATGGTGAACGCGGCACGCAAGAAGGACTCCGGGGAGCGCAACGACCTCGAGGCGGGGATGGCGAAGTACCTCGCCTCCGAGTACTGCAAGGAGGTCGTGGAGGACGCCTTCCGGATCCACGGCGGCTACGGATTCTCGAAGGAGTACGAGATCGAGCGCCTCTACCGGGAGGCCCCGATGCTGCTGATCGGCGAGGGTACCGCCGAGATCCAGAAAATGATCATCGGGCGCAGGCTGCTCGAAGAGTACCGGGTGCAGGGATAGACACACCGGTTCGGGGTACCTGCACCGAGAAGAAGATCACACCTCATCAACGCTGTTCGGACACCGACTCGACTTCCTGGCTTGCCCAGTTGTCGTCCGCGCCCGGTACGATTCGGGAAAGCCGCCGTCCCCAGTCACCGTGCGGCATCATCCGCTACGAAGGTCATCCATGCCCCACAGCCAAACCTCTGCACCACGCGACAGCCTGGCCGGCGTACGTCTTGCGCGCGGAGCATCGCCGTGGCTCCTCCCGACCGTCGCCACCGCAGCCCTCAGCCTGGTCCGCGCGCGCAAGTCCGGCGCCGCCAGGGCCGCGGCCGTGCCCGTCACCGCCCTGGCGGCGGGCATGCTGTGGTTCTTCCGCGACCCCGAGCGCGAGATCGCCCAGGGCCGGGTCATCTCGCCGGCCGACGGTGTGGTGCAGAGCATCATGCCGTGGAAGGACGGACGCACCCGCGTCGCGATCTTCATGAGCCCGCTGAACGTCCACGTCAACCGTGCGCCGCTCGCCGGCACCGTGACGTCGGTCGAGCACGTCCCCGGCGGGTTCGTTCCGGCGTTCAACAAGGAGAGCGAGGACAACGAGCGCGTCGTCTGGCACTTCGACACCGAGCTCGGTGACATCGAGATGATCCAGATCGCCGGTGCGGTGGCGCGGCGGATCGTGCCGTACATCCCGCGGGGGACGAAGGTCGAGCAGGGCGAGCGGATCGGCCTGATCCGCTTCGGTTCACGTGTCGACATCTACCTCCCCGAGGGTGTGGAGGTCGACGTGGAGGTCGGTCAGAAGACCGTGGCTGGGGTGACTCGCATTGACCGTGGTTGATCCTGAGACACAGGCCGGCTGGGTGCCGGAGGCCGACGACCTGGACGACGAGGAGGAGATGCCCCTCTCTCTGCGCCTGTCGATAGCGGACACGCTCACGCTCGGCAATGCCACGTGCGGCTTCATGGCGGTGTACTTCACCACCACCGGCATCCTGATCCCGCACCTCACGGGCAGCCAGGAGACGGGCATGGCGCGGCACAGTGCCGCCACGGCCGTGATCCTGATCCTGTGCGCGGCGGTGTTCGACCTGTTCGACGGATTGGTGGCCCGCAAGCTGCGGTCCTCCCCCATGGGCGCGGAGCTGGACAACCTCTCCGACCTGATCAGCTTCGGTCTGGCGCCCGCGTACTTCGTGCTCGTGTACGGCATGGTCGCCGACGACGCACACCAGCGGGTGGCGGCGGTGGGGGCGATCGTGGTCCTGCTGGCCGTCGTGCTGCGGCTCGCCAGATTCTCGTGCGTCACCGTCAAGGACGGCACGTTCCAGGGCATGCCGTCGCCGTTCGGCGCGCTGACGGTCGTCTCGATCGTGCTCCTTGAGCTGCCGTTCGTCGCCACGCTCATGGCGATCATCGGTACGGCGTGGCTCATGGTGAGCCGGGTCGAGTACCCCAAGCCGCGGGGACGGCTCGCGGGGGCGATGCTCTCCTGGATCGTGCTCAGCATGGCGCTGCTGGCCGCCTGGGCCTTCGACGCGCCCGGTGGGCAGCTGCTGCTGCAGACCGGCTGTGCGCTCCAGCTGGTGATGGGGGCGGTCATTCCCCTCTTCGCCACGGCCCGGAGGGTCAACAATTTCCGTGACAACCGGCGCGAGGCGCGGGCCGCGCAGCTGCCGTAGCGGTTCTTCGTGGGAAGGGCCCCGAACCTGGTGTGGTTCGGGGCCCTTCCCCTGTGCGTGTCGGAGTGCGGGTGCGTGGGGGCCGCTCGCGCAGTTCCCCGCACCCCTGAGGGGCACTCCTCAGGGGCCCCCTCAGGGAGCGGTCGGGGTGTACGCCTCCGCCGCCGTCGAGGCCGCCGCCTCCTGGACCACCTTCATACCGCCCGTGACCGACTTGTCGGGCTGCAGGATGACGCTCTCCTTCGAGGAGGACGCCTCGGGGTCGGTGAAGTCCTGCGCGACGCCGAAGCCCGTGTCCAGGGCGTCGATGGTGAGCAGGGCCTTGCCCACGCCCTCGCGGGTCAGGTCCTTGCTCTTGCACGCCTTCTTCAGGGCCTCGCCGAACGCGGAGGCGGCCGTCCAGCCGGCGACCACGCCGTTGTCGAGGGTGGCCTTCGGATACGCCTTCCGGTAGTCGGCCACCAGCTTCTCGGCCGCCGGGGTGTCCGCGCCGATGGGCAGCGAGGGCGAGGCCACGTAGTAGTTCTTCATCAGCGCAGGACCCGCCTGGGTGGCGAGCAGCTGCGGCGCGAAGGCCGAGTTGTTGCCGATGACCGGCACGTCGAAGCCGCCGGCGGCGGCGACACCGACCAGGGAGGCCGCCTGGCGCGGGCCCGCGCTGATCACGACCGCCTTGACGCCGGCCTTCTTCAGGGCGGCGACCTGCGCGGTCATGTCGTTGTCGGTCGGTTTGATCTTCTGCTCGACGACGGTCAGCCCGGCTTGCCTCGCGATGTGCTTCGAGCCCAGCAGCGCGCTCTCGCCGTAGTCGCCCTCGAAGTACACGTGCCCGATCCGGTCGCCCTTCCCGATCCCCTTCTCCTTCATCAGGAAGTCGACGGCGTTGATCGTCTCGATGTCGTACGTGGACCCGATGACCCGGATGTACGGACTGCCGAGCAGCTCGGAGGACCACCCCTGCGGCAGGACCAGGGCCTTGTCCTGCCCGTCGATGCGCGGTTTGGCCGCGGCGACGAAGGGCGAGCCGATGAACTGGGAGAACCCGAGCACCTTCGGCGCCAGCTCCGTGTACCCGGAGAGGGCCTTCTGCGGGTCGTAGCCGTGGTCGCGGACGGTGAGCTCGACCTTGTGGCCGCACACGCCCCCGTCGGCGTTGAGCTGCTTCACATAGAGCTGCTGGGCCTGGGTGACGCTCTTGCCGAGCGTCGCGTAGACCCCCGTCATGTCGGTGAGGGCGCCCAGCGCGATGGTCCTGCCGGAGATCCCCTGGCCGGTCTTCACCTCTCCCGCGGCGGCGTCGCCCTTCTCGCCGTCCCCGTCGTCCTTGGCCTTGGAGCTGCAGCCGGACAGCAGCAGCAGCGCCGCCAGCGCCCCGGCGGCCACCCTGGCCGCGCCCCTTTTACCCGTAGTGCCCGTCGTGCTCATCGTTTCTCCCCTGGATCGGTCCTGAAGCGTCGCCCGGCGGCCACCCTGACCAGGCCGCCGGGCAGGAAGAGCACCACCGCGACCACGGCGGCGCCATAGAGGTACCGGGATGCCTCGCCCGGTGCGACCCCGCCCGTGCCGGGGGCGGAGACCAGGGGCAGCGCGTCGCTGTAGCGGGTCAGCAGCTGCGGCAGCACGGAGACGAAGACCGCTCCGATCACCGCCCCCGAGACGGAGCCGAGCCCGCCGATGACGATCATGGCGAGGTATTCGAGCGACAGCGTGATGCCGAAGTAGTCCGGCACCGTCCGCTGGAAGACCAGGGCGAGCAGGACGCCCGCGAGGCCCGCGTACATCGAGGACAGGACGAAGACGGCGGCCCGGTAGCGGGCCACGGGGACCCCGATGACGCCGGCCGCGATGCGGTGGTCGCGGATCGCGTTCATGGCGCGTCCGGGGCGCCCGCGCAGCACCCCCCGGGCGAAGAGCCCGCAGCCCAGGAGCAGGACGAGTCCCGCGTACCAGAGCTTCTCCGCGGAGCCGAAGGGGACGTTCGCGACGAGGAGCTCCCGGTCGTCGAAGGTCAGCCCGAACAGGCTCAGGGGCGGTACGTCGCGACCGTTGAAGCCGCCGGTGAGGTCGCGGGCGTTGAACAGCACGTGCTGGCCGATGAAGATCAGTGCGAGCGTGGCGATGCCCAGGTAGGCGCCGCGCAGGCGTCCGGCGATGGGGCTGAAGAGACCACCCGCCAGACCCGAGAGCAGGACGGCGAGGACGGCCGCGAGCCAGGTCGGCAGGCCGAGGCCGGTCAGCCCGTCACCGCCCTCGGCGGCGAACACGCAGTAGCCGTACGCGCCGATCGCGAGGAAGAAGGCGTGCCCCATGGAGAGCTGGCCCGTGGAGCCGGTGAGGAGGTTGATCCCGATCGCGCCGATCGCCGCGGCCATCGCGAACAGGCCGGCCTGGAGCCAGAACCGGTCCAGGTAGAAGGGCAGGACCAGCAGCAGGAGGCCGCCGCCGGCCCAGAGGTACGTACGCGTGCGGGGAGCGAGCCGTGGCGGGCGGACGGGGGCCTCGGACAGGGGTGCCCGCGAGACGGGGGCCTCGGACACGGGTGCTTCAGACACGGGCGAGCTCCTTCGTGCCGAACAGCCCGGCGGGCCGGATGAGCAGGATCACGGTCATCACGAGGTAGGGGGCCAGGTCGCCCAGCCCCCGGCCGAGGAAGGTGAGTTCGCTCTGGTAGCCGGTCGCGAGGGACTCCGTGACGCCGACGAGCAGGCCGCCGACGAGCGCTCCGGTCGTGGAGTCGAGACCGCCGAGGATCGCGGCGGGGAACGCCTTCAGGGCGGCGAGCGAGGTGGCCCGCTCCAGGCCCGGGGTGGGGAAGACCGTCAGGAACAGGGCGGCGACGGCGGCGAGTCCGCCCGCCACGGCCCAGGCTCCCAGCGACACCCGCCCGAGCCGTACGCCCATCAGCGCGGCCGTCTCCGCGCTCTCGGCGGCGGCCCGCATGGCGACGCCCCAGGAGGTGTACCGGAACGCGAGCAGGAAGACCGTGATGAGCAGGCCGGCGGCGACGAAGGCGGCGATGCGCGTGTGCGCCAGCGAGATGGGGCCGAGGGTGAGCACCGCGTCACCCCACGGGTCGCCGAGCGCCAGGACGTCGGTGCCGATCCGGCGGGTCAGCTCCGTGGTGAGCAGGATGTCCACGCCGATCGTGACGATGGCGAGGACGCTGTGGTCCGAGCCCCGGTAGCGGCGCATCACCAGGAGGTCGACGGCCGCCCCGACCACCGCGGCCCCGGCGATCCCGACCAGCAGGGCGGGCCAGAAGCCGATGTCCTCGTGGAGGGTGGCGGTGACGTAGCCGCCCGCGAGGAGCAGCGAGGCGTGGGCGAAGTTGACGACCTCGGTGGCCCGGAAGATGACCACGAAGCCGAGGGCGATGAGGGCGTAGACCGACCCCATCGAGATCCCGTTGAGGAGGAGCTCGGCGAAGGTGCTCACGAGGCGGCCTCCTCGTCGGGGCGCTCCCCGAGGTAGGCGCGTACGACCGCCGGGTCGTTCTGCACGTCGGCGGGGGCGCCGTCGGCGATCCGGCGCCCGAAGTCGAGCACGGTCACCGCGTCGGCGAGCCGCATCACCACCCCCATGTCGTGTTCCACCAGGACGATCGAGATGCCGAGGCTGTCGCGCACGCCCGCGATCACGGCGGACGTCCGGATCCGCTCGTCGGCGGTCATGCCGGCCACCGGTTCGTCCAGGAGCAGCAGGCGGGGCTCCATGCACAGGGCGCGGGCGAGTTCGGCGAGTTTCTGCTGCCCGTACGGGAGGGAGCCCGCCGGGCGGTCGAGACAGGAGGCGATGCCGACGAACTCGGCGATCTCACGGACGCGTTCACGGTGACGGCGCTCCTCACGGGCCGCTGCCGGGAGCCGCAGGCCGGCGGCGAGGAAGCCCGTGCGGGTCAGCCGGTGGCGGCCCAGCAGGAGGCTGTCCTCGACCGTGGCGAGCGGTGGCAGGGCGAGGTTCTGGAAGATGCGGGCGACGCCCAGGCCGGCGATGCGGTGCGCGGGCATGCCGGTCAGTTCGTGCTCGCCGAAGCGGACGCTGCCTGCGGTGGCGCGGTAGACGCCGGACAGGACGTTGAAGCAGGTGGACTTCCCGGCGCCGTTGGGGCCGATGAGGGCGTGGACGGTGCCGGGGCGCACGGTGAAGTCCACCGCGTCGAGAGCGGTCAGGCCGGCGAAGCGCACGGTCAGGTCCCGTACGTGCAGCGGCGGTACGCCGCTGCCGGAACCGGACCGGGAATCGGTGCCGGAACCGGATGCGGAATCGGTGCCGGAACCGGGCGCGGGCGGAGCGGACTGCGACGGCGTGTCCGTGTCCGTCTCCGTGTCCTTCTTCGTCATGGCGGTGGTCACCCCTTCCATCGGGTCAGCACCGGGTGCGCGGCGCCGGCCCGCTCGGCGTCGGCCGCCGCGTCCTCGTCGACCACGCCCAGGTAGCGGCGGCGCACCTCGTCGGAGGCGGCCAGTTCGTCCGCGGGCCCCGACAGGGTGACCTCGCCGACCTCCAGGACGTAGGCGCGCGAGGCGAGCCGCAGCGCCAGGGCGGCGTTCTGCTCGACGAGCAGGATCGAGGTGCCCTGGGCGTTGATCTCCCGGACCGTCTCGGCGATCCGCTGCGCCATCAGCGGGGCCAGTCCCAGCGACGGTTCGTCCAGGAGCAGCATCCTCGGGGCGGCCATCAGGGCGCGGCCGACGGCGAGCATCTGCTGTTCCCCGCCGGAGAGCAGGCCGGCGCGCTGCTGGGCGCGGTCGGCCAGGACGGGGAACAGTTCGTGGACGCGGCGCAGGGCGGCGGCCCGGTCCGCGCGTCCACCGGTGGCGCCGAGTGCTCCGGCGCGCAGGTTGTCGGCGACGGTCATCCGGGAGAACACCCGGCGCCCTTCCGGGATCTGGGAGATCCCGGCGGCCACCACCCGGTCCGGCGCGAGGGTGTCGACCCGGCGGCCGTCGAGGCTCACCGTGCCGCCGGTGACCGCTCCGCCGTGGAAGGACAGGGTCCGGCAGACGGCGCGCAGCAGGGTCGACTTGCCCGCGCCGTTGCCGCCGAGGACCGTGACCACGGCCCCCTCCGGCACCTCCAGCGACACCCGGCGCAGTGCGCGTACGGGACCGTATCCGACCGACAGGTCCCGTACGGCCAGCCCTGAACCACCCATGGCATTCCCCCTGTCGTCGCGCTGCCATCGCGCTGTCGTCGCGCTCCCGACCCCGGCGTGCGCCGAAGGTGCGGGCACGGCCGGCGTGTGGACGGCCGGGTGTGGCGCTCACGACAGCACCGGCGGGAGCGTCCGTCCACGGGGCGCGGGCGAATCGCTGCGGGTGACCAGCGGGTGCGGTCGCGCGTTGTGCGCGCGCACAACACCGCGTGTCAGGGGCCTGCGCGGGGCGTCACCCCCGTGGCATCCTCCGGCCATGGGAGCCCGCGGAAGGCGTACCGGTCATGACTGGAAGCTGCTCGCCGAGTCCTGCACGGCGCTGCTCGAACGGCTGCCGGAGCTCGTCGACGAGCACATGCGGCAGCTGGCCGGGCACTCTCCCGTCTACGGGGAGTTCCTGCCGTACGACCAGCAGTGGCGGGAGGCGGAGGAGGCGATGCGGATCGGGATCGGGACGATCTCCGCGCCCCGGGACTCGCCCCGCCGCGACCTGGAGTACGCGGAGGAGGCGGGGCGGCGCCGGGCCCAGCAGGGTCTGCCGCTCGAACTGCTGGTGCACGCGTACCGCACCGCCGGCTATCTGGTGTGGGACGCCCTGATGGAGGAGGCGGCCGGACGGGGGCCGGAGCGGCTGACGGTGCTGATGCGGTCGGCGACCATGGTGTGGTCCGCCGTGGACGCGCAGGCCGCGGCGGCGAGCGAGTCCTACCGGGCGACCGAGGCGGAGCTGCGGCGGCGTACCGACGAGCGGTTGCAGGCGCTGCTCGACGCGCTCCTGGAGGGGCAGGAGGCGCCCGGTCTGGCGGCACGGGCCGCCGCGGGCCTCGACCTGCCCGAACGGGGTCCGTACGCCGTGGTCGTGCTGCGCGCCGAACGGCGGGAGCCCGTCCGGCGGCCCGTGGAGGGCGAGGGGCTGCGGTTCGTCTGGCGGATGCGGGCGGACTGCGAGGTCGGAGTGGTGGCCCTGTCCTCCGGACAGGGTCTCGACGGGGTCGCGCGGGCGCTCGACGGGCGCTGTTCGGGGCCCGGCGGGATCAGTCCCGTCGTCGCCGGGCTCGCCGAGCTCGGACGGGCCCGGCGACTGGCCGAGCTGGCGCTGCGCACGTGTCCGCCCGACGCGAGTGCCGTCGTGCGGCTCGACCGGCGGATGCCGACGGCGCTCGTCGTGAGCCAGCCGGAGCTGGCCGGGCGGCTGGTGTCGGACGTCCTCGGTCCGCTGCTGGAACTGGAGCCGGGTGACCGGGCGGTGCTGCTGGAGACGCTGGACGCGTGGCTGTGCTGCGAGGGTTCCGCGGGGCGGGCGGCCGGTCGGCTCTACTGCCACCGGAACACGGTCTTCAACCGCCTGCGCCGCCTGGAGCAGCTCACCGCGCGGTCGCTGGCGCGCCCACGGGACCTGATCGAGATGACGCTGGCGCTGGACGCGTACCGGCTGGGCTGAGTTCTTCGGCCCGTCCGGCGTTCGAGGACGACGGGGGTCCGGGGGCGGAGCCCCCGGGGTCGGGACGGGCAGGGGCGGCGGGGGCGGGGGCGGGATCCTCGGATCAGCGGAGGAAGTCCGCCGCGATCCGTGCCGCGACGGTCTCCAGGAGCGGCCCCGCCCCGGCGATGCAGCGCCCCACATCCGGCTCGACGTCCGTGAGCGGGTACGCCCGCCGGATCCCGGCCCGCCCGAGCTCCTCGGGCCCGAGCGCCAGCCGCCCGCACACGGCGACCACCTCCAGACCGGCCGCCCGCGCGGCCGCGGCCACCCCCGCGGGGGCCTTCCCGTGGAGGGTCTGCCCGTCCAGCGACCCCTCCCCGGTGATCACCAGCGTCGCCCGCTCCAGCGCGTCCGCGAACCCCAGCACGTCGAGCATGACCTCGATGCCGGGGCGGAACCGCGCGCCGAGCCCCACCAGGGCCCCGTACCCGATGCCCCCGGCGGCCCCCGCGCCGGGCGCGGCGGCGCACCCCGCGGCCCGGCTCCCGACCGTCTCCTCCAGCACCGCGGCGAAGTGCGCGAGCCCCGCGTCGAGCACCGCCACGTCGTCCGGGGTGGCGCCCTTCTGCGGTCCGTACACCGCCGGCGCGCCCTTCGGCCCGGTCAGCGGATTGTCGACGTCACCGGCGAGGACGACGTCGACGGAGCCGAGCCGGGGGTCGAGTCCGGTGAGGTCCGCCGTGGCGAGCTTCCCGAGGGAACCGCCGCCGGGCGGCACGGGCTCGCCGTCCGCGTCCAGGAACCGGGCGCCCAGCGCGGCCAGCATCCCGGCCCCGCCGTCGGTGGTCGCACTGCCGCCGACGCCGAGGACGATCGTGCGGGCCCCGGCGTCGAGCGCGGCCCGCAGCAGTTCCCCGGACCCGTACGTGGAGGAGGTGAGCGGCGCGAAGAGCCCGGCGGGCAGTCGCCGCAGGCCGCTGGCCTCGGCCATCTCCACGACCGCGGTCCCCGCGCGCAGTGCGAACGCGGCGCTCACCCCGTCCCCGAGCGGCCCGGCGACCCGTACCTCGCGCCGCTCGAAGCCGGCGGCGACCGCCGCGTCGACGGTGCCGTCGCCGCCGTCGGCCACCGGGAGGGACTCGACCCCGACGTCCGGCGCCACCCGGCGCAGTCCCGCCGTCACCCGCTCGGCCACCTGCACGGCCGTGAGCGAGCCCTTGAACTTGTCCGCGGCGACGAGCACCCGCCGGGTCCGGCTGCCGGTCCGATCCACTGCGGCGTCCGCCACCTTGCGTCCCCCCGCTCTCCGGGCCCCGCGCGTCGGGGCGGTCTCGTCGCTGCGACCCTAACCGCGGGAGGGTGCCGCTGCCCAGGGCGGGCCGCGGGTCAGCCGGCGTCGGCCCCGCGCGAGTCGTAGAGCTGGTGCGTCAGCGTGCCCTCGTGCCCGAACGGCATGCTGATGTGCTCCAGCACGTCCTCCAGGAGGTCGAGGTCCCCGGTCCGCACATCGACGTCCCCGGTGCTGACCAGGGGATCGGCGGGGGCGGGCGGGGCAGGGGCGGGGGCGGCCTGGGCGGCGGCCGCACCGGTGACGGACAGGACGGCGGCGACCACGGCGGCACCGGCCGCGAGGGCCCTCGTACGACTCGACGACGACATCATGGATCTCCAGACACGCAGGGCGGATAAAACCTGACGACCTTCTCATGTGGTGCGGTGCCGGATGTACGTAAAGCGGGCCGGACCGGCGGTAATTCGGCACTCCGGGTGTACGGCGTCCGGGTGTTGACGCCCGCGCGGACCACCCCTCCGCTCTCGTTAGGCTGGCCCGATGACGATTCCTGACTACGCCACGTACATCGCGGGCCTCCCCCGCGTGCTCGCCGGCGCCGCCGCGCTCTTCCGCGACACCGGGGGCCGTGTGCTGCTCGTCGAGCCCAACTACCGCGAGGGCTGGGCGCTGCCGGGCGGAACCGTCGAGTCGGACGCCGGCGAGACCCCGCGGCAGGGGGCCCGCCGGGAGACCCTGGAGGAGATCGGCCTGGACCTGGAGATCGGCCGTCTGCTCGCGGTGGACTGGGTGCCCGGCACCGCGCGGCCGCCGGTGGTGGCGTACCTGTACGACGGCGGGGTCCTGGCGGAGGAGACGTTCGCGTCGATCCGCCTCCAGGAGTCGGAGCTCCTCTCCTGGCGGCTGGTCCCGCGCGAGGAACTCCCCCGGTATCTTCCGGGCGCCCTGGGCCGCCGTGTGACGGTCGCGCTCGACGTGCTCGCGGAGGGCACGGGGGCGGCGGAGCTGGAGAACGGCCGCCGGGCCGGCACGGGAGCGCCCCGCGCGGAGGACTCCTCCGCGCTCGGGGCGTGAGCGGACCCCTGGCCGCCGGCGCCGGGCCCGTGACGGGCGCGGCGGGCGTGGCGGGCCCATGACGGACGCGGCGGACGCGGCGGACGCGGCGGGCGCGGCGGGTCAGAACAGGGCCGCCTCCCCCGCTCCCCGCTCGAAGTCCAGCAGCCGCTGCTTGCGCTCCAGTCCGCCGCCGTACCCCGTCAGACCGCCGTTCGCGCCCACCACGCGGTGGCAGGGCACGATGATGCCCAGCGGGTTCCTGCCGTTGGCCAGGCCCACCGCCCGGGACGCCTTCGGGTTGCCGAGGGCGTCCGCGAGTTCCCCGTACGTCCGGGTCTCGCCGTACGGGATCTTCCGGAGCTGGTCCCAGACGGAGCGCTGGAACGGGGTGCCGTGCAGGTGGAGCCGGACGGAGAAGTCCTTCAGCTCGCCCGCGAAGTAGGCCCGCAGTTCCTCGGTCGCTTCGGCGAAGGGGGTGTCGTCCGGCGCTCCGAAGGTCTCCTCCGGCGGGCGGTGGCGCTGGTCGGTCATGTAGAGCCCGCTGAGGACGCCGTCGGTGGCGACGAGCGTGAGCGGGCCGTACGGGCTGTCGATGACGGTGTGCTGTTTCACCTGGTGGACGTCCTTCGGTAGGCGGTCGGCCGGACGGGGCCCGGCCGGGCTATGCGGGGAGGTGGTTGACCGGGTGGCTGCCCGTCGCCCACAGGTACTGGACGGCGTACGCGCGCCAGGGCCGCCAGTCCTCGGCACGCGCGGTCAGCGCGGCGGGGGTGACCGGCAGGCCCAGGTCCCGTGCGGCGTGCCGGACTCCGAGGTCGGTGGCGGGGAAGGCGTCGGGGTCGCCGAGGGCCCGCATGGCGATGACCTCCACGCTCCAGGGGCCCAGCCCGGGCAGGGCCAGCAGCCGGGCCCTGGTCTCGGCCCAGTCGCTCTCGACCCCCAGGGTGAGGGATCCGTCGGCCAGCCGGGCCACGAGGGTGGTGAGGGTGGTCCGCCGGGCGGCCGGCATGGCGAGGGCTCCGGGGTCCAGCGCCGCCAGCGACCCGGCCGACGGGAACAGGTGGGTGAGACCGCCCTCGGGGTCGTCGACCGCTTCGCCGTGGGCCGTGACCAGGCGGGCCGCGTGCGTACGGGCGGCGGCCGTGGACACCTGCTGGCCCAGCACGGCCCGTACGGCGAACTCCTCCTCGTCGACCGTGCGGGGCACCCGGCGGCCCGGGGCCTTGTCCACGAGGGGCGCCAGCACCGGATCCGCCCGCAACTGGCCGTCGACCGCGACCGGGTCCGCGTCCAGGTCGAGCATGCGGCGGCAGCGGCTGATGGCGACGGTCAGGTCCCGCAGGTCGCCGAGGGTCAGCCGGCAGCCGATGTGCTCGGGCCCCGGGGTGAGCGCGACGGTCCCGCGGCCGTACGGCAGCCGCAGGGTGCGCCGGTACGCGCCGTCGCGCCACTCCTCCACACCGGGCACGCCGGTGGCGACGAGGTGGCCGAAGAGGTTGTCGGGGTTGAGCGGGGCCCGGAAGGGGAGGCGCAGCGTCAGCACTCCCGGTGTGCCGGTGGGGTCGGTGCGGTTCTTGGGGGCCCTGGCGCGCAGTTCGCCCGGGGTGAGGGCGAAGACCTCACGGACCGTGTCGTTGAAGGTGCGGATCGAGGAGAAGCCCGCCGCGAAGGCGACCTCGGCCATCGGGAGCGGGGTCGTCTCGATGAGCAGCCGCGCCGTCTGGGCACGCTGGGCGCGGGCCAGGGCGAGCGGTCCCGCGCCCAGTTCGGCGAGGAGCTGGCGTTCGATCTGCCGGGTGCTGTAGCCGAGGCGGGTGGCGAGCCCCGGTACGCCCTCGCGGTCCACGACCCCGTCGCCGATGAGCCGCATCGCGCGGGCCACCAGGTCGGCGCGCTCGTTCCACTCGGGCGAGCCGGGGCTGGTGTCGGGGCGGCAGCGCTTGCACGCCCGGAAGCCGGCCTGCTGGCAGGCGGCGGCGCTCGGGTAGAACACCATGTTCTCCCGCTTGGGCGGCACGACGGGGCAGCTGGGCCGGCAGTAGATCCCCGTGGTCAGGACCGCCGTGAAGAACCAGCCGTCGAACCGGGCGTCCTTCGACTGGACGGCGCGCACGCAGCGCTCGGTCTCGGTGTGCATCCCGTTCTGCATGCCCACCAGCATCGCCCTTGCTCAGGGCGATGGCTGGCGGGAATCCGACATCTGCCTCGGCGCTCCCGGCCACCTCCCGGCGGTTCCGGTCATTCCTCGGCCGTGGGCCGCCGGGAGGCCGCCGTCGCCCCGCCGACGTCGGTCAGGGGGCGCAGCCGGTAGGTGTAGGAGTAGTCCCGGTCGGCGGGGAGCTTGTACTCGTCGTGCGTGTGAGCGCCCCAGCTGTCGTCGCCGCCCACACCCATCTGCCGGTGGTTCACGCGCAGGACGACCTCGTCCCGCGGGGTCAGCTGGTAGTCGTGGCGCGTACCGGCCGACAGGTCCTCGGGGGTGAAGTGCGAGGCGTTGACCTCGACGAGCGGTTCGCCGCAGACGAGCAGCCCGGCGCCGTCGCGGCCGGTCAGGGCGGCCCACCGGACATCGGTCCTGTTGCCGTTCTCCTGCGGGCGGATGTAGGGCGTCCACTGCCCGGCGACGGTCCCGGAGTACAGCCCCACGTCGGTGCCGTCGTTGCGGTCCCAGTGGTTCTCCTCGGGGCCGCGGCCGTAGTAGTGCAGGCGTTCCAGGCGTCCCGGCAGCAGGAGCAGGGTGCCGACCTCCGGGAGGTAGGGCAGGCTCGCGGCGCCGGGGTGCAGGGTGTTGCCGACCTTGATCTCGCCGTTGCCGAAGACCGTGTACGTGGTGGTGTACGCCGACTCGACGGTGGTGGGCAGGGTCCCGGTGACCTCGATCCGGACGGCCCGGTCGCGCAGGGCGCGCACGCTCACGTCCGTCACCTTCCGCCGGGTGCCGGCGTCGCGCCAGGTCTGGTTGCGGATGTGCTGGCCGTTGCCCCGGTCGTTGTCGGTCGGTGCGCGCCAGAAGTTCGGCACGGGTCCGGCGGTGATCAGCCGGGTGCCGCGGGCCTCGTACGAGGTGATGGTCCCGGTGCCCTTGTCGACGGTGACGGAGAAGCCGTCCCCCCGCACCGTGACGGAGCGCTCGCCGTCCCGGTGGCGCAGCGCTGGGACGCGTCCCAGCGGCACGGGCCGTACGGGCGGGCTGCCGGCGTCGACCGGGAGCTGCTGTGCGGCCACCTCGAAGCCGGCCTCCGCCCACTTCGTGCGCTCCCTGGTCGTGAAGGACAGCCGCAGGAAGTACTCCGTGCCGGGCGCCGGGCGGGCCGGTGTTCCGAAGGGCACGGTGATGTCCTTGCCGCTGAGCGGTGGTACGTCCAGCTGGGCGCGGCTCAGCTTTCCGTGCCGTACGGTCCTCCCGTCCGCGACGAGTTCCCACCTGCCGTCGAAGTCACGGAGGTCGGTGAACAGGTACTCGTTGGTGAGGGTGACCGCCGCGCCGGGCGTGAGGGTGTCGCCGGAGGCCGGCGCGGCGCCGACGGCCTGGTAGATCCGCTTGACCTCGGCGGCCTTGCCGGTGTGCCCGCGGTCGGCGGTGACGATGCCGTCCGCGACGAAGGCTCCGTCGTTCGGGTGGTCGCCCCAGTCGCCGCCGTAGGCGAAGTACGTGCGCTCCCCGGGCCGTTCCCTCGTCACCCCGACGGTGGCCGCGTCGAACCAGAACCGCACTCCCTCGTCACCGGGTCCGCGTCCGTCCGAGGCCAGTTCGGCCCCCGACAGGGCGCGGGCGTATACGCGTGCCCGCCGGATCGTGCCGCTGAACTCGCGGGTGGGGTTGTCGACGTCCGTGGCGAGCGAGAGGGGCGCGGTGTTGGCCGCGGGCCGCCGGGTGGTGGTCCGGGTGGCCCTGGCCGTGCCGTCGACGTACAGGGTCAGTGTGCCCGCCGCCGCGTCGAAGACGCCGGCGACGTGGTGCTCCCGGCCGGTCCAGCCGTCCGGGAGCGCCCAGTTCGCGGCCACCCACTGGCCGTCGCCGTGGATGAAGAACTCCAGGGTCCGGTCCGTCTGCTTCAGGGCGTACTGGGTGTCGCCCTTGGCGACGATCGGCTGGTGGTAGCCGGTGACGTGCGGGGTGATCCAGGCTTCCAGGGTCAGGGAGCCGGTGAGGTCGAGGCCGGGGTCGCGGGCGAAGACCGTGCTGCCGGACAGGCCCTTCTCCCGGTCGAAGGCCGCGCCGCCGGCCTGGATCTCCCCGCGCAGGGCGCCGGGTCCCTCCTCGGTGAACAGGGTGCGCCGCGGGGTCGGCGTGGTCAGGGACTGGTCGGCGAAGTCCCAGATCCAGCCGCCCTGCAGCACGTCGTGGCGCCGGACGACGTCCCAGTACTTCTTGAAGTTGCCGGTCGAGTTCCCCATCGAGTGGGAGTACTCGATCATGACGTACGGGCGGGTGTCCGAGGTGTCCTTCGCGCGGGCCTCGACACGGGCGGGGCTCTCGTACATCTTCGAGCGGATGTCGCTGATGTGCGGCCGGTCGTCGCCCTCGTACTGGATGACGCGGGTGGGGTCGTACGAGCGGATCCAGTCGCGCATGGCGACGAAGGTGCTGCCGCCGCCGGCCTCGTTGCCGAGCGACCAGATGACGACCGAGGCGTGGTTCTTGTCGCGGTGGACCATGTTCCGGGCGCGGGCCACGCAGGCCCTGCTCCAGTCCGCGTGGTCGCCCGGGTACTCGTCGCGGATGCCGTGGGTCTCCAGGTTGGTCTCGTCCACGAGGTACAGGCCGTACTCGTCGGCGAGTTCGTACCAGAGCGTGTTGTTCGGGTAGTGCGAGGTGCGGACGGAGTTGATGTTCGTCCGCTTGATGGTCTGGATGTCCCGCACCATGTCCGCGCGGGTGAGGGCGGTGCCGCGGTCGGGGTGCATCTCGTGCCGGTTGGTGCCGCGCAGGGAGACGGGCTGCCCGTTGACGCGCATCAGCCCGTCCTTCAGGGCGAACTCGCGCAGGCCGACGCGGTGGGAGAGCGTCTCGACGACCTCGCCCGCCGGGTCGCGCAGCCGCAGCACGGCCGTGTAGAGGTACGGGTGCTCGGCCGACCACAGCTGCGGCGCGGGGACCGCCCTGGTGGCCCGCACGGTCACGTCCTGGCCGGCCGGGACGGAGTCCAGGTCGACGGTCTGCTGCAGCGGGCGGGACCAGACGGCGTGCCCGCGGGCGTCGTGGAGCTGGGTCTCGACGGAGTACGTGCCCCCGGTGCCGGTACCGGTGCCCTCCCGGCCGGCGTAGTCGCGCACGCTCGCGGTGACCGACAGCTCGGCGGCCTTGCAGCCGTCGCTCAGCGGGGTGTCCAGCTTGAAGTCGCGCAGGTGCACGGCCGGGGTGGAGTAGAGGTGGACCGAGCGGAAGATGCCGCTCAGCCGGATCATGTCCTGGTCCTCCAGCCAGTCGCCGTCGGAGTAGCGGTACACCTCCACCGCGATCTGGTTGGTACCGGGCTTGAGGTGCTCGGTGATGTCGTACTCGGCGGGGGTGTACGAGTCCTCGCGGTAGCCCACCAGCTCGCCGTTGATCCACACGTAGTGGGCCGACTTGACGCCTTCGAAGTGCAGGAACGTCCGCCGGCCCGACCACCCCCGCGGGACGGTGAAGGTGCGTCTGTACTGGCCCACGGGGTTGTAGCGGGTCGGGGCGGCCGGGGGCCGCGGCTCCTCGCCCAGGCCGTTGGGTCCCCAGTAGGGGTAGGTGATGTTGATGTAGATCGGGAAGTCGTAGCCGTGCAGCTGCCAGGCGGAGGGGACGGGAACGGTGTCCCAGGAGCTGTCGTCGACGTCGGTGCGGTGGAAGTCGGTGTCCCGGTCGTCCGGGCGGTCGGCGTAGGCGAACTTCCACCTCCCGTCGAGGCTCATCCGGTACGGCGAGCGCGTGCGGTCGCCCGCCAGGGCCTGCGCGACGTCCGCGTAGGGCGTGAGCGTGGTGTGCGGTGGCTCGCTGCCGACCTGGAAGACGTCGATGGCGCCGTTCCACTCCGGCGGGCCGTCCGCGGCGGGCGGGTCCGCGGCGTGCGGGTCCGCGGCGGCGCGGGCGGCGGGGGACGACACGGCGGGCAGGGCGAGTGCGCCCAGGACGGCGGCCCCTCCCTCGACGAGCCGGCGGCGGCTGACGGGGAACGGGCGCGGGTGAGGACGCGGGTGCGGCTGCGGGTGAGGCTGCGGCATGGCTGTGGCCTTCCTCGGTACGACAGCGGGGCGCACGAACTGAGGGAGCGTCAGGGCTGGTCGGGTTCGGTCGATGCGGTCGGCGTACGGGAGGTGGTGCCGGGCCGGAAGGCGACCGGTGAGGACGAAGGCACCCGGTGAGCCACGGAAAACCCTAGGACCCGAACACAAGACGAGCAATGACCCTGTCGGACTTTGTGTGAACCTGAGGGCGGCGGACGCGGCCGACGGTCGTGACCGGCGGGCCGCTCCCCCGCTCCGATGCTCCCCGGTACGGTCCGCGGCACAACGCGGCGGGCGGCGCAACGGTCAGTTCAGCGGCGGGCGGCGCAGCGGTCAGGGCTGCGGTCGGCGCACCTGCGCGGCGAACGCCTCGTACGCCCGCTCGTCGAAGAGGACGAACCTGACGTCGTCGACCGCCGTCTGCGCGCCCCGCACCGTCGCGACGGCGATGCGGGCGGCGTCCTCCAGCGGCCATCCGTAGACGCCGGCGGAGACGGCCGGGAACGCGACGCTCCGCGCCCCCAGCCCGTCCGCGACCCGCAGCGACTCCCGGTAGCAGGAGGCCAGCAGTCCGGACCGGTCCTCGCTCCGGCTGAAGACGGGTCCGACGGTGTGGATCACCCACCGCGCGTCCAGCCGACCGGCGGTCGTGGCGACGGCCTGCCCCGTCGGCAGCCCCTTGCCGTACCGCGAGGCACGCAGCTCCCGGCACTCCGCGAGGATGTCCGGGCCGCCGCGCCGGTGGATCGCGCCGTCCACGCCCCCGCCGCCCAGCAGGGAGGAGTTCGCGGCGTTGACGATCGCGTCCACGCCCTGCTCGGTGATGTCGCCCTGGACGAGGTGGAGGGTGGTCATGTCCGGCGGAGCCTCTTCCATACGGCCTTGGCGGCGTTGTGCCCCGACATGCCGTGCACGCCGGGGCCGGGCGGGGTGGCGGAGGAGCAGAGGAACACCGCGGGGTGCGGTGTGCGGTACGGGAACGCCGACAGGGTGGGGCGCAGCATGAGCTGGAGGCCGGAGGAGGCGCCGCAGCCGATGTCGCCGCCCACGTAGTTGGCGTTGCGGGCGGCCAGTTCGGGCGGGCCCGCCGTGGCCCGGGCCAGGACCCGGTCGCGGAAGCCGGGCGCGAAACGCTCCAGCTGGCGCTCGACGCGGTCCGTGAGGTCCCCGGTCCAGCCGTTCGGGACATGGCCGTACGCCCAGAACACCTGCTTGCCCTCGGGTGCCCGGGAAGGGTCGACGACGCCGGGCTGCACGGTGATCAGGAACGGCGCGTCCGGGGCCCGGCCCTCCCGGGAGGCCGCGCGCAGGGCGGCCCCGATCTCCCGGCTGTCCGCGCCGACCTGCACCGTGCCGGCCCTGCGGGCCTCCGGTGCGGTCCACGGCACCGGTCCGTCGAGGGCGTAGTCGATCTTGAAGACGCCCGCCCCGTAGCGGTAGTGCCCGTAGTACCGCCCGAAGCCCGCGATCCGGCTCAGCGCGGTGGGCGAGGTGTCGAAGACGTACGCGCGGGCGGGCGGCAGGTCGTCCAGGCGCTTGACCTCGTAGTCGGTGTGGACGGCGCCGCCCAGGTCCGCCAGGTACGCGGCGAGCGCGTCGGAGATCGCCTGGGAGCCGCCGCGGGCGACGGGCCAGCCGCGGGCGTGCGCGGCCAGCGCGAAGACCAGTCCGACGGCGCCGGTGGCGAGGCCGTCGAGCGGGGACATGACGTGCGCGACGAGTCCCGCGAAGAGCGTCCTGGCCCGCTCGTCGCGGAACCTGCGCATCAGCCACGTCGAGGGCGGCAGACCGGCCAGGCCGAAGCGGGCGAGGGTGAGCGGGTCGCGGGGCAGCGCGCTGAGCGGCAGGGACATGAAGTCCCGTACGAGGGTGTCCCACCGGTGGGTGAAGGGCTCCACGAGTCTGCGGTAGGTGCCCGCGTCGCGCGGTCCGAAGGAGGCCGCCGTCTCGGCCACGGACCGGGACAGCACGGCCGCCGTGCCGTCCGGGAAGGGGTGCGCCATGGGCAGCCCGGGCTGGAGCCACTCCAGTCCGTACCGGTCGAGGGGCATCGACCGGAAGGCGGGCGAGTTGACGCCCAGGGGGTGCGCGGCCGAGCACGGGTCGTGCCGGAAGCCGGGCAGGGTCAGCTCCTCGGTGCGGGCGCCTCCCCCGACGGTGTCGCGCGCCTCGAAGACGGCCACGGAGAAGCCCCGGCGGGCCAGCTCCACGGCAGCGGTCAGGCCGTTCGGCCCCGCACCCACCACGACGGCATCGAGCATCGACGGCACCTTCGGACTCCTTCGTCAGCCGACGGCCACTGGGGGTCAGGATATGCCGGGCCCGCGGCCGCCCCGCTTCAGCCCCGCCCCGCCGGGCCCGTGGTACGCGCCGGGCCCCCCGTGGTTCGCGCCGGTCCCCGTACCGCCGCGGCTCAGGCGCCGTCCGCTAGGAGCGCCACCACCCGGCGGGCCGTGGCCGCGTCGCGTGCCGCCGTGAACGGGAGCGCGTTGCCGCCGGTTATGCGGAACGGCTCCCCCGAGAGCGTCAGGTGCGCGCCGCCCGCCTCCTCGACGAGGAGGATGCCCGCCGCGTGGTCCCAGGCGGCCTCCCAGGAGAACGCGGTGGCGTCCAGCTCGCCGCGCGCGACGGCGAGGTACTCCAGACCGGCCGAGCCGCAGGCCCGCGGGGCGACGCCGTCCGTGCGCAGGCCCAGGAGCGCGCGCTTCTGGTCGTCCGTCGTGTAGTCCGGGTGGGAGGTGGCGACTTCGAGGTCGCGGCCGGGGTCGGGAGTGCCGGCCCGCAGGGGCGTGCCGTCGAGCAGGGCGCCACGGCCCCGCACGGCCACGGCGAGCTGGTCGCGGGCCGGGGCGTACGTCCAGGACGCCAGGAGGACTCCACGCCGGGCGAGCGCGACCAGCGTGCAGAAGCCGGGGTCGCCGTGGACGAACTGACGGGTGCCGTCGACGGGGTCGACTATCCAGACCGGCGTGTCGTCCTGGATCGCCTCGTACGTCACCGGGTTGGCGTGCACCGCCTCCTCGCCGACCACGACGGAGCCGGGCAGCAGCTTGCCGAGCACCTCGGTGAGGTACTGCTCGGCCTTGCGGTCGGCGTCCGTGACCAGGTCGTGCGGGCCGCTCTTCTGGTCGACCTCGTGCGCCGCGAGCCGCCGGAAGCGCGGCATGATCTCGGTGGCGGCGGCCCTGCGGACGGCCTCCTCGACGTCGGCGGTGCGGTGCGCGAGAAACTCGTCGATGGTTTCCATGTGTTCGATCATGTCTCCATGAGAGCACGCACCACTGACAATCCCCGCCCGTCGGGTGCATCCCGGGTGGAATCGGCATGAACAACGAGGACTCGGGCGCCGGCCCGGGGTCCGCCGCGGGCCGCACCGGGCGGGCATCGCGTGGGCCCCGGGTCAGCGCCCGACCGCGTACCCCTGCATCCCGCGCGGATTCGCGGCCGCCGACAGCACACCGGTGCGCGGGTCGCGGGCCACCGCGCACAGCCGTCCCTCGGACCAGGCGCCGCCGACCTGGACGTCGTGGCCGCGGCGCCGCAGCTCCGCGACGACCGCGGGATCCGTGCGCGACTCCACGGTCACGCTGCCGGGGCGCATGCCGCGCGGGTGGAAGGAGCCGGGGAAGCTGTCGTTGTGCCAGTTCGGGGCGTCGATCGCGCCCTGCAGGTCCAGGCCGCCGCGTACCTCCGCGCGCAGGGCGACGGCCAGGAAGAAGTGCAGCTGCCACTGGTCCTGCTGGTCACCGCCCGGCGTGCCGAACGCCAGGACGGGGACCCCGTCCCGCAGCGCGAGCGACGGGGTGAGCGTCGTGCGCGGACGGCGTCCCGGAGTCAGGGAGTTGGGCAGTCCTTCCTCCAGCCAGGCCATCTGGAGCCGGGTGCCGAGCGGGAAGCCCAGCTCGGGCACGACCGGGTTGGACTGCAGCCAGCCGCCGCTGGGGGTGGCCGAGACCATGTTGCCCCAGCGGTCGACGACGTCGAGGTGGCAGGTGTCGCCCCGGGTGCCGCCGTCCGCGGAGACGCCCGGTTCGCCGGGCACGGGGGACGCCGGCGGCTCGGCCACGGTCGGCTCGCCCGCCCCCGGGGCTCCCGGCTGGACGGCGGTTCTCTCTCCGGCGGCCACCGCGCGCGCATGCCCGGCGAGCAGCGGGGTCCGCCCGCCGGGGCTCCCCGGCCGCAGCCCGTGGGAGGCCCGCTCGCCGATCAGCGCCCGCCGCCCGGCGTTGTACTCCGGCGACAGCAGGTCCGACAGCAGGTCGGCCGGGGGCACCCCGCCGGCGTCCCCGTACCATGCCTCCCGGTCGGCCATCGCGAGCTTGCAGCCCTCGACCAGCAGGTGCACGTACTCGGCGGAGCCGTACCGCGGCAGCTCGGGCGGCAGCAGGGCCAGCTGCTGGAGGAGCACCGGGCCCTGGCTCCAGGGCCCGGCCTTGCACAGGGTCCAGCCCCGCCAGTCGTACGTGGCCGGCGTCTCGTAGCCGGCGGACCAGGAGGCCAGGTCGGCCGCCGTGAGCGTGCCGGTGTGCCGCTCGCCGCTGGTGTCCCGCGTGGGGCGGCCCGCCTGCCGCACCAGCGCCTCGGCGATGAAGCCCTCCCGCCAGATCCGCCGCGCGGCCTCGATCCCGGCGACCCGGGCACCGGCGGCCCAGGCGCCGGCGACCCGTTCCCCGGACCCGCCCGCGCCTCCGGCCTCCCGCGCGGCCCGGGACTCCTCCGCGGTCCGGGACTCCTCCGCGGCCTCCGTGAGCAGCCGTCGCCAGGTCGCGGCCAGCGCGGGGTTCCGGAACAGTTCGCCCGGCCGCGGGGGCCTGCCTCCCGGCAGGTACACCTCGGCGGACGACGCCCACTCGGTCTCGAAGAGCTCCCGTACGGTCTCCACGGTCTCACCGACGCGCTCCACGGGTGCGTGCCCGTCCTCCGCGTACCCGATGGCGTACTTCAGGACGTCCGCCAGGGACTTGGTGCCGTGGTCGCGCAGGAGCAGCATCCACGCGTCGAAGGCGCCGGGCACGGCGGCCGCGAGCGGCCCGGTGCCGGGCACGAGGTCCAGGCCCAGTCCCCGGTAGTGGGCGACCGTGGCCCCCGCCGGGGCCACGCCCTGCCCGCACAGGACCCGCACCTCGCCGCCCGCCGGGGCGAGGAGGATCGGCACCTCGCCCGCGGGCCCGTTGAGGTGCGGCTCGACGACGTGCAGCACGAACCCCGCGGCAACGGCGGCGTCGTACGCGTTGCCGCCGTCCTCCAGCACGGCCATCGCCGACTGCGAGGCGAGCCAGTGCGTGGAGGACACCATTCCGAAGGTGCCCTGGAGGGTGGGGCGGGTGGTGAACACGGGGGACTCCTCACTGCGGGGCGGACCCGCGGCCGGCGGTCGGTGATCAGCGGTCGGCGGACGCCGGACGAGGGTGGGCAGGTGTCCGCTGCCGGCGCTCCGAGGGCTGCCAGGCAGTCGTCCCGAGCACGTTCTCCGGACCGATGTCCAGCGGGTGCGGAGGCCGTACGGTCACGGTGCCGTCGCCCTTCCGCGCGGCGACGCGGAGGTACACACCGTCCGTGTTGTGCATCCGCCAGTACAGGGACGCGTGCGCCGTCTCGCCGGGGCCGAGCGTCAGCGGGCGCGGGCCGGGGTCCTCCGGGGCCATGGACACCTGGTCCGTGCCCTCGACGGTCCGCACGCCCGGGAAGGGGGTGCCCGAAGCGTCCAGCACGAGGACGTCCGGGTAGCCGTTCAGCCGGTGCGGCCGGTCACCGCAGTTGGTGACATGAAGGCCCATGGCGCGCAGGCCCATCGCGGCGTCGCCCTGATCGGCCTCGAAGCGCAGCCCCGAGGCCGGACAGCCCTCCGGCTGCCGGTCGGGAACGGCCACGGACGGCCCGGCGGTCGGCGGCGAGGACGGAACCGGGGCCGGGGGCGGCGCCGTCGTCAGGCTCGGACTCGGGCTCGGGGGCCGCGTGCGTTCGGGGTTGCTCTCCCGGTCCAGCTCGGCGGAGAGCCCGCACCCGCCCGCTCCCAGCACCAGCAGACAGACGAGGGCGGCACTGCGCAGCGGTCCCGGGCGTATGACGATCACCCGCCGATCATCACACGGACTCCCGGCGAAAGCCGCCCCTCCGCCATGTCCGCGACGCCGCCCTGCCGACCTCACCCCTCCCCGTACCGCCACTCCCCCTGTCCGCGTGCCGTGACCAGACCCGACTCGTAGGCGAAGACCACCAGTTGGGCGCGGTCCCGGGCACCGAGTTTGGTCATCGCACGGCTGACGTGGGTCTTGGCGGTGAAGGGGCTGATCACCATGTGGGCGGCGATCTCCTCGTTGGTGAGGCCGCGGGCGGCGAGCGCGGTGACCTCGCGTTCGCGGCGGGTGAGGCACTCCAGGCCGGGCGCCCTCGCCCGGTCCGGTGGCCGGGCCACGAACTCGCCGATCAGCGTGCGGGTGACGGACGGCGACAGCAGGGCCTCGCCGCGCGTGACGACCTCGATGGCCTGGAGGAGGTCGGCGGGCTCGGTGTCCTTGAGCAGGAACCCGCTGGCACCGGCCCGCAGCGCCTCGAAGACGTACTCGTCGAGGCCGTAGTTGGTCAGCATCACCACGCGGACGCCGGACAGCCGCGGGTCGGCGGCGATCCGGCGGGTCGCCTCGATGCCCGTCATCACCGGCATCTGGACGTCGACGAGGGCGATGTCCGGCACCCGTGCGCGCACCAGGTCCACGCCCTGCTCGCCGTCGGCCGCCTCGCCGACCACCTCGATGCCCTCCTCGGCGTCCAGCAGGGCCCGGAACCCGGCCCGCATGAGCGCCTGGTCGTCGATGAGCGCGACCCGGATCACGCCTGCTCCAGGGGCAGCCCGGCCCGCACCGAGAAGCCGCCCTCCGCGCGCGGGGCAGCGTGCAGGGTGCCACCGAGCGCCGTGACCCGCTCGCGCATACCGGTGAGTCCGATGCCCTCGGTGGGCGGGCGGGACGGTTCGGCGCTGCCGTCGTCGTCGACGCGTATCGTCAGCTCCTCCGCCCCGTAGTCGAGTCGCACGGTGACCTTGGCGGGACCGGCGTGCCGTGCCGCGTTGGTGAGGGCCTCCTGGACGATGCGGTACGCGGCGCGGTCCACCGTCGTCCGAAGCGGGCGCTCGTGGCCGGTCACGGTCAGGTCGACGGCGAGGCCCGCCGCCCGGGCGCGCTCCACCAGCAGGGCCGGCGTGCCGGTCGGCTCGTCGGTGCGCAGCACCTCCAGCGTGGCGCGCAGTTCGCGCATGGCCTCCCCGCCGGCCTCCTGGATGGCGAGCAGGGCCGGGGGTATCTCCTCACCGCGCTTGCGTGCCAGATGGACGGCGACGCCCGCCTGCAGTTTCACGATGGAGATGCTGTGGGTCAGGGAGTCGTGCAACTCGCGCGCGATACGCAGGCGTTCCTCACCCGCCCGGCGCAGGGCCGCCTCCTCCCGGGTGCGCTCGGCCTCCAGGGCGCGCTGTTCCGTCTGGCGCAGGTACGCCTGCCAGTTGCGGCCCGCGAGGCCCGTGACCACGGCGCACAGGAACCAGCCCGCGAGCAGGGCCGTCCGCTCGACGCTGTCCTGCGGCACGGGGCCCGCCATGAGGAACGCGCCGAGGAACACGGCGCCCGCGCCCGCACCCGCGCCGCGGTACCCCGCCTGTGCGGCGCTGTGCACGGCGGCCAGCACGGGAAGGGCGGACACCGGCCCGGGCCGGGCGTGCAGCACATGGGCGGCCAGCAGCGCCGTGGTGACGGCCAGCACCGCGCGGGGCGCCCTCCGGTAGGCCGCCAGCGCGAGCGAACCGGCCGCGATCAGCGCCAGGTCGACGGACGTGGTGTCCTCGTCGAGGAGCGCCGCGGACACCGCGATCGCGCCGACCACGACGGCGAGCGCCACGTCGGCGAGCCGCTCGACGGTGCCCCGGTCCGCGTTCATGTCCGTACCGTAGACCGCCGGGCGGACAGGAGCGTCAGCCCTGTGGACAACTCCGGGACTACTCCCCCCGGAGTAGCGGGACGCGCGGGCCGGTCGCGTCGGCGCACCACCGACTGCCTCCACCGGTACGACGCGGGACGGTGCCCCGAAGAGCCAGGGTTCTCCCCATGACCGCACCGTTCGAGACCACCCCGACCGGATCCACCCCGCCCGGATCCACCCCGCCCGGATCCACCCCGCCCGGATCCACGGCGGCCGAGTCCAAGGCGGCCGGATCCATCCCGACCGTCACCCCGCCGACGAGGACCACGGCCATCGGCACCGCACGGACCGGCGTCACGCCCGGCACCGCTTCCAGGAGGACTCCGTCCGGAGCCCTCGCCCTCATGACCGCGCCGTTCACGACCGCGCCCTTCCGCCACACCGAGCCCCCGCCGCCCGGGTGCGCCACCGGCCGCACCGCCGAGGTCTACCGGCAGCTCGCGGAGGACTTCGGCGTCGAGGGCGCACCCACCTTCGTCGTCCTGTCCTCCTCGCCCGGCCTGCTCGCCGCCACCTGGGCGCTGATGCGGGAGTCGCTCCTCGCGGGGGACGGCAGCCGCACCGGCAAGGAACTGGCCGCCCTGGGGGTCTCCCGCGCCAACAGGTGTTCGTTCTGCGTGGACGCGCACACCGTCCTGCTGCACGCCACCGGCGACCACGCTCTCGCGGAGCGCCTGGCCCGCGGCCGCGCCCCGCAGAAGGAGGTACAGGCGCGCATGCTCGCCTGGGGCGAGGCGACCCGCACACCGGGCAGCCCGGACCTCACCCCGCTGCCCTTCTTCGTCCGGCACACCGCCGCGTACGTGGGCACCGCCCTGTCCTTCCACTTCATCAACCGGATCGTCTCGGCCCTGCTCACCGAGAACCTGCTGCCCGGCAACGCCCAGCGGTTCAGGCCGGTCCGCAGCCTCGCCGGCCGTTCCGTGGCGAAGACCCTGCGCCGGCGTCCGGTCCCGGGCACGAGCATCGCCCTCCTCGACGGCGACGCGGGCCCCGGCCCGTCCTGGGCGGCGGGGACACCGGTCGGCCCGGCCTACGCGGCGCTGCGGACGGCCGCCGCGGCGGGCGCCGGACTGCTGACCGAGGCCGACCGCGGCCTCGTGCGGGACACCGTCGCGGCCTGGGACGGTACGCATCAGCCGCTGGTATGGGACGCCCTGCCCGGCCGCGGGGACCGGCCCGGGGCGCGGCTGGCGATGCTGGCCGCGCTGGCCCCGTACCGGATCACCGACGAAGACGTGGCCGCCTGGAAGAAGCCGCCGTACACGGACGACTGCCTGGTCCGGCTGATCGCGTACGGCGCGTTCGCCGCGGTGGACCGCATCGAGCGGGCGCTGCCACTGGGGGGCACCTGACCCGCCCGGGGCCGGGGGCGTTCCCGTCACCGTACGGGCACACACGGGCACGTGCGGGCAGGGGGAGGGTTCGCACTTCCGCCCCGCGGCCGCACATGTGACACTGTCGTCCCGTCTCCCGTCCGCCGTGCGGACCGCTCCGCACCGTCCCCACGAAATGTGCGCCGTGCGTTCTCTTCCTCTCGCTCTCACCGCGCGTCTGGCGCCGGTCGTCGTGCTCGCCACGGCGGGCTGGGCGCTGGCGGCCGGGCCGCTCGCCGCACCCGTGGCCGCGGAGAAGAAGCCCGCCGCCTCCGACGACAGGGCGTCACCGTCGGCACCGGCGACCGCCGCGACCGCCGCGGCCCGCCGGACGTACCGCGACTCCCCCGCGCCCTGCGAGGGCGTGGCGAGGAGGACGGTGGCCTCGCTGGTGCCCGGCGCCGAAGCGGCCGGCAAGGAGCTCCCCTCGACCGACGAGTCGCTGCGCCGCACGTGTTCCTGGAACGCGCTCAAGGGGTTCGACTACCGCTGGCTCGACATCTCGTACGAGATCAAGAAGTCCGACGAGGCCGCGCAGGCCGCCTACGAGCAGCGTACGGCGGAGAAGAGCGGCGGCGGTGCGGTCCCCGGTATCGGGGACGATGCCTACTCGGTGGTGAACCTGACCACCGCCGACAAGCAGCAGACACGCGAGGGCACGGTGATCGTCCGCGCGTCCAACGCCCTGGTGGTCGTCACGTACGACGGCAGTGACTTCGAGACCCGGAAGGCACCCGGTACCGACGAGATCAACAAGGGTGCCCTCAGGGCCGCCGAGGAGGGGGTGGCAGCGCTGGAGGCCGCCCGGTAGAAGCGGCCGCCGTCAGCCGCCGACGGCAGGGATGACGGTCGATCCGTACGCGTCGATGACCGCCTCCTGCGCGTCGTGCATGGCGTACAGGGCGAACTGGTCGACGCCCAGCTCCCGCAGGGCGTTCAGCTTCTCGACGTGCTGTCCGGCCGGGCCGATCAGGCAGAACCGGTCCACGATCCCGTCGGGCACGAACCGCGTGTCGGGGTTCCCGCTGCGTCCGTGGTGCGCGTAGTCGTAGCCCTCGCGGGACCTGATGTAGTCGGTGAGTTCCCGGGGGACGGCGGCGGAGTCCTCGCCGTACCGGGAGACGAGGTCGGCGACGTGGTTGCCGACCATGCCGCCGAACCAGCGGCACTGCTCACGCGCGTGGGCGAGCGCCCCGGGCGAGTCGTCCCCGGTGACGTAGGCGGGCGCGGCCACGCAGACGGTGACGTCGGCCGGGTCGCGCCCGGCCCCGGCGGCCGCGGTCCGCACCGCCTCGACCATGTACGCGGTGAGGTACGGGTCGGCGAGCTGGAGGATGAACCCGTCGGCCTCCTCACCGGCCGTCTTCAGGGCCCTGGGGCCGTACGCGGCCATCCAGACGGGCAGTTCGGCGCCCGGCCCGACCCACGGGAACCTGACGACCGTGCCGCCGAGGTCGGCCTCCTCGCCCCGGCCGAGGGCGCGGATCACCTTCATGGCCTCGCTGAGCCGCGCGAGGGTGTGGGGCTTGCGCCCCGCCACGCGCATCGCCGAGTCGCCCCGTCCGATGCCGCAGACCGTGCGGTTGCCGAACATGTCGTTGAGCGTGGCGAAGGTGGAGGCGGTGACCTCCCAGGCGCGGGTGCCCGGGTTCGTCACCATCGTGCCTACCTTCAGTCCGGTCGTGCGGGCCAGGATCTGGCTGTGGATCACGAACGGCTCCTGCCAGAGCACGGCGGAGTCGAAGGTCCAGCCGTACGTGAAGCCGTTGCGCTCGGCCCGCTCCATCAGGCCGATGACGCGGGAGGCGGGCGGGTCGGTCTGCAGGACTAGTCCGAAGTCCATGGGCACCGCTCCTGGTTCGGGGAGGTCGGGTGACTCGGGTGGCTCGGGTGGTTCAGGTGAGGTACTGGCAGGTGGCGCGGGGGGTGTGGACGCCGTGTCCGGCGCGGCCCGTGAACTCCCGCTCGGTGATGACGGGCTCGCCGCGCGACAGGACCGTCTCGACACGGCCGGTGGTGCGCCTGCCCTCGTACGCCGAGTAGTCGACGTTCATGTGATGGGTCCGGGCGGACATGACCTGCTCGGCGTGCGGGTCGTAGACGACGATGTCCGCGTCGGCGCCCGGCGCGATCGTCCCCTTCTTCGGGTAAAGGCCGAACATCCGGGCCGGGGTGGCGCAGGCGATCTCGATCCAGCGGCGGCGCGAGATGTGACCGTCGACGACGGCCTGGTGCAGCAGGTCCATCCGGTTCTCGACGCCCGGGAGCCCGTTGGGGATCTTCGAGAAGTCGCCGCGGCCCAGCTCCTTCTGGCCGGTGAAGCAGAAGGGGCAGTGGTCGGTGGAGACGACCTGGAGGTCGTTCGTGCGCAGGCCCCGCCACAGGGCCGCCTGGTGCTCCTTCGGCCGCAGCGGTGTCGAGCACACGTACTTGGCGCCCTCGAAGTCCGGCTCCGCGAGGTTGTCCGCCGACAGGAACAGGTACTGCGGACAGGTCTCGCCGAAGACGTCCAGGCCCTCGTCGCGGGCCCGGACCAGCTCGGCGACCGCCTCCGCCGCCGAGACGTGCACGACGTACAGCGGTGCGCCGGCCACCTGGGCGAGCCTGATGGCACGGTGGGTGGCCTCGGCCTCCAGGAGCGCCTTGCGGACCTCGCCGTGGTGACGGGGATCCGTCTCGCCCCGTGCGAGCGCCTGCTCCACCAGCACGTCGATCGCGATGCCGTTCTCGGCGTGCATCATGATCAGGCCGCCGTTCCCGGCGGCGCGCTGCATGGCGCGCAGGATCCGGCCGTCGTCGCTGTAGAAGACGCCCGGGTAGGCCATGAACTGCTTGAACGAGGTGACGCCCTCCTCGACCAGCAGGTCCATCTCCTTGAGCGTCTCCTCGTTCACGTCGGAGACGATCATGTGGAAGCCGTAGTCGACGGCGCACCTGCCGTCGGCCTTGGCGTGCCAGGCGTCGAGGCCCTCGCGCAGGGAGCGGCCGGTGCTCTGGACCGCGAAGTCGATGATCGTGGTCGTGCCGCCCCAGGCGGCGGCGCGGGTGCCGGTCTCGAAGGAGTCGGAGGCGAGGGTGCCGCCGAAGGGCAGCTCCATGTGGGTGTGGGCGTCGACGCCGCCCGGGACGACGTACTTCCCGGTGGCGTCGACGGTGCGCCCGGCGCTCCAGGCCGCGGCGGCGGGGGTGCCGCTCGCGGCGAGGGCCGCGACACGGCCGTCCTCGACGAGGACGTCCGCGTGGAGTTCGTCGGACGCGGTGACGACCAGGCCCCCGCGGATGACGGTACGGCTGCTCATGTTGTCCCCTCCTGTCGTGGTGCCCCGGCCTCCGGGGCGGGAGACCCCTGGAGCGAGAGGCCCCGGGTCGCGCGGTCGTCCGGGCCCCCGAAGGCGCGCGGGCTCCCGCTCAGAGGCTGTCGCGCAGCGCGCGCTCCAGGATCGCGGCGCCCTCCTCCGCCTCCGCGGCCGTGAGGGAGAGCGGCGGGGCGATCCTGAGCACACTGGTGCTGTGGCCGCCGCCCCTGCCGATCAGCAGACCGCCCCGGCGGGCCGCTTCGAGCACGGCGGCCACCGCGCCGGGGTCGGCCCGGTCGGTGCCGGGCCGCACCAGCTCGATGCCGATCATGAGTCCGCGGCCCCTGACCTCCCGTACGCCCGGGAATCCCGCGGTGGCGGTCCGCAGCCGCTCGATGAGCAGCGCGCCGACCTTGCGGGCACTGCCCTGGAGGTCGTGCTCCAGGAGGTGCGTGAGGTTGGCGAGGCCCGCGGCCATGGTGACCTGGGTGCCACCGAAGGTCGAGAGGGAGTTCGCGTCGAGGCAGTTCATGACCTCGGCACGGGCGACGACCCCGCCGACCGACATGCCGTTGCCGATGCCCTTGGCGAAGGTCAGGATGTCCGGCGGGCCGCTCTGCCCGTGTGCCTGCCAGCCCCAGAAGTGGTCGCCGGTCCGGCCCCAGCCGGTCTGCACCTCGTCGGTGATCCACAGGATGCCGTGCTCCTGGAGGACCTCGCGGAACGCCGCGTACAGGCCGTCCGGCGGGGAGGTGAAGCCGCCGACGCCCTGGACGGGCTCGGCGATGAGCGCCGCGGGCGCCCGCGCATGCCCCAGGAGGTCCTCCAGGTCGGCGACGCAGGCCGCGATGAACCCGGCGTCGTCGAGACCGGCGTACGGGCCCCGGGTGCGGACGCCGCCGTGCACGTACAGCGTCTGGAGGGGCGACAGGCTGGTCGGCGACCACCCCTTGTTGCCGGTGATGCCGACCGCGCTGAACGAGCGGCCGTGGTAGCTGTTGCGCATCGCCAGGATCTGGTTGCTGCGGCGGTACGCGGTGGCCAGGAGCAGCGCCGTGTCGTTGGCCTCGGTGCCCGAGGTCGTGAAGAAGACGCGCGCGTCCGGGATGCCCGACAGCGTGGCGATCCGCTCGGCGAGGTCGACCATCGGCCGGTTGAGGTAGAGCGTGGAGGAGTGGTTGAGCCGGGCGGCCTGTTCGCTGACGGCCCTGGTCACCTCGGGAAGGGCGTGCGCGGTCATCGTGGTGAGGATGCCGCCGAAGAAGTCGAGGTACCTGTTGCCGTCGGCGTCCCAGACGTGGCGGCCCTCGCCGTGGGTCAGCTCGACCGGGTCGGCGTAGTAGAGGGCGAGCCAGTCGGGCAGGACGGCCCGGTGGCGCCGGTGCAGGTCCTCGTCCGGGCCGCGCGCCGGCTCCCGTACCGCACCGCCCCGCGGGGCGTCCGCCGTCACGGCCGCACCAGTCCTTCGTACGCGTCGGGGCGGCGGTCCCGGTAGAAGGCCCACTGCTGCCGGACCTCCTCGATCAGACCGAGGTCGAGGTCGCGGACGACGAGTTCCTCGCTCCTGTCGCTCGCCGGCTCCCCGACGAACTGTCCTCGCGGGTCGACGAAGTACGACGTCCCGTAGAAGTCGTTGTCCCCGTACTCCTCCTCGCCGACCCGGTTGATCGCGGCGACGAAGTACGCGTTGGCGACGGCGGCGGCGGGCTGCTCCAGCTGCCACAGGTGGGCGGAGAGGCCGCGGGAGGTCGCCGACGGGTTGTAGACGATCTGGGCGCCGTTCAGGCCGAGCTGGCGCCAGCCCTCCGGGAAGTGGCGGTCGTAGCAGATGTAGACGCCGACCTTGCCGGCCGCGGTGTCGAAGACGGGCCAGCCCAGGTTGCCCGGCTTGAAGTAGTACTTCTCCCAGAAGCCCTTGACCTGGGGGATGTGGTGCTTGCGGTACTTGCCGAGGTACGTGCCGTCGGCGTCGACGACCGCGGCGGTGTTGAAGTAGAGACCGGACTGCTCGACCTCGAACACCGGGACCACGACGACCATGCCCGTCTCACGGGCGAGTTCCCGCATCCGGGTGACGGTCGGGCCGTCCGGCACGGGTTCCGCCCAGCGGTGGTGCTCCGGCTCCTGGACCTGGCAGAAGTAGGGGGCGTTGAAGACTTCCTGGAATCCGATGATCCCCGCGCCCCGGCGGGCCGCCTCGCGGGCGTGCTCCTCGTGTTTGGCCACCATGGATGCGGTGTCGCCGGTCCAGGTGGCCTGGACCAGGGCGGCGCGTACGACGTGGGCCATGAGCTGCTCCTTCGACGTGGCGTCAGAGAGCCTCTACGCCCGTAGACACAGGGCGTGGAGCCACGAAAGTAAGCCTCGCCGCCGCGCTGGGCAAGGCCATCGTCGTCAACAGCCGGAGTCGATCAGGTTTCGCACCCCTGTGGGTGATCCCTCGCGGACCATCCGTGGATCACCTACGGATCACCTGTGGATCACCTGTGGCCCCTCACACCGCGTGGCCCGCCACCCGGAGGGCGTGGACCAGGTCCCAGTGACGCTGCTCCGAGACGTCGCGGGCCGCCTCCAGGAGGAGCGGGGCGAGCAGCCGGGGGTCGGCGTCGGCGCTGCGGGCGGCCTCTTCTGGGGTGCGGACACGGACGTACGCGTCGAGGAGGACACGGACCTCGCGGTGCCGGCCCTCCCCGGCGAGGTCCAGGACCGCCTCGCCTATCTCGGCGGCCGGGCGCACGACGCCCTGGCGCAGCATCTGCTCGCCGTCCGCCGCGCGTCCGGCCGCCACCAGCGCGTCGGCCGCGGCGACCAGCCGGTCCGCGGGCAGTGAGACCGCCTCCCAGAGGAGGGTGGCCCAGTCGGCGCCGAGACCGGCGCGATGCAGTTCGGCGGCGAGGAGCGGGAGGTGGGCCGCGGGCCAGTACGCGGCCTCGACCAGTACGGTGTGCGCCTCGCCGCTGCGGCCCTCGCGGCGCAGCCGGACGAGGTTCTCGACGGTCGCGGCCGTGGTGCGCCGCGCCTCGTCGTCCAGCGGTTCGCGAGCCGGTTCGGGCCGCTCGCCGACGGGATGCGGTACCGGCGGTGGCTGCTGAGCAGGGAGTGCGGCGGTGCCCGCGCCGCTCTCACCGTTCTCCGGCGGCGCTGTCGCTTCTGTCGCCGCCTCCGCCTGGGCGGCCGTCGTGCCCACGGACCGGGCGCCGCCTCGGACACGGCGCTTGAAACGCCGCTTGGGGGCGGGTGCGGCAGGCACGGGGTCGGCGGGGAACGCCGGGCCGGTGCCGGCTTCCGGAGCCGTCTGCGTGGCGGGGCCCGTGGTGACGGCCCAGCCCGTGTCGACGACCGGGTCCGCAGGGGCGCCCGGGCCCGCCTCGGGAGCCGGGGCCGTGCCGGTGCCCGGGCCCGTACCGGAAGCCGGACGCGAGTCGGTGTCCGGGTCCGGGTCGAAGGCCGCACGCGAGTCGAGGGCCGGGCTCGGGACGGAGGACGGGCTCAGGTCGGAGGACGGGCCCGCAGCGGAGGCCGGGTCCAGGTCGGAGGACGAGGCGGCGGCGTTCTGCCGCGCGGCCCGGTCCGCGGAGGCGTCGCGCCAGAGGTCCGGCCAGTCGTCCTCGTCCGGCGCCGGCCGCTGCGCACCGACGCGCGGGGCGGCTGCCCGTCCCCCGGGGCCGTCTCCGCCGGCTTCCCCGGTCCTGCCGGGCCCGGCGGCGCCGTGCGCCTCGCCGTAGCCCCGTGCCTGCGCTTGGTCCTGTACCTGTAGCCGTACCTGTCCGTGTACTTGTACTTGTACTTGACCCTCCGTCTGCCTCTCCGTCTCTCTCCCTTCCCTCCCTCTCCCTCCTTCTCCCTTCCGCTCCTCTCCTCCCTCTGCCTCTCCCGGTTGATCGACCAGGAACGCACCTCCGTCATCGACGACGAGCGGTATCGGGAGGGTCCCCTGCGCGTGCCCGCCCGCCGACCGCCGGTCCAACGCGTCTATCCGGTGGCGGATCTCGGCGCAGCGGGCCGTCGCGCGATCGTGGTCGTCGCGGGCCCAGGCCAGGTCGAGGCGGAGGGAGTCGGCCTCCTCGCGGGTGGTGGCCGCGTGGAGCGAGCGTCCGAGCTCGGAGAGCCGTTCGGCCGCGTACCGCTGTTCCCGCAGCATGACGTCCAGGCGGTCGTAGAGGGCGTCACGGCCGCCGGGCCGTGCGTCGTACGCGGCGAGGGAGGCGGCGTGCAGGGCCCGGACCCGCTCGGCCTGCTGAGCGGCGGCGGCGTCGCCGTAGTGGGCGGCCAGGTCCTGCAGGACGGCCTCCACGACGTCCCAGGGCGGCACCTCCGCACCGTCCAGGCAGGCCCGCATCCCCTCGGGGTCGCGCTGCCAGAACACACCGCACCAGCCGCCGCCCTGGTCGAGCCCGGACAGCAGGCCGTTGAAGTACTGCGCGAACTCCCGTATCTCGTCCGGGAGCTGTTCCACTGCCATCGCCTTCACCCCACGCCGGCCCGGAGTGCTCCGGGCCGTAGAAAACACCATTCGTGTCACGGATGCGCCACGACGGGTCCTCCCCCGGACGCAGCGTGCGGTCCCCGCCCCGGAACGTGACGGGACGGAGTGCAACATCCAAGCACACGCCCCCTCAAAGGCGGCTCACCCGGTCACCGCGAAGGCCGCACCACCATCGCCGACCCGCCGCCGCGGCGCACGGTCTCCGCCGCCGCCAGCCACTTCCCGTCGGGCAGCCGCTGCACCCCCGTCGCCGCGCCGATCTCCGGATTCTGCCGGAATCCGTGCCCGAGGGCTTCCAGCCGGGCCCTCGACGGGCTGTCCCACAGGCCCGGTTCGAGCTCGGTGGTCGTCTGGTTCCGCTGGCTGGCCCGCGGGGCCGCGATCGCGTCGACGAGCGGCAGCCCCCGGTCCAGGAACCCCGTCAGCGTCTGGAGGACCGTCGTCACGATGGTCGCCCCGCCGGGCGATCCCAGCGCCACCACCGGCCGGTCGTGGCGGTCGAGCACGATCGTCGGCGAGATCGACGAGCGCGGGCGCTTCCCGGGCCCGGGCAGGTTCGGGTCGTGCACCGCCGGGTTCGCCGGGGCGAAGGAGAAGTCGGTCAGCTCGTTGTTGAGGATGAACCCGCGGTCCGGGACGGTGATCCCGCTGCCGCCGGTCTGCTCGATGGTGAGGGTGTACGCGACGACGTTGCCCCACTTGTCGGCCGTCGTCAGATGGGTCGTGTTCTCGCCCTCGTACGTCGTAGGCGCGGCCTTCCCGCCCGGCGCGCAGGCCGCCGGGTCGCGGGGGTCGCCGGGTGCCAGCGGGCTCGTGAGCACCGCGTCGTCCTCGATCAGGCACTCGCGCGAGTCGGCGAACCGCTGCGAGAGCAGTTCCTTCGCCGGTACGTCCTCGAAGGCGGGGTCGCCCACCCAGCGCCCCCGGTCCGCGAAGGCGATGCGGCTCGCCTCGATGAACCGGTGCAGGTACCGGACCTCCGATGCCTTCGAGAGGTCGGTGCGCTCCAGGATGTTGAGGGCCTCGCCGACCGTGGTGCCGCCGGAGGACGACGGGGCGATGGAGTAGACGCCCAGTCCGCGGTACGAGGTCCTCGTGGGCGCCTGCCGCTTCGCGCGGTACGTGGCCAGGTCCTTCAGCGACAGGTCGCCGGGGCGGGCGTCGTAGCCCGAGGCCGGGTCCACCGGGGGCTTGTTGACCGTGTCGACGATGTCCTCGGCGAGTTCGCCGCGGTACAGCGCGCCCACGCCCTTGCGGCCCAGCTCGGCGTACGTGCGCGCCAGGTCCGGGTTCCTGAACGTCGAGCCGACCACCGGCAGCGAGCCGCCCGGCAGGAACAGCTCGGCCGTGTCCGGGAAGTTCCTGAACCGCGCCTCGTTGGCCTCGGTCTGCGAGCGGAACGTGGCGTCCACGGTGAACCCGTCCCGCGCCAGCCGCTCGGCCGGCTTCAGCAGCGCCCCGAGCCGCTCGCTGCCCCAGCTGTCCAGTGCCGTCCGCCAGGTGGCGGGGGTGCCGGGGGTGCCGACGGCGAGGCCGCTGGTCACCGCGTCGGCGAACGGGATCGGCCGGCCGTCCTCCAGGAAGAGCCCGGAGTCGGCCGTCAGGGGCGCCGTCTCGCGTCCGTCGATCGTGTGCACCGTACGGGAGCGGGCGTCGTAGTAGACGAAGTAGCCGCCTCCGCCGATGCCCGCCGAATAGGGCTCGGTGACGCCCAGGGCGGCTGCCGTGGCGACGGCCGCGTCCACCGCGTTGCCGCCCTTGCGGAGGATCTCCACACCGGCGGCGGAGGCGTCGGCGTCGACGCTCGCGACGGCTCCGCCGTGCCCGACGGCGACCGGTACCTTCTCCGCCGGGCGGGAATCCTGCCCGGCGGTTCCCGAGGAGGGCGGCGCCGCCCCCACCGACACCACCGCGGCCGAAACCGCCAGTACAGCAAGTCCGCGTGCGACCGAGCGCCCCATCCGTACCTCCAGTGAACGACCCTCCGCGCAGCGTAACTTCCGCATCGGGGCCACGTCAGGTACCTCCCGGGCACCGATGCTGTGCCCGCGGGCATGCGCGCCCCTGACTGACGACGTGCGCGGCATCGTTCCGTGCCATCGTCCTGGGGTGATCGTCGGCGTCCTTCGTCAGGGGCCCTGACTCAGGACGCGATGGCGGTACTCAAGACGCGACGGTGGTTCGCAACGGGGAGGACACCGCCGATGGGGCGCCCCGCTCCTAGAAGAAGTGCTTGCGTCCACCGACCGCGCGTCCGGTCGCACCCAGGACCCACAGGACGACGCCCACCAGAATGAGGATGCCGCCGATCGTCGTGAGCAGCCCCATGCCGACAAGCAGGCCGATGAGCAGCAGAATAAGCCCAAGGATGATCATTTCAAGCTCCTGTCGTCAGGTCCGGCTCAGACGCGTGTGCGTATGAGCTTCACAGCGGCCCGGATGTTGCTCGACCGGTAGGTCCCGGCTCCGAAGTGCACCAGGGCCTCGGTGCGATAGCCCTTGTGCCCGGCGACACGGCATCCACGCACCTCCTCGGGAATTCGCCGGGAAGCGGTTGCCCGGCCGGGCCGGTCCCCGCGGTCTCCGGCTGCCGTTGCGCACCCGGGCATCGGCGTGGGGAAGGTCCCGGCCCCCGCGGGGGCGGTCCCGAGGCACGCCGCCGGGCCCCGGTCGACACCGGCCGCTCCCCGCCCGCGGACCCGTCCCGCCGCCGCCCGCCGATCACCGCGGCGGGACCGCGGCGGATCCGCGCCGGCCTCCTCGGCCCGTCGTCGCCCCGTCGGCGCCCTGTCGCCGGTCGTCGTCCCCTCGACCGGTCGCCCCCGCTCCCGGGTGCGCGGCCGTGAGTCACTCGGGCTCGTGCGGACCCGTCGCTGGCGGTTCGGCCGGGCGTTCACGGCCGCCGTCATGGCCGGACACCACCACGACGACGAGGCCCACCACGACGGCCCCGGCGGCCACCCGGCCGGCTGCCCGCGTCACCCAGCCCGGCACCGACACGCCCTCGCGCCGCGTCGGTGCGCCCAGCCGCTCGGCCCGCCGGGCGGGCCGCAGCAGCCGGGCCAGCAGCAGCGCCGCGACCGGGAGCTGCAGCAGCCACAGGACGGTGCGCGGCCACTCGCCGTACCAGACGTTGGTGCCGTACAGCAGGGTGTGCCACACGCTCAGCACGTACACGACGACGACGAAGCGGTGCAGCCGGCGCCAGGTGCCGGCACCGATGCGGTGGCGGACGTAGAACAACAGGCCCAGGGGGACGGCCAGATACAGAGCACCCTGTCCCAGCGGAATGGCGATCCGGCCGGTGCCCGAGTCGTACCAGCCGGGCACGAACGTGTCGGCGAACCCCGTCCACAGCCGATCGAGCCAGGTCGCCTCCGCCTCGTAGCGCACGAGTTCCGCCGCGAACATCAGCGCGTGCGCGAACATCAGGGCCATCGTGGTCAGGCTCGTGGTGCGGTGCCAGCGTTCCAGCACCTGCCGGGACACCGGCAATCGGGCGGGACGCGGCCCCGACAGCAGCAGGCCGAGCACGACCGTGCCCCAGGCCCACAGCAGGCCCGACCAGCCGAACGCCTGGCTGAGCAGATACATCCAGTACGTACCGGCGTCGTCCATGAACGGCATGACCGCGACCGTCGCCGAGTCACCCGACTCCATGCGGGCGTACAGGAACGCGAAGACGGCCGCCGTGACCAGGACGGCGGCACTCGCGTCGGGGAGCGCGGAGCGCAGGTCGGCACGCAGGTCGACGCGCTCGGGCGCACGCTTGTCACGGGTGAGCGGCGGGGCCGTCGTGCCGTCGCCCTCCGGCGTCGTCTCTGGCAGCATCCTGGGCCTTCCGGGCGCGGTCCTGCGAGGGGAGAGGTGCGGGTGACGTCGACGCACCAGTGTGAAGGGTGTGGCGGGGATTACGCAGAGCACATCCGGCCAGAGTCGTCGTCCGGATCTGCCGGATCGTCCCAGGGTTCCGGCGCCGCCCGACCGATCGCATCCGGACAACTGCCGCCGCGCCCCTGCCGCACCGGAAGGAGTCACCCTACGCTGATGACCGCAGTCGGTTCGAGCCTCCTGTCCGTCCGGGTCCGGTGGCGCGACGCAAGAGGGAACCCGGTGGGAATCCGGGACTGTCCCGCAGCGGTGAGTGGGAACGAGAGCCGTCAACAGCACTGGGCCCGAGTCGTGCGGGGCCGGGGAAGCGACGGCCGGTAGGTGCCCACCGGTGACCGGTGTCCCCGGCGAGCGAGCCCACGAGTCCGAAGACCTGCCACTGCGCCCGTACGCGATGTGCGGGCGGTGCACGGTGACCTCGAGGACCGGGTCGGCGGTACGGAGGAGGGTTTCGTGACGGGCCGTACCGTGTCCGGCGTCTGCCACGGCACGCTGGGCGAGCTGTACCAGGGCCCGCTGCGGGCGGGCACGGAGCCGGACATCGCCATCGTGTCGTTCCCCGTGGACCGCCACTCCTGGGCGCACTTCACCCAGGACACCGGGCCGCCGGGCCCGCCACCCGCCGGTGCGAAGTCCGCGAGCGCGGCCCGGCTCTTCCTGGAACACTTCGGGCTCACCCTGCCGCCGGGCCGCTGGAGCGCCCACTCCGACCTGCGGGTGGGCGTGGGGATGGCGAGTTCGACCGCCGACGTCGTGGCCACCCTGCGCTGCCTGTTCCGGCTCTTCGCCCTGCCGTACGACACGGACGTGGTCCTCGGCATCCTGGCCGCGATCGAGCGGGCCGACAGCGTCTTCCTCGACGAGTTCGCGCTGTACCTCAGTGGCCGGCACCGGGTGGTGCAGCGCCTGGGCACGGACATCGGCTTCCACACGGCGTACGTCACCGAGCCCGGGACGGTGGACACCGCCGCCGTCACCGGCCTGCTGCTGGCGCACTACCGGCGGCACGGGGAGGAGTACGAGCGGTGCCTGACCGACCTGCTGAAGGGCTTCGCCTCCGGTGATCCGGCCGCCGTCGCCCGGGCCGCCACCGCCAGCGCGACCCTGTCGCAGAGCGTGCTGCCGAAGGCGACGTTCGACAGCATGCTGGCCCATCAGGAGCGGTTCGGCGCCGACGGCGTCTTCGTCGCCCACACGGGATGCCTGATCGGCTACCTCTTTCCCGGCCGCCCGAGCACCGACCTGAAATCCGACCTGTCCGCCTTCTTCCACTCGCTCGGCCACCAGTGTTCCTTCGCCCGAGGAGGCTATGGGTGACCCACCCCCACATCGCCGACGCCCTGAAGGTCCCCGATCTCGTCCGGCTCACGGACGGCCTCGTCCTCGTCCGGTTCGAGTCGATGAAGATCTACTCCGCGCTCGCAGCCGTCCGCCACCTGCTGGAACGGGGCACGATCCGCCCGGGACAGACCCTGGTCGACAGCTCCAGCGGCATCTACGCCTACGCCCTGGCGCTGGCCTGTCACCGCTACGGCATGCGCTGCCACATCGTCGCGTCCACCACCGTGGACACCACCACCCGCGCCCAGCTGGAGATCCTCGACGCCACCGTGGAGCAGGTGCGCCCCTCCGAGAACCTCAAACTGGACCAGGAGTTGCGGGTGCGGCGGGTGCGGGAGCTCCTCGCCGGCCATCCCGACTGGCACTGGATGCGCCAGTACCACGACGACGTCCACTACCTCGGGTACCACGAGGTGGCCGACCGGATCACGGCCGCGTTCCCCGCGGCCGCGCTGACCGTCGTCGGAGGGGTGGGCTCGGGAGCCTCGACGGGCGGCCTCGTGGAACGCCTGCGCGCCACGGACCCCTCGGTGCGCCTCGTCGGTGTCCAGCCGTTCGGCAGCGTCACCTTCGGCAGCCAGGACCACCACGACCCGGAGGCGATCATCGCCGGCATCGGGTCGTCGATCGTCTTCGACAACGTCCGCCACCATCTCTACGACGCCGTGCACTGGCTGGACTTCACCCACGCCATGTCCGGCACGATCGCCCTGCTGCGCGACCACGCGGTCTTCGCCGGACTCTCCACCGGCGCCGGATACCTGACCGCGACGTACGAGGCCCGCCGCCACCCCGACCGGCTGCACCTGGTGATCGGAGCCGACACCGGACACCGCTACGTCGAACGCGTCTTCGCCCGCCACACCGAAGCCCTGGACCCCGCCGCGCTGAAGCCGGTCGAGGTCTCCGCCCCCGAGGAGATGTCCATGCCCTGGTCCAGGATGGCGTGGCGGCGCGCCGCCTGCCCGGCCGACCGGAAGGAGCGAGCGGCATGACCGTGGCGTGCCTGGAGTCACTCACCTTCGGTCTCGGACACCTGGTGCGCGCCGCCGAGGCGCTCGGCGAGCGGCTCACCCTGCTGACACGCGACCGCGCCTACTACTCCTACGAGCTGCGGAGGCTTCCGGCGGACGCCCTCGACGTCGTCGTCACCGACACCTTCGACGTGGAAGGGCTCACGGATCTGCTGCACCGGACACCCCGGCTGCGCGGTCTGATCAGCTCCACCGACACCTGGACCCTGGCGGGCGCCGAACTCGCCGACCGCCTCGGCCTGCCCGGTCTCGACCCGGCCGTGCTGCGGCTGACCCGGGACAAGGCGGCCGTACGCAACCGGCTGCACGGCGCCGGGCTGACGCGCGGGCGCGCCGTGGAGGCGAGCGGGACGGAACCGGTGGACGTGCTGCTCAAGGAGGTCGGTCTGCCCGCCGTACTGAAGGACACGGCGGGCACCGGCAGTCAGAACGTCTGGCTGGTGCGCGACGAGCCGGAGCTGGCCGCGGTCCTGGCCGAGGCGGCCGGGCGGCAGCTGAAGGGGCGGCTGTTCGCGGAGCCGTACTTCAGCGGGCCGGTGTACAGCGCCGAGACCCTCACCTGGGACGGCCGGACCCGGCTGCTGGGCGTCTCCAGCCGGCTGATGTCACCGGAGCCGTACTTCCGGGAGGAGATCACCGCGTTTCCCGTGGCCTTCCCGGAGGCACGGCGGGCCGTGCTGGAGCGGTGGCTCGACGAGGTGCTCGCGGCGATCGGCTACACCGACCGTTTCGCCCACGTGGAGTTCGTCCTGACCGCCGGCGGACCGGAGGTCGTCGAGATCAATCCCCGGATCGGCGGCGCCCTGGTCGGGGAGGGCATGTGCCGGGCGCTCGGCGTCAACGTGTACGAGGCGATGATCGAGGCCGCGCTCGGGCGCCGTCCCCGCCTCATGGACGCCGGCCTGCCCGGCGGCCCGGCGGTCGCCTTCGTCCTGGGCTACCCGGCCGCGCCCGGGGTGTTCACGGGTGTCGCCGGGCTGGACCGCCTGGCGGACATGCCGGGGTCACCCGCCTGGTACCCGGTCAGGTCCGTCGGCGACCCCGTCGAGCACCTGACCGACAGCCGCGGTTACGCGGGCATCGTCTACGCGGAGGCCGAGAGCGCCGAACTGGCCACGCACCACGCGGTGGCCGCCGCCAACGCCGTACGGGTGCTCACGGAGCCGTTCCCGCGGACCGGGGACGCGGGTGGCTGAACACGCACCGGGCGGGGAGGGCCTGCGGACCGCGCTGCCCGTGCTGCCCGTGCTGTTCGCACTATCTGCACTGTCCGCGCTATCCGCACTGTCCGCGCTCGACGGATCGCTGACGACGAAGGAGCACTGAGACCGCATGACACGGACGGGCGGATTCCAGGACGAGGCGTTCTGGACCGAGTTCCACGACTTCCTCTTCTCCGAGCAACGCCATACGCAGGCCGAGGAGCTGCTCGGCACCTCCCCCCTGCTGGCCTTCCCCACCGGGGCCCGGGTGCTGGACCTGTGCTGCGGTCCCGGGGTGTTCACGGTCCCGCTCGCCCGCCGCGGCCACGACGTCACCGGGGTCGACCTGAGCCCCGCCATGCTGGACCGGGCGCGCAAGCGGTCGGCCGACACGGGCGACCGGGTCACGTACGTGCAGGCCGACGCACGCACGTACGAGGCACCGGGCGCCTTCGACGTCGTCCTCAACATGTTCACCTCCTTCGGCTACTTCGAGGATCCCGCCGACAACGCCCGCGTACTGCGCACCATGCACACCTGCCTGGCCCCCGGCGGCACCCTCGTCCTGGACCTGGCCGGCAAGGAACTGCTGGCCCGCAGGGTCACCCCGCCCAAGGTGGTGCGGCGGGGCGAGGACCTGATGGTGCAGACCGACACCGTGCTGGACGACTGGGCCCGGCTGCGCAGCGACTGGGTCCTGGTCCGGGGCGAGCGGGTGACGCGCGCCACGCTGGTGTGGTTCGTGTACAGCGCGGTCGAGCTGCGGCGGATGGTGGAGGAGGCGGGGTTCGGCCGGGTCGAGGTCTTCGGCGGTTTCGACGGCCGCCCCTACGACGAGAACGCCGAGCGGCTGGTCCTGCGGGCGGTCCGCGAGGCGTGACGGAGAGCGGCGAAGGCGTACCCGCGGATCCGTACGCCCTTTGCCCCGGGCTGGACGGACCGTAGTATCACCGGGTCATCGCCGCGACGGGAGACAGGAAGCCGGTGCGAATCCGGCACGGTCCCGCCACTGTGACCGGGGAGTGCACCCTTCGACACGCCACTGCGCACCGCGCGGGAAGGCAGGGAGAAACGCCGATCCGGGAGTCAGGACACTGGCCTGTCGCGGGCCCGATCCGAGGAGCGCGGACTCCCCAGGAGGCTTCACGTGTACGACGGTACGTCCCGTCCCCCGCTGTTCACCCCTGCCCGCCGACGCGGTGCCCCGCGCGCCGGGGCCGCGGCCGTCGCCCTGTGCGCGGCCCTGCTGACCGCCGGCTGCGGGTCCCCGCAGGACACCGCCCAGGACGCGAAGGCCACGGCTTCGCCGGCCGACGGCTTCCCCGTCACCATCGACAACTGCGGTGTGAGGACGACGTACGACAGGGCGCCCGCCCGCGTCGTCACCATCCACCAGCACCCGGCGGAACTCCTGCTGGCCCTTGGCCTGAAGGACCGTGTGGCCGGCACCGCCTTCCCCGACTCGGCCCCCCTTCCGGAACTGAGGAAGGACTACGAGTCGATCCCGCAACTGGCGAAGAAGGAGCCGTCCTTCGAGACCGTCCTGGACGCCGAGCCGGACCTCGTCTACGGCGGTTACGGCAGCGCCTTCGCCGAGAACGAGGGCCGCTCCCGCGACGCGTTCGCCGACGCCGGCATCGACACCCACCTCAACCGCGAGTACTGCGGCAAGAAGCGGGTGACGATGAAGGACACCTACGACGAGATCCGCACCGTCGGCAGGATCTTCGGCGTGCCCGAGCGTGCGGACGAGCTCGTCTCCGACCTCCGGGCCCGGGTCGACAAGGCCACCACCGCCGTCGAGGACGAGCCCGAGGTGTCCGTCTTCGTCTACGACAGCGGCGACAAGTCCGCCTTCACCGCGGGCGGCAGGAGCCTGGGCACCGAACTGATCCGGCTGGCCGGCGGCAGGAACGTCTTCGCCGACCTCGACGACGTCTTCGGTGACGTCTCCTGGGAGCAGGTCGTCGAACGCAGGCCGGAGGCCATCGCGATCTACGACTACGCGGGCGCCGGCAGCGTGGAGCGGAAGAAGGAGTTCCTGCTCGCCCAGCCCGCCCTGAAGGACGTGCCCGCCATCAGGAACAAGCGGTTCGTCGTCCTGCCGCTGACCGCCACCCTGGTCGGCGTGCGGTCCGCCTACGCGGTGGAGGACCTCGCCCGCGGCCTCCGTCCCGAGAGCTTCGCGTGACGGCCCCGGTCACCGGCACCGCCACCGAAAGCGCCGCGAAACCCGGGAAGGCCCGGAAAGCCGGGAAGGCCGGGAAGGCCGGGAAACAGGACGGCGGGCGGGCCGGCCCGGCCGGTCTCACCGTCACACTCGTCGTCCTGGCCGTCCTGCTGGTCGTCTCCGCCACGGCGGGCCTGGCGATCGGCTCGGTCCAGGTGCCGCCCTACCAGGTGTGGGGCATCGGGACGCACGCGCTGGGTGCCGACTGGGTGGAACCGGACTGGTCGCCGGCGCGGGCGACCATCGTGCTGGACGTCCGCGCGCCCCGCGTCCTCCTCGGGGCCGTCGCCGGCGCCGGACTGGCGGTCGTGGGAACCGCCTTGCAGGCCCTGATCCGCAACCCGCTCGCCGAGCCCTACCTGCTCGGCGTCTCCTCCGGTGCATCGCTGGGTGCCGTCACGGTGATCGTGTTCGGCGTCACCCTGTTCGGGCCGGCGTCGCTGCCGGCCGCCGCGTTCGCGGGCGCGCTCGGGGCACTGCTGCTCGTCTACGCCACCGCCCGTACCGGCGGCCGGATCACGTCCGCACGGCTGGTGCTGTCCGGTGTGGCCATCGCCGCGGTGCTCACCGCCGTCCTCGACCTGCTGCTGCTCACCACCGACCGGGGCAACGAGGCCCGCGCGGTCCTGGCCTGGACCCTCGGCGGTCTCGGCGGCGTCAACTGGGACACCCTGTGGCTGCCCGGCGCCGCCCTGCTGGTGGGCGTCGCCGTCCTCATGGCGCAGGCCCGCAACCTGAATCTGCTGCTCGCCGGCGAGGAGGCCGCCACGACCATGGGGCTGGACGTGGCCCGCTTCCGCGCCCGCATGTTCGTCCTGCTCTCCCTCGTCACCGGCGTCCTCGTGGCGGCGTGCGGGCCGATCGGCTTCGTCGGGCTGATGCTGCCGCACATCGTCCGCCTGGCCGTCGGTGGCGACCACCGCCGCGTCCTGCCGACAGCCGCCCTCGGCGGCGCGGTCTTCCTCATCTGGGCCGACATCGCCGCACGCGTGGTCGCCGCGCCCGCGGAGATACCCGTCGGGGTGCTCACGGCCCTGTGCGGCGGCCCGTTCTTCCTGTGGCTGATGCGCCGCGACGCCCGCAGGACCACCGGCCGAGGAGGGGCATGACCGCCACCGGACCAGCCGTCGAACCTGCCACCAGACCTGCCACCGGACCCGCCGTCGAGCTCGCCGTCGACGGCGTCACCCTCACAGCCGGCGCACACCGCCTCGTCGAGGACGTCTCCCTGACCGCACGCCCCGGCGAGGTCATCGGCCTCGTCGGCCCCAACGGCAGCGGCAAGTCCAGCCTGCTGCGCGCCGTCTACCGCGTCCTGCGCCCCGCGGCCGGTCACGTCAGGGTCGGCGGCACCGACGCCTGGTCGCTGCCCGTGCGGCAACTGGCCCGGACCGTGGCGGCGGTGGTGCAGGAATCGGGCGCCGACTTGGACCTGTCCGTGCGCGAGGTCGTCGCCATGGGCCGCACCCCGCACAAACGGCTGCTCGACGGGGACAGCCCCGAGGACGCCGGCCTGATCGAGGCGGCCCTGGACGCGGTGGACGTCACCGACCTGGCCCACCGCCCCTTCGACCGCCTCTCCGGCGGCGAACGCCAACGCGTCCTCATCGCCCGCGCGCTGGCCCAGCAACCGTCCCTGCTCGTCCTGGACGAGCCCACCAACCACCTCGACATCCGGCACCAGCTGGACGTCCTGGACACGCTGCGCCGCCTGCCGGCCACGGTCCTGGTCGCCCTGCACGACCTCAACCTCGCCGCCTACTACTGCGACCGGCTGTACGTCCTGCGCGACGGCACGGTCAGCGCCTCCGGCCCGCCCGCCGACATCCTCACGCCCCGGCTGCTGGCCGATGTCTACGGCGTGACCGGCGAGGTCACCATCCATCCGCGCACGGGCGCACCCCAGGTGACCTTCCTCCCCGGCGAGCCGCACCCGGCCGCCTCGGCCGGGGCGGATCGCTCCGCGTCGTGACGGCCGCCCCACCCGCCTCGCGCAGGAAGCCCCGTCGGGGCAGGGTGACCGAATGGGTCGTCCCTTGCCCCGACGGGGTTCGCCGGCCGGGCGGCGGGTCACCGGCGCCGGGCCGAGGCCGGTGCCGGTGCCGTGTGTGGCGCTGTCC
>NZ_JAHKJW010000036.1 GCF_019710745.1 Streptomyces beigongshangae
CCTGGGCACCTACACCGAACTGCCCTCCTCCAACCCCGCCGTCCTCGCCTTCCTGCGCGAAGCCCCCTCCGCGGTGGGGAACGGGGACGATCTCGTCCTGTGCGTGCACAACTTCTCGCGCTTCGCCCAGCCCACCGAACTCGATCTGCAGACCTTCGGCGGACGCCACCCCGTCGAGCTCATCGGCGGCGTCCGCTTCCCCGCCATCGGCGAACTGCCCTACCTCCTCACCCTCGCCGGCCACGGCTTCTACTGGTTCCGTCTCCACCAGGACCCCACTCCGCTCACCACACGCCGATTGACGGTGTGCTCCTGAAAGGACGGGTCGTCATGCGCAAGGTCGTCTCACCCCGCCCCAGCGGCCACACTCCGGCCCATCTGCTGACGTCGCTCGCCGATCTGCTGCGGACCTGGCTGCCCGAGCAGCGCTGGTTCGCGGGCAAGGGCCGGCGGGTCACGGAGCTGTCCCTGCTCTCGGTCACCGAACTGCACCCGACGTGCCTGCACCTCCTGGTCCGCACCGGGCAGACCTCGTCCCCGTCGCAGCCCGGCGACTGCTACCAGCTGTTCCTGGGGGTCGGGGACGAACTGCCTCCCCGGCTGGCCCACGCCCGCATCGGGCGGGCGAGCCGGGGGCCGCTGGCCGGTCTGACCGTGTACGACGCCCTCCAGGAGCCCCGCTCCGCGGACCTGCTCCTGGAGCGGCTGCGCACGGCCGGGACGGCGGGTCCCCTGCGGTTCGAGCGTGACGCGAAGGTGTCCGTCCCGGCCGGTCTGACGCCGCGCCTCCTCGGCGCCGAGCAGTCCAACACCTCGCTGGTGTACGGCGACGCCTACGTCCTCAAGGTCTTCCGGCGGGTCCAGCCCGGTGTCAACCCGGACCTGGAGGTGCCGTGGGCCCTGGCCCGCCAGGGGTGCACCCGGGTGCCGGCCCCCGTGGCGTGGTTCCGGACCTCGCAACCGCAGGTGGCGACGCTCGGTGTGCTCCAGCCGTTCCTGCCGGACGCCGCCGACGGATGGACCCTGGCGCTCGAAGCGCTCACCGCGGGACGGGACTTCGCGGACGAGGCGCACGAACTGGGACGGGCGACCGCCGAGGTGCACCTCGCGCTGGCCGTGGCGTTCGCCCCGGGCGCGCCGACCGGGCACGGGAGCAGACGGCTGGCGGCCGCGATGATCGAGCGGCTGGACGCGACGAGCCGGTCGGTGCCCGAGCTGCTGCCCTACGCGGCCGGGCTGCGGGGCGCCTTCGACGAACTGGCCGCCCTCGACTCGGGCCGTCCGGTGCAGCGGATCCACGGCGATCTGCACCTGGGCCAGGTGCTGCGGGCCGGGGAACGGTGGTTCGTCATCGACTTCGAGGGCGAGCCGGCCCGTCCGATCGCCGAACGGCGCCGGCCGCAGTCCCCCGTACGCGATGTCGCGGGGATGCTGCGCTCCTTCGACTACGCCGCGCGCAGCCGCCACCCGTGGCGCCCGGAGTGGGCGCTCCGCTGCCGGGACGCCTACTGCGCCGGGTACGCCGTCCAGGCGCGGTGGGACCCGCGTGCGCAGCCCGAGCTGCTGCGGGCGTACGAGACGGACCGGGCCGTGTACGAGGCCCTGTACGAGGCACGGCACCGGCCCGACCGGCTCCCCGTGCCGATGGCGGCGATCGCCCGCCTGGCCGAGCACCACCCCGTGCAGTCCGGCGGTCCGCACACGCCGGTCCCTTCCTTCCACAGCGCCCAAGGAGGCTGAAACGTGACAGGCCGCAACATCTCCGTGCCCCTGACCCCGCCGCCGTCCGTGCACGTCCGAGCTGCCGGGGCCGGTCCGTCCGGGCCGGGGCCGGGCGGCGCGGCCGGACGGCAGCCGGTCTCCTCGCTGGAGGGGGCGGACCGCGAACGGCTCCTGTCGGGGACCCATCACGATCCGCACGCGCTGCTCGGGGCGCATCCGGTGCCGGACGGCGTCGTCGTGCGTGCGCTGCGGCCGTTCGCCGAGTCCGTGGCGGTGTCGCTGCCGGACGGGCTGCGGATGGTGCTGGACAGCGAGGGCGACGGCCTCTTCTCGGGGGTGCTGCCGCTCGACCCGGTTCCCGAGTACACACTGCTGGTCAGGTACGGGGGCGGTGTCGAGCTGGAGGTGGAGGACCCGTACCGCTTCCTGCCGGCGCTCGGCGAACTCGATCTGCACCTCGTCCGCGAGGGCCGGCACGAGGAGCTGTGGCGGGCGCTCGGCGCCGAGCCGATGACGCACCAGGGCGTGGCCGGCACCCGCTTCACGGTGTGGGCGCCGAACGCCCGGGGGGTGCGGGTCGCCGGGGACTTCACCTCCTGGGACGGCACGCAGTTCCCGATGCGCTCGCTGGGCGCGGCCGGGGTGTGGGAGCTGTTCCTGCCCGGGGTCGGCGAGGGCGCGCGGTACAAGTTCGAGATCACGTCCCGCCACGGCGGCCGGTTCCTCAAGGCGGACCCGATGGCCCGCCGCACCGAGGTGCCGCCCGACACGGCGTCCGTCGTCACGGCCCCGCACCACGAGTGGGGCGACGCGCGGTGGATGGCCCACCGCGGCGACACACCGGTGCACATGGCTCCGTTCTCCGTGTACGAGGTCCACCTCGCGAGCTGGCGGCCGGGGCTGACGTACCGGCAGCTCGCCGACGAACTGCCCGCGTACGTCGGCGACCTCGGCTTCACCCACGTGGAGCTGATGCCGGTCGCCGAGCACCCCTTCGGCGGCTCCTGGGGCTACCAGGTCACCGGCTTCTACGCACCCACCTCCCGACTGGGCACCCCGGACGACTTCAGGTACCTCGTCGACGCCCTGCACCGGGCCGGCATCGGCGTGATCATGGACTGGGTGCCCGCGCACTTCCCGAAGGACGACTGGGCGCTGGCGCGCTTCGACGGGGAGCCGCTGTACGAGCCGGGCGACGACCGGCGCGCCGAGCATCCCGATTGGGGCACCTACGAGTTCGACTTCGACCGGGTGGAGGTGCGCAACTTCCTCGTCGCCAACGCCGTGTACTGGTGCGAGGAGTTCCACATCGACGGGCTGCGGGTCGACGCCGTCGCCTCCATGCTCTACCTCGACTACTCGCGCGAGGACGGGCAGTGGACGCCCAACGTCCACGGCGGCCGGGAGGACCTCGGCGCGATGGCGTTCCTGCAGGAGATGAACGCGACGCTGTACCGGCGGGTGCCGGGGATCGTGACCATCGCGGAGGAGTCGACCGCCTGGGACGGGGTGACCCGCTCCACCGACTCCGGGGGTCTCGGCTTCGGCCTGAAGTGGAACATGGGCTGGATGCACGACTCGCTGGAGTACATCCGCCGCGAGCCCGTGCACCGCAAGTACCACCACCACGAGATGACGTTCTCGATGGTGTACGCGTACAGCGAGAACTACGTGCTGCCGATCTCCCACGACGAGGTCGTCCACGGCAAGCAGGCGCTGGTGTCGAAGATGCCCGGCGACTGGTGGCAGCAGCGCGCGAACCACCGTGCCTACCTGGGCTTCATGTGGGCCCACCCCGGCAAGCAGCTCCTGTTCATGGGCCAGGAGTTCGCGCAGGGTGCCGAGTGGTCGCAGGAGCACGGCCCCGACTGGGGGCTGCTCGATCCGGCGTACGGCGCGGAGGCCGACCACCGGGGGGTGCGGGACCTCGTCCGCGAGCTCAATCTGCAGTACCGGGCCACCCGGGCGCTCTGGGAGCGGGACACCTCCCCCGCCGGGTTCGCGTGGGTCGCCGGGGACGCGGCGGAGGACAACGTCTTCGCGTTCCTGCGGTTCGCGGCGGACGGGAGCCCGCTGCTGGCCGTCTCCCACTTCTCCCCGGCGGTGCGGCACGACTACCGGCTGGGTGTCCCGGACGGCGTGGCCGCCTGGCGGGAGGTCCTGAACACCGACGCGCCGTGCTTCGGCGGCAGCGGTGTCACCCGCTCCGGCGCCGTCAAGGCCGACCGGGAGGGGTGGCAGGGGTGGCCGGCCGGGGTGCGGCTCACGCTGCCGCCGCTGGCGACGGTGTGGCTGCGGCCCGCGTAGGTCCGTTTTCTTCCTCTTCTTTCTCTTCGGTTTTCTCTTCGGTCCGGTCCGGATGACCGGCTCCTCGCCCGGAGAACCGGCCCCTGTGTGCGTCCGCTCCCCCGGGGAAGGCGCGCACACGGGCCGGGTCGGGCCCGGCGGGCACGACCCGCCGGGCCCGTTCGTTGCCCGGTCGCCGCTTCCCGGCACTGATCCCGCAGCGCAGATTGGACTTCCGTGGCCGACACCGTTTCCTCCTGGCCCCACTCCCCCGTCAAGGTCGGCCTGGTCGGCGCCGGCCCCTGGGCGCGCGGGGTGCACGCGCCCGTCCTGGCCGCCGGACCCGAGACGGAGCTGACCGCGGTGTGGGCGCGGCGTCCGGAGGCGGCGCGGGAGACCGCCGAGCCGTACGGGGCCGTCGCCGCGCAGCGTTTCGAGGAGCTGCTCGACCTGTGCGAGGCGGTGGCCTTCGCGGTGCCGCCGGACGTCCAGGCGGATCTCGCCGGGCGCGCGGCGAAGGCGGGCAAGGCGGTGCTGCTGGAGAAGCCGGTCGGGCTGGACGTGCCGTCCGCCCGGCGGCTCGTCGACGCGATCGACGGGGCCGGGGTCGTCTCCCAGGTCGTCCTCAGCAACCGCTACCACCCCGTCGCCCGGGAGTTCCTGCGGGCCGCGCGGGCCGTCGAGGTGTCGGGGGCCCGTTCGTGCGGTCTGAGCAGCGCCTTCCTCGGCGGTGACTTCGCGACCCCCTGGCGGCTGGAGCACGGTGCGCTGCTGGACGTCGGACCCCATGTCCTGGACCTGCTGGACGCCGCGATCGGGCCGATCACGGAGATCCGCGGCACCGGGGATCCCCGCAAGTGGATCGAGCTGACCTGCGAGCACGAGAGCGGAGCGGTCAGTCAGGCCTCGCTGTCCGGGTCGGTCGACGTGCGGCCCGGGATCATGCGCGTCGAACTCTTCGGGCCCCGGCCGGGTCTCGTGTACGACAACGCGGACCTGGACGACGACGCGTGCTGGCCGGTACTGCGCCGGGACTTCGCCACCGCCATGCGCTCGGGGGTGTCCGGCGAACTCGACGCCCGGCGCGGCCTCCGCCTCCAGGAACTGATCGCACGGGCGGCGTCGACCACCGGCCGCTGAGCCCACCCGGCGCGAGGGCTGATCCCGGTCCGGGTCGGCCTCGTCGTCCACCGGGTCGAGCCGGCCGGACCGGGCCCTCCGGAGGGCCGGGCCCTGCGGCGGGCCGGCCCTCCAGGAGGATCGGGCTCTCCGGCCGGGTCAGGCGGTCACGCTGTAGCGGCGCAGCGCCGGCATCGTCACGGCCAGCACCAGCATGGAGACGACGACGAGGAGACCGCCTCCCACGACCGCCGTGCGGGCGCCCAGCGCCGACCCGGCCGTACCGTGCAGTACGTCGGCCAGCCGCGGACCGCCCGCGACGACGACCGTGAAGACGCCCTGCATCCGGCCCCGGAGCTCATCGGTGACGGCGGAGAGCAGGATGGCGCCGCGGAAGACCATGGAGACCATGTCGGCGACACCGGCGGCGGCGAGGAACGCCACCGCCACCCACAGGTTGGCGCTCAGTCCGAAGCCGGTGACGGCCACGCCCCAGGCGATCACGGCGACGATGACCATCAGGCCGTGCCGGCGCACCCGGGAGAAGGTGCCCGACATGAGTCCGCCGAGCACCGCGCCGACGGGGACCGCCGCGAACAGCAGTCCGAGCGCCAGGCCCTCGCCGTACGGCGCGTACGTCTGGGAGGCGAGCTGGGGGAAGAGCGCGCGGGGCATGCCGAGGACCATGGCGATGATGTCGGCGAGGAAGGACAGCAGCAGCACCTGGTGCAGCGAGATGTGGCGGAAGCCCTCCGCTATCCCCCGCAGCCCCGCCCGGCCGGCTGCCGTCGCGGCGGCGGTCAGGGGCGGCAGCGCGGGGAGCCGGTGGACGGCCCACACCGTGGCGCACAGGGCCACGGCGTCGATCAGGTAGAGCTCGGCGAGGCCCACCACCGGGATGAGCGCGCCGGCGAGCAGCGGGCCGGCGACCAGACCGGTCTGCATGACGGTCGAGCCGAGGGCGTTCGCCGCGGCAAGCTCCTCCTCGGGCACCAGCCGGGCGATGGATGCCTGGCGGGCCGGTGAGTTCAGCCCGAAGAATGCCTGCTGGACGGCGAGCAGCACCATCAGGACGGCGACCGAGCCGAGTCCGGTGACGGCCTGGACCCAGAAGAGCAGGGAGGTGACGGCTATGCCGGTGTTGGTGACGAGGAGCAGTTTGCGCCGGTCCACGCTGTCGGCGACGGCGCCGCCCCAGAGCGCGAAGACGACGAGGGGCAGCAACCCCGCGAAGCTCGCGTAGCCGACCCAGGCCGAGGATCCGGTGATGTCGTAGATCTGTTTGGGTACGGCGACGGCGGTCAGCTGACTGCCCACGGCGGTGACGACGGTCGAGGACCAGAGACGGCGGTACGCGGGCCGGCGCAGCGGGCGCGTGTCCATGGTCCAGCGGCGCCACCCGGTCCGCGTACCGCCGTGGGCCGGGGCCGGGGCTGCCGGGCCCTCCGTGCCCGTCGGGTCGGCCGTGGCCGCGGGCCTCGCCGTGCCCGCCGCCCCTTCCACCCCTTCGGCTTCGGGCCGCCGCCCCGTGCCGTCGTCCGCACTGCCCTTGCTGGTGTCCACGCCCGTCCTGGTTGCTCAGTACATCTTTCGATCGGGGATCACTATCGCCGATGCCGGGCGAGGGCGGTACGGCGGGTCGGTCCGTGGACGGGCGGAGGGGCAGACGGGCCCGTGAACGGGCCGTGGCCCGCCGTCAGGAAGCGGCAGCGGCCGTCCGCAGGAGCATCTCCGCCTGCTCGCGGGCGTGCTCCAGCGCCCCGGGGAGGACGCGCAGGCCGAAGGCGACGAGCGCGCCCTCGTGGAGCAGCATCAGGGTCCGGCCCAGGAAGTCGGCCCCGGTGGGCACGAGCGGACGGACGAGATCGGTGAAGAGCGTGAGCATCCACTGCTTCTGGCCCGTGATGATCGCGTACGCCGGATGGGACGGATCGTCGATCTCCGCGTGGGCGTTGACCATGCTGCAGCCTCTGGGGCTGGTCGCGTCCATCCACTCGCGTGAGACGTCGAAGACGGCCAGGACCCGGTCGGACGGCGACCCACAGGTGTCGAGACGGGCGTCGAGGCAGGCGCGCCAGCGCTCGTCGCGATCGGCGAGGTACTCCACCACGAGCTGGTCCTTGGAGCCGAACCGGTCGTAGAGCGTCTTCTTCGTGACCCCGGCCTCCGCGGCGATCAGGTCGACACCGACCGCATGGATCCCGCGCTCGTAGAACAGCCGCCCGGCCGCCTCCAGGACGCGGCGGGCGGCCGGGGTCATCGCCACTCGGCGGGGCGTCTCCGTAGGGTTCATCCCTCCATAGTAGACCGATCTGTATACTCGGCGCCAGGTATACAGATCGGTCTACTTTTCTGTCGGCCATCTACCGTTGGAGGTGTGCGGTGCCGTGAACGTCCTGCTGTCGATCGCATTCGTGGGAGCCTGGAGCTCCGGTTTCATCGGGGCCAAACTCGGCTCGGGGAGCGCCCCCACCCTCACACTGCTCATGTGGCGCTTCCTGCCGCTGGCCCTCGTCCTGGGCGCCGTCGCCCTGACCGTCGCGCGCGCCTCCTGGCGCGGGCTCGAAAGGCGTGACCTGTGCCGGCAGATCGCCGTCGGGGCGCTGTCGCAGAGCGGCTACCTCCTCACCGTCTACTACGCGATCGAGCTGGGCGTCTCCAGCGGGACGACGGCCCTCATCGACGGCACGCAGCCGCTGGTGGCCGGAGCGCTGGCGGGGCCGCTGCTGGGCACGGCCGTGTCGCGTACGCAGTGGCTCGGGCTGGCGCTGGGCGCGGCGGGTGTCGCCGTCGTCACCGCGGCCGACGCGGGCGCGGCGACGGGCGTCGCGTGGTGGGCGTACCTCGTGCCGTTCCTCGGCATGCTGTGCCTGGTCGCGGCGACCTTCCTGGACCGCCGGTCCCGCGCGGACGTCCGGCCGACGGTGGCCATGACGGTCCACTGCGTCACCAGTGCCGTCGTGTTCACGGCACTCGCCGCCGCGACCGGGGGCCTGGTGCCACCGGCGGACGGCTCCTTCTGGGCGGCCGTGGTGTGGCTCGTGGTGCTCTCCACCTTCGGCGGCTACGGGCTGTACTGGCTGATCCTCAGGCGGTCCGGGGTGACGAAGGTCAACACCCTGATGTTCCTGATCGCCCCCGTCACTGCCGTGTGGGGCGCGCTGATGTTCGGCGAGCACTTCGGGACGCAGACCGCGGCGGGACTCGCGCTCGGCCTGCTGGCCGTCGCGGTCGTGCACCGAGGGGACCGCAGGGACCACGGGAACCGAAGCGGCCGCGGCCGGGGCCGCCGGGGAGGGCCGGCGGCCGCGGGCCCGCTCACGCCCCGGCGATCAGCGTGGCCCCGAGCACGATCATCGTCGCCGCGATCAGGGCGTCCAGTACCCGCCACGCCGACGGGCGGGCCAGGAGGGGACTGAGCAGCCGCGCGCCGAAGCCGAGCGCGGCGAACCAGACCAGGCTGGCGATCACCGCGCCGAGGCCGAAGGTCCAGCGCAGGGGTCCGCGGTCGGCCGCGATGGATCCGAGCAGGAACACGGTGTCCAGGTAGACGTGCGGGTTCAGCCAGGTCATCGCCAGACAGGTGAGCACGGCCCGCCGCCGCGAGCCCGCCGCCGCAGCCACCGCCGTACTCGTCGCCCCCGCAGCCACCGCCGTACTCGTCGCCCCCGCCGTCCCCGCTTCCACGGTCAGCGCCGAGGGGCGCAGTACGCGGCGCGCGGCGAGGCAGCCGTACCCGATCAGGAAGAGCCCGCCGATCCAGGCGACCGCGGTCACCGCCGAGGGCCACGCCACCACGAACGCGCCGACGCCGCCGACCCCGAGCGCGATGAGCACCGCGTCGGACAGGGCGCAGATGCCCACCACGGCGAGCACCGCCTCGCGGCGGACGCCCTGGCGCAGGACGAAGGCGTTCTGGGCGCCGATGGCGACGATGAGGGAGAGGCCGGTGCCGAACCCGGCGGCCGTGGCGGTCAGAGCGTGGTTCACGGCGTCCACGTTAGGAAGCCGACCGTACAGAAGTACAGCTAAAGATTCTTACGTATCATTAGGAAATATGATGTCGGAGCTGCCCCTCGACCAGGTGCGGACGCTGCTGACCGTCGTGGACGAGGGCACCTTCGACGCGGCGGCCGCCGTGCTCCATGTGACGCCGTCCGCGGTGAGCCAGCGGGTCAAGGCCCTGGAACAGCGCACCGGGCGGGTGCTGCTGATACGTACGAAGCCGGTCCGGCCGACCGAGTCCGGCGAGGCCGTCGTGCGCTTCGCCCGCCGGCTGGCCCGGCTCGAACTCGACACGCGGGCCGAACTCGGCATGACCGGCACCGAGGAGCCGACGCGCCTGTCGATCGCGGTGAACGCCGACTCGCTGGCCACCTGGTTCCTGCCCGCCCTCTCGCGGGTGCCCGGGGAACTGCGGCTCTGTTACGAGCTGCGCCGCGAGGACCAGGACCACACCGCCGCGCTGCTGCGCGAAGGGCTGGTGATGGCGGCCGTCACCTCCTCGCCGGACGCGGTGACGGGCTGCTCCGTCCGCAGGCTGGGCCGTATGCGGTACGTCCCGGTCGCGAGCCCCGCCTTCACCGGGCGGTGGTTCGGCGGACGGTCCGGCACCCCCGCGCCGGAGGTCGTCGCCGACGCGCCCGTGGTGGTCTTCGACCGGCGGGACGACATCCAGGACGCGTTCGTCCGCGCGCTCTTCCGGGACCCGCACGGCCGCCGGGGCGCGAGTTCCGTGCACCGGCACCTCGTGCCGACCTCCGAGGGCTTCGTCGAGGCCGTCGCCGCCGGGATGGGCTGGGGCATGGTCCCCGACGCGCAGGCCGCTCCCCTGCTCCGGGCGGGACGGCTCGTGCGTTTCGCGCCGGACCGGCAGATCGACGTCCCGCTGTTCTGGCAGCAGTGGAAACTCGACTTCCCGGCGCTGGCGGCCGTCGCCGAGGCCGTCGCCGCGGAGGCCGCCGCGTCCCTGGACGGCGGTTTCAGGAGGCCGGGCCCGGCCCCGACTCCCGTTCCAGGAAGCTGATCACCTGGGCTTCGAGGCTGTCCGGGGCCGCGTCGGACCGGGCGCCGGCCCCGACGGACGAGCCGTGCGGGCCGATGCCGCCCGTCCAGAGGTACCGCTCGGTCCACTCGTCGTCGACCTTCAGCTGGACCTGGACGTCCACCAGGGACAGACAGTCCCCCGGAGCCGCGGCGTACAGGACGGAGGTGACCCGGCGCAGCGGATAGACGTCGAAGCCCTCGATGAACCGGGAGTTGCGCCAGTCCAGGAACGCGCTCTCGCCGTCCCGGCCGACCCGGACGTCGAGTTGGCCGTCCTCCAGGTGGATGCCGTGGTGGACGGTCGTACGGTTCTCCACGGTCACCCGGAACCGGAAGTAGTCGAGCCCCTCGGCCGCGTCGTCACGCCCGCGCGACGGCTCCGCCTTCTCCAGACCGTGGACGCGAATGCGCAGGCCGGCATGCTCGTCCTCGTACTCCTGCCAGTCCCCGACCACATTCGGTTCGTACACGCTCCACCTCTCGCCTTCGGAGGGCTGCTTCCTATCTGTGCGGGCGACAGGGTGTCAAATGAGCAGAATGGGCAGTGGCCGGGGTTTTCCTCCCGCTTGATCGCCGATCAAGCCGTGCGCAGCCGGAACCCGCGTTCCGGGGATCGCGGACGCTGCTCCGGCGTGCTGCACATCACGTCCCGCGGACCGGGCGGACGAGGACCGGCGGCGACGGGGCCGGCACCCCGCGCCCGCCGGACCGCCGTGTTGACCGAAGGGCCGTTCAGGTGCGGAGATACTCCTGCGACACGACCGACACGACCGATACGACGGACCACCACGACGAGCAGGACGAGGCAGGGCGGACGAGCCATGGCATTGCAGATCAGCGCCACCAACCCAGAGCATCCCGCGCTCCTGCTCGACCTGCCCTGGGAACTGCCCCTGGAGGAGTGGCCGGAGCACCACCTGGTGCCGCTGCCGCGGGGCATATCACGGCACGTGGTGCGGTACGCACGCGCCGGGACGGAGGTGGTGGCGGTCAAGGAGCTCGCCGAGCGGCCGGCCCTGCGCGAGTACGAACTGCTGCGCGGTCTGGACCGCATGAACATTCCGGCGGTGGACCCGCTCGCCGTGGTCACCGGCCGCACCGACGCGGACGGCGGGCCGCTGGAGTCCGTGCTCATCACCCGCCACCTGGGCGGCTCGATGCCCTACCGGTCGATGTTCGAGACGACCATGCGGCCCGCCACCATGCACCGCCTCATGGACGCGCTGGCCGTCCTGCTGGTGCGGCTGCACCTCGCGGGCTTCGCCTGGGGCGACTGCTCGCTGTCCAACACGCTGTTCCGCCGGGACGCCGGGGCGTACGCCGCGTACCTGGTCGACGCCGAGACCGGCGAGGTGCACCCGCAACTGAGCCCGGGACAGCGGGAGTACGACCTCGACCTGGCGCGCGTCAACATCAGCGGGGAGCTGCTGGACCTGGAGGCGTCCGGCGCGCTGCACCCGTCGGTGGACCCGATCGAGTTCGGCGCGGAGATCTGCCGGCGCTACACCGGACTGTGGCAGGAGCTCACCCGGACGTCGGTGTACCCGGCGGGCGAGCACCACTACATCGACCGCCGGATCCGGCGCCTCAACGACCTCGGCTTCGACGTCGCCGAGATGCAGATCGCGCACTCCTCGAACGGCGACACCGTCACGTTCGTGCCGAAGGTCGTCGACGCCGGGCACCACCAGCGCCAGCTGCTGCGCCTGACCGGCCTCGACACCGAGGAGAACCAGGCACGGCGGCTGCTGAACGACCTGGAGAGCTGGATGGCCACCCAGGACGACCACGCCCCGGGCGACCCCCTGGCGGCCCGGCCGGAGGTCCTGGCCCACCGGTGGGTCCGGGACGTCTTCCGTCCCACCGTACGGGCCGTGCCCCCCGATCTGCGCGGTTCCATGGATCCGGCCGAGCTCTACCACGAGCTGCTGGAACACCGCTGGTACCTGTCCGAGCGGTCGCAGCACGACATCGACCTGGACACGGTCGTCAAGGATTACGTGACGAACATCCTGCTCAGGGCCCGGGACACGGTGTCGCCCCCGGCGGTGCCCGCCGGGGGCGACACCCAGGCCGGGGGCGACACTCAGGCCGGGGGAACGACCGCGACCGGGGAGGGCGCGTGATGGACGACCGCGTGGGCCACCGAACCGATCCGTGAGCCCACGGCGGCCGACCGGTGCGCGCGCCGGCCGACCACCATCAGCTGCGCCCGGGCCGCCACCGAGAGCAGCACCTCGCCCGCGCTGCCCATCTCGACGTGCTGGGTCACCTCGACGCCGGGGAACCGTGCGAGCCAGGGCTCCAGCGCCTGCGCGAGCGCCTTCCTCTCGTACGGTTCCAGACCGCCGGCCTCGTCCGCGAGCGCCATCGAGCCGGGGCTGTAGGTGAAGACGGTGGGCAGGCTCCAGGCGCGTACGGCGCGCAGGGCGGCGCCGCGTGCCGCCGCCGCCCCGAAGGCGAACTCCAGGGCGGCCGCGCTGTCCTCCGGCCCGCCCTGCTGGCCGACGACGATCTCGCGGCCCGCCGCCTCCGACTCGGCCCGGTCCCCGGCGCGTACGAGCACGACGGGCCGGGCCGCCCCGGCGATGACCTGCTGGCCGACGGAGCCGAGCAGGAAGCCGACGATCGCGCCGTGGCCGCGCGAGCCGAGCACCAGCGTCTCGGCCTGCGCGGCGGCGGCGGTCAGCGCCTCGACCGGGCCGCCGTCGAGGAGGTCGGTGGTCACCGTCAGGCCGGGGTGACGGCCGGTGACCTCGTCCGCGGTGCGCGCCAGGGCCTCCTGGGCGTCCGCCGCCCGGTCCTCGGACTTCTCCCGGGCGTGCACGACACGCAGCGGAAGGGCGCGGCGTACCGCTTCCCTGGCGGCCCAGTGCAGGGCGGCGAGGGATTCGGCGGAACCGTCTGCTCCCACGGTGATCGGGCGGGTCATGTGGTGGCCTCCATGGCGTCGGTCGAAGGACCCACGCTATCGAGTGCTCCCTCCCGCCTGCGCGGTGGTGCCGCCCCTCACCCGCGGGGCGTACGGACGCGGGGCGTGTTCAGTGACCCTCCACGGCGTCCTCGTTCGCCCCGGGGCTGGGGCTGACGGGGTCGCCTCCACCCGCGCCCCGCCCCTTCGAGGTGTCCGTGTCCTCCTCGCGCCCCTGTTCCTTCAGTTCCTCGAGGACCTCACCGGTCGCTGTGGTGGTGCTGTCCTTCTCGTGCTGTCCGGAGTGCCGTGTGTCGTCTGTCATGCCCCGGCGAGTACCCCGCCGGCCGCGGTGCAGTCAGTCCCGCTCGCCCCGGATGATCACCAGCTCCTCGCGCTCCTCGCACTCCGCGAGCCGGCCGGACTCCCTGAGCCACGGCAGCCGGGAGCGGAGCACGGGCCCGAAGGGGATGCGGGACCGGTCGCCGACCGTCGCCTTCAGCCCCGAGTCGGCCAGCCGCCGCAGGGTCTCCTCGGTACCGCTCAGCCCCGACTGGGCGATGAGCAGGACGCCGCCGGGCCGCAGGACGTGCGGCACCTCGGAGCAGATGCGGTCCAGGACCGCGCGGCCGTCGGGCCCGGCGTTCCAGGCCCGTTCGAGGCCCCGGGTGCTCGACAGCTCCGAAGGCGGCGTCGGGACGTACGGCGGATTGCTGATGACGAGGTCGAAGGTGCGCCCGCGGACCGGTCCGAGGAGGTCGCCGCGGTGGACGGTGAGGCGCTGCCGGGCCCGCAGGGCGTTCAGCCGGGTCGTGAGCACGGCCCGCCAGGCGATGTCGACGGCCGTGACGCGCGCGCCCTTGCGGGCGGCGCAGATGGCCAGGGTTCCGGTGCCGGTCCCCAGGTCGAGGACGTCCATGCCGGGAGCCGGCCTCTCGCGGTAGAGGGCACGCGCCAGGAGGAAGGTGTCCGCCTGCGGCGCGTAGACGCCGGGCGGTGCCAGCACCGGGCCGGAAGGGCGTGTCGGGTCGACGAGAAAAGCCATGAGGGTGATCCTCTGTCCGGGCGCCCTCGCGGGTGCGGGAGATCGAGCGACTCGGTCACCGATGCCAGGTCGGGCACGTTTTCCAGCCACCGAGTGCCCCTGGATCACCCCTCCACACCTCACCCGTCACGGGCCTCGCACCGGGACGCGGGAACGCCCCCGGACGGTCGGGGAAGGGTCCCGTGACCGTCCGGGGGCGTGCCGCGCGTACGGGCGTCCCCGGTTCTCAGCTGCCGGGCCTCTTCATGCGCCGGGACGCCCTGGTGGTGGCCTGCTGGGCCTTGTCGGCCAGTTGCTCGCCGCGGCCCTCGCCCTCCATGGACTTGTCGTGCATGACCCGGCCCGCGGTCTCCTTCAGCTTGCCCTTCATCTGCTTGGCCTTGCTCTTCGCCTTGCTCATGGTGTTCCGTCCTTCCGACGGGGTCGACTGGCCCCTCCACCCTGCGCCCGCCGCACACCCTTCGCAATCCGTGACGATGGGACACTCTGCGTGACGGTCGTTCGGAGGGGCGCGCGGCCCGGCAGGCGTTCCGCCGTGCGGACGTCACGTTCCGGAACCCCGTGGGGCCCTCGTGACGAGGTGTTTTGCCCACGCTCCGCTGGTTACTCCGGACGGTGACGGGTCGCTGGCAAACCTCTCCCGGGAGGGTTCGGCAGTGAGCTCGCCGCGCAGCCGCCCGGCCCGGGAGCACCCCGGGACGGGCGGCTGGCTCCGTTCCGCCCGCCCGCGCGGCCGGCAGGTTCAGCCGGGGCCGCGACCGTGGCCGGAACCGGAACCGGAACCGGCACCGGGTTCGGGGTCCGGATCGGCGAGGGCCTCGTCGCGCACCCTGGCACAGCACCCGCTGAGCAGTCGCGAGACGTGCATCTGCGAGATGCCCAGGTGCTCGGCGATGCGCCCCTGGGTCATGCCCCGGAAGAAGCGCAGGTAGAGGATGGTCCGCTCACGTTCGGGCAGCGCGGCGATGCAGGGCTTGACGGCCTCGCGGTCCACGACCAGGTCGAACCCGGTGTCGGACTCACCGAGGGCGTCACCGAGGGCGTAGCCGTCGTCGCTGCCGGGCAGTTCCGCGTCGAGGGAGAGGGCGGTGAAGCTGTCGAGCGCCTCGAACCCGGCCCTGACGTCGTCCTCGCTCATCCCCGCGTGCGCGGCGATCTCGGCGACGGTGGGCCGGCGGCCCTGGGTGGTCTGCCCCAGCTCCTTCGCGGCGGCGCGGACCCGGTTGCGCAGGTCCTGGACGCGCCGCGGCACATGGAGAACCCACATGTGGTCGCGGAAGTGCCGTTTGATCTCGCCGGTGATGGTCGGGATGGCATAGCTCTCGAAGGCGTTGCCGCGCTCCGGGTCGTAGCGGTCGACGGCCTTCACGAGACCGAGGGCCGCCACCTGGACGAGGTCCTCGACGGACTCCCCCCTGCCCCGGTACCGCATGGCGATACGGTTCGCCATGGGCAGCCAGTCCCGCACCAGCCCTTCGCGCAGGGCCCGCCGCTCGGGCCCCTCCGGGAGGGAGGCGAGCCGTTCGAAGGCCGCCGCCGTGTCGGGGGCGTCGTCATGGGGATGCTGCTTCGTCCTCACGGTGATCGGCATGGTGCGTCGCATCTCCCTCGGAGCGTGCTCTCGGAACTCAGTCACCGCGGGAGGGCGCACAGAGGGCCCGGCCGGGACACAACCGAGGCAGGTCTGGCTCACCAGCTTCCACGGACGTGCCTCCAATCCGAAGCACTGTTCATAAAATCCCCCAAAGAGGACATATCCAAACTATTCATTTCATAGCATTACTTACCTCGATCGGTCGATCGGAGAGGGTGAAGGCCGAGCGGTCCACGGGCGGGAAGCAATCCGCGGACGGGGGGCCGGTGAGCCGCGGCACTGTTTCGGACGGTGGCGCAGGGTAACCCGGAGGCAATGGACTACAACGTGACACCACTGGCCGCCTCGGGCTCGGCGGAGGGCGGAATCGTGCCGTTCCTGATCGGCATCATCGTCGTCGGTGGCCTGATCTTCGCCGTCTCATGGGGGCGCCGGCAGCGCTCCAAGCAGCCCCCGCCGCCCCGCCCCGAGGAGCAGCCCCGCCTCCCGGAGTCGGGCCCCGTGGGCGAGGTGCGTGAACGGCGCGAGCCCGACGAGGTGTCCCGGGGCGACCGGATGTCCCCGCACGACCTGGGTGGCGGCACGTCGCACCGCGCGCCGGAACAGGGTTCCCCGACCTGGGACCGGAACAGCGGCAGCGGCAGCGGCTTCGGGAGCGGTGGCCCCGGTCCCACCTGACCCGCGCCGCCGCCATGGGCGCCGCCGCGGGCGGTCCGCCCTCCCGGCCCTCCCGGCCCGCCCGTTCCGGCGCCCGGGAGGGCTGACGCGCAGGTGAGGGGTTCCCGATCACGGGTACCCGTTCCGCATGGAACCTGCAGTCAAGCGCCCGGGCGCGGAACCGGCACTCCCCCCGAGCCGCGGGGAGATCTCCGCGGCGCTCATCGAGTACCTGCGTGACGCGGGACCCCTGCCCGACGGGGCGGCGCTCGCCGGCGCCGACCCGCTCGGCGACGACCTCCAGCTCGCCCTGTACCTCTGCTACGAGCTGCACTACCGGGGCTTCGCGGGCGTCGGCGACGACCGCGAGTGGGACCCGGAACTGCTGCGGTTGCGCGCCGCCCTGGAGAAGCCGTTCCTGGCGGTCCTGCGCGCACGGGCGACCCGGCACGGACACGCCGACGAGGCACTGGACGAGCTGCTCGTCGAACCCCTCGACGGCCAGGGCGTCTCCCATTTCCTCCAGGACAAGGGCGAGTTGTGGCAGCTGCGCGAGTACGCAGCGCTGCGCTCGGTCTACCACCTCAAGGAAGCCGACCCGCACGCCTGGGTCCTGCCCCGCCTGTGGGGGCGGGCGAAGGCCGGCATGGCGGCGGTGGAGTTCGACGAGTACGGGGCGGGGCGCGCCGATCGCGTGCACGCCAAGCTGTTCGCCGACCTCATGACCGACCTGGACCTGGATCCGGCGTACGGACGCTACCTGGACGCGAGCGGTGCCGAAGCCCTGGCCATCGTGAACATGATGTCCCTCTTCGGTCTGCACCGGGCGCTGCGCGGCGCGCTGGTGGGTCACTTCGCCGCGGTGGAGATCACGTCGTCCCCCGGTTCCAGGCGGCTCGCGAAGGCGATGCGGCGTACCGGGGCCGGCCGGGCGGCCGAGTACTTCTACGCCGAGCACGTCGAGGCGGACGCGGTGCACGAGCAGGTCGTACGCCGGGAGGTCGTCGCGGGCCTGCTGGAGGAGGAGCCCCACCTCGACGGGGACATCGCGTTCGGTGCCGACGCCACCGGCTGGCTGGAGGACCGCCTCGCGGACCGGCTGCTGGCGGCGTGGCGCTCGGGGCAGTCGTCGCTGCGGACCGCCGTATGACCGCGCCGGCCGCGTTCCCGCGCCGGCCGCACCACCCCTTCGGACAGGGAACAGGAAGGACGGTGAACGGCCGTGCCTGACATGCCCGCCGGACGTCCGCGCCGGATCGTCGCCCGCCGTGACGGCCCCATGCTCGTGGAGGGCCCCGTCGAGATCGCCCTGGAGGACGGCACGACGGTGTCCTCCGACCGCTTCTGCGTGGCCCTGTGCACGTGCCGGCGCAGCCGCATCTATCCCTGGTGCGACACCAGCCACCGCAAGCACTCCCCCGCCCCGCGGCCCGGTTCCGGGGACTGAGGCCCCGGGGCCGCGGCGGGTCGCCGCGGCCCCGTCACGGACGGGCCGCCGGCACCCGGCCGCGGCGCCACGAACGGGCGGGACGGGGTTCCTGGTCCGGCAGCCAGCCGAAGGCCAGGCAGCTGCCGGTGACACCGAGCAGGAGGCCGATCAGGAACCCGCCCAGGTTCGAGGTGAGCCAGGTGCCCAGGGAGACCAGGACCCCGCAGATCGAGTAGAAGAGGCGCTGTGCGGGGTTGAACAGGATCAGCAGCCCGCAGATCAGCATCAGCACCGGCAGGAGGTAGCCGGCCAGGCCCTGTGCGCCGATGTGCAGGACGACCTTCAGCGACGCCTTCTGCGTGAGGAGGATCTCCGCCCCGCCCAGGGCGAGCAGCAGTCCGCCCCAGAACGGGCGGGCCGCACGCCAGCGCCGGAAGGCGGTCATCAGCAGCCCCGGTCGCTGAAGCGGAGCTTCAGGCCGGGGAGCTTGAACACCGCCGCCGTGGTGGCGTAGTTGGTCTGGCGCAGGTTGGCGATGTGGACGGTGTCGGCCTGCTGGCTGAAGACCCCCTTCGGGCCCCGCGCATGGGACTTGTCGAGCGTGCTGGCGTCGTTGCCGATCTCGATGTTGTCGAAGGCCGCGTTGCCCGACAGCTCGGTGGAGTCGGTGGTGAGGTTGGTCGCGGAGACCTTCTGCGAGCCCTGGCCCGCGGTGATGAGCAGGTTCGTGCCGCCGAGGTCGACGCTCTGGCAGAGCTTGGTGAGCGTCGCCTTCTTGATCGCGGAGACCACCACCAGGACCTGGCCGCCGGTGTCGCCCTCGTTGGGGCTGCCCTCGGCCATCTGGTCGAGGGCGCCGAACTGCGCGAAGCCCTCGCCGTCGAGGTTCGTCGCGGTGACCGTGAACGGCATGCCGGAGATGGCGAACTGCACGCCCAGGGCCCCCTGGGCGGTGAGGATCATGAGGCCCGCGGCCACCGCGGTGGCGGGGACCGCCATCACCGCGGCACGGCGCAGCCGGACCCGCCCCCGTCTTCCGGGGCTCTCGGGCACCTCCGGCACGGAACCGCCCTCCCGTGCTCCGGAGGACTCGGGGGTGGCGCCGGCGGACGAGCCGGCATCCGGGGACGAGGCCATGTTCTGCTCCCTGGGCATGGTCGACGCGAGGTGGGACTTCGGTTCGGACGGCGCATCCGGATGGCACGTATCAGGTGGCACGCTCCAGGTGGCACGTCGTCCTGGCGCGGACGGCGGCCGCGGCGCACGCCTCCTGACGCCTCCCGTGGGGCGCAAGGACTTTCTCGTTACGCAGCAGTAGCCGCGACGGAAGTTACCCGCGGTAAGTGACAAGGGTCAAGCATCCCGCACGAAAAGGAAGGCCGGTGCGATCCCGCACCGCCGACCACGCCGCCGACCACGCCGCCGCCGGCCGATTGAGCGTCAACTTGCTTCCTGCACCTTGACGTTGAACATCCGTCAGGTCTACAACTCTCCCTGGCTGCGCAGGGATCCGTGGCGCCGGGTCCGACCGATGACGCACGCCGCTTCCCGGGTTCCGTCCCGTCACACGGCCGGCAGGCCGCCGCTCGCAGACCGACCGCACATGCGCTCCGCAGTCATCCCTCCACGGCACCGGCACGGCCGCTTCCCCCTTCGGGACCGCGTCCGGCCACCCTGCCCGCCGGTCCCGTGCCGGGGGCCGTCCTTCGACGCCTCCGGCCGGTCGGCCGGCAGCAGCCGCCGGCCCGTCGCGTACGGAGAAGGCGCGACGGGCCGGCGGCGGCCCCTCTCCCACCCCCACTCCGGAATGAGGCACCCGCATGCGTACTCGGACTTCCCTCGCCCTGGCCTGTGCCGTCACGGCCCTCGCCCTCTCGGCGGCCGGTCCCGCCTCGGCGGCCGACGGCACGGTCCTGACCACCGGCGGCGCCGGCGGAACGGCGGTCGCCGCCGGTGACGTCCTCAGCGCCTCCCTGGCCGCCGGCACGAGCGCCACGCTCTACTCCAGCGCCACCGGCACGAGCGGCGTCTCCTGTTCGTCGTCGGCCTTCGTGGCCAGGGTCCTCGACAACCCGGCCGCGCCCGGCACGGCCACCGAGTCGGTCACCGCCCACACCTTCGACAGCGCGAGCTGCTCCAGCAACGTCACCGGCGTGCTGGGCGTCACCCGCGTCACGGTCGACAACCTGCCCTACACCGCGGCCGTGAGTTCCGGGGGCAGCCTCACCATCACGCCCCCCGCCGGTTCGAGCATCCAGACGACGGCCGTCCTGCGCACGCTGCTCGGCACCGTCACCTGCGTCTACCGGGCGCCCAGCCTGTCCGGCACGGTGAACAACGCCGACAACAGCATCTCGTTCTCGAAGCAGCAGTTCATCAAGTTCTCCGGCTCGTCGCTGTGCTTCAACAACGGCTACTTCACCGCCAAGTACGCCCCGGTCGCCGACACCTCGCAGGCCGGCGGCCCGGCGGTCTTCGTCAACTGACACGGCGCGACCGACACCGCTCCGCCGGCCGGTACCGGCCGGCGGGCACCCCGCACGCGGGTGCGGGGCGGGGAGACGTGTCTCCCCGCCCCGCACCCGCGCACGCCCTACTTCAGGTCGCTCTCCTTGATGTAGCCGGAGTCGACCAGCACCTGCTCGTAGTTGGCCTTGTCGACGCCCACGGGCTCCAGGAGGTACGCGGGAACGACCTTCTTCCCGTTGTCGTACGTCCTGGTGTCGTTCAGCGCCGGCTTCTTCTTGTGGACCATGGAGTTGACCATGTACGCGGTCACCAGCGCGAGCTCGCGGGTGTCCTTGTAGACGGTCTGCGACTGCTCACCGTCGATGATCGACTTGATCGAGGGCACCTCGGCGTCCTGCCCCGTGACGATGGGCAGCGGCTTCTCCGGGGTGCCGTAGCCGTGCTCCTTCAGCGCCTTGATGATGCCGAGCGACATACCGTCGTACGGGGACAGGACCGCGTCGATGTCCTGGTCGGCGTACTCCGCGTCGAGGAGCTCGTTCATGCGCTTCTCGGCCGTGGGGCCGTCCCAGCGCGGGGTGGTGATCTCCTTGAGGTCGGTCTCGCCGGACCTGACGATCAGGCTGCCCTTCTGGATGTACGGCTGCAGGACGTCCATGGCCGCCTCGTAGAAGTAGCGCGTGTTGTTGTCGTCGGGGGATCCGGCGAAGAGCTCGACGGTGAACGGGCCCTTCCCGCTGCCGTTGACGAGCCCGAGCCCCTCGGTGATGAAGTCGGCCTGCAGCGTGCCGACCTTCACGTTGTCGAAGCTCGCGTAGTAGTCGACGTTGGGGGTGCCGAGGATCAGCCGGTCGTAGGAGACCACCGGTATGTTGGCGGACTCCGCCTTCTCCAGGACGTCGGTGAACACCTTTCCGTCCACCGAGGCGATCACCAGGGCGTCGACACCGCTGTCGATCATGGCTTCCACCTGCGCGACCTGGTTCTTCGGGTCGTTGTCGGCGTACTTGAGGGTGGTGGTGTAACCGAACCCCTTGAGCTCGTCGACCATGTTCTGGCCGTCGTTGAGCCACCGCTGGGACGTTTTGGTGGGCATGGCGATGCCCACGGACGCGGCCTTTCCGTCGCTGCCCGTGCCGGAATCCCCGCCGCACGCGGTGAGGGACAGGGACAGGGCCGTCGAAATGGCCGCAGCTACGGTGGTGCGGGCGCGCATGCTCATTGTTCCTCACTGGATGAAAGGCGGTTCGGTGGAACCCGGCGGCCGGCTGTGCACCGGTGACGTCCGCTCCCGGCCGGACCGGCAGGCCGGGAGGGAGCCGTCCGCGGCGCACGGTTCCCGCGGAGTCCGTGGTGCGTTCTGTTCGGTGCCGAGTTCGAGCCGAGGCCGCCCTGACGGGGGTTCGGGGCGACCCGCCCCAGGGGCCGCACTGCGCGTACGGACCGGGGTGGACGCCTGGTTGATCGGTGCCCGGCCGCGTGGAGCCTGCCGGTGACGTGCTGGGGTTCACCGGGTCGCGGTGAGGGTGGCAGGTCAGACCGGACGGTTCGTCTCTCGCGTTGGGCAGTACCGAACCCGCACACGAACAGACCGGGATGACCGGCTCCCACGTGCGCGGACTCGAACGTGGGTGCGCGGGGCAGCGTATCCCGGCGTGGGGCCGCAGTGGCCTTCTTTCGTCACATTGGTTGCGACGGCGCACGATCGGTCATGCCGATCCGGACGACGTTTGCGGCGTTTTCCGGACGATCCTGTTCCAACCGCTGCCCGCCGATGACCGGTTGCCCGGGCCCGCGCCTCAGGAACCCGCGTCGCAGCATCCCTCCCGCCGCATCAGCCGTCCCGCCTCCAGCCAGCCCTCCGCGCCCGCCGCCCCGCGCGGGGCGGCGGGGGACGCGGACCGGTAGGCGGCCACCAGGCCGTCGGTCGTGTACGGGACCCCGCCCCGCAGCACGGCGACCGTACGGACCAGCGCGTCGAAGTCGGTGAAGGGGTCGCCGTCCACCACCGTCAGGTCGGCGAGCGCGCCCGGCCGGACCGTGCCGAGGTCGCCGTCGAGGCCGAAGAGCCGGGCGGGCAGCACGGTCACCGTGCGCAGCGCCTCGGCCGGGGACAGGCCGCCCCGGTGCAGCGCGCGCAGCCCGAGGTGGAGGGAGAGGCCCACGGGCACCAGCGGCTGGTCGGTGCCGAGGGCGACGAGACCGCCCGCGGCCAGGATCCGCCGGTAGACGTCGGTCTCCGTGCGCAGCGCGGCGAGTTGCGCCGGGGTCGGGGGGAGGCCCGCGCCCTGCCGGACGAGGGCGGTGTCCCAGGGCGGCATCACGGCCGTGACCCGGGGATCGTCGGCGAGCCCGGGGTCGGCGCCCAGGAGGGGCGCCGAGGTGAACGGGGTGGCGATGAGACCGAAGTCGGCGCCCCGCGCGGTGTAGATCTCCAGGAGGTCCTGGTAGGCACGCCCGGAGGAGGTGGTCGCGTGCCCGGTCTCGGCGCGCTGCGTCGCCTGCAGGTGGGTCGTCAGGTCCTGTCCGAGCTGTACGCCGGGCGAGAGCAGGTGGCTGCCCGAGCGCACGCCGAGCCGCTCGTGCCCGAAGCGCGCGGCCTCCTCCATCACCCAGCCCGGCGCCCGCACATAGGTCTTCACGAAGTCCCAGTCCAGCGCGGCGCCCCGCTCCAGCGAGCGCCGCAGCCCCCGCCTCGTGCGGTGGGCGCGCCCCATGCTGTACGCGACCCGGGAGCCGTCGAGGAGTTCGCCGGTCGTCAGCAGCCGGGGGCCGGCCAGCTGCCCGGCGTACACCGCCTCGCGGATGCGGGCCTGTTCGTGGGCGAACCCGCCGAGGGACACGGCGGTGGTGATGCCGTAGGTGAGCTGGCCGGCCGTCTGCCGGCCGCCGTAGGTGGTCTGCCACGGGTGGGTGTGGGTGTCCCAGAGGCCGGGTACGACGGTCCGCCCGGAAGCGTCGATCCCGGTGAGCGCGCCGCGCCGCCGGTGGGGTTCGACCGCGGTGACGCGTCCGCCGCGGACGACGATGTCGACGTCGTCCCGTACCGGCCCGTCCGTGCCGTCCCAGAGCTGTCCGGCGTGCACCACCGTGTCCGCGGGCGCGGGCCCGCGCCGGTCCAGCGGTACCCGGACGGTGCGCGCCGGGCCGCCGTCGACGCCGGTCAGCCGCAGCCGGGCACCGGAGAGGTACAGCAGGGTCCGTGAGTCGCCGGACCAGGAGGGGTGGTCGGCCGGTTCGGCGGTGAGGGGGCGCAACGCGCCGGCCGGGGTGCCGTCGGGCTCGACGGGCAGCAGGCAGAGCGCGGACTCCACGACCACGGCCATCCAGCGGCCGTCGGGCGACCAGACGGGTCCCGAGTCGTAGCGGTCGGCGATCGAGACGTGCGGGGCCACCGCGTGCAGCCGGTCCCGCCCGGTCCCGGTGTCGACGACCCGGACGAGGTTGTGGCCCTCCCGGAAGCGGAGGTTGAGGCGGTTGCGGTCGCAGAACGCCAGGTACCGGCCGTCCGGCGACCAGCTGGGCCGGCCGGGCAGCCCACCCGCGCCGAGCGGGGCCGCGAGCACCTCCTCCGTGCCGCTCGCGAGGTCCCGGACGACGAGCCGGCCGGTCAGGTCCAGACAGGCGAGCCGTGTCCCGTCGGGCGACAGGGCGGGGTGGACCCGTCCGCCGGTCGCCAGGGCGCTCTCCTCGCCGGTGGCCGGATCCAGCCGGTACACCCCGAGCAGCCCGTCCCGGTCGTCCGCGTACAGCAGCGAACGTCCGTCGCGCGACCACGAGGGGCCGAGCAGGTACTGCGTGGGCGCCGCCCGGCGCAGCCGCTCCGGCGCCCCGCCGCCCGTGCTGCGGGCCAGCCACAGCGAGTTGAGGGCCGCGAAGGCGATGTGCCCGCCGTCGGGCGACAGGGCGGGCAGATGGATGCCCCGTACCGGGCGGGCCCGCCCCTCCCCCAGGTCGTACCCCTTGACCCGGCGGCGCGGCCGGTGCACGGGCAGCGTGCCCTCGAAGGGGATCACCTCCGTCCGCGCCGGCTGCCGCGGCCGTACGAGGGTGAAGGCGCCGTCCACGTTCAGCAGCAGCTCGCCGGCCTCCGTCCAGCGGGGCGGCACGGGCGCGAGGTCGCCGGCGACCTCGACGGGCTCGCCGTCGACGACGAGCGTGCAGGAGCCCGCGGGCGGGGCGGTGGTCCGCAGGTACGCCAGCCGGGCGCCGTCCGGCGCGAGCGCCGGGGTCATGATCTGCGCGCCCGTGGTGTCGGTGTGCTCCACGACGACCGGGCCGCCGCCGTCGGCGGGGACGGCCGCGACGGTCCGGGCCTCGACCCCGGCCCCGGTCGCGGTGGTGACGCCCCGCGCGCGTACGAACAGGACGCGCTTCCCGTCGGGCGACCAGACGGGGTCGAAGTCCTCCCAGGGCCCGTCCTGCAGGGGGCCCGGCTGACCGGCCAGTCCGGTCAGCGGGCGGATGTCCCCGGAGCGCAGGTCCAGTACGTGGATGCGGTACGGGCTACCGGCCACCGGGTCGCCGCCGCGCTCGGAGGCGAAGACCAGGCGGGTGCCGTCGGGCGACCAGGCCGGGCCGCGGTCGTCGAAGGGGCCGTCGGTGCGGCGGCGCACGTCCGAACCGTCGGGCCGCATCGTCCAGAGGTGGAAGCCGCCGTCCCGGTAGGCGCAGAAGGCGACGAGCGCGCCGTCCGGGGCGTACACGGGCCGGTTCGGTTCGAGGTCCGCCGGGGTGAGGGGGACGGCCCGGCCCCCGGCGCGCGGGATCGACCACAGCACGCTCTGGACCTCGGCGATAAGCCGGTCCCCGCCGGGCGCCGGGGTCGCCGCACCGTTGGTCGCCCCGGTGAAGGACAGGAGGGTCCCGGTGCGCGGCGCGGCGACCGCGGGGACGGGGGCGGCCCCCAGGGCGGTGGCGGTTCCGGCGGCGCCCGCGGCCGCGAGGAGCCGGCGGCGGGAGAGGGGGAGGGCGGCGGCGCCCGGGTCTCGGTCCATGACCCGGCACGCTCGCGCACCTCCCGCCCCGCGGGCAACACCGCCATTCGCGCCATACGGGTGTCGTATTGACGGATGATCAGTTGTTCGTGCGGTCAGCTGTTCGTGCCGTGCAGGGTGCGTGCCACCTTCGGGCCCAGCCAGCGCTTGAACCGGCGCAGGGACTCCAGCCGCCCGGCCGCCCGGTCGATCCGGTAGTAGAGCTGCGGCGGCACGTACGGCAGCAGCGGCGAGTGGCGCTGGCCGAGGAGCGCGAACATCTGCGCCGGTGGCAGGGTGATGTAGCGCGGCAGGTTCTCGTACCACTGCGCGCTGTACCGGGCCGCGCTCTGCACGGGCAGCAGTGCCGCCCTGCGCTCCTTCTCGTACGCGGCGAGGGCCGGCGCGAGCCCGGCGGGCCCGGCCCCGGACCGCGCGCCCAGGGCGCCGGCGAGGGCGATGGCGTCCTCCAGGGCGAGGGTGGTGCCGGCGCCGATGGAGTAGTGCGTGGTGTGGGCGGCGTCGCCGAGCAGGACGACGTTGCCGTGGGACCAGGTGCGGTTGGTGAGGGTGCGGAAGTTCAGCCACCGGGCGCTGCCGCCCGCGGCCGTCCGGCCGATGAGCCGGTGACCGTCCAGCAGGCCGGCGAAGAGCCCTTCGAGGAGCGCGAGCCCTTCCGCCTCGCCGGCCCGGTCGAGACCGAGGCCCGTCCACGTCCACGGCGAGCACTCGACGACGCAGGTGCTGCGGTCCTCTCCGTAGCCGTAGGCGTAGCACCAGATCCAGCCGTGCGGTGTCTCCACGAAGGCGAAGGTGAACGCGTCGAAGACCTTCGTGGTGCCCAGCCAGATGTAGGTGTTGCGGCCGAGCACGGTCTCGGTCCCGAAGTGGGCGGCGTGGCGCTCGCGCACCCCGCTGCGGACCCCGTCGCAGGCGACGACCAGGTCGGCGGCGGGCAGCGGGGCCCCTTCGGCGATCTCGTCCTCGAACTCGACCCGCACGCCCAGCGAGCGGGCCCGCCCGGCGAGGACGTCCAGCAGCCGGCCGCGGCCGATGCCGAAGCCCTCGTCGCCGTGGTGCCTGGTCGTGCGGTCGCCGATGTGCGCGACGCCGTCGCTCCAGCGGACCGAGTTCTCCCGCACGGCACGCGCCGATCCGGGGTCGCCCGCCGCCAGCTTCTCCAGCAGGCTCCCCCAGTACGTCACACCCCATCCGTAGGTCGAACCGGCCGGGTTGCGTTCATGGACGGTGATGTCGTGGCCCGGGTCCTGCCGCTTCATCAGGATCGAGAAGTACAGACCGGCGGGGCCGCCGCCGACACAGGCGATCTTCAACGCGCACATCCCACTGTCGTCCCACTGTTCATTCGGACCACCCGTCATTCGGACCACCCGCCCGGGTGACTCGCGGTGGCCTGTCGAAAGCACAGAGTAGGCGGGTGGCGGACGGTGTTCCGGCGCACCGCGCCGCGTGTCGGAGCGGCCCGGCCGTGATGACGGGGCGAACCTGGGCATCCGTACCGGAGTACCGGTCGCGTCAGGGAGGGCTCATGGACACCAACACGTGGATCGTGGTCGCCGTCGTCGCGGCCGTGCTGGCGGTGGCGCTCGCGGCGGCGGTCGTCCTCACCGTCCGTCTGGTGCGCACCCGGCGGGACCTGCGCCGTGCCGGGCTGCCGACCGGGCCCCGGTGGGTCTTCTGGGGAGCCATCGCCTATGTCGTGCTGCCGGCCGACCTGATGCCCGACCCGGCCTACTTCGACGACATCGCCGTACTGCTCCTGGCACTGAGGTCGATGCGCGCCTCGTCCGACCCGCTGCGCTGAGACGGCCGCGGATCTGCTTGGCTGTGCCTGTCAGGCATCCGTCGGGCATCCGTCGGGCAGAGACCTCCAGGTTCGGGACGATCATGCAGGCAGACATCCGGCACGTCGCCGACGGCGTCCATCTCGTGCACGGGAGCAACACCAACTGGGTGATACTCACCGAGGGGGACGCCGTCACCCTCGTGGACACGGGGTACCCCGGTGACCGCGAGAGGGTCCTCGCGTCCCTCGCCGCCGTGGGGAGCTCGCCCGAGGCCGTCACGGCCGTCCTGGTGACGCACGCCCACAACGACCACCTCGGTTCGGCCGAGTACTTCAGCAGTGTGTACGGCACGCCGGTCCTCACCCACGCGGCCGAGGTCCCGCACGCGCGGCGGGACTTCCTGCACCAGGTGTCGGTGGGGCGCGTCCTGCGGAACGCCTGGCGGCCCGGGGTGCTGCCGTGGTCCGTGCACGCACTGCGCTCCGGGGGCACCGCCCACGTCCCGGTCGCGGAGCCGCGGGCGTTCCCCGTCGAGGGGGCGCTCGACCTGCCCGGCCGTCCCGTCCCCGTGCACACGCCCGGGCACACGGACGGCCACTGCGCGTTCCACCTGCCGCGGGCGGGGGTGGTGATCTCGGGCGACGGGCTGGTCGGCGGGCACCCCACGTCGCGGGTGACGGGGCCGCAGCTGCTGCCCGTCATGTTCGACCGCGAGCGAGGGGCCGCGCTGGCCTCGCTGGACGTGTTCGAGGGGCTGTCGGGCGACGTGCTGGTGCCCGGGCACGGCCCCGTGCACCGGGGTTCCGTCCGGGAGGCGGCGCGACGGGCGCGGGAACTGGCGGGATGACGCCCGCCGCGGGCGGGCCGCGGGTGGCCGTCACAGGTCACCCGCGGCCCGCGCTGCGGCTACCAGCGGCTCTCGACCTGGTCCTTGACACGGCGGTCGTACAGCTCCGTGATCGCCGTCAGGGTCTCCGGGGAGAGGGCGGGCAGGCTGCCCGCCGCCGCGTTGGCGCGGGCCTGTTCGGGGGACCGGGCGCCCGGGATGACCGTGGTCACACCCGGCTGCCGGACGATCCAGGCCAGCGCCAGCTGCGCCGGGGTGACCCCCTCCGGGGCGAGCGCGGAGAACTCGGCCGCCGCCTCCACCCCGGTGGCGTAGTCGACGCCGGAGAAGGTCTCGCCCTGGTCGAACGCCTCGCCGTGCCGGTTGAACGTACGGTGGTCGTTCTCCGCGAACACCGTGTCCTTCGTGTACTTGCCGGAGAGCAGCCCCGAGGCGAGCGGCACGCGGGCGATGATGCCGACGCCGGCCTCCCGGGCCGCGGGCAGCACCTGCCGCAGGGGCTTCATGCGGAACGGGTTGAGGATGATCTGGACGCTCGCCACGCCCGGCCGGGCGATCGCGGTCAGCGCCTCGTCGCTCGTCTCGACGCTCACCCCGTAGGCGGCGATGCGCTCCTCCGCCACCAGCGTGTCGAGGGCGTCGAACACCTCGTCCGACGAGTACACGGGGGTCGGCGGGCAGTGCAGCTGCACCAGGTCGAGGCGGTCGACGCCGAGGTTGCGGCGCGACCGGTCGTTCCAGGCGCGGAAGTTGTCCAGGACGTAGTTCTCCGGGACCTGGTCGACCCGGCGGCCCATCTTCGTCGCGACCAGCACCCGCAGGTCGGGCCGGCCGCGCAGGAACGCGGCGATGGTCGCCTCGCTGCGCCCGTCGCCGTACACGTCGGCGGTGTCGAAGAACGTCACCCCCGACTCGGCGGCGGCCTCCAGGACCGCCAGGGCGTCCTTGTCGTCCACGTCGCCCCAGTCGGCGCCGAGCTGCCACGTACCGAGGCCGACGACCGATGCGTGCTGTCCTGACCTGCTGAATTCGCGCTCTTCCATGAGGGTCAGTCTGGCACCCGCCGGGCACCGGGCGGCACGCCGCCCCCGGGCGGGTCGCCTGCGCTCCCGCACGCCCTTCACAAGGACGGCCGGGAATTCACCTCCGCCGATGCAACCGGCGGGTGGACCGGGCGCGTACAAGAGGGTGCCGACGCCGTGACCCACGGCGCGGCACGCAGCCGGATCCGCCCGGCGGACGACGAATCGACGACTTGGAGAACGACGCAGATGGTCTCAGGAATGACGGTCAGGGGCACGGCGGCACTGGGGGCGGTCCTGCTCTCCGTGGTGGCCGTTCCCGCGCAGACGGCGACCGCGGCACCGGCCGACGCCGGCAACCGCTCCGTGCAGGCGCACCCGGCGCAGACCGCCGAGGATCTCGCGGCGCCCGACGTGGCGGGGCTGCGCGAGGTGCTGCGGACCGCGCTGACGCAGGGAGCGCCCGGCGCCATCGCACGCGTCGAGGACGACGGCACGGTCCACGAGGTGGCCGAGGGGGTCGCGGACCGGACCACCGGACGGGCCATCACCAACGCCGACCGCTTCCGCGTCGGCAGCGTCACCAAGAGCTTCTCCGCGGTGGTCCTGCTGCAACTGGTCGACGAGGGCGCGCTCGACCTGGACACCCCGGTCGACACCTATCTGCCGGGCCTGCTGCCCGACGACCGCATCACGGTGCGCCACGTGCTGAGCCACCGCAGCGGACTGTACGACTACACCAACGACATGTTCGCCGACACGGTCCCGGGCTTCGAGGCCGTGCGCAACAAGGTCTTCAGCTACCAGGAACTGATCGACCTGTCCCTGGAGAAGCCTCTCGGCAACGCGCCGGGCGCCGCCTACTCGTACTCCAACACCAACTTCGTCGTCGCGGGCATGCTCATCGAGAAGCTGACGGGCAAGTCCGTGCAGTCCGCGTACAAGAGCCGCATCATCAAGCCGCTCGGCCTGCGTGACACCTCCTACGTGCACCCGAGGACCACGATCGCCGGGCGGCACGCCAAGGGCTACCTCCCGCCCGACGTGGCCGACGGGACGCTCGTCGACTCGACCGAGCAGACCGTCTCGTGGGCGCAGAGCGCGGGCGCGGTCATCTCCACCACCCGGGACCTGGACACCTTCTTCTCGGCCCTGCTGCGCGGCGAACTGACGTCGGCCGCGCAGCTCGCGCAGATGCAGCAGTGGGTGCCCGTCAACAGCACCCAGGGGTACGGGCTCGGCCTGCGCCGGCGCGATCTGTCGTGCGGGGTCTCGGTGTACGGCCACACGGGCACCGTGCAGGGCTACTACACGTACGCCTTCACCTCGAAGGACGGCGGGCGCAGTGTGACGGCCCTGGCCAACACCTCGAACAACGGCACCGTCCTGAACACGATGGCCCGCACGCTGGAGTCGGCGTTCTGCGGCAAGCCCGCGAAGTCGTCGAAGGCGGCGACGGGGGCCGTGAACGGCTCCGCCGCTCGCGGCGGGACGCCCGTGGAGCGGTACGAGGACATCGCCCCCGGGATCGCCCGCGACTGACCGGTGCCGGGTGCCGGAACCCGCGCACACCCGTGGGGCGTTGTTCCTCCGACGCCCCACGGGGCGGCGTACGCGATGTTCCGGCACCCCGACAGGCGGCACGATGAGCGAGTTGGTCCCCGGCGGCAATCTGCCCCTGCCCGGCGGCGCCCTGACCTTCCGGGTGTCCGGGCCCTTCGACGTGTCGGCGCTCGTCACCGACGACAGCGGCACGGTGCGCGGTGACGGCGACTTCGTCTTCTACAACCAGCCGGCGGCCCCCGGCGCGCGCCTGAGCGGGGCGACCCTGCGGGTCGATCCGGCCGCGCTGCGGGCCGGGGCGAGCCGCGTCACCGTCGTCGTCAGCCCCGCCGAGCCCGGCACCCCGCCGGGACGACTGCCCGCACCCGCCCTGCTGGTCACCGACTCGGGCGGCCGTACCGTCGCCCGTTTCGTCCCGCCGCGCCCGCACCACGAGAGCGTGCTGCTGCTCGCGGAGGTCTACCGCCGCGGGGCGGCGTGGAAGCTGCGTGCGCTGGGCCAGGGCTACGCCGACGGCCTGGCGGGGATCGCGCGGGACTTCGGCGTAAAGGTGGCCGAGGACGCCGACGCGGGGCCGGGACCGGCGGCCGGCTCCGGTGCGCCGGCGGTGGCCGTCGGCTCCGGGGACCTTGCCGACCGGTTCCTCGGGCTCGTCAACTCCGTCCGGGGCGCCGCCGGTTCCCCGGCCGTCGCGCTCGACGGGCGGCTGGTCGCCGCGGCGCGGTCCCACGCCGCCGGGATGGCGGCGTGGGACCGGCTGGGGTCCGGGGGACCGGACGGGCTCTCGGTCCACCAGCGCGTCACCGCCGAGGGCTACGCGTACCTGGCGATCGGCGAGCATCTCGTGTCCGGTCCGCGCGATCCGGCGGAGTTCGTGGAGTACTGCCTCACGGACGACCGGTCGCGGCGGACCCTCCAGGACCCGGCGTTCACCCACGCCGGTGTCGCCCGCGTGCCCGGCGGCCGGTCCGGCACGCCCTACTGGACCGCGCTGTGGGCCCGGCCCCTGACCCCCGCCGGACTGGCGCGGACCACCTCCGAGGTCCTCGCGCTCACCAACGCCGGGCGGGCCGCGGCCGGTCTGCCGCCGCTGGCCGAGGACCCCCTGCTCACCAGGGCGGCGCAGGCCCACAGCGCGGACATGGCGGCCCGCGCCTTCTACTCCCACACCTCCCCCGACGGCAGCGAGCCCTGGCACCGGGCCGCCGCCGCGGGCAGCACCCGCCGCACCGTCGGCGAGAACATCGCCTGCGGCCAGCGCTCCCCCGCCGAGGTCGTACGAGGCTGGATGGACAGTCCCGGCCACCGCGCCAACATCCTCAAGCCCGCCTTCACCCACCTGGGCGTCGGCTACGCGGGCGGCGGCGCGGTGGGCACGTACTGGACCCAGCTCTTCGGCGGCTAGTCCCGGCTCCGTCCCGGTCGTCGCCACGCTCTGCCGCCGATGTACGTCGTCGCAGGTCAGAGGCGTGTTAACGGTGATGACAACGGTCACCGGTGCAGCCTTTGCCGATCTCCGCGAGGTGCGCTTCACTGCGGGAGTCGGACACCGGTGGGTCACCGGTCGGACACCGGATCGAGGGGGCACACATGAGCAGCGCGCACCACGGCCACGGGCACGGGCCGGACGGGCACGCGGGGCACGCGCACGGGGTCGCCGCGGACGCGGACCGCCGCTGGCTCGGCATCGCACTGACGCTGATCACCTCGTTCATGGCGATCGAGGTGGTCATCGGCGTCCTCGCCCGGTCGCTCGCCCTGATCTCCGACGCCGCGCACATGCTCACCGACGCCGTGTCGATCGTGCTGGCGCTCATCGCGATGCGGCTGGCCGGGCGTCCGGCCCGCGGCGGGTTCACGTACGGCCTGAAGCGGGCCGAGATCCTCTCCGCCCAGGCGAACGGGCTCACGCTGCTGCTGCTCGGCGCCTGGCTGGCGTACGAGGCCGTGCGGCGGCTGGTCGACCCGCCCGAGGTGGAGGGCGGCCTCGTGCTCTGGACGGCCCTCGCGGGCATCGCCGTGAACGTGGCGGCCGCCTGGTGCATCTCCAGGGCCAACCGGACCTCGCTCAACGTCGAGGGCGCCTACCAGCACATCCTCAACGACCTGTTCGCGTTCATCGGCACCGCGGTCGCCGGTCTCGTGGTGGTGCTGACCGGGTTCGCGCGGGCCGACGCGATCGCCACGCTGGTCGTCGTGGCCCTCATGTTCAAGGCCGGCTACGGGCTCGTACGGGAGTCGGGGCGGATCTTCCTCGAAGCGGCGCCCGCGCATCTGGACCCGGACGTCATCGGGGACCGGCTGGCCGCGCACCCCTCGGTCGCCGAGGTGCACGACCTCCACGTGTGGACCATCACGTCGGGACAGCCCGCGCTGTCCGCACACGTCCTGGTCGAACCCGTCGCGGACTGCCACACGGTGCGCCGGGACCTGGAGAAGATCCTGCGGTGCGACTACGGGATCGGCCACACCACCCTGCAGGTCGACCACGCCCCGGCGAAGGTCCTGGAGGTCCGCACCGGCAGCGGCGGCTCCGCGGACGCCCACTGCGGGGCCGCGCACGGTCCGNGGCTCCGCGGACGCCCACTGCGGGGCCGCGCACGGTCCGGTGCACCGGGACGGGCCTCACCCGCACTGACGGTCCGCACCGAACGGGGCCGTACTTCGCCGAGGGCGGAACGCGGCGGTCTCCCCCCGGCGGGCCGTGCTTCCTAAGGTGGAGCGGTGAGCAGCCACGCGTCGAACCGAGCCCGCGTCATCCCCCTGCGACCCGTTCCCGCCGAACCACCCGCGTCACCCGCGCCGCCCGCGCCGGTCACGCCGTCGCGGACGGCGGACCCGGCCCGCAGGGAGCCCCTGTGGCGGGACGTCGTGGGTGACGTCCTGCGGCGGGAGCGGCTCGCGCAGGAGCGGACCCTGAAGGACGTCGCCGACGCGGCCCGTATCTCGATGCCGTACCTCTCCGAGCTGGAGCGCGGCCGCAAGGAGGCGTCGTCAGAGGTCCTCGCGGCCGCCGCGCACGCGCTCGGGCTGGGCCTCGCCGATCTGCTGGCCCTGGCGCACCGCCGCCTGGTGCGCCAGGACCCGCCCCGCCCCCTGCGGTCCCGTACCGCGCCGCGGCGCACGGAGGCGCGCTCCCGGCCGGGCGACATCCGTCTCGCCGCCTGACGCGCGCTGCGGCGGGGCGCGGCGGCCGCCCGGGGCGGGCTTCCTCAGGCGGCGGCCGCCAGGCGCCGGCTCAGCACCTCGTCGGCGAGGCCGTACGCCACCGCCTCCTGCGCGGTGAAGACCTTGTCGCGGTCCATGTCGGCGCGCAGGGTCTCGACGGAGTGGTGGGTGTGCAGGGACAGGACGTCCTCGACCTGGGAGCGGATCCGGAGCATCTCCTCGGCCTGCAGGGTCAGGTCGGAGACGGTGCCGCGGGCGCCGCCGCTCGCGGGCTGGCCGAGCAGGACCCGCGCGTGTTCCAGGACGAACCGGCGGCCGGGGTCCCCGCCCGCCAGGAGCACCGCCGCGGTCGAGGCGGCCTGCCCGACGCAGAACGTGGAGACGGGCGCGCTGACGAAGCTCATCGTGTCGTAGATCGCCATGAGCGAGGTGAACGAGCCGCCGGGCGAGTTGAGGTAGATCGCGATCTCCCGTTCGGGGGCGGCCGACTCCAGGTGGAGCAGCTGGGCGATGACGACGTTGGCCACGCCGTCGTCGATCTCGGTGCCCAGGAAGATGATCCGCTCGGACAGCAGCCGGCTGTAGATGTCGTAGGCGCGCTCGCCCCGGGACGTGCGCTCGACGACGTTCGGGATCGTGTACTGGCTCATGTCAGAGTCCCGTCCGTCGCTTCGAGGAGGCCGGGCGGACGTCGTCGAGGGACTCCACGACCCGGTCGATCATGCCGTACTCCCGCGCCTGTTCGGCCGTGAACCAGCGGTCGCGGTCGCCGTCGCGGGAGATCGTCTCCTCGCTGTGGCCGGTGTGTTCGGCGGTGATGCGCTCGATGGTCTCCTTGGTGAACCGGAGGTTCTCGGCCTGGATGGCGATGTCGGCGGTGGTGCCGCCGATGCCGGCCGAGGGCTGGTGCATCATGATCCGCGCGTTCGGGAGCGAGTAGCGCTTGCCGGGGGTGCCGACGGTGAGCAGGAACTGCCCCATGCTCGCGGCGAAGCCCATGGCCAGGGTTGACACGTCGTTGGGGATGAGCCGCATCGTGTCGTAGACGGCGAGGCCCGCGTGGACGGATCCGCCCGGACTGTTGATGTAGAGGGCGATGTCGGTGCGGGGGTCCTCCGCGGAGAGCAGGAGCAGCTGCGCGCAGATCCGGTTCGCGGAGACCTCGTCGACCTGGGTGCCCAGGAACACGATGCGCTGGTTGAGGAGCTGGGCGGCCAGGTGGTCGTCGAACCGTGACGGCGGGGTGTCGCCCTCCTCGGCCCGTGGTACCCGGGAGGGGTCCTGACCGTAACCGTGACCGTGACTGTGGCCGTACCCGGCCCTGGCCCCCGCCCTCGGCCCGAAGCCGGGTGCGGTGCTGCTGAGTGCCATCGCTCCTCCTGGTGGTGGCGCGGCCTGGAGCGCCGCGGTGCCCCCACCCTCGGTCCGCCGGCGGCGGCGCGGAAGGAATCTCGGCCCGTAGCGGATTCGCCGACGGCAGAGCGGGACCCGGGACGCGGTCAGCGCCGCCCGGGGCGGGGGGCGCTACACCGTCACCACCAGCGAGAACTCGTACAGGTCGCCCCGGCACAGCGACTCGCCGTACTCCACAACGTGCCCCGTGCCGTCGAACGCCGTGCGCCGGACCAGCAGGGCGGCGGACCCCTCCTTGACGCCGAGCAGGCCGGCCTGGCGGCCGGTCACGTTGACCGCGCGGATCTGCTGCGTGGCGCGCACGACGCGGACGCCCCGGGTGCGTTCCAGGGCCTCCGACAGCGAGCCCTTCAGGAGCGACTCGTCCAGGTCCGGGAACCGCTCGGCGGACAGGTGGACCGTCTCCAGGCAGATGGGGAAGCCGTCGCCGAGGCGCAGGCGCTCGATGCGGTGCAGGGTGGTGCCGGGGTCGACGCCCAGGGCCGTGGCATGGTGCAGGTCGGCCTCGACGAGCTCCGCGGACAGGACTTCGGCGCTGGGCCGGTAGCCGCGTGAGCGCAGGTCCTCGGAGAACGAGGTGAGCGTCGACGTCTTGGTGATCCGGGGGTGCGAGACGAACGTGCCGACGCCCCGCACGCTGCGGACCAGACCGTCCTCGCGCAGGGCCTGGAGCGCGCGCCGGGCGGTCGCCCTGCTGACGTCGTACCGCTCGGCGAGCTGCCGTTCGGTGGGCAGCGCCTCGTCGGGGCGCATCCGGGCGATGTCGGCCTGGAGCCGTCGCCGCAGCGCCTCGTGCTTGTAGGGGTCCGTCGCCGGGCTGTCGTCCGGGCGCCTGTCCTCGACCGTCACATCCACTCCGCGGTTCGCGCCTGTCCGCTATCCCCGCCGGACGCGGTGGCGGGGCATCAGCGTACGCACCACCTCCAGGGTCGCACCCGCGGTGTCCGGCCCCGGTGCGCCGGTCCGGCCCCGGTCGGCCGTCCACCGTTCCTCCTGGGCGAGCAGGGCCGTCTCGAACTCCTCGGCCCGGTAGGGGGATCCGGTCTCCAGCGCCCGGCCGATGTGCTCGCACCAGCTGCGCCAGCGGGGCAGGTGGAACGTGCGGACGAGGCCGGACCAGTGGCGGCCCGAGTAGTCGTGCAGGGCGCTGCGGGTGTGGCCCCAGAGGGTGAGCAGGCGCCGCGCGTTGCCCTCGTACAGGTCGGCCTCGGCCGGGGTGGTGGCCCAGCTGCGGGCGTCGGCCAGCCAGGCGTCCAGCCGGTGTTCGGGCCGGGTGGCGAGCAGGGTGTCCAGGTCCTCGATGGTGGCGAGCAGTTCGCCGGCGGCCCGGTGGAAGCCGTCGGCGTCCCGGGCCAGGGCCGCGTCCGCCGCCCGCCACTGCTGTTCGCACGCCCGGTGGGTGAGCACCTGGGCGGTGACGTCGCACAGGTCCCGGCCGAGCGGGCCGGCGCCGTCCTCCGGTGTCGCCTCCCCGGCCAGCAGCGTCCATGCCTCGGCCAGGTCCGGCGGTACGTCGGGGGACGGGGGGCCGGACAGGTGCACGGGGAGCTCGTGCCGGAGGTCGCCCTCCAGGGTGGGCCTGCCGATGACCACCGAGCCCGGCGGCCCGGGGCCGTCGGCCGAGTAGACGCAGGCGTGCAGCAGTTCCCAGGCGCGCAGCAGTCCGGGGGTCGTACGGCCGTAGCGGGCGCGGGTCCAGGTCTCCAGCCAGGTCCGTACGTCGTCCACGGAGCCCTGCCAGGCGACGTCCGCCAGCAGCTCGTACAGGACCGGGTCGCCGCCGAACGCCTCCATGCCCGCGCCGATCCCGGACAGCGACCCGCCGCGGGCGTCGGCGGCGGCCCGGGCGGCGGCGGTGGCGATCTCGTCGAGGTTCCCGTAGAGCCCGGGGCGTCCGCCGAGGTTGTGCAGCATGCACCACACCCAGGGCTTCTTGCGGTAGCCGTCGGTGCGCCGCCAGACCGGCCGGTGCTCGGCCCACAGGTCCAGGACGAGCAGTCCGTCGTCCGGGACGGCGTCGAGGAAGGCCCGGGTCCTCTCCTGGGTCCAGTAGCGGGAGCGGTAGGAGAAGGGCCATGCCTGGAGGACCCAGACGGCCCGGTCGTCCACCGCGGTCATCGTCCCGTGCACGGCCCGCGCGAACCGGGCGATGCCGGCGGGGTCGCCCTCCGGTGGGGTCGTCTCGATGAACGGGTCGGCGGCGTAGAGGTGGTCGGTGCCGAAGAGCCGGGTCTGCTCGGTCAGCAGGGTGGTGCCGAACTCCTCGAAGAGCGGGTCGCGCGGGTCCAGCAGGCCGACCTCGAAGTCCCACCAGGGAAGGGTCGTCGACCGGGCGCCCCGGTCCGCGATCAGCTCCCGCGGGACGTGCCCGGAGAAGCCCTGGAGGACGGGCCGCATGCCCAGGGCGCGTTCACGGTCCAGGATGCGCCGGCCGAGACCGGCGTGCGCGTCGATCCAGCTCTGCGGCAGGGGGCCGCACCAGCCGTCGAGCGAGGCGAGCCAGTTCCACGGCAGGTAGGCCGGTCCGCCGAGGAAGCGCCGGGCGCTCCCGTCGTCGAGGCCGACGGCCAGCAGGGCCCGCTGCCAGGCCGCCTCCAGGCCGGTCATCGCGAGCGGCGTGGTCACCCCGTGCAGGGCCATCCAGTCGATGTGCCGCTCCCAGCGGGCCCAGTCCCAGAAGGCCGTGGTGTAGCCGAAGGTGCAGACGTTGAAGTGGTAGCGGTGGCGGTAGGGCGAGGTCGTCCGGGCGGTGCTGCCGGTGCGCGGCAGCCGGTCCGGGAGCCGGGGGACGGGGGCGTCCCAGGTGATCTGGGTGCCGCAGGCGGTCCGCAGGTAGTGGCGCAGCGCCGAGGCGACCGCCACCCCGCTGGACCCGCGCAGGGTCACGCCCGCCGGCCCGGCGTCGATCTCGTACCAGTCGGGTCCGCCGGTCCCGGGGACCACGTCCGCGGTGAACTCCGCGGCCCGTTCCCCCAGCAGGCGTGCGAGCAGCCGTCCGGCGGCCGGGGTCCCGGCGTCCGGTTCCCCGGGAGGTGTCATCGTCCGGACCGCTCCTGCCGACATCGACTGTGGTACGTACCACGGAACCCAAGAAGCTAGACGCGTCACGCGGCGTGGTCAAGGAAGCGGGCCTGAAACAAGTCGGATCGACCGCGGGTCTGGGCAGGTCCCTGCGGCGGTGGTACGGTCCACAGCCACGTCAGCGGCTCCGTTCGACACCCCAGGTGGCCTCGATACGATGAACGCCGATCTCGCCTACTTCGCCGCCCTCCAGGAGAACCTCACCGCCCTGGCCACCGCCGAGCGGCCCTCGATCGAGCGTGCCGCCCGCGCCGTCGCGGACAGCGTCGCCGCCGGGGGCGTCGTGCACTACTTCGGCAGCGGCCACTCCCAGCTCGTGGCGCTCGAACCGCTGATGCGCGCCGGAGGGCTCGCGCCGGTCGACGTCATCGCCGACCCGGCGCTCTCCCCCGTCGCCCCGCGCCGCGCCGGCGCGGCCGAGCGCGTCGGCGGGTACGCCGCGGCGATCCTGCGTACGGCGGACATCAGGGCGGGCGAGGTGGTGGTCGTGATCTCCAACTCGGGGATCAACGCCGTGCCGGTCGAATTCGCGCTCGGCGCCCGGGAGTCGGGCGCGACCGTGGTCGCCGTGACCAGCCGGGCCCACTCGCTGGCCGCCGGGTCGCGGCACAGCGGCGGACTGCGGCTGCTCGACGTGGCCGACATCGTCATCGACACCCACGGCAGCCCCGGCGACACGGTGGTGCCGCTGGGCGACCTGGCGGTGGGAGCCCTGTCGACGGTGCTGGGGGCGGCCCTGGTCAACGCGCTGACCTGCCGGGCCGCCCAGCTGCTGGCCGAACACCACGGGCAGCGGCCGCCGTTGATCGTCAGCCAGAACACCGACGCCGACGCCGAGCGCCGCAACAACGCGTTGCTGGAGCGGTTCGGCGACCGCTGTCCGAGGGGCTGACCCACCGATCCGACCGACGAGACCAGGCAAGGAGGCCGATGGCCGATGAGGGACAGCACGCACCGGGTGCGCCGCCGCGTCGCCGCGGCGGTCTGCGCCGTCGCCCTCGTGCTCCCGCTCGCCGCGTGCGAGGCGCTCACCCCGGGCAGCGCGACGGCGGTGCCCGGCCCCACCAGTGTGCCGTCCTCGACCGCCGTGCCGGACGGGGACGTCACCCTGCGCCTGCAGTTCGCCGACGCCCCCCTGATGGTCGACGCGCTGATCGCGGCGTTCGAGGAGAAGCACCCCGGCATCGAGGTGGAGCCGCAGTACAAGACGTTCTCGGACTACGTCCAGAACCTCAAGCTGACCATGACCTCCGACACCGCGCCCGACATCGCGCAGTACGCGGTCGGCATGACCGATCTCGCGGCGGACGGCCACGTCCTGGACCTGGCGCCCTACCGGGAGGCGTACGGCTGGGACGAGGCCGTCCCCCCGGTCAGCCTCGACCAGCTCACCGCGGGGCGGACCAGTGAGGCCACCGGTGGACGGGCCCTGTTCGGGGTGCCGGCCGGCCTGTCCATGACGGGCATCTACTACAACAGGGAACTCGCCCGGCGGGCCGGGATCGACTCCCCGCCGAGGACGCTGGCGGAGTTCGAGGAGCAGCTCGCCGCGGCGAAGGAAGCGGACCTGACCCCGCTCGGCGTCGGCGCGCTCGACTCCGGCGGCCTGCACCTGTGGGCCGCGCTGCTCAACCAGCTGATGCCCACGGACGAGTACTGGGACTGGGTGAACGGCAGGAAGGGCGCCACGATGGAGAACCCGGCGGCGGTCGAGGCCAGTGAACTCATGGTCGAGTGGGGCCGCAAGGGGTACTACAGCGAGTCCGCGAACGGCACCGCGCAGGTCGACTCGACCGCCCGGTTCGCCGAGGGCGACAGCGTCTTCCTCATCAACGGCAACTGGGCCGCGGGGCAGCTGGCCGCCGTCATGGGGGACGGCGTCGGGTTCTTCCCGATGCCCGGCGAGCGGGCCGGCTCCCCCACGGTGGCGTCGGGGTTCAGCGTCTCGTACGCCGTGTCGTCCCTGACCGAACACCCCGAGGCGGCGGGCGTGTTCCTGGACTTCCTCACCTCGCCCGAGGCCGGCCAGATCATCGGCGACAACGGCTTCCTGCCGCCCAACCCCGATGCGGTGGGGAAACCGGCGGGTGTGCTGGCGGACATCGCGCGGGGCCACCGGCGGGCCGTCGCCGACGACGGGATCACCACGTTCCCCGACTTCGCGGCGCCCGCGATGCTCGACCGGCTGCGCTCCGGCGTCCAGAAGCTCATCGCCGACCGGATCGGGCCCGCGGAGTACCTCGACTCCCTGCAGGACGAGTGGGAGGACCACCATGGGAAGTAGTCCACCGGTCCCCGGCCGGCAGGCCGCCGACCGGCGGGTCCGCGGGCGGCGGGCCCGCGGCCGCAGCCCGTGGCGCGGATACGTGTACGTCCTGCCCGCGTTCGCCGTCTACTTCGCGTTCGCGGTGCTGCCCGCGCTGCACACGGCGTACCTGTCGCTGTTCGAGTGGGACGGCGTCACGCTGGGCGACTGGGTCGGGCTCGGCAACTACGCGGAGATCCTCCAGGACCCGGTCCTGCGCCGGTCGGTGTTCAACGCCCTGGTGCTGGTGGTGTTCTTCTCCTTCGTGCCGATCGTGCTCGGGCTGCTGTCGACGGGTCTGCTGGCCCGTTACCGGCGGCCCGGCATGGGGGCGTACCGCTTCCTGTTCATGCTCCCGCAGGTCGTGCCGCTCGTCGCGGTCGGCGTGACCTGGCGCTGGCTGTACGGGGACGACGGGGTGGTCAACCAGGTGTTCCGGGCGGTCGGGCTCGACGGGGTGACCCGCGCGTGGCTGGGCGACTTCGGCGCCGCGCTGATCGCCGTGGGGCTCGTCGGCACCTGGGTGCTGAGCGGCCTGTGCATGATGCTCTTCCTCAGCGGTGTGCAGAAGGTGGACCCCAGCCTGTACGAGGCGGCCCGGATCGACGGCGCGGGCCCAATCCGCGAGTTCGTCTCCGTGACGCTGCCGCACCTGCGCGGTGAACTCGCCGTCGCCATGACCGTCACGACGGTGGCCGCGCTGGCCAGCTTCGACATCGTGTACGTGACGACGAACGGCGGACCCGGCGAGCAGACGACGGTCCCCGGGCTGCTCGTGTACCGGCTGGCGTTCTCCGAGGGCAAGGTGGGGCTCGCCGCGGCCCTGGCCGTCGTCCTGGGCTGTCTGATACTCGGGATCGTCTACCTCATCAACCGTCTGTCGAGGTCCCAGACATGAACACCGTGAGGTCCCAGGCATGAACACCGTCGCGCGCTCGGAACGCTGGTCCGGCTACGCGCTGCTGACCGTCATGGCGGTCGTCGTCGTGATCCCGTTCCTCAGTGTCTTCCTCGCCTCGCTCCAGCCCGCGGGCACCCCGGTGGTGGGCCTGACCTGGCCGGACCGGTGGAGCTGGAGCAACTACGAGACGGCCTGGTCGGTGGCCGGGTTCTCGGACCTGATCCGGCACAGCCTCGTCATCGCCCTGGGGGTGGTCCCCGCCTGCCTGGTCCTGGCCGCGCTGGCGGGCTACGCGCTGGGCACGATGCGGCTGCCCGGCGGCAACGCGGTGGCGGCGTTCTTCGTCGCGGGGCTCACGATCCCGGTCGAGCTGATCGTGGTACCGCTCTACTTCGACCTGCGCGGTCTCGGCCTGACCAACTCGTACCTCGGCGTGATCCTGGTGGAGATCGCGCTGTTCCTGCCGTTCGGGGTGTTCTGGATGCGCACCCACTTCCGGTCGACGCCCATGTCCCTGGTGGAGGCGGCGCGGATCGACGGCGCCTCGTCGGCCACGATCCTGGTGCGGATCCTGCTGCCGCTGGCCCGCCCGTCCCTGATGACGCTGGGGCTGCTCGTCTTCATGTGGTCGTGGAACCAGTTCCTGCTGGTGCTGGTCCTGATCCAGGACACCACCAAGCACACGGCGCCCGCGGGTCTGGGCTTCTTCGTCGGCCAGAACAGCACGGACATCCCCACCCTGGCGGCGGGGACGATCATCGTGATGCTGCCGGTCCTGATCCTCTTCGTCGTCTTCCAGCGCAGCTTCATCGCGGGGCTGCTGCAGGGCGCGATGAAGGGGTGAAGGGGTGAAGGGGTGACGAGGGACTCACGGCCGCACCGCACGACAGGCGGCGGGGGCGCAGAACGTGCGGTCAGGCCGCCTGCGACGCGTCCGAGGACGTCCCGGACCGGGGCGCGGCCGCCGCCCACTCCAGGACGAGGCGCTGGTACTGCCGCCGCTGCTCACCGCTCAGCATTCCGCCGGCCCGGAGCCACAGGGCCCGGATCTCCTCGTTGACCTCGGCGGCTGATCGTTGCGCGGCTCCCGGCGCACGACGGCAAGTGGTGGACATACCGTGAATCATACGGGGCTCTGCGTGAAGACCACGTGAGTTACCGCTGTGATCCGTACCGCCTTCGACGCCTTTGCGCCGGCTGTCCCGGGGCGCGGACGTGAGCCGTCTCCGTACGGTGCGGCCGTTCCCGTTCCCGCCCCCGGGAGCCGGGAGCCGGGACGGGAACGACCCGACCGGCCCGGTCAGGTGCCCGGCTTGCGGCCGTACACGTACACGTCGTCGTTCTTCTTCAGGAGGGACCAGTACTTCTTGGCGTCCGTCTTCGTCATGTTGACGCAGCCGTGCGAGCCGGGCGGGTTCCACATGCTGACCCCGGCCGAGTGGAAGGCCTGACCGCCGTCGAAGAACTGGCTGTAGGGCATGGGCACGTCGTAGATGGTCGAGACGTGGTCGATGTTGCGCCAGTAGACCTTCTTCAGGCCGGTGCGGGTCTCGTGGCCGTCGCGGCCCGTGCGCACCGGGACCGGCCCGTACACCAGGGTCTTGCCGTCCTGGATCCAGCTGAGCTGGAGCGTCAGGTTCACGCAGGCTATGCGGCCCTTGTTCACCGGGCACTTGCCGGCCGCGTTGGGTTTCTTGCCGACGGCCTTCTGCTTGGTCATGAGGTCCATCACACCCCAGGTGACCGGGCCCGCGTAGCCGATGTCCGGGGTGATGCCGTGCTTGGTCTGGAATGCCCTGATCGCCTTGCAGTCGGCGGCGGACTGCCTGCCGTCGACGGGCCGGCCGAGGAACTTCTCGACCTGCTTCTGGTACGGGCCGCTCGCCGTGGTGCAGCTCGCCGCGTGCGCCGGCGCCGCGCCCAGCGCGACGGTCAGCGGCGCCACCAGCCCGGTGATCCCCAGTGCCACGGCTGCCCGTCTGCGGGTGTCCCCCATGATCGGGCCCTCCTTCCGATACGTATCCGTACTGGCTGGACCCGCGCCGGAGGTCATCGGTTGCGGGCCCGGAGCAGCTGAGACGAAACGGTGACCTGATCTTCAGACCGGTTCTTCAGGATCCGGCGGTTGTTCGGCGTCCGTTTTTCCTGCGTCCTCCTCCCGATGCCGAACAACGGCGACGGGCTACACCTGATGTCGTAGGCACGCCGCGCGGCGTGCGCAGTCGTCGGTCGCTCCGGGCCACGGGCCCGGGACCGCACGCGGCCGGCTCACCACGGGGAGAAGCACGTGTCGTACAGCGATGTCGTACCGGGCCCGGACGACGCCCGCACACCGGAGGAGTTCGTCCGGCTGCTCCGGCGGTTGCGAGCCCGGTCCGAACTCACTTACAGGGAGCTGGAGGTCCGCGCCCAGCGGCACGGACTGCATCTCGCGCGGAGCACCACGGCCGCCGTACTCGGTCGTGGCGCCCTGCCCCGCGCCGGGTTCGTGCACGCCTACGTGGCGGCCTGCGGTCTGACGCCCGAGCCGTGGCTGGGCGCCCGGCGGCGCATCGCCGCGGCCTGCGCCGCGCCCGCGGAGCAGGACCCCGCCGTGCCGGAGAGCGGGACAGCCGGCCCGGAGCACGGTGCGCGGACGCCGGCCGTGCCCGTGGTCCCGGCGCAGTTGCCCAGTGACATCTCCGACTTCACCGGCCGCACGACCCACCTGCGGGCGATCGAGGAGGTCCTGACGGGGGCTGACGGGACACCCCACGGTGTCGTACCCACGGTGGCGGTCTCGGGCATGGCGGGGGTCGGCAAGACCTCCCTCGCGGTGCACGCGGCGCACGCACTGACCGAACGGTTCACCGGCGGCAGGCTGTTCGTCGATCTACGAGGGGCGAGCGCCGCCCCGGCCGAACCGGGAGACGTGCTCGTCCGCTTCCTGCGCGCCCTCGGCATGCGGGGTCCGGCAGCCGTACCGGACTCGACGGAGGAGCTCTCCAGCCTCTACCGCACCCTGTCGGCCGATCGCGACATCCTGGTCGTGCTGGACAACGCGGCCTCGGAACGCCAGATCCGGCCCCTGCTCCCGGGGGTCGGCGGGCCGGCGGTGCTGATCACCAGCAGGCGGCGGCTGACGTCGATGGGGCCGTCGCGGTCGGTCGAGCTGGGGCCGCTCCCAGCCGCGCACGGTGTCGAGATGCTCGCGCGGATCGTCGGAGCGGACCGGGTCGCCGCGGAACCCGGGGCGGCCGCGGACATCGTCCGCTCGTGCGGGCGGTGCCCACTGGCCGTGCGGATCGCGGGTGCCCGGCTGGCGTGCCGTCGGCAGTGGCCGCTGGCCCGGCTGGCGGACCTGCTCCGCGACGAGCGGCGACGGCTCGACGAACTGGCCATCGGCGACCTCTCCGTGCGCGAAAGCCTGGAGCGGGGGTACGCGACCCTGCCGGACGCCACGCGCCCGGCCTTCCGGCTCCTGGGGCTGCTGGAGGTGCCGGACTTCTCCGCCGGCGCCGCGGCCGCGCTGCTGGACTGTCCGGCCGACCGGGCCGAGACCCACCTCGAAGCCCTCGTCGACGCCAGTCTGCTCGTCGCCGTACCGGCCGGGGGCGCCGACGGTACGAGGTACCGGATGCATGACCTCGTACGGATCCACGCGCGCGAACGCGCCGTGGCCGAGGGCCGCGCCGGGTGACGCGGCGGTGGCGCTCACCGGTGGCTCAGCCGCCGGTCGGCGCTGCCGTCGTCGTGGTAGGGCCGGGCCTGGAGCCGGAAGAGCCGTGCGTACGTTCCGTGCCGCGCCATGAGTTCCTCGTGCCCCCCTTGCTCGACCACGCGTCCGCCTGCCATGACGTAGATCCGGTCGGCGGCGCGTACCGCCGAGAACCGGTGCGAGATCAGCAGCACCGTGCGGTCCGCGAACAGCGCCCGCAGGCGGTCGCCCAGATCCGCCTCCGCCTGCGGGTCGAGGGAGGCGGTCGGCTCGTCGAGGATCAGGAACGGTGAGTTCCGGTAGAAGGCCCGTGCCAGCGCCAGGCGTTGCCACTGGCCGAGCGAGAGGTCGCAGCCGTCACTGAACTCCTTGCCCAGTACGGTGTCGTATCCGCGCGGCAGCCGTTCCAGGAAGTCGCGGGCGCCCGCCCGTTCGGCCGCGGCAGCGATCGCGCCGGTGTCCGGCGGGAGGCCGGTGCGGCCGAGGGCGATGGAGTCGCCGGCCGTGAACTTGTAGCGCAGGAAGTCCTGGAACACCGGGGCGCAGGTCTCACGGAGCCGGGCCGGATCGGGTGCCGGGGTGCCGTCGAGCACCAGGCGGCCGCTGTCCGGCGGGTACAGCCCGCCGAGGATCTTGGCCAGCGTCGTCTTGCCCGACCCGTTCTCGCCGACCAGTGCGATGAATTCGCCCCTGTGCACGGTGAGGGAGACCTCGCGCAGCGCCGGGCACGGGGAGCCGGGGTAGGTGAAGCCGATCGACTCGGCGCTCAGTGCGGTGAACCCGTCGCCGACGCCGGCGTGCGTGGCGGCGGTCGTGCCGCCCTGCGTGGTGGTGCCCTGCGTGGTGGTGCCCTGCGTGGTGGTGCCCTGCGTGGTGGTGCCCTGTGTGGTGGTGCCGGTGTCGGCCGCGAAGGTCCGCAGATCCATGAGGTAGTGGAGGGACTCGCCGATTCCGTTGAGCAGCGCGCCGAGCGCCTGCACCCGGCTGGTCATCAGGAAGAGACCGGTGACGGCGGCGACCGCCGTGGGCAGACCGACCACGCCGGAGCCGATCAGCCACCAGACGGAGCCGATGACCGCCAGGACGAGCGCGTCCGCTCCGAGCCGGGCCGCGATCCTGGTCCGCAGACAGCCCCGCTGCCAGGACACGGTGTCGTCGATCTCGCGCTCGTACTCCGCGTCCCACCTGGCACGCAGGACCCGGCCGAGATCCAACGCGCGCACCTCCTTGGCGGCGTCCCGGCCGGTGAGCAACTGCTCCACGTACTGGCGTACCCGGCGGTCCTCGGCGAGCTTGCGGTGCAGTCCGTAACCGGCGTTGCGTTCGGCCCGGGCGGCCCTGAGCACCGGCAGCGCACTGAGGAGGGCGACGGGCAGCAGCCACCAGGCCAGCACCGCGAAGGCGGCCCCGACGGCGACGGCGGTGAGCACTGCCTGCGAGGCCGCGACCAGCATCGCGACCACCATCGTCGGCTGCGCACGCGAGGCGAACACCGCTCGCTGCAGCGCGTCGTGGAACACGGGGTCCTCGAAGCGCGCCAGTTCCGCCCGGGTCGCCGAGGCGAGCACCGTACTGATCACCTGGCGGTCGGCCTTGGCTGCCAGGACGCGGTTCCGGGAGGCGGCGAACAGGCGCAGCACTCCCCCCAGCGAACCGATCGCGACGACGAGGACGACGGAGACGATCGCCTGCCGCCCTCCCGCGCCGGGGTCCGATCCGGCGGCGAGCACCGTTCCGAGGACGTTCCTGACCAGCAGGATCAGCGCCATGATGCCCAGGGCCGAGGCGAGTTGGGCGATGACCACCTCGGTCAGGCGGCGCCGGTCCGCCTGCCAGACGAGCCGTACCGCGAACGCCAGACAGGCGGCCTGCTCACGCGTGTCGATCTTCGCCGGGTCCGCTTCGGCGGCCATGGGGGTCACGCCCTTTCCGGAGTGCGTGCGCACCGGTCCAGCCACCGTCCGTGCTCCCGCGCGAGGGTCCGATGGCTCTCCGCGTACCGGAAGTTGTGGCCTTCGCCGGGCAGCAGCAGCAGACGGGCACGGCCACCGGCGGCGACGATGCCCCGGTAGAGCCCGACGGCCTGCTCGGGCGCCGTCGCGGGGTTCGTGTCCCGGACGCCGTGCACGATGAGGACGGGGCGGTCGAGGCGGTGAGCGAACAGCAGGGCGCTGAAGGCGTGATAGACCTCGGGCGTCTGCCAGTAGGACCGCCGCTCGTACTGGAAGCCGCCCGGGGTGAGGGTGCGGTTGTAGCAGCCGCTGTGCACGATGGCGCCGTCCAGCCGGCGGTCGTGGGCCAGCGCGTACAGCGCGAGGCTCGCGCCGAAACTGTGCCCGCCGACGACCACGCCCCGGCCGAGGATGCCGGGCCGGTGCTCGTCGAGCGCGTCCAGGGCCGCACGTACGGCATCGGTGATCTGGGTGTGCAGGAACCCGGCGGTGGCGTCGGCGGGCCACCGGGGCACCAGGTCCAGGTGGGCGACGGGTCCTGCCCCGGCGCACCGCACGGCCTCGCCGCCCCCGCCGGGGTCCTGTGCCCGCAGCCACAGCAGCAGGGGGGCCGGGGCCGTACGCCCCTTCCCGCTCTCCTGCTCAGTCTCCTTCGCGCTCTCCTCTTCGCTCGCCGCGTCGGCGGCGGCGGCGTCGGTGGTGGTGGCGGCGGTGGTGGTGGCGGCGGCGGCCAGGGTCAGTCTCATCGGCAACCGGTCCCCGGCCCGGCGCAGGTCGACGACGGAGGGTTTCCCGGCCGCGCGGGCAGCGTGCCGGGTGGCCACGGGCTCGGAGATGAGGGCGCCGTCCGACAACCGCAGCCGCCGCAGCCGTGTGGCGCCCTCCACCACCAGGCCCTGGCCCGACCGCCCGCTGCAGGCGCGCAGGAGGCGTACGGACGGCAGGTCGCGGTCGGCGGCCCAGGTGAGGGCGAGCCCCGGACGCCGGGGGTCCAGGACGCCGATCCCGTACCTGCCCCCGGCGTCCCGGCAGTCCAGCAGGAACCCGGCCGGGGGTCCCACGGCGGGGACGGGAGGGCCGAGCCGCAGGCCGGCGGGGGCGGGGAGAGCGACGGTGCGCCGGGGCCCGGCCAGGTAGGGGCGGTCGTCGTGCACGCCGAGCACCCAGAGGGCTCCGTCGTACCGGAGCGGCCACCACTCGTCGGCGGGACCGGAGACGGGCGGGACCGGGATGCCGGGGGCCGCGCCGCCCGCACGGCCGGCGGCGTGGCGCGTCAGGATCCGCCGGCGGCCGTCCGCCTCGTCGGGCCACGCCAGTACGTCGGGGGCGCCCGTGGCCCAGCGGGATCCGGGGGGCACCGGCCGCGCACCCGTGCCCGGCCCCGTCGGACCGGTCGCGGTCACCGACGCCGCCCAGTGCAGCTCCTGGGAGTGCGAGACCTCCTCGTCGAGGTGGGTGACCAGCAGCTGACCGCCCCCGGGAGCGGGTTCGAGTCCCCGGACCAGCAGCGGCCCGGTGAGCACCCGGAGGGCGCCGCCGTCGGGACGGAGTTCCGCCACCCGGACGGCCGCCAGGGCCGAGAGCTCCGGTACGCCCTGGGGGAAGACGAGCCAGCCCGGGCCGTTCGCCTCGCAGGCCACGGCCGTCCGGTCCGTCTCCTCCCCGGTGCGGGCCGGGGAGGGCGGCGGTGGCGCGGGCGTGAGAACGACCAGCCCGGAGCCGCTCCACACGAGCGGCGACCGCCCACCGCCCCCGAGAGCGGTGAGCGAGGTGGCCGCCCGGACCCGGTCGTGCACCACGACGGTCCGCGCACGGTGGTCGGCGACCCACGGAAACGCGTAGCCGCCACGTACGGCCAGCCCGGCCACCAGGGGCAGGCGCGGATGCCACGCCAGCGCGTCCGGCGTGATGCCCTCGACGGGCACGCGCCACAGGGTCCCGTGCTCCCGGCACCCGATCTCGACGCGGAGCGGACGCGCCCGTCCGCTGTCGAGCCCCGCGAGCCCCGGGTCGACCCGCAACTCGCCCCAGGTCGCCGTGTCCGGGTGCGCTTCCCGGAGACTCGGGTGCACCGGAGCGGTGATCAGGGCCCACGCGGACAGGTCGGGCGAGGAGTCGAACCGTTGCCAGGTCTCCTCGGACACCTCGCCCGGACCGGCCGTCCCCCGCCGGTCCCGCCGGCGGTCGACGGCGGGACCGGCACCGTCGCCGGGCCCGCGTCCGCGGTCCCGGTCCGGGACGTCCCGGCGCACGCCGTGCGGCGGGGTTCCGTCCCCGGGGCTGCTTCCCCGCCCCGGGGCGTTCCCGTGCCCGCCACCACGGCCGGCGGCACGCTCCTGCGCCCCGGTGCGGGGCTCGGAATCAGCCCGCACGTCGGACCGCCGGCGCGCCGAGGGTGACACCGTCGACCAGTGCCTTCACGGCGCCGATGCCGGACACCGGAGCGCAGACCGGCTCGCCCCGGGTGTCCAGGCCCAGTGCGCACGGCACGCCCAGGCCGGCCAGTTGCGGCGGGAGTTCGTCCTCCCCGCTGACGACGGTCGTGCGGACCGCGTTCCGCCGGGCGGGTTCCATGAACTGCAGCAGGTGCTTGAGGGAACGGCAGGCGGGGCAGTCGTCGGAGACGTAGAGCCGCACGGAGTCCACGGGGTCGTGGCAGACCTGTGCCGCCGCTCCGGAGGTCTTCCCGGCCCGGCGGTCGAGGGCCCGTACGACTCCGTGGGTGACCGCGGCCGACAGCAGGGCGGTGGCCGTGCGGACCAGGTGCCGGTGCCCCGGGGCCGCCACCAGTGCCGCGGCCGCAATGAGGGACGCGGACGCGTTGGCCCCGATGTGCGTCCGTCCGATCGCGGCCAGGCGCGCGGTTCCGAAGCACGCGCACTTCGCCCCTTTCGTACGGTGGGCGACCACGGTCAGGGCGGCGTAGGTCCCCATCGGGGCCAGCGCGGCGAACCGGCCGGGTGCGGCGAGGGTCGCGGCCGCGGCGGCCAGTTCGCCGGCTCCGACGATTTTCGCGCCGCCGGGCGCCGCGAGCGGTCCCGAGTCCAAGGGCCAGTCGAGTTCCTCGGCGGGGGTGATCACCTTGGCGACGCCGGAGACCACCAGGGGGCCGGCGAGTGCGGCCACCGCGATGTCGGGCAGCAGGCGCCGGTACGTCCGGCCAAGGGTGACTCGTAGGGTGAGTCGCAAGGGACCTACCTCCGGTGGGTGTCCGGCGCGGCGGTGCCCGCCGGGTCGGTTGTCGACGGACGGTCGGCGGGGGCGGCGGAGGACTCCGCGTCATATGGGGCGGACGCGGCGGACTCCGCGTCATGCGGGGCGGGCGCGGCCGCTCGCCCCGCCGCGGGCGCCGTCTCCAGCCAGCCGGCCGCCACCAGCTCCTGGCTCAGGCGCCGTACCGCTTCGCCGGCCGGACCCGTACCGGGGCCGGGGGGCCCGTGGCTGAGCAGGCGTTCGACGACGTGTGCCTCCTGCTCCCCGCATTCGGTGATACTCAGCGTCGGGGCGTGGACCAGGACGGCTCCGCCGAACGGCAGTGGGGTGCACCGCACATGGGGCGCGAGCCGCAATCCGTCCCGGTGGGAGGTGCTGGAAGTGGGCATGGTCAGCCTCGCAGCCATCGGTCGAGCCAGACCGTCCTGAGCAGGACCAGGGCCTGGGCGCTGAGGTCACGGCCGTCCCGCAGGATGCCGATGAGGGCGGTCGGGTCGATCAGGCCCAGGTCCGCCAGCGCGCTTCCGCGCCCGAGTTCGGCGATGACCTTGGACCGCTCGCGGTGCAGGTGCTCGGCGGCCGCCGGCCGCAGCCAGTGGCGCGGGGCGCTCTTCCGTACGCCCTCGACGCGGTGCGCGGCGACGGCCGTCCGCATGGGGACGTGGGACTGGAAGCAACCGTCCCGGATCCGTCCGAGCCGGGCCGGTGGCAGCGCGCCCACCGAGGCGAGCACCCGGGGGTCCAGCGCCGGCAGGTGTGCGTCGCTGTCGCCGTACTCGGCCGACGCGGCGTCCGCCCGGCCGACGACGGACGGCAGGGCCTCCAGGTGCTCGCGCCAGACCGCCAGCGAACCGCGCCGGGCCGCGTCGAGCGCCTCCCGGCCCTTGTCGGTGAGGCCGGGCATCCGGTCCGCGCCGGTCGGCGAGGGCGGCGGGGGCGCGCTCACGGGCTGGCTGTCGGGCAGGTCGGCCGCCGCCCGGCCCGGATCGTGCACGACGCCCTTGTCGAGGAGGGCGCGTGCCTGCGAGAGCGTGGGCAGGGTGCCGGAGACATGGAAGGGCTCGCAGGTCAGCAGCCGCCAGCCGCGCGGACCGAGGGCCGCGTCGGGCAGTCTCGCCGACATCAGCGGATCCAGCAGTGCTCCGCTCACCACGGGAAGCCCGGTGTGGGCGCCGAGCCGTTCGGTCAGCAGCCGGGGCACCTCGGTGTCCGGCAGCGGCGGGAAGGGTTCCTCCCCGGTGACGCGGTGGTGGTCCAGCAGTTCCAGCAGGTCCAGCCGCACCCGTTCGCAGCGCAGTCCCGGAATCCGGGGCGGCACCGAGCCGCCGGGCCGGGGTCCGAGGTCGGCGTGCACCAGCAACGGCCGGTGCCCCGCCCGCAGCGCGCAGACCGCGACGAACGCCGAGGAGAGCCCTCCGCTGTAGGCGATCGCGTACGGGCGGGCCAGCGAGTCGAGTGCCCGGCCCACGGCTCGTACGGGGGTACGCCGGGTCATAGGAGCCTCCGGCCGGTGTCGGCTCACCCGGACACCTTCGCGGTCCAGTCGTACCGTCACTCCGGTGGCCAGGCGGTGCACGCCCGGCAGGGGGGTGCTGTCCGGCGCCGGGGCCGAGCCGAGGGCCATGGCGAGCAGCGTTCCCGGATCCGGTGGGGGCGGAGGTCCTCCCTCGTGGAAGTCGGCCGGCTCGCCGCTCCACTCCAGCCGGCCGTGGCCGACCCGGTAGTACAGCGGTGCCCCACCGGGCAGGTCCCGTCGCAGTTCGAACGCCGTGCCGGTGCCGACGGCGATCGCGCCCAGGGGTTCCGCGGCGAGTGCCGGCCGGCTGCGGCGCACCCGGCCGTCCGCGAATTCGACGACGTCACGCACTGTGCTCACCTTCCGGGGTGTTCGTGTAGATCTCGACGTACTCCTCTTCCACCGGGAGCGAGGTGCTGAGGACGTCGCCGCCGCACCGCACCCAGGCGTAGAAGCCCGCCGGTGGCAGGGCCGGTGCGACCTCCCTGCCGAGGTGGAACGAGGCGGGGAAGCCCATCCGGCGCAGGCCGACCGTCAGATAGACCGCGTCCTCCACCGGGTCCAGGAAGCCGACGGTCAGTCGCTGGACCGTACGGAGACCGGACACGGCGGACCGCGCGCGTCCCACCGGCCCGGAGCGGCGGGCCGCGGCCCGGGGCCAGGAGGCGAATTCGAATTTACCGGCGTCTCGCCGGGAAGATTCCAGGAACACTTTTCCCGCGCGCGCCGATCGCAGTAGCTCCGACACATTCGTCAACATTCCCGCGCACCTTTTCTGTCGCCGTTCGCCGTTCGTTGTTCGTTGTTCGTTGTTCGCCGTTGCCGTGTTCCGCATCCGGTCCGGTGGTGCCGTCGGCGACCGCTCGGCCGCCGACGGCACCGGTGAACGTCAGGGTGTCTCGCACTCCCACCATTCACAGACGAGACCGGAGCAGCAGTCGCTGTCCCAGATGCAGACCGCTCCGTTCGGGCTGCACGCCTCGGCGACCCCAGTGGGCTCCGAGAACATGTGCTGCTGAAGACCGCCGGCGGAAATCCGCTCGGCCACGGAAACACCCGTCATGGCTTTTCCTTTCCTCGGGTGGGGGGCCGACCGCTCAGGCGCGGCAGGTCCACCACTCACAGAAGCGCGGGTTGCAGCAGTCGGAGTCGAACCAGCAGCTCTGACCGGGGAGCTTGCACTCCTCGGCGACCGCGGTGGGCTCCGAGAACATGTGCTGCTGGAGACCGCCGGCAGCTATGCGCTCGGCCACAGAAACACCATTCATTGTTTCCCTCTCGATTGTGGACGGCTGGATCACCCCATACCGCCCTGTCCCGTTTCTTCGTCGAAATGACGTTAGGAGCCCTTCTGTCGGCGCGGCAATTCTTTCGTCCCGTCCCGGACTGTCCCGGACCGTCCGGGACCGTTCCGGACCATTACGGCCGAGAAATTACGGGCAGATGTCTTGACGTGCCGGCCGGATGGGGATTTCCATGAGATCCGTGAATTTCAGCGCCATTCCCATGGAGCGCGGCGGCGCGCTGTGTCTACTGGTCCTCGACGACGGAACGCGCTGGGGATTTCCCGATCACCGGCATTCTGAGCCGGACGGGGCGAATTCCTGGGTCCGGGACCGTTGGGGGGTGGAGGTCGGGGTGCTGGACGCCCTGCGGCTCCCCGCGGAGACCTCGGCCGGTGGTGGCGCGGACGCGCCGGCCGCGTACCTCTTCGTGCACGAGGCACGCGGCGCCCCGGCGGCCCTGCCCGCCGGGGCGCGCTGGGCGCCGGTGGCGGAGCTCGCCGATCCGCGTCGCGCCCGGCCCGGCCACCACCGGATGCTCGGTCTCTGGTCCGCGGACCGGGACCACCGCGAGCGGGACGGGTGGCTGCCCTGGCAGCACCCCGGCTGGTTCGCCATGGCCGTCGCATGGGCGGTGGAGGAACTGCGCGGGCTCGGCATCGAGACGGTCGGTCCGGTCCGGCAGGACGGCTTCCGGGCCTGGTCCGCCCAGCTTCTGTTCCCGACCTCGGCCGGTCTCGTCCACCTCAAGGCGAGCCCACCGCCGCACGCCCACGAACCCGCGCTGACCCGGCTGCTGGCCGGCTGGTTCCCCGGCGCGGTGCCCTCCGTGCTCGCCTGGGACACCGGCAGGCGTCTGATGCTGACCTCGGACTTCGGCCCCGTGCGCCACACCGGGGACGCGGCCCGCACCGTCGCCGACTTCCGGAGGGTGGCCCGGCGGATCGGCCTGATCCAGCGGGAGTCGGCGGCCAGGTCGGAGGAGATCGCCGCCACCGGCTGCCCCGGGCATCGGCTCGCCCGGCTGCCGGACCTGTTCGAGAACCTCGTCGCCCAGGTCTCCGCCGAGCCGGGCGGGCTGACCCCGCAGGAGTCGGCGGGGCTGCGGCGGCTCGCCCCCGACCTGGCCCGCGACTGCGCGCGTCTGGAACTCCTCGGCATCCCGGACTCGCTCGTCCACCACGACCTGTGGCGGGGCAACTTCCGGGTCGACGGCGACGACGTGCTGCTGTTCGACTGGGCCGACAGCGTGTCGACCCACCCGTTCCTCCAACTGGACGTCCTGCTGCGGGACCTGGCCGGTGCGCCGGGCCAGGCCGCGGCCCGTGAAGAGGTCATCGACAGCTATCTGGCGGTCTGGGCCGGGCGGCGGCCGCCGGCGGAGCTGCGGGAGGGCGTCGCCCGTGCGGCAGCCGTCGCCCCGATCAGCCGCGCCCTGCTCATGCGTGACCGCCTGGCCGGGGCTCCCCCGCGGATCCGCCACCGCTACCGGGGGGCGGTCGCGGCGCCGCTGCGTGCCTGCCTCGCCGGCGCCGGACGAGGACGCACACCCCATTCCGCCGCACGAGGGAACCGAGGAGACACATGCCCAGCCGACCGCTCGCCCCGGCCACCGTCCGGCACTTCGTCCGACACGCCGTCCGGACCACCGTCACCGGTGCCGCCGTCCTCGCCCTGCTGACGCCGCCCCCCGGTGCGGCTGCCGCCCGCGCGGATCGGCTGCCGCACCGGCAGGGCGTGCACTGGCAGCCGTGCGATCGGATACTCCACCCCGCTCCCCCGCTGGACCCGGACATCGCCGACTGCGCGGTGCGGCAGGTGCCGCGGGACCACACGCGCCCGGGTGGGGAGACCGTGGGCGTGGTCATGCTCCGGCACCGGGCGACGGACCCGGCCCGCCGCCTGGGCAGCCTCTTCGTCAACCCGGGCGGTCCCGGCCAGTCGGGACTGCACTTCGCCTACCGTGCGCAGAAGTACCTGACACCCGAGGTCCTCGCGCGGTACGACGTGATCGGCTTCGACCCGCGCGGGGTGGGACAGAGCGCGGCCGTGAAGTGCTTCGCCAGTCAGGAGGAGGCGGACACCGCGCTCGAAGGGAAACGCGAAGCGCCGCTGACCCGCGCCGAGACGGCGGCGACACTGCGTGCCGGGCGGACCTACACCGCTGCCTGCGCCCGCGCCGGCGGCCCGCTGCTCGCGCACATGAGCACTGCCGACGTCGCACGCGACCTGGAACTGCTGCGCCGGGGCGTCGGCGCCGACCGCCTGAACTTCGCCGGGTTCTCCTACGGCTCGATGATCGGCGCCACGTACGCCAATCTCTTTCCGGGCCGCACCGGCGCGCTGATCCTGGACGGCAACGTCGATCCCCTGCTGCGCATGACGAACGGCCTCGAGTACGACCGGCGGCGCGCCGCCGGCGCGGAGGAGGTCCTGACGGCGTTTCTGCGCAGGTGCGCTCGGAACCAGGAGAAATGCGCCTTCGGCGCGGGAGACCCCGTCGCGGCCTTCGACGCGATCCGCCGCCGGCTGCGGCAGGGGCCACTGGCCCTGCCGGACGGGAGGACGGTCGACTTCGGCGGCTTCGGCGAGCAGGTGCTCGGCAGGCTGTCGGCGGGCGACCTGCCCGGACTGGCCGGCCTGCTGGACGCTCTGCACGGCGCCGTCCTCAAGGCGTCGGCGCCGCGTTCGAAGGCGGCGGACCGCCAGGCATCCGCTGCCGTGCCCGGGCCCGGGCCCCTCCAGGAGAGGTCCGCCTACCGGGGGAACGACTCCGCCGATGCCGTGAACTGCGGCGAGAAGCCGTACGGCTTGCGTGCGGGAGCATGGCCGGCGCTGGCGGAGCGGTGGGAGCGGACCAGTCCGACCTTCGGGCGGGCGCAGGCCTTCGACGCCCTGCCCTGCGCCACCTGGCCCGTGCCGGCGGGCCACGGCACGGGGGCCTACGCCGGCCCCTGGGACCGCCCTGTCGCGCGCACGGCGCTGGTCGTCGGCAACCGGCTCGACCCCGTCACCCCCTACTCCTTCGCCGTGGCCATGGCCGCCCTGCTGTCCGACGCCCGTCTGGTCGGCGCCGACATGTACGGGCACACCGCCATGGGGCTCAACAAGTGCGTGGACCGCCTGGCCACCCGATATCTGACCGAGGGCGCCGTGCCCGCCCCCGGAACGGTGTGTCCGGCGGACGCCCCGCCCCTGGGCTGAGCATCCGGCCGTGCTGCGGAGTGGGCAGGACCGCCGGACCGGAACCCGGTGCAACCACGGCCTCTCGCAGCGTGTCCCTACTGATGGAGCGGGATGCACCCGGCGGTCCGGCTCGGATCCGACCCGAGCGGTTCCGTCACTCCGGATCGGGAGGGTGGCCATGGCGGAGGACGCGGCGGACGGCAGGCAGGGAAGAACCACGCCCGGCCCTGGCCTGTGAACTGCTTCGAGCCGCCCTGCCCGAGGATCCGTTCCCGGCGGTCGCCGACTGGCCCCGCTGGACGGAGCTGGTCCCGCACACCGAGGCCCTGGCCGCCTTCGTTCACCCGGCCGACGGCGTGGAGGGGACGCCCTGCGGCTGCTCGGCAGGGCGGCCCGGGACCGGGCCGCGTCCCCGGGCGGTGAGCACGCCGGCACCCTCGCCTCCCGCCATCGTCCCGGTGAGGCACTGCGCGCGCTCCACCGCCTCCAGGAGGCGTCCGACCTCCACACCTCGACGCTCCGGGCGCGGCTGCGGACCAACGGCCCGGCACACCGGCTCGCCCTGCGGACGCGGGAGGTACTGGCCATCACCTGCAAGGCCATGGGACGGGTCGGCGACGCGATCGTCCAGCACGAGAACATCCTGCGCGACCGCACCGCCGCGCCAACACCGTGACACGCTGCGGTCCCAGTCCGATCTGGCCGACTCGTACCTCGCGGCGGGCAGGAGGTCCGAGGCCATCGCCCTGCACCGGAGGACGCTCGCCCGGCGGGAGCGGGCTCTCGGACCCGACGAGCCGGACACCCGCCGGTCACGCAGCTGTCTGGAGGCCGCTCTGGAACAGCAGCGGGCGTCTTCCACCGGAAGTGACTGAGGACTGCGGAGGTCCGTACGGAGGAGACCGGTACGGGCGGTGGCCTTCCCCCCGGCGGTCCGCTGTGCTTGTCTGGGGACCGTTTTCGGTGGCCGGGGCGGGAGTTGCCGCATGAGCAAGCCGTGGATCGTCGGAATGCTGGCGGGGCTGATGCTGCTCGCCGCGTGCGGTGACCCCTCGTCGGAGCCCGGGTCCGCGTCCGCGCCCCCGTCGTCCGGGGCCGGTCCGACCGCGCAGCAGCGCGCGGCCGGCACACCCGGAGCGGGTACGGGAGCCGGTGCCGCGACCGGTTCCACACCGGGGTCCGGGTCCGCATCCGGGGCCAGGGCCGGTGCCGGTGCGGGAACGGCCCCGGCCGGGGACCGTCCCCGCCCCACCGTCCTCTACCTGGGTGACTCCCTGGCCACGGAGAACCAGAAGGTCCTCGGCGGACTCCTGCGGGACGAGGTGAGGGCGCGCTACACCAGTGCCCCGTACTCCGGCACCACGCTGTGCGACTACCTGGAGGGCACGGCCGAGACCTCGCTCGTCCCGCCGGCGGACAAGGCGGCCGCGCTGGTGCGCCGGCTGCGGCCGGACTTCGTCGTCCTGCAGTTCTGGGGCAACGCGTGGGGTTACACGCCCTGCATGGACGGCGTCACGTACGGCAGGGCACGGGACGCGTACCTGGCGCGGTACACCGCCGACGCCCGGCGCCTGAGCGACCAGATCGCGGGCGCCGTGGGCGGGACGAGGATCGTCTGGGTGCTCCAGGGGCCGGACCCGGTCACCCCCGACCGGGTCCGGCGGGTCAACACGGTCTACGAGCGGCAGGCGCGGGTGTCCGGCGATCTGCTCGCGGACGCCGGAAGGGCCGTGAGCCCGGCCACGGCCCGCTACGCCTGGACGCAGTACCTGCCGTGCACCGCTTACGAGCGTGCGCACCGGCCGTACTGCACCCGGCCGGGCAGCGGCCGGACGGCCCTGCACCGCGACGACGACCCCCTGCACTTCTGCCTGGCCCCCACCACCTCGAAGCCCAGGCCCTGCCCCGTCCGCTCCCCCGGCATCCTGCGCGTCACGCGGGTGATCACCGACACGATCGCCGATGCGGTCGCCGACGCCTCCGGTGCGGCCGACCGGTCATGAGCGGCGTGCGGGGCGTACACGGCGCTCGACCGGACGCGGGACCGCCCTGTCCCGGCCCGCGCCTCACTCCCCGGCGTACGCCTTCTCCAGGGCGGCGATGTCGATCTTGTGCATCTTCAGCATCGCGGCCGTCGCGCGGTTCGCCTTCTCCTGGTCCGGGTCGCTGATCATCTCGATGAGCCGGGCCGGGACGACCTGCCAGGAGACGCCGAACCTGTCCTTCACCCAGCCGCAGGGGCCCTGTTCGCCGCCGCCGTCGGTCAGCGCCTTCGAGTAGAAGTCCACCTCGGCCTGGTCGGCGCAGTCGATCTGGAAGGAGATGGCCTCGTTGAAGGTGAACTCCGGACCGCCGTTCAGGGCGACGAACTTCTGGCCGTTGGCCACGAAGTCGACGGTGATGACGGAACCTGCGGGTCCGGGCCCGGCCTCCGTGTACCGGCTGACCCTGCCGAGTTCGGAGTTCTTGAAGAGCGAGACGTAGAAGTCCGCGGCCTCCTCCGCCCGGCCGTCGAACCAGAGACATGTGGTGAATCCGGCGGTGCTCATGGGTACCTCCTGGAGAGCGGGAACACTGTCATCTGTGTCGACCGCTCCGGGGCGCAGAACTCATCGGTGGCACGGCGTCCGTGGAACTAGCATGGCCCGCCATGACTGCTCCGCACGGTGACCGTGTCCAGCCCTTCCGCATCGACGTCCCCCAGACCGACCTCGACGACCTGCACGCGCGCCTGGACCGCACGCGCTGGCCGGACGAACTGCCGGACGTGGGCTGGGCCCGCGGGGTTCCGCGCGGCTATCTGCGGGAACTCGCGGAGTACTGGCGGCACTCCTACGACTGGTGTGCGGCGGAGGCCCGGCTCAACGAATGGCCGCAGTTCACCACGGTCGTCGACGGGGCCCGCCTGCACTTCGCGCACATCCGCTCGCCGGAACCGGACGCCACACCGCTGCTCGTCACGCACGGCTGGCCCGGCTCGATCGCCGAGTTCCTGGATGTGGTGGGGCCGTTGGCCGACCCGCGGGCCCACGGCGGCGATCCCGCCGACGCCTTCCACGTGGTGGTGCCCAGCATCCCGGGGTTCGGCCTGTCGGGACCCACGCGGGACACCGGCTGGGAGTTCCGCCGCGTCGCCGCCGCGTTCGCCGTGCTGATGGACCGGCTCGGCCACCGGCGGTTCGGCGTGCAGGGCGGCGACTGGGGCGCGGCGATCTCCCGCGAGCTGGGCCGCACCCATCCCGACCGGGTGATAGGCGTCCATCTGAACCTGCTGCCGGGCGCCCACGCCACCACCGAGCCGACTCCGGAGGAGCTGGCGGGACTGAGCCCCCGGGAGCGCGAGCGCACCCTCGCCTCCTGGCGGCGCCACCAGGAGTGGACCCGCGAACGCCAGGGGTACGCCGACCTCCAGTCGACCCGCCCGCAGACGCTCGCCTACGCGCTCACGGACTCCCCCGTCGGCCAGCTGGCCTGGATCACGGAGAAGTTCAAGGAGTGGACGGACTCGGACGAGCGCCCCGAGGACGCGGTCGACCGGGACCTGCTGCTCACCAACGTGATGCTGTACTGGCTGACGGGCACGGCCGGTTCGTCCGCGCGGATCTACTACGAGCGCGCGCACGCGGGCGACGGGGGCATGCGGCCGCAGCCGTCGACCGCACCGACCGCGCTCGCCGTCTTCCCCCGGGACAACTTCATCCCGCTGCGGCACCTCGCGGACCGCACGGACACCATCGTGCGGTGGACGGAGTTCGACCGGGGCGGGCACTTCGCGGCGATGGAGGAGCCGGACCTGCTCGTCGGCGACATCCGGGCGTTCTTCCGCAGGCTGCGGGCCCTGGGGGGATGAGGGGAGGTCGGGGCGCCGTGCCGGAGGTGTCGCCCCGGTGCCGACCGGACCACTCGCCGCTGCCCGGGTCGTGGAGCACGAAGACCGCGACGGCCCGGTACCGCCCGCGGGCCGACGCGGTGCCCGCGGGCCGACGCGGACGGCCCTCCCGACAGGCGCGCCGGGGAGTGCCTGCTTAGCGTGACGGGGTGAGCCTCCGGACAGCCCCTGATCAGGCAGTGGCCCGGCACGGCTGGGTCCAGGCCCTCGCCACGGTCCTCGCCGCGCTGATCTCCATGCTCGTGGTCGCCGCGCTCGGGCTGTGGGCCGCGGGCGCCGCCGACCTGCCCGGCGGCGCCTTCCCCCGGGTCGTCGCCGCGACGCTGGTGGTGGCGGTCGGCGGTTCCGTGGAGTTCGCGGGCGACGCCGGAGCGCTCGCCGGGACCCGCGCGACCCTGACGGCGGTCCCCCTCTCGGTGACACTGACCGGGTCCCTGCTCGTCGCCCTCGGCTTCCTGCGGCCGCTGCGCCACCGGGCCGTCGCGGACGCGCCCGAGCTGGCTGGCTGGGCGGGCCGGATCGCTCTCGTGTGGCTGCTCGTCCTCACGGTCCTCGCCCTGTCGGCCCGCCGGACGTTCGCGGTCCCCCCGGGCGAGGGCGCGCTCTCCGACCTCGGCGACCTGTTCGGCGTCCCGGCGCCGCGGGTCGGCTTCGAGACCGAGGTGGCGGTGACGCTGGCCTTCGGCCTGCTGTGGCTGGCCGGTGTCCTCGTCCTCGCCCTGCTCGTCTCGCCGGGGGCCCCGCTCCCGCCGCGCCTGCTGCGCTTCCAGGAGCCGGTGCGGCCGGTCGCGTACGCCATGGTCGTACTGCTGCTCGCGTACGTCGCCCTGGGGCTGGTCGTCGCCCTGGTGGTGGCGGCGACCCGGGGCCACGGGGCGCGGACGCTCGCCGTGGTCCTCCTGGGCCTGCCGAACCTCGTCTGGCCCGTGTTCACCATCGGTCTGGGTGCCACCTGGGAAGGCCGGGTCGAGGGTCCGTTCGGGCTGCCGATGCCCCAGGTGCTGGACCGTGTGCTGCGTACGCCCGACGTCTCGGTCCTGGATCTGGGGACGCTCGCCGAGCAGGACGGCAGGGTGTGGTGGCTCGTGGTCATCGGCGCGGTGCTCCTGCTGGCCGTCGCGTTCCTGGCGGCCGCGCGTTCACCGGCCCGGATGCGGCCCCGGCAGCACGCCCTGCACATGGCGGTCGCGCTCGCGCTGACCGTGCTGACGGTCTGCCTCCTCGGCCGGATCGACGCCCGCTACGGCCTGTCCCTGTTCGGCATCGGGGACCTGGGCGGTGGGCTGTCCGGCGAGCTCTTCCTGCGCCCCGCGCTGTGGAGCGCGCTCGGTCTCGCCCTGGTCTGGGGCCTGGTCACCGGCTTCCTGGGCGCGCTGCTCGCCTCCCGCACGCGCCACCACGGCGAACAGGAGAACCCGGGGGGCCGGGGGCCGGGGCTCTGAGTCCAGGGGTCCGGGGCTCTGAGTCCAGAGGTCCGGGATCCGGGGTCCGGGACCCACGGGTCGTACTACGGTACGCACCCATGACCGAGCCAGACTTCCTGCACACCACCCGTACGGCCTACGACTCCATGGCCGCCCTGTATGCCGAGCTCTTCGCCGACGACCTGGCGGACTTCCCTCTGGACCGGGCGATGCTGGGCGCCTTCGCCGACTTCGTCCGGGCGGAGGGCGGCGGCCCGGTCGCCGACCTGGGCTGCGGCCCCGGCCATGTGACGGCGTTGCTGCACTCGCTCGGCCTGGACGCCTTCGGCGTCGACCTGTCGGCGGAGATGATCGCCATCGCCCGTACGGCCCGTCCGGATCTGCGGTTCGAGGTGGGCTCGATGACCGCGCCGGACATCGAGGACGGCACGCTCGGCGGTGTACTGGCCCGCTACTCGATCATCCACACGCCCCCGGAGCGGCTGCCGCAGGTGTGCGCGGAGTTCCACCGCGTGCTGGCGCCGGGCGGCCACCTGCTGATCTCGTTCCAGGCGCACGAGGACCCGTCGCGACCGGTGGAGTCCTTCGACCACAAGGTGACCCTCGCCCACCGCTGGTCCCCCGACCGTGTGGCGGACCTGCTGACGGGGGCGGGCCTCACGGAGAAGGCCCGCCTGCTGAGGGCCCCGACGGAGTCGGAACGCCCCTTCCCGCACGCCCACCTGCTGTTCGCCAAGTCCCGCTAGGCACATGGGGACCACGCTCCCGGGGCCGAAGCCGGGGGCGTCGCCGCGCCCGCTTCCTACTTCCGCATGACTTCGGGTTCGTGCCGCCTGAGCAGCCGGGCCACCGCGTACCCGAAGACGGTGGAGAGGACGAGGAGCATGCCCGTGTCGAGCAGCCACGTGCCCGGCAGGTGCCGGAACAGCGGGTCGGCCGTCTCCTCGCCGGGGACGATCGCGGCCAGTTCGACGGTGCCGGCCATCGCGCCGAACGCCCACCGCGACGGCACCAGCCACGACAGCTGCTGGAGGCCGGGGACGTCGAGCGGCAGCAGCGCACCGCAGAACACCACCTGGACGATGGCGAGGAGCACCAGCAGCGGCATCGTGACCTCCTCCTTGCGCACCAGCGCGGAGACGAGGAGTCCGAGCATCATGGCGGTGAAGGCGAGCAGTGCGACGGCGGCCGAGATCTCCACGAGGGCCGGCAGGACGACCCCTTCGCCGCCGGGTGCGTTCAGGTCGACGCCGAGCAGCGCCACCAGGGTCAGCACGACGGCCTGGAGCACGGTGACCGTGCCGAGGACGACGACCTTGGACATCAGGTACGCCGATCTGGACAGGCCGACGGCCCGCTCGCGCTGGTAGACGACGCGTTCCTTGACCAGTTCGCGCACGGCGTTCGCCGCGCCCGTCAGGACACCGCCGACGCAGAGGATGAGCAGCGCGTCCATCGCCGACGTCCTCGTCAGCGCGCTGCCCGCCAGGGCGCGCGCCATCGCGCCCATCACGAAGGGCAGGGCGATCATGATGGCGAGGAACGTCCGGTCGGCGCTCAGCGCGGCGGTGTACCGGCGTACGAGCGTGCCCAGTTGCGAACCCCAGCTCTGCGGGGTGGGGGGCCGGGCGGCCGTGCCGGGGGCGGAGCCGTCGCCGGCCCGGGGCAGGCGCGGCTGGGCCGTGGAGTCGACGATGTACCGCTGGTACTGGAACGACGCGCGGTAGTCGCCCGCCCAGTCCCGGTCCTGCTCCCGCTCGAACGCCTCGAACGCCTCCGGCCACTGCTCGTGGCCGAAGTAGGCGAGCGCCTCGTCGGGCGGTCCGTAGTAGGCGGTCCGGCCGCCGGGGGCGAGTACGAGCAGCCGGTCGCAGACGTCGAGGCTGAGCACGCTGTGCGTGACGACCACGACGGTCCGCCCGTCGTCGGCCAGTCCGCGCAGCATGTGCATCACGGAGCGGTCCATCCCGGGGTCCAGGCCGGAGGTCGGTTCGTCGAGGAAGAGCAGAGAGGGCTTGGTGAGCAGTTCGAGGGCCACGCTGACCCGTTTGCGCTGGCCGCCGGAGAGGCTGTGGATGGGCTGCCGCGCGCGCTGTTCGAGGCCCAGTTCGCCGATGACCTCGTCGACGCGGGCCGTGCGCTCGGCCTTCGCGGTGTCCTGCGGGAAGCGCAGCTCGGCGGCGTAGGCGAGGGCGCGCCGCACCGTGAGCTGGACGTGCAGGATGTCGTCCTGCGGGACGAGGCCGATGCGGTGGCGCAGCTCGGCGTAGTCGCGGTAGAGGTCGCGGCCGTCGTACAGGACCGTGCCGCCGTCGGCGGGGCGCTGTCCGGTCAGCGCGTTGAGCAGGGTGGACTTGCCCGCGCCGCTGGGTCCGACGACGGCCAGCAGGCACTTCTCGCCGACGGGGAAGGAGACGCGGTCGAGGAGCGTCCTGCGGCCCCGGTCGACGGCGACCGACAGGTCCTGTACGTCGAGGGAGACCTCGCCGGTGTCGACGTATTCCTGGAGCTGGTCGCCCACCAGGCAGAACGCCGAGTGGCCGATGCCGACGATGTCGCCCCCGTCGATGCGCGCGCGGGTGACGGGCCGGCCGTTGAGGTACGTGCCGTTGTGGCTGCCCAGGTCGGCGATCTCGTACGTCCCGTCGGGCAGCGCCCGCAGCTCCGCGTGGCGCCGGGAGACGCTCAGGTCGTCGACGACGAGGTCGTTGTCGACGCCGCGGCCGATGCGGACGGTGCGGGCGGGCAGCGGCCGTACGGCGGTGGGCTGCCGGAAGGTGCCGGTCGCGGAGGGCACGGAGACGACCGAGGGCCGCCGGGGGACGGGCGGCGGCCGGGTGGCGAGCACGGCGCACGGTCCGTCGGCGGGGTTGCCGAAGCGTATGACGGTGCCGGGTCCGACGTGCCGCTCGCGGACGCGGTGGCCGTCGGCGTACGTGCCGTTCGTGCTGTTCTCGTCCCGGAGCGTCCAGTGGCCGGCGTCCGGCCGCAGGACCGCGTGGCGCCAGGAGACCCGGGCGTCGTCGATGACGATGTCGCACTGGGGGTCCCGGCCGACGTGATAGGCGTGGTCGGGGGTCATCACCGTGGCGCCCGTCGCGGTTTCGAGGACGAGTTCGGGCGCCGCCGACCACTCTGCCATGCCTGAATTCTAGCTATTCGTCCACATGATCGCCCGCCCTGTCCGCGGGGACGGCGGCACCCGGCCGGGCCCGGTGCCGGGGACGCGCCGGCTCAGGCGGCCGGGGCGGACAGGAGGGGCAGGGTGCGCCGCATCCGCAGGGCGTCGACCGACTCCGCGAGCAGTTCGTACTCGGTGGTCTCGTCGCCGGTGGCGAGGCGCAGCAGGTGTCCGGCGGCCAACCGCTCGGCGGCCAGCTCCTGTTGGGCGGCGTCCCCGCACCAGGTGCGCAGCGCGACGGGCACGTCGGGGGAGGTGTCCGCGACGGGCGTCATGGAGTTCGGCGGGAAGTACGGGGCGCCGGGGTCCGGATCGAGCCGCCCGGCGATCCAGGACGCCCGGTCCCGCAGCCACCACATGGCCAGGGCCAGGGTGGGCGCCCGGTACGTGCCGAGCGGTACACCGACCCACGTTCCACCGCAGACCCCGTACGCGGTGACGTGGCACACGAATTCGTCGTGCACGATCGCTCCCCCATCCCCTGTACGTGCTGCCTGCCGGCCTCTCTTCCGCGGCTCGTGCTGCCGTGCACCTGGCGCCGTTCCCCTGTGGATGGATCCAACTTTTGAGTATCGCCACTCCTGACACAGTGTCACCATGCTTTTCCGGCCAGTCTCCTGCGGCCGATCACCTGTGGGGTGGCCGACGGGCGGGGCGGCCCCGGGCATCGTTGCGGTGCCGGGTCGCGAAGGGCTCCGATCCGGTCCCCGACCAGCGCACACGGCCTCGACTCGGCGCCCGTCGCCGGGTCCGGCGCCCTCTCGCTCGACGGGGACGGACGGCTACGGAGCGTGCACGGCTTCCTCGGCCGGGTGCCCGCCGCGGCTTGACCGGGGCCCCGTACGGCAGGACTCTCACCGCAGACCGCTCCGCGACGGGAAAGTCCGGAGTGGCGACCTCGGGGGGAGGCACCCATGGAACTCGCCGCCGACGCCGTCTCCGTGCTCTACGTCCACGGAGCGGGCAACAAACCGCCGGCCGACGCCCTCAAGCGCGCCTGGGACCAGGACCTGTTCGGGCGTTCCATGGGCGGACGGACACGGATGGTGCACTACGCCGATCTGCTGCACGGGCGGCCGGGGGTGATCACGGCCGACGCGTGCGGTGCCGACGGGGCGCTCGCCGCCCTGGTCTCGGACGCCCTGTCGGGCGGTGTGCCGCCGGGCGGGCCGGTGGCCGGGGAGACCGCCGGCGCGTCCGGCGGCTCCGGAGCGGCCCCGGAGACCGGGGCCGGTGAGCCGTTCGGTGCGATGACGGCCGAGCAGCAGGCCTTCGCCCTGTCGCTGACCATCAGCATGGCCGCCCGGGCCGCGTCACCCGGCGCGCCCACCGCGCCGGCCGTCGCCGGGTCCGGGGCGGGGGCCTCGGCGGTCGCCACCGAGCTGCTGCCCCTGCCGGGGCCACTGCGGCGCTTCCTGCTGCGGCAGCTCCTCGAACGGTTCGTCCCGGACGCCAACCGCTACTTCTTCACCGCTGCCAGGGAGACCGTCCGGAACCGGATGCGTACCGCCCTCGACGCCGTGGACGGGCCCGTGGTGGTGATCGGCCACAGTCTCGGCACGGTGATCGCCTACGACGTGCTCAGCGAGCGGCGGTTCGCGGGGAGGTCGGTGCCGCTGTTCGTCACGCTCGGCTCGCCCCTGGGCTACACCGAGATCCAGGACGTCGTCGTCAGGCCGCTGCGGATCCCGCCGCCCGTGAGGCTGTGGATGAACTTCGCCGACCGCTTCGACCTGGTCACACTGGACACCACGCTCGCCGGCGACTTCAGGGCGGCGGCCAGGATGATCGCCGACATCCCGGTCGACAACCGCTCGCCGAACAACCACGCCTCGTGCGGCTATCTGCGCGCCGGACGGGTGCGCAGCGCGGTGACCGCGGCGGTGTGAGCCCGACCGACCCCACCACCCGCACCGACCCGCCGGCCCGGCACCGGCGAACCGGTCCGCCGCGGACCGCACCGCCCGGGAGCCCGTACGCCGCCCGCCGCACGGGCCCCGAGGGCCCGTGCGGCGGGCGGCGTGGAGCGTGGGGTGTGGCCGGGGGCGGGGGCTACGCGGTCGGGCGGCGTACGATCTCGTCGATGCGGGTCAGCTCCTCCTGCGAGAACTCCAGGTTGTCCTTGGCCGCCACGCTGTCCTCCAGCTGCCGCGGGCTGCTCGCGCCGATCAGCGCGGAGGTGACCCGGCCGCCGCGCAGCACCCAGGCCAGCGCCAGCTGCGCCAGGGACTGCCCGCGGGACGCGGCGATGTCGTTCAGGGCGCGCAGGTCGGCGACGAGGTCCTCGGTCACCTTGTCCGCGCTGAGGAAGGGGCTGTCGCCCGCGGCCCGCGAGCCCTCCGGGATCCCGTCCAGGTAGCGGCCGGTGAGCAGGCCCTGCTCCAGCGGCGAGTAGGCGATCGACCCGACCTCCAGCTCGTCGAGCGCGTCCAGGAGTCCCTCCTCCTCGGGGCGCCGGTCGAGCATCGAGTAGCGCGGCTGGTGGATGAGCAGCGGCGTGCCCAGCTCGCCCAGGATCCGCGCGGCCTCGCGGGTCTGCTCGGGCGAGTAGTTCGAGACGCCGACGTACAGCGCCTTGCCCTGCTGGACGGCCGAGTGCAGGGCGCCCATCGTCTCCTCCAGGGGAGTCTCCGGGTCCGGGCGGTGCGAGTAGAAGATGTCGACGTGGTCGAGACCCATGCGGCCCAGGCTCTGGTCGAGCGAGGACAGCAGGTACTTGCGGGAGCCCCATTCACCGTACGGGCCCGGCCACATCAGGTAGCCGGCCTTGGTGGAGACGACCAGCTCGTCGCGGTACGGCGCGAAGTCCGCCTTCAGCGCCTCCCCGAAGGCCGACTCGGCGGCGCCGGGCGGGGGCCCGTAGTTGTTGGCCAGGTCGAAGTGCGTGACCCCCAGGTCGAACGCGCGCCGCAGGATCGCCCGCTGGGTCTCCACCGGCCGGTCGGGGCCGAAGTTGTGCCACAGGCCCAGGGAGAAGGCGGGCAGCTTCAGGCCGCTGCGTCCGGTGCGCCGGTAGGGCATGTCCGCGTAGCGGTCGGTGTGTGCGGTGTACAACACGTTCTCCAGAGGGGTCGGTACGGAGTGGACCGGTGTCCACTCTCGCCTGCCCGCGGACAGCGGTCCAACAGGAGAATCGGATGGGATTCAGCGGATACGCTTCTCAATCATGGAATTGCGCCACCTCCAGCACTTCGTCGCGGTCGCCGAGGACCAGCACTTCACCCGGGCGGCCGAACGCCTGCGGGTGTCCCAGTCCGGCCTGTCCGCCTCCATCCGCGCGCTGGAACGCGAACTGCGGGCCCCGCTGTTCGTCCGCACCACCCGCCGGGTCACGCTCACCGAGGCCGGGCGGGCCCTGCTGACCGAGGCGGAGCGGATCCTGGCGCAGGTCCGCGCGGCGCACGACGCGGTGGCCGCCGTGCAGGGCGTGCTGCGCGGCACGCTGTCGCTGGGCACCGAGCAGTGCATAGCCGGCGTGCACGTGGCCCCCTTGCTGGCGGGGTTCCGCAGGCGGCATCCGGACGTGGAGATCCGGCTGCGGCAGGCCGGCTCAGGCGCGCTCGCCGAGGACGTCGCGGCGGGCCGCCTGGACCTGGCGTTCGCGGTGACGACCCGCGCGGACACGGAGCAACTGCGCTGCCTGCCGCTGACCCGGGAGCCGATGACCGTCCTGTGCCATCCCTCGCACCGCCTCGCGGGCGGCGGGCCGGTCACCCCGTACGAGCTGGCCGGGGAGGCCTTCGTGGACTTCCACCCCGACTGGGGGCCGCGCCGCACCACGGACGCGGCCTTCGCGGCGGCGGACGTGCACCGCACGGTCACCCTGGAGGTCAACGACGTGCACAGCCTCCTCGACCTCGTCGAGGAGGGCCTCGGCATCGCCGTCGTACCGCACCACTTCGCGCAGAAGCGGCCGGCCCTGCCCGCGCTCCCGCTCAAGGCCGACACCGAGACGCCGTACGAGACCGTCGCGATGCTCCCGCCGGCGGCGGCGACCAGCCCGGCGGCCAGGGCCTTCATGTCCCTGCTGGAGGCAGCGGAGCTGGCGCCCGCGCCGGACGGTGTCCTGCCGGTCTGACCGGCCCCGGCCCGGCCGGTCCGGCGCGGTGCGGTCCGGCGCGGTCAGAGCGCGTAGCCCGGCAGGACCACGTCCCGGATGAGGGCGTTGCGCTCGTCGAAGGGGATGAACGCGCTCTTGAGGGCGTTGACCGTGACCGTGCGCAGGTCGTCGAGGGTCCAGCCCGCCTCCTCGACGAGCAGGGACATCTCGCGCGTCATGGTCGTGCCCGAGACCAGCCGGTTGTCGGTGTTGAGGGTGACGCGGAAGCCCAGCTCGCGCAGCCGGGTGATCGGGTGCCCGGAGATCGACGCGGCCGCGCCCGTCTGGAGGTTGGAGGTCGGGCACATCTCCAGCGCGATCCGGCGGTCGCGCACCCACTCGGCGACCCGGCCGAGCTTGCCGTCCACGATGTCGTCGGTGATCCGCACACCGTGGCCGATGCGCTGGGCGCCGCACACCTGGAGGGCCTGGTGGATGCTGGGCAGACCGTACGCCTCGCCGGCGTGGACGGTGAACGGGACGTTCTCGGCGCGCAGGTGCGCGAAGGCGTCGAGGTGGCCGGCGGGCGGGAAGCCGTCCTCGGCGCCGGCTATGTCGAACCCCACGACACCCGCGTCCCGGTACGCCACGGCCAGGTCCGCGATCTCGCGGGTGCGGTCGAACATGCGCATCCCGCACAGCAGCGTGCCGACCCGCACGGGCGTACCGGCGGCGGCCGCCTTCGCCGCACCGGCGGCCAGGCCCTCCTGCACGGTCTCGACGACCTCCGGCAGCGTGAGCCCGCCGTTCAGCATCAGCTCCGGGGCGTAGCGGACCTCGCCGTAGACGACACCGTCCGCGGCGAGGTCGAGGACGTACTCCTCGGCGGTCCGCAGCAGGCCCTCACGGGTCTGCATGACGGCCAGGGTGTGCTCGAAGGTGGCGATGTAGCGGACCAGGTCACCGGAGTCGGCAGCCGCGCGGTACCAGGCGGCGAGTTCGTCCGGGTCGGTGGCGGGCAGGGCGTGGCCGATCCCGTCGGCGAGTTCGACCAGCGTCGCGGGGCGCAGCCCGCCGTCGAGGTGGTCGTGCAGGACGGCCTTGGGGAGCCGGCGCAGGGTGTCGGGGTCGAGCGGGGACGCGGTCATGCGGTTCTTCCTCGGCGGATCGTCGGGGCTGTCGGTCGGTGTGCGGGCCGGGTCACCCGGCCTGCCGGTGCGGGGCGGGGAGGGCCGGTCACCCGGCGGACCCGTCCGGGGCGGCGGGCTGCAGCAGGTCCCACCTGTTCCCGTACAGGTCCTGGAAGACGGCGACCGAGCCGTACGCCTCGTGCCGCGGCTCCTCCAGGAAGGTCACGCCGGCCGCGGTCATCCGGGCGTGGTCGCGGGCGAAGTCGTCGGTGTACAGGAAGAAGCCGACCCGGCCGCCGGTCTGGTCGCCGACCCGGCCGCGCTGCGCCTCGTCCTTGGCGCGGGCCAGCAGGAGCCCGGTACCGCCTCCCCCGGGGCCCGCGCCGGGGTCCGCGCCGGTGCCGGGCTCCATGACGACCCAGCGGGACCCGTCGGGCCGCGGGGTGTCCTCGGCGAGCCGGAACCCCAGCGCCCCGGTGTAGAAGCGGATCGCCTCGTCGTAGTCGTCGACGACGAGGGTGACCAGGGCGACGCGTCTCATCGGGGGCCTTTCGGAAGCGGGCGGACCGGCCACGGCAGGAGCAGGGCAGGGCAGGAACAGGGGCAGGGCAGGGGCAGGGGCAGGGGCAGGGGTGGCGACAATCGCAGCGGTACGGGTTATACGTAACACGCGAGGATACGCCATCGGCGGGGACGGTCCGTCCGTGCGGGCCACCCGCCCGCACGGGCCCTGCCTCCGGCATGCTGGAGGCGAGATCGAACGACAGGAGTGACCCACCATGTCCGAGACGCCCAGGGCGACCGGGGCACCCGCCCGCCAGAACGTCACCTTCCCGAGCGGCGGCACCACCGCGCACGGTTACCTGGCACTGCCGCCGTCCGGGCGCGGGCCCGGTGTCATCGTGATCCAGGAGTGGTGGGGGCTGACCGACCACATCGCGGACGTCACCGAGCGCCTGGCCGCGGAGGGCTTCGTGGCGCTGGCCCCGGACCTGTACGGCGGCAACGTCGCCCACGACGGCTCGGAGGCGCTGCGCATGATGCAGGACCTGCCCGTGCCGCGCGGGGTCGAGCTGCTGTCCGGCGCCGTCGACCACCTGCTGGGGATGCCGGAGGTCACGTCCGGGGCCGTCGGCTCGGTGGGCTTCTGCATGGGCGGCGGCTTCGTCCTGTACCAGGCGGCCACCGACCCGCGGGTCCGCGCCGCCGTCCCCTTCTACGGCGTCGTCCAGGGCGAGGCCCCCGACTTCTCCGGCCTGGAGGCCGAGATCCTCGGCCACTACGGCGAGCGGGACGCCGCCATCCCCGTCGACTCCCTGGCCCCGCTCGCCGAGACCATCCGCGAGCAGTCCGGCATCACCCCGGACTTCCGGGTCTACCCGGCCGACCACGCCTTCTTCAACGACGGCCGTCCCGAGGTCCACGACCCCGAGTCGTCGGCCCGGGCCTGGCGGAGCACGGTCGAGTTCCTGCACGCCCGACTGGGCTGACCGCGGCCCCGCCGCCGTGCGCGGCTCCCCCGGCAGGACCGGGGGAGCCGCGCGGGTCAGTACGTGTACGTGTTGAGCGTCGCCACCGCCGCGGCCGGGTTCCCCAGGTCGTAGTGGTCCACGGCGAGGAAGTTGGGCTTCTTGCGGGCCGCGGGCTGGCAGAAGCGCCGGGCCCGGTCGGTGAGCTTGGTGTTGTCGGTGGAGGCGGTCGAGGTGATCGCCGCGTCGCGGAAGTGGTTCATCACGAAGAGCGGCCGGAAGGGCGGCGCGGCAGCGGTGAGGGGGATGTTGGTGCCGGCGTCGTACCAGCGGCTGTAGCAGGACCAGTCGGAGCCGCCGAGGCCCGAGCCCATGGACCAGTAGTTCTCCACGGTCCACTCGCGCTGGTACATGACCCCGAAGCTGTCCCGGGTGAGCCCGGCGGACTGGTCGGCGGACCGGCTGTGGTCGGTGAACAGGAGCAGCCGGTCGTTCGCGGCGATCAGGTCCGCCATCCTCGGCCAGCCGCCGGCACGCACACCGGCCCGGTCCGGACGGTAGAGGACGTCGGACAGGCCGTTCACGCGGGCCAGTTCGTCGCGCAGGACGCCCGGGTCGACGTAGTCCTCCAGGAACACGGTGATGAACTCGTCCGGGTTGCGCCGCAGGAAGTCGACCATGCGCTGGATGTCCACGTTCAGCGCCACCGGCCTGCTGACCAGGGTGCAGCTGTTGTGGCAGAGGATCGCGCCGTCCGGGGTCTGGTGGATGTCCAGCATGAACCCGCGTACGCCGTCGGTGAGCTGCCGCTCGATGCCCCGGCTCTGGTTCGGGACGAGGTTCACGAAGGGCGGTGCGAAACCGCCGTCGACGCCGTTCGCGTAGGCGTTGTGGGAGGTGAGGAAGGTGACCTGGTCCAGGGTGCGCCGGTCCGCGGACGGCATCGGGGAGGTCGGGGAGGTCACCGGCGTCAGGTACCAGGACGCGAGGTCGCCGACCCCGCCCACCGCCAGCTGGGCGGGGTGGTTGGCGCCGGCGGGCTTCGCCCCGAGCGTCAGGTACCGGTCGGCGCCGGGCACCTTGAGCCGGTGACGGTCGGTGCCCTGCGCCGTGATCTCCCACGCGGCGTCGGCGCTCGCGCAGGCCACGGTCCTCGCCTGGCCGCCCGACCGGCCCAGGCAGCTGCCCGCGGTGTCGGTGCTCTCCAGGACGTACGACGGGCCGGTGGCCCGGAGGGTCCACTGCTGGCGGTCCTCGTCGCCCTTGGGGTTGCGCTGGACGACCGCTCCCCCGCTGTCGGCGGCGTTCAGGCCGGTGACAGCGCTCTGCACGTAGAAGACTCCCGGCGCCGGCACCTCCGCGGCCCGGTCGGGAGCGGCCTGGGCCGGCACGGCCAGGGCGGTGGCCAGTGCCGCTCCGGCGGCGGTGAGGGCGAGCAGGGGGCGGTGACTGCGCATGGCGGTCGGGTCCCTTCGGCAGCGCGGCGGCGCCTGGTCGGCGGCCGGAGAAGTGGGGGTCTGCGCGGGACACTCAACCGGCTTGGTATGTACCGGTCAATAGCGCAGGGCGGCCGGGCGCCGTCGCCCCGGTGACACCCGAGCGCCGCCGGTGCGCCCCGTCCGGAGCGCTCCGGGCACCGCTCACCGGACGCTCCGGTGTTTCACGGGCCGGATGCCGGGCACCGCGGTACTCCTACGGGGAGCACGAAACGATCACCGGGCCAGGAGGCTGAGAATGAGCAACGACAGCATGGCGGACGACGCCTACCAGCCCACGGGGACCAACGAGGAGCAGGAGGACGCCTCTCCGCTGGATCTCCAGGACGCCATCGACGAACGCACGTACGACGACATGCTGGACGAGGGGTACTCACCGCCGGAGAAGCCGCTGGGTGTCACCAAGACCGGTGTCACGGCGGCCGAGCAGCACGAGGGCGAGAGCCTCGACGAGCGCCTGAGCCAGGAGGTGCCGGACACGGAGGTCCCGGCCGGCGACGGCATCGGCGACCTGCCCGACGGCGAGGGCGAACCGCTCGACCCGCAGGCGGGTGACGAGCGCGCGGGCCGTCTGGTGGCGCCGGACGAGGGCGCGCACGCGGCCACGACGAGCGAGGCCGTGGCCTACGACATGGGCATCGACGGCGGGGCGGCGGGCGCCGAGGAGGCCGCGGTCCACCTCGTGCCCGAGGAGGAGGAAGTGCCGCCGACGCCGCTGCGGGCCGACTGACGCCCCGGCCCGTTCCGGCAGCGGGCGTCGCCGCACGCTTCGGCACGAGCGTCGACGGGGCGCTCGTCCGCATGCGGGCGGAGGCATTCCGGACCCTTGAGGGCGTTCGCGGAGATCTCCGCGAACGCCCTCAGGCGTCCGCCCCTCGCGCGTGCGGCCGCCGCGGCCCGGCCGTACCCGGCACGGGCCCGCGCGGTCCGCACGCGGCGGGTCAGTGCTGGAACGCGCCGGCCCGTACGTGCTTCATCACATGGCTCGCCACCCGGTACCGGCCGTTGGGCACGTCGCGGGACTTGGTGACGTGCACGGCGAGCGGACCCGCCCATTCGTAGCCCCGGCTCTCGCCGTGGCGCAGGAGGCGGTCGGCGAGGACCAGGTCGATCCGGTCGCCGTTGCGTTCGAGTTCCTCGTGGGCGAACTCGGCCAGCTCGACGTCGTAGGCGTTGGGGACGACGATCCGGCTCTCGCTGCACACCACGATGTTGTCGTCGCACTCCTTGCACAGGGCCTCGACCAGTTCGACCGGTTCCCTGGTGCGGACACGCGCCAGCAGCGACGCCCCGAACCGCTCCATCGCGCGTTCCAGTCCGGTGAGGGCGCTCACGGCCGCGTCCCCTCCCCCTCCTCGGAGCCACCCGGCCGGGGGGCCCGGTCCTCCTGCCGCCCGGGGGTCCGGTCGGTGGCCTCGGTCCTGCGACGGTCGTCCTCGGAGACGGTCATGCGTACAGCTCCTCGCTCGCGCGTTCAGGGCATGGGGTTCCGCTCTTCTGCGGCGGGTTCCCGGACAGCGCGCATCGACGCGTCCCCCTTCGGAGCCGGACGGCTCCGAGCGCGATGACGGGGACGGCAGGGACGGCGGGGACGGCGGGGGTCCGGGGGCGCCGCAGCCGGTCCCCCTGCCGCCGGTCCACGTGTCCACAGGTGTGATGCCGCTCCAGAGGGACACCCGTGTCCGCATGTTCACGCAGCGGCGACCCACCCTGTCGCCCAGGACCCCTTTGCCCGTGTCCCCGAGCGAACGGGAGTAGACATGCTCCTCCTTGCCGTGGCCTTCCTGATCCTGTTCGTCCTGATCGGCGCGGCCGCCTACCTGCCAGGGCCCGTGGCCGCCGCGGCCGCCGTGGCCATCGCCCTGTGGCTGGCCGTGTTCGCGGTCCGCGAGCGACGCAGGCACGACAGCCCCCGAAAGGCGTGACGTCATGCGACTGACGGAGTCCTCGCGGCCGGCGACCGGCCGGCGGCCGACCGGCAGGCGGGACACCGAGGGAATGGCCGTCGCCTCCTTCGTCCTGGGCCTCGTCGGACTGCTGGTCCTGAATTTCGTCCTCGGCCCCATCGCCATCGTCCTGGCCACCATGGCCCTGCGCCGGAACACACCCCGCCGTTCCAGGGCCCTGCTCGGACTGGGGCTCGGGATCGCGGACATCGTGCTGCTCGTCGTCCTCATCGCGGTGAACGGCACCACGTCGTGGGGCGTCTTCGGCTGACGGCCGGCACCGACCGCGGCAGGACGGCACGGCCCGGCGCGGCCCGGCAGGGGGCCGTACAGGCCGTCCTTCCGCACCCAAGAGTCATATGCACTGAAATAGGGGCATACCCTGCTAGAAATCCTCGTACGACCCAGAAGGAGTGAACGATCGTGACCGACGTATCGAGCATGGGCCCCGACCCGGACGACGACCGGAAGGTACTCACCAACCGGCAGGGGCACCCGGTCTACGACAACCAGAACCAGCGCACCGTGGGCGCCCGTGGCCCCGCGACGCTGGAGAACTACCAGTTCCTGGAGAAGATCAGCCACTTCGACCGCGAGCGCATCCCGGAGCGCGTCGTGCACGCCCGCGGCGTGACCGCGTACGGCTACTTCGAGGCGTACGGGGCCTGGGGCGACGAGCCGATCGACCGCTACACCCGTGCCAAGCTCTTCGCCGAGCGCGGCAAGCGCACGGACCTCGCCGTCCGCTTCTCCACGGTGATCGGCGGCCGGGACTCCTCGGAGGCGGCCCGCGACCCGCGCGGTTTCGCGGTGAAGTTCTACACCGAGGACGGCAACTGGGACATGGTCGGCAACAACCTGGGCGTGTTCTTCATCCGGGACGCGATCAAGTTCCCGGACGTGATCCACGCGCTCAAGCCCGACCCGGTCACCTTCGAGCAGCAGCCGCGCCGCATCTTCGACTTCATGTCGCAGACCCCCGAGTCCATGCACATGCTGGTGAACCTCTTCAGCCCGCGCGGCATCCCGTCCGACTACCGCCACATGCAGGGCTTCGGTGTCAACACGTACAAGTGGGTCAACCAGGCGGGCGACACCGTCCTGGTCAAGTACCACTGGATGCCCAAGCAGGGCGTGCGCAGCATGACGGAGGAGGACGCGGCGAACGTCCAGGCCCAGGGTCTCGGCCACGCCACCAAGGACCTCTACGAGGCGGTGGAGCGCGGCGAGTACCCGGAGTGGGAGCTGCTGGTCCAGATGATGGAGGACCACGACCACCCCGAGCTGGACTTCGATCCGCTGGACGACACCAAGACCTGGCCGGAGCAGGAGTTCCCGCCGAAGCCGGTCGGCCGGATGGTGCTCGACCGGATGCCGAAGAACTTCTTCGCCGAGAACGAGCAGATCTCGTTCGGCACCGGTGTCCTGGTGGACGGCCTGGACTTCTCCGACGACAAGATGCTCGTCGGCCGGACCTTCTCCTACAGCGACACGCAGCGCCACCGGGTCGGCCCGAACTACCTCCAGCTCCCGGTCAACCAGGCCAAGAACGCCGAGGTGCGCACCAACCAGCGCGACGGGCAGATGGCCTACCACCAGGACGGCGGCGGCGAGAACCCGATCGTCAACTACGAGCCGTCGATCACCGGCGGCCTGCGGGAGGCCCAGTACCCGACCCACGACGACCAGGGCCCGGAGATCCACGGCAGGCTCACCCGCAAGCGGATCCCCCGCACCAACGACTACATGCAGGCGGGCCAGCGCTACCAGCTGATGGAGGAGTGGGAGCAGGAGGACCTGGTGAAGAACTTCACCGACCTGCTGTCCCAGTGCGACCGGCCGGTGCAGGAGCGGATGGTCTGGCACTTCCTGCTGGTCGAGAACGAGCTCGGCCTGAAGGTCGGCGAGGGCCTGGGCATCTCGCCGAAGGACGTGGCCCATCTGGAGCCGCTGGCCAGCCAGGACCTGACCGAGGAGGACCGCGAGCGCCTCGCCCACCTGGGCGAGAACCCGCCCCGGGACGTCACCGGGCTGACCATGACCCACTGTGTGCCCGACACGCGGCACGAGGTCACGCGCTGAGCGTCCCGGGACCCGCGGCGCACCACCGCGTGACGGACGTACGGCACACGGCTCCGCGGCCGGTTCACCACCGGCCGCGGAGCCGTGTGCGTCGGGCCCCGGACTCCCAGGGCCTCAGGTGCTCAGGTGCTCAGCAGTACAGGTTGTTGCCGGTCGTCGTGCCGAGGATCTGCGTGAACCGCTGGTAGTTGTTCACCCGGCTCTGCACCTGGGCGGGGTTCTTGCCGTCGCACTCCAGCGAACCGTTGATGGAGCGGATCGTCTGGCCGAAACCCGCGCCGTTGACCATCGCGTTGTGGCCGGTCATGGAGCCGGGGCCGGACTGCGTGTTCCAGTACCACAGGCCCGTCTTCCAGGCCACGGCGGCGTCGTTCTGCACCAGCCAGGGGTTGTTCAGCAGGTCGATGCCGAGCGCGTCGCCCGCGGCCTTGTAGTTGAAGTTCCAGCTGAGCTGGATCGGCCCGCGGCCGTAGTACGCGGCCTGGCCGGCCGGGCAGCCGTAGGGCTGGCCCCAGTCGCAGTAGTGCGGGTAGTTGGCGGTGTTCTGCTCCACGATGTGGACCAGGCCGCCGGTCTCGTGGCTGATGTTGGCGAGGAAGGCCGCGGCCTCCTGCTTCTTCACCGTGTCGCTGCCGGTGTTGGCGAAGGCCGGATAGGCGCTCAGCGCCGCCTTCAGCCCGCTGTAGGTGTAGAAGCCGTTCCGGTTCGGGAACATCTGGTTGAACTGGGCCTCGCTGACGACGAACCCGGAGGGGGTGCCGGGTCCGTTGTCACAGGCGTACGGCTCCCAGTACCAGGTGCTGATGGTGGGGTCGTAGCCCGGGTTGTCGTGCTCGGCTATGTATGCCTTGCCGTCGGTGTACCGGACGATGTTCCCGGCCACGTAGGACTTGCCGGCCACCCAGTTCGGGTAGCTCGAACAGGCCGCGGCGGACGCGCCCGAGGCCGGCAGGACGACCGGCGCGGCCGTTCCCAGGACTATCGCGGCCACGAACGCAGAGATACGGCGCCTGGACACAGGGGACCAACTCCTTCGCGGAGCACGGCCGGACCCGCGGGAGGGCAGCGCGGAGCTGACCTTGTACGCACGCGCCGGTGACACCGGCCGCGGCGTACGGGGCGGCCGTGGTGGGGGGTGGGAGGCACACTCCACCACCTTGGTCTGGACCAGTCAAGGGTGTAGACCAGTCAACCCGCCCTCGGACAACGCCGCTTCGGCCCGGTGCCGGCTCGGCGGCTTCGCCGGCACCGGGCCGCGACGGCCGGAACTCCCGATCGGGGCCCGGTGGCCGCGCCGGCCGGTCAGGCCCCCGCCCGTACGCCGTAGTGGTGGGCGCGGACCCTGCGCAGCCATGCCTCGACGGGTGCCTCGTCGGCGTGTTCCGGCAGGACGCTGCGGGTCCCGTCGAAGGCCGCCTCGTAGTGCCTCAGCAGGGGCAGCGCGGCCGCGGGGTCGGCCGCCACCTCCTCGCCGAAGCGGTGGTACGCGTCCGGATCCTCGACACGGACGGTCAGCCGGCCGGTCGCGTACAGCCCGAAGCCCTGGTGACACAGGCGCCGCAGGTGCCGGGCGTGTTTGGCGGCGCGTGCGCGGGTGGCCGCGGAGGAGGTGTCACGGCGGTCGTGGAGCCGCTTGAACTGCTGGGTGGCGTAACCGAGGTAGGCGTCACGGACCCGTTTCGCGCAGAGCAGGGTCGCGCGGATGCCGATCAGTTCGTCGCCGAGCGGGGTGCGGACCTCGTACAGCTCGTCGGGCAGCCACACCAGTTCCGTCACGGTCGGGTTGGCGCCCAGGGCGAGCCGGCACCACTTGGCCGCCTCGTGGAGTGTGCTGTCCGGCCCGGTCGTGACGTGGGACTCCTTCGGGCCGTGCAGCCCGTGGAGGTCCTCGGTGGGGGCGGCGAACATGCCGAGCCGGTCCACGTCCGAGCCCTCGCGGGCCAGACCGTACGCGGTCGATCCGACGATGCCGGACAGCAGGATGTTCCCGGTGGTCACAGCCGCCCCCTCTCCCCGCCGCTCCCGCTGCCCCGTGCACGCCGGACGGCTCACACAAGGTCATCACCCGGAGGGTGGCCGTGTACAGCGATTATCGGGGTGCGGGACGGATCGGCGGGATACGGATGCGGGACGGATCAGCGGGACGGGGACGCGGTCCGGCGCCGTGGGGTCAGTCCTCCTCGCGCGCCGGAACCACCACGAGGAAGGCGTCGGCCTCCAGGTCCATCACCACTGCCGCCGGCTCTCCCTCGGCGCGGCGCCGCGCCGCGTACTCCTCCGCGGGCCACGACCCACGCGGGGCCCCTGCGGGAAACTGCTCCAGCACCTTCGCAGCCATGACGGCCACCTCCCGTGTAGACCAACGACGCTCCAGAAGCCCGTCTGCCCCCGATCGGTCCGTACATGTACGGGTGCCCCGCGCTTCCGTCGCCGCGATCCCGCCCCTGCCGACCCGTCCGACCCATACGGCGCATCCACCGGGGGCCGCCACGGGGAAGGACCATCGAAGGAGCACCGGGGGACGTCGAACAGGAGGCCGGGACATCATGAGCGGTGACGTCATGGACGGCGCCGTCGCCGGAGCCGGGCTGCGCTGCCTGGTGACGGGGGCGACGGGGTACATCGGGGGCCGTCTGGTCCCGGAGCTCCTCGCCGCGGGCCACCGCGTGCGCTGCGTGGCCCGCTCCCCCGGCGCGCTCCGGGACCATCCGTGGGCGGGTGACGTCGAGGTGGTCCGCGGCGACGTCACGGACGCCGGATCGGTCGCCGCGGCGATGCGGGACATCGACGTCGCGTACTACCTGGTGCACGCGCTGGGCACGGGCAAGGGCTTCGAGGAGACCGACCGCAGGGCGGCGCGGATCTTCGGGGAGCGGGCCCGCGCGGCGGGCGTGCGCCGGATCGTCTATCTGGGCGGCCTCGCCCCCGCCGGGGTGCCCGAGCGGGAACTCTCGCCGCACCTGCGGTCCCGGACCGAGGTCGGCCGCGTCCTCCTGGACTCCGGCGTCCCGACGACCGTGCTGCGGGCGGCCGTCATCATCGGTTCGGGTTCGGCCTCCTTCGAGATGCTGCGCTACCTCACCGAGCGGCTGCCGGTGATGGTCACCCCGAGCTGGGTGCACACCCGGATCCAGCCGATCGCGGTGCGGGACGTGCTGCGCACGCTCGTGGGCAGCGCGCGGATGCCGGACGACGTGAGCAGGGCCTTCGACATCGGCGGGCCGGAGATCCTGACGTACCGGCAGATGATGGAGCGGTACGCGGCCGTGGCCGGTCTGCCCCGGCGGCTGATCCTGCCCGTGCCCTTCCTGACCCCGAAGCTCTCCAGCCACTGGGTCGGCCTGGTCACGCCCGTACCGCGGTCCATCGCGCGTCCGCTGACCGAGTCGCTGCGCCACGAGGTCGTCTGCCACGAGCACGACATCGCCCGGTACGTGCCCGACCCGCCGGGCCGGCCGGTCCTCTTCGAGGAGGCGGTACGGCTGGCCCTGCAGCGCGTCCGGGACGCCCAGGTCACCACCCGCTGGTCGTCCGCCTCGCTGCCGGGCGCCCCCAGCGACCCCCTGCCCACGGACCCGGGCTGGGCGGGCGGCAGCCTCTACACGGACCGGCGCGAGCGCACGGTCGACGCCTCTCCCGAGGCGCTGTGGCGGGTGATCGAGGGGATCGGCGGTGAGAACGGCTGGTACTCCTTCCCCCTCGCCTGGGCCGCGCGCGGTCTCCTGGACCGGATGGTGGGCGGCGTGGGTCTGCGCCGGGGGCGCCGTGACGCCGCGCGGCTGCGGGCCGGCGACTCGCTCGACTTCTGGCGTGTCGAGGAGATCGAGCCGGGGCGGCTGCTGCGGCTGCGCGCCGAGATGCGGCTGCCGGGCCTGGCCTGGCTGGAGATGCGGGCCGTCACGGACGGCGACGGCCGCGTCCTGTACTGCCAGCGGGCCCTCTTCCATCCTCGCGGGCTGCTCGGCCACGCCTACTGGTGGAGCGTGTCACCGTTCCACGCGGTCGTGTTCGGCGGCATGGCCCGCAACATCGCCCGCACCGCCGCCAAGGCGGGTCCCGCGGCGAAACCCCCGCGCACGCCCACCGGCTGATGCCACCGGTCGGCGCGCGTCCTCCCTCTTCTCCTGTTCTGCCTCCTGTTCTGCCTCCTGTTCTGCGGAGTCCCGCCATGAACGTCTCGGTCGTCCTGTTCACCTCCGACCTGCGCCTGCACGACCACCCGCCGCTGTGCGCGGCGCTCGACGGCTCGCGCGCGGTGGTGCCGCTCTTCGTGCGCGACCGGGCCGTCGACAGGGCCGGCTTCGCCGTGCCCAACCGGCTGGCGTTCCTCGCCGACTCCCTGCGGGACCTGGACGCGGGACTGCGCGAACGCGGCGGCCGGCTCGTGTACCGCTCGGGCGACCTCGTCGAGGAGGTGTGCAAGGTGGTCGGAGAGGCGGACGCCGACGAGGTGCACATGGCCGGCGACGTCAGCGCCCATGCGCACCGGCGCGAGGAACGGCTGCGGGCCGCCCTGGAGTCCGACGGGCGCCGGCTGCACGTCCACGACGAGGTGGTCACCACCGTGGCACCGGGCGGCATCACGCCGGCCTCCTCGGACCACTTCGCCGTCTTCACCCCGTACTTCCGGCGCTGGGAGCACCATCGGCGGCGCCGGGTGCTCGACGCGCCCCGCACCGTGCGCGTACCGGAGCACATCGGCTCGGAGCGGCTTCTCGCGCGCGGGGAGCTGTCCGGCCTCTCCGAAGGGCTCGCCACGGGCGGCGAGCGGGAGGGCAGGAAGCGGCTCGCCGCCTGGTTCCGGAGCGGAATCGGCGCGTACGAGGAGGGCCACGACGATCTGGCCGGGGACCGCACCTCGCGTTTCTCCCCGCACCTCCACTTCGGCACGCTGTCCCCCGTCGAGCTGGTACACCGGGCGCGGGGGGCGGGCGGGCCGGGCGCGGACGCCTTCGTACGGCAGCTCGCGTGGCGGGACTTCAACTACCAGGTACTGGCCGCGCGGCCCGCCGTCTCCACGGAGGACTACCGCACGCGGAACGACCGGTGGCGCTCGGAGCGCACGGCCGGGCGGGAGATCGAGGACTGGAAGGCCGGGCGGACCGGCTATCCCCTCGTCGACGCGGCCATGCGGCAACTGCTCCACGAGGGGTGGATGCACAACCGGGGCCGCCTGCTGACCGCGAGCTTCCTCGCGAAGACGCTGTACGTCGACTGGCGCGTGGGGGCCCGCCACTTCCTGGACCTGCTGGTCGACGGTGACGTCGCCAACAACCAGCTCAACTGGCAGTGGGTGGCGGGGACGGGCACCGTCTCCCGGCCCAACCGGGTCCTCAATCCGGTCCTCCAGGCCAAGCGGTACGACCCGCAGGGTACGTACGTACGGCGCTGGGTGCCCGAGCTCCGGGGGCTGGAGGGGCCTTCCGTGCACGAACCGTGGAAACTCCCGGAGGCCGAACGGGCCACCTACGACTATCCGCGGCCCGTCGTCGACCTGGCCGAGGGGCTGGCACGCTTCGCCCGCGCACGCAGCCGTGAATGAGGCGGCGGGCGGACGGGCGGCGAGCGGCAGGCGGTGGGCGGGCCCCGGGAGTGGCAGCGCCTCAGACCGCCGGGCCCGGTGCGCCGTCCTCGTGACGGGCCCCGAGGACGGACAGCGCCTCGTGCAGGGACGCCGGCCGCAGCATGCCCTGCACCGGACGGCCCGCCCACCCGGGGCCGCCGAGCACGACCGCCGGCTGCCTGCGCGCGCCCTTCACCCCCCACTGCGTGGCGGCGATGTACCGCGCCAGCGGGAGGCTCGCGGTGGAGCGGGCCTGGGCCCACAGGACGACGGCCGAGGGCCCCAGGCGGCGCACCGCCGCGGTGAGCGCTTCGGCCGGCACCGCGGCGCCGAACATCCGGGTGGACAGCCCCCGTGCCGCCAGTCCGGCGTTGAGCGCCTCCAGTGGCAGGGTGTGTTGTTCACCGGGTGTGCAGGCGAGGACCACGGGTCCCGGCACGGTGTCCGACGTGCCGGCGCCCGCCCGGGAGGCCGGTGTGACCCGGCGGAGCGCGGTGGAGATGTGCCAGGACAGCAGGTGTTCGACCTCGACGTAGCGGTCGCCGGACGAGGCCCACTTGCGCCCGACGGCGTGCAGGGTCGGCATCATCACCTCCTCCCAGGCGACGGTGAGTCCGTACCGTTCGACGGCGGAGGCCAGCCGGCCGTCCAGGGCGGTGGCGTCGAGCCGCACGGCGGCCCTGGCCAGTCCGCGGCACTCCTGGCGCACATCGCCGAGGGGCAGTGCGCCCGGCGCCCGTGAGCGCCGGCCGCTCCCGGGCGCCCGGCCGTCCTCCGCGGGCCCGGGCCCGGACGACCGGTCCTGTGCCACGAACGTCCGGTCCCGCACTGCGGGCGGCCCGTGGCCGGGCGCCGGTGGCCCGTCGTCGGCCGACCGCCCGGAGGTGCC
>NZ_JAHKJW010000037.1 GCF_019710745.1 Streptomyces beigongshangae
ACACCCTTGGGACGGCCGGTCGAACCCGAGGTGAAGATGGTGTACGCCAGGGAGTCGGCGTCCCTCCGGCGCTCCGGCGCGGTCCGAGGGCGCTCGTCCAGCGCAGGCCGGTCGCGGTCGACGAGGACGGTGGCGACGGCGCCGAAGCGGTCTGCGTACGCCCCCTCGGTGACCGCGAGCCTGGCGCCCGCCGACTCCAGCATGGTCGCGATGCGCTCGGCCGGGTACGAGGGGTCGATCGGCACATAGGCCGCACCGGCCTTCCACACCCCGAGCAGGCTCGCGAGCAGGTTCGGCCCTCGGTCCAGCAGCACCCCGACCACCGACTCCGGGCCGGTGCCCGAAGCGAGCAGGTGGTGGGCCATCTGGTTGGCACGGACATCCAGTTGTCTGTACGTCACCGTCCCGTCGGCGAAGCCGATCGCGGGGGCGTCCGGTGTACGGCCGGCCTGCTCCTCGAAGCGCCGGAGCACGGAGGCGGGCCCGAAATCGGCCCGCTCGCCCGTACCGAGGTCCAGCAGCCGCTGCCGCTCATCGGCGGGCAGCAGCGACACCGTGGAGAGCCGGGCGGCCGGGTCGGCCGTGACCTGGGTCAGGAAGCGGATGAACTGCTCCTTGATGCGGACGACGGTCGCCGCGTCGAAGAGCGAGGTCGCGTACTCGAAGACCCCTTCAAGCGAGCCGTCGGCCGAGCGTCCGATGAAGACCGAGAGGTCCGTCTTGGCAACCGTCCACGCGTCGGCGAAGGCCCGCAGGTCCGCCGCGTCGGTGGCGACGCTGGTGACGCCCTCGCTGTGCATGTCGAAGGCGACCTGGTAGAGCGGCGTACGGGACATGTCCCGCTCGGGCTGCATCTCGTCGACGAGCCGGTCGAACGGCAGCTCCTGGTGCGCGAACGCGGCCACGGACGCGGCACAGACCCGGCCAAGCGCCTCGGCGAAGGAAGGATCACCCGTCAACTGGCAACGCACGACGAGTGAGTTGAGGAAGAAGCCGACTGTGTTCGCCAGCTCGGACCGGGTCCGGCCCGCGACCGGGGTGCCGACCGGTACGTCCCACTGGCCGCTCTGCCGGGCCAGCACCGACGCGAACGCGGTGAGCAGCGTCATGAACGGGGTGGCGCCGTGCCTACGGCCCAGCTCCTCCACCTTCGCCGCCAGCTCCGGCTCCACCCGTACCGGGACGACCGCGCCGCGCGGGTCGCGCTCGGCGGGCCGGGGCCGGTCAGTGGGCAGCTCCAGCGGAGCTATGCCGTCCAGCGCGGCGCGCCAGTGCGCCAGCTCCGCGGCTGTGAACTCCTCGGTCTGCCCGGCGCTCTGCCAGGACGCGTAGTCGGCGTACTGGACACCGGTCGCGGGCAGCACGGGCTCGCGGCCCGACAGCCGGGCAGCACACAGCTCCCGCAGCTCACGCTCCAGGACGACGGTGGACCAACCGTCACAGGCGATGTGGTGCATGGTGACGAGCAGGACGTGCTCCTCGCCCGGCACCCGGGCCAGCAGGACCCGCCACAGCGGACCCGCCGCCAGGTCGAAGCCGCGGGCGAACTGCTCCTCGAAGCGTGCCGCGAGACCTTCCCGGGTGGTGTCGACGACCCGGAGCTCCACCGGCCCGGCCCGGCCGATCACCTGGCGGGGCTCGCCGCCCTCGTCCAGGTAGCGGGTGCGCAGCGCCTCGTGGCGGGCGCCTAGCGCGGTCAGGGCGGACTGGAGGGTGTCGACCGAGGTGTCGGCGGGCAGCCGCAGGATCAGAGGGGCGACCCACTCCCGGCTGCCCGGGTTCAGCCGGTCCAGGAACCAGAGCCGGCGCTGCCCGGAGGAGAGCGGCAGGGCCCCTGAGCGGGACACGACGGGGATCGACCGCACACTCTCGGACGGGGCGCCGATCAGCTTGGCCTGGGCCTCCACCGTGGTGGCGCTGAAGAGGCCGCGCATCGAGATGGCGACCCCCGAGGCCCGGAGCCTGGCCGCGAGCCGGGTGAGCTGGAGCGACGTACCGCCCAGCGCGAAGAAGTCGTCGTGCGCGCCGACCTTCTCCCTGCCCAGCAGTGCGGCCCAGACCTCGGCGACCTGTTCCTCGGCGGAGTTGCGCGGGGCGATGTAGTCGCCCTGCCCGGCCGTGGCGCCGGTCTCGTCCATCGTGGAGGCGAGCGAGGCCCGGTCCACCTTGCCGTTGGGGGTCAGGGGGAAGGCGTCGACGGTGTGGAACAGCGAGGGGACATGGCTGTCGGGCAGCCGCTCCCGCAGGAACCTGCGCAGCACCGTCGGGCCGAGCGGGGTGCGCGTGGTGAGCGCCGCACCGATCCGCTTGCCGCCGTCGTCCGCCACGAACGCGACCACGGTCGCGCCGCTGACGTCCGGGTGGGAGGTCAGGGCGGCCTCGATCTCACCGGGCTCGATGCGTACGCCGTTGACCTTGAGCTGGGCGTCGGCACGGCCGTGGTACTCCAGATAGCCCTCGGCGCTCCAGCGGACCAGGTCCCCGGTGCGGTACAGCCGCGAGCCGGGCGCGCCGTAGGGGTTGGGGACGAACTGCTCCGCGGTGAGGTCGGGGCGGCCCAGGTATCCCTGGGCCAGGCCGACCCCGTCCGCGTACAGCTCGCCGGTGACGCCCTTGGGGGCCGGGGTGCCGTCGGGGCCCATGACCAGGACGCGCATGTTGCTCAGGGCGCGGCCGATCGGCACCGGGCCGGAGGTCTGCTCCGGATTCACACGGTGGGCGGTGATGTCGATGGAGCACTCGGTGGGGCCGTAGGTGTTCCAGACGGCGATCTGCCGGCCGGCCCGCACGCGGACCCTCTCGACGAGTTCGGCGTGCAGCGGCTCGCCGGCCGAGAAGAGCAGGCGCAGCGCGTAGCAGCCGGCCCAGCCCTCCTCCTCGACCAGGAGCCGCAGGACGGAGGGCACCACCTGAAGGACGGTCACGCCGCCGTCGGCGACGGCGGCCAGCAGCACAGAGGCGTCGCGCTCGGTGCCGTCGGGGGCGATCACGACGCTTCCCCCGCTGATCAGCGGGGCGAATATCTCCCAGCCCGCCGCGTCGAAGCCGACGGAGGTCTTGAACAGGATGCGGTCCTCGGTGGACAGCTCGTGGGTACGCGCGGCCCAGGTGACCCGGTTGGCGATGCCCGCGTGGGTGACCTGCACGCCCTTGGGCTGCCCGGTCGAACCCGAGGTGAAGATGGTGTACGCGACGCTCTGCGGGTCCACGTCGACGGCGGAGGCGGCAGCCTCTGCTGGGACCTCGGCCGCGTCGCGGATGTCCTGCGGAGTGAGCGTGCGGGTGCCCTCGGCGGCCAGCGGGCCGGTCAGCTCCACTCCGGTGACCACGAGCGTGGTGCCGCACTGGAGAAGGAGGGACTTCAGCCGCTCCGGGGGGTGGCCGGGGTCCAGGGGCACATACCCGGCCCCTGCCCGCCACACCCCCAGGAGGGTGACGACCAGGTCGATGCCCCGGCCCAGACACACGCCGACCAGCGAACCGGGGACTGCGCCGGCCGAGCGCAGAAAGCGCGCCGTGCGGTCGGCGGCGAGATCCAGCTCCCGGTAGGTCAGCGTGCGGGCCCCGTCGCGGACGGCGGCCGCGTCGGGCGTACGGGCAGCCTGCTGTGCGACGAGCACGGGCAGGGTGGGAGGGACAGTTCCGCTCAGGGAAGTCCCCGGCAGCTGTGCGGCGTTCAACAGGTGCTCCTTCGAATGACCTGGCGCCAAATGCGACTCAGAACTCGGTGGTGGTGAGGGGCCCGCTGGGGGCGGCGGATCAGGCGGCTGCGTTCTGGCTCTCCATGCGGCGGCGCAGGCTCGCCGGGCGCATGTCGCTCCACACGTCGTTGATGCGGGCGAGGCACTCCTCGCGGGTGCCCTCGGTGCCCTCCGCGCTCCAGCCGGCGGGCAGCTCGCGGCCGGCCCGCCAGATCGAGTACTGCTCCTCGGCGTTGAGGACGACGCGGTAGACGGTGGTGTCGGTCAGCTCGCTGGACATGGTTCTCCTCGGTGACGTACGTGGGTGGGTGGTGAAACGGCAGCCACGCGGGTGCTGCGGGCGTGGTGTGTGTTGCAGGCGCTGCGGGCGGGGTTCAGGACAGGAAGTCCGTGATCTCCACACCCACGCCGAGCTGCCGGGCGCTCTCGTACACATCGACGGCCAGGGCGAGGTCCAGGACCCCGAGCCCGAACGGCGAGTAGATGGTGACCTTCTTCGGAGAGGGCGTGAACGTCCGTGTGCCCGCGATGAGCTGGCCGATGGACGCGTCGATGAAGGCGCGGCCCCCGGTCATCTGCTCGGCGAGGTGGAGCGAGGTGCGCTCGCGGCACACATGGTCCGCGTCGTCCACGATGTTGTGCGCCTGGATGAGCGTCTCGGGGTCGATGTCGCGCAGCGAGATGTGCAGCACCACCGTGCCGGGCGCGGCTGCCGTCAGATCGGTGTGGGGCTCGCCCGCCGAGGTGGCGAAGGAGATCAGGGACTGTGCGGCCAGCGCCTCGTCGATGCTTGCCGCGAGAGAAATCCGTGCCTCGGGAAGAATTTCCTTGCACGCCCGGGAGAATTCCTCGGCGCGGGCCGTGGAACTGTCGTAGATCGTCACTTCTCCGAGGCCGTCGATGGCGGCCTTGAGATAGCGGAGGATCTCCAGGTTGATGACACCGCAGCCGATGAGGGAAACCCCGCCGGGGCGACGGCCCCTGGTCAGCATCTCGGCAGCGAGAGCGGCACTGGCAGCCGTACGCGCGGCCGAGATCAGGGAGCCTTCGAGGAGGGCTTCCGGGTGACCGGTGCGCAGCGAGTTGAGGAGCATCGCGGCACTGGCGCGCGCGATGCCGGACTGGATGTTTCCGGGGAACGAGGAAATCCACTTCATGCCGGCGGCCGGCTTGTCGCCACCGCGGTACGAAGGGAGACCGATGATCCGGTTTGCGGGCTGGTCCGGAAAGCGGAGGAAAATGGAGTGCGGGACTGTCGTGGCGCCCTGCTCGTGCAGTTCATAGGTCGCCCGGACCGTCTCGATGTGTTCCCGTGCCTTTCCGCTGAGGAGCTTCTCCACATCGGATTGACGGATTACCAGCATGGGACAGATCAACCCTTCCACAGGTGCGACACTTCACCGAAGTGTTCTCGCACCCAGTCGTCGGAATAGATGGTCTTGAGATAGCGGTCTCCCCCGTCGGGGAAGATCAGCGCGGAGACGGAGCCGGGTGGAATGCGCGGCAGCATCCTGTCCACCGCGGCGAGCACGGCCCCGGACGATCCGCCGGCCAGAATCGCTTCCCGCGCCACCAGTCGGCGGCAGAAGACGACACAGTCGAGGTCCGAGACGTGCATCACGTCGTCGGCCGCTCCCGGGTCCATCAGCGCCGGACGTACTGAGGCGCCGTGGCCGGGGATGAGCCGCCGGGCCGGGGGCCGGTCGAAGATGGCGCTGCCGTCGGCGTCCACCGCCACGATCGTGGTCGGCAGGCCGGCCCGGTGGATGTAGTCCGCGCAGCCGCGCAGTGTGCCGAAGGTGCTGACCGAGCAGAAGAGGAAGTCGAGGTGCCCGTCGAGGGCTTCGACTATCTCGTGCATCGTGCTTTGATGGGCCTTCGGATTGCGTAGGTTCGCGTACTGATTGGGGGAGTACGCGTGCGGAACGCTCTCCAGCAGTTCGCGTACCCGGCGCAGTCTGACGGGCAGGAACTCCCCGGTGGCGGCGTCCCTTTCGTCTACCACCTCGACCTCGGCCCGGTAGGCCTTGAGGATGGCCAGATTCTGTTCGGTGGTCTTGGCGTCGACCACACAGATGAAGCGCAGTCCGAAATACCTGCATATCTGGGCGAGTCCGACCGCCAAATTTCCCGAACTCGATTCCACGACGACCGAACGCCCCGGCGTGATTTCTCCGCTGCGCAGCGCCTCGACGATCATATTGAGGCCGCTTCGGTCCTTTATACTGCCACCTGGGTTGAAGCGCTCGATCTTGGCGAAGACTTCTGACTGCCCCTCGGGAAACATTCTTTCCAGCTTCACCAGGGGCGTCTTGCCGATCGTACCCAGAATCCCCGAATTCGATCTTTCCGGCATGGATTCCCTCTCACCTGTAGGCGTGCAATGGAGACAGTAGCCGCCGCCCAAACGGAGTTACGGCTTCTTCCCTGGCAGGGAAGTGCCACCGCAAGGTCCTGTCAGCCCGGGCCCGCGACAGCGCTCCGGTGGGTGCTCAAGACTGGGGCTATTCCGGAATTCACATGTTCTCTGATTCAGGTGGAGTTGTGACGAGACCTCAGCTAGTACCGGACCGGCCGGCGCGCTACGTGCCGTACGACCTGGCCGGCAGCTTCGACCAGGACCTGGGCGACCCCCACCGCCAGGACCTCCCCTTCTTCGCGGGCCGGCTGCGTGAACTCGACGCGCTGGAGGAGTTTCCCGAGGACGCGGTACGCCGGCTCGACGAGCAGCGGCTGCCCTCGCACTACGTGCCCGTGCGGCACGGCGGGGAGCTGCGCAGTTACGAGGACCTGCTCCAACTCGTCCGCGTGGTGGCCCGGCGCGATCTGACCGTCGCGATCGCCCACACCAAGACCTATCTGGGCGCGGTCAGCACCTGGGTGGGCGGTACGGCGGATCAGGCGGGGGCGCTCGGGGAACGGGTGTCGGCCGGTGCGGTGGTGTCCTGGGCGCTCACCGAGCGGGACCACGGCAGTGATCTGCTGTCCGGCGGGCTGACCGCCACCGCCACGGCGGACGGATACCGGCTCGACGGCGAGAAGTGGCTGATCAACAACGCCACCCGGTCCCATCTGGTCTGCGTCCTGGCTCGCACCGCACCCGAGGGCGGCACCCGCGGCTACAGCCTGCTGCTGGCCGACAAGGAACGGCTCGCTCCCGGCACGTACAGCACCCTGCCCGCCGCGAAGACCCACGGCATCCGGGGCGCGGACATCAGCGGCATCGCGTTCCACGGCGCCGAGGTCCCGGCCGGTGCCCTGATCGGCGCCGAGGGGCAGGGCATCGAGATCGTCCTGCGGAGCCTGCAGATCACCCGTACCATCTGCGCCGCTCTGTCACTCGGCGCGGCCGACCGGGCACTGCGCATCTCGGCTGGGTTCGGTCTGGAGCACGAGCTGTACGGGAAGCGGCTCATAGACCTGCCGCAGGCGCACCGCAGCCTGACCGAGGCCTACGCCGACCTCCTCACCATGGAGGCGGCCACCCTCGTCGCCGGGCGCGGAGTCCACGCGCTCACCGAGGAGATGAGCGTGACGTCGAGCGCGCTGAAGTACCTGGTGCCGAGCACGGTGGACGAACTCATCTCTTCCATGGGCCAGTTCCTGGGCGCTCGCTCCTTCCTCAGCGAGGAGTTCGCGCACGGCGCCTTCGCGAAGCTGGAGCGCGACCACCGCATCGTCGGCATCTTCGACGGCAACACCCTTGTGAACCTGAATGCCCTGATCAACCAGTTCGGCGCCCTCGCCCGCAGCTACCGCGCCGGGCGCACGGACGCCGAGGGCCTCGCCACCGCGGCGAACCTGACCACCCAGGTCCCCGACTTCGACCCGGCCCGGCTCGACCTGACCTCGCGCACCGGCAACAGCATCGCCGCCTCCCTGCCCGCGGGCGTCGCCGAGCTCCGGAAGCTGGCCGCCGACGGCCAGGTCCCCCCGGCGGTCCTGGCTCTGGCCGAGGACCTCCTGGAGACCACCGACGAGACGCACCGGCAGATGGCGGCCCACCGCCCCACCCCCCGCGACGTACCGGCCGGAGCCTTCTCGCTGGCCCACCGCTACACCCTGTGCACGGCCGCGGCCGCCTGCCTCCAGGTGTGGCTGCGCAACCGGGACACGGTGGCGCGGGACACCGCGGCCGTCGACGCGCTCTGGCAGGACGGCCTGTGGCTGGAGGCCTGTCTGAGCCGACTGGTGAACCGCCTGGCACCGGGCGTGCTGCCGGCGATGGCCGGGGAGGGCGACGGCGCGGGGGCCCCCAAGGCCGCGACGGATCCCACGGCCGTGCTCGACCGGCTGATGCCGCCGCTCCTGGACCAGTTCCGGACGGGGGAGATGTTCTCCTTGCTGCCTTTCCCGCTGGCCGCGCCCGGCACCGCCTCCGCGCACATGGCACAGCCCCTTCTGGAGACGTCATGAATACGACTGCCGACACCTCGTGCACAACAGCCGACCTCGAACAGGTGCTCGGAGACGCCCACGACCGTGACAATCCGCTGGGCTTCCGGGCCGTACTCGAAGCGGACGAGCGCGGCGAGATCCTCCCCGAGGGAGAGAAGGCCCTGGGCTCCTTCGGATTCAACGCCGAGTTCGTCCCCCGGCGACTCGGCGGCCGCCTCGTCGACATCGAGCGCCTGATGCTCATGATGCGTACGCTCTCCCGCCGCGACCCCACCCTGGCGCTCGGGTACGGGTTCACCAGCTACATCTCCGGCTCCGCGATGTGGACCTCCGGCAACGAGAACCAGCAGCGGCGGATGGCCGACATCCTGCTCGGCGGCGGCAAGACGGCGGCCGGATACAACGAACTCGCCCACGGCAACGACTTCACCCGCACCGACCTCGCCGCCACCACACACGGCGACCGCATCCTGATCAACGGCCGCAAGCAGATCGTCAACAATTTCGGCCGGGCCGACGCCGTCGTGCTGCTCGCCCGCACCGGCGAAGGCCCGGGCAACCGCAGCCACTCCCATCTCTTCGTTGACCTCGTCGACGGCCCCGCCGACCGTGTCGACCGCGATGTCCGCTACCCCACCGTGGGCCTGCGCGGCTGCCTCATCGGCGGCGCCGAGTTCACCGACTACCCGGTGCCGGCCGATGCGCCGATCGGCCCGGTCGGCGGGGCGATGGAGACCGTGCTGCGCGCCTTCCAGACCACCCGCGCGGTCCTGCCGGGCATGATGGTCGGCACCTCGGACACCCTGCTGCGCACCGTGACCCGCTTCGCGCTCGACCGCAAGCTGTACGGCCGCCGCGTCGCCGCTCTCCCGCATGCCAGGGCCACCCTGGTCGGTGCCTTCCTCGACCTGCTCGCCGGGGACTGCCTGTCCACCGTGGCCTGCCGCGCCCTGCACGTCCTGCCCGGCCAGACCAGCGTCCTGACGGCGGCCAACAAGTACCTCGTACCCAAGGTGCTGCACCGGTCCTCGCACGCGCTCGGCACCGTGCTCGGCGCCAATTCCTATCTGCGCGACGGTACGTACGGGATCTTCCAGAAGTTCGCCCGGGACCTGCCCGCCATCACCTTCGCCCACGCCAACGCCTCCGTGTGCCAGGCCACGATGCTGCCCCAGCTGCCCCGTCTCGCCGCGACGAGCTGGCTACGCGCCCCGCGCCCGCCCAAGGATCTGTTCGAGCTCGACGCCCCCTTGGGCGACATCGACTACGGGGCCCTCGAACTGACCTCACGGGGCGCCGACCATCTGACCGCGATGCTCTCCCATCCGGGGACCCGGGCCCAGCTGCCGGACGCCGCGGCCCGCCTGGTGGAGCTGCTGCTCACGGACCTCGCGGACCTGCGCGAACGCTGCCTCGCGCTGCCGCCGAGCGAGCACTCCGTGGTCGCCGGCCGGGCCGGGTTCGCCCTGGCCGACCGCTACGCCCAGCTCGCCATGGCTGCTTCCTGCCTCGGCATCTGGCAGCACAACCAGCACAGCGACGACGCGTTCCTGCGCGAGGCCGACTGGCTGACCGGTGCCCTGCACCGGATCGCAGCCCGGCTCGGCCACGACCTGGGCGCCCTGCCCGACTCGACGGAGCAGCGGCTCTTCGACGAACTGATCTTCAGGGAGAAAAACCATGAGGGCTTCGACCTCGGCCGTCCGCAGCTATCGCTCGCCTGACGTCAAGGCGTACCCGAACCCGTATCCGTATCCGGACCAAAAGCCTCTTCCGACCAACTTCCACACCCTGCACATATCAAGGAGCCTCCTCATGTCCGATCTGACCACCGACATCAGCACCGACGTCAGCACCGCGGCGACCGTCGAGACCGTCCGTACCTGGCTCACCGAGCGCGTCGCGTACTTCCTCGACGTCACCCCGCAGGACATCGCCCACGATGGTCTGCTCGTCGAGATCGGCCTGGACTCCGTCTACGCCCTCACGCTGTGTGGTGACGTCGAGGACGAGTACGGAATCCTCGTCGAGGCGACCCTCGCCTGGGACCACCCCACCATCGACGCGCTCACGGCCCACATCCACTCCGAGCTCGGCGCCCGCTGATGGCGGAGACCGGACCCGGGGCCAGAGCCCTGTCGGTCGGGCAGGAAGCGCTCTGGTTCCTGTACTGGATGGCCCCCGAAAGCCCCGCGTACAACGTCCAGGCCGCCCTCCGCATCCACGGCCCGCTCGACGCGGGCCGGGTCCGCCGGGCCCTGCGCACCGTGGTGGAGCGGCACGATGTGCTCCGCTCCACCTTCGCCGACACTCCGGCGGGCCCCCGGCGGCTCGTCGGGGAGCCGGAGTCGGTCACCCTCCAGGTCCGCGAGCCTCCGGCCGTCACCGGAGCATCCCAGATCAACAAGGTGGTCAGGGAGTTCGGGGACACCCCGTTCGATCTGACCGGGGAGGGAACCTGCAGGGCCCTGCTGCTGAAGCTGGCACCGGAGGACGCGGTGCTGGTGCTCTCCACCCACCACATCGTCACCGACGCCACCTCCCAGTGGCTGCTGCTCCAGGAGCTGCTGGACGCCTATGCGGCGGACGGCGCCGCACCGCCGGCCCCGCTGAAGCGCGGGTACGACGACTACGTCACCCAGGAACAGGGGCTGCTGGCCGGTCCGCGCCGGAAAGAACTCCAGAAGTTCTGGCAGGAGTTCACCGACGGCGCGGTCGCCGCCGAGCTGCTGCCCGACCGGCCGCGGGGCGAGGACCGGCCCGGCGTGTTCAACGGGGCGACCTGTGAACTGCGCATCCCCGACGAGCTGCTGCCGAAGCTCCGTGAGACGGCGCGACGGTCGGGCGTCACCGGCTTCGCCCTGCTGCTCGGCGTCTTCCAGACCCTGGTCCACCGCTACACCGGCCGGACCGACTTCCTCATCGGCTGCCCGACCACCACCCGCAGCGGCCCCGGCATGCGCCAGGTCGTCGGCTATCTGGTGAACACCCTGGTACTGCCCGCCCGTTTCACGGCGAGCACGACGTTCGCCGACGCGGCGGGCCAGGCGCAGCGCCAGGTCATGTCGGCAATGAAGCACATCGGCTACCCGTACGCCCTGCTCGCAGGGGAGGACCGGTACGGCAGCCGGAACCCGCCGGTGCGCATGGCCTTCACGATGGTCGCGCCGAGCCGGCTGGAACCGCTGCTCCAGCAGGTCACCGAGGCGGCGGCGCACGGCACGAGCACGGAGTACGGCGGCCTGAGCGTCGGCCTCGTCGACGTGCCGCAGCTGGAGGGCCAGTTCGACATCTCGGTGGAGATGCGGCAGAGCGCCTCCTCCCTCACCGCCGTGTTCCGCTACGCGACGGACCTGTTCGACGAGGGCACCGTCAGGCGGCTCCTGGACCATTACGTCCATCTGCTCACCGCCGCCGTCGCCGACATCGACGGCCCCGTGTCGGCACCCGCCCTGGTCGACACCAGCGAGCTGGACGCGCTGCTGACGCTGGGGGCGGCCGATGACTGGTGACGGCAGCGACGAGCGCCAGGTCCTGACGTATCGCGTTTCCCAGCTCACCACATACCCGGGGGGCCGCGTGGCGCGTCTCCCCGCTCACCACGTACCCAGGGGGTTCCATGTCCCAGCACAACCAGCTCATGCAGGCTCCCAGCGCCACGGCGCGCATCCGTGAGAACGCTCTGACCACCCCGGACGACCCCGCGGTGATCTTCGTCCGTGATCCGTCCACGCCGGACGGCGCCGAGACCTGGTCCTACGCCCGGCTGGACCATGAGGCCCGCAGAATCGCGGGCTGGCTCCAGGCCCGGTACGCACCGGGCGACCGGGTACTGCTGCTCTACCCCGAGAGCCTGGAGTTCGCCGCCGCGTTCGTGGGATGCCTCTACGCCGGAATGGTCGCCGTCCCGTCCTCGCTGCCGGGCCAGTACAGCCACCAGCGGCGCCGGGTGGACTCCATCGTGGAGAACGCCTCCGTCACCGCCATCCTCACCAGCCAGGCGGCCGCGCCGTCCGTGCTGGACTGGGCAGGCTCCGACTCGGCATCCGGAATCGACTGCGCCGTCACGGACGGTCCCGCGTTCACCGACGCCCACGCGGCCTCCTGGATCATGCCCGAGGCGGACCACGACAGCCTGGCGCTGCTCCAGTACACCTCCGGGTCGACCTCCACCCCCAAGGGCGTGATGGTCAACCAGGGGAACCTGCTGCACAACTCGCAGATCCTCGGAGAGGCCTTCGGCCTCGACCGCACCAGCCGTTTCGGCTCCTGGATCCCGCAATACCACGACATGGGACTGCTCGCGATCCTGCTGCCGCCGCTGCTGCTGGGCGGATCCTGTGTGCTGATGAGCCCGACCACGTTCCTGAAGCGGCCGCACTGGTGGCTCCAGATGATCGACAGGTACAATATCACATGGTCGGCCGCGCCCAACTTCGCTTACGAGCTGTGCGTGCGCCAGGTCACCGATGAGCAGCTGTCCCAACTGGACCTGTCGCGATGGCGGTTCGCCGCCAACGGCTCCGAGCCGGTGCAGGCGTCCACCCTGACCGCCTTCGCCAAGCGCTTCGCCCCGGCGGGCTTCCGCAGCGACACCATGGCCCCGTGCTACGGCATGGCTGAGGCGACGGTCTTCATCTCCGGCACCGGCCCCCGCGAGCTCACCGTCAGCCACATCGACGAGGAGCGCCTGCAGCGCCATGAGTTCCACCCGGTGAGCCTTGGGGATTCCGGCCGTGACGTCGTCAGCTGCGGTGCGGCGGCCGCCTATGACGTACGTGTGGTCGACCCGGCCAGCCGCGAGGTGCTGCCCGCCGGCCGGATCGGGGAGATCTGGCTGCGCGGCCCGAGCGTGGCGCAGGGGTACTGGGGCCGCGAGGACGCCACCCGTGACACCTTCCGGGTTCAGACGGCGGACGGGGACGGCGGCTATGTCAGGAGCGGCGACCTGGGCACGGTCCACGACGGTGAGATCTACGTCACCGGCCGGATCAAGGAACTGATCATCCTTCGCGGCCGGAACATCTACCCGCAGGACGTCGAGCACTTCCTGCGGGCGGAACAGAGCGAGCTGGTCGGCCTGTTCGGCGCGGCCTTCGTCGTCCCCGTCCAGCACTCCGACGGCAGCGTCGAGGACCAGCTCGTCGTCGCCCACGAGGTGCGCGGCGGCATCGACCAGGACGGTCTCAAGGAGCTGGCCGGCCGGGTCAAGGCCGACATCGCGCGTGGGTTCAGTGTCCGGCCGGGGGCCGTCGCCCTGGTCCGGCGCGGCGGCATCCTGCGGACGACGAGCGGCAAGATCCAGCGCGCGGCGATCCGCGAGACGTTCCTGAAGGGCGAGCTGGAGAGCCGGTACCTGGAGGTGAACAGCCAGGTCGGCGCCCTGCTCGCGGAGGCGGCGGAGGCTCAGGGGGCGGGAGTGGCTGCCTGACGGAGCTGACGGTACGAGAGGGCGGGCCCGACGTACCGGGCCCGCCCTCTCGTACCGTCGGCCACGGCTCATCGGTGTTCGGGACTGCGCAGCACCAGACCGCGGGCGGCTTCGGGCCGAACGACGTCGGCCTGCGGCATCGTGCTCCTTCACCGGCCGGCCCCCGGAGCCCTCCTCGTGTGCCGGATGGAGCAGGACCAGGCCGAGGTCCCAGGCGCCGGCGCGAGGCTGTTCGGCACGGAGGTGGAGATACGTCGGGTCCCTGCGGGCTGTTACCCGCAGGGCCCGTGCATTTCATCGGCGCACAGCAGGAAGGCGCCTTTTCGATCCGCCTTCACGCCGGCAATGCGGAATGCGGTCCTGGGGCGGACGGACCGCCTGGCAGCGGAGAGGCGGCGTGTGGGCGTGAGCGATCGGCACGGCCGTCGGTTCAACGGGTGCCGAGCAGCCGGGCCAGCGTGTCCGCGTCGACGCGGGCGCCCTGCCGGGTGGTGCCGACCATGTCCGTGATCTGGGCGGTGCGTTCCTCCCACGCGGTCGCGGCTAGGAAGCGGAAGATCTCCCGGGCGTGCTGGAGCCGTACGACGGCCGCGGAGTCCCCGCGGATGGCCTCGGCGCAGGCCCGGTCGGTCTCGATCCGGGCCTGGAGGAACCGGTCACCGACGTCCTCGGCCGCCGTGAGCGCCTCCCTCAAAATGGCCTCCGCCTCGGCGGAGCGATTCTGCCGCCACTGTGCCTCGCCCATGGCCCGCAGCGCGTATGCCTCGCCCAGCCGGTCGCCCTGTGCACGTGTCAACGTGATGACTTCGCGGCAGCTCTGCTCGACCCGCGGCAGTTCGCCGGCCCGGAGGTAGGCCTCGGCGAGCCGGTAGATGTTCTGTGCCTTGCCCCGTACGGAACCGGCCTCGTCGTTCGTCCTTATGGCCTCACGCAGCAGCGTGATGCCGAGGCCGGTCTCGCCGCGCTCCAGCTCGATCTGGGCGAGCAGCCCGAGCGCGTGGGACCGGCTGGTCGGGTCGTCTGTCCGGCCGAAGCAGTCGAGCGCCGCACGGCAGTGCTTGGCAGCGCTGTCGAGGTCCCCCTTAAAGCGGGAACACAGCGCGAGGTTGCGCAGCACGATGGCCCGCTCATGGAGGTCGTCGCTCCGCTCCAGCAGATCCATCGCGGAGGAGAGCAGGGAGTCTGCCTCCGCGTAACGCCGCTGGTAGATCGCCAACGTGCCGAGGGAGCGCAGCATGATCGTGGCCCCCGGGTCGTCGCCCGCGCTTCGCGCGCCGTCCAGGGCGGCCTGCGCGGTCTGCTGCCAGTCCTCCAGGTAGTTCCGCATCTCGAAGAGCGGCATGGTGCGCGCGGTCAGCCCCCAGGCGTGCGCGGAGGTCCCGCTCTGCGAGGCGTGGGCAACCATGTTGACGAGGGAGGTGCGCTCCGACTCGAACCACTCCAGGGGATCTTCCAGCAGTTCCGCGACCGTCTCCTCGGGCAGCGCCACTTCGAGCCGGGCCTGGTGGGGAGCGAGATGGCCCTTGCCGTAGAGCTGCCGGTGCGCTGCGTCGGCGAGGGTGAGCATGGTGCCGTAGGTCCGCTCGATGGTGTCGTCCCGGTCCTCCTCGGAGTCCTCGGCGTGGGCGCGCTCCCATGCGAACAGCCGCAGCAGTTCCTGGAAACGGAATCGGACGGGCGCACCCGGAATCATGGTGGAGACCTCCAGCAGCTGGGCGTCCACGAGTTGTTCGAGCAGATCCTCGGCCTGGTCCACGTCCAGGTCCTGGACGGCGGCGGCCGTCCAGGCGGCGAACGTGGTCACCGGGAGCAGCCCGAGGCGCCGGTAGAGCCGCGCGGCGTCGGGGGACAGCTCCCGGTAGCTGAGCCAGAATCCGGCCCGTACGCCGCCGTCGTTCGGGCTCAGGACGTCCAGGCGTCGGTAGCGGTCCTCCAGGCGGGAGACCAGCTGGCGCAGCGACCAGTGGGGCCGGGTGGCCAGCCGGCCAGCGGCGATGCGCAGGGCCAGCGGCAGCCGCCCGCAGAGGTCGACCAGCCGGGCCGCGGAGGCCGGATCGGTGGCGACCCGCTCGGCCCCGATCACGGTGGCGAGCATGCTGTCGGCCTCGTCCGGCGTCATGAGCTTCAGATGGATCCGTACGGCCGCGTAGTCACTGGTCAGCTCATCCAACGGGTCACGGCTCGTGAGCAGTACGAAGCACTGGCCGCGCCCTGGTAGCAGCGGCTGGATCTGCGTGAAGGACCGGACGTCGTCCAGAATGATGAGCAGCTTGCGGTTGTTCAGGAGCGAACGGTAGAGGGCGGACCGTTCCTGGAGATGCGCCGGGATCTGCGCGCTGGGCACACCGAGGCCCCGCAGCGACTGGTCGAGCACGGACATGGGCGACAGCGGCTGGTCGAACTCGTGATAGCCGTGTACGTCGATGAAGAGCTGGCCGTCGGGGAACCGGTCGGCGACCCGGTTCGCCCAGTGCGCGGCCAGCGCGCTCTTGCCGATGCCGCTCACCCCGGAGATGACAGCGACCGAGAGGGGGCCGCGGTCGCTGTCGTCGGGTAGCAGCCGGTCCAGCACACCGATCTCCGGCAGGCGCCCGGTGAACGCGGTGACCGGGAGGGGTAGTTGCGCGGGCACGGCGACGGCGATGCCGTGGGTGTGGCCGGCGGGGGCGGCTGCCGGGGTACGGGCGGAGGCGGCTGCCGCGACGGAGCCTGCGACCGTGCTGGTGGCGGCGGCGTCGGGCCTGGCGGTGGGGGGTGTGGCCGGTGCGGGTTGTGCCGGCTGTGCGGTGAACCCCTCCAGCTCGTTCGCGTCCTGGAGGATCTGCTGGTGCAGCTCCTGGAGGGCGCATCCCGGTTCGATGCCCAGTTCCTCGACAAGGGCCCGGCGACCCTCCCGGTACACCTGGAGGGCTTCCGCGCGCCGCCCCGCCAGGTTGTGCGCGTGCATGAGGTGGGCTCTGGCCTGCTCGCGCAGGGGGTGTTCCTTGACGAGTGCGGTGAGCCGCGTGATGACCGAGTGGTGTCCGCCGAGGCGCAGTTGCAGCGCCGCGTACTCCTCGTTGATGTCCAGCCTGAACTCGGAAAGCTGGGTGACCGTGTCGTCGATCCGGTCGCCCGCAAGACCCTCCAGGACAGGCCCCCTCCACAGGGCCAGAGCGTGCTCGAAAAGGGCGGCGGCCTCGTCGACGCGTTCGTCGTGCGCCGAGGTGAGGCGTGCCCGCGCGACCGTTTCGCTCAGGTCCTGAAGGTCGATATAACAGTGTTTCGAGTGGAGGATATAACCAGGATGGCGCGTCTCGATGAGATCTTCGACCAAAGCCTTTTCCCGAAAAATTTTACGAAGTGCGGTAATGCAAATGGCTATTTGGTTACGCGCGGTGGTCGGCGGAGCGCCCTGCCATACGGCCTCCGTCAGCGTCGCCACCGACACCGTGCGGTCGGGTGACAGCAACAGCGTGGCCAGCACGGCCCGTTGACGGGCGCTGCTCACCAAGGCCGTCTCGCCGTCCACCGAGATCTCCAGCGGCCCCAGCAGTTTGAAGGACAGCGTGTGGGTCACCGCATGTCCCCGTCTCTGTGATATGCCCAGCGGCACGCGGATGTCGTGAACCGTGCCTGTGCGACGTGAGCGCGCGGACGGTCGGGCTCGACAATCCTCGTGCACTGCTGCGCCCGGGGGCCGGCGGGACGACGCCCGGGTAGCACTCCTGACGCTCCGGAATCCCGGCTGGCCGGACCGTAACTCACGGAACGTCGGGCGGTATTGGCCGAAAGCGGAGAAGGCACAGCAGTAGTCATGTTTCCAATGATCACCACCTCGGGCACAAAGTCAATGCGGATTCCCCGCATCAATGCGCCTCGCGATTTTTGACGCGATTTCGACTTGTTGGACCTTGGACGGGAGCCGGTCACCGGGGGTCTTCGGGCGCGGCCCGGGCCGCCGGCCCGGTAAGGGCGTGCACAGGCCCTGAACAGGAACGGCGAGCTTGTCGTCGCCAGTGCGTCCTGGCGAGATCGCGACCGCACCTTAGGGCCGCCCCGAAATGCCCGGCGGGCGCAAGGGTGCCCGCTCTACACCGGGTTTGCGGTGCACTCACGACTGCCAAGAGCCGCACAGTCGCAGTCTCATTCCTTTCTTCGGCCGGCCCTTCCTTGATCTTGCATGCCTCCTCCCAGGAATCCGTAACGGAGCATCATCATGGCTTCATCGGTATTCACCTTCCAGTCATTTCCTTTGCCTGTGGCGCCCGGATGGTGCGAGCGTCCTTGGGCGTGGCCCCTGAGCTCCGCACCCCGCGATTTCCGATCTCGGGCGACGGGGAGGGCTCCGGTGTTGCGGTTGCGGTTGTCGGACTCGCCGCCAAGGTGCAGAGAGCAGCGACGGACGGGACGAGAGCGCGCGTAAGGCGCATGCTGGGTTCTCCTGTGACGAAGTTGTGTCAGTGCGTCACAGGAGACTCACAGTAAGTACCGGAGTGCAGGGGGAATGTGATCGATTATGTCGGATTCTCGATCACAATCGCCCTGATGTTCGATCTTGCGTGATCTCTGTTACCGGTGTAATGCGCTGTGTTGCGAAGAGCTTTTACGGAGTCTGTCCGGCCTCGTCGACGATGCCGCGGTCGACGAGGGCCACGGAGGTGACGACGGTGCCGGCCTTCCCCCAGGCGCTGTCCTCTACGAGGACGGTGCGCTCTCCCGGAAGTTGGGCCGTGCTCCTGTCGAAAATCCACTCGGTGCGTTCGCCGTCGTGTGTTCGGGAGACGGCGACCCCGTGCCGGCCTGCCGCGTCCACTGCTTCGGGAACGACGTCCACTCCGGGGATGAGGACAGCGGCCCGGTAGAGGGCCGCGGACGTCTCGGGGGGAGTCACCCCGTTGCGCAGAAGGTCGCCGATCGTGACAAATGCCTCCTAATCGAGTCCCGTCGTGGAGCCGGAACCGGTTCCATGATTTTTCTCGGCGTCGTCGCTGATCCGCTTCAACAGGGTCTCGGAGTCGGTCGGTAGGGCAGCCAGGAAGTTGTAGGTCGGTGAGTTCAGGTTGCCCCGGCCCGGGGCGCCGGGCAGCAGGTTGTCGTTGTCGTCCTTGCGCTGCAGACTCCGCTTACTGCCGTCTACCGATGTCCACTGCTCCATGTCCTCGTCCTCGCGGAGGAGTTCCATCTCGCCGCTCTCGGTCTCGGACAGCACCGACGTATGGCCGACCGTCCTGACGTATGAGTACTGCCCGGCGTGCACCTTCGTCCGCGGCGTTGTAGCGGCGGCCAGGGCCGCTCTCTCCAGCAATTGGACCGACGCCGCCGAGGCCGGTGGCACGTTGCGCGGAGTGTCGGTGGGTCCGGAGCCGATACCGAGAACGACGACGGACGCTCCAAACAGCTCACGAAGAACGGCACGGGAGAGCCGGGTGCGGTGAAAAGCCGCATGCCCGGTTCGGGGCGGGGCCGTCGGAAAGGACCCCAGCCAGGGGCACCTCGTCGGCGGCCAACTTCACACGCCCTGTCTTCCGCACGGGCGAAGCCGCCGTCGTGACAGCTGGCGATGAGACGGTACTCGTCGGCGGACCATCCGTTGGCTTGCCGTGTCCGAACCCCTTGAGGAGCAGCTCGCTGCCCGTGGGAACGAGCTGCTTGCCGTCGTCCTGAGGGGATGCCTGGATGCTTCTGCGGCCAGGGCGGTGATGTCGGCTGTGCCGTCGCCCGTCGTGTCCATGAGGTCCTTGGGTCGGCGAGATCAGGAAGGATGCGGGTTGATGCGGGACGAACTCGTCGCCACATGTGCCGCCGCCTCGGCTGAACGAGATCCCGGCCTCCTGCGCGGGCGGCGTTTCGGTGCGCGTTGCGCTCTCAGGGGCGTGACCCTCTGTGGCGGGTCACAGGGGCAAGGGAAGTGGGAGCCTGTTGCAACTCCGAGGATCGGCCCGGTGATGTTGAAGGGCGGTTTTTCATGCCTTTCTCCGGCGCGGGGGACTCGCGCGGCGGGGAGTTCACGGTGCAGCGAACGCCGCACGGCTTCCGATTGAGCAGGATCGAGGAGGATGCAGCTGGATTGAAACAGATGGATATATCCGGCCCTTCGGCGTCTTCGCAGGTGAGACGCGTCACTGAAATGGGTTCGAGTCCCACCCGCCCCACCATGCAGGTTGTTGAACTGCGGAAACGTATCGCCAGGACGTATCGCCGGGCGTGAGGTCTCTGAAACCTCGGCTCGGCGGCCCGGCGCGTCCGGCGGGCTCGACGGACCACTCACTCACCGGGTCGGTCCCGTCCCGCAGGTGTGCGTGGTCCGCACCGCTCAGACCGGGCGCCCGGGGGCCCCTCCTGTGTCCCGCCGCGGTGCTCCGCGGGTGAGGCGCCTGATGTCGGCCGCCGTCGGACGAGGAACGCACCCGTCTCCGCCGATTCCGGAGCCGGAGGGGGTCAGGCAGTGGGCGACCCCCCTCGGTCGCGGCACGGCAACGGCATGCCGTCCCGCTGCCCGTGGTGCTACGGGGTTGGTTCCCGGCCGGTGGCGTGGACGCCCTCGGCGGGTTTCGCATGTGATCGAGTGTCACACGTCGTGCTCCGGCCGGTTGTCGCCGACGACGAGGCGGAGTTTCTCGGACTGGCCCGGATCAGTGCCGGTCTTCACCGCCCCTGGGTACGGCTTCCCCGTACTTCCGAGGGCTTCTCTGCCCCAAGGACAGGGGAGACCTGGTGGGGGTGACCAATATCAACGACATCGTGGGTGATCCCTACCAGAAGGGCGTACTCGGGTACGCCGTGTTCCTTCCTCATTCCTTCCTCATGCGGGCCGGGGTCGTATGTCGGCAGGTGTCGCGCCGGCGGTGCACCACGCCTTCGGGCGCCTCGGTCCGAACCGCCTGGAGGCCGGCATCCAGCCCGGGAACGAGGCCTCCCGGAGGCTCGTCCGGCGGCTCGGCTTCCGCAAGGAAGGCTTCTCGCCCGGCTTCATCAGGATCGGGGGAGCCTGGCGGGACCACGAACGCCGGGCGATCGCACGGGACATGGATCTTCCCGCCGTTCGCCGGTGACGAGGTGGCCGACGGGGTGGGGCACCGGACCCGGTCACTCCATCGTCAGGCCGCCGTGGACGTCGCGGACCTGCACCACGTTCTTGGCCTGTCCGTGGAAGGAGTTGACGACTCCGTCTCCGGTCGCCTGGTTCCACAGGTTCTGGCATTCCTGGCGGAAGCCGGGATCGCTGCTGAACTCCTCGTCCAGCGCCGTCGCAAGCTGTGCCTGGGACTGCGGCACCTCGGGGCGACCCGCGAACCGTTCCCTGATCCGCCGGAAGAGCGCGGGCAGGGCCGTGCCCGCGGATTCGCCTGCTCCGGTCGCCACACCGGCTGCGAGGGCTCCGGCGATGGCAAGGGACAAGGGGTCCAAGGTGTCCTCCGCTCCGTGGGCAGTGGGTCCCGTCCATCATGCAGGTGAGAAATCGGGCAGACCATAGGCAGACAGGACCGAAAGGCGCGTACCGAGGTCCTGCGGTCACAGAGGTGACTGCCACGTCGCCGGCGTGGCCCCCGCGCCTCCGGGATCGTCCGCGTCACCGCCGTCGGACACCGTCAGGCGTACTCCGGGGCGGCCGTCCGGAAGGATCACCGTCGCGTCGACCAGGACGGCGACACGGGCCGGGCCGGCGCGGTGGGACGCCGTGGCGAGGGCGCCGCGCAGGGCCCTGAGGAGGTGCCCGGCCACCGGGGGCGGGATACGGGTGTCGACGGGGCCGGTGAACCGGACCGACGGCTGGACGCCCAGGACCGCCGCCGCGCCCGCCGTCTCGCGGAGCACCTTGCCGCGGAAGGTGGTCGGGGCGTCGGCGGGCGGCTGCTGCAGGGCGAAGATCGCCGTACGGACCTCCTGGACGGTCGACCCGAGCTCCTCGACGGCCCGGCCCAGCGTCGCGTGGACCTCGGCGTCCCGCTCCTCCGCGGCCGTGCGGCGCCGCGTGGACTCCAGCATCAGGCCCGTCGCGAAGAGCCGCTGGACGACCAGGTCGTGCAGGTCACGGGCGATCCGGTCGCGGTCCTCGAAGACGGCCAGCCGCTCCCGGCGCTGCCGGGCGTCGGCCAGCACCAGCGCCAGCGCGGCCTGCGAGGCGAACTGCGTGGCCAGCAGCTTCTCCGCCGGGCTGTACGGGGGATCACCACGCCGGCGCGGCAGGGCGAGGGTGCCGATGAGCCGGCCCCCGGCCTGGAGCGGCAGCATCATGCTCGGCCCGAACCGGTGCCGTACGGGGGTCGTCATCCGGGCGTCGGTCGCCGAGTCGTCCAGGAAGACCGGTTCCCCGCCCAGGAGTTGCTCCAGGACCGCACTGCCCGGCGCGATGGTCGTCCCGACCAGGCCGTCCGCGTCGTCCGGCGCCGACGCCGTCACGATCTCCATGCCGCCCTCGTCCGTGGGCTGCAGGATCACCCCGGCCGACGCGTCGGCGAGGACGCGGGCCCGCTCGGCGACCGTCCTCAGCGCGTCGGCCGCCGCCTCGCCGGTGAGCAGGGCCGTCGTCACCGCCGCCGCGCCCTCGATCCAGCGCTCCCGGCGGCGGGACGTCTCGTACAGGCGGGCGTTGCCGATCGCGATACCCGCCTGGGCGGCCAGCAGACGCACCACCTGCTCGTCCTCGGCGGTGAACGGGCCGCCGCGCTTCTCGGCGAGGTAGAGGCTGCCGTACACCTCGCCCTCGACGAACAGGGGCACGCCGAGGAAGCCGCGCATCCGCGGATGGCCGGGCGGCAGTCCGCACGCACGCGGGTCGGTGGTCAGGTCGCGGAGCCTGAGCGGCTCCCGTTCGTGGACGAGGGCGCCGAGCACGCCCCGGCGCCCGCTGGGCGGATGCCCGATCCGGGCCTGCTCGGCCTCGGGGAGTCCGGTCGTGCAGAACTCCGCCAGGCCGCCGCCGTCACAGCCGTCACCGCCGTCGCCGGGTGCGAGCACGCCGAGCGCCGCGTACCGGGCGCCGGTCAGCGCCGCCGCGTTCTCCACGATGCGCTGCAGCGTGGCGCGCAGCTCCAGGTCGTCGCCGACGCCCAGAACGGTTTCCAGGAGGCGGGGGAGGGGGAGGCAGGCGCGTACGGCGTCCGGTTCGGGTTCGGGTTCGGGCTCCGGCTCGGGTCCCGGCTCGGGCTCCGGCTCGGGTTCGGGCTCCGGGTCCGGCTCGGGTTCGGGTTCGGGCTCTGACGCGGTGGAGGTCACTGGCTCTGTGTCTGTGGAGGCCGGGGGAGGGTCAGCCGGCCGCCCGGTCCAGGATCATCGGCTCGATCCTGCCCTCCAGCATCGCGCCCAGGCCGAGGACCGCGCACACGTCGGGCCGTTCGGCGATGTGCACCGGCATTCCCGTCGCCTGCCGCAGCATCTGGTCCAGGCCCGGCAGCAGCGCGCTGCCGCCGACCATCATGATCCCGCGGTCCACGAGATCGGCCACCAGGTCCGGCGGGCAGGCGCGCAGCACCTTGCCGATGCCGTCGAGTACGGCGGTCAGCGGGGTCTGGATGGCGTCGCGCACGGCGGCCGTGTCCACCTGGACGGAACGGGCCAGGCCGGTGGCCACGTCCCGGCCGTGGATCTCCGTGGACGCGGGCCCCTGCGAGGTGAGCCCGTTACCGGACAGGGCCAGTTGCAGCGGCCGTACGGACTGCGAGGGCAGCATCAGCTCGTGGTGGTGGCGCAGGTGCTGGACGATCGCCTGGTCGATGGCCTCACCGCCCACCGGGATGCGCTCGGCGGTGACGATCGAGCCGAGCGACAACACGGCGACCTGGGTGGCGGCGGCCCCGCACACCATGATCATGGTGGCCTCGGGGTGCTCCACGGGCAGCCCGCAGCCGACGCCGGCGGCGATGAGCGTGTCGACCAGTTCGACACGCCGCGCGCCGAGGCCGACGAGCGTCTCGATGGTCGCGCGCTGGGCCAGCGGGTCGGCGTCGTGCGGGGTGCAGGCGGCGGCCCGCAGCCGGGGCCTGCGGCGCAGGGCGCGGCGGACCTTGTCGCCCAGGAGCTGGCGCAGCATGCGCTGGGCCATCTCGATGTCGACGACCGTGCCGCCGGAGACGGGCCGTACGACCCGGATGTAGTGCGGGGTGCGCCCCGTCATCCTCTCGGCGAACTCACCGACCGCGATCAGGGCGCCGCTCTTCGTGTTCACGGCGGCGACGCTCGGCTGGTCGACGACCAGCCCGGCCCCCTTCACGAAGACACGGGTCCGCGCCGCCCCCAGGTCGACGGCGAAGTGACAGCGGCGCAACTGCTCCAGACTGGCGGTCATGGCGGGTCCTCCCGAGGGCGCAGAGCTGGGACTCCGCCGGGCGGCGGTCCTCCCTACGCATCGTGCGGGAGCTGACGGGGGGTCGCTTTCCGGGGTGGGCCGGGCGGGGTGCGGCTGGACGGGTGGTCTTCGGCGGCGACCGCCCGGCGGTGGTGCTCCCGGCGGACCGGGCGCCGCCTGTGCGGCCCGGAGCGGGTGCGGCCGGGGAAGCGCAGGCCGACCGCCTTCGCCGCGGTCGGCTCGGCGGCCGGCGAACCGACCGTCACGGTGTTCCCTGGGCACCCGGGCCGGTCTCGCGGCCGTCCCGGCCGCCGTGCGCGACCACCCGGGCGGGGACCTCCTCGTAACCGCCGTGCGCGAACGACACGGTGACCGCTTCGGCGCTGCCGCGCGCGACGACGTGGGCACAGGTCAGCACCTGTCGCTCGGTTTGCTCGGTGACGAGGAAACCGGCGCCGGTGCCCCGTCCGCAGCCGATTCCCGCGTGCCGGGAAGCACCGGTCATGAGCGCGGCGCGGCCTCCGGGGCACCGGCGGGCGGCTCGGGCGACCAGGCGAGCTTGACCAGGAGATGGCCCTCGACGGCGCTCTTGGCGATCAGCGCGCCCGCCTCCGCCGTCAGTCTGACGCCGAACTCGATCTCCACGGAGTCGGGCCTCAGCGAACCGTCCCGGAAGACGCGCAGCGCGGACTCGGCGGCGGCCCGCACCCCCTCCAGGGAACCCTCGAAGGTACGGGCCGCCAGGACCGTCCCGTCCCCGCGCGCCACGAGGCGGGAACCCGACTCGTCCTCGGCGCCCTCGACGACGATCACGGCCCCGTCGGCCGTCCTGAACTCCACCAATCCGTCCATGGCGCGGCAGAACCCCCGTTGACCGTCACTCCGTCACTGGTGAACACCTTCATTGTCACGGACGGCGCTCGGGGCTGTCGCGGTTTCCGCCGGTCACGTCACGAAGAAGGCCCGGACGGTTCCACGATGCCCCGTACGACCCCCAGCTCCACCAAGTCCTGGGGCCGGATGCGGAGTTGGTCGGCCGTGGACCGTACCTCCGCGGCCGGCCGCTTGAGGATGGCGGCCGCCGGCTCGGGGGCGATGACCGAGAAGTAGCTGTCCGGCGTGGCCCAGGTGTTCCCCGGAGCCGCGAGGGCCAGCGCGCCGCCCGAGCCGCCCTCTCCGATCAGGAGGGTGGTGAGGGGGGTCTCCGCGCACGCCATCGCCGCGAAGAGGTCCGCGATCGCCGCGCCCGCGCCCTGCCGTTCCGCCTCCGCGCCGTTCGCGGCACCCGGGGTGTCCACCAGGGTCAGCACGGGGATGCGGAGCCGGTCCGCGAGCCGGACCAGCCGGGCGGCGGTGCGGTAGCCGGCGGGGCGCGTGGCGGTACCGGTCTGGGCGGCGTAGGCGACCGTGCGGCCGTCCCCCGCCCGGGTGCCGAAGCCGCACAGCATGCCCTCGTCGGTGCCGCCGCAGCGGTCGCCGCCGATCGCCGCCCGGTGGTCGAAGTACGCGTCCAGATAGGCATGTGCGCGCGGGCGGCGGGCGGACCGGGCGTTGCGGACGGCCTCCCAGCCCGTGACCGGGAGGACGCGGAGGCCGAGCGCCGGGGGAGGGGGTACGGGGCCGGCGGCCGGGACGGCCGCCGGGGTGATCAGTGGGTCGGCCGACGCGGCGGCGGCCGGGACGGCCGGTGGGGCGCTCAGCAGGCGCAGCCAGAGCGCCAGGGTCCCTGCCAGGTCCCGTTCGGGCACCACCGCGTCGACCGCCCCCGCCGCCAGCTGCGCCTCGGCCGTGTACGCGGCCGGGTCCGCGTCGGGCGGGCGGACCCGGGAGCCGGCGAAGCCCACCTGCGCGCCCGGCAGGGCGAGGACCACGTCGGCGCCCGCGCCCAGCGTGGCCCAGCCGCCGCCCGTCGTCGGGTCGCGCAGGACGGCGAGCTGGGGGAGACGGGCCGCCCGGGTGAGCGCCGACTGCCGTGCCACGCGCTGGAGCTGGACCAGCGCGCGCATGCCTTCCTGCATACGGCTGCCGCCCGTCGCGACGAGGGAGACGACCGGGAGGCGGTGCTCGCGCGCGTACGTGTGCGCGGCCTCCAGCCGGTCGCCCGTGCGTTCGCCCAGCGAACCGCCGAGGAAGCCGAACTCGAAGGAGATCAGCACGGCCCGCGTCGTACCGAGGAGGGCGGTCCCGCAGACGACGGACTCCCGCTCGCCGGTACGCTCCCCGGCCCGGACGCGCGAGGCGCCGTACCCCTGCCAGGACAGGGGGCCGTCCGGCCCGTACGAGCGGTATGAGCCCTCCGGCTCGTACGACCCCTCCGGGGCGGGCAGCTCGGTGAAGTCGGCGGCGACGAGGGCGACCGCCTCGCGGGCCGTGAGCCGGCGGGGCCCCGCGCCCGTGACGCCGTCGGCGGCGCCCTCAGCCATGGGCGAGCGCACGCTTCATGATCTTGCCCATGTCGTTGCGGGGCAGGACGTCGAGGTGGTGGACCACCCGGGGCCGCTTGTGGGGTGCGAGCCGGCCGGCCACGTGGTCCGCCAGCTCGGCCGCCGAGGGCGGGGACTGCGGGTCGGCGGGCACGATCCACGCCACGATCCGCTCGCCGAGGTCGGCGTCCGGTTCGCCCGTGACCGCGGCCTCCCGTACGCCCGGGTGCTCCAGGAGGGCGTTCTCGATCTCGCCCGCCCCGATCTTGTAACCGCCGCTCTTGATGAGGTCGGTGGCCTTGCGGCCGACGATGCGCACGTACCCGTCGGGGTCGCGCACCGCCATGTCACCGGTGCGGAACCAGCCGTCCCCGGTGAAGGCCGCGGCGGTCGCGTCGGGCCGGTTCAGGTACTCGGTGAAGAGGTTCGGTCCGCGGACCTGGATCTCGCCCACGGTCTCCCCGTCGTACGCCTCCAGCACCGTCGTCCCGTCCTCCTCCGTCAGCCGCAGCTCGACGCCGGGCAGCGGGACGCCGACCGTGCCGGCGCGGGGCTCGCCGTCCGCGCGGACGCTCGTGTTCATCAGCGTCTCCGTCATCCCGTACCGCTCGACGACCCGCCGCCCCGTCGCCTGCGCGATCCGCTCGTGGTCGTGCACCGGCAGGGCCGCCGAGCCCGACACGAGGAGGCGGGCCCGTGCCAGCGCCTTCGCGAGCGCCGGGTCCCCGGGCAGCGACTCCGCGATCCGGTGGTACATCGTCGGGACCCCGAACAGCATCGTGGCGCCCTCGCTCAACTCCCGCGTCACGCCCGCCGTGTCGAAGCGGCCGAGGTGCCGGACGGAGCCGCCGCGGCGCAACGGGCCGAGGATCCCCAGGATCAGACCGTGCACGTGGAAGAGGGGGAGGCCGTGCACGAGGACGTCGTCGCCGGTCCACCGCCAGGCGTCCGCGAGGGCGTCGAGGGTGGTGGCGACGGCCCGGCGGGGGATGACGGCGCCCTTCGGGGGGCCGGTGGTGCCGGAGGTGTAGACGACGAGGGCGGGAAGCTCCGCGTCGGGTTCGGGGCCGGGGGATGCCGTCGGTCCCGTGGCACGTACGTCGACATCGACGTCAACGTCGGCGTCGACGCGCTCCAGGGACGCCAGCGCCTCCGGGAGGTGTTCGCCCGGGGCCGCGAGCACCAGCGCCGGCGCGCTGTCCGCCACGATGTGCCCCAGCTCGCTCCCGCCCGACTTCGGGTTGAGCGGCACGGCGGGGACACCGGCCAGCAGCGCGGCGACCACGGCGACGGCGGTCTCCAGCGTGGGAGTGGCCCAGACGGCGACCCGGCCCGCCCCGCCGACGCGGGCGGCCAGGGGGACGACGGCCGCCGCGAGTTCGCCGTAGGTCAGGGAGCGGTCGCCGAAGCGCAGGGCCGGCCGGTGCGCGGCACCGCCGTCCGGGTCCGCCAGTGCCTCGGTCAGGGCCGGGAAAAGGGCGGGGGAGGGGGCCGGGGAGGGAGAGGACACGCGTACGTACTCCTTGGTCGTCGGTCGCAGGCCGTGTTCGTTCGTACAGGATCGCCGGGGCACGGTCCGGCCGTACACCGGTGTCACCCCCAGTCCGGTACCACCAGCGCCAGCCACACCACGGCCGGGACCACGGCCACCACGGTCCCTCCGTACATCATCAGCTGCCGGAAGAAGCGCTCGCGGTCGACGTCCGGCGCGGCGGCCAGGACCAGGGCCCCGTTCGTCGAGAACGGGCTCACGTCCACGACCGTCGCCGACACCGCGAGGGCCGCCACCATGCCGACCGCCCCGATCTCGCCCTGCGCCAGGAACGGCACCGCCAGCGGGATCAGCGCGCCCATGATGCCGACCGAGGAGGCGAACGCGGAGACCAGCGCGCCGATGTAGCAGAGCAGTACGGCGGAGAGCAGCGGGACGCCGATGTCGCTGACGCCCTCACCCGCCCAGTCGATCGTGCCCATCTCGTCGAGGACGCCGACGTACGTCAGCACGCCGCAGATCAGCAGGACCGTCGGCCAGGCGATCTGGGTGACGGCGGTGCGGCTGTCCTGCGGCCAGCAGGTGCTGAGCAGGACGGCGAGGGTGATGGAGGTGAGCCCGGCGTCCAGGTCGAACGCCAGCACGGCGACGACGAGGGCGACGAGCGCGGCGAGGGTGGCGATGCGGGCGGGGCCGAGCCGGAAGACGTCCTGACCGGAGCCTTCGGTGTTCCCGGCGCCCTCGGCATCCCCAGCACTCCTGGTGTCCCCGGTATCCCCGGCACGCTTGGTGTCCCCGGCACCTCCGCCACCGTCCGCTTCGGCGCCCTTGGCATCGGCGCCGGCGCCGCCACCCCTCAGCCGCAGACCCCCGAAGAGCACGAACACCACGCCGGCGATCACCAGGTTGGCGACGAGCGAGGCGAGGAAGAGGGCGACCTCGTTGCCGGGGAGGCCCTCGCGCTCGACGATGCCGTTGACGATCGACCCGTAGATGCTGATGGGGGAGAAGCCGCCGCCCTGGGCGCCGTGCACCACCATCGCGCCCATCAGCAGCGGGCTGATGGAGTACCGCGCGGCGAAGCTCAGGGCGATCGGAGCGACGATCGCGACGGCGGCCGGACTGACCGCGCCGATCGCGGTGAGCGCGCCGGTCAGCACGAACATCACCCAGGGGATCAGTACGACCCGGCCGCGCACGAGCCGGATGGAGGCGTGCACCAGCCAGTCGGTCGTGCCGTTGGCGCGGGCGATCGCGAACAGGTACGTCACACCGACGAGCACCACGAAGAGGTCGCCGGGGAAGCCGGCGAAGATCTTGTCGGCGTCGAGGTCCGCGACGAGTTCACCGACTCCGAACGCGGCGGCGAAGGCGAGGGCGCCCATGTTGACGGAGCGGGTGGTGGCGATCACGAACACCACGACGAGCACGAGGATCGATATCAGTTCGGCGGACATACGGGCTCCCGTCTCTGGGCCCCAGGGCGGTTCGGCCGGTCCAACTGGTCAAGTGGCTGAATGGTCAAGTGGCTGAGTGGCTGAACCACATTGGGTGGCGGTCGTGGAGAGCGTCAAGACAGATGACGTAAATTGGCTCGGCCACTCATCCACCAGATCGAGAGGTAAGGGGGAAGACCGGACATGACCGACGCACTGCGGCCCATGGGGTCCAAACCGCGCCTGTACGAGCAGGTCCTCGACCGGCTGCGCAGTTACGCGGCCGAGGGCGGCCTCGGCGCCGGTGACCGGCTCCCGCCCGAGCGGGACCTGGCGGCCAGGCTCGGAGTCAGCCGCGCCTCCGTCAAGCAGGCCATAGTGGTCCTGGAGGTGCAGGGGCTGGTCGAGGTCCGCCACGGCGGCGGCACGTACCTCCTGAGGGACACCCTCGACGCGGAACCGGTGGAGCAACTCGTCGACCGCCGGCGCCGGTTGCCCGACGTGCTCGACGCCCGTGAGGCCCTGGAGACCAAGCTCGCCGAGCTGGCCGCGGAGCGCCGCACCGACGAGGACGTGGCCGCCATGGACTCCGCCCTCGTGCACATGCGCGAGGAGATCGCGGCGGGCGGGCACGGCGTCGAGGGCGACCGGCTCTTCCACGCTGCGGTCACGGCCGCGGGACACAGCGCCATCCTCGCCGAGTTCATGCGGTCCATCGCCGGTCAGATCACCGAGAGCCGCCACGAGTCGCTGCGCCAGCCGGGCCGTCCCACCCGTTCCCTCACCCAGCACCGGGCGATCTTCGACGCGATCGTCGCGCGGCAGCCGGGCCGGGCGGGCGCCGCGATGCGCCGGCACGTGCAGACGGTGGCGCGGGTGCGGCTGCTGGACTGGGACCCCGAGGGGACCGACACGCAGGGCTCCTGAGGCGAACAGGATTTCGGGAGGGGCCTGGTTAGGATCGGTCGCCATGACCGCGCCCACCGCACCGCAGACCCGGCCGCCCACCATCCTGGCCACCTCCGGCGGCCACCGGACCGGCGGCCGGACCATGGTGGAGTTCGACGCGCTGGTGCACCACGCGGTCGACCTGTCGGGCGCGCACGGGCGCCGGCCCCGCGTGCTGTACGTCGGCACGGCCATCGGGGACGCCGAGCACTTCACGGCCCGGATGGCCGAGGCCGCGCGCGTGGCGGGGTTCGACCTGACCCCTCTCCACCTCTTCCCGATGCCCAACCTCGACGACGTCGAGGGCACCGTGCTCGAACAGGACGTCGTCTGGGTCATGGGCGGTTCGGTGGCCAACCTCCTCGCCGTCTGGCGGGTGCACGGCCTCGACCGCGTCCTCCGCAGGGCCTGGGACGCGGGTGTCGTCCTCAGCGGGGTCAGCGCGGGGTCGATCTGCTGGTTCCAGGGCGGGACCACGGACTCGTTCGGCCCCGAACTCCGGCCCGTGACGGATGCGTTGGGATTCCTCCCCTACGGCAACGGCGTGCACTACGACACCGACCCGGGGCGCCGTCCGCTCGTCCACGACCTCGTGGCGGACGGCACCCTCCCCACCACCCACTGCACCGACGACGGTGTGGGACTGGTCTACCGCGGCACGGAGCTGGTCGAGGCGGTCACGGAGACCCCGGGCAAGGGGGCGTACATCGTGACCCGGGAGGGCGACGCGGCAGTGGAGGAACGCCTGGAGCCGCGCCGCCTGCCGGGGGTCGCCTGACGGGTCGGTCCGCCGACGGTGGTCCTTCCTGGCCCGTACCGGCCCGACCATCCGTGCGGGGCGACTCGTCACGAATGCCGGACGAGGTTCGCGCGCAGCACCCCTTCGATGTCCAACTCCACCTCGCGCGTGTGAGCCCCGGCCGCGAGTGCTGCCCGGGCAAGCTCTCCAGACACGGGGGTGAACGTTTCACCGAGCAGGCGGTCTTCCGCACGCAGTGCGTCCTCGAGCGTGCCGTCGGCCGCGTCGATCGCTTCGGTGGCCGCGGCGCGGACACCGTCGGGCAGAGTCGCGATGGTCAGTGCGACCCACTCAACGTATTCGTCCAGTTCCGCGGCGGGCAGAGCCCGGTTCACCCATCCCCACCGCTCGGCGGTCGCCGCGTCGACGAGCCCGCCTGTCAGCACGATCTCGAGAGCGCGAGCGCGACCCACGAGGCGGGGCAGGTGGGCAGTCGCACCGGCTCCGGGGACGATGCCCATCAGTGCCTCGAACTGGCCGAACGCCGCGGTCTCGAGGGCCGCGAATCGCAGATCCAGGCTGGAGACCAGCTCGGATCCACCACCGCGGACGAGTCCCGCGACTTTGGCGACGGTGGTCTGAGGCAGACGCCGCCAGCGTTCGTGAAGCCGCATCATCGGGCCCGTCCCGACAAGCGTCTCCTCCGCGACCGGGAGGGCGGCGTAGGTCGCGGGGTCCTCCACGAACGACAGGTCGCCGTGTGCCAGGAAGAACTCCGGATTGGCGCTCTGGACCACGATGACGTGCAGATCGGGATCATTCTCGGCCGATGCAGCCACGGCGTCCAGATCGAGCATGAGCTGCGCCGTCATCAGGTTGACGGGCGGGACATCGATCGAGACCCATAGCACTCCGTCCTGGCGCTTGACATTGAGGCTGGGCAGGGACTGTTCGGTCATGGGGTTCCTTTGGATTGAAGGTATCTCTGGTATACCTGGCGCATGACAGGTACTTCAAAGAAACCTGGTATCCGCGAAGATCCGGCCGGCCACGAGACCATCGTCGGCCCGCAGCGCGAGCTCCTGGATCAGCTGCTGGACAAGTGGGGTCACCTGCTGCTGGCCGCGCTGTGCCGGCAGCCGCGACGCTTCAACGAACTCAAGAGAGAGCTCGACGGGGTCGCCCAGAAATCGCTGACGCAGGCACTGCGACGGCTGGAACGCAACGGCCTCGTCGAGCGCCGGGTACTGACGCAACGCCCCGTTGCCGTGGAGTACCGGATCACGCCGCTGGGTCGCACGCTTGAGGAGCCCTTCTCGATCCTGCGCGCCTGGACCGCCGACCACCTCCCCGAAGTCGAACGACACAGGGACGCATTTGACGAAGGCGCGGACACCCTTTAACCGGCGGCTCGCGTCAGCAGTCGGCGAAGCAAGGTCGAGCGCACGCACGGGGGTCACGTGTCTGCGCCTTGGGAGAGCCGTGTCAGGAGGTCGCTGGTGACGAATCGACCGTCCGGGACCCGGCCGAGAGGACCACGACGACGAGCACCACACCCGGTGAAGGGTCCAGCAGCGGGCACGGGGACAGCCCACGAGCGACGCCGGCCGCGGACGCCCGACGAGGCGCCTACCGGGAGAAGCTGCTGGAGGCGATCGGGGTCTTGACCGCCGCGGCACGACCCGCGCGGCCGCGGCTGCAGCGCACCGACGACGGTGACTGGACCGACGACCTGATGAGGGCCGCCGACCGGGCTGACTGGGCTGAGCTCGTGACCCCGGCCCCGGCCCCACCGGAGTTCGCGGCCGCGAACTCCGGTGGGGCCGAGGCGATCGCTGGCCGTCCGCCCGAGGATGCGGAAGCAGGGCGTGGCGCACGCGCTCTCCCGCGCGCTTCTGGAGGGTCGGCCCGAGGACCTCGCCGTCCTCCTCGTGGACGTCGAACACCCGCGCGTACAGGCGCTGTACGAGGACCGGGGCTTCCGTAAGGCCGGGGAGCGCCGACCCTTCCCGGACTCCCCGCCGTACGCCGTCACGTTCGCGGAGCTGCCGTTGGGCCGACGTCCCGGTCCGGCCCCGGTCCTGCTCCGGTCCTGGACCGGCTCCCGCGGCCGGGTCGTGGAAGGTGCCCGTGCTGAGCCGGTACGCCCGTGACGGTGGGCCGCGGGAAGCGACGACGTCCGGCAGGGGGCCGGGTCCGGTACGTAACCGCTACGGCGTCGGCCGCCGCATACCCGGCTTCCGCCCGAAGACGCTTCCTGTCCCGTTCGACTGTCCCGGACACGTGCCTGACCTGCCCGGACATCCGCTGCCCGTCCGGGACGCCCGAAGACCGTTGCCTGCTGCCGGAGCGCCTCGGAAAGCTTCTGCCCGGCCCGGACGATCCACCGGGTCGGCACCACGGGACATTCACGCATTCCGGCGTCGGCGCATGCGGGTGTCCGACTCCTTCATGCGCCACGCTTCACACGAGACCGGAGCATCCATGGGAACTCGAACACACTTCGTCCCCGTACTCCTCGCGGCAACCCTTGTCGGCGGCCTGGGGGCCGTCACGACCGCACCCGCCCAAGCGCGGCCGACGGCGGCGGCGCACTACCTGAAGTTCGACAAGAGCTCCAACACCAATTCCTCGTTGGCGCTGATGAAGAGCGTCGCAGGGCCGGACAAGGTGATCAAGAAGTACCGCGCCGGTTCCGGCGTCACCAAGAACGAGTGCACCCGGCTCAAGGGCTGGCTGCCGACCAAGTCGTACACGATCAAGAAGTGGCACACGAAGTACAACGGCGGCCTGATCAAGGGGTACGCGTTCCATCTCAACGACACCAAGTGCAAGGACGGGCGCACCCCCAGGACCGAACTGTTCATTCACAGCGAGATGACGAGGAACGGCGGCGAGGGCACAAGCGAAGCCACCCGCTGGGACGGGACCGGGGACTACAAGTCGGCGGGCTGCATCAAGCTGAAGCCCGCGGACATAAAGGACCTGTACAAGCGGGGCAAGGCCCTCGGGTTCCCGAAGAAGCTCGTGGTGACGAACTGACGGGTCCGGCCGAGCGGGGGATCTCCCGGACGTCTGTGTCCGGGGCGGGGGGCCGCTCGGCCCACCGGTGACACGGTGGGCCGAGCGGCCCCGCCGGCGTGCGGCGGCGGACGCCGTTCCTGGGCGCCCAGGGGCCGGTCGTTCCGCCGTGCACTCGCGAAACAGGCGCATCGTCGGCAGGAAGCAGACCCCGATCCGCGACGGGAGATCACACAGCCGCTGCCGCGCGGTTCCCGTCCCCGCGAGGCTCGCGTCCACCAGCTCGTACGGCACGACCGCCGTCGGTTGCCGGCTTCAGGCTTCGTCGCAGCGCTGAACCCGCCTCACCACGTCCGCCACCACGCAGCTCACGTTGTCCGGGGCGCCGGTGCCGTTCGCCGCCTCGATCAGGGTGCGTACCGCCCCCGCCGGGTCGGGGGACGTCGTGAGTGCCTCCTTGAGGACGGCGTCCGGGACGGTCGTCGTCAGGCCGTCCGAGCAGAGCAGGTAGCGGTCGCCGGGCAGCGCGTCGTGCAGGCGCAGGTCGGGGGCCGGGGCGGGGCCGCCGCCCGTCAGGGCCTTCGCGAGCAGGGAGCGCTGGGGGTGGGCCGTCGCCTCCTCCGGGGTCAGGCGGCCCTCGTCGAGCAGCGACTGGACCACCGTGTGGTCGTGGGTGATCCGGAAGAGCTCGCCGTCGCGCAGCAGGTAGGCGCGGGAGTCGCCGATGTGGACCAGGGCGAGCTGCGAACCGGTCCACACCATCGCGGTGAGGGTGGTGCCGGTTTCGTCCGTCGCCCCCGCCACCTCCCGTACGGCCTCCGCGGCGCCCTGGACCGCGTCCTCCAGGAGGTTGAGGACGCTGCCGGCGGGGAGCGGCTCGGCGTCGAGGGACTTCAGGGCCTCGACGGCGGCGCCGCTCGCGGGCGCGCCCCCGGCTCCGAAGCCGTCCGCGACGGCCAGGACCCGGGTGCCCGCGTACGCGGTGTCCTGGTTGGCGGGGCGCACGAGGCCGGTGTCGGAGACGGCGGAGTAGCGGAGTTCCAGCGTGGTCATGGTGGGCAGCTCCTTGTTCGGGTTGTCGGGGGACGGGCCCGCGAGGGGGCCCGTGAGGTGGTCGATCAGGAACGTCGCCAGGTCGCGGCGGGCCGCCGTCCGCGCCTCGACCCGCGACCAGTACGCGCGGATCTCCCGCGCGGCGGCCGCCGGTTCGAGTGCGACGACCTCGCGGATCCCGGCCAGCGGCATGCCCAGCCGCCGCAGCCACGCCACCAGGCGCGCCCGCTCCAGCTGCTCGGGCGCGTAGTGGCGGTAGCCCGTCCGCGGATCCACCCGCGCGGGGCGCAGCAGCCCCAGCTCGTCGTACAGCCGCAGTGCCTTCGGTGACAGCCGGCTCGCCTTCGAGAAGGCCCCGATCGTCATCGTCATTGGTATCGGCTTCGGCTTCGGCTTCGGCTTCGGCATCGTGGCGTTCCTTCCGTCCTGGCATCGATGCTGTGGCTTTCCCGAAGGGGAAGGTCAAGCGGCGCCGGGCCGATTTCCGGGATGTTGTTAACCTGCGGATCGGATCATCGGAGCCGACGCACCCGTGAGGAGCCCGCCGTGGCACGCACCGCACCCCGCATCGCACTCGTCACCTGCCAGGAGGTGCGTGCGTCCGGGTACGACCGCGACCTGCCCGTCCTCGCGGACGCGGTGCGGCGGGCCGGCGCCGACGCGGGTACGGGCACGCAGGCGGGGGCGGATGCCGCCGTCGTGTGCTGGGACGACCCCGACGTCGACTGGGGCGGCTTCGACCTCGTCCTCATCCGCTCGACCTGGGACTACTCCTGGCGGGCCGCCGAGTTCCTGGCGTGGGCCGACCGCTGCGGGGCCGTGACGGCACTGGCCAACCCGCCGGAGGTCGTGCGGTGGAACGCCGACAAGCGGTACCTGGGCGACCTGGCCGCCGCCGGGGTGCCCGTCCTCGACACCCGCTACCTCGCCCCGGGCGACCCGGCCGACCTGCCCGGTGACCACGAGTACGTCCTCAAGCCGGCCTCGGGGGCCGGTGCCCGGTACGCGGCCCGCTACACGCCCGAGGACCACGACAGGGCCGTACGGCACCTGGAGCGGATGCACGCCGAAGGGCTGACGGCGATCGTGCAGCCGTACGTACGCAGCATCGACACGGCCGGCGAAAGGGCCCTGCAGTTCTTCGGCGGGCGCTTCCTCCACGCCATCCGCAAGGGCGCCGTCCTGGCACCCGGCACCGCGTTCGACGACGAGAAGGTCCCGCACCCGAACCTGAGCCGCTGGGAGCCCACCCCCGCCGAACTCGCCGTCGCCGAGCGGGCGCTGGCCGCCGTGCCCGGTGCGCCGGAGCTGCTCTACGGCCGCGTGGACCTGGTGGACGGCGACGACGGGGCGCCCCGCGTCATGGAACTGGAACTCGTCGAGCCCAACCTCTTCCTCTTCCTCCACGAGGACTCCGTACCGGTCGTCGCCGGGGCCGTCGTCGAGGCTGCCGTCGAGGCCGCCGCCCGCTGACGGGTCACCAACTCGGCCCGCGGACCGCCACGCGTTGGAGCAGCCCGTACGTGAACTCCGCCACGCAGTCCCGCCGTACGCCCGAGCCGTCCGGCGCCGTGAACGCCAGCCCCCACCGCGTCGGCGCCGTCCCCTCCAGCGGCCGGGCCGGGGCGAAGGCGCGGGCGACCTCGTCGACCGTGCAGGACCAGGGCGTCAGGTCGTCCAGGGAGCGCAGGTCCGGGGCGGCGGCGTCCGGCGCGCGGACCAGCCACTCGTTCCAGGCCGTGCCGCCCGGCGCCACCAGCACCTCGAAGCGGAGGTCCGGCCAGAGGGGGACCGGCCACCGGAACGCCTCGCAGGACAGGTCGCCGAGCGTACGGGGCGTCACCGGCTCCGGCTCGCCCAGGACCGAGCGGAGGAGGGGGACCGTGCCCCGGCCCCGCGGCGCGTGCCGCACCGCCTGCCAGCGCCGGTTGGCCTCGCGCATCCGCGCGGCCGGGACGCCCAGTGCCTGGCGGGCGTCCTCCACGAGGTCCGCGTTGTGGTCGGCCATCCGGCGCAGCAGGACGAGCTGGAAGTCGAGGGGGGTGAGGGGGCCGGGGGACGCGTGGTCACCGGTCGGTCGCCTGGCTGGGGTCATGCGTCCCATCGTTCCGTACCGGTCGTGCGTCCCGTGCGTCCCGCGTGTGCCGTGCGTGCCGCTCGCCGGGACGCCGGCCGTCGGGGAGGAAGAGCACCGAGTTCACGTACCGGACGTACCCCGGCCTGCGGAAGGACAGCACCCTGCGCACCAGACCCTGCGCGGCCACGTGCGAGGTGCCCGCCTGATGGGCCGCCAGGTCGAAGGAGGCCAGCGGCAGCCAGGTGTCGCCGGGCAGTACCCAGCCCTCGTACCCCCGCTCGGCGAGGTGGGAGATCACCGGGTCGACGGGCTGGATGCGGGTCTCCAGCTCGATGAACAGGGCGGGCCGGTCGCGGGTGACGAGGGTGTCGGCCCCGCGCAGCACCGCGAGCTCGTTGCCGTCGACGTCGATCTTGACGAAGCCGACGTCCCGGAGGTCCAGGCCGTCCAGGGTGAGGCAGCGGACGTCCAGCGCATGGGCGTGGATGTCCCGCCGGACGAGGGAGGAGACGCCCCGGTCGCCCCGGTCGCCGTGCGGCAGCCAGAGGCGGGCCGTGCCGGACCGGTCGCCGGCGGCGGCGTGGACGACCCGGACGTTCCCGGGGGCCGTGGCGGTGAGCAGCCGGGCCAGGTGCGGAACCGGCTCCACCGTCACCACGCGGCGGGCCCGGCCCGACAGCCGGTGGGTCCAGGGGCCGTACCAGCCGCCCACGTCCACGGCGGTGCCGCAGCCGGGCGGGCAGAGGTCGTCGAGCCGGGACAGTTCGGGCTCGAAGCGCGGATAGACGGACCGGGCGGCGGCGGCGACCAGCCGCACCGGCACGAAGCGTGCCAGACGGGCTGCCAGGGTCATGGCGTCCTCGTCCCGGGGCGCCGGGGCCCGTCGGGGGAGCCGCCGGTCCCGCCCCCGCTTCCGTTCCCGCCCTCGTTCCCGCCGATGCGCAGCAGCAGTTCCTCGTGTTCCTCGTCCGTCACCTGCTCGCCGGAGGACGGGAGGAGCTGCGGGATGCCGTCCACGATCGGATAGCGGCGGCGCAGCCGCGGGTTGTAGAGCGCGTGCCCGGTGCTCTCAGGGCTTCCGCCCTCCCCCTGGGCCCCGGTCTCCTTCCCGTTCCCGTTCCCGTTCGTGCTCGTGTTCGTGTTCGTGAGGAGGTGCAGCGGCCCCTTGTCCAGCGGGCACGCCAGTATCCTCAGCAGCGGATCGTCCGGGTTCATGGTCGGTCAACTCCCTGTCGGACAACTCGGATGGCTCGGATGTCCCCGATGACGGGGCGGGGGACGGCGGATCGTGCTTCGGCATCGCGAGGAGCACGCAGACCGCGAGCGCCGTACCGCCGGTGCGCAGCGCCAGCCGCAGCGGGTCCCCGGGCAGCGACTCGCCGAACGCGAGCGTGCCGAGCACCGCCGTGAACAGGCAGCTCACCGTCGTGCAGACCGGCACGATCAGCGAGGCCCGGCAGCGTTGCAGCGCCGCCTGCGACATGACCAGGCCGAACACACCGGTGAACAGCAGGAGGTACGGGTACGGGGAGCGCAGCACACCGAGCACCGCGCCGCCGGGGCCGTCCCCGCCGAGGTGGCTCGACACCCCCTTGACGGCCAGCGAACTGACCCCGTACAGCAGGCCCACCGCCACGCCGTACTCGACGCCCGTCGTCGGCATGCGGTGCCGGTGGCGGGCACGGCGCTCGGCGGCCCCGTACAGCCAGACGCCCAGCGCCAGCGACGGCACGCAGACCAGCAGGATCAGCGGGGCCGGGGCGCTGCGGCCGACCGTGTCCGAGCCTTCTTCCAGGGACAGCACCACCATGAGGAGGGCGGCGAGGATCGCACCGAGCGCGTACCGCTCGCGGCCCGACGTCTCCTCGCCGAGCAGCACCGAGGAAAGCAGCACCAGGATCACGAGCCCGGCGACGAAGAGGCCCTGCGCGGCGGCGATCGGCAGGGTGCGGTAGACGACGAGCTGCGCGCCGAAGCCCGAGGCCAGGGCGAGGGACCCGCCGATCCACAGCGGACTGCCGAGCACCAGCCGCAGGAGCCGGGCGGGCCGGCGGACGCTCACCTCGGGCAGCGCCGCGAGCGCCCGTTTCTCCAGCACGAATCCGGCGCTGTAGAGCAGGTTCGCCACCAGAGCCGCCGCCACCCCCCACCACACGGTCTACGTCCTTCGCGCGTGCAGCAGCAGGATCGAGGCCATCGACGGGGCGCGGCACGCCAGCCGGTCCAGCGGGCGCAGCGGCCGGGGCACACCGTGGAAGGGCGCGCCCCGCAGCGCCACGACCTCGAAGCCCGACGCGGTCACGAACTCCCGCAGCGCACGGGCCGTGTAGAGCCGCAGGTGCCCCACCACCTCCGAGCCGGGGCGGCCGTGGATCGCACGCAGGCTCACCTCGGAGAAGACGGGCTGGACACCGGCGAGGAGCAGTGCGCGGTTGTACCAGGCGGCCAGGTTGGGGGTGGAGAGCATGAGGTGACCGCCGGGCCGCAGGATCCGGCGGATCTCGTCGAGCGCCGCGTCCGGGTCGACGAGGTGCTCGACGACCTCGCTGAACAGGACGGCGTCGGCGGATTCGGCCGCGAACGGCAGTCCTCCGTCGGTGAGTTCGCCGCGCACCGCGTACGGGAGGCGGGTGCGGGCGCGTCTGAGGGCGTCCTGGGACCAGTCGACGCCGACGAGGTGGTGGCCGGCGAGGAGCGGGGCGGCCGTCGCGGCGGCGGTGCCGTCGCCGCAGCCGATGTCGACGACCGTGCGCGGACCGGCCGTGGCCGGGCCCAGCGCGGCGGCGAGCATCCGCGCCTGGCGCAGGCTGCGGGGTGTGCCCGAGGCGACCGGGACGGCCGGGTCCTCGTAGAAGTCCCGCAGCCCGTGCGGGGGACGGCGGGGCGGGGCCGTGGTCATGGGGCACTTCCGGAGGGGCGGTCGGCGGGACGCTCCGGGGCGTGCTGCGTCGCGTGCAGGTAGTGCTCGAAGAGGTCGCGCAGGTGGCTGCCGTCGCCGTGGTTCAGCAGGGCGCGGGACCAGCGGAGCGCCACGTGCAGACGGCCCGCCGTGGAGGCCGTGGTCACCGTCAGCCCGCGCGGCATGCGGGCCGGCGCCGAGAACCACACCGCGTGCGCCCGCCCCGCCCCCTCCCCGAAGTCGAGGGCGTACGGGACGCGGCCTATGTTGCTCAGCAGGGTGGTCGACGTCCAAGGGCCGGCGGCCTTCCGCAGCCCTCTGGTGAACGCGGCCCGCCAGGCCACCGGGACCACCGGCGCCGTCAGCAGCGAGGCACCGTGCCCCAGTTGGGGACGCGACCGGGCCTTGAGGGCGCGGGTGCGGTCCGCGGTGCGGCGCAGCAGCCCGGCCATGTCGGACGCGTCCAGCTCCCCGGGGGCGAAGGGGACCTCGACCAGGCGGGTGCCGTTGCCGATCGGCATGTCCGTGCCGCGGGAGCGGTCGTCCACCGGCATCGTGATGCGCAGCGGCCGCGGACGGGCGCCGTGCTCCCGGTTCCAGTGCGCGATCATCAGCGCGGTCGCCACCATGAGCTGGTCGTTCACGGTGTACGGGGCGCCCTCGGGCCGGCGCGGGACGCTCAGCTCGGTGACGAGCATGCCGTTGCCCTGGTGGCGGGAAGGCGTGGGGGCCCCGCGTGCCACCCGGGCGGGCGGCGCCCACGAGGAGGGGGTGTCCGGGACGCGCGGGGTCTCGGCGCCCGTACGGACCGGGGGCGCCGCCGGGGAGTTGTCCCGGCCGCCGTACAGCTCCGCCGCGGTGGCCAGGACCCGCAGACAGGCCGGACCGTCGAGGGCGGTGTGGTTGATGGTGAGGAACAGGACCGTGCCGCCGGGACCACCGGTATCGCGGGAACCACCGGTGCCGGCGGTCTCCGGCAGGCGGACGACCTCCAGCCGGACCGGTGGCGAGGCCGACAGCGGTGGGGCGTCGCGCAGCGCCCTGTCCCGGGCGTGCTTCAGCGCGTCCCGGTCCGGTTCGGGGAACAGGACGGCCTCCACGTCGGCCGCCGGGGTGAGCTCCCACTCGTACCGCCTGCCGTACCAGGGGCGGGCCGCCTCGCGCACCATGATCCGGGGGTGGCGGTGCAGGGCCCGGGTGAACGCCCGGCGCAGGCGGTCCGGGTCGAGGCGGCCCGGGAGGTGGACCTCGATGTGGACGGTCTCCGGCTCCCCCTCCTGGAGGCAGTGCCGGGCGACCTCGTCCACCATGGGGAACGGGATGCGGGCGGGCGGCCCCACGGGGCCGTCCGTGCCGTCGCGTGCCGGGTGGTCCAGCGCGGTCATGCGGGGCCTCCTTCCTCCGTCCTCCTGCGGTCCTCGGGCGGCGCGGGCTCCCCGTCGCCCCCCGTTCTGCCGTCCCCCGTTCTGCCGCCCCCCGCTCCTCCGTCCCCCGCTCCTCCGGTCCCCGCCCCGCCGGGTTCCGGCTTGCGGAGCGGGATACGCAAGGTGGGCGGGTCGGGCCGGGCCCCAGGGCGCGGGTCGGGCAGGGGCCCGGGTGGCGGGACCCCCGGCCCGCGGGCCGGGACGGTCGGGCCGGACGCGGCCCGTGGCGGCTCCGTCGACGCGAAGGGGGGCGGCGGCGCCCCGGGTGCTCCGGGCGCCCCGGGGTTCGCGTTCTCCCCCTGCCGCCGGTACGGCGGCAGGGGTTCCGTCCGGGCCTCGGACCCCGGCGGCAGCGGCGCCGGCGCGCTCGTCCCCGGATGCGTGCCCACCTCCGGACGGGCACTCGCCCCCGGACGCCGGCCGCCCCGGCCGCCGCCGCCCCGCGTGCCGTACGAGGACTCGCCGACCGACACCAGACCCGCGAACAGGCCCACCAGGGACAGCAGTTGCGCCGTACGCCCGAACGCCCCGGCGCCCTCGGCGACCGGCTCCCCGGCCCCCGCCGCGGCGACGGCCCCGGCCCCCGCGAGTGCCAGGAACGCGAGAGGCACCAGCAGGGTGTGCCGCCGCCGGGCGAGCAGCGCGAGCAGCGGCACCAGCAGCGCGAGGAACCCGGCGATCACGATCCCCACCAGGGTGAGCGCGACCGTGCCCAGGGCGGGGCCGGGAGCGGGCGGCGCCGGCGGGGGCCCGTCCGGGTTGGGCGAGTGCCGCCGGAACAGCACGAGCCCGGCCAGCACGAGGACCGCGAGCCCACCGCCGATCAGCCCGGCCTCGTACACCCTCGACGGCCCGTAGGAGAGCTTCACCGTGCCGCCCTCGCCCGCCGGGATCCGCCAGCCCTGCTGCCAGCCGTCGAGCCGTACCGGATCGAGGGCGCGGCCGTTCAGCGTGGCCTCCCAGCCGTCGTTGAAGTTCTCGTACGTCGTCAGGTAGGAGGCCGCGCCCGAGCCGACGGTGACCTCGCGGCGGTCGCCGAGCCAGTCCCGTATGCCCAGTTCGCGGTCGAGTGCCGTGGGTGTGGTGACCGTGCCGCGGGTCAGCGTCACATCGGTGACGGCCAGCGGTCCGGCGTCGCCCGCCTCGACCCGGTGGGAGCCCGCGTCCAGCGGCAGCTCCGGGTCCGCGCGCCCTTCCTGGCAGAGGGTCAGTTCGACGGGCCGGCGCTCCATGAGGTCGCCGACCGTCCCCTTGGCGCCCGTCTCGTACAGCTCGTCGTCGACGGCGAGCGTCGGGCCCTCGCCGCAGGGCAGCTCGAAGGCGTGGGGGGAGTCCGGCTTCGGGGTGCGGTACTCCTCCAGGGCGGGGAGGTACACCTCGGTCAGGCCGACCGGCAGTTGCAGGTCCTCGCCCGCGAGCGGGTGGTGGAGGGTCAGCGGGGCCGTCTCGGTGACGGTGACGTCGAGCCGGTCCGTGGTGATCGGGGCGAAGCGGACCATGCCGTTCTCGTCCACGCCGGCGGTCGTCGAGCCGTCCGGGGACTGGATGTTCACCTCGGTGGGCCGGGTGGACAGTCCGCCGGCCGCGGCGAGGACCATCTCGCGCACCTGCTTCTTCTCCGCCCAGCGCAGGCGGACGGTCGGGTCGTCCCCGGCGATCCAGGCGGTGGTCAGGTCGCCGTCGGTGAGGTTGCGCGGCGACAGACCGGTGCCCAGCCGGGCCGTCGAGCCGGCCGTCGCGACGATCCGGTCCCGCTGCTCGGGCGCGACGTCGTACAGCAGCGCGTCGAGCGGGCCGCCCGGTACGGGGACGGCGCTCGCCCTCACCGTGTACGTGCCGGCCGCCCGCGAGGTCCAGCGGCGGTGCAGCCCGGCCTCCGTGCCCGCCGGGGAGAGGCCGCCCGGGTCGGCGGCCCGGTGCAGGGAGACCGTCTCGGCGGCCGCGTCGGTGTCCTCGGCGTCCCTCGGGAGCCGCAGCAGCCGGGTCACCTGGACGTCCGGGACGCCGATCTCGGAGAAGCCCGCACCGGACAGACCGGGGCGGCGGGCCGTCGAGTCGACGACGGTCACCTTCAGCCAGTCCGTCATCCCCTCGGGGGCCCTGATGCGCTGGCGCGAGCCGTCGGCCCGGAGCGTGCTCGTCCGCGAACCGCGCTCGGTCTCCACGCGCACCCGGGTCGGCGCCGGGCGCACGTTCTCCTGCGGCAGCGGGGTGACCCGGATCGACGGGGGGACCTCCGTCTCCTCGGTGAAGCCGATCCGCAGCCACTGCCCGTCCGCCGAGCCCGCCGACCCCTCGGCCCACGCGGTGGCCGGGTCGCCGTCGAAGGCGTTCACCGGGTCGTACTGCGGCAGGTGGAACAGCCAGTTCCCGCTCGACGAGGCGGTCACCGAGCGCGCCCCGCGCAGCTCGGCCACCGTCTGGTGGCGTACCCCGTCCGTCGGCAGGATCTGGTGGGGCTTCTCGCCGGCGCCCTGGAGGCTGTCCGGCGGATTGCGCTCGCCGCGGGTGTACGTGTACGAGGTGTTGCCGTTGACCAGGCCGAACCGGGTGTCGGCGCGCCGCAGCCCGTCGCCCCTCACCTGGAGCGGGGAAGCGCCGAGACCGGGGTGGTTGTCGCCGGTCAGCACGGTCGCCCGGTCGCGCATCGCCGGGTCGGCGGACAGCGGCAGCAGCGCCTCGGGCCCGCCGGACACGACGGCCGTGTCCGCGACGGCCTTCAGCCCCGCCTGGCCGGGGCGCTCCACGCCGGCGCCCGCCGGCTCGTAGATCTCGACGGCCCGTTGCCGCGGGTACAGCCCCTCCACCTGGATCGGGGTGTCCTCCGCGATGCGCCCGCCCGTCATCACCGGGCCGCGGCCGGTGACGCGCCGGTAGCCGGACTCCTCCAGGGTCCGCTTCACGGTCGTGGTCGGCACGTAGCCGAGCTGGTCCGGGTCGAGGTCGTTGCGCACGACCACGTAGTGGACGCCCGCCCGGCCCAGGTAGTCCGCGAGGCCCGGCACCGCGCCGCCCGTCAGCAGGGCCTGCTCGACGGCGTCCATCGCGCGCCGGTTGCCCGGGGTGCCGAACGGCACGTAGTCCCGCTGGGCCCAGCGGGAGTCCGCCAGCACGTCCAGGGGCTGGTCGATGGGGGAGCCCCAGGTGTAGATGCCGTGCGCGGTGGCGGGCACGACGAGTGCGCGGGAGTCCGGGGAGTGCTTCTCCAGCCAGTCCGCCGTGGCCTTCCAGTACCTGGGCAGCTCCTGGAACGAACCCGGTTGCAGGATCGACCCGTTGAGGTACGGCCAGGCGAGACCGGGCAGGACGAGGACGGCCGCGGCCAGGGCCGCGTACCGGCGTCCGCGCACCGGCCGGGCGCCGTCGGCCCGGGCGGCGACCCCGACCAGATGGGCCAGGCCGAGGACCAGCGCGAGCGCCAGACCGGTCTGGAACTTGTAGACGTTGCGGAACGGGACGAGCCAGCCGTCCAGCCAGCCCTGGACCGTCCCGTGGAAGGGCGCGCCGAACGGGCCGCCGTACCCGGCCAGGGTGATCAGCGCGACCGACAGCACGGTCAGCACCAGCCAGCGCCGCTCGGGCATGTCCCGGCGGGCCAGCCCGGCCAGGCCGAGACCGGCCGCCAGCGCCGAGGAGACGACGACGACCGCCGAGGCCGCCACGCTCCAGCCCGCGGGCAGCCATGCCTCGCCGAAGTGCAGGTAGGCGACCCAGTTGCCGGCGCCGCGCAGCGCCTCCGTGGCCGCCATGGTGTCCGTCGTGGTCCGCGCGTCCTCGATGTAGGGCAGGAAGTTCTCGCCGTGGACGCCCAGCAGCAGCAGCGGGACGACCCACCAGGCCGTCGCCAGGAGGACGCCCGGCACCCACCAGGTGATCAGCCCGCGCCGGCGCGGGCCGCGCGGCCGCGACAGCAGGTACAGGCCGACCGGCAGCAGGGAGGCCAGCGTGGAGGCCGCGTTCACGCCGCCCATGAAGGGGATGACCAGCGCCGAGCGCAGGGCGGCGACCCGGGCGCCGTACCGGTCGTCCGTCAGGGGCAGCAGCACCCACGGCAGGAAGGCGCCGGGCAGGGCGGCGGCCGAGGTCGAGCCGACGACGACCGTGAACACCGGCCACAGGGCGTACGCCAGCGCGCCCAGGAGCCGGGACGCGGAGTTGCCGACGCCCAGGCGCTCCGCGAACCGCAGCGCGCCCCAGAAGGCGACCGACACGATCAGCGACATCCACAGCCGCTCGGCCAGCCACACCGGCAGGTTCACCAGGTCGGTCAGCCAGTAGTACGGCAGCATCGGGAAGGCGTAGCCGACGTACTGGTCCGCGATGCCGCCGAAGCCGCCCTGGTCGTGCCAGAGCTGGCCCAGGTCGGACAGGAACCTCCGGGGGGCGAGCGCGACGCCGAGCTTCGTGTCGAAGGTCTGCCGGCCCGGGTCCACGGCGAGGAGGAGCACCAGGACCACGGCCCAGAACCCCAGCAGCCACCGCCTGGACCGCGGCCCCTGCGCGGGGCCGGGGTCCGGGGCGAGCGGGCGGGTGGTCGCCGGGGGAGGGGCCTGGACCGTGCTGGTCATGGACACCGCCGGAGGATGAGGAGGAGGTTCCAGGTGGCGAATTCACGCAGTCCCGGCACCCGGGCGACGGCCTGGGCGAGGAACGGCCAGTAGCGGGAGCGCGCCGAGACGACCCAGACGTCGTCCCGGGCGCGCACCTGCCGCAGGGTGGGTCCGATGTGCACGGCGAAGAGGTTCTCGCCGAGGGCGTGCTTGGGCGCCCTGCCGGTACGGCGCCGGTAGCGGGCGCGGGCCCGCTCGGCGCCCAGGTAGTGCCAGGGCGCCCACTCGTGACCGCCCCAGGGGGACAGCCAGTTGGTGAACGACACGTAGATCAGCCCGCCGGGCCGTGTGACGCGGACCAGCTCGCTGAGGAAGGTCTGCGGGTCGGCGACGTGCTCCAGGACGTTGGAGGAGAAGCAGACGTCGGCCACCCCGTCCGCGAGCGGCAGCAGGTACCCGTCGGCGACGACGGACCCCCGCGGCGGCGCGGGGCCGAGTTCGCGCGGGTCCGGCTCGAAGAGGTGGCCGTGGGCGCCGCGCCGCCGGAACTCCTCCGTGAAATAGCCGCCCCCGCCGCCCACGTCCACGACGATCCGGCCCTTCACCGGTCCGTCGTACGCCTCCACCTGGTCGGCGGCGTCGCGGGCGAGCAGCGAGTAGCAGCCCTCGGGGTCGTCCTGCTCGTGGCGGAAGGCGCGGAGGAGGGCGAGGGAACGGCGCAGCGAGGGGTCCCGGAAGCCCGTGCCCGGCCCCGGTCCCCCGTTCCCGCGCCCCCCGTTCCAGCGCTTCCCGTTCCCGCGCCGCCCGTCCCCGCGCCGCGCGGTCATGGCGTCCAGCCCCTCACCGCCTCCGCGGCCACCGTCCTGAACTGGCGTACCGTGCGGCTCCAGCGGTACTGGGCGGCGCGGTCACCGGCCGCCTTGCCCATGAGGGTGCGGCGGTGGGTGGACAGGGCGAGTGTGCACCAGGCCGCGGCGAACGAGGACTCGCCGCGGGCCAGCAGGCCCGTCTCGCCGTCCACGACCGAGTCGCGCAGACCGGGTACGTCGAAGGCGACGGTCGGGGTCCCGCGGGCCGCCGCCTCCGTCACCACCAGGCCCCAGCCCTCCACGGCGGAGGGGTGCAGCAGCAGCCAGGCGGCACAGAGCAGGCGGTGCTTCTCGACCTCGGAGACATGGCCGGTGAACTCGACACCGGGACCGGCGAGCCGTTCGAGGCGGGCGCGCTCGGGTCCGTCGCCGACGACGACCAGCCGGCCGCCGGTGACCGGACGGACCCGTTCCCACAGGCGCAGCAGCAGATCGATCCGCTTGTACTCGACGAGCCGCCCCATCGCCAGGAACATCGGCTCCGGCGAGCGCTCGGCGGGCGGGCCCGGTTCCTCCACCCCGTTGTGCACGACCCGGATGCGTTCGCGCTCCACCCCTATCGCGCGCAGCGCCTGAGCCGTCGACGGGGAGACGGCGACCAGCAGGCCGTGGCGCCGCGCACCCGCCAGCGCCCAGTGTTCGAGTCTTCGCCCGACCCGGGCGGCGGGCGCCAGCGGCCCGCCGAACCGCATCCGCCACAGATCGGTGTGCACGTGGTTGACCAGGCACAAGGTCGGTCCGCGGTGCCAGAGCGGCGCCAGGTACGGCATGCCGTTGCAGACCTCCACCAGCAGGTCGCAGTCGCCGATCCGGCGCCGGAACACCGATCGGGCGCGCAGGTAGTGGCCGAGGTCCCCGCCCGCCGACACGACGCGGTAGCCGCGGGAGGGGGAGGCGGGACCGCCGCACAGCAGGGTGACCTGGTGGCCGAGGCGGGTCAGGCCCTCGGCGAGTCTGTCGACGAGCAGTTCGGAGCCGCCCGCGGCTTCGTTGCCGAAGTCGCGGCGGGCGAGGAAGACGATGCGGCGCGGCTGTGGGGGAAGCGCCGGGTGTCGCTGCGCGGAGCTGGGGAAGGCGGTGCGCAACGACGAAGGCACGTGCTGGGGCATGGGTGCTCCAACTCGTCTCGGGGTGCGGAACCAGCGTGGGAGTGGGGGTCGGTCGGTACGGCTCGGTGCGTGGACGGTGGGGTGGCGGTCTCCCGGTGCGGTCGGTCTGTGCGGTTTGTGCGGTCGGTCGGTGCGGTCGGTGGAACCGGTCGGTGGTGCCGTTCTGCCGGGTCGTGCGTGCGGGGCGTTCGGCGGAGCCGTGGGGGGCCTGCTGCGGCGGGGCACGGGTGGGCCGTGTCCGGGTGGGATGGACAGTTTTCGCCCGCCCGTTCGCCGCGGCTACTCACCGAAGTGACAATTTCGGGTCTTTGTCGAGCTGACGTCTCATCACATCGTGAGCGACTGCTGGGAGCTCTCGTGCGCTTCGGGACGCGGCCGCCGCCGGGCGACCAGAACGGCACCCGTCACGGCCAGGACGAAACCGGTGATTCCGGCCACCAGGGGCAGTGTCCGCCCCACCAGGCGCAGCAGGCCGCTGTCCGAGTCGGCGAGCTCCACCTGCTCCTTCTGGGTCTCGGTGTCGAACGCGATGCGCTTGCTGTCGAGCAGGGTGACGGCGTCCTCCTCGCCGCCGGGCGCCCGGAGCGTCTTGCGGGGCCCGATGGCCGCGTAGATGATCCGGCCGGTGCGCTGGTCGGCCACCAGCTCGATGCCGTGGTTGGCGTACCACTCCTCGGCGAGCACCTGGCCGACGTCCTCCACGCCCACGAGACTGCCCGGCACGAGCCGGGTGCCGGTCTTGGTGGCGGGCACGGTGCCGGTGAACTTCAGGCCCTCGTACCCCTGGATCCGCTTCTTGCCGTCGTACTTCAGGGTGACGGTCGACCCGAGCGTGTTGTCCCACCAGATGTAGGAGCGTTTCTGCACGTCGAAGGGGAACTTCAGGTACGCCTCGCCCTCGAAGTAGGGCTCCTCCTGGCAGCAGTGGACCGGCTTGTTCGTCCTCCGGTCGGTCACCCAGCGTTCCACGGTCCACTGGAGCGAGTCGTGCGGATCGGCCGCGGGCAGCGACTTGTCGCTGTCGACGGACGTGGAGACGTCCCAGACCGCCCGGCCGCTCCTCTCGCTGTCGGCGACGTCGCCGCGGACCTGCCGGGTGATGGTGAGCTTCTTGCCGCTGACGGGTTCGATCCGTTCGGTGTCGAAATACGTGCCCGTGCCGGTGAACACGGTCGTCGTGTCGATGTCGACGGGCGTGCGCTGGGCGCGTGGTTCGACGTACCAGGCGAGCAGCGGGGCCAGCACGAGCAGGAAGACGCCCAGACCCAGGACGACCAGGGGGAGGGCGAGGGGAGGGCGTGGCCCGGAGGACCTGCGGACGGGACGGTGTTCGGGTGACGGGCGGGCTCTGCGGCGCATCCGGGCACTCCAAGGGCTCGTCGGCGACACGGCACGCGGGTGTGCCGGCACGGTGGGAGGGTGCAGGTGCGGTATGGGCCGGGAACCGTAGGCGCACCCTTGACGAAGTGTCAATGTGTTGTCGACACTGGGTGCTTGCCGGACGGGGCCGGTGACGCCGGGGCGGACCGCCCCCCGAAGGGGCACGGGCCGTGCCGTGCACGGCTTCACCGCTCGGGCCCGACCGGCCACGGCCGGCCGCGGACGCCCGGCGGATCCCGGACAGCGCTCCGGCGGAGCGCCAGGGTGGGAGTGACCTTTCGACAGAGAGGCTGACCCGCGATGCCCAGACTGCTCGCCGCCCTGCTGACCGTGACCGTCGCCGCCCTGCTCGCCGTGGGCGCCGCCCTCGGCATCGTCGCGCTGCTCGACGCGACGCCCGAGCAGCCGAACACCCCGCTCATCACCTACGAGACGGCCGGCCGGGAGCGCTGACCATGGCCGCCCTCCGACAGGGATCCGTCTCCGTGCGCTCGGCCTGGCACGACGTACCGCGCCTGCAGGTGCGGCAGTTCGCCGCGCTCGCGATGGCCGAGGCGCCCGTGCTCGCCGAGGAGATCCTCCAGGAGATCCAGCACGAGTACCCCCATCTGCCCGTCGTGCTCGACGACTCCGGCGAGCCGATGGCGCTGATCGGGATCCGCCGCGCCATCGAGGTGTTCGTCCAGCACCTGGAGACCGCCGAGGGCCGGCCGAGCGTCCCGCCGGGGGTCTTCCAGGAGTTCGGCCGGGGCGAGGGCCTGAACGGCCGCAGCCTCGACGCGCTCCAGGCGATCTACCGGCTCGGCGTCCGGCTCGCCTGGCGCCGTTTCGCCGAGATCGGGCAGCGCGTGGAGATCCCGCCGCCCGCGATGTACGAGCTGGTCGACGCCGGGTACGAGTACCTGGACGGGCTGGTCGACCAGTCCGTACGGGGCTATGCCGAGGCCGCCGCCCGGCAGGCGGGCGAGCGGCTGCGCCTGCAGCGCCGGCTGATGGAACTGCTCCTCGCCGAGCACCACCGGGGCGATCCGTCCGAGGCCCTCGCCGAACGGGCCGCGCGGATCGGCTGGCCGCTGCCCGGCCGGGTCGCGGTCGGCGTCCTGCTGCGGCCCGCCCGGGAGGCCGTCGCCCCCGCCGTGGGCCAGGGCGTGCTGCTGGACATGGAGTACGAGCAGCCCCGCATGGTGGTGCCCGAACCCGACGCCGCGGGGCGCCCCGAACTGCTGCACCGGGCGCTGACGGGATGGGCGGGCGCGATCGGGCCGCCCGTACCGCTGGCCGACGCGGCGAAGTCGCTGCGCTGGGCGGAGGCGGCCGTGCGGCTGATGGAGCGGGGGCTGCTGCCGTCGGGGGAGGTGCTGTACTGCACCGAGCACACCGAGGCGCTGGTCCTGCTCCAGCCCGAGGAGCTGATCGACGACCTGGCGCTGCGGTGCCTGGAGCCGCTCGCCCACTGCGGCCCCACGCACGGGCGGCGGCTGGCGGAGACGATGCTGGCCTGGCTGGAGACCCGGGGCGGGGCGCCCGAGGTGGCGGCCCGGCTGGGGGTCCATCCGCAGACCGTGCGGTACCGCCTGCGGCAGATCCGGGAGCTGTGGGGCGACGAGGTGGACGATCCGGACCGGCGCTTCGAGCTGGAGCTGGTGCTGCGGGCCCAGCGGTTGCGGGGGGAGCTGGGTGACCCCCGGGCCCGGCGCTGAGAGCCCGGCGCCGGGAGGCCCCTCCCTCCCTCCCGCGCGTCTGTACGCGCCCCCGTCCGCGGCAGGCCGGCGGGCGGGGTACCGGGGCGCCGGTCACGGGCGCGCCCATTGCCCTGCGTAACCATGGTGAGTAGCCTGTGTTCGCTATGCCGATCGGCTGTTGAAATTTCGAACGCAAGGGAGGGGGCCAGTTGTGGGACGCCTCGTACCTGCCGTAACCAGGGCTCTCGACATACTCGAGCTCTTCCTCGACGGGGACGGCACACTCTCCGCCCCCGACATCGTGCGCCGGCTCCAGCTGCCGCGCACCACCGTGCACGAACTGGTGACCACGCTCGCGGCCCGGTCGTACATCACGCCCGTACCGGGTCAGCCCGGACGCTACCGGCTCGGCGTGCGGCCGTACCAGCTCGGCAGCCGTTACTCCGAACAACTGGACCTCGCCGCCGAGGGGCAGCAGGTCGCCCGGTCCGTCGCGGAGACCTGCGACGAGACCGTGCACGTGGCGATCCTGGAGGGCACGGACGTCATCTACATCGCCAAGGTCGACTCCACGCACGCCGTGCGCATGGTGTCCGCCGCCGGCCGCCGCCTCCCCGCGCACTGCACCTCCGTGGGCAAGATGCTGCTCGCCTCGCTGCCCGGGCCCGAGCTGGCCTCGCGCATCCCCGACGACGCCGAGCTGATCCGGATGACCCCGAACAGCATCACCGAGCCGGCCGCCCTGCGCGAGGCCCTCGCGGAGATCCGCGCCCGCGGCGTCGCGGTGGAGAGCCGGGAGTCGAACCCCGACGTCAGCTGTGTCGCCGCGCCGGTGCGCGACCGCACGGGCCAGGTCGTGGCCGCGCTCTCCATCTCCGTGCCGATGATCCGCTGGAGCGAGGACCGCAAGGTCGAACTGGAAGGGCTGGCCGCCAAGGGCGCGGCCGAGCTGTCGGAGCGTCTGGGACATCGGAGCGTCGGATGACACGGGTACCCGCGTACGAAGTGGCCGTCAGGGCCGAGGCCGCCCTCGGCGAGGGCCCCACCTGGGACGCCGAGGGCCGGCGGCTGATCTGGATCGACATCCTCGGCTGCCGGGTGTTCACCTACGATCCGGTCTCCGGCCGGCGCACGGTGCTGACCACCGAGCAGCACGTGGGCGCCGCCAAGCCGCGGGCGGGCGGCGGCCTGGTCGTCAACCTCCGCGACGGGGTGGGCCTCTACGGCCCTGACTCCCTCGACGGCCCCGGCCCCGACTCCGGCTCCGGCTCCGGTGGGGCGTCCCCCGGCGGCGAGGGCTTCCGGTGGCTGCACCACGAGGCCGTCCCCGGGCGCCGCGCCAACGACGCGGCGGTGGCGCCCGACGGCTCCCTGTGGGCGGGCACCATGCGCTACGACGAGGCGCCGGGCGGCGGCTCGCTCTCCCGGATCGCCCCCGACGGCACGGCCGAGACCGTCCTCGACGACGTGACGGTGAGCAACGGCACGGGCTGGAGCCCCGACGGCCGCCTCATGTACTACATCGACACCCCCACGCGACGGATCGACGTCTTCGACTTCGACGGGCGGCGGGCGAGCAACAGGCGGCCACTGGCCGTCGTCGACGAGGGCGACGGCTTCCCCGACGGGCTCACCGTCGACGCCGAGGGCTGCGTCTGGGTCGCCCTCTGGGGCGGCGGCGCGGTCCGCCGCTACACCCCCTCCGGCGCGCTCGACCGGGTCGTGGAGCTGCCCGTGCCACGCCCCACGGCCTGCGCGTTCGGCGGCGCGGACCTGACCGACCTGTACATCACGAACGCCCGTACGGGCCTGGAGGCGCCGCACCCGCTCGCCGGCTCGCTGCTCGTCGTCCCCGGCGCGGGCAAGGGCCTGCCCCTGCCCCCGTTCGCGGGCTGACCGCCTGCCCGCCCCCTCCCGTATCGCGCCCAGCGGCCCCCGTCCGGCTCCGGACGGGGGCCGCTGTTTTTGTGCAAACCATTGACGAGAAAGCGCTTCCTCTCTACGGTCCGTTCGAAGTTACGAGCGCCAATCGAAATATCGAACATGGCCATCGTGAGCAGAACCATCGTGAACGGAACCGTCTCGAACAGAGACACCTCGAACAGATGGGGCAGGGTATGGAACGACCTGGCCTGGATCGCAGGCACTTCCTGGCGGGACTGAGCGGGCTGACGGTCGCGGGAAGCCTCGGATTCGCCGCGCTCGGCACCGGGGCGGACGCACTCGCCTCCGGCGCCGACACCCGCGTGCGCTACTGGAACCTCTTCAGCGGCGGCGACGGGTACAACATGATCGCGATGCTGGACGCCTTCCGGAGGGCGAACCCCGGCATCGACGTCAAGGACTCCACCCTCCAGTGGGGCAGCCCCTTCTACACCAAGCTCGCCATGGCGGCGGCGGGCAACCGCGCACCCGACCTCGGCGTCATGCACCTGGGCCGCGTCACCGGCTTCTCGCCCGGCCGGCTCCTGGACCCCTGGGACACCGGCCTGCTCGCGAAGTACGGCGTGCGGGAGGCGGACTTCAACCCCGAGCTGTGGAAGCGCGCCGTCGTCGGCGGGGAGCTCTACGCCCTCCCGCTCGACATCCACGTCCAGCTCTGCTTCTACCGCAAGGACGTGCTGGAGAAGGCCGGCCTCCTCGGCGCCGACGGCAGGATGGTGCCGGTCACCTCCGCCGACGAGTGGTTCGGGGTTCTCAAGGAGGCCAGGGGGGCCACGAAGAAGGGCTTGCAGACCCTCGGCATGTGGTCCAGCGACCAGAACTTCCAGTGGTGGTTCTTCGTCGCCTTCTACACCCAGCTCGGCGGCACCTGGTTCGACGACGACGCCGCCGAGGTCACCTTCGACACCGACAAGGCCACCCGGGTGCTGGAGTTCCTGCGCCGCCACCTCACCGAGGGGTACGTCGATCCGGGCTTCGCGGGCGGCGCGGGCGCCGAGCAGTTCGTCAACGGCGGCCCCTTCGTCTGGGAGGGCAACTGGTCGGTGCCCGTCTTCGACGGAGCGGAGATCGAGTACGGCGCGACCCCGCTGCCACCCGTCTTCGGGAAGCAGGCCACCCACGCCGAGTCGCACGCCTTCGTCCTGCCGCACCAGTCCGGCCGCGGCGGCGACACGAACGAGGGCGCGCACCGGCTCGCGGCCCACATCGTCCGGCACGCCCGGCAGTGGGCGGCCGGCGGCCACATCCCCGCGTACACGCCGACGCTCTCCACGGCCGCGTACAAGGAGCTGGAGCCGCAGAGCGAGTACGTCTCGGCGATGGACCACCAGGCCACCGAGCCGAAGGTGTGGTTCGCCGGGTCCACCGGCATCCTGGCCCAGCGCGTCGGCCCGATCGTCGTCTCCTCGACGCTGGGCTCCGCCAGGCCGGACGCCGCCGCCCGCAGCATGCGGAGCACGCTCGCCGGACTGCTCACCACGAAGAACCCCATGGACGGGCGGACCGCCGCGCAGAAAGGCGCCGCCGCATGACGACGACCAGTGCACGGACCGTCGTCGCCCCGGCGCGCACGAGAACGGCCGCGGCCGGCCGTGCCGTCCGACGCGGGCAGGGCTTCCAGCACGGCGCCTGGTTCGTCGCCCCGTTCCTCGTGCTGTTCGCGCTGTTCGTGATCTGGCCGCTGCTGCGCGGCGTCTACCTCAGCTTCACGGACGCCAACATCTCCGGCGACGCCACGAGCTTCGTCGGCCTCGACAACTACCGCGAGGCCCTGGACGACCCGCTGGTGTGGGAATCACTGGGCCACAGCGCGTACTTCACGCTCCTGGTGGTGCCCTGCATCACGGTCCTCGCCTTCCTCCTCGCGATGCTCGCCCACCACATCGAGCGCGGCAGGTGGCTGTGGCGGCTGTGCTTCTTCGCCCCGTTCCTGCTGCCGTCCACCGTCGCCGCCAACCTGTGGCAGTGGCTGTTCAACCCCGGCACCGGCATGGTCGAACACGTCCTCGGCATCGAGACGGCGTGGCTGACCGACAAGTCGTACGCCATGCTCGCCGTGGTCGTCTGCACCCTGTGGTGGACGGTCGGCTTCAGCTTCCTGCTCTACCTCGCCGCCCTCCAGGGCATCCCCGCGCACCTCTACGAGGCGGCCAAGCTGGACGGCGCGAACGCCTGGCACCGCATGGTCCGCATCACCCTGCCGATGCTGCGGCACATCACCGGCCTCGTCGTCGCCCTGCAGATCCTCGCCTCGCTCCAGGTCTTCGACCAGGCCGTGGTGATGATGGACTTCCTGCCGGGACCGGAGGGCTCCACGCGCACCTTCGTGCAGTACACCCTCGAAGAGGGCTTCACCAGCTACCGCGTCGGCTACGCCTCCGCGATCTCCGTCATCTTCTTCGTGATCATCGCGGCCGTCGCCCTCGCGCGGATGTGGCTGCTGCGCAACCGTGAGGAGGGCGGCCGATGAGCACCGCCGCACAGACACCCGCCGGCCCCCGCGGGACGGCCCGCAGGACAGCGGGCAGGGCAGCACGCGGGAGGGCCGCCCGCAGGCCCTGGACCCCCGGCCAGATCGTGCTCACCCTGCTCGGCGCCGCCGTCTCCACGGTGTTCCTGGCGCCGCTCGCCTGGGCCCTGTTCACCTCGCTCAAGTCGGAGACCGAGGCCGTCGAGGTGCCGACGCACTGGCTGCCGGACGAGTGGACGACCCAGGCGTGGCGGGCCGTCTTCGAGACCGGCAACATCACCAACTGGTTCGTCAACTCGCTGGTGGTCTCGGTGTGCGTGACGGCCGTGGTGCTGAGCGTGAGCGCGCTCGCCGGATACGGCTTCGCCCGCACGGAGTTCCGCGGCAAGGGCGTCCTGCTGGGCGTGGTCATGACCGGCCTGATGGTCTCGCCCGCGGTCCTCGGCGTCCCCCTCTTCACCACCGTCCAGCAGATGGGGATGGTCGACACCTACTGGGGCATGATCCTGCCGCAGTGCGCGCCCGCCGCGATGGTCTACATCCTCTACAAGTTCTTCCAGGGCATCCCGCGCGAACTGGAGGAGGCCGCCTTCATCGACGGCGCGGGCCGCTGGCGGGTCTTCTTCACCATCGTGCTCCCGCTCTCCCGCCCCTCCCTCGCGGCGGTCGGCATCTTCACCTTCATCGCGTCCTGGAACAACTTCCTGTGGCCGTACATGGTGACCAACAACCCCGACCTGATGACCATGCCGAACGGCATCGCGACCGTCATGAACTCCTACGGCATCCAGTGGGCCCAACTCATGGCCGGCGGCCTGATGGCGGGTCTCCCCCTGATCGTCGTCTTCGTCTTCTTCCAGCGCCAGATAGTGGCGGGAGTGGCCCACACGGGCCTGGCCGGCCAGTAGGCCCCTTCAAGGGGCGCCCTTCAAGGGGCGCGGGGAACTGCGCGAGCAACCCCCACACACCCGCACCCGCCGACGAACCCCGAGCCACCCCACCCGAAAGGCGAACAAGGCACCCATGCGCAACGACACGGCCCGCTTCACCCTCGACCCCGCCTTCACGATCGGAGAGGTGAACCCCCGCCTCTTCGGCTCGTTCGTGGAACACCTCGGCCGGTGCGTCTACACCGGCATATACGAGCCCGGCCACCCCACCGCCGACGAGGCGGGCCTGCGCCAGGACGTCCTCGGCCTGGTGCGGGAACTCGGCGTCACCACCGTCCGCTACCCCGGCGGCAACTTCGTCTCCGGCTACAGGTGGGAGGACTCGGTCGGCCCCGCCGAGGACCGCCCCCGCCGCCTGGACCTCGCCTGGCGTTCGACGGAGACGAACCGCTTCGGCCTCTCCGAGTACATCGCGTTCCTGCGGAAGCTCGGCCCGCGGGCGGAGCCCATGATGGCCGTCAACCTCGGCACCAGGGGCGTCGCCGAGGCCCTGGAACTCCAGGAGTACGCCAACCACCCCTCGGGCACCGCCCTGTCCGACCTCCGCGCCGCCCACGGCGACAAGGACCCCTTCGGCATCCGGCTGTGGTGCCTCGGCAACGAGATGGACGGACCCTGGCAGACCGGGCACAAGACCGCCGGGGAGTACGGCCGCCTCGCCGCCGAGACCGCCCGCGCGATGCGCCAGATCGACCCGGGCGTCGAACTCGTCGCCTGCGGCTCCTCCGGCCAGTCCATGGAGACCTTCGCCGAGTGGGAGGCGACGGTCCTGAAGGAGACGTACGACCTCGTCGACCACATCTCCCTGCACGCGTACTACGAGCCGCTCGACGGCGACGTCGACTCCTTCCTCGCCTCCGCCGTCGACATGGAGTCCTTCATCGAGAACGTGGTCGCCACCTGCGACCACGTCGGTGCGCGCCTGAAGTCGAAGAAGCGGATCAACCTCTCCTTCGACGAGTGGAACGTCTGGTACATGTCACGGTTCCAGGAGGAGGAGGCCGAACGTGACCCGCTGGACTGGCCGGAGGCCCCGCGCCTGCTGGAGGACAGCTACAGCGTCACCGACGCCGTCGTCTTCGGCTCGCTGATCGTCGCGCTGCTGCGGCACGCGGACCGGGTGGCCGTCGCATGCCTCGCCCAGCTCGTCAACGTCATCGCCCCGATCATGACCGAACCGGGCGGCCCGGCCTGGCGCCAGACGACCTTCTTCCCGTTCGCGCAGGCATCGCGGTACGGGCGGGGCCAGGTCCTCGACGTACGCGTGGACTCACCGACGTACGGGACGGCGAAGTACGGCGAGACGGACCTGCTGCACGCCACCGCCGTGCGCGGTGAGGACGGCTCCGTCACCGTCTTCGCCGTCAACCGCGACCGGACCGGCGCGCTGCCGCTGGAGGTGTCGCTCAGCGCCCTCGGCCTGACGACCGTCGTCGGACACAGCGTCCTGGCGGACGCCGACCCGGACGCCCGCAACACCCTGGAGGAACCGGAACGGGTCCTGCCGCACGAGGCGGCGGGAACCAGGCTCCAGGACGGCACGCTGACCGCCACCCTGGAGCCGCTGTCCTGGAACGTGATCCGCCTGGTCTGACCCGGCTGCGCTGCGGCACTCGCAGCTCGTACGGGTGGTGAGGGGCGCTGTGAAGGGGTGCGTTGAGGAACACGCGGGCTTCCGGCTGCAACTGACGCTCCGTCATGGGGCCGGAAGCCGGCCTGCCGAACGATTCCGGAGGGTAGTTGATCGTGTGCACGAGGTGATGACCCCGGTGGGGTGCTGGGGGTGAAACGGGAGGGGAGGGCATGAAGGAACCGTCGGACGGCTCCTTCGACGCCGGGGATGTCCTGGGGCCCGGTGACCCCCACGCCCTGCGGACGGCCGCGCGGCGCACCGGGCGGACACCCGGCGGCCTTCTTCCACGGCTCCGACCACGCCGTCCGGCACACCGCCCAGGTGTTCGGCCGGCGGGCGGCGGGTCACGCCGTATGACCGTGCGCCCGCATCACCTCTGTGACTTCCGGGGTCGACCAACGACCGCCTGTGGCAGGCGGCCGGTGAACGGTGAGGGAATGAAGATGAGCACTGCTCAAGCGGGAGTTGCAGGTGACGGCGACTCCGCCCGTCCGATCGGCACGTTCGCGGGGACCGGTACCGCGGGGGCGCCCAGAGGGGACAAGGAACCTGCTCGTTCGGCTCAGCTGACCGGCCCGTACGGCGTCGCGGTGGACCGCGACGGGACCCTTTACCTCTCCGAATACGGCGGTCACCGGATCCGGAAGGTCACGACGGACGGCCAGAGCAGCACGGTCGCGGGGACGGGGAGCGCAGGACGCGGGGCGGAGGGGGTCCCTGCCGTCTCGGCTCCGCTGCACACCCCGCGCGGGATCATCGTGGACAGCGCGGGGGACCTCTACATCGCCGATTCCGGCAACAACCGGATCCGGAAGATCACCAAGGCCGACGGGAAGATCCACACGGTCGCCGGCACAGGCGCCGCGACCTACGGGGGCGACGGCCTCGCCGCCACCGCCGCCCATCTGAACCACCCGATGGGGGTGGCGGTGGACAGCGCCGGTGACCTCTACATCGCCGACTACAACAACCACCGGATCCGGAAGATCACCAAGGCCGACGGGAAGATCAGCACAGTCGTCGGCACGAGCTCCGCCGGCCTGGCTCCTGACGGTACCCTCGCCACCGCCGCCCAACTGAGGAATCCCACCGCGGTGGCGGTGGACAGCGCCGGCGATCTCTACATCGCCGATCACGGCAACCACCGGGTCCGGAAGGTCACGAAGGCCGATCAGAAGATCAGCACGGTCGCCGGCACAGGCACCGCGACCTATGTCCGTGACGGCGTCCAGGCCGTCTCGGCCCCGCTGAGCTCGCCGATGGGGGTGGTGGTGGACAGCACCGACACCCTCTACATCGCCGACACCAACAACCACCGGGTCCGCGAGGTCGCAGCCGATGGGACGATCGGCACGGTCGCCGGCACGGGCACCGCGGGACCCGAAGGTGACGACGGCCCGGCCGTCAAAGCCCAGCTGAAGAGCCCGCACGGGCTCGCCGTGGACTGCGTCGACACCCTCTACATCGCCGACTACGCCAACAACCGGGTGCGGAAGGTCGCGTCGGTGAAGATGGCCGGGCTGCCCGATTCGGGCACGGTGGTCTTCTGGGCCAACGTCCGGAGCAGGCTGCGGATGGCGGTCGTGAGCGAGTCCACCAAGGACGGGGCCGAGGTCCACCAGTCGCTCGCCGTCCCCAGGGACCACCAGCGGTGGCGCCTGGTCCCGGCGGGCCGGGACGACGGCGACATCCTGTACCGGATCGAGAACGTACGCAGCGGCAAGGTCCTGGAGGTCGTCGGAGCGCAGGAGAGGTCCGGGGCGGTCGTGGCGCAGCGCACCTGCGAGGGTGCCGAGGCGCGCCACCAGCAGTGGCGCCTGGTCCCGGTGGGCTCGGGGACCGGCACCCCGCGGGTGTACGAGATCGCGAACCACAACAGCGGTCTGCTGCTGCGGGTCGACACCAACGCCCGTGCGGTGATCAAGCAGGACGGGTCGGAGGGGGACCACCGGGCGCGGCAGTGGCAGCTGCTGCCCGGGTGACGCACGAGGGGGGCAGGGGCGGTCCCGCCCCTGCCCCCCTCGTGAATCCCGGTGCTACTGGGATCTGGGCGGGTTCTCGGCGGTCGCCTTGGGCGCCTTCGGGGCTTCCGGCGCCTTGGGTGTTTCCGGAGTCCTGGGGGGCTTGGTGAAGTCGCTCTTCCTCGGCCTGCCCTCCAGGTCTGCGTCCTTTTGCAGGCCGCCGTCCTGCTTCACCGTCTTGCTGGACTCCTGCATGCCGGCGGACGCAGCCGTGGACACCGAGCCGGCATGGGGGTGCTGGGCCTGTGCGGTGGCCGATGCCTGGGTGGTCCGGATGAAGGAGCCGAGAAAGCCCAGGACGACCCGTGCTTCCGGGGCCTCCTCCCGCACGACTTTCGCCCGGGAGGAGGCCCCATGGATCGCGTTGGGGAGCAGACTCGTGCTCCTGTCGTCGTATGTGCCGTCCTCGGCGTCCTCGAAGACGTCGAGGTCCGCACTCGGCCGCACTCCGACGTCCTGGGTGTTCACGGAGAAGAGCCCTGCGCTGTTTTTCGCGAAGTCGAAGATGTTGTCGAACACCATGGTCATCACCCTTGGTCGTGGTGGCGGTGCCGCCACCCGGTCAGATGTCCTTGTACAGCGCCCGCTGGCTGTAGGTCAGGCTCTCGTTGTCGAACATCGTGTGGTGGACGTCCAGGGCGGACACGACCTCGGCCAGTCCCTTCATGCGGAAGCCGGCGCCGCCCGCCAGATCGATGTCGCCGATGTCGCGGGCGACCACCTGGTCCAGGCCGGGGAGGTTTCCGGGCTGCGGGGGAGAAAGGACCGCCACCGGCACGGCGTACTTCACTGCGAGAAAGCCGGAGAAGGTCACCGGAATCTCGTAGGTGTAGTGCTTGTGGCTGCGTCGCTGCGTGGCGATGGTCTCCACGCGGGAGTCCGGGGAGACGTCGCCGGAGATCTGCGATTTCGAGGTCCAGCTGGTGGTCAGGGAGCCGCCGACGGTGGCGGCGATACCGAGGGCCAGCTGCGCGTTGAGCGACGCGTTGCCGCCGGCACTGCCCTGGGTGGTGAACGCGACCGAGCTCGTCACCGAGTTCGACGCGGAGTTTCCCATGGAGTTCGTCGCGGCCGTTTCGGTGGCGTTGGCGTTGTCCACGCCGACGCTGTCCTTGCTGTTCTTGTTGGTCACCGTGTTGGCGTTCTTGTTCGCCGTGTCATTGCGCAGCTGTGTTCCGAGCTGGGTCTGGAGGTCCAGCTTGAGCTGGTTCTGCAGCTGCAACTGGAGCTGCGCGCCGACGCTGCCGCCGAAGGTGAGCTTGGCGTCCCCGTGGAGCGACCACGTCACCCCGTTCGACACGGTGAAATCCACCGAGTCGGTGAAGGTCATCTTGGTTGTGCGGCTGCGGTTGACGTAGACGCGCGAGGAGAACGTGTCGGGCGGGGGCTGGGCGATGTCGCACCGTTCCTCGATCAGCGGCTCCCCGAGGGTCATGTAGCCGAGCCAGCCCCGGTCGAACGCGGATCCGGGGAAATCACCGAAGCTCAGCTTGTTGATGGAGAACCCGACGGGCCTGTGCTGCACGCCGTTGTTGTCGGTGTGGACCAGGTTGGGGTGGTTCAGGATCGACTGCCAGGTCCGTTCGATGTCGAGTTCCCGCAGGTTTTTCTTCGTCAGCGGCTGACGCCTGACCCGTTCCAGGTTGTACGCGGTGGAAGGCATTTCCCATCCTCGGCTGATCCGGCGGAACCGCACTCGGTCAAATGGAAACAGTGATCTGCGCGCATTGTGGAAATTGAAGCTAGCAGGGCCCGAATTTCCGGGGAAGGCGTCTGTGTGCATCGCACTCATTCGAGTGAACAAGGTTCGTCGGCTGGTCTCAACTGAGAGAGTGCAAAGGTAAGTTGAGGCGCTGTCGACCACTCCGCCGGTGACATTCAAAAAATCTTCCCGCGGTCTCTTGTCGCTAATGCGGCGCGGTAGGTAATTGCGCTCGGTGCCCGGCGAATTGTTCTCCCCATCCAGAACAGGTGAGGTTTCCGCGATGTACACCCAAGAACGCACGGCGATGTCGAATCTGGTGGTCGGCGGCCCGGTGGCGGTCAACAGCTACGACAACGCGATCGTGGCCGCGCTGGTCGAGAACCGGCCGGTCATGCTCGTCCACGCCTTCAACGGCGGCTACCTGCGTCCGGCCGAGCTGAAGGAGGACAGCCACGACAAGGGGGTCAAGCTGGCCACCACGCTGGACCCGGCGACGAAGGAGGCGCAGGGGCACCTCTGGCACATCACCCCCGCCGGCTTCTTCGGGCAGCGACCGCTGTACTTCATCGAGAGCGCCGCGGGCCAGGTGCCGCCCAAGCCCTCCGGCGCACCCACCACCGCAGGTGCAGGTGCAGGCGACGCCGGGCGTGGTGACGACGGTGTGCCCAAGCCGCAGCGCCGGCGCGTCACCGTCCACCAGGACGCCCCCAGGAGCACGGCCGACGCCGTCCAGGTCGGCCTGCCCGACAAGGTCGGCGACAAGTGGCGGGGGAAGAACGGCGCGCCCGAGGACACCCAGCTCTGGGTGGTCACGGTGACGCCGTGGGGCGGGATCACGTTCGTGCCGATCACCCACCCCGACGCCATCCTCGGGTTCAAGGACCACGCGGTGGCGGCCGACAGCGAGGTGCGGCTCACCTACAACTGGGGCGGGGACTTCACCGGGACGGTCATCAACACGTTCTACCCGCGGCTGCCCAACGAGTGGAGCGTCCCCTACCACCACGTCTTCACGTGATCCGCCACCACCGCCGTACCGCACCCGTCCCGGGCCCACGCCCGCACAGCCTGGAAGAGGCAGCACGATGCCCGTGCCCACGCAAGAACTGAAGCTCCGGATCGTCAACGCCGCCACGGGGCAGCCCCTCGGCGCCAGGGCCGTGCCGGGTGCGGACGGGGCGCTCGTCGTCCGCGATTTCCCCGCGGGCGGCCCGGACCCGGAGCAGTGGCAGTTCACCCCCGTACAGGCCGCGCAAGGACAGGACGACCAGGCGTATGTGATCCGCGACGCGGTCTGCGGCAAGGTGCTCGACGACCCCGCCGCCGCGGACCGCGGTGTCCGCCGGTGGAACGCCGCAGCCGGCAAGAAGGACCAGCAGTGGCACCTCGTCCCCGTCGAGGGCGAAGCCGGCCTCTACTTCATCGAAGGCGCGACCGACGGCGCCGTTCTCGACCTCGACGACCCGGGCACGGACGACACCCGGGTCGTCCTGCGCGAGCACGACGACAGCGCGGAAACCCAGCGCTGGCGGTTCGTGACGGCCGAACCCGAGCGCACCGGCGACCCCGTGCTGCGCTGGTCGCCGCTGAGCCACTGGAACGGCCGCCGCTCCTGGCGGCTGACCCGCTCGGCCGCGCTGCGGCCGGTACCCGGGGCGGCACCCTCCTTCAGCGACATGCTGCTCGTCCTCGAACGGTTCGGCGGCGACCAGGACGCCGGCGGGTGGAAGAGCACCGGAGCCCCCCGTTCTCCCGGCGGGCAACCGGGCTGGTGGGGCGGGCTCGGTGACCGGTTCCTCGCCGACACCACGGGAACAGGCCGAGCGGACCTCGTCGGGCTCAAACCCGCGAAGGGGGTGGTGACGGCCTCAAGCCGTGGCGACGGCACCTTCGAGGAGGACGAGCGCGTCCTGTGTCCGCCCGGGAGCTCCCCGAGCCCCAAGGACCTGTGGACCCTCGCGGACACGACCGGCGACGGCAGGCCCGACGCCGTCGTGCTCTGCGCCGACGGCGTCCGGGTGTCCTTGCAGGCCGAGGACGGGACGTTCGCGTCCCCGGCCGGCGAGCCGGTCCTCAAGGCGTTCGGACACGGCCAGCAGGCCGGCGGGTGGCGTGCCGACAGGCACCCCCGCTTCCTCGCCGACACGACCGGTAGCGGCAGGCTCGACATCGCCGGTTTCCACGACGACGGCGTGCGGGTCTCGCTCCAGGACGAAGAAGGCAAGTTCGCCCCCCTCGCCGGCGAACCGGTCCTCCGGGCATTCGGCCACGACGAGAAGGCGGGTGGCTGGCGTGCCGACAGGCACCCCCGCTTCCTCGCCGACACGACCGGTGACGGCCGCGCCGACATCGTCGGCTGCCACGACGACGGCGTCTGGGTGTCGCTCCAGGACGAGGAGGGCGCATTCGCCGAACCCCTGTACATCCTCGACGACTTCGGCGTCGACCAGGGGTGGGGCACGGTCGAGGAACACCCCCGGTTCCTGGTCGCGACCACCGGTGGCGGAGCCGTGGACATCGTCGGGTTCGGCCCGCAGGGCGCAGTCGTCGCGCGCGGGCGCGGCGACGGCACGTTCGAACCCTCCCGGCTCGTCCTGAACGACTTCGGGCTCGCCCAGGGATGGACGAGGAAGAAGCACCTCCGGTCCCTCGCAGACGTCACCGGCGACGGCAACCCCGACATCGTCGGCTTCGGCGACGAAGGCGTCTGGGTCTCGCACAACCGCGGAGACGGCCGGTTCGAGCAGGCCCAGCTGGTCTGCCGCGGCTTCGGCCACAACGACGACGCCGGCGCCTGGCGGGTCGACCACCACCCCCGCTTCCTCGCCGACATCACCGGTGACGGGCGCGTCGACATCGTCGGCTTCGGCGGCCCGGGGGTGTACGTGGCCCGCGACCTCTTCCGCCGGTTCAGAACCCGATGACCCCTGGAGGACGCCTCCACCGCAGGCCCTGTCACTCGTGCGCGGACAGGCGCGGACGACAGGGCCACTCCTCCCCGCGGTACCGCCGGTGCCACTCGGTCATGAAGTTCGGGCTCCGGGAGCCGAACTTCATGGAGTCGTGCTGATCACGGGTGAATCATTTACCACCCACCGGTCGTCGGCCATGACCGCACGCCGGAGCGACTCGTGGCACCGCACCACATGCGGCAGCGTCCGTATGCGACCGGACTCAGCGGCGCAGAGGGGTCACCCGTTCCAGACGCGACAGTTTCTCGGGGTTGCGCACCGCGTAGAGCCCGGTGACGAGGCCGTCGTCGACGCGCATCGCCATGACGGTGTCGATCTCGCCGCCCAGCCGGACGATCAGCGCCGGATCGCCGTTGACCTGGATCGGGTGCAGCGACATCACGGCGGCGATCCCGCCCAGCACCTGGGCCACCCGGCCGGCCCCCACGACGGGCGCCGGCGCGGCCCGTACGACTCCGCCACCGTCGGTCAGCAGGACGACGTCCGGCGCGAGGACGTCGAGCAGACGCTGCAGGTCGCCCGTCTCGACCGCCCACCGGAACGCCTCGACGGTGCGGCGGGTCTCGGCGGCGGAAGCGACCCCGCGCGGCCGGCGCGCGGCGACGTGGGTCCGCGCCCGGCAGGCGATCTGGCGGACCGCGGCCGGGCTCTTGCCGACGGCCTCGGCGATCTGGTCGTACCCGAGGTCGAACACCTCGCGCAGCACGAACACCGCCCGCTCGGTCGGCCCGAGCGTTTCCAGCACCAGCAGCATCGCCATCGAGACGCTGTCGGCCAGCTCGACGTCCTCGGCCACGTCGGGCGCGGTCAGCAGCGGCTCGGGCAGCCAGGGCCCGACGTAGGACTCCTTGCGCCGGCCGAGCGTACGCAGCTGACTCAGCGCCTGCCGGGTGGTGATCCGGACCAGGTACGCACGCTGGTCCCGCACGATGCCGGGATCGACGTCCGCCCACCGCAACCAGGTCTCCTGCAGGACGTCCTCGGCGTCGGCGGCCGAGCCGAGCATCTCGTAGGCGACGGTGAACAGCAGGTTGCGGTGGGCGACGAACGCCCGGGTGACGCTGTCCGTACGGTCACGCCGAGCGGCCGGTCCGGATGTGTCCCTCGTCCGATGGTTCATGGTTCCGTCGTTCATCGCCGGCTCCTGCTCGTTCGTTTCCGACTGCACCGTGCACCAGACGCCGGGCCACACCGTTTTGTGACACCCGCGACCGGTGACGCACGCCACCTCACCGCGCCGTCACGAGGACCTGACCGTCGGCGTCCTGTGTTCGTCCAGAGCAGCAGCATGTGACACCACGAGTGAGGACGACGTCATGGAACCTCGTTTCAACCTGTTCGACAGCCCGACCGCCGCGAAGGTCGCCAAGCGGTTCCACACCACCTCGCTGGCCCTGGAGGGATCCACGCTGCCCAAGGCACTGCGGGAGCTGGTCGAGCTGCGGGTCGGTCAGATCAACGGCTGCGGGTTCTGCGTCGACGTCCACACCACGGAGGCCGCGGCCGCCGGTGAGTCCGCGCTCCGGCTCAACCTGGTCGCCGCCTGGCGGCACAGCACCGTGTTCACCGAGGCCGAGCGGGCCGCGCTGGCGCTCGCCGAGGAGGGCACCCGGCTCGGCGACCACGGCGTGTCCGACGGGACCTGGGCCGAGGTGCGCGGGCACTACGACGACGACCAGCTCGGTGCGCTGGTCTGCCTGGTCTCCCTGATCAACGCGGCCACCCGGATGAACGTGATCGTGCACAACCCGGGGGGCTCGTACGAACCCGGCATGTTCGCCGGTACGTCGGGCTGACCGGCGGGCGGAACGCGACCCGTCCCAAAATCGCCCGGTCCCAGCCGGGCGGGCCGCGGCGAATGACCTCCCCCGTGGGCCATTCGCCGCGTGCTCGCACTCCGTACGTTAGGAGGCGATGTCCGCCGGCGACCACCGTGCACGCCGACCAGATCCGGCCGCTGGTTGTGCACGCTGCGCAGCCGTCACGCGCAGGGCGTGCACGACGTCGTGGATGCCCGAACCGGTGGTCAGCAGATCGCGGTTGAGGAGGCGTTCGGCGGTGCGCAGACGGGCGCGGACCGTGTTGCGGCTCAGGCCCACGTGCGCGGCCGTTCGCCGGGCGTCGGTGTTGGCCTCGATCCATGCCTCCACGGTGCGGCGCAGATCACGGTGCCCGGCGTCGAGCAGAGGGCGCAGGAAAGGCTCCGCCCATGCCGTGGCGGAGGGGGCGCGGAGCAGGTCGCCGAGCGGTGGCGCGACCGGTCGGCCGGTGCCGGTCCGGCCGGGGTCGGTCCGGCCGGGGTCGGCGGACTCGGGGGAGAGCGCGGTGAGGGACAGGGCCAGGTCGAGCGTGGCGCGGGTGCGGACCTCGCCGAGGTCGATGCCCAGTGCCTCCTCCGCCCGGCGGCAGTGGGCCGTGACGGTGGTGCGGCTGAGGTGCAGCAGGCGGGCCACGCCGGACCGGGAGAACGTCACCGCCAGGCGGACGACGTCCACGGTGGGTTTGGGGACGGTCCGCAGCGGTTCCAGATGGGCGTGCGCCCAGGCGAGGGCCGCCCGGCGGGGCAGTACGTGGACCAGCGAGGGCTGTCCCCGGTAGGCGGCCAGCCGGCCGGGGGAGTTGCGGGCCACGGCGAGGGCGTGCACGGCCTCGCCGTAGGCCTCGGCCGTGGCGGCGAGCGGGTGGGGCCTGCTGACGCCCAGCGCGTACCCGGGGTTCTCCCGGACGAGCCGGCGCAGCACCTCGCCCTGGTGGAACCGGCCGCCGAGTCCGGGGTCCTCGGCGACGGGGCATATCAACTGCTCCCTGAACACCGGGCAGTTCACCATCAGCCCCGGGCCGTGGTAGCCCGACGGGTCCAGGTAGGTCCTGGTCAGCCGGTCGCGGTCGGCGGGCGGGCAGTGCAGGAGATGGACCCGTACGCGCTCCGCGTCCAGCAGCGGCGGGACGTCACCGGTGGTCATCCGCCGCGCCATGGTGACGTCCCCGGCCAGCAGCGCGGTCAGCACCGCGAACCGCAGCTGCGCCGCCTTCGCCTCGTACCCCTGTGTGCCGTCGTCGGCGTCCGACGCCCGGCTCAGCAGGTCGGCGACACCGCCCGCCTGCGAGGTCAGCGCGGCCGCCTCCCGCGACAGCGGCGACGCGCTGAGCGTCACCAGCACCGGACGCGGCTCGCGGCCCCCGAACGCCTCCAGGCGTGCCTCCAGCTCACCGATCCGGGTCGTGGCCGCGGCCAGCCGCCCGCTCGCCAGGCGCTCCACGTGCTCCGCCAGCGCGCCCACCGACCGCCGCGGGAAACCGGCCGTGGCCGCTTCGACCAGGCCCCCGCGCCCGATCCACGCGGCCTGCGCCCCGGTCCGCCGGCCGAGCAGCTCCAGCACCTCGGCCGGACCGCCCCGCCGCCGTACGAGCCGCAGCAGTTCGCCGACACCCTCCCCGTGCCCTGGCACCTCCACCGCCCACTCACCCCTCCCGCGACCGCGACCACCGTCCGACAGCGGCACCCTAGTGCGCGCCGTCCTGTCAGGGTGGTGGACGCGCGTGGCGTGCGCGTCCTGAGCCGTGGCCGCAGCCGCGGGGTTCGGCCGGGTCCTCACCGCGCGACCGGCCACCGCGGGCCCGCAGGCGGAACGCGCGGGTCAGGAGATCAGCTCGTCTCGATTCCCAGCGTCAGGGCGCCCGCGTAACCCGCGCTCGCCGAACCGCCCAGCGCCGTCAGGGTCAGCAGTCCCGAGGCCGCGCCCCCGTCGTCGTAGATGCCGTCCTGCGCGAGGGTCGTACGGGGCACCGTGTTGGCCGCGTACACGGGCACCGCCGCCACCCTCCTGGTGACGGTCTCGTCGAAGAAGAGCTGCCCGGTGTGCAGTTCCCGGCCGCCCTCGAAGGAGCCGTCCGGGGTCAGCGTGACGCCGGTGTGCACCTTGACGTGGATGTGGACGCAGCGGCCCCGGTACCAGCCGGGGTAGACGCTGGTGATCCGCGCGACGCCGTCGGAGCCGGTCAGGACACCGCCGCGCAGGAACGTGCCGTTGTCCGGCTCGTCGTGCCCGTTCCCGCCGACGAAACCGGAGTACTCGCCGAGCGCGTCGCAGTGCCAGAGCTCCACCAGCGCGTTGCCGAGCGGGGCACAGGTGTCGTCGTCGACGACGGTGAGCGTGAGCTTCAGCGGAATGCCGGTCTTGTCCTCGCCGATGTCGGCGCGGACCAGCTGTCCGTCCAGGTAGTAGGGGCCTTCGGTCAGCTCCTTCGTGAGGGTGCAGACGGCCGCGGCGGCTGCCGGGACCTGGTCGGCGGCGGTGGGGGGCTGCTGGGCCGTGGCTCCCACGGCCAGGGTCGCCGCGGTGGCGCCCGTGGCGATGAGCAGGGTTCGTCGTCCGATCGAATTGTCTGTCATGAACACGGCACCGTAGAGGCGGAAGCTGTCGAAGTGCTGTGCGTCGGGCAAAGTGACGGAGCGTCAAGTCTGTTGTGGGACAGCCGGGGCGCCGAAAAACTTTCGACGCCTCTCGGGGCGCGAGGTGCTGTGTGAACCGTTGACGCGCGGAAGGTTCGATTCTACGTTCCCGTCTACGTTCTCGTTCGAAGACATGACCAGTGTTCGTGATGTCGAACGTCCGCACGGGTGAGCCTTCGATCCCCAGGCGCCCCATCCCACCCCCATCCGTAGGAGGAACCGCGTGAGCCGCACCTCCAGCAGGACCCGCAGGACCCGGAAGACCCGCAGGACGGCCCTCCTCGCCCTCCCCGCGGCGGTCCTGCTCGCCCTCGTCCCCACCACCGCCTCCGCGTACCCGAACCCGGGCGTCGTCACCGGCTCGACCGTCGTGCACGACCCGACGATGATCCGCACCTCGTCCGGCCAGTACCTGCTGTACGCCACCGGCGGCGGCATCAGCAGCAAGCGGTCGGGCGACCGGACCGCCTTCAGCGCGGGCGCCGACGCCTTCGGCGCCAAACCGGCCTGGTGGTCGGGGTACGCGACCGAGGCGTGGGCCCCCGACATCTCGTACCAGGGCGGCAGGTACCTGATGTACTACGCCGTCTCGACCTTCGGCTCGAACAAGTCGGCCATCGGTCTCGCCACCTCGGCGACCGGGCAGCCCGGCTCCTGGAGCGACCAGGGCGTCGTCTACTCGTCCACCGCCTCCAGCGACTACAACGCCATCGACCCGAACCTCTTCGTGGACGGCGACGGCAGGTGGTGGCTGTCCTTCGGCAGCTGGTGGACCGGGCTGAAGATGATCCAGCTCAACCCGTCGACCGGCAAGCAGCTCTCCTCCGACACCACGCGCCACTCGATCGCGTCCCGCCCGACCGGCACCAAGGCCGTCGAGGCGCCGTCCGTGGTCAAGCGCAACGGCTACTACTACCTGTTCGCCTCGTACGACACCTGCTGCGCCGGCACCGGCTCCACCTACAAGGTCAAGGTCGGCCGGGCCACCAGCGTCACCGGGCCCTACTACGACAGGAACGGCGTCGCCATGACGAACAACGGCGGTACGCCCGTGCTGGAGTCGCACGGCCGGTACATCGGCCCCGGCGGCCAGTCGATCCTGGCGGACGTGGACGGCGACCTGATCGTCTACCACTACTACGACGGCCAGGACAACGGCACCCCCAAACTCGGCATCAACCTCCTGAACTGGAGCAGCGGATGGCCCGTCGCCTACTGACCCTGCTGGCCGCGCTCCTGCTCGCCCTGTCGCTCGGGCAGCCGCCGGCGAGCGCGGCGACCTTCGCCAACCCGGTCAAGTCGGTGAAGGGCGCCGACCCCTGGATCTCGTACCACGACGGCAACTACTACCTGGTGACGACGAGCTGGACCGACGTCATCACCATGCGGAGGTCGCCGACGCTGGCCGGGCTCGCGACCGCGCCCAGTGTGCAGGTGTGGAAGGGCGACGCGGCCTCGCGCTGCTGCAACATCTGGGCGCCCGAGCTCTTCTACTCCGGCGGCCGGTGGTACCTCTACTTCGTGGCCGGGCAGAACGTCTCCGACTACAACCCGACCCAGCGCACCCACGTCCTGGAGAGCTCGGGCTCCGACCCGATGGGCCCGTACACCTACCGGAACCAGCTCAACAGCTCCTGGATGCTGGACCCGAGCGTGCTCGATGTGAACGGGCGGCTGTACCTGCTGGGCAGCGCGAACGGCGGCACGCAGAACCTCGTCATCGCCCCCATGTCCAACCCCTACACGGTCAGCGGCTCCTTCTCGACGATCTCCACGCCCACGTACGACTGGGAGAGGTCGGGCGGGACGGTGAACGAGGGGCCCGAAGTGCTCCGGCGGGGCGGGGTGACGCGGATCGTCTACTCGGCGAGCGGGTGCTGGACGCCCGACTACAAGCTCGGGCAGCTGACGCTGACCGGCTCGAACCCGCTCTCCGCGTCCTCCTGGACGAAGAAGTCCACACCGGTCTTCCAGCGCAACGACGCCGCCGGGGTGTACGGGCCCGGGCACAACGGCTTCTTCACCTCGCCCGACGGGAGCGAGAGCTGGATCGTCTACCACGCCAACGACGGCGCGAGCGAGGGCTGCGACAACGGGCGGACCACGCGGGCGCAGAAGTTCACGTGGAACGCGGACGGGTCACCGAACCTCGGCACGCCGGTCGCGCTCGGCACGGGCATGGCCGGGCCGTCGGGGGAGCCGTCGGCCACCTCGACGACGTACACGCTGACCAACCGCAACAGCGGCAAGTGCCTGGAGGTGGCGGGTGGTTCGGCCGCCGACGGGGCCAACGTCCAGCAGTACGCCTGCAACGGCGGGAACCACCAGAAGTGGCGGGTGGAGGACCGGGGCGACGACACCAGCCGGCTGGTGAACGTGGCCTCCGGGAAGGTGCTGGACACGGCGGACTGCTCCGCCGCGGACGGGGCGGACCTGCGGCAGTGGGCGTGGCTCGACAACACGTGCCAGCGGTTCCGGTTCCTGACCACGAGCGGGGGTCACGTACGGATCGTGAACCAGGCCACCGGGAAGGTCGCCGATGTGGCCGACTGCTCCGCGGCCGACGGCGCGGACGTCCGCCAGTGGAGCTGGCTGGACAACACCTGCCAGCAGTGGCGGTTCAACGCGGCGTGAACCCCGGTGAGGGCTGGTCACGCGGTTCCCCGCGCCCCTGAAAGCACCGGGCGCGGGGGACGGTTGTGAGGGGCGCGGGGAACCGCGCGATCGTCGAGTGCCGCCCCCACCGGCGGTGAGCCGGTTCCGCGGCCCCGCCCGGGTCAGCCGATCCGGCCCGGCGCGCCGGCCGCGGGCCAGTTCGTGCCGGACGCGCCCGGCGTGTTCGGCCACCCCCCGGCCGGCTGGGGCGGCGGGAACCCCTGCGGCGGGCCCTGCGCGGCCACCGCGGTCAGCCCGTCCGGCATCCCCGTCGTGCCCCGTGCCTGCGCGGCGGTCATCGGCTGCGGCTGCCCGACCATCCCGTTCGCCGCGGCCACCATCGGCTGCGGCTGGGGCAGTTGCACCGGCACCGGCTGCGGTTGGGGTATCGGCTGAGGCAGTTGCTGGGGCTGGGGTATCGGCTGGGGCTGCCCCGTCATCGCACCCGCGCCCGCACCCGCCGTCAGCGGCTGGGGCTGCCCGACCATCCCGTTCGCCGCGCCCGCCAGGCCCGGGTAGCCCTGTCCGTTGGTCGAGCCGACCAGGCGGTCGACCGCCGCCGTACCGGAGCTGTAGCCGGTCCCGGNGTCGAGCCGACCAGGCGGTCGACCGCCGCCGTACCGGAGCTGTAGCCGGTCCCGGTGCTCAGCTCGGGCACGGGGGCGGGAGCGGTCGCCCGTCTGGTGGTCCCGTAGAGCACCGACTCCAGGCCGGCCACCAGACGGCGTACGTCCGCCTGGGGGCGCACCACGAGCCGCAGGAAGCGGCTGGAGGAGCCGATCTTGTTGCCGCACTCACGGACCAGGACGCGGTGCTCGGTGAGCAGCCGGTCCCGGACCACGGTGCCCTCCGCGCCCACCGGCAGCCGTACGAAGAGGAAGTTGCCCTGGGAGGGGTAGACCGTCAGGCCGGGCAGCGTGGACAGCTGGCGCGCCATGTCGAGCCGGTCGCGGCGCACCATGTGCAGGCTCTCCACGTACTCGGGCCCGTGGTCCCGCAGCATGAACACCACGGTCTCCGCGAAGGCGTTGAGGTTCCACTTGGGCAGCATCGAGCGGATCCTGCCCGCGAGCCCCGGGTTGGCCACCATGTAGCCGAACCGCACGCCGTGCAGGCCGAAGTTCTTGCCGAGGCTGCGCAGCACGATGACGTTGGGCCGCATCACCGCCTCCTCGACGATGCTCGGCTCGTTCTCCGCGTCGGCGAACTCCAGGAACGACTCGTCGATGACGATCAGGTCCAGGTCGGCGAGCGCGTCGCAGAAGGCCAGGACCGTCTGCTTGGGCAGGAAGCCGCCGTCGGGGTTGTTCGGGTTGCAGATGACGGCCGCGCGGGTGCCCCGGGAGCGGATGAACTGGATGTACTGCGCCGGGTCGAGCGCGAAGCCGTTGCTCTCCTGGAGCGGGAACATGTCGACGCGCTTGCCGGTCTCCAGCGGCTGGTCGGTCCAGCGGCCGAAGGTGGGGACGGGGATGGCGAGCGACTCCCGGACCAGCAGGTGGTCGATCCAGGTGATCAGTTCCGTGGACCCGTTGCCCATCGCCACGCACTGCGGCGGCAGCTGGAGCAGGTTGCACAGCTCACCGGTGATCGTGTCCGCGCTGCTCGGGTAGTACGTGATGATGTCGCGCAGCCGGTGGGTCAGCTCGTCGAACATCGCGGGCGTGGGAAAGTACGGATTGCACGGGATGCAGAAGTCCAGCGGACCCGCCTCCCCGCTCTCGCGTGCCAGCGCGGCCATCGAGGGGCTGTGCGCGCCGGTGCGGAACAGCGAGGTGACATTGTCGGCCATGGACCCTCCGTCCTTGAGGGGCGGCCCGGGCGGGGATACGCGGGCCGTCCCTGAGTACGGGCGGCGGTGTGTCTCCGTTCAACGCCTGTGAACGGATGTGCAAGTTGTGGACCTGTCGTGAAGAACGGTCACTTGTCGAACGAATGGACCGTCGTCGACCGGTAGGTCCCGCCCGGCCTGAGCACGGTCGTGGGGAACTCCGGACGGTTGGGCGAGTCGGGGAAGTGCTGGGTCTCCAGGCACACCGCGTCGCCCTGCCCGTAGGCCCGGCCGCCGGGGCCGGTGAGGGTGCCGTCCAGGAAGTTCCCGGTGTAGAGCTGCACGCCGGGCTCGGTCGTCGCGATCCGCAGGGTGCGGCCGGAGACCGGCTCGCGGAGGGTCGCGATGTGCTCGGGCCGCTCGGTGGGCCCCTTGTCGAGGACCATGTTGTGGTCGATGCCCCTGGCGTGCAGGAGCTGCGGATCGGGCTGTCCCAGGTCCGCCCCGACCGTCTTGGGCGTTCGGAAGTCGAAGGGGGTGCCCGCCACCCCGGCGAGCTCGCCGGTCGGCACGAGACCCGCGTCGACCGGGGTGTAGCGGGAGGCGGCGATCGTCAGCTCGTGGCCGTGGACGGAGCCGGTGCCCTCGCCCGCCAGGTTCCAGTAGACGTGGCTGGTGAGGTTGACGACCGTGGCCCGGTCGGTGGTCGCCTCGTAGTCGACGCGCCAGTCGCCCTCCGCGGTGAGGGTGTAGGTGACCTCCGTCGTCAGGGTGCCGGGATAACCCATCTCGCCGTCGGGGCTGGTGCGGCGCAGGACCAGCCCCACGTCGGAGCCGGCCGTGAACTCCTCCACGTCCCAGACCCGCCGGTCGAAGCCCGCGGGGCCGCCGTGCAGGTGGTGGCCGCCGTCGTTGACGGGCAGCCGGTGGTCCTCGCCGTCGAGGGTGAAACGGCCCCCGGCGATGCGGTTGCCGTACCGGCCGATCAGGGCGCCGAAGTACGGGCTGGACGTCTCGTAGGCGCCGAGGGTGTCGAAACCGAGGGAGACGTCGGCGTACCGGCCGTGGCGGTCCGGGAGTTCCAGGGACTGGACGATGCCGCCGTAACCGAGGACCTTCAGCCGGGTGCCGCCGTTCTCCAGCGACCAGCGGTGGACCTTCGTTCCGTCGGCGAGTTCGCCAAAGAGTTCTTTCACCGGTTCCTGTCTTCCCGAGACGTGGCTGTTCGACGTGGCTGTTCCTGGCGCGCGAGGGGCGCGCGAGGGGCGCGCACAAAGGAAAGCACAAAGAAAAACGGGCCCCGTGGACCGTACGTCCACGGGGCCCCGCCCGTACGCTACGAACCGACCTTGCGCTTGTTCCAGACGTCGAAGCCGACCGCCGCGAGCAGCACCAGGCCCTTGATGACCTGCTGCCAGTCACTGCCGACACCGACGAGGTTCATGCCGTTGTTGAGCACGCCGAGGACCAGACCGCCGATGATCGCGCCGAGGACCGTGCCCACGCCGCCGCTCATCGACGCGCCGCCGATGAACGACGCGGCGATCGCCTCCAGTTCGAAGTTCACACCGGCCTTCGGCGAGGCCGCGTTGAAGCGGGCCGCGAAGACCAGGCCGGCCAGCGCCGCGAGCATGCCCATGTTGAGGAAGACCAGGAAGGTGACCTTCTTGTCCCGCACACCGGACAGCTTGGCCGCGGGCAGGTTGCCGCCGATCGCGTAGATGTGGCGGCCGATGATGGAGTTGCGCATCACGTAGCCGTAGCCGACGACGAGGACGCCGAGGATGAGCAGCACCACCGGGGCGCCCTTGTAGCTGGCGAGCATCATCGTCACCGTGAGCACGGCGGCGACCAGGGCCACGATCTTCAGCAGGAACAGGTTGGTGGGCGGCACCTCCAGCGCGAACTCCTGCTGGCGCTTGCGGTCGCGGAACTCCTGGAGCACCACGAACGCGATCACGACGAAGCCGAGCAGCAGCGTGAGGTTGTGGTAGTTGGTGTCCGGGCCGACCTCGGGGAGGAAGCCGTTGGCGACCTTCTGCAGGCCCTCGTCGAACGGGCCGATCGTCTGGCCCTCCAGGAAGATCTCCGTCAGACCGCGGAAGAGCAGCATGCCGGCGAGGGTGACGATGAAGGAGGGTATGCCGAGATAGGCGATGAAGAACCCTTGCAGGGCCCCCGCGGCGGCGCCTATGAGCAGGCACAGCACCACGGCCACCGGCCAGGAGACGTCGTGGTTGACCATCAGTACGGCCGCCACCGCGCCCACCAGGGCGGTGAGGGAGCCGACCGACAGGTCGATGTGGCCCGCGATGATGACGAGCATCATGCCGATCGCGAGGATCAGGATGTAGCTGTTCTGCAGCACCAGGTTGGAGACGTTGCGCGGCAGCAGCAGGTCGCCGTCCGTCCACACCGCGAACAGCACCACGATCAGGCCCAGCGCGATCAGCATGCCGTACTGCCGCATGTTGCGGCGCATGCCGTCCATCATCAGCTGCAGCAGGCCGTTGCCGCCGCCGGCCGGGCCGCCCTTGCCGGCGGGTGCCGGCGCCGGGGACTTGGCGGTCACATTCGTGCTCATCGGTCTTACCTCTTGTCCTTCGTCATCTGGCGCATCAGCACTTCCTGCGTGGCCTCGGCCCGCTGGACCTCACCGGTCAGCCGTCCGGCGGACATCGTGTAGATGCGGTCGCACATCCCGAGCAGTTCCGGCAGCTCGGAGGAGATGAAGACGACCGCCTTGCCCTCGGCGGCCAGTTTGTCGATGACCGTGTAGATCTCGAACTTGGCGCCCACGTCGATGCCGCGGGTCGGCTCGTCCAGGATCAGCACATCGGGTCCCGCGAAGATCCACTTGCTGAGGACGACCTTCTGCTGGTTGCCGCCCGACAACTTGCCCACCGGCTCGAAGACCGTCGGCGCCTTGATGTTCATCGACTTGCGGTAGCCCTCGGCGACCTGCCGCTCCGCGTGCTCGTCGACCACACCGCCCTTGGCGACCTTGCCCAGAGCGCTGAGCGAGATGTTGCGGTTGATGTTGTCGATGAGGTTGAGGCCGTAGTGCTTGCGGTCCTCGGTCACGTACGCGATCCCGTGCCCGACCGCCTCGGGCACGGTCTTCGTACGGATCTCCTTGCCGTCCTTGAGGACGGTGCCGCCCGCGTAGCGGCCGTAGGTGCGCCCGAAGACGCTCATCGCCAGCTCGGTGCGCCCGGCGCCCATGAGCCCGGCGATGCCGACGATCTCCCCGCGGCGCACCTGGATCGACACGTCGTCGACCACCTTGCGCTGCTGGTCGATGGGGTGGTGCACGGTCCAGTTGCGGATCTCAAGGGCCGGCGCCGCGCCCACCTCGGGCTCGTGCGGGGTGCGCTCGGGGAAGCGGTGGTCGAGGTCGCGGCCGACCATGCCGCTGATGATCCGGTCCTCGGTGGTCTCGGCGGCCTTCACGTCGAGCGTCTCGATGGACCGCCCGTCGCGCAGGATCGTCACCGAGTCCGCGACCGTCTCGATCTCGTTGAGCTTGTGCGAGATGATGATCGAGGTGATGCCCTGGCTCTTGAGGCCCAGGATGAGGTCGAGGAGCTTGCCGCTGTCCTCGTCGTTCAGAGCCGCCGTCGGCTCGTCGAGGATCAGCAGCTTCACCTTCTTCGACAGCGCCTTCGCGATCTCGACGAGCTGCTGCTTGCCCACGCCGATGTCGGCGACCCGGGTGTCGGGGTGCTCGTCGAGGCCGACCCGCCGCAGCAGTTCGGTCGCGTGCTTCAGCGTCTCGTTCCAGTTGATGAAACCGCGCGTGGCGTGCTCGTTGCCGAGGAAGATGTTCTCCGCGATGGAGAGGTAGGGCACCAGGGCGAGCTCCTGGTGGATGATCACGATGCCGTGCTGCTCGCTCGCCCTGATGTCCTTGAACCGGCAGGTCTCACCCTCGAAGAGGATGTCGCCCTCGTAGGTCCCGTGCGGGTGGACGCCGGAGAGGACCTTCATGAGGGTCGACTTCCCGGCGCCGTTCTCCCCGCAGATGGCGTGGACCTCGCCCGGCCGGACGCTCAGGGAGACGTCCGACAGCGCCTTGACGCCGGGAAAGGTCTTGACGATCGAGCGCATTTCCAGGACGGGTCCCGCCATGGTCGTGCCTTCCAATCCTTAGAGAACGGCGGGTTACTTGAGGTCGCTTTCCTTGAGGTAGCCGGAGTCGACCAGCGTCGCCTTGTAGTTGTCCTTGTCGACGTTCACCGGCTCCAGCAGGTACGCGGGAACGACCTTCGAGCCGTTGTCGTACGTCTTGGTGTCGTTGGTCTCCGGCTTCTTGTCGTTGAGCACGGAGTCGACCATGTTCGCGGCCACCTCGGCGAGCTTGCGGAGGTCCTTGTAGACCGTCTGCGTCTGCTGGCCCGAGATGATCGACTTCACCGAGGCGACCTCGGCGTCCTGGCCCGTGACGATCGGCAGCGGCTTGTTCTTGGAGCCGTAGTCGTCCGACTTGAGCGCCGACAGGATGCCGATGGAGATGCCGTCGTAGGGCGAGAGCACCGCGTCGACCCTGTCGCTCTTGTACGCCGAGGTCAGCAGGTCGTCCATGCGCTTCTGGGCGGTGCCGCCGTCCCAGCGCAGCGTGGTGACCTGGTTGAGCTTCGTCTGGCCCGACTTGACGACGATCTGCTTCTTGTCGATGTAGGGCTGGAGGGCGTTCATCGCGCCCTTGAAGAAGTACTGGGTGTTGTTGTCGTCGTTCGAGCCGGCGAAGAGCTCGACGTTGAACGGGCCCTTCTTCGAGCCGTCCTTCAGGCCGAGCTTCTCGACGATGTAGCCGCCCTGGAGCTCGCCGACCTTCTCGTTGTCGAACGACGCGTAGTAGTCGACGTTCGGCGAGTTGAGGATCAGGCGGTCGTAGGAGATGACCGGGATGTCGGCGTCCTTGGCCTGCTGGAGGACGTTGTCGAGCGACTTGTTGTCGATCGCCGCGATGATCAGCGCCGAGACACCCTGCGTGATCATGTTCTCGATCTGCGAGACCTGGGTGTCCGGGTCGTCCTCGCCGTAGGCCAGCTTGGTCTTGTAGCCCGCCGCCTTGAGGTTCTTCTCCACGTTGGCGCCGTCGGCGATCCAGCGCTCGGAGGACTTGGTCGGCATCGCGATACCGACGGTGGAGCCCTTCTTCGACTCTCCCTTGTCGCTCTCGCTGCCGCCCTCGCTGTCCTGCCCGCAGGCGGAGAGGGTGAGGGCGAGGGAGGCTGCCGCGGCTATGGCGGAGAGGGCTGCCTTGCGATTGCGCATGATCATCTTCCTTGATGCTCTGACGGGGGCTCGGTGTTCAGTTGTGAAAGGGATGGAGCGGGAACGACCGAGAGGAGGTGTGTGGGATTGTGTTCGGCCGCGTCGTCTTTTGTGAAGGGGGTGTGCCCGGAACGTTATGAGGGAATGTCAAACCGCTGGAGCGTTCCCGGAAGCCGCGAGCCGAGCGGCGCCATGTCGCCGTCCGCCCCGTGCCGCGCCAGCAGGTCCAGGGCGAGCCGGCCGCGCCGCACCCTCTCCCGTGCCGTCGACAGCGTCAGCTCCCTCATGTGGTGGCCGTACGGATAGATCCCCGGAGCCTTGGACAGCCCGAACTTCAGGTACAGCGGTGCGCCGCGCCTGATCAGTTCGGCGACCTCGTACATGCGCACGTAGCCGCCGAGATCGTCGGGAGCCTCGATGTACATGTCCATGGGAGCCGCGCTGACCCGGCGGATCTCCGTCAGGTGGTCCAGCGTGAGATCGCTGGGCACGTTGACCGAGTCCCCGCCGAGCTGCTCGTACACGGCGTACGCGGCCGGGTTCACCGGACCGATGAGCGCCGAGACCTTGAGCGTGGTGTCGGCCGGGATGATCCCGGCGACCCGGGCCCGGTGCAAGGTCCACAGCACGCCCTCGTCCGCCACGAGGAGGCACTTTACGCCCAACTCCGTTGCCCGTACGGCGTCTTCGAGACAGCCGGCGACCGCGTCGTGACCGCGGGCGCGCAGCCCGCCGCCGCGGGAGTCGGTACGGGTCGAGCCGCCGATGTCCCACGTGCCGCGCGGACCGGTGAAGAGGCAGAGCTCGATGTCCCGCTCGGCGGTGGCGTCGACCATCTCGGTGATCTCGGCGTCGGTCAGCATCCAGACGCCGCTGCCCTGGCTGATCCGGTGGATCGGCACGTCGAGCCGCGAGGACTCCTTCAGGACCACGGCCAGTGCCTCGGGCCCCTCGCACGAGGGGATCTCGGTGCGCCAGCGGCCGCCCCCCGGGAAGGAGTGCGGGGAGGCGTCGGCGGGGGACAGGGCGGGCGCGCCCAGGCCGAGCGCGGCGAGCGCCTGCTCACCGGGTCGACGGGCCGCTCTGGGAGAAGCGTCGGTCACGGGCTTTCCTTAACTCTGGCAAAGTATGCGTTCGACATGTCGGACATGGTTCGCGCCGGTGGGTGTACGCCGGTGCGGGGCGTCAGGTCTCCGCACCGGCGTACGGATCGGGGGCCGGCCGCCGGCGTACGGATCGGGGGCCGGCCGTCGGCGCCGCGGGCCGTCAGGGCTTCAGCAGTACCTTGCCGACCTTCGGGTCGCCCGACCCCACCAGCTCGATGGCGTGGGCGAACTCGTCCAACGGCAGTTCGTGCGTGACCAGCGGACGCGGATCGAGCAGACCGGCGCCGAAGACCCGCACCGTGTGCGCCCAGGCATCCGGCGGCGCCCCGAACACGGTGTGCACCTCCAGCTGCCGTACGACGAGGTCGGTGGGGTCCAGGCCCTCGGCGCCCGCGGCCGGGATGCCCGTCAGCACCAGCCGCCCGCCGCGCCGCAGCAGCGCGGCGGCGGTGGTCGCGGCGGTCGCCGACCCGGCGGTCTCGATCACCACGTCGAAGTCGTCTGGCAGTTCCTGGTCGCGGGTGCGGAAGTCGGTGGCGCCGAAGGTCCGCGACAGCTCCTCGCGGTCCGGGCGGGTGCCCACCACGAGCAGCTCCGAGGGCGAACCCGCCCGCAGGAACTGCACGGCGAACATGCCGAGCGTCCCGGTGCCGACGACCGCCACCCGCTCACCGGGCCGCGCGCCCGCCTTCAGCGCCGCCGCCGCGATGCAGGCCGCGGGCTCCAGGAGCGCCGCCGCCGTCAGGTCGGCGTCGTCGGGGAGCACGTGCAGCAGCCGGGCGGGCAGCGTGAGCGTGCCCGCCATGGCGCCGGGCTGCGTGAACCCCGTCTCCTCGTAGCCGGCCGTGCACAGCGTCGTCTCGCCCTCGTGGCAGCGGTCGCAGACCTGGCAGTTGCGGAAGCCCTCGCCCACCACCTTGCGGCCCACGAGCCCCGCCGGGACGCCGCTGCCGACCGCCTCCACCGTGCCGGACCACTCGTGGCCCGGGGTGAGCGGGTAACGGACGTACCCCTCGGGGCGGCTGCCCTGGTACACCTCGCGGTCGCTGCCGCAAATCCCGGACGCGTGGACCCGTACGAGGGCCTCGCCGGCGGCGGGTGCCACGGGCTCGTGCGGGGCCAGCCGGTGCGCGCCCGGCCCCTCGATGACGACGGCCTGGCCGGTGGCGCTCATGGCTGCTCCGTGGCGGTGGGACGGGTCGGGGTCCCGGGGGAGCGGCGCCCCCTCCGGTCCGCCTCGGCGCGCGGGCACGACGGCGTGCCGGGGCGGTGCACAGCCTGCCACAGCGCGCCGTGCGGCCCGGTACCGGGCGCGGTCACTTGGTGCCCTTCGGCCTGCGCTGCTCCCAGCCGTCCGCCCACAGGTCGAAACGGGCCTGCTGCTGCGGGAACTCGGCCGCCGCGTCCGTGTCCAGCTCGACGCCCAGACCCGGCTCGTGGGACAGCTCGAAATAGCCGTCGACGACCTGCGGGGCGCCCTTCACGACCTTCTTGATGTCCGCGTCCGCGAAGTCGTTGAAGTGCTCCAGGATCTTGAAGTTCGGGGAGGTGAAGCCGACCTGGAGGGAGGCCGCGGTCAGCACCGGACCGCCCACGTTGTGCGGTGCGACCAGCACGTAGTGGGTCTCGGCGGTCGCGGCCAGCTTCCGGGTCTCCCAGATGCCGCCGAGGTGGCCGACATCCGGCTGGATGATGTCCACGGCCTGGCTCTCGAAGAGCTCGCGGAACTCGATGCGGTCGTGGATGCGCTCGCCGGTCGCGACCGGCATGTCGACCTTGGCGGCCACCTTCTCCAGCGCCTTGAGGTTCTCCGGCGGGACCGGCTCCTCCAGCCAGGCCGGCTTGAACGGCGCCAGGTCGCGCGCGAGCCGGATCGCGGTGGCCGGCGAGAACCGCCCGTGCATCTCCAGCATCAGCTCGGTCTCCGGGCCGATCGCGTCCCGGACGGCCTCGATCAGCGACACCGCGTAGAGGCTCTGCTGGTGGTCGAGCTCGAAGTGACCGGTCCCGAACGGGTCGATCTTCAGCGCCCTGTACCCGCGCTCGACGACCGCCTGCGCCGCCTTGTGGTACGCCTCCGGGGTGCGCTCGGTGGTGTACCAGCCGTTGGCGTACGCCTTCACGCGGTCGGTGACCTTGCCACCGAGGAGCTGCCACACGGGTACGCCGAGGGCCTTGCCCTTGATGTCCCAGCACGCCATCTCGATCACGGCGATGCCGGACATCACGATCTCGCCGGCCCGCCCGTAGTCGCCGTACTTCATGCGCTTGACGAGATCCTCGACAGCGAACGGGTCGGAGCCGAGAATGTGATTGGCCTCGGCCTCCCGCAGGTAGCCGAGGAGCGCGTCGGTGTGCCCCAGCATGCGGGTCTCACCGACTCCGGTGAGACCTTCGTCGGTGTGCACCTGGACATAGGTCAGGTTGCGCCACGGCGTCCCGACCACGTGTGTGCTGATTCCGGTGATGCGCACGGAAATTGCCCCTTGTCGTGCTCTGCGGCTGCTTTTACGACTCTGTGTCGTGCCCTGCGTGGTGTTCTACGTCGCTTGCGTCGCCTGCGCCGCCTGCGTCGTATGTTCGAGATTTCGTCATGCGTTCGAAATGCTGGCCAGACAGTAAGGACGGGGCGGCTTCGGTGTCAATGGGGCGAACGCACAACGGTTTCGGTGCGAAGGCGCAGGAAGAAGGGGGAGGAGCGGGAAAGGCGGCGAAGTGTCCGCCCCGTTCTCGGCCGCTCCAAGAGGAATGGGCGGTTCGGCACAGAACTTTCACAGCTTCAGTTGTGAACGTGACCTGTGCGGAGTTTAGTCTTCCGGCGTCATGGACTACTGCCACCCGTGCCGACGGCACCTCAATGGCGCCCTCGCTTGTCCGGGGTGCGGTACATCGGCCGAAGCATGCCGGGAGTACGCGGCCTCGCTCTCGGCCCCCGCGAACGCCGGGGCGCGCGACGGGCACGACCCCGCCGGGGGCGGGGGCGGGGAGCCGTCCGGCGGCGAGGGGCGCCGGCCCCGGCGGGGGAGCCGCGGGGTCCGCGCG
>NZ_JAHKJW010000038.1 GCF_019710745.1 Streptomyces beigongshangae
CGCGGGCTCCGTCGCGACGGCCCGCGGCCGACGGGTCGAGCCGCCGCGCTCGGCGGCGGTCGGCGGGAGTCGGCGGCGGTCGTCGTGCGGGCGGGGCGGGCGGACGTGCAGAGCGGGCGGTGCCGGGAAGCCGGCGCCGCCCCGCCCTGAAACCCTGAATCGATGTTGGTCTAGACCTTGACGTGTCCTGTTCATGCAGGCACCCTGAGAGCGCTCTCAATGGACCGTAAGGGTCCGCTTCTCCGTACCTCCGCTCCGGCGGGACGCGGCCCCCCAACCGTCCGTCCGTCGCACTTCAACTCCGGTGGCAACGAGTCCACCTGGCAGGAGGACGAGCATGCTCGCTCTACGGAAAGCGCTGGTAGCGGCAGTCGCCGCGGCGGCCGTCGGCACGGGACTCACGGCGGTGGGCCCGGTGGCCCAGGCCGAGGCCGCGGTGCCGACGACCATCCCGCTCGAACTCAAGAACAGCTCGGGGCGCGGGGACCAGGTCTACGTCTACGTCATCGGGACCCTGCTCTCGACCGGCCAGCAGGGCTGGGCCGACGCGAACGGCACCTTCCACCCCTGGCCCGCCGGCGGCAACCCGCCGACCCCCGCGCCCGACGCGTCGATCGCCGGACCGGCCAACGGCCAGAGCAAGACGATCCGCATGCCGAAGTTCTCCGGCCGGGTCTACTTCTCCTACGGCCAGAAGCTCGTCTTCAAACTGACCACCGGCGGTCTCGTCCAGCCCGCGGTGCAGAACCCCTCCGACCCCAACGCGAACATCCTCTTCAACTGGACGGAGTACACCCTCAACGACTCCGGCCTGTGGATCAACAGCACCCAGGTCGACATGTTCTCGGCCCCGTACGCGGTCGGAGTCAAGAGCGCCGCGGGCACCGTCAAGACCACCGGACACCTGAAGCCCGGCGGCTACACCGCCTTCTTCAACTCCCTGCGGAGCCAGTCCGGCGGCTGGGCCAACCTCATCAGGACCCGGTCCGACGGCACCGTCCTGCGCGCCCTCGCACCCGGCCACGGCATCGAGGCCGGCGCGCTGCCGGGCACCGTCATGAACGACTACATCAACCGGGTGTGGACCAAGTACGCCTCCACCACGCTGACGGTGACACCGTTCGCGAACCAGCCCGCCACCAAGTACTACGGCAGGGTCTCCGGCAACGTCATGAACTTCACCAACGGCTCGGGCGCGGTCGTCACCAGCTTCCAGAAGCCGGACTCGGACAGCGTCTTCGGCTGCTACAAGCACCTGGACGCGCCGAACGACCTGGTGCGCGGCCCGATCTCCCGCACCCTGTGCGCGGGCTACAACCGCTCCACGCTGCTGACCAACCCCAACCAGCCCGACACGAGTTCGGCGGGCTTCTACAAGGACGCGGTGACCAACCACTACTCCAAGAAGATCCACGAGCAGATGGCCGACGGCAAGGCGTACGGGTTCGCCTTCGACGACGTCGGTGCCCACGAGTCGCTGGTCCACGACGGCGACCCGCAGACGGCGTACATCACGCTCGACCCGTTCAGCTGACCGGCCGGCCGTACGGAGGCACGCTCCGGGCCGTCGGCGGTGGACGTCCCTCGCCGACGGCCGCCGGTCTCGGCGAGGGCGGGCCGGTCGCCCCCTCGCCACCCGTACGGCGGGTCCCGGGCAGGAGCGGGGCGGGAACGGGTAGGAGGACGGGAACGGCCGTGAACGGCGCGTCGGGTCCGGGCCCGGGGCCGGCCAGGGGCCCCGGGCGGTCGCCGTCAGCCGGTGTGGACCTTCAGCGCCGTACGGACGGCGGATTCGAGGGCGCCCTCGATCCAGGCGGGCTTGACGGAGGTGTGGCACCCCGCGAAGTGCAGGGGCCCCTCCGACGTGGGGATGTCGGGGAACAGTTCCGCGTGCTGGCCGGGAAAGAGCACGGACGCCTCACCGTAGGCGTAGTGGTCGCGCATCCAGGACTGCGTCTTGCACTTGGTGGTGAAGAACACCTCGCAGCGCCGTCCGAAGACGCCCTGCACCCCGGCGAGCGCCCGCAGGTACCGCTCCTCGTCGGCGTACGCGTCCCACTTCAGGGCGTCGTCGGACCAGCTGTAGGAGGCGAGGACGATGCCGCCGTCGCTGCCCTCCAGGGGGTGGGCGTGCTCGAAGAACATGAAGCGGTTGGCGTTGTCGCTCACGGAGCCGCCGCCACGGACGTGGGCGGCCTCGGGATCGTCCTGCACGGCGGGGCGGAAGGCCGAGAAGCACTTCTTGAGTCCGTCGGGGACCCGCACCCCCAGGTCCCGTACGGACCGGTGTGCGCCGAGGTGTCTGCCGTCCTCGACCCGGCCCGCCGCGTACGCGGCGTGGAGGCCGTCCTCGACGGAGTCCAGCGCCTCCTTCCACTGCTCCTCGGTGAACTCCCACCAGCGCTGCGAGAACTCCAGGAGCACCTTGGTCGCGGCGTCGTAGTGCAGTTCGGTGATCGCCCGGCGCTTTCCGTAGCTCAGCGGCGGGTCGAAGGCCACGTGGCGCAGCCCGGAGAAGGGCACGGTGACGATGACCTCGTCGCCCTCGAAGACCTCCGTGACACCTCCCTCGCCGGTCTGGCAGTCCTCGGACACGGTGTGCACCCGCACCTTGCCGCCGGTACGGTCGCCGCCGGTGCGCTCGATGCGTACGGCACGCCTGTCGAGGCGCACCTTGCCCCTGACCGGTGCGTACAACGCGTCGATCAGCTTGGCGGTGCCTCCCTTCAGCTCCCAGAACTTGGTCCCGGGGTTGATCAGCGCACTGCCCAGGAAGCTGTGCAGGAAGGAGAGGTGCAGCCTCGACGTCAGGTTCTGCACGGTACCGACGAGGTCGATGGTCCTGGTGTCGAGCCCGGCGACCTCGGTGAGGTACCGGTACATGGACCAGTGGCCGTACCGCTCCAGGACCTTGACCCACCCCTCCACGAGGGCCGTGCCCTCCTTGCCGCGGATGAGCAGGTGCGCCGGTTCCAGCGCGGCGGCGAGGATGGCCGAGGCGGTCTTCGTGCGATGGGGGTCCTTGACGCCGAAGGTGTCGTTGATCTTCTCGGGGTGCTTCTCGTAGTCGGCCCGGCGCAGATGGACGCCGTTGATGTGCATCCAGGTGCGGTTGGCGCGCTGCGTCGGGTTGTCGACCTCCACGTCCACCAGCAGGAACTCCTGGCGCGGGAGCTCGAACTTCTCGATCAGCGCCATGAGGAGCGGATGGCTCTCCGGCAGTCGCATCGCCCCCGCCTCGGCGTACTGCCCGGGGTCGGCGAAGGGCTGCTCGCCGTTCTCGTGGCCACCCTTGCGGAAGGTTTTGACACGGCCGCCGACGCGGTTGTCGTTGGCCTCGATCACGACGACGTCGTGGCCCGCCCGGTTGAGCAGGTCGGCGGCGAGCAGGCCGGCCGGTCCGGCCCCGACGATCAGGACCCGCTTCGAGGCCCTGGCGCCGCTCGGGGGCAGCCCTTTCTCCACGGCCTTCAGGTAGGAGGGAACCAGGGGCTTGTCGTGCTGGTCGTAGACGGCGATGGCACGGGCCACCGTGGTGTACCTGGCCGGGTCGACACCGGGCGGCGTCGCGGCCGGTGCCGCGAGGGGTGGCGCGGCCGGGCTCAACGCGGTCGCAGGCACGACCGAGTTGAGCCCGGCGGCGAGCGCCGTGGCACCGGTGACCGTGACGCCGGCCGCCGTGACCACGGAGCGCCGCGTGGGCGCCGCGTCCGTGTCGTTCCGGTTGCCGTCCCTGGCCCTGGCTCTGGGCCTGTCCCTGTCCCCGGCCCCGTTCTTGTTCGGAGGGGTCACGTCCGGAGTGCTCATGTCGTGTGTACTCATCGCGTTCATGCTTGGCGCAAGACCGGTGCGGAACCAGGGAATTCACACGGACGAGGCACCCAAACCACTCGATCCGTCAGTCCTGACGCCCGGCCCGCACACTGCGGTGTGCGACTGGAGACGGTCGCCCCCCTCCCCGGGGATCGCGTCCGTGCCCGACGGCCGGTGCCGGCACGAGTCCGTCAGTGATCGGGGTGATCGGAGCGGTCACCGTGGTCGGCGCGTGCGGTCAGGGCGAAGGCCAGGAGTGCCGTCGTGGTGAAGTCCAGTGCCGGTTCCACGGTCTGCCAGGCGCCCACGTCGTCCAGGTACCGGGCGCCTTTGCCGTCGAAGTCCGTCCAGGCTCCCTCCGGCGGGGCGGCGGCGCACTTCCGCATGGTCGGGAAGCTGTTCAGCTCCTCCAGCGTCGATGCGGCGTTGGGGCCGTTGACCACGGCGCCCCGCAGGACGGCGCCTTTCCCGTCGTGGCTGCCCGCGAGGTTCGCCAGCTGGTGTTCGGGGCAGTGCGGATAGACCTCCCCCGCACCGATCATGAAGCTGGTGCCCCAGGCGTTGGCACCGAGGGCCCAGCCCCGCTGCCGCTCCGCGAAGGCCGCGTAGCGGTCGTCCCCGGTGGCCCCGGCGTACAGCTGTGCGGTGGCCACCAGCCCGAAGGTGTGCGGGACGGCGTCGAAGTCGTCGTAGACGGCACCGGCCCCGAACGGGTCGTGCCCGGCGCGGGCGACCGCGTCGTCCAGCTGGCGGCGCAGGTCCGCGTACAGGTCCGCGGCGCCGGTCCCGTCCACCTCCTCGCCGTCCAGGACGGTGGCGAGGTCGACATGGGCCAGGGCGCTGACGTCCGCGACACCGAGGGTGCCCCGGACGTCGGAGTCCAGGTACGCACCGGCCCAGTGGGCCGCGTCATGGGCCCAGTCGCCCTCCCGGTCGTCCCCCAGCTCCCGTGCCGCCAGCGCCAGTTCGGCGCCGCCGAACTCCATGTCGTCCTGCCACGAGTCCTCGGGGTAGAAGCTGCTCGGGAACGCGGTGAGGAGCGGTTCGCCGGGTTCGGGACCGGTGTCGGCCAGGGCGTAGACGGCGGCGGCCTTGTCCAGCCAGTCCCATGCCTCCTCCTCGTCGGTGGCGGCCGCGCGCTGTGCGGCGAGGGCGAAGGCCGCGGCCACGCGTCCCGCCAGGCCGGCACTGATCTCCTCGCCCGGTCCGGCCGCCCGGAAGACCGGCCGGTGCTTGATCGTGTAGTCCGGGTCGCCCAACGCCACATCGAGCCGGTCGTCGGCCTCCGGCAGCCGCCACACGTCGTGGTCCGTCCGTACGGCCTCGTTGCCCACGCCGATGCCGACCTGCGCGTACAGGGTCTCGCTGTCCTCGTCCCACATCCTGTCCAGCCAGGCCAGCCCGTGCGAGGCCTCGTCGGACAGCTCCACCGGGTCCGGCAGATCGCGCTGCGCCAGCAGGAGCGCGGCGACCGAGTAGGAGGTGGTGCCGGTGAACTTGAGGAAGTCCCCCGCGTCGAACCAGCCGCCCGAGACGTCGACCCCGTCGTCGACCGGGGTCAGCCGCTCGTCGAGCAGCTCGGTGCCCTCCTCGTCGTACTCCGGCGGGGCGTAGACGGTCGCGTCCCGGTCGGCCAGATGGGACGGCCCGTGCCGCAGGACGTGCTCCGGGGCGGGACGAGGGGGATCGGGGCGCACGTCGGCCCCGTCGCGCTGCGCCTGGAGGAAGCGGACGTTGTCCCGGACCAGCGGGGTCATCAGTTCGCGGGCCCCGGCGACCCGGAAGGCGGGCGAACGGCCGGTCGCGGTCCCGGTCAGGACGAGACGGTAGGTGCCGGGGGTGTCCAGCGCGGAGAGGTCGACCGTGCGCACCGAGGGGTACCTGGCGTTCCAGCGCCCCGTGGAGGCACCGAGCCGGCCTGCCGTGACCACGCTGTTCCCGGCGTCCACGACCTCGAAGCGCGCTCCCGCGAACGCGTCCGCGGGCCCCATGACGTAGGCCCGTTTCGTCTCGCCGCGCACATAACCGGCCTGGTCGACCCTGACGGCCACCTCGGTGGCGGCCGGCCCGGTGCCGTCGAGGGGCAGGCCGTACAGGCCCGCGGCGACGAGCAGGGTGCCGAGGCCCGCGGCCGCTGCGGCCAGGAGGACGGGCTTGCGCGGAGAGTTCATGCGCCAACAGTGCCGGACCCTCCCCGGGACCGGGACGACGGGGACCACCCTGCCGCGGCGGGGTGTGCTTGAGTGGAGCGCCGGGCCGTCCACCGCCCGGTCGACGCCCCGCACCACGCTGTTCACGAACGGATCCCGGCCCCCATGCACTCCACGCGCTCCATGCACGTACTGATACTCGGTGGGACGACGGAGGCCCGGCAGCTGGCCGGGCTGCTGCACGGCACCCCCGGCCTGGAGCTGACCAGTTCCCTGGCCGGGCGGGTCGCCAGCCCCCGGCTGCCCCCGGGCGAGGTCCGTGTCGGTGGGTTCGGCGGGGCGGACGGTCTGGCGGCATGGCTGCGCAAGCACTCCGTGGACGTGCTCGTCGACGCCACGCACCCCTTCGCCGGGACCATCGGTTCCCATGCGGTGCGGGCCGCCGCCGTCACCCGGGTGCCCCTGCTGGTGCTGCGCCGTCCCGGCTGGGTTCCGGTCGCGGGCGATGTCTGGCACGAGGCCGGTTCGCTGGAGGCGGCGGCGGCACTGCTGCCGGGGCTCGGGCGCCGGGTGTTCCTCACCACCGGGCGGATGGGCCTGGCCGCGTTCGCGGGCCTGGACGACCTGTGGTTCCTCGTCCGGTCCGTCGACGCACCGGAGCCCCCGTACCCGGCCCGCCTCGAAGTCCTGCTCGACCGCGGCCCCTTCGACCTGGACGGGGAGCGGGAACTGCTGCGCCGCCACCACGTCGACATCGTCGTGACCAAGGACAGCGGGGGCGACGCCACCGCGCCGAAGCTGACCGCCGCGCGTGAAGCCGGGCTGCCGGTGGTCGTGGTCCGCCGGCCACCGGTTCCGCAGGGCGTTCCACTGGCGGCCGATCCGGGGGCGGCGGCGCGCTGGGTCACCCGGCGCCTCGGCGCCATCGGCACTCCGGACGTCACCGGCTGACAGGACCGGGGGAGGGGCGCCCCGCACCCCGTGCCCTCACTCCTCTTCGCTCGCCATCGCGTTGACCGCGGAGGCGGCGATGGCACTGCCGCCGCGACGGCCGCGTACGACCAGGTGCTCCAGGCCGTACGGGTTCGCGGCGAGCGCGTCCTTGGACTCCGCGGCGCCGACGAAGCCGACCGGGACGCCGATCACGGCGGCGGGGCGGGGCGCGCCCTCCGCGATCATCTCCAGGAGGCGGAAGAGGGCGGTGGGCGCGTTGCCGATGGCGACCACGGCACCGTCCATGCGGTCGCGCCACAGTTCCAGGGCGGCGGCGCTGCGGGTGGTGCCGAGCTTCGCGGCCAGGCCGGGCACGGCCGGGTCGGAGAGGGTGCACAGGACGTCGTTGCCGGCGGGCAGCCGCCTGCGGGTCACGCCGGAGGCGACCATCTGCACGTCGCAGAGGACGGGTGCCCCGGCGCGCAGGGCCTCGCGGGCCCTGGCGACCACGTCCGGGCTGTGGGCGAGGTCGCGTACGAGGTCGACCATCCCGCAGGCGTGGATCATGCGTACGGCGACCTGGGCGACATCGGCGGGCAGGGCCGTGAGGTCCGCCTCGGCGCGGATGGTGGCGAAGGACCGGCGGTAGATGGCCGCGCCGTCCTTCTCGTACTCGTACGCGTGGTCGTACTCGTGGTCGTACGTGGTCACGGGATTCTTCTCACTGCTCTCGGTCTCGGCGTACGGCTCGGCCCCGGCGGGGTGCGACCCGGCGGCGAGCATACGTGAGGGGACCGCGGAGGGCGGGCGGGCGTTCGCGACGTCATGTCCCGGAGCCCGTGTCTTGTCGGTTGTCCTGTCGGCGGCGACCACTCTTGCTGCTAGCGTGCAACTGCATATGATTGGCAATAACGAGGTCGAAGGATGTTGGACATGGCGCTCTACACGCTTCCGGAGCTTCCGTACGACTACGCGGAGCTCGAACCGGTCATCAATCCGCAGATCATCGAACTGCACCACGACAAGCACCACGCGGCGTACGTGAAGGGCGCGAACGACACCCTGGAGCAGCTCGCGGAGGCGCGGGACAAGGAGGCGTGGGGCTCGATCAACGGCCTGGAGAAGAGCCTCGCCTTCCACCTTTCGGGCCACATCCTGCACTCCGTCTACTGGCACAACATGACCGGCGACGGAGGCGGCGAGCCCCTCGACGAGGACGGCGTCGGCGAACTCGCGGACGCGATCGCCGAGTCCTTCGGCTCCTTCGCGAAGTTCAAGGCGCAGCTCACCAAGGCGGCGGCGACCACGCAGGGTTCGGGCTGGGGCGTCCTCGCCTACGAACCGCTCAGCGGCCGCCTGATCGTCGAGCAGGTCTACGACCACCAGGGCAACGTCGGCCAGGGCTCCACCCCGATCCTGGTCTTCGACGCCTGGGAGCACGCCTTCTACCTCCAGTACAAGAACCAGAAGGTCGACTTCATCGACGCCATGTGGGCCGTCGTCAACTGGCAGGACGTGTCGAGGCGTTACACCGCCGCCAAGGAGCGCGGCGACAGCCTGCTGCTCGCCCCGTGACGCGGTAGGCGTCCGTCGACGGCCGCCGCCATCGCCGACCATGGCGGCGGCCGTCCGGCCACCCTGTCAGGAAGGGGCGGCCTTCGTCCCTCCCCGGGGGTGGGGCATTTCATGGCACTTCGCGAAGCGGGGCAGGACGGTGGCGGATCAGGCCATGACCGCCAGGGCCAGCGCCGCCAAGGTCAGCGCCGTCAGCACTGTGAGCGCGGCCACCGGGAGCGTCACCTGCCGGACCCGCCCGATCCGGGCACGCACGCTTCGCACGCGGCGCTCGACGCGTCCACCGGGTGCGGGTGCGGGTGCGGGTGCGGGTGCGGGTGCGGATCCAGGTTCGCGTTCCCCTGTACGACCGGGACCGAGGAGGATGCTGCACCAACGGCAGTCACTCTCCTCGGCCGGCCGGGACGCACCCGCCGCACCCGGTACTTGTGCGAAGGCCGCCGTGGGCCCGACCTCGTCCCATGTCGTCATGGCACGTCCAACGACGGCCCTCACGCCGGGCCACGCCCGGGGAGGCCATCGTGACGGGGTCGTCACCGGGTCTTTACCGGCCCTGAACACGGCAAGTAGCCGTGGCAGACAGCTCCGGCAAGTGGTCCTGGCAAATCGTTTTGGCATACGCCTGCACCCAGGGCGGAACCATGGGATCCGGTCCTGTCGCCAGGGGTCACCGAAAGGGTGAAAGCCGCGTCCTGCGACCGGCCGGTGAAACCCCGTGGAGCGCCATGGGGCGAGCGGGGTACCCGTATGCCGTCCGTGGTCCTCGTTGCACGGGGGCCACCGCCACCGCGTACCGTGGGGCCCTCACGACCGGAGGTCATACACATGTCCGCGCTACCGCACGAGCCGAGTACAGAGGCATCCTCGGACCCGTACGCGTTCGAGTTCGCCGACGGTCCGCAGACGCTCGCCGAGCTGCGTGCCGCGCTCGCGGAGATCAACCCCGAGGTGCTGACCGCTTTCGACGCGCGGCTCGACGCCGCGACGTTCGGCTGGGACCACGACGAGGTCATCGCCAAGGCCCGCCGGGCCGTGGCGTTCTCGAAGCGGGCCCGGGCGGCCGCCGAAGCGGCCGCCCGGGAGGAAGCGGCCGGGGCCCAGCGGGTCGACGACCCGTGGGCCCACCTCGATGTGCGGGACAGCACCCCGTGACCCACTGACCGTGACCCGCTGACCCGCTGACCCGCTGACCCGCTGGGCCGCACGTCCCGGACCCGCGGGCCCGGGACCCCGTCAGCCGTCCGTCCCCGCTCCCGTCCCCGCCGCTGTCCCGCCGAACGCCCGCAGGATGCGCTCGGCGGCCAGCGTGGCCGTCAACTCGCCCTGCCGCACCCGCTGTTCCAGCTCGGGCGCCAGGGCCCGTACGGCCGGGTCCGCGTGCAGCCGGCCCAGCAGCTCCTCGCGGACCATCGTCCAGGTCCAGTCGACCTGCTGGTCGCGGCGTTTCGCGGCGAGCCGGCCGGAGGAGTCGAGCAGCGCACGGTGCTGTTCGAGACGCTCCCAGACCTCGTCCAGGCCCGCCGACTCGCGGGCGCTGCAGCTCAGCACCGGCGGGGTCCAGACCGCGTCCTTGCCGTGCATCAGCCGCAGGGCGCCCGCCAGCTCCCGTGCCGCGGCCCGCGCGTCACGCTCGTGGGGGCCGTCCGCCTTGTTGACGGCGATCACGTCCGCCAGTTCCAGGACGCCCTTCTTGATGCCCTGGAGCTGGTCGCCGGTACGGGCCAGCGTCAGCAGCAGGAAGGAGTCGACCATGTTCGCGACCGCGGTCTCGGACTGGCCGACGCCGACCGTCTCCACCAGCACCACGTCGTAGCCCGCGGCCTCCATGACGACGATCGACTCACGGGTCGCCTTGGCCACCCCGCCGAGGGTGCCCGCGGTGGGGGAGGGGCGGATGAAGGCCGCCGGGTCCACGGCCAGGCGCTCCATCCGGGTCTTGTCGCCCAGGATGGAGCCGCCCGTGCGGCTGGAGGACGGGTCCACGGCGAGCACCGCCACCCGGTGGCCGAGCCCGGTGAGCATCGTGCCGAACGCGTCGATGAACGTCGACTTGCCGACCCCCGGGACGCCGCTGACGCCGATCCGCCGCGCCCGGCCGCTGTGCGGGAGCAGCTCGGTCAGCAGCTCCTGCGCCAGCGCCCGGTGCCGCGGCCGGGTGGACTCGACGAGGGTGATGGCGCGCGCGACGAGCGCGCGCTTCCCGTCGAGCACGCCCTTGACGTAGGTGTCGAGTTCGATCACAGGTCGTGCCCGAGCCCGGTCGAGAGCCGCCGGACCAGGTCGTACGCCGCGTCCGGGATCACCGTCCCGGGCGGGAACACGGCCGCCGCGCCCATCTCCAGCAGGGTCGGCACGTCCTGCGGCGGGATCACCCCGCCGACGACGATCATGATGTCCTCCCGGCCCTCCGCCGCCAGCTCCTCCCGCAGCGCCGGTACGAGGGTCAGGTGCCCGGCGGCCAGCGACGAGACGCCCACGATGTGCACGTCCGCCTCCACCGCCTGACGGGCCACCTCGGCGGGCGTCTGGAACAGCGGGCCGACGTCGACGTCGAAGCCGAGGTCGGCGAAGGCGGTCGCGATGACCTTCTGGCCGCGGTCGTGGCCGTCCTGGCCCATCTTGGCGACCAGGATGCGCGGGCGGCGGCCCTCGGCCTCCTCGAAGGAGTCGACGAGCGCACGGGTGCGGCCCACGGACGGGGACTCGCCTGCTTCGTTGCGGTACACACCGGCGATCGTACGGATCTGGCCCGCGTGCCGCCCGTACACCTTCTCCAGGGCGTCGGAGATCTCCCCGACGGTGGCCTTGGCGCGGGCCGCGTGCACCGCCAGCTCCAGCAGGTTGCCCTCGCCGCCGGCCGCCCGGGTCAGGGCGTCGAGCGCGTCCCGGCAGGCCCGCTCGTCGCGCTCCGCCCGCAGCCGCCGCAGCTTCTCGATCTGCTGGGCGCGCACGGAGGAGTTGTCGACGGTGAGGACGTCGATCTGCTCGTCGGTCCCGACGCGGTACTTGTTGACGCCGACGACCGGCTGGCGGCCGGAGTCGATCCGCGCCTGGGTGCGGGCCGCGGCCTCCTCCACCCGGAGCTTGGGGATGCCCGCGTCGATGGCCTGCGCCATACCGCCCGCGGCCTCGACCTCCTCGATGTGCTGCCAGGTCCGGCGGGCGAGGTCGTACGTCAGCTTCTCGACGTACGCGCTGCCGCCCCACGGGTCGATGACCCGGGTCGTGCCCGACTCCTGCTGGATCAGCAGCTGGGTGTTGCGGGCGATGCGCGCCGAGAAGTCGGTGGGCAGGGCGAGCGCCTCGTCGAGGGCGTTGGTGTGCAGCGACTGGGTGTGGCCCTGGGTCGCCGCCATCGCCTCCACACAGGTGCGCGTCACGTTGTTGAACACGTCCTGCGCCGTCAGCGACCAGCCCGAGGTCTGCGAATGGGTGCGCAGGGAGAGGGACTTGGCGTTCTTCGGGTCGAACTGCCTCACCAGCTTCGCCCACAGCAGGCGCGCCGCGCGCAGCTTGGCGACCTCCATGAAGAAGTTCATGCCGATCGCCCAGAAGAAGGACAGCCGCGGCGCGAACGCGTCGACGTCCAGGCCGGCCCCGCGGCCCGCGCGGATGTACTCGACACCGTCCGCGAGCGTGTACGCCAGCTCCAGGTCGGCCGTCGCGCCCGCCTCCTGGATGTGGTAGCCCGAGATGGAGATGGAGTTGTAGCGCGGCATCCGCTGCGAGGTGTACGAGAAGATGTCGGAGATGATCCGCATCGACGGCTTCGGCGGATAGATGTAGGTGTTGCGGACCATGAACTCCTTGAGGATGTCGTTCTGGATGGTCCCGGCCAGCTTCTCCGGCGGTACGCCCTGCTCCTCCGCCGCCACGATGTACAGCGCGAGGATCGGCAGCACGGCGCCGTTCATCGTCATCGAGACGGTCATCCTGTCCAGCGGGATGCCGTCGAAGAGCTGACGCATGTCGAGGATCGAGTCGATGGCCACACCCGCCATGCCGACGTCACCCGTCACACGCGGGTGGTCGCTGTCGTAGCCGCGGTGGGTGGGCAGGTCGAAGGCGACCGACAGGCCCTTCTGGCCGGCGGCGAGGTTGCGCCGGTAGAAGGCGTTGGACTCCTCGGCCGTGGAGAAGCCCGCGTACTGGCGGATCGTCCAGGGCTGGTTGACGTACATCGTGGGGTAGGGGCCGCGCAGGTACGGCGCCACACCCGGGTAGGTGCCCAGGAAGTCGAGGCCCTCCAGGTCACGGCCGGTGTACAGCGGCTTGACCGCGATGCCCTCCGGGGTCTCCCAGAACGCCTCGTCGCCGCCGGTCGCGTTCTTGACGGCCCGGCGCCAGTCCTCGGCGCCGGCCGCGGCGGCCGGGGTCCCCAGGCCGATCCCGGAGAAGTCGGGGATTCCCATCAGGACACTCCCATGCGGTCGAGGGTGGCGGAGAGCACGGCGACGGCGTCGCAGCCCGCGAAGACGTACGCGTCGACATCCGGGTACTGCCCGGGACGGCCGGCCAGGAACACCTGCCGGGCGCCCGCCGCCCGCAGGGCCCGGGCGGTGTCCGCGGCCTGCTCCCCGTACAGCGCGTCGCTGGAGCACAGGCACGCCTCGGTGGCCCCGCTGTCCTCGAAGGAGCCCTCGGTGACGGGCTCGATGCCACCGGCCTGGAACAGGTTGGCGGCGAAGGTGGTCCGGGCGGTGTGGGCGGCGGCGGGGCCGATGGTGGCGAGGTAGACGCGCGGCCGGGTCCCGGTGGCCGCCAGGTGTGCGTCGGAACGGGCCCGCAGCGCCTCGTACGCCTCGTCGCGCCGTACCTTCGGCAGTCCGCCGGACGGCGGCTCGGGAGCGGGTTCGCGCTCCACGGCGGGCTCGGCGAGGTTCGGGAACTCGCTGACCCCGGTGACGGGCTCGCGCCGCGTGGCGAGCTTCGCGCTGCGCGCCCGCCAGGTGTCCGCCAGGTCCTGGCCGAGGCGGCCCGAGCGCAGGGCGGTCGCCTGACCGCCGAGGCCCTCGATGTGCTGGAAGAACTCCCAAGCGGCGTGGGCCAGTTCGTCCGTGAGGCGCTCCACGTACCAGGAGCCGCCGGCCGGGTCGATCACCCGTGCCAGGTGCGACTCCTCGATGAGGATCGTCGAGGTGTTGCGGGCGATGCGGCGGGCGAAGGCGTCCGGCAGTCCGAGGGCGTGGTCGAAGGGGAGCACGGTGACGGCGTCGGCGCCGCCGACCCCGGCGGCGAGCGTGGCGATGGTCGTGCGCAGCATGTTCACGTACGGATCGCGGCGCGACATCATCACCGGGGACGTGACGGCGTGCTGCGGCCGCGCGCCCGCCTCCGGCGCCCCGCACACCTCGGCGACCCGCGCCCACAGACGGCGCGCGGCACGCAGCTTGGCGATGGTCAGGAACTGGTCGGCGGTGGCCGCGTACCTGAACTCCAGCTGCCCGCACGCCTGTTCCACGGAGAGCCCGGCCCCGGTCAGCTCCCGCAGATAGGCGACCGCGGTCGCCAGGGAGGCACCCAGCTCCTGCGCGGCCGAGCCGCCCGCCTCGTGGTACGGCAGCGCGTCGACGGTCAGCGCCCGCAGCCCCGGGTACGCGTCGGCGCACCGCCGGGCCAGCGCGGCGGCCGGCGCGAAGGGCAACGCCTCGCCGGTACGCGCCTCGTGACCCAGCGGGTCCGCGCCGAGGCTGCCGCGTACGGCGTCCCCGGCGACGGCCCGCTCCCCGTACAGCCGCAGCAGTTCCCCGGCGGCCGACTCGGTGTCACGTCCCGCGTCGAGGACGACGGGCGCCAGGTCGAGGTGGACGCCGTCGAGGACCCGGGCCAGCGAGGACACGGGGAAGCCGCCCTCGCCGACGACCAGCCAGAGCGAGGTGACCCCGTTCTCCAGGTCCGCGAGGACCGCGGCGTTGTCGGCCGTCGTGTGCCGCTGGCGCACGCCCCAGCCGCCCACGGTGTTCCCCTCGGGCCGGCCGCCTCGTACGAAGGGCGCGAAGCCGGGGAGACCGGGATCGGGAATGTCGTCGTGCGCCGTGTAGAGAGGGCGGGTGGTGAGTCCGTCCTCCAGCGCGGTGGACAGGGCTGCCTCCGCCGTCTCGTCCGAGACATCCTTGCCCGACTTGCTGAGCACGCCCGCCACCAGGCGGCGCCACTGCTCATGTGTCGCGGAAGGAAACTCGGCGGCCAGCGGGAGCCCGTCATTGGGCAGGACCGTCATGCTCGGATGCTAGGGCAGATTCCGCGGGCCGTAGCAGAGGCCGACGCTGTGACCTTGGCCTCTTGGATTTTAGGACCTTCTCCCCGGCTTTCGTGGCAACCCCTGCGGGCCCCTGTTCGGGTTCCGCGGACCCCGGTTCCGGCTCCGCGGGCCCGGTTCCGGGCCGTTCGCCGGGCGCCGTCCCCCGTGTGACCCGGGCCACATGCGCACCGAGGAACCCGACCCGGCACGGTCCCGACTACTGGGGCGGTACGGCGCGATCCGAGTGACGTCGTACGACGCCGTACGACATGACCTGGAGACGCGGTTGATGGACGAGTCCCGGCAATCCCCTGCACCCCCCGTGCCCCGTACGGTCGCGCTCCTGCGCGGCGCGGCACCTCCGCCCGCCCTCTGCGGCTTCCTCCTGCTGCTGGTCCTGGTCTTCACGGCCTCCCACGCCGCCGGGGCCTCCGCCGGGCCGGTCGCGCCCGGCATGCACGGCACCGGGACGAGCGGTACGGGCGGCGGTGGCACCTCCGACATGGAGGACATGGGCGGCATGGAGGACATGGGGGAGACCGGTGGCACGGGCGACCCGCGGGAAGGCGGCCACTGATGGGCGCGGAACCGGCCACCGCCCTGCTGGTCACCGATCTCACCGTGGGCGGGATGACCTGTGGGGCCTGTGTGAGCCGTGTCGAGAAGAAGCTCGGCAGGCTGGCAGGGGTCACGGCGACCGTCAACCTGGCCACCGGGAAGGCCCGCGTGACCCATCCGGCGGACATCGGCCCCGGCGAACTCGTGGCCACCGTGGAGAAGGCCGGCTACACGGCCGCCGTACCCGCGCCTCCACCCGTAACCGCAACCGCATCCGCATCCGCATCCGCACCGGTCGGGCACGGACGGCGGGGACAGCACGACGTGCCGGAAGCCGCGGACGGCGACGGGTCCGAGGACCTGCGGCCCGAACGCGACCGGCTGGTGGTCACGGCCCTGCTCGCCCTGCCCGTCCTCGTCCTGTCGATGGTGCCCGCGCTCCAGTTCCGCAACTGGCAGTGGCTGTGCTTCGCCCTCGCCGCGCCCGTCGCGGTGTGGAGTTCCTGGCCCTTCCACGTACGCGCGGCACGCGGACTGCGGCACTCCACGGCGACCATGGACACCCTGGTCTCCCTGGGCGTGCTGGCCTCCTTCTCCTGGTCGGCGTACGCCCTCTTCCTCGGCGGCGCCGGTGATCCCCGGACGCGGATGCCGTTCACGCTCGTGCCCTCCGTGTCGGACGGCGTCGCGCACCTCTACCTCGAAGCCGCGGTCGGCGTACCGCTGTTCGTGCTGGCGGGCCGCTTCCTGGAGGCGCGGGCCCGGCACGGGACCGGGGCGGCACTGCGGTCGCTGGCCCGGCTCGCGGCCAAGGAGGTGTCCGTGCGCGAGAACGGCACCGAACGGCTCGTCGCCATCGAGGAGTTGCGCGCCGGACAGGTCTTCGCCGTACGGCCGGGGGAGCGGTTCGCCACCGACGGGGAGGTGGTGGAGGGCAGTTCCGCGGTGGATCCGTCCCTGGTCACGGGGGAGACCGGGCCGGTCGAGATCGGGCCCGGGTCGGCCGTGACCGGCGGGGCCGTCAACGCCGGTGGACTGCTGCTCGTACGGGCCACGGCCGTCGGCGCGGACACCCGACTCGCCCGCATCACCCGGCTGGTGACGGACGCACAGGCCGGGAAGGCGCGTGCCCAGCGGCTGGCCGACACGGTGGCCGGTGTGTTCGTGCCCGTCGTCCTGGCGCTGGCCGTGACCACGCTCGGATTCTGGCTGGGCGCCGGTGCCGACGCCCAGGCCGCCGTCACCGCGTGCGTGGCCGTCCTGGTCGTGGCCTGCCCGTGCGCCCTGGGCCTCGCCACCCCGACCGCGCTGATGGCCGCGACCGGCCGGGGAGCCCAGTTGGGTGTCCTGGTCACCGGGCCGCAGGCACTGGAAGGGCTGCGGCACGTCGACGCCGTCGTCCTGGACAAGACCGGCACGCTCACCTCCGGCCGTACGGCCGTCGCCGCGGTCACCGCCGTACCGGGCGGGCTCGGACGCGAGGAGGTGGTCCGGCTGGCGGGAGCCGTCGAGCAGGGCTCGGAGCATCCGCTCGGCCGGGCCGTCGCCGCGTACGCCCGGCGGGAACCGCCCGGCCGGCCGCTGCCGGACGTCAGCGGGTTCACCGCCCTGCCGGGGCGTGGAGTACGTGGCCGGGTCGAAGGACGCCTCGTCGAGGTGCTCGCCCCGGACGACGGGCTCCCCGCGGAACTGGCGGACGCCCTGGCGGCGGCCGGGACCACCGCCCGCACCCCCGTCGTGGTGCGGGTGGACGGCACGGCCGAAGCGCTGATCGAGATCGGTGACACCGTACGGCCCGGCAGCTACCGGGCCGTCGAACGGCTGCGGCGGCTCGGCGTGCGCCCCGTGCTCGCGACCGGTGACCGCGAGGCGCCCGCGACGGCCGTCGCGGACGCCCTGCGGATCGACGAGGTGCACGCCCGCCGTACGCCCGAGGGCAAGGCCGAGCTCGTACGGGACCTGCGGGAGCAGGGGTACCGGGTCGCGGTCGTCGGCGACGGCGTCAACGACGCCGCCGCCCTCGCCGGTGCCGATCTGGGCATCGCCATGGGGAGCGGCACCGACGTGGCCATCGGAGCCGCCGACGTCACGCTGGTGCGCGGCGACATCGAGACCCTGGCGGACGCGGTCCTGCTGGCCCGGCGCACGCTGAGCACCATGCGCGTCAACCTCGTGTGGGCCTTCGGCTACAACGCCGTCACCGTGCCGCTCGCCATGGTCGGCCTGCTCGACCCGATGCTCGCCGCGCTGGCCATGTCGGCCAGTTCGGTGCTCGTCGTCGCCAACAGCCTGCGCCTGCGCGCCTGGCAGCCCCCGTCCGCGCCCCGGGGACGCACCCGGTGACCGGCCGGACCCTCCGGCGGCCGACACGCGGCCGGCTCACCGACGCCCTGGCCGCCGCCCTCGCGCCCGTCGCCGCCTGCGTCCTCGCCCTCGGCGGGCTGAGCCTGTGGACCGTCCTCGGCAACGCGGGCAGCCCGGCCCGGATCGCGGTCACCGGCGGGCGGCTGTTCCTGCCCACCGGCGACACCCCGGACACGGCGGCCTTCTTCCGGATCACCAACAGCGGGGGTTCGGGGGACCGGCTGCTGAAGGTGACCTCCGCCGAGGTCGACGGTGCCGCCAGCCTCAGCCGCCACCGCATGACCGGCGCCCGCTCGGCCTCCGCGCGGACGGTGGACTCGGTCCCGGTCCCGGCCGGCGACAGCGTCACCATGTCCCCGGGCGGTCTCGACGTGGTCGTGCCGGCGGACCCGGACTGGGAGATCGGCGACCTCGTCGCGTTCACCCTGCACTTCGAGCGCAGTGGCCCGGTACGGAGCGAGGCGGTCGTGGACCGGCCCGGTCAGGGAGGGAACTGACCGACGGACGACCACCGACGGACGACCACCGACGGGCGACGGCCGACGGGCCTCATGGACGAACGGACCCGGCAGGGCTGTGAGAGGAGGGCCGTCATGACGGCCGGGCCGGACGCGCCGGCGTCGCGCGACGACTCCGCCACCGCCTGGGCGCTGGCGGCCCGTGGCGGTGACCCCGACGCCGCCGAACGGTTCGTACGGGCCCTGTCCCCCGACGTCGTCCGCTACCTCACCCGTGCCGGCGTCGACCACCAGGCCGCCGACGACCTGGTCCAGGACACGTTCCTGCGGGCCCTGGGCAGCCTGCACCGGTTCGAGGGACGCTCGTCGGCGCGTACCTGGCTGCTGTCCATCGCGCGCCGCGCGGTGGCCGACAGCCTGCGGTACGCGGCCGCACGACCGGGCCCGGCCGGCGCAGCCGACCGGACGGTGTGCGCCGACCGGGTCCTGCCCGGCGGACCGCCCGGCTTCGAGGAGGGCGTGGCGCTGCTCGACCTCCTGGACGCGCTGGCCCCCGAGCGCCGCCGGGCGTTCGTCCTCACCCAACTGGCGGGACTGCCCTACGAGGAGGCCGCCGAGGTGTGCGGCTGCCCCGTCGGGACGATCCGCTCGCGGGTGGCGCGGGCCCGCGCCACCCTCGTCGCGCTCCTCGCCGAGGCGGAGGGGCCCTCCGCGGTCACCCCGCCCCCTCGGTGACGGCCGCCCGGACGACGACCCGCCCGCTCTGCGAACGCGGCGCCGCCCCACGGGGGACATCCGTGGGGCGGCGCTCGGCGGGTGGGCGTCAGCGGTTGAGCTGCTTGTGGTCGCTGTCGCCGGAGATGTGGATGCGGCGCGGCTTGGCCTGCTCGGCCACGGGGATGCGCAGTGTCAGGACACCGGCGGCGTACGAGGCGTCGATCCGCTCCGAGTCCAGGGTCTCGCCCAGGAAGAGCTGCCGGGTGAAGGTGCCGGTGGGACGCTCGGCGACGATCACTTCGGCACCCTCGGGGGCGGGGGAACGGCGTTCGGCGCGTACGTTGAGCACGTTCCGCTCGACGTCCAGGTCGATGCTCTCCGGGTCGATGCCGGGGAGATCGAAGTGGACGATGAAGTCGTCGCCGGAGCGGTAGGCGTCCATCTGCATCGCCGCGGGGCGAGAGGGGCCGAAGACCTGCTGGCTGAGGCGGTCGAGTTCGCGGAACGGGTCGGTGCGCATGAGCATCACGGGTCACTCCTTCCTGGTGTCACTGGGTGCGATGCCCTTCGCCTTCTTATATAGCCCAGAGGAGAAAAGTTGACAAGCCTGCACTCAGGATTGCTCAGCGAACGGGTGATGGCGGGCGCGGAGGCGGCGCAGCATACGGGGGTCCTCGAAACCCACCGAGCGGGCGGCGGCAGCCGTCGTCGCACCGTGGCCGATGAGGTGCAGGGCGCGTTCCAGCCGGAGTGTCTGCTGGTAGCGCAGGGGGGTCAGTCCGGTGGCGCGGCTGAAGAGACGGGTGAGGGTGCGTTCGCTGACCCCCGCGGACGACGCCAGCACGGGCAGGGGGAGCGCCTGGTCGAAGCGGCTGTCAATGAGGTCCTGGACCCGGTGCACGGTGTCGTCCAGATGGGAGCGGTGCCGGAACATCGCGCTGGACTGTGCCTCGTGGCCGTTGCGGCGGGTGTGGACGACCATCTCCCGGGCCACCCGGGCGGCCACGGCCGGGCCGTGCCCGGTGGCGACCAGGTGCAGGGCCAGGTCGATACCGCTGGCGATGCCCGCCGAGGTGATCACCCGGTCGTCCACGGTGAACAGGACGTCCCGCACGACCACCGCCCGGGGGTGGCGCAGCGCCAGCTCGTCCTGCACGTCGTGGTGGGTGGTGCACCGGCGGCCGTCCAGCAGGCCGGCCATACCGAGCGCTTCCGCCCCGGAACAGACGCTGGCCACCGTCCCGCCCCCGTCGTGGTGGTCCCGCAGGACCCGCAGGGGCGTGGCGCCGATGGCGGGACGGCCGGCCGGCGGGCCCGTCCGCCAGCCGGGCACCACGATCAGGTCCTCGGGACCGAGCTCGGGCCACTGGAGCCCGGCCACCAGCGGCAGCCCCTGCGGGGTGCTGACCCGGGGGTGCTCGGCGACGTAGGAGAGCGTGTAGGGGAGCCCGAAGTCGGCCGCGGTGGAGAAGACCTGCGCGGGTCCCGCCAGGTCCAGCAGATGGACCCCGGGCACCAGGAAGAAGACTATGCGGCTCACGATCCGGTCATCATGCCCGATCCCCTGCCGCGGCCTCCAGCCGGTCGACCGTCGTGACGGTGGCGAAGCGTCCGGCCAGGGCGTACTCGGTGCGCCTGATGACCTCGTCGGCGGAGAGCGTGAGGGGGTCGGCCAGCAGGTCGGCGACGCTCCGGCCGGCGGGAGCGTCCCGGTGCGGGACGGGGTTGGTGGCGGTCGCGTCCGTGACGAAGGTGACCCGGTAGCCGAGGTCGCCGGCGAGGCGGGTCGTGGTCTCCACGCACTGCTCGGTGCGGATGCCGCAGACGGTGAGTTCGCCGATGCCGCGTCCGGTGAGCAACTGCTGCAGGTTGGTGGTGGTGAAGGCGTTGTGCGAGGTCTTGTGGAGCAGCGGCTCGTCCTCCTCCCGCGTCAGCTCCTCCATGATCCGTACATGGCCCAGGGCAGGGTCGAAGACATCGCCGCTGCCGGGTTCGCAGTGCAGTACCCACACCACGAGATCACCGGCCCGGCGGGCGAGCCGGACCAGCCGGCCCACCCGGTCGGCGATCTTCGGGTCGGAGATCGTCGGCCACAGCGGGTGCGCGCGGAAGGACTCCTGGACATCGATGACGATCAGTGCTCGGCTCATGTCCCGAGTCTGCGTCATCGGGGCGGGCGCACGACATGTCGTATCGGGTCCGGCGGCGGACCGATCCGGTCAGCGGCCGGCCGGCGCGGTGCCGACCGGGGACGGTCTCCCGACCGTGGCTGGTCCGGGTCCGGGTCCGGGTCCGGGGCGTCGGGTTCAGGCCGTCGCCACCAGGGCCGGACCGGCGCCGCCCGACGGCAGGCCGATGCCGCCCGCCGGGGCCCCGCCGGACCGACGCACTTCAGCCGTCTGTTCCGGGTCATGCGCGGGACGCCGCCGCGCGACCGCCGGGGCCGGTCGTCCCGGGTGCGGGCGGGTCGCCCGCACCCCTGTGCGGAGGACCCGCACGGCCGGACGCCGCCGGAGCACGTCGACTCTCGGCCATCCCGGCGCGGACCCGGCCGGCTTCCATCCGGCCCCATGCGATTCGGCTGGCCCCGCCCGTCGGGGCCGAAACGCGTTCTTGCCTCGTACCGGTCACGTTCTAAGATTTCGGACAGGAGAACCGGTCACCGCCCACGCGGCCGGTGGGTCCGCCGCGGCGGCCCCCTTTTGGCCCCCAGCCCCCGGGTCTGCAGGAACCACCGCTCAACAGCAGCCAACAGGAGCCAACAGGGAAACCGGAGCCCGCATCCCGCGCTGCTCCGTACGGGCCCCGGTCCCTCGTCCTCCCGGCCTTTCGAGTTGGGGCGTACTCCCGCGCGCCCCAAGTGCCGTGAGGACGATCCCGCGCGAGGCCCTCGCGTCAGGGGACGATGCGAGTCCTCGCGCCGGCGGCCGCCGTCGTCACGGACAGAGGACGGCGGCCGCCACACCCGGCATCGCCGGGCACTCTCTCCGACTACCCGCCTTCGCGGCCGATGCACGACCCGTTCACGCGCCGTCCCGGAGCGCGGCGGAGGGCGGCAGGGGCGACACGCGGCGGAGGGCAGCAGCGGGCGACAGCGGACGGCGTGGTCATGACCGCCGCTCCGATGGCGTACGGTAGAGGCATCGCCGCGGGGTGGAGCAGCTCGGTAGCTCGCTGGGCTCATAACCCAGAGGTCGCAGGTTCAAATCCTGTCCCCGCTACTGCGAAGAGGGCCCGGATCCAGGTGATCCGGGCCCTCTCACGTTCCCGGATGCTCCCCGGCCACATGGTGGTCGACCTCGGCGGCGGGGGCGAAATCGGTTGGCCTGCGCACCGGAAGCGCGGATACCGTCGGGGCTCCCGACCGACCGCGTCAGCGGCTGCCCACCCGGAGAGCGATTCCAGTGACCAGGACCGACCCGCCGACCACCACGACCCTGTGGCGTCCCACGGGTCCCGTGGAGCTGGACCTGGTACGTGCGCCGGACCGGCGGGCCTGGCCGCCCCGACTCCCCGAGCAGCCCATTTTCCACCCGGTCCGGCAGGCAGGCGGCCGGACGATCCTCGAACCGCGGGTTCCCGCCGAGGAGTTGGCGGAGTTCAACGCCCACATCGTCGGCAGGATCCGGTTGGTCCACGAGTTCCACCGGTCCGCGTCACGGTGAACGCACGGCGGCGCAAGAAGTCGGCGCGGCGTCTCGTCGACGCGGCGGCCTTCGGCGACGGCGACCGGATCAGGGCTCTCCTGCGGGCCGGGGCCGATCCGCAGGCGGCCGACCCCGAGGGCACCACGCCCCTGTACGCCGCGTCGGTCCACGGGGCCACGGACAACGTGCTGTGTCTGCTGGCGGCCGGGGCCCCGCCCGACACCGAGAGCGGACACGGAACGGAGGGCACGCCTCTGTGCGCGGCCGCGTGCTGGGGCCACACCGGGACGGTGCGCGCGCTTCTCGCGTACGGAGCCGATCCGGATCTCCGTGAGGACCACGGCACGGGCCGGTCCCCGCTCGAATGGGCGATGACCGGGCCCTACCCGGAGACGATCGCCCTGCTCCTCGCCGCGGGCGCGCAACCGCACGATCCGGTCGCACGACCTCCTGTGCGACCTCCTCTATGACTGCCCGTACGACCTCCTGTACGGCCACGTACGCGACAGTCCGCTCGACCGATCGGCACCGGGGACGACGGCACACCGACCGTCGCCCCGGCCGCCGCCGAGGCCCTGGCCCGGGTCACGGACCGGTTCTCCGCCGCGCTGGGCGGCCGTACGACGGTCCTCGCGCCGGTCGGGTGAGGCAGGCCCCTTCACCGGCCCTGCGGATGATCGTTTTACGTTACCTTTGCCATTCGGGAACCTCTCCGGACACGGCAGCCGTTCAACCGACGGACCGCGTACAGGCAACGGCAGAATTCGAGGTGGCGTAGTGGCGATGTGGGACCGGCTCAAGGACCAGGCCAAGAACCTCCAGCAGTCCCAGGGCGGCAGAGGAGGAGCAGGTCAGGGCCACGCCCCCGCCGGACAGGGGTACGGTGCCCCCGCCGGACAGGGATACGGTCCGGCGGGGCAGGCGCAGCACGGTGGCCACGCACCCGGTCCGTCCTCCGGCAGTTCCTCCGGTGGCTCCAAGGCCCAGCTGATCGGGCTGTTCAAGACCCAGCTCGCGTCGGTGAAGACCGAGCTGAAGAGCGGCGCGTACCGGGACGCCAGCATGGCCATGTGCGCACTGGTGGCGGCGGCCGACGGGTACGTCGAGCCGGCCGAGAGGCAGCGCGTCGAAGAGCTGATCGTCGGCAACGAAGTGCTGCAGAACTTCCCCGCGGACCAGCTCCGCCAGCGCTTCAACCAGCACGTGGACCGGCTCACCGCCAACTTCGAGCAGGGCAAGGCCGAGGCGCTGCGGGAGATCGCCAAGGCGGCCAAGAAGCCGGCGGAGGCCCGCGCGGTCATCCAGACCGGCATGGTGGTCGCGGGCGCCGACGGGCACTTCGAGGCGTCCGAGCAGTACGTCATCCGTGACGCCTGCACCGCACTGGGCCTGTCGCCGGCGGAGTTCGGCGTCTGACACCACCGGTGCCGCCCCGGTTCCGTTTCGGTTCCACGGCGCGGCACCGTCGTGGCCGGTCGTGCGGGGAACCGCGCGACCGGTCCGCACCCCTGGCCCCCGGAGTGAACCCGCCGGTATACAAGGTCGGTCACGCGCCGTCCCGGACCCAGGGGGTACCAGATGAACCGTCCCACCCAGTACGGCAGGGCCGCGTCGAGGCGCCGCCGGGTCACCGCCCTCGCGGCGGCCGTCAGCGGCTGCGCCCTCGTCGTCACCTCCGGCGCACCTGTCGCGGCCCACGGAGCCGTCCAGGGAACCAGCCACGGAACCAGCCACGGCAGGGGCACGGACTACGTCGCGCTCGGCGACTCGTACACCTCGGGACCACTGATCCCGAACCAGGTGGACGCGAACTGCGCCCGCTCCGACCGCAACTACCCCTCGCTCGTCGCCGCGGAGCGCGGAGTGTCCACGTTCAAGGACGTGAGCTGCGGCGGTGCCACCACCGAGCACATGTGGAAGGCCCAGGGCACCAACCCGCCGCAGCTCGACGCCCTGCGGCGCGGCACCGACCTGGTGACGGTCCAGATCGGCGGCAACGACATCGGGTTCGGCTCCATCATCAGCACCTGCGCCGCGCTGAGTTCGCAGGACCTGTCGGGCGACCCGTGCCGGCGCCACTACACGTCCCCGTCCGGTGCCGACCGCCTCGCGCTGACGATCCTCGGCGCCGCGCCCGAGCTGGCCCGGGTGCTGCGGGCCGTGCACGCCAGGGCGCCGCACGCGCGCGTGCTGGTCGTCGGCTATCCGGACCTCCTTCCGGAGGACGGCAGCGGCTGCTACCCCTCGGTCCCGTTCGCGGCGAAGGACTTCCCCTACCTGCGTGACACCGGCAAGCGCCTGAACCTGATGATGCGCGTGGTGGCGCGGCTGAACCGGGCCGAGTACGTCGACACGTACGGCCCCACGGTCGGGCACGACATGTGCAAGGACCCGGCGGTCCGCTGGATCGAACCGCTGCAGCCGGCCTCGCCCGCGGCCCCCGCGCACCCCAACGCCAAGGGCGAGGAGGCCATGGCACGTGCCGTGCTGAAGCAGCTGCGCACCGGGCATGGCCGCTGACGGGCCCTCACCCGCGCTCCGGTACGGGCCGACTCGCCGGACGGTGGAGGTACGGCGGCTCGTCTCGCCGAGGGATCACCATGTGCGAGGGGGGAACTCAGGGGCAGAGGGAAGGGGGGGAAGCCCGACAGAGCGCGCCGGTGAAAGGGATGAGCATCGTGGTACGACCGAAGATCTTGGTGGTGGGAGCGGGCTTCGCGGGAGTGGAGTGCGTCCGCCGCCTGGAGCGCAAGCTGGGACCCGACGAGGCCGAACTGGCACTGGTGACACCGTTCTCCTACCAGCTCTATCTGCCGCTGCTGCCACAGGTCGCCTCCGGGGTGCTGACCCCCCAGTCGATCGCCGTGTCGCTGCGCCGCAGCCGCAGGTACCGCACGCGCATCATTCCCGGCGGCGCCATCGGCGTGGACGTGGACGCCAAGGTCTGCGTCGTCCGCAAGATCACCGGCGAGATCGTGAACGAACGGTACGACAAGATCGTCCTGGCGCCCGGCAGCGTCACGCGCACCTTCGACATCCCGGGCCTCGCCGACCACGCCCGCGGCATGAAGACGCTCGCCGAGGCCGCATACGTCCGCGACCACGTGATCTCGCAGCTCGACATCGCCGACGCCAGCCACGACGAGACCGAACGGGCGGCGCGGCTGCAGTTCGTGGTGGTCGGCGGGGGCTACGCCGGCACCGAGACCGCCGCGTGCCTGCAGCGCCTGACGCACAACGCCGTCAAGCGCTACCCGCGGCTCGACCCGCGGCTGATCAAGTGGCACCTGATCGACATCGCGCCGAAGCTGATGCCCGAGCTGGGCGACAAGCTCGGCAGGAGCGCCCAGGAGATCCTCCGCAGGCGGGGCATCGAGGTCTCGCTGGGCGTGTCCATCGAGAAGGCCGGTCCCGAGGAGGTCACCTTCACCGACGGACGGGTCATCCCGACCCACACGCTGATCTGGACCGCCGGGGTCGCGGCGAGCCCGCTCATCGCCACCCTGGGGGCCGAGACCGTCAAGGGGCGGCTGGCGGTCACCTCGGAGATGTGCCTGCCCGGCCACGACGGTGTCTTCGCACTGGGCGACGCCGCCGCCGTACCGGACGAGGCGAAGGACGTGGCGGGCGCGGTCTGCCCCCCGACCGCCCAGCACGCGATGCGCCAGGGCAAGCACGTCGCCGACAACGTCATCGCCTCGCTGCGCGGGCAGCGCATGACGCCGTACGTCCACAAGGACCTGGGTCTCGTCGTCGACCTCGGCGGTCTGGACGCCGTGTCCAAGCCGCTCGGTGTCGAGCTGCGCGGCGTGCCCGCCCTGATCGCCGCCCGCGGTTACCACTGGGGGGCGCTGCGCACCAACGTGGCGAAGGCCCGGGTGGCGACGAACTGGGTGCTGAACGGCCTGGCCGGAGACGATTTCGTCCGTACCGGGTTCCAGTCCCGCACGCCCGCGACGCTGCGGGACTTCGAGTACACGAACGCGTATCTGACTCCGGAGCAGATCCGGGAACGCACCGCGGTCGGCTGACGCGGCCCGTCACCGGAAGGCGCCGGGGCGGACGGCACCGCCGCCCGCCCCGGCGCCTCCTCGCGCCGACGGACGCGCCGGGCACACCGGGCGCGGAACGACTCCGCCGCGGCGCACGCCCCTTCGTGGAGTGCTTCTTCGAGAGCGCTTCTTCGAGGAAGTGCGCCCACTTCCTCGACACCTGCCGCTGAGAGGGCGTCGGAGGGGTACCCGCCGGGACATGACTGTCTACGGATTGCATGCCTCGCACGAGCAGATCCCACCCGCGGACCTGCTCGAAGCCGTCGTCCACGCGGAACGCGCGGGCTTCACCGCCGCCATGTGCTCGGACCACTTCTCCCCGTGGAGCGTCCGCCAGGGCGAGTCCGGGTTCGCCTGGTCCTGGCTCGGATCCGCGCTCCAGGCCACCGACCGGGTGCCGTTCGGCGTGGTGAACGCGCCGGGCCAGCGCTACCACCCCGCGATCGTCGCCCAGGGCATAGCCAGTCTCGCGGCCATGTACCCGGGCCGGTTCTGGGCGGCACTCGGCAGCGGGGAGGCATCGAACGAGCACATCACCGGGACCGGCTGGCCGCGCAAGGACCTCCGCAACGCGCGGCTGCGCGAGTGCGTCGACGTCATCCGCGCCCTGCTGCACGGGGAGGAGGTCAGCCACGACGGCCTGGTCACCGTGGACCGGGCCCGGCTGTGGACCCTGCCGCCGGAGGTCCCGCCGCTGATCGGAGCCGCCTGCAGCACGGCCACGGCCGCCTGGTGCGCCGAGTGGGCGGACGGCCTGATCACGGTCAACGCCCCGCGGGAACGGCTGCGCGAGATCGTCGGCGCCTACCGCGACGCGGGCGGCCGCGGCCCGCTGCACCTCCAGGTGCATCTGAGCTGGGCGCCCACCGAGGAGGAGGCCGGCGCGCTGGCGCACGACCAGTGGCGCAGCAACGTACACGCTCCGCCGGTCAGCTGGGACCTCGACTCCCCGGAACTGTTCGACATCGTCAGCGAACACGTCACCCTGGAGCAGCTGGCGGGCACCGTCAACATCTCGTCCGACCTGGGCCGGCACACCGCCTGGCTGCAGGAGTACGCCGAGCTGGGCTTCGACGCCGTGATGCTCCACCACGTGGGTCAGCGGCAGGAAGCGTTCATCGACGCGTTCGGAGCCGACGTGCTGCCGCAGCTCGACGTCACCCGCCCGCTGCCCGCCACGGCGAAGGAGTACCGATGCGTCTGACCCGTACCTCCGACCTGTGGTGGAAGAACGCGGTGGTGTACTGCCTGGACGTCGAGACGTACCAGGACGGCAACGGTGACGGCGTGGGCGACTTCGCGGGCCTCACCCAGCGCATCGACCACCTGGTGCGCCTCGGGGTGACCTGTGTGTGGCTGATGCCCTTCTACCCGACGCGGGAGCGCGACGACGGGTACGACATCACGGACTTCTACGGAGTCGACCCGCGCCTGGGCACCCTCGGCGACTTCACCGAGTTCGTCCGCACCGCCCGCGACCGCGGCATCCGGGTGATCGCCGACCTCGTCGTCAACCACACCTCCGTGGAGCACCCCTGGTTCAAGGACGCCCGCTCCGGCCGGGACTCCGCCCACCGCGACTGGTACGTCTGGGCGGACGAGCCGCCCGAGGACGGGCCCGAGGGAGTGGTCTTCCCCGACGCGGAGGACAGCCTGTGGGAGTACGACGAGGGCAGTGGCCAGTACTACCTGCACCGGTTCTACAAGCAGCAGCCCGACCTCAACGTGGCCAACCCCGAGGTGCGCGACGAGATAGCCCGCATCATGGGGTTCTGGACGCAGCTCGGGCTGTCCGGCTTCCGCGTCGACGCCGTGCCCTTCCTGCTGGAGACCGACGGACAGGACGACGCCGGGAACCTGCCCGACCCGCACGAGTACCTCGCCGACCTGCGCGCCTTCCTGGGCCGCCGCAACGGGGAGTCGGTGCTGCTGGGCGAGGTCAACCTGCCCTACGACGGCCTCACCCGGTTCTTCGGCGACCCGGACTCGGACCGCGGCGACGAGCTGACCATGTGCTTCGACTTCGTCGGGATGCAGCAGATGTACCTGTCGATGGCGCGCGAGGACGCGCGGCCGCTCACCGGCACGCTGCGGGACCGTCCCGCCGCGCCGCGGGACGCCCAGTGGGCCACGTTCGTGCGCAACCACGACGAGCTCACCCTCGACAAGCTGAGCGACGACGAACGGGCCGAGGTGTTCGCCGCCTTCGGTCCCGAGAAGGACATGCAGCTCTACGACCGGGGACTGCGCCGCAGGCTGCCGCCGATGGTCGACGGCGACCGGCGCCGTGTCGAGCTCGCGTACAGCCTGCTGTTCACGCTGCCCGGCACCCCCGTGCTCTTCTACGGCGAGGAGATCGGCATGGGGGAGAACCTGGCGGCCGAGGGGCGCCAGGCCGTGCGCACCCCCATGCAGTGGACACCGGAGGCGGGCGCCGGCTTCTCCACCGCCGGACCGGAGGCGTTCCCCAATCCGCTGGTGGAGGGCGCGTTCGGGCCCCAGGAGGTCAACGTGTACGGGCAGAGCCGCGATCCGGGCTCGCTGCTGAGCCGTATCCGGCTGTTCGCCGAGCGCTACCGCGAGGCCCCCGAGCTGGCCTGGGGCGACTACCGGCTGGTGGAGACCGGGGAGGACGCGGTCATGGCGCACGTCGGCTGTACGTCCGACGGGACCGTCCTCGCCGTGCACAACTTCGCCGGCCGGCCCGTCACCGTACGGCTGCGGCTGTCCGAGGCCGGACCGGGCGGCAGGCTGACCGATCTGCTCGACGAGGGGCACGAGGGCCTCACGGTGCCCGACGACGGCCTCTTCCCGGTCGAACTGCCCGCCTACGGGTACCGCTGGCTGCGCGTCGGCACTTCGGCCGACGACCCCGAGAGGGTCGTCGCCGACTGACACCGGGTCCGAGCCCCGGCTCCTCGTCCCACCGGCGGCGCCCTTCCGGGCGCCGCCCTCCCGCCGGGACCGGTTCCCTCCTGTCGGGACCGGTCCCGCCGGGACCGGTCCCGACACCGGGACCCCGGGCGCGGTTTCCCGCGGGAGCGGCGGGAACCCGTGAGTACCATCGACGCGCACCGTCCGGAACACCGTTCACCGATCACGACCGCACCACCCGGGGCCCGCGGGCCCCTCACCACACGATGGGGTAACCAGTGCTTCTGAAAACCTTCGGCTGGTCGTTCGCGGTCACCGCGATCGCCCTGGCCGCAGGGGTCCTCTACGGGGGCTGGCAGGCTTTCGGCATCGTGGCCATCCTCGCCGTCCTCGAGATCTCCCTGTCGTTCGACAACGCGGTGGTCAACGCCGGCATCCTGAAGAAGATGAGCGCCTTCTGGCAGAAGATCTTCCTCACCGTCGGCATCCTGATCGCCGTCTTCGGCATGCGGCTGGTCTTCCCGGTCGTCATCGTGGCGGTCAGCGCCTCCATGGGCCCGATCGAGGCCGTCGACCTGGCGCTGACGGACAAGGACCGCTACCAGGAGCTCGTCACCGACGCGCATCCGTCGATCGCCGCCTTCGGCGGCATGTTCCTGCTGATGATCTTCCTCGACTTCGTCTTCGAGGACCGGGAGATCAAGTGGCTGGGTCCGATCGAGCGCCCGCTCGCCAAGCTCGGCAAGGTCGACATGCTGTCGGTCTGCATCGCCCTGGCCGTGCTGCTGATCTCCTCCCTGACCTTCGCGGCCCATGCCCACCAGCACGGCGGCGTGCACGCGGACAAGGCGGAGACCGTCCTCCTGTCCGGCATCGCGGGTCTCGTCACCTACATGCTCGTCGGCGGTCTCTCCGGCCACTTCGAGACCAAGATCGAGCAGGACGAGGAGCGCGAGCACGAGGCGGAGGGCGAGGCCGCACGCAGCGGCAGGCCACGCTCGGCGGTCGCCCTGACCGGCAAGGCCGCGTTCTTCATGTTCCTCTACCTGGAGGTCCTGGACGCGTCCTTCTCCTTCGACGGCGTCATCGGCGCCTTCGCCGTCACCAACGACATCGTCGTGATGGCGCTGGGCCTCGGCACCGGCGCGATGTACGTCAGGTCCCTGACGGTGTACCTGGTCCGCCAGGGGACCCTGGACGACTACGTCTACCTGGAGCACGGCGCCCACTACGCCATCGGCGCCCTGGCGGTGCTGCTCCTGGTCACCATCCAGTACGAGATCAACGAGATCGTCACCGGCCTGATCGGCGTCGTCCTGATCAGCGCCTCCTTCTGGTCCTCCGTCCGCCGCAACAAGGCGCTCGCCTGCGATGCGCGGGTGGCTGCGGACCCGGACAAGGACCGGACCGGCGCCACCACCGGCGCCTGAACGACCGCCGGTCCACCGCCGGGCCCGCTCCCGCGGCGCCGGTGCGGATCAGTGGGTGCGAGGGGCGTACATGATCACCGCCATGCCGGCCAGGCAGACCAGGGCGCCGACGACGTCGTAGCGGTCGGGGCGGTAGCCGTCGGCGACCATGCCCCAGGCGATCGAACCCGCGACGAAGATTCCGCCGTACGCGGCGAGGATGCGCCCGAAGTCGTCGTCGGACTGGAGGGTGGCCACCGCTCCGTAGAGCCCGAGGGCGATGACACCGGCACCGATCCAGATCCAGCCCTTGTGCTCGCGGATACCCTGCCACACCAGCCAGGCGCCCCCGATCTCGAAGAGGGCGGCGACGGCGAACAGGGCGACGGAGCGGGCGACGGTCATACCGGCCGACCCTACCCGCGGCCCGCACCCGTGGTCGGAAAGGAGCCGGTGCGCGGCTTGAGGGGGCGCGCCCGACGGCGGACCGCCTCGCGCAGGCCGGGAGCCTGAGCCGTCCTCGTACCCGCGGAAGGGCGGTCAGGCGCGGAGCGCTTCCCGCAGGCTCGGGTGACACTCGATCAACGTGTCCAGCCCGACGATCTGCAGGATCCGCAGCACGCCCTCCTGCGCCCCGGCGATCCGCAGCCACCCCTCGGTGTCGCTCAGGGCCTGGTACGCGCCGATGAGCACGCTGATGCCGCTGGAGTCCATGAAGGTCACACCGCTGAGGTCGACCACCGTCCGCGTCCCCGCGGCGGCACCGGGGGGCAGCAGGGCCTCACCGAGTACGTCCTTGACCGTGTGGTCGATCTCGCCGCGCACCGTCACCACACGGATGCCGTCGACCGCGGACTGCTCGACGGAGAGCCGGCCTGGCTGGTCCACGCTCTGAATGTTGGTCACCGTCTCCTCGACTGCGATGGTGTGCCGGGTGCCGGGATCGCCCCGAACGCGGGTCTGCCCGGTCATTCTGCCCGAACGATTCGGCGGATGCACCCGGGAGAATGTGCCGGAGAGCACATTTGTACGATGCATGAATGGCGGGAAGGCGGGTATCGGAGCGCTCGTGAACGGGGAATGAGGGCGATGCCGGTGGGATCCCACGACGACGGTGACGGCTGTGCGGGGTCGGGGTCGGGGTCGGGGTCCGACGGATACCTGCTGCAGACCAGCTATGCCACGGGCGGGGACGACGGATGCATCGCCGATGCCCGTCGGCACGCCACCATCTTCCTGCAGGGAGCGCGGAACGGCCGGTACGCGGTCGTGTCGGCCCGGGTGATGGACCTGACGCAGCTGGTGGTGAGCGAGCTGGTCACCAACGCGTGCAAGTACGCCCCGGGCCCCGTCCTGCTGGAGCTGGGCCTCACCCCGCAGACCGTGGAGGTCGTCGTCTGGGACAGCGACCCGACGGTCCCCGAGGCACGCGTCGCGGATCCCGGCCGGATCGGACAGCACGGCCTGGAGATCGTCAAAGCCGTGGCCCAGGACCTGGAGATCCGTACGGAGCCGGTCGGCAAGCGCGTCACGGCCCGCATCGCGCTGTCCGACACCCCCGTGAGCGACACCCCTGTGAGCGACACGCTCACGAGCGGTACTCCGACGAACGGCACCACGGCCTGAGCCGGTGGCGGGCCGTCCGCTCGGGCGCCGCGCGGCCCGCACCATGCGCCCGCGCCCGCCCCGGAGCCCACTCCCGTTCGGGCCGAGCCGGACCGCCACCGAGACCGGGACGGGCGTTGCGGGCCGGTGTGTGTCACGGTCGCGCCGACGCGTCGGGCGGGACCAGCATGCGCACCGCGTCCCGCAGCCCCGACGGGCGCAGCAGTCCCTCGGGCACGCCGCGGCCCCAGCCGGGGCCGCACAGCAGCACCGGGCTCTGCCGGCGGGCACCGCGGATGCCCCAGCGGGTCGCGGCGAGGTGGCGGGCCAGCGGGAGGTTCGCCGTGGACCGCGACTGGGCCCACAGCGCGACCGCCACGGGACCGACGCGCCGCACGGCCGTGTCCACCGCCTCGACGGGAACGGCCCCGCCGAGCATCAGCGTCGGCACGCCCGCCTCCGCCAGCGCCGCGTTCAGCGCTTCCAGCGGCAGCGTGTGCTGCTCGTCCGGCAGACAGGCCAGCAACACGGGGGAGGCGTCCTGGCGGTGGTGGGACGCGGCCGAGGAGACGTACACGTGCCGCAGGACGGTGGACACGTGCCAGGACAGCAGGTGCTCGACCTCCACGTAGCGGTCGCCGGAGGACTCCCACTTGCGGCCCGCCGCCCGCAGGGTGGGCACCATCACCTCCTCCCACGCCGTCACGAGCCCGTGGGCGCGCACCGCGGCCCTGAGCCGTTCCTGGACCGCCGGGGCGTCGAGGCGTACGGCTGCCCGGGCCAGTCCACGGCACTCCTGCCGCGCCGCTCCCACGGGCAGCGCGGCGGGGGAGCGGGAGGCACCGTCGCCCGCCCGTGCGGCAGCGGACGGAGGCAGCGACCGTGTGGATGCCCCTGCCCCTGCCCCTGTCGCTGCCGCTGCTTCTGCCGCGGCCGGTGCGTCGAGCGGGTGGGCGGCCGCGGGGGCTTCGGCGTCCACGGCACCCGCCCGCCCGCCCCGCGCGCGTTCGAGGGCGGACCGCGCGGCCTCGGCAGGCGGCACCCCCGTGGCGGTCAGCCTGCACATCTCCCGCAGCATGGCCACGTCCTGCGGTGCCCACCGGCGCTGACGGCCGTCCGCCCGGACGGCGGGCCCGAGCCCGTACCGGCGGTCCCAGGAACGCAGGGTCGTGGGGGACACGCCCAGCGTGCGGGCCAGGAAACCGGTCGTGACGCCCGGGTCGGCCGGTTCCACCGACTCGCCGCCCTTCATGCCCACCGGCACCCCCGTCGACTCTCGGCAACCCACACGACCCGCACGTTCTTCCGCCGGACGCGGTCGAACGGATGCGCTGAACGGCATCGGGGCGCGGTGCGCACGGCAGCCACCGGGGCGACCGTACGCACCCGCGTGCGCCTCGCGGGGGACGACACGCCTTGCACGCCCCGGCCGTGCCGCGGGGGCGGCACGGCCGGGCCGGGTCAGCCGGGGAAACGCCCCGTCGAGCGCAACCGCCAGCGGCGTTCCGCGTAGGCCAGGTCGTCGCGCCACAGGCGTCCGGCGGCGGCCCGTACGAGCGGCCGCAGCAACGGCGTCATCCGGCGTGCCACGGTGAACCCCCGGCGGTCCGACGCCGCCACCACCGCCTCGACCACGGCGGTCCGCGGCCTGCCCCGGTCGTCGGCGCCGAGCGGGGTCGCGTGGGTCTCGACGACCGATCCCTGTCCCTCGCCCTCCGTGATGTGCATGACGACCGTGCGCGGCTCGGGCGCGGTGAACACCGCCCGTACGGGCACCACGAGCCGCCCGGCGAGTTTGAAGGAGACGTCGACGGCGAAGCCGTCCGTGTCCTCTGCGGCTTCTGTGTCCTCCGCGCCTCCCGGCCCTTCCGGCCCTCCCGCGGTTCCCGTGTCCCCCGCCGCCGGTGTGTCGACGACGGTCAGGTCGACGAAGGAGTACGGATGGAACCAGGCCCCGTGCCACGGGTCCAGCCGGTTCGCCACGATGTCCTCCGGCTCGCACGTCCCGACGCCGACGTACACGGCCGACACCGCCTCCGGCAGGGCGGGCCGTACCGGGACCACCGGTGCCGCCAGCGGGGGCTCGCCGCCGACGTCGTCGAGCCGCACCCACACCAGTACGCCGTCGTCGTGCACCGGCAGGGGCTCCCAGCCGGCGAACGCCGTACCGGACAGGGCGAGTCCGTGCCAGTGGCAGACGAGGGTGCCGCAGCGCACCGGACTGTCCCGGAGCGGGGCACCCAGATGGGGACAGGCACCGGGACCGCCGACCAGCCGGCCGGTGGCGTCGCGCCAGACGACGACCTCCTGTCCGCCGACCGTCCGGGCCAGCGGCCGGTCGGCTCGGACGGACAGGGACGAGCCGACCACGTACCAGTTGCCCGACGGACGGGTCTGGGCGCGCTTCAGCGCCCCGGCGATCACCGCCGGACGGGCCTCGCGCCACGTCGGGCGCTGCCGTTCCCAGGCGACCGGGTCCTCGCGCAGGGACAGCGGGAACCGTCCGCGGCGGACGGCACGGCCGGGGCTCACACGATCTCCTTCTGCAACGGCGCCGGAACGGGGGAGGACCCGGGCGCCACGGGTCCCGTGAAGGACGGCGGTTCAGGTGCCGGGTACCGCGCGGGGCGGCGCCCACGCGTCCCGGCCCGGGCGGCCAGCAGGCGTACGAGCCCGTCGGCGGCCACCGCGGCACGCCGTCTGCGGGGGACCGCGGAACGCCGGTGCAGGACCGCGTGCCCGTCGTCGGCGACGGCGTCCAGGATGCCGCCGTACAGCACGAAGGCGGTGCGGATGCAGGGACGGGACACCGGGTCGAGCATCGCGAGCCCCGGTGCCGCCTCGCGGTAGACGCCGCGGGTGAGGTCCTCGAAGGCCCTCAGCGCCGCGGTGATCCGAGGGTCGCGGCGGCCGGTGCCGCGGCTCCAGCCCAGCAGCTCCCGGTCGACGCCGTGCGCGCCCAGCAGGTCGGCCGGCAGATAGACCCGCCCCCGGTCGAGGTCCTCGCCGACGTCGCGCAGGAAGTTCGTCAGCTGGAAGGCGACGCCCAGGGCGGCCGCGTGCGGGGCCGCCTCCTCGCGTGGGACGACGGTTCCCAGGACCGGCAGCATCTGCAGCCCGATGACCGCCGCGGACCCGTGCATGTACGCGCGCAGGTCGTCGTACGTCGGATAGTCGGTGACCTCCAGGTCGCTGCGCATGGACGCCATGAAGTCGGTGAAGTGCCGGTGGTCGATGCCGTACCGCCCGGCCGTGTCGGCGAGCGCCAGGACCACCGGCTCGGTGCTGTCCCCGCTGCCGAGCCCGCGCTCCAGGTCCTGGTGCAGCAGGGCGAGGTCCGCCGCGCGGCGGACGGGCGGCAGACGCGTGTCCAGGTCGTCGACGATGTCGTCGGCCCAGCGGGCGAAGCCGTAGAGGGCGTGGACGGCGGGCCGCCGTTCCACGGGCAGCAGCCGGGTGGCGAGGAAGTAGGTCCTGCCGTGCCGGGCGTTGAGCCGGCGGCACCGGGTGTAGGCGTCGCGCAGGGCGGGCTCGGTGATGCCTGCCGCGTCGAGTTCGCGGACGGTCATCGGCGGGTTCCTTCCGGTGCTGACGGCGTCGTCGGTGCGGTGGGTGCGGTGGGTGCGGTCGGTGGTGTCGGCGTCGTCGGTGCGGACCGCGCGGTGCGTGCGCGTCCCGGGACGGCGGCCGTGTGCCGTCCGGTGATCCGGGCCGCGGCGAGCTTGCCGGACAGCAGGACGGTCGGGACGCCGACGCCCGGCGTGGTGCCGCAGCCGGCGAGGACGGCGTTCTCGGTGCCGCGGACGAGGTTGCGCGGCCGGAAGGGACCGGTCTGCGCGAAGGTGTGGGCGGCCGAGAAGGGCGTGCCCGCCGCGTGTCCCTGGGCGTGCCAGTCGGCCGGGGTCACCAGGGTCTCTTCCTCCACGGCGTCGGCGAAGCCCTCGAACCCGCGCCCGTCGAGCTCCCGCAGCACACTGTCGCGGTAGCGCGGGGCCAGCTCGCCCCAGGCGGTGACGTCCGGTCCGATGTCGGTGTTGGGGCACGGCGCGAGGACGTAGTGCAGGTGGCGGCCGGGCGGGGCGAGCGAGGGATCGGTCGCGGTGGGACGGGTGATGAGCAGCGAGGGGTCGCTCATCAGGTCGCCGGTGCGCGTGAGTTCGTCGAACGTGCCGTGCCACGCGGCGCCGAAGGACAGCGTGTGGTGGGCGAGTCCGGGCCAGGTCCGGTCGGTGCCGGCGTGCAGGACGACGGCCGACGGCGCGTGCCTGAGCCGCAGGGGACGACGCGGCACGTGGCCGAGGAGGCGGTACGCGACGGGCAGGTCCGGGGTGAGGACCACCGCGTCGCACGGGATGCGTTCCTGGTCGGTGACGACGGCGGTGACGCGGTCGCCGGAGCGTTCGAGCCGGGTGACGTCCTGCCCGAAGCGCAGGTCGGCGCCCGCCTCCGCGGCGGCGTCCGCCATGGCCCGGGGCAGCGCGTGCATTCCGCCGCGGGGGAAGTACACGCCGGCGACGGTGTCCATGTAGGCGATCACGGCGTACGCGGCGAGGGCCTGCCGGGGCGGGACCCCGGCGTACAGCGACTGGAAGGAGAAGACGCGGCGCAGGCGCTCGTCGCGCAGGTAGCGGCCGATGCGCGCGTCCAGCCGCCCGAATCCGCCGAGCGCGGCGAGCCGTGCCAGGTCGGGGGTCAGCAGCTGGAAGGGCGAATCGAAGTTGGTGTCGATGAAGCGCCGCATCTGCGCCCTGTACAGCTGTTCCAGCCACCGGCGCAGCCGCCGGTACCCCGCGGCCTCCCCGGCCCCCGCGAAGCGCTCGACCTCGGCCTCCATCGCCGCCGCCCCGGTGTGTACGTCGATGCCGCTGCCGTCGGCGAACAGGGCGCGGTAGGCCGGGTGGAGGGGGATGAGGTCGACGCGGTCGCGCAGGTTCCCGCCGACCGCGGCGAATGCCTCGTCGGCCAGGTCGGGCATGGTCAGCACGGTGGGGCCGGTGTCCATGCGGTAGCCGCCGCGCTCCAGGAGCCCGGCACGGCCGCCGGGCAGCACGTCGCGCTCCACGAGGGTGACCCGGCGGCCCGCGCCGAGCAGGTGCAGGGTGGCCGCCAGGCCGGAGAGCCCGGCGCCGACCACCACGACGTGGTCCGTGGGACCGGGGATGCTCCTGGTCATCGGACGGCCCCCTCGGCACCGGCACCGGCACCGGCACCGGCACCGGCACCGGCACCGGCACCGGCGCCGGCGCCGGCGGTCAGCAGGAGCGGGACAGGCGTGCTGTGCGGAGCCCCGGGCGGCGCGGGCATGGGCGGCGGGGCCATACCGGCCGTGGTGTGCAGCAGCTCGCGCAGCCGCAGCCGGCCCTCCGGCTCCAGCGGTACGGACTGCAGATGACGCATCCCCTGATCGGCCAGCCGCTCGATCCTCGCCTCGACGATGTCCCGGGCACCGGTGCGGACCAGCACGTCACGCACCTCTTCGAGACGGCTCTCGGACAGGTCGGCGCGGCCGAGCGAGCTCCGCAGCACGGCCAGGGCGCGCCGGTCCCCGGTCGTCTCGGCCCGGGCCTGCGCCAGGGCGACCAGGTAGGTCGGCTTGCCCGCCCGGATGTCGCCACCGGCGGGTCTGCCGGTGTGCCGCGCGTCGCCGAAGACATCGGTGAGGTCGTCACGGAGCTGGAAGGCGATCCCGACGCGCCGGCCCGCCGCGCACAGGGCCTCGCTGCGCGCGGCGTCCGCCCCGGCGAGCGCGGCCCCGAGCGCCAGCGGGCGCTCCACGGAGTACAGGGCGCTCTTGAGGCAGGCGGCCCGGAGCGCGCGGGCCAGGGAGCGGGAGGAGGTGGCCTGGCCGTGGACGTCCAGGTACTGCCCGGCCACCATCTCGGTGCGCATGGCGCTCCACAGGGTGCGTACGGCGGCCGGTGCCCCGTCGACGGCCGCGACCATGTCGTCCGCCCAGGCCAGGGCGAGGTCCCCGGCGAGGATCGCCGCGGCCTCGCCGAAGCGCGGGCCGAGCGCGGGCGCGACGGTACCGGCGTACTGGGCGGTGACGTCCGCGTGCAGGGCGGGCCGGCCCCGGCGCAGCCGTGAGCCGTCCATCACGTCGTCGTGGACCAGGGCGCAGGTCTGGATCAGTTCGAGCGCGGCGCCTACGCGGAGGGCGGCCGCCGCCGCCTCCGGCCCGCCGCCGCAGGCGCGCAGCGCCCACCACACGAACCGGGACCGCGTGCGCTTGCCGCCGTCCAGGGTGAAGCGCGCGACGCGCTCGGCGAGGTCGCGGCCGAACACCGGGTCCAGGGCGACGGCCCGTCCCGTCCGTTCGGCCAGTTGGTCCTCCAGGACACGCCCCACGGCCGCGGACACGTCACTGTCGATGACGTGCGGGTCGACCGCGGCCGGCGGGAAGCGCGGGGAAGGGGGTTCGGCATGCGGGGACGGGGGCTCGGGACGAGAGCCGGGCGCCCGCCCGGCCGCAGAGTGATCCTTCGCCTCGCTGGAGCGCATCCCGGTTCCTCTCGTCGTGATCGCATATGTGTCTGACGGAACGCTTTCCATGGCAAGGGCGTCCGCGGATGCGCCGGACGGGGGAGAAGGCGCGACCGGTTTTCGCACAAGGGGCCGATCGGGCGATGAAGTGCCGTGACGCACCGCCGGACGGCCGAAGGGGCGCCGAGGAAGTACCGAAGAAGTCTCGAGGAAGCCCAGAAGAAGTGATGCAGAGACGATGCAAGTTGTTGCGCCGTTCGGGGTTCTCGCAGGGTGGAGGAGCCGGGGCCGCCGGAGCGGCCGGCAGCCGGCACCCGTGGGGTGGGCCATGAGGGGTACCCCGCGGGACGGAACGACCAGGGCTCACACGAGGAGCGGGGAACATGGCTGCACAGCAGGTCACCGAGCGGGCCCCGGACGGCGTCCCGCTGTGGGCCCCGGCGTGGGAGCGCCTCGCCGACGAGGAGCTGGCCGCGCGGTTCGCGGCCGGTGACGAGGCTTCACCGGCCGCCGTCTACCACCGGTGGGGCGCCCTGGTGTACACGCTGGCACAGCGGTCGCTCGGGGACGTCCGGGAGGCGGAGGACGTCACGCAGACGGTGTTCCTGGCCGCGTGGCGCGGGCGTGCGGGCTTCGCCCCCGAGCGCGGTGCGCTGGGGGCCTGGCTCGTCGGGATCACCCGCAGGAAGATCGCCGACGCGCTGTCCGCGCGCACGCGGCGGGCGGAGCTGGTGGCGGCCGCGGGGGCGCGGATGTCCGTCGGGCCCACGGCCCATGACACCCAGTCCGCCGTGCTCGACCGGGTCGTCCTCGGCGAGGAACTGGCCCGGCTGCCCGCGGCTCAGCGCCGGGTGCTGACCCTCGCCTTCTACGACGACCTGACGCAGACGCAGATCGCGGAGCTCACGGGGTGGCCCCTGGGCACGGTGAAGAGCCATGCCAGGCGCGGACTCCAGCGGCTCGGCAGGTGCCTGGAGGAGCACGGGGTACAGGGGTACGGGGAGTAATACGCTGCACGAACGATGCGAGTGGTTGGAAGTATGGTCCGGCAGGCGTCGACCGGTGTCCGCCCGCCGTGGGTCACTCGGCGTGGGCCGTGCCCGGTGGGTCGTGTCCGGTGGGTCGTGTCCGGTGGCCCGAGGGCCGAGGAACGCGCGTCCGCGGCAGGGGCCGGTCGCAGGTCGTCGTCCACCGTCCCGCCCGCGACGGCGGCCGGTGCATCCGGCATCCCGTCCCCGACTGTAAAGAGGCCGACGGAACTGCCTGTTCCGCGAGGCCTGTGCGACAGGCCGGGGCCGAGAGGAGGCGGCGGCGTGGGCGATCACCGGGCGTGGTGCCACATTCCGAACACGGAGCTGGCCGTCCGCGCACTCGACGGCGGCCGGGCCGCCTGGAGCGCCTCGGCCGCGCGTCATCTGAGCCGGTGCCGCGCGTGCCGTGACCGGCTCACCGCCTATGAACGCGTCGTCAGGGCAGGACGGCTGACCCAGCCGGGCCAGACGCTGCAGGAGCCTCCCCCGGGGGTGTGGGCCGCGGTCCGGAGCGGCATCGCGACCGACGACCTCCGTACGCCGCCGCCGGGCCGGTCCCGCGTCCGTGGCACGCCGCCTTCGGACCGGCCTCGCCCCCGCGCCGTGTGTCGCGCCGGGGAACGCGTCTTACGGTGCGCGGCCGCCGTCGTGCGAGCCGTCCTCCGTCTCCTCGCGCCCCTCGCGCGCCTTCTGCCCGGCACGCCCCGCGGCCCGCACGACTGAGCGACCGACGGCCCGGGCCCGGCGGAAGGGCGACAACCCGGCCGAGCCTGCATCCGCGCGGACCCCGGAGGGGGAAAGCTTCCGACAGACCACCGGCCGCCCGCGCAGCGCCGGTGGAACGCGCGCAGGGAGGGAGCGGTTCGTGCCGGACGCCGAGGTGGCCATCGTGGGCGCGGGAGCGGCGGGGCTGTCCCTCGCCCACCGGCTCGCCCACCCCGCTGCCGGGGTCCGGCCGGTGTCGGCGGTCCTGCTGGACCCCCCGCCCGGCCCGCTCCGCCCGCCGAGCCGCACCTGGTGCTTCTGGGAGAAGGGCCCCGGCCCGTACGACGCCGCGCTGACCGCCTCCTGGCAGCGGCTGCGGATCCACACCCCCGCGGGCCTGCCCGTGGAGGACGGCATCACGCCCCTCACCTACAAGATGCTCCGCTCCGACGACTTCGAGCGTCTCGTCGCGCGCGACCTGACGCGGAGCGGCACCGTCCGCAGGCTGGAGGCGACCGTCGAGACGGTGGACGGTGTCGCCGGCGGAGCCGAGATCCGGGCCCGCACCGGACAGGGCGCCCCCCTGACCGTGCGCGCCCGCTGGGTGTTCGACTCCCGGCCGCTCGGCAGCCTCCCGGCGGCCCGCACCACCGTGCTCCAGCACTTCCACGGCTGGTTCGTCCGCACCGACCGCCCGGTGTTCGACCCCGGCACGGTGGAGCTCATGGACTTCCGGGTCCCGCAGCCGCCGCGGGGACTGGCCTTCGGCTACGTCCTGCCCACCGGTCCCCGTGAGGCACTGGTGGAGTACACCGAGTTCTCCGGCGCCGTGCTGTCCCCGCAGGAGTACGAGACCGCCCTGCGCCGCTACACCGAGGACGTGCTGCGCCTCGGAGGCTTCCGGATCACCTCGACCGAGACCGGTGTGATCCCCATGACCGACGCCCGCTTCGCCCGCCGGACGGCGCCGTCGGTCTTCCGCATCGGCGCCGCGGGGGGAGCCACCAGGCCGTCCACGGGCTACACCTTCTCCGCCGTGCAGCGCCAGAGCCGGGCCGTCGCGGACGCCCTGCACGCGGGACGCCACCCGATGCCTCCCCCCGCCCACCCGGCCCGCTCGCGCGCCATGGACGCGGTGCTGCTGAGGGCCCTGGACAGCGGACGTGTCGACGGTGCCGCGTTCTTCGCACGGCTCTTCTCCCGCGTGCCGATGGAGCGGCTGCTGCGCTTCCTCGACGGGAGGACCCGCCTCCACGAGGACCTCTCCCTCGGCTTTCGTACGCCCGTGCTGCCGATGCTCCGCTCCGCGGCGGAGCTGTCCTGGCTTCCCCGCAGACCCTTTCCCGGAGCCTGACCCCGGTACGAGCCGGGCCCCGGTATGCACCGGGGTCAGGCCCCGGTACGAGCCGGGCCCCGGCCCCGGTACGAAGAAGATCCGTGCACACCGACCGAGGAGACCGCATGACCCTGCTGCGCGACGAGGACCTGGCCACCGCGTTCGACTACGCATCTCGCAGCTACGACACGCTGGTGGCCGCCAACCCCGGCTACCACGCCCACCTCCGCCGTTCGGCACGCCGACTCGGCCTGCCCCGCGGCGGCGACGGCCTGCGCGTGCTCGACCTCGGTTGCGGCACCGGAGCCTCGACGGCCGCGCTCGCCGCGGTCCTGCCCGGCGCCGAGATCACCGCGGTGGACGCCTCCGCCGGCATGCTGGAACGCGCGGCCCGCAAACCGTGGCGGGACGGTGTGACCTTCGTGCAGGCCCCCGCCGAACGCCTGGCGGAGGCGGGGGTGTGGGGGCCCTTCGACGCGGTGTTCGCCGCCTACCTCTTCCGCAACGTCGCCGACCCCGACGCGGTGCTCTCGGCCGTTCGCGAGGCACTGGCACCGGGCGGGCGCCTGGCGGTGCACGAGTACACCCTCAGCGGCCGGGCCGCCCACCGCGCGGTGTGGACGGCGGTGTGCCGGGGCCTGGTCCTGCCCGTCGCCACCGCCCTCGGCGACGGCACCCTCTACCGCCATCTGTGGCGCAGTGTCGTGGAGTTCGACACGGCGGAGGAGTTCGCCGCCCGCGCCCGCTCCGCCGGTCTCCGGGACGTACGGGTGCTGCCCCTGCCGGGCTGGCAGACCGGCATCACCCATACGGTCGTCGCCCGTCGTCCCGGCACCGGGGCGGAGGCCGGCCGATGACCGCCCCCCGGCGTGCGGACGGCGCCCGGCGCGGCAGGGACCGGCGCGCCCGCACCCTTCTTCCGGCGCCGGGCGCACCGCGCTCCACCGGCGACCGCCCCCCGACGGCCGCGGTCGTGGGCGGCGGCATCGCCGGGCTGGCCGCCGCCACGGCCCTGGCCGAACGGGGCGTACGGGTCACACTCCACGAACGCGAACCCACCCTCGGCGGACGCCTGGCCGGCTGGCACACGACCCTCTCCGACGGCAGCGCCGTGACCATGAGCCGCGGCTTCCACGCCTTCTTCCGTCAGTACTACAACCTGCGTGGACTGCTGCGGCGTACCGATCCGGGGCTCGACCGCCTGCGCGCGCTGCCCGACTACCCGCTGCGGCACGGCAGCGGGCTGCACGACAGCTTCCGGCACGTCCCGCGCACCCCGCCGTGGAGCGCGCTCGGATTCGTCGCCCTGAGCCCCACCTTCGGGCTGCGGGACCTCATGCGCATGAACCCGGTCGCCGCACTGCCCCTCCTGGACGTCCGCGTCCCCGGGGTCTACGCGCGGCTCGACGGCGTCAGCGCCCACGACTTCCTGGAGTCGATCCGCTTCCCCGAGGCCGCGCACCACCTCGCCTTCGAGGTGTTCTCCCGGAGCTTCTTCGCCGACCCCCGCCGGCTGAGCGCGGCGGAGATGGTGCTGATGTTCCACATCTACTTCCTCGGCTCCTCCGAGGGGCTGCTCTTCGACGTGCCCGACGAGCCCTTCCCCACGGCCCTGTGGGAACCCCTCGCCGCCTACCTGACCGGCCACGGCGCCGACCTGCGCACCGGCAGCCCCGTCGAGACGGTCGAACCCACCCCGGACGGCGGTTTCCTCGTCGCCGCCGCGGGGGAGGAACGGCGCCACGACACGGTCGTCCTCGCCCTGGACGCGACGGGGCTCGGCGCCCTGGTCGCGCGCTCCCCGCGCCTGGGCGACGCCGCGTGGCGCGAGCGGATCTCCCGGCTGCGCGCCGCGCCGCCGTTCCTCGTCTCGCGCCTGTGGCTGGACCGCCCGGTCGCCGCCGACCGGCCCGGCTTCCTGGGCACCAGCGGTTACGGGTCCCTCGACAACGTCAGCGTGCTGGAGCGCTGGGAGGGGGAGGCGGCGCGCTGGGCCGCCCGCACCGGGGGATCGGTCGTGGAACTGCACGCGTACGCCCTGTCCGGCACCGCGGTGCCGGACGTGGAGCAGAAGCGCCTGCTGGAGCAGCTGCACCGGGTGTACCCGGAGACGCGTGCGGCGACCGTGGTCGACGAGCGGCACGAATGGCGCGCCGACTGCCCGCTGTTCCCGGTCGGCGGCTACGCGGACCGGCCGACCGTACGCACCCCCGACCCCGGGCTGGTGGTGGCCGGTGACCTGGTCCGCACCGGGCTGCCCGTGGCGCTCATGGAACGCGCGGCCACGAGCGGCTTCCTCGCGGCCAACGCGCTGCTGGAACGCCGGGGGGTCCGGGGCCAGACCCTGTGGACCGTCCCCGACCGCGGACGCAACGCGGCACTGCGCCGACTCGCACGACTCGGCTGACCCCGGACGCGGGCCGGCGCCACGGCCCCGGCCCCGGCTCCGGCCCGTCGCGTTAACGAGGCGGACCGGAACGCGCACTCGGAGCCGGCCCCCCTCCCACCTCCAGACGGGGCCAGTCCGCCAGGTCCCGCAGCAACTGGCGGTCGTGCGTCGCGACGACGACGGTGGCGCTCGTGGCGCGGAGCGCGGCGGTCAGCTCGTCGACCAGTGCCGGGGCCAGGTGGTTGGTCGGTTCGTCGAGCAGGATCAGCCCGGGCCGCCCGGCCAGGGCCAGCGCCAGGTCCAGGCGCCGCCGCTGCCCCTGTGACAACCGCTCCACCGGCGTGCGCAGCGCTTCGGGGTCCAGCAGACCGAGCGACCCGGGCTCGTCGGCGTCGGCGTCGCGGAGCGCCCCGCCCGCCACCAGCCGCCCCACCCGGCGGGCGTACACCTCACGGGCGGTGGGCCCCGGCCCCCGCACGGCGCCCTCCCCCGCCATCGAGCCCTCCCGGGCCGGGGCGCCTTCCCGACCCGCGGCGCCCTCCAGGCCCATGACGGTCTCCAGGTCCACGGCGGTCTCCTGAGCCACCCGGACGAGGCGTACCCCCCGCGCCGTCCGGACTCGCCCCCGCGTGGGTTCGAGCGCGCCGGCCAGTACCGCCAGCAGCGTGGACTTCCCGGCACCGTTCGGTCCGGTGACGAGCAACCGGTCGCCGCCGTCGAGGGAGAGGTCGACCGGACCGGCCAGCCGCCCGTCGACCGCGACGCCGTGCGCCCGCACCTGCGGCACGCCCGGCCGGACGGCGAGGTCCGGCCAGCGCAGCACGGGCGGGGGCTCCGGCACGTCGACGCGGTGCGCCTCCAGGGCGTCCTGCTGCCGCCTCAGGGACTGCACGACGCCGGGCGCGCGGGACTGGCGCCGGTGCTTCCCGGTCCCCTTGTCCGGCCGCCAGCCGGTGGTGAGCCGGTCCCGGGCCTGCGAGACCGCGTCCTGCAGCCGCCGGTGTTCGGCGCGCTGCTCCTCGTGGTCCTGCTCCCAGCGCTCCCGCTCGCGGCGCCGCGCGTCCTGCCAGGCGTCGTAGCCGCCCGCGTACGGCCGCGGCCTGCCGTCACGGGCCGGGTCGAGGTCGAGGAACCGGTCCGCGACCTCGCGCAGCAGCGTCCGGTCGTGGCTGACGAGGGCGAGGCCGCCGTCGTGCTCGCGCAGCCTGCGGGTCAGGAAGTCCAGCCCGCCGGCGTCGAGGTGGTTGGTCGGCTCGTCGAGCAGCAGGACGTCGTGGTGCGCGCCGAGCAGACAGGCCAGCCGGACCCGGTAGCGCTGCCCGACCGACAGCGTGGACAGCGGACGGTCGCGGTCCGCGCAGGCGCCCAGGGCGGCGAGGGCGACGTCGACGCGGCGTTCGGCGTCCCACGCGCCGAGCCGGCCGGCGGTGTCCAGGGCCGCGGCGTAACGGTCGCCGGCGGTGGGATCCCCCTGCGCCATGGCGAGGGCCGCCTCGTCCAGCGCGCCGAGGGCCGCGAGCGACGGGGCCAGTGCCTCGGACGTCAGGGTGGCGACGGTCTCACCGTGGCGCGCGGGCAGCTCCTGGCGGGCCAGGCCGACCGTCCCGGCGCGGTGCACGGTGCCCCCGTCGGGGGTGATCAGCCCGGCGAGGACGTGCAGCAGCGTCGTCTTGCCACGGCCGTTCTCGCCGACGACGGCGGTCCGGGACCGGGCGGAGACGGTGACCGACACGTCGTCGAGGACGCGCCGGGAGCCGAGGGTGACGGTGATGTGCTCGGCCCGGAGATGGGCGCCGGCGCTCGCCTCGACGGACGGGGACGTGGCTCCGGGGGCCGGAAGGTGGTTCAAGGGATGCTCCGCAGCTCGCAGTGGAGCCGGGCAGCGGAGAGCGGCCGCCCGGCGGGAACCGGGACGGCGGACGCTGCTTCAGGTGGGGGAAGGCGCCGCCGTCAGCGGGCGGAGCGGACCTTCTGCGACCAGATACCTCGTGCCATGGCATCGAGGCTAGCAGCGTGGCGGCCGTCCGGGGGCGCGGTCCGTGCCCCTTGTTGCCGGAGCGCCCGAACGGGTACCCGGCCGACGGACGTACACGAAAGGGCATGGAGATGCAGATCGATCTGACCGGCCGCACGGCCTTGGTCACCGGTTCCACCCAGGGCATCGGGGCGGCGATCGCCGCCGGGCTCGCCCGCGCGGGCGCCCGTGTCGCCGTCAACGGGCGCGACGCGGGGCGTGCCGGGGAGAGCGCCGAGCGGCTGGCCCGGGAGGTGCCCGGGGCGGACGTGGTGCCGGTGGCGGCGGACGTGGCCACCGAGGAAGGGGCGGCACAGGTCGTGGAGGCCCTGCCGCGGGTGGACATCCTCGTCAACAACCTCGGGATCTTCGGGTCCGCGGACCCGCTGGAGATCACCGACGACGAATGGCGCCGCTACTTCGAGGTCAACGTCCTCGCCGCCGTGCGGCTGACCCGCCTTTACCTGCCGGGGATGACGGAGCGGGGATGGGGACGCGTCCAGTACATCGCCAGCGACTCGGCGGTCGTGGTCCCCGCGGAGATGATCCACTACGGCATGTCGAAGACCGCCCTGCTCGCGGTGGGCCGGGGATTCGCGAAACAGGCGGCGGGCACCGGCGTCACGGTGAACTCGGTCATCGCGGGCCCCACCCACACCGGCGGGGTGGAGGACTTCGTGTACGGACTCGTCGACCGCGATCTGCCGTGGGACGAGGCCCAGCGCGTCTTCATGCGGGAGTACCGGCCGCAGTCCCTGCTGCAGCGGCTGATCGAGCCGGAGGAGATCGCCAACATGGTCGTCTACCTGAGCTCCGGCCAGGCGTCGGCCACCACGGGCGGCGCGCTGCGCGTCGACGGCGGATACGTCGACTCCATCCTGCCGTGACACGGCCGGCGGGGGCCGGTCCGTCCTGCTGTGGCACGCTCCGGCGGGGGCCGGGCCGTCGCACCGGCCGCACGGTCGGCGCGGCACCGCGCCCCGCCGGAGGGACGGGGCGCGGTGCCGGTACGGCCGTGGACCTCCCCGCCTACTCGGCGATCTTGGTACGTCCGACCCACCGGAGGGTCGTCCGCTCGGATTCCTCACTTCCGGAGGGCGTGAGCACCTGCGGGCGGACGAACTCGTAGTGCTCGTATCCGTTGCCGTGACGGATCTTGATCTTCTCCTCGGAGAAGATCACCTCATCCAGCTCGGTGAGCTCGACTGCCCCGGCCAACTCGATGGGACCGCCGTCCAGTTGTACGGAGCTCATCGCGGTGGCGGAGGAATCGTGGGCGACTCTACGCATGGGTCTCCTCTCGTCTCGCGACGATTCTTCTGCCGGGTCCTTCCGGGGGACACCCCGGAACCGCCCCTATAGAGAAGCTTTTTCGCTCCTTGAGGGGGATCCAGGGGTGCGCGGCCCGCGAGCGACCCGGTGCGCCCTAGTTGTATAACGTTCTCTACGTCGAAGAGGACCCCAGGGGACAGCGGGAATGCAGCAGGGATCAGAGCGGAAGAAGCGCGTGACGATCACGGATGTCGCGCGTCACGCGGGTGTGTCCACCGCGGCGGTCTCCAAGGTCATGCGCAACGCCTACGGGGTCAGCGCCGCCATGCGGGAGAAGGTACGGGCGGCCATGGCGGAGCTGGACTACCGGCCCCACGCCGCGGCACGCGGAATGCGCGGCCGGACCTACACGATCAGCGTCCTGCTGGACAACATCCGCAACACCTTCTTCGCCGACATCCTCGACGGCATCCGCGACGAGCTGCGGGACAGCGAGTACACCGTGCTGATCGGCGACGCGGGCTTCGGGACCGAGGCGCAGGGCAAGACCGTCCGGGCCATGGTCGACCGCCGGATGGACGGCCTCATCCTGATCGCCCCCGGCACCCGGCGCTCCGAGGTGCTGTCCACCGCCCAGTCGACCCCCACGGTCGTCATCGGCCACCACGACACCTCCGAACTGCACGACTCCGTCGTGGACGCCGACGGGGCGGGAGCCGGTCTGGTCGTGGACCACCTGGTGTCCCTGGGCCACCGCAACATCGCGCTGGTCCCCTCGCCCGGCACCCGGTCGAGCAAGTGGGCGCGCACGCCGGAGATCGTCCTGGGCAACGGGTACGCCGAGGCGATGGGCCGCAACCGCCTGGCGGAGCACACCCGGATCTGCCGTGCGGCGTACTCCGACGAAGGCGGTCACAAGGCCGGCACGAGCCTGCTGACCGCGCGGGACCGGCCCACCGCGATCATGACGGGTGCCGACGTGGCGGCGCTCGGTGTCTGGCGGGCGGCTCACGAACTGGGCCTGCGGGTCCCCGGGGACGTCTCCCTCGTGGGCTACAACAACACCGCCGTCGCGGACCTCGCCACCGTCCAGCTCACCAGCGTCGACCAGGCCGGGCACGACATGGGGGCCACCGCCGCCCGGCTGCTCATCGAACGGGTGGAGGGCCACCGCGAGCACGCGGTCCTGACGACCATGACGCCCCGGCTCGTCGTCCGGAGCAGCACCTCGGCCCCGTCCGGGGGCTGAACACCCGGCCCGGGGGCGCGTGGGACGCGGGACGCGGGGCACCCGCAGCCAGGACGGTCGCGGAGACCGGCAGCGCACGACGTACGGATGGAGCGTGGCCGGTGGGGGAGCCCCACCGGCCTGTGGTACCGGAGGAGTTGATTTCGCGTGACGGAGAACGTCTGGGGCTACAGGGTGACGGCGGGCCGTCCGGAGGGCGTCGACCTCACGGGGTACAAGGTCGAGGCCACCGACGGCAGCATCGGCAAGGTCGACAAGCACTCCGACGAGGTCGACGACGCCTACCTGGTGGTGGACACCGGTGCGTGGATCTTCGGCAGGGAGGTCCTGCTCCCGGCGAGCACGGTCCTCACCGTCGACACGCAGGAGCGGCGGATCATCGTCGACCGCACCAGGCAGCAGATCAAGGACGCGCCCGAGTTCGACCGGGACAAGCACCTGGGCGACCGGGGCCACCGCGAGGAACTGGGCACCTACTACGGCACCGGCGGTCCGCACGTCTGAGCCGCCGTCCCGGGACCGCGTCCGGGCACCCCGTCGGCCCCGGCACTCCCCGCGGAGTTCCGGGGCCGACGCACGGGCCGGTGGCGGGGCGGGCTCCGGCCGCTCCGGCGCGTACGGCACTGAGATGATCGTCCATGTCCTGCGCGCGGTCCCGCGCGCCCTGCGTGTCCAGCGGAACCCGGAAGGAACCGACGAGATCATGCACGTCATCGTGGCCCGCGCCCTGACGGAGGCACCGGGATGACCGGCGGCGAAGCCCCCGTCCTGCTGCACACCACCGGCCGGGCCGCCCACATCACCCTCAACCGCCCGAAGGCCATCAACGCCCTCAACCACACCATGGTGCGGCGCATCGACGAGGCGCTGACCGCGTGGGAGCACGATCCGGCCGTCGAGACGGTCGTCCTCACCGGCGCGGGGGAGCGCGGTCTGTGCGCGGGCGGCGACATCCGCGTCGTGCACGACGACGCCCGCGACGGCGGCGGCGCCGCCTCGGCCGCGTTCTGGCGCGACGAGTACCACCTCAACGCCCGTATCGCGCGCTACCCCAAGCCCTACGTCGCCGTGATGGACGGCATCGTCATGGGCGGCGGGGTCGGTCTCTCCGCGCACGGCGGCGTCCGGGTCGTCACCGAACGGTCGCGGATCGCCATGCCCGAGACCGGCATCGGCTTCGTGCCGGACGTCGGCGGCACCCACCTGCTCGCTCTCGCCCCCGGTGAACTGGGCACCTGCCTCGCCCTGACGGGCGCGCAGATCGGTGCCGGGGACGCGTTGCTGTGCGGGCTCGCCGACCACTGCGTACCGTCCGCGTCGCTCCCGCGCTTCGTCGCCGACCTCGCGGACCTGCCCGTACGGGAGGCACTGGACCGGCACACGCAGCCCACGCCGGCCGGGGAGCTCGCCGGGCGGCGGGAGTGGATCGACCCCTGCTTCGCCGCCGACTCCGTGGAGGAGATCGTCCGGCGGCTGTTCGCCCACGGGGACCCGGCCGCGAAGGAGACCGCGGAGACCCTGCTGGCCAAGTCGCCCACCGCGCTGAAGGTCACCCTGGCGGCCGTGCGCCGCGCCCGGCGGCTGGGTTCGCTGGAGCGGGTGCTGGAGCAGGAGTACCGGGTCTCCTGCCGCGCACTGGCCACGCCCGACCTGGTCGAGGGCATCCGCGCCCAGGTCGTCGACAAGGACCGCAGTCCGCGCTGGTCCCCCGCCACGCTCGCCGAGGTCACCGACGCGGAGGTGGAGCGTTTCTTCGAGCCGCTCGGCGCGCGGGAACTCGGGCTCGTCTGAGGCGGCGCGACAGCACCGGGCCGGTGCGCCCCGTTCCGGCGGGCGCCCCGGCCCGGTACGGACGGGCGGCGACGGCCCGGTAAGGGTGGCGACGGTCCGGTAAGGGTGGCGACGGTCCGGTACGGGCGGGCGGCGGCGCCGGGGGCCGTGTCCGGCTACGCCCCCGCCGGGCCGTCCTCCGCCCGGTCGGCCCACACCCGCGCCGCCAGCTCGTCCGCGTCCTTCTGCGATGTACCGGCCTTCACCAGGATGATCCCGCGTGACCCGTCCGGGAACGTCACTTTCCGCATCGCTGTGCCCAGCGGGCCCCCCGGCGTCGGTTCCTCCGGCATGGTGACTCCTTTCGGTGGCGAGATCCCCAGGCTAACGAGATCCCCGGACCGGCGGGGACACCCCGGCGAGTGGGGTCCCGGCGCGTTCGAGGCGGTCCGCCGCGATCGGGGTGGCCTCACCACCGGTGTTGGCGCGGTCGTCAACACCGCCGGGGTACGCCCTGGTGAGTCCGCGGTCGTCATGGTCCTCCCGGCCGCAGACGAGCTCGTAGCCGGACCGGGCGATTCGCCCACCGGGGGGCACCGTGCGGATCAGGGCTTGCCCAGGTACTCGGTGGCCTCGACCTCGTCCAGATGGATGAGGACGTCGTGCGCCCGGCCCGGGGCGCTCCGGTACGTCTCGGGGTCGGGCCACCCGGCACCGATGTTCCAGGTGACGCGCGGCGTGTCCAGCCAGGCGCGCACCGGGCGGGGTGCCGTGCGCAGGTCGAGGACGTAGTCCTCCTGGCGGGCCTCGTCCAGGGTGTGCTCGTTGGAGCCCGGCTTCGCGGCGCCCACCCGGTAGGTGCGCATCACGTCGTCGCCGGTGCCGAACGCCTTGAAGGCACCGTGGTGGAAACTGAAGCCGACGCTGACGTAGTCCCCGCCGAACACATCGCGCAGGAAGGCCCCTTGCGTCTTGGGATACCGCGCGTCGAACGAGTCGTACGCCACATGGGTGTTGTGCGCCGACAGCAGGACGCGGTCACCGGTGTGCCGGCGCCACCAGGCCACGTTCTCCGCCATCACCTGGTCACGGAGCCTCATCATCTCCGCGACCTGGGTCTCGTCGGTGATGTCGAGGGAGTAGCCCTCGGCCAGCTGGTGAATGGCCCTGGCGTGTTGCACGGTCCACAGGTGTTCCCCGCGGTCGGCACCGGAGCCGGGGCGCTGCCTGCGCAGCAGCTCGTACACCTCGCCGGTCCGCTCCGCCCGCTCCTGCCGCTCGGCCAGGGGCAGCTCCAGGTACTCCGCGCCGTAGGTGCCGGCGTCGGTGGTCGGCGCCAGCCCGCGGTACAGCTCCGTGACGCGCTCCAGCAACCGCGGGTACGCGCGCGCCACCCGGTCGGTCACCTCCTCGTACAGCTCCGGCCCGGCATAGCCCATGTCGTTGCCCATGAACTGCACCTCGTCCCCGGGGTGCCGGCGGTTGTGGTCCCGCATCCACTCGACGAGGTCGAGGTAGTCCTGGTTGTTCCAGATCCGGTACGCCCCCTGGAACTCCTCGTCCGCCATCTTCCGGAGGTCGCCCTCGCCGTTCAGCACGTAGTCGTTGAGCCGCAGCCCGCTGCTCCAGGGGAGTTCCAGGGAGAAGGTCCGGAAGCCCTTCTCCTCGACCAGGTAGCGGAAGACCCGGTGCTTCATGCGGAAGAACTCCCGCGATCCGTGGGTGGCCTCGCCCAGACCCACCACCTCGGCGTCGCCGACCATACGGCCCAGCGCGTCCAGGTCCCGCAGACCGCCTTCGGGCTCGGTGCTCCTCAGGGTGTGGGCACTGCGCTCGATGGCGTCGACCACAGCGCCCGCATCACCCACCCCGCCCGTGCGATGCCCCGCCGCGGAGGTCCCGGACAAGCCGCCGGAGGTCTTGGACAGGTCGGCGGACGCCGGGACCGGAGCCGGTGACCTGTCCATGGCACCGCCGACGGCCGGGGTGGCGACCGCCACGGCGCCGAGGGAGAGGAGGACCGAGGGAATGATTACTGCCTTGCGTCGCTTCATGACTGGAGATTCCCGTGCGAACGGGGTCCTTCTCCAACCCATACGCTGCCCACCTGCGGTACCGCAGGCACTACCGCCGGAACACCCGGCGGCCCCATGTCCGCGGCCACGGCCCGGGAACAGCGGACCGGGCCCGGCGGAAGCCGGGCCCGGTCTCAGGCCGTCTCAGGTCGTGTCGGACCGTGTCGGGTCATGTCACCGGTTCAACTCAGCGGCTCCAGCTTGATGTTGCGGAACCGGACCTTGTTCCCGTGGTCCTGCAGACGGATGGCTCCCGTCGCCGGTGTCTCGGCCCGGCCCGAGGCGGTGGGGCCGTCCAGGGCGATGTTGTCGTGCACCTTCCTGCCGTTCCACACCACGGTCACCCGGGCGTCCTCGGTCTTGCGGCCTTCGTCGTCGTAACGGGCGGCGCGGAAGACGATGTCGTAGGTCTGCCAGGTCTCCGGCGCCTTGGCCGCGTTCACGTCGGGCGCCTTCTTCAGGTAGAAGGCCCCGGCCTCGTTGGTGGCCGGCGTGGTGTCACCGTAGGAGTCCAGGATCTGCAGTTCGTAGCGGTCCTGGAGGAAGATCCCGCTGTTGCCGCGGTCCTGTCCGGTGACCTCGTCGGGCAGCAGCGGCACCCGGAACTCGACGTGCAGCTTGAAGTCCTGGTACGCGTCGATGGTGCGGATGTCGCCGCAGCACACCTCCATGGACGACTCGTCGGCGAGCGGCCACTCCAGCTTGCGGCCGTCGGTGTGCTGCCACTGCGCCTGCGAGGCGGCGCTCCCGTCGAAGAGGGCGGCCGGTGCGCCGTGCCTGCGGACGGTGATCAGGTCGAGGTTGACGTGGCCGGTGTCACCGGCGTCGTAGCGGTAGGAGAGGGTGTTCTTCCCCGCGCGCAGCACGACCCGCTCGGTCCGGGTGGACCAGGAGTCCCAGTTGCTGGTGGAGGGGAGCTTGACCTGCCGCAGTTTCTTCCCGTTGGTGTACAGGGAGAGGGACTTGGTCCCCTCGAAGGGGTTCGGGCCGTTGGAGTAGCGCAGGCCCACGTCGTAGGCGCCCGTCCTGGGAACCGTGACGTCGAAGGTGGTGGCCGCCTTGCCCTCCGTGTCGTACCGGTCGACGAAGCCGCTGCCGGAGAAGCCGGTGTGGTCGCGGTCGATGCCGGGCGTGCCGGTGATACGGGCCTCCTCCGCCTCGTACAGGGTGGCGGCGGGCGGCTGCTTGCCGGGCATGGCGTTGAGCGTGTACCAGGCCTCGGTGTTCCACAGCGACTCACCGGACTCCGAGGTGAAGGGACGCGGCGAGCGCAGGTGGACGACCCGTCCCGGCTTCAGGTCGTCCANAAGGGACGCGGCGAGCGCAGGTGGACGACCCGTCCCGGCTTCAGGTCGTCCAGCCGCAGCCGCACGGTGCGCTTGTCCTTCGACAGCTCGGCCGACCGCACGGGCAGCGCCTCTTCGGCGATCTTCGGGCCGCCGTAGTCGGCGGTCGGGGTGTACCGCCACTGCTGCGCCTGGTAGTGCTTGGCCAGTTCCTCGGCGGTCTTCGCGGACACCGGCTGGGTGTAGGTCAGGTCGAAGCCGCCCGGTACGGCACGCATCGTGTGGATGTCGAAGGTGTTGCCGCCGTTGGGCGTGAGCTTCTGCAGGCCGAACCTGAGCTTGCCCTCCTGGCCCCAGTTGCCGTCGGCACCCAGACCGCCGGCGTAGATCGAGCCGTCGGGGCCGAGGGTGAGGCGGTTGACGCCGGCTTCGAGACCCTGCGTGTAGCGGAAGACCGCGCCCTGGTACTGGCCCTTCACCTTCTCCAGGTACGCACGCTGCAGACCGCCGTAGGTCACGTCGCCGATCAGCATCTGGCCCGCGAAGCGGCCCTTCTTCAGATACAGCGGCGTGGAGGGCGAGTTCGCGATCTCGTTCTGGGGCAGCCACAGGACCGGAGCGGTCGGCTCGGCGGAGTCGAAGGGGCCGGCCGGCTCGGTGTAGTGGTTGAAGAAGCGGTTCTGTTTGATCTGGACGAGCTTCGAGGAGGGGAGCCAGCCGCCCTGGTTGTCCGTGGCGAAGATGCCGCCCTCCGGACCCCAGCCGATCCCGTTGGGGGTGCGCAGACCGCCCGCCACCGGGCTGATCTTCCCCGTCTTCTTGCTGACCTTGTACGTCGTGCCGCGGCCGGGGGCGGGCTGCGGAACCGTGGTCGCCCCGCCGAGGTTGATCGAGACGGAGAGGTTCACGTAGAAGTGGCCGTCGCGGTACAGGAGGCCGAAGGCGAACTCGTGGAAGTTCTTTCCGTACGGCCAGGTCGCGACGGTGCGGTACTCGTCGGCCACGTCGTCGCGGTTGCGGTCGACGAGCCGGGTCAGCTCGTGCTTCTGCGAGACGTACAGCGAACCGTCCACGTACTTGATGCCCATGGGCTCGCGCAGCCCACTGGCCACCTTCTTGACGGTGACCTTGTCCCGGCTGGTCTTCCCGGTGACGTTGTCCAGCAGGTACACCTCACCGGCAACGTTGTCGGACCCGCCCCAGGTGCTGATCGCCAGCCGTCCGTCGGGCAGCCAGTCCATGCCGCTGACCTGCGGTTCGAAACCGTCGGGGCGCAGATCCGTGAGCGTCAGGTCGGGGCGCACCTCGGTGAGCGGGAGGCCGTCGCCGGGGGTGTCGTTGCTCCCCTCGCACTCCTTGCGTCCCGGTGCCGTCACCCGGACGACGTCGGCGTCCGTGCTCAGCGCCTCGCGGGGCACGATGCTGAACTCGTCCTGGCCCGGCGGCCGCCAGAAGAGCTGGAGCTGCTGTCCGCCGTCGCGCTCGAAGTGGTCGATGCGCAGCGGGTGCGATCCCGCGGTGAGCTGGACGGCGGCGTCCTTCGGCTCCGCGCCGTGGAGCCCGTCGTGGTCGATCACCGTGGCGCCGTCGAGGGACAGCCGGGAACCGTCGTCGCTGGTGAGCCGCAACCCGTAGGTGCCGTCGCTGGGCACGACCAGGTTGCCGGTCACCTCGGTCACGAAGCGGTCGGAGAAGCCGCCGAAGTCCTCGGTCGTGGACCAGTCCACCGTGGACCTGAGCGCGTCGTGGTTCGGGGTCTGTCCGGGTTTGAGGGTGCAGAGCTTGCTCAGCGGCGTCTGCACGTCGAACACGCGGAGTGTGACACCGGGTTCCTGGGGCGGGGCGGCGGCCGGGGCGGCCGAGGACGCCGGGGCGGCCAGGAGGCCGCCGGTCAGGACGGCCCCGGTCAGTAGGGTGGTGAGGACTCTTCGGGCACGCAGGAACTGATGGTGGGACAACGGTCCTCCATGGTGCATGACCGGACCGTGCCGGATTCCGTTCCGGTCTTTCCTGATGTGGCTGCGTTGCGCGGCCAACGTAGAGGACTTTCACTTGGCATGTCCATACTTTGTACTGCGAGTGTTCAAAGTCCTTCCCCGTGCGTCCTCGGCCGCCCCGTCTAGGATGTAATCCATGAAGGTTGAAGATGACCCTTACGAGCTGCGTGCGGGCGTCCCCTCCGTCGATGTCTTCCGCCGCCTGCGCACCGATGCCGGTCTCTCGGACCGGGACCCGGAAGCGGTCGCGCTCGCCCTGCCCCGCACGTGGTACGGGGTGGTCCTGCACCACGAAGGCGAACCCGTCGGCATGGGGCGCGTCGTCGGGGACGGCGGTACCGCGTTCCAGATCGTCGACATCTGCGTCCACCCCGCGCACCGGGGGCGCGGCCTCGGCGGGCGCATCATGGCCGCGCTCACCGGGGAGTTGGAGCGCCGGGCGCCCGCCACCGCCTACGTCTCGCTGATCGCGGACGGCCCCGCACGCTTCCTCTACGAGAAGTTCGGCTTCGTCGACGTCGCCGCGCACGACTCGATCGGCATGTACCGTCCCTGATCGATCGGCATGTACCGCCCCTGACGCGCGCCGGCGGTCTCATCCGGTGCGCGAGACCTGGTAGTGGCCGATGTACCAGTCCTCCCCGAGCCGCTTCACCAGCACGCCGAGGTGCACGCGGACGGCCGGGCGGTCCGTGAAGGAGAAGTCGACGCCCGCGTAGCCGAGTACGAGGCCGTCGGCGGGGCGCCGGGTCTCCAGGATCCGGTACTCCGCCGTCAGCCCGGCGGGCTGCGAGTCGTAGTAGGCGGCGATGCCCGGCCTCCCGACGCTGTACGGGCGCAGCCCCTGGAAGACGGCGTCCTCGGTGAACAGGGCGGCCGCCCGTTCCGGTCGATGTGCGTCGACGGCGGCCTTCCACCGGTCGAGAACACCCCGCAGGATCGCCGTACCGTCCGTCGTGGTGCTTGTCGCACTGCTTGTCGCGTCGTCCGTCGCGTCGTCCGTCGTGGTGCCCGTCGTGGTGTTCACGGGGTTCTCCTGCCGCTGTGTCGGTGGGGTCCGGCGTACGGTCACTGCGCCGCAGTGGTGGGAGGCCCCGGTGCGGAGCCGGCCGGGCGGCCCCGCACCATGCCCCCCGCGGGTCAGTGGCCCGCGCTCATGCCGCCGTCGACGTGGAGGATCTCGCCGGTGACGAAGGGGGCGTTCTCCAGGTACAGCACCGCGTCGACGATGTCGCTCTGCTCGCCCAGCCGGCCGACCGGATGCAGGGCGGCGAGGGCCTCGTGGGTCTCCACGGGGTGCATCGGGGTCCTGATGGTCCCGGGGGAGACGGCGTTGGCGCGGATCCCGCGCGTGGCGTACTCGATGGCGAGGGACTTGGTGGCGGACTGCAGGCCGCCCTTGGTCAGCGAGGCCAGCACGGACGGGACGCTGGAGTCCGCGTTGTCGACCAGGCTGGTGGTGATGTTGACGATGTGGCCGCCGCCCTGGGCGAGCATGCGTTCGACGGCCAGCTGGGTGATGCGGAAGAAGCCGGCCAGGTTCACACCGGTCACGGCGGCGTAGTCGTCCGCGGTGTAGTCGGTGAAGGGCTTGGCGACGAAGAGCCCCGCGTTGTTGATCAGTGTGTCGACGCGTCCGAACTCCGCGACGCCCGCGGCGATGACGCGTTCGGCGGTGGCGGGGTCGGTGATGTCGCCCTGCACGGTCAGCACCCCCGCGTCGTCGGAGGGGGCGATCGTGCGCGAGGTGGCGACGACGGCGTGACCGAGCTTGCGGTAGGCCTCGACGAGACCGGCGCCGATGCCCTGCGAAGCACCGGTGATGACGGCGACCTTCTGGACCTGGGAGTTCATGACGACCTGCTTCCGGATGAGTGGCGTTGCCCGACCGGCCCTCCTTTGCTAGCCGACCGGTCGACTAATGAAAAAGGTAGAGGGCACGGGAAGGCCGGTCAAAGGTCGCAGGCGCACCGGCCGGGACCGGCTTCCTCCCTGCTGATAGGCGCGGACTCCCAGTCGAGGTCAGCCTTTTGGCGCGGTGTGACAGGGGGCGGGCCGGAGGAGGCGGGCCGGAGGGGGCGGGCCGGGCCGGTGGCCGCGGTGGCGTCCCGGGCTACCGGTGCGGGTCGCCCTCGGGCAGCCAGGCGTCCGCCGTGCGGATGCCGAGATCACCCACGTCGTCGCACAGGGCGCCCATCGCGGCGAGGACGGCCGGACGGTCCTCGTCCGCGCGCCGGACCAGGGACCAGGTCCAGTGGATCTCGGGTGCGTGCACGGGGCGTCGGACCAGGCCGGGCGGCAGCGGGGCGGTCTGCCCCTTGGGCGAGTTGATCACCGGTCGGCCGCCGCGGCGGACGTGGTCGAAGAACGCGGGCCCGGTGATGCCGCCGTCGGCGATGCGCACCGCACGGGCGCCGGTGTCCCGGGCCAGCAGTTCGGCGTAGGCGTTCCAGGACGACCAGGAGGTCGTGTCGTCGTCGAGCAGGACGTCGGTGTCCTCGGCGGCGACCGCGCTCGTGTCGTCGCCGGCCGAGACGGCGTGGAGCCGGTCGGCGCCGAGGAGCCGGGCACACAGGCCGCGCTGCCGGAGGTCCTCGGTCCGCACCCAGCACACGGCGAGGTCCAGACTGCCGTCGGCGACCCGGGCGGCCTGGGTGTGCGAGGGCGCGATCCACGCGTCGATGTGCAGGCGCGCCACCGGGGCGGCGCGGGCGGTCAGGTCGGGCGGGCACCAGTTGACGTAGCCGAGCCGTACCGCCTCGGACCCCGGCAGCCGACGGGCGCGCCGCCGCAGGTCGTCGGCTCGTTCCAGGAGGGCGCGGGTGTGCGGCAGCAGGGCCGCGCCGGCCGGGGTGAGGGCCACCGAGCGGCGGTCACGGTCGAAGAGCCGTACACCCAGGTCGCGTTCGAGCGCCTTGATCTGCTGGGACAGGGAGGGCCCCGCGATCAGCAGGCGCTCGGCGGCGCGGCCGAAGTTCAGTTCCTCGGCGACCGCGACGAAGTACCGCAGCTGGCGCAGCTCCATGCGCGTCATGCTACGCCGGGGGGACGCCGCGCCCGCTCGTCCCGGTGGCAGGGTGGTCCCCGGCAACGCAGCGCCACCGATCTTCCTTACCTGGAGCCCGCCATGACCACACCGCGCGACCTGCTGATCGTCACCATGGACGTCGAGTCCGGCCGTCCCGTCGAACAGGGAGACCTGTCGCTGGCCCTCGCGGGAGCCGAACTGATCGACCTCGCCGACGCGGGGGCCGTCGTCCTGGACGGTGACGGCATCCTGCCCGGGGACCGCGTCCCGCTCGGCGAACAGGGGGCCCTGGGCGACCACTTGCTGGACGAGGCGGCGGCCTCGGTCGTCCGCGAGGCTCCGTACGAGTCCGTCGAGGACTGGCTGTGGCGCCGGGGCCGTGGTCTGTCCGCGGCCTACCTCGCCGCGCTGACCGCGGACGGACAGGTCACCCGGCCACGCCACCAGTGGATCCCGTTCCGTGACGACGCGCCGGCTCTGACCGACTCGCCGGCCCGTCGCCGCGCGGCCGGCCGCTGGACGTCGGACGAGCCCGTCCTCGCCTTCCTCGCCGCCGCCGTGGGCGTCCACGAGGAGCCGGCCGAGGAGGCCGCGGGCCGCGTCGACGACGCGGTGGTGACCGTACTGGCCGCCGTCAACGACGCGGTGCGGGAACTGGAGGCCGTACGGCAGCGCCGGTCCATCGAGGAGGCGGCCTTCGACAACATCTGGCGCGGCCAGTGAGGAAGTCCGCGGCACGCGGGAAGGACGCGGCCGGTCCCGGGCGGTGGGACCGGCCGCCGCGAGGCGGTCGCGGGCGGACCGCCGGACACCGCGCCCTCGACCGGCCCGCCCGACGCGTGTCTTCGTGGCGGCCGGGGACGGGTTCCGGACACCGCCGTCCCGGGGGCGCGGCCCGCCCGGCGGTGAGCCGTCACGCCGTCCGGTGCGACGGCTCACGGCCGGACCCGACTTGCGGCCGCCGTCGCACCCGTGGCCGGTGCCTGACCTGCGGTCGGTGCCGAAGCCGTGGCCGACCCCCGGCCTGCGGTCGGGTCCGGCCCGCGGTCGGCAACGAACCGGCGGTCGGCAACGAACCCGCGGCCGGTCCCCGGCCCGTGGCCGAAGCCGTGGCCGACGCCGAAGCCGTGGCCGCCCGGTCGTAGTCGCCGGCCGGGGTGTCACACCCCGGCCGGCGCCCCGTCCGCCGTGCGGCCTCCCAGCAGTGCCAGGCAGTTCGTCCACAGGGAGCCGAGGCGCTGCGTGTCGTTGTAGAGCTTGGCGAACAGCACCTGTCCCTCCAACTGGGCCACCACCGCCCGGGCCGCCTCCCGGGTGTCGGTCACGGTGACCTCCCGGCGCTCCAGCGCGTCGGTGACGACCGCCTCGACCATCCCGACCTGGGCCTCGAAGATCTCCTGGAGCCGTACGCGGACCGACTCCGTCTGGTTGCTCATCTCCAGCGTGAGGTTCCCGAACAGGCAGCCCGCGACGCTGCCGCAGCTCCGCTGGCCCGCGAGTTGTCCGGCTTCCGTCTCCTCCAGCAGCCGGCGCAGGCGCCGCAGGGGTTCCGCGTCGCTGTGCAGGACGCGTGCCCAGGCGTCCCGCCGGGCGGCCCAGTGCTCGTCGATCACGGCCAGCGCGAGAGCTTCCTTGGACTCGAAGAAGTAGTAGAAGCTGCCCTTCGGCACCCCGGCCGCCTTGCAGATCTCGGCGACTCCGAGAGCCGTGTAACCACGCAGTTCGATCAGCGACTGCGCGGCGTCGAGGATCTTCTCCCTGGCGTCGCTGGTCCGTCCCATGCGGTGAGTGTACGACCGGTCGACTACGGCGACGCGGCGGACCGGTCGGCCGCCTGGCCGACAGGACCGACGGGACCGACAGGACCGGGCGGGGACCGGATCCGCGTCCGGCGGCAGGCTTCTGACGGAGGCTCAGCCCAACGGCTGTGCCGAGGGCCCCGGGCGGGTGCGTGCCTCGCGGGCGCGGAGCGGGCCGTGGCCGTCGGCACAGGTGACCACCGCGCGGACGGGCTCACCGCAGTCCGCGTGGTAGACGTCGAGCGGTGGCCCCTCCGGGTCGGCGGTGTAGCGGTCCCCCCACTCCTTGAGGGCGAGTACCACGGGCCACAGGTCCCAGCCCTTGGACGTGAGCCGGTACTCGTGCCGGGTGCGCCGTCCGGACTCCTGGTAGGGGACGGTGTCCAGGATCCCCGCGGCGACCAGTTTGCGCAGCCGGTCCGCGAGCACCGCGTCGGACAGGCCGATGTGCCGCCGGAAGTCGTCGAAGCGCCGCACCCCGTTCATGGCGTCCCGGAGCACCAGCAGGGACCACTTCTCGCCGACCACGTCCAGCGTCCGCTGGACGGTGCAGTTCTCGGTACTGACCTCGACCCACTCCATGCGACGACCCTAGGCGAGCCTCCCCGTTGACAGCCAGACGGAGGGCTGGCTAACTTCGAGAAACATAGTCAGCTGCCGAGGGGGAGTCCATGGACAGGTCGCGCACGTTCGCCTGGAGCGATCCGGCCGTCTCGGCGGGCGCCGTGGGAAAGGGCACCGGCCTGGAGTTCCTGCGTGACATCGTCGCCGGGCGCCTCCCCGCCCCGCCCCTCTCGGTCACCCTGGGCTTCACCCTGGAGGAGGTCGAGCACGGACGGGCCGTCTTCGTCCTGGCCCCGGGAGAGGAGCACTACAACCCGATCGGCAGCGTCCACGGCGGTGTCTACGCCACCCTCCTCGACTCGGCCGCGGGCTGTGCCGTCCAGTCGGTGCTGCCCCGGGGCACGGCGTACACCTCGCTCGACCTCTCCGTGAAGTTCCTGCGCCCGATCACGGTGGACACGGGCAAGGTCCGCGCCGTCGGGACCGTCCTGAACAGCGGCCGCCGCACTGCCCTCGCACAGGCCGAACTGCTCGACTCCGCCGACCGGTTGCTGGCCCACGCCACCAGCAGCTGCCTGCTCTTCCCCGTGCCGGCGGCGGATTGACCGCGATACTCGCACCTCGTCAGTACGGGGGCCGTACGAGGCCCGACCGGTAGGCGAGGACGACCAGTTGGGCACGGTCGCGGGCGCCCAGCTTCGTCTTGGCGCGCTGGACGTGGGTACGTACGGTCAACGGGCTCAGGAACAGCTCCTCGGCGATCTCGGTGTTGGATCTGCCGTCCGCGACCAGAGCCGTCACCTCGCGCTCGCGGGCGGTGAGACCGGCCAGGAGTCCCGGCAGCGCGGGGTCGGTGCCGGGCCCGGGGGCCGCGAGGAAACGGGTGATGAGCGTGCGTGTGGCCGCGGGGGACAGCAGTGCCTCGCCGGAGGCCACGGTGCGGATGCCGTCCAGCAGCGTGTCGGCGGTGGTGTTCTTGCCGAGGAAGCCGCTCGCGCCGACGCGCAGGGCGCGGTCCACGTGCTCGTCGGTCTGGAACGTGGTCAGGACGAGCACACGGGTGGCCCGCAGACCGGCGTCGGCGCAGATGGCGGCGGTCGCGGCGAGGCCGTCGGTGCCGGGCATACGAATGTCCATGAGGACGACGTCGGGACGGTGGGCGCGGGCGAGCTCGACGGCTTTCGCGCCGTCGCCGGCCTCGTCGACCACCTCCATGTCCTCGCAGGAGTCGATCAGGATGCGGAAGGTCGCCCGCAGCAGGGTCTGGTCGTCGGCGAGCAGCACGCGGATGGTCATCGGAACTCTTCCGGGGATCAGGGGTGGACGGGGAGTTCGGCGGTGACGGCGAAGCCGCCCCCGGGCCGGTGGCCGGCCTCAAGGCGGCCGCCGGCGGACCGGGCGCGCTCCCGCATGCCGATGAGGCCGAACCCACCGCCGGGAGCCGGCGGGGACGGGTTGGGGCCGCCGTCGTCGCTGACCGTGAGGGCCAACCGGTCGTGCGTGTAACTGAGTCGTACGCGCGCCGTGCGCACGGCGGCGTGCTTGGCGACGTTGGTGAGCGCCTCCTGCACGATCCGGAAGGCGGTCAGGTCCACACCGGGGGACAGCTGCCGCTCCTTCCCGTCGGTGGACACCGTGACCTGGAGCCCGGCGGAGGCGAACGCGGAGACCAGCTCGGGCAGCCGGGCGAGTCCGGGTGCGGGTTCGAGGGGGGACTCGGGCTCGTCGGGCCGGCGCAGGAGGCCGACGGTGGCCTCCAGTTCACGCAGGGCCGCGGAGGTGGTGCCCGTCAGGTCGACGAGGATCTTCTCCGCCTGCTCGGGGCGGCTGCGGGCGAGATGGGCGGCGGTCCCCGCCTGGGCGTTCGCCAGGGCCATGTGATGGGCGACGACGTCGTGCAGCTCACGGGCGATGCGGACACGTTCCTCGGCGACCCGTTGGCGTGCCTCCTCCTCGCGGGTGCGTTCGGCGAGGTCGGCGCGGGTCCGCACGGCTTCGAGGTAGGCGCGCCGCGCCCGGACCGCCGACCCCTGCACGACCGGCAGCGCGACCCAGAAGACGGTCGGGACCGTCTTCTCCGTCCAGGGCTGGTCGTTCCGGCCCGAGAGCAGGGTCGCGAGGACGACCAGTGAGACGACCGCGAGACAGCAGGCGCGTGCGAGCTCTCGCGGGTTGCGGACGGTCAGTTCGTAGAGCGCCACGATGACCGGCAGCAGCAGCACGGGGTTGACCTCGTACCCCAGGGCGCCGGACAGACCGGCACAGACAGCGGTGACCGCGGTGACGGCACGGGAGTGGCCGCGCCGCCACAGCAGGGAGAGGCAGGCGGCGGTCGCGATGAGCAGCCCGGGCCACCAGCCCGGGCCGCCCCTGTCGTACTGCCTGCTGGTGGCCGCGTACACCAGCAGCAGGAACGCCGCCTCGACGAGGCGGGCGTGTCGGTCGGCGTACCGCCGCCAGCTGGTCAGCATGTGGTCCTCCGTCGGGGCGCTGGTCCCATGGTCGGTCACCCACCGGGTCCACGGGGCACGGCGCGGTCGTCACGGGGCGTGGCGCGGTCGGCCGCGGTGGGCGAGGGCCGCCCGTGTGGTGCGCGGGCGGCCCTCATCGGATGGGGGAGTGGGCGGGCGTGCGGGGTGCGGGGAGGTGCGCGTCGGGTCAGACGCGTACCGAGCCCTGCTGATCGTCACCGGCCGAGGCCGAGGCCGAGACCGGGCCCGGGCCTGAGTCCGAGATCGCAGCCGCAGCCGCAGCCGCAGTCGTGGCCGCAGCCGTGTCCGTGCCCGGAGTCGGCGTGGGGACGGCGGCGGCCCGCCGGGTGAGCGCCTCGCCCTCCACGTCGACGCGGGGCAGCAGCCGGTCCAGCGCACGCGGCAGCCACCAGGCCCGGTGGCCGAGCAGGGCCAGGACGGCGGGCACGAACGCCATGCGGACCACGAAGGCGTCGAACAGCACGGCACTGGTCAGGCCGAACCCGACCATCTTCACCATCGACCCGCCACCGGTCATGAAGCCGGAGAACACCGCCATCATGATCAGTGCCGCCGCCGTCACGATCCGGGCGCTGTGCCGGAACCCGGTGACGACGGCCTGCCCGGGCCGCTCCCCGTGGACGTACGCCTCCCGCATCCGGGAGACCAGGAAGACCTCGTAGTCCATGGCCAGGCCGAAGACGATGCCCACCAGCATGATCGGCATCATGCTCATGATGGGGCCGGTCTGGTCGACGCCGAGGAGCCCGGCGCCGTGGCCCTGCTGGAAGACGATGACGATCGTGCCGAGGGACGCGAGGACCGAGAGGAGATAGCCGAGGGTGGCCTTGAGGGGGACCAGCACGGAGCGGAAGACCAGCAGCAGGAGGAGGAAGGCCAGACCGACCACGACCGCGAGGTAGGGGATCAGCGCGTCCTGCAGCTTCTGCGCGACGTCGATGTTCAGCGCGGTGGTGCCGGTGACCTCGAAGGTGGCTCCGGCGGCGGACTCGGTCGCGGGACGCCGGTCACGGATGGTGTGGACGAGGTCCTCGGTCCGCTCGTCGGCGGGCGCGGTGGACGGGGTGACGGACAGCACCGCGGTGTCCCCGGCGCTGTTGAAGCGGGCCGGGGAGACGGAGACGACCCCTTCCGTGCGGGCCAGCCGCCCGGACACCTTCGACACCGCGGCCCTGGGGTCGGCGGCACCCTTCGCGTCCACGACGACGGTCAGCGGACCGTTGAACCCGGGGCCGAAACCGTCGGCGAGGGCGTCGTACGCGCGGCGCTCCGTGGTGGCGGTGGACTTGGCCTCGTCGCCGGGCATACCCAGCCGCAGCTCCGTCACCGGTACGGCGAGTGCGCCGAGGCCGACGACCGTGGCGACCAGCACGGGCACGGGGCGACGCAGGACGAAGCGGGCCCAGCGGGTTCCGCCGCTCTCCGCGCTCTCCGTGCCCTCGGCCGGACTGCCGGTGCTGCCCGGGCGGGCGCGGAAACCGGTTCCGGCCTCGCGGGTACGGGTGCCGGCCCCGCGGAAGCGGCCACGCCCGGTGAGGAAGCGGCCGCCGACGCGGACCCTGCTGCCGCCGTCGCCGGAGCGGTCGCGGTCGCGGTCGTCGTGGGTGTGGCCGTCGTCCTGGGGGTTCCGGAGGTGCCGGCGGACGCGGCGGGCGAGGACGGCGTCGGGCCAGAAGCCCAGCAGCGCCGGGACCACGGTCAGCGCGATCAGCACACCGGTCAGGACCGCTCCGGCGGCGCCCAGGCCCATCTGCGTCAGCATCGGGACGCCGATCACCGAGAGCCCGGCCAGCGCGATGACGACGGTGAGTCCGGCGAACACGACCGCGGAACCGGCGGTGCCCACGGCCAGACCGGCCGCCTCCCGGGGCTCGTGCCCCTCGGCACGCTCCTCGCGGTAGCGGGAGACCACGAACAGGGAGTAGTCGATGCCGACCGCGAGCCCGAGCATCATGGCCAGCTCGCCGGTGGTGGAGGACAGCCCGAACACGCTGCCCAGCGCGGTGATCGCGGCCATGCTGACACCGACCCCCAGCAGCGCGGTGAGCAGCGGCAGCCCGGCGGCGGCCAGCGAACCGAAGGTGATCACCAGCACCACGGCGGCGACGCCGACGCCGATCACCTCGCCCATCCCGCCCGCGGCTTCGGTCTCCAGCGCGTTGCCGCCGGCCTCGACCGTCAGGCCCGACTCCCGAGCCGTGTCGATGGCGTCCTCCAGTTCCCGCTTTCCGGCGGCACCGAGGTCGTCGGCCTTCACCTCGTAGGTGACGGTGGCGTACGCCGTGGACGCGTCCTCGCTCACCCCCTGGCCGCCCGGCCCGTCGAACGGGCTCACCACGTCCGCGACCTGCGGCGCGTCGGCCATCGTGGTCACCAGGTCGTCGATCACCGCGCGGTTCGCGGCCGAGGTGACCTTCCGGCCGTCCGCGGCCACGAAGACGATCCGGGCGCTCGCGCCGTCCGCCTCGGCTCCGGGGAACCGCTCGTTGATGTGGTCGAACGCCTCCTGCGCCTCGATGCCCGGCATCCCCGACGAGTCGTCGGCCGGCTCGGAGGCGCCGCCGGCGCCGAGGAAGACGGCGGCCAGCACCGCCACCCACAACAGCGCGACGAGACGTCGCCGCCTGAAGGCCCAACGGCCCGATCGGTACAAGAAGGTCGCCATGGAAGAGGTCTCCGTATCTGCTTTCGGGAACCCCACCAGCCTTTCCGGACGGACCCGTCACGTCGTCCTGCGTGCCGACCCCCTCGCGTACTCACTATCAAGTACCGGCGACCCGGGAGCCTCCTCCTTCGCGGGTACGGGACCCTTCGCAAATACGGGACCCCTCACGAGTACGGGGCCCGGCCGGAGGAATCATGCACGACCCCCAGGGCACCCGGTAGGTGCACAGTTCAATCGAATGGCGAGCGGGAGAGGTCATGACGGAGAACCACACCGACCGGGAAGCGCGCCGTGTCTGCAAGGCGTGCGGCAGCAGGCCCGCCGTGAACGCGACGGTGTGCGAGCACTGCAGGGCCGTGCTCAACCTGCCGGACCCGTCGGGACTGGTCGAGGACGAGGGCGCGGCGGTACGACGGGCTTTCGAGCGCAGGAACGGTTAGCCGGAAACGGACACGGGAACGGAGCCGGGCGTGAATGCCCGGTGAGTAAGGAAATATCGGGGGTACACGGGTCGGCATGGCACCGAAGAAAGATCACTCCAGGCCTCTGCGGGCCGTCCGGCAGCTGCACCGGATGCGCACCTTCTACGCGGCAGCTGTCCTGTTGTGGGCGGCATCGGCCGCCTGGGTGGGATGGGAGCATCCCGGGAGCCGTCAGATGTGGGTCTCCACGCTCTTCCTGCTGGTCTTCACCGGTCTGCTGGCCGTGACCTCCCTGTGGCTGCGGCGCCTCCAGGGCATGGGCGCGGACAGGCCCGCGCACCACGCCGCCTCACGGAGGACGCCCGCCCGCAGTCAGGCGAGTGCCTGAACCCCGGCATCCGGCGGATTCTCTCCCGCCGAGCGCACCCGTCGTGCTCCGCGACGGGTGCGCTCGGTGTGTCCGGCCACCCCGTTCCCCTCCCTGAGCAGGTGCCCATGAGGTGCGAGGTGCGAGGTGCGAGGCGCCAGGTCCATGAGAAGAGAGGAACAGGCATGTCGCGGCGTCCAGACGGGCGCACCCAGCCGTCCTGGACCGGGCCGGGAGCCCGGTGGGGGCCGTGGCTGTACTGGCCGATGCTCTGCCTGAGCATCGGCTTCCTGGTGTGGCGGGTGGCGGACGGCGCGGGCGGCGGCAGCATCGCGCTGTCGGCGGTCCACGTCCTCGTATGGGCGTGCCTCCTGCTCGCGAACCGTTCGGCGCGACGCGGGCGGTAGACGTGCTCCGGGTCCGCGGCGGCCATGTCGGCGAACTCCGCGAAGTCCATGTCGGCGATGGCCAGGTTCGCGTGTATGTCGTGGACGCCGGAGGGAACGGTCCGGAATCCGAGGGGCGGCGGGGAGCCGACGGCGCCTTGGCGGTACACCGGGCCGAGGTCCTCCGTGCCGACGAGGTCCATGGCCGGCAGTGCGCGGTGGGCGGACCGCATCGCGACGCCGTCGGCGAAGAACACCACAGACAGGTTTTCGTCCCGTCCCGCCTCGGCGAGCACCTCGCCGGGCGTCGGACCGGCCCAGGACGGATCGTCGGCGATGTGCACGCAGGACTCGAACCCGCCTTCGTCGCCCCAAGGTTGCGACAGCTCCGCAACCAGCGCCTTCATGCGTCTCCTCCCACAGTGCCCAGCACGGCTGCGGCCTTCTCACGGGGCACTGACAGCGCGTCCGTACGGCGCCGGGCCGGTGCCGGCGGCCGTACTCGCGGTCCGGCGGCGGTATCCGCGGCCGTACCCGGTCCCAGGGAATGGGACACCTCTTGGTGCGGAGTCCCGGCTGCTGTACAAATGGGCCCCATGATTCACGAACTGCTGGTGCGACGCCTGGTCATTGACCTGTGCCGGTGTCCCGCTTCGTGTTGTCGCTGACCACGCGTTCCTGACGCGTTCCGCCGCCCGGTGATGTTTCCCGGCGGCACCTTTCCCCCTGTTCCTCCCGCACCCCGGTGCGTTCCCCGAGCCGACCGGCTCAATTGCGCTGCCCTCAGCCGCTCGTCTTCCGGCGCCATGGAGGCCCCGTCCCCGTGTCCACGATCCCTTCGCCACCACAGACCGACCTCGCCCCCCTGCCCGACGAACCGCCGGTACGGCGGCGTTCCGCCGGCGCCGGCGGAACGGCCCGCCTGCGCCACGTCGGCCTGCCGTTCGGCTCGCTCCTGCTGTTCCTCCTGCTCTGGCAGCTGCTGGCGGTGAGCGGAACGTGGAGCGAGACGCTGGTACCGCCCCCGGCCAAGGTCTGGAGCGCCTTCGTCGACGTGTCGACGACACATGACGGCGTACGCGGCTACAACGGCACCACGCTCATCGAGCACCTCGGCATCAGTCTGCGGCGCATCGCGCTCGGAGCGGGCCTCGGTATCGCCCTCGGGGTGGTCTTCGGCCTCGTCATGGGCACCGTCGGCTGGGTGCGCTCGCTCTTCGAGCCCTGGATCACCTTCCTGCGGACACTGCCGCCGCTGGCGTACTTCTCACTGCTCATCATCTGGCTGGGCATCAACGAGGAACCCAAGATCACCCTGTTGGCCGTGGCCGCCTTCCCGCCGGTCGCGGTGTCCACGACGACCGCGGTGACCGCGGTGTCGCAGAGTCTCGTCGAAGCGGCCCGTGCGCTGGGCGGGTCCCGGTGGGACGTCGTCAAGGACGTCGTCGTGCCGTCCGCCCTGCCGGAGACGCTGACCGGCGTCCGGCTTGCCGTCGGCGTGGCCTACTCCTCCCTCGTCGCGGCCGAGCTGGTCAACGGACTGCCCGGCATCGGCGGCATGGTCAAGGACGCCGCCAACTACAACAACACCCCGGTGGTCCTCGTCGGCATCATCGCCATCGGGGTCTCCGGGCTCGTCATCGACGCCCTGCTGCTGCGGCTGGAGCGGGCCGTCGTGCCCTGGCGCGGGCACGTCTAGGCCCTTTCCGCCCAACTCTTCTTGAAGAGGCCCCTCTGAGAGGCCCCTCTGAGAGGCCCCTCTGAGAGGCCTCTCTGAGAGACCCCTCTGAAGAGATCTCCTGAAGAGCCTGCCTCCCCGACGACATCCGCACCCGAACAGCAATCCTTCCTGAACAGAAACGGCCCTGTCATGTCTCGTCCCACGTCTCAAGGACCCTCCCGGCGCCTGCTGCTCGCCGGCGCCCTCGCCGCGGTGTCCGCGGCCGTCACCGGTTGCTCCTCCGACAGCGGGACATCCTCGTCCGGCGGCTCCAGGCGACTGCGCATCGGCTACTTCGCCTTCCCCAGCGGCGACCTGATCGTGAAGAACAGGAAGCTGCTGGAGAAGGCGCTGCCGGACTACCGGATCACCTGGATCAAGTTCGACTCCGGCGCCAGCGTCAACCAGGCATTCCTGGGCAAGTCCCTCGACATCGCCGCGCTGGGCTCCAGCCCGTTCGCCCGCGGCATCGCGGGGAGTTCACCGATCCCGTACAAGGTCGCCTTCATCCTCGACGTCGCGGGCGAGAACGAGGCCCTGGTGGCACGCAAGGGCGCCGGTATATCCGACGTCGCCGGGCTCAGGGGGAAGACGATCGCCACCCCCTTCGCCTCGACCTCCCACTACAGCCTGCTGGCGGCGCTGGAGACGGGCGGCCTCAAGACGTCCGACGTCAAACTGGTCGACCTGCAACCACAGGCGATTATCGCCGCCTGGCAGCGCGAGGACGTCGACGCCGCCTACGTCTGGCTGCCGACACTGGACGAACTGCGCAGGAGCGGCACCCAGCTCACCAGCAGCAAGGAGATCGGCGCGGCGGGCAGGCCGACCCTCGACCTGGCCGTCGTGTCCGACGAACTCGTCGCCAGGGACCCGAAGGCCATCGACACCTGGCGGAAGGTGGAGGCCCAGGCGCTGAGCCTGCTCAAGTCCGACCCCGACGGCTCGGTCGAGGCCGTCGCCGCCGAGCTGGGCATCAGCGCCGCGGACGCCGAGGCCCAGCTCTCCCAAGGGGTGTTCCTCACTCCCGACGAGGTCGCCTCCGCCGACTGGCTGGGTACCGACGGCACCCCGGGCAAGCTGCTGACCTACGTCACCGACACCGCCCGGTTCCTGGCCGACCAGAAGCAGATCGACGCCGTGCCGTCCGCGGACGCCGTCCGCGAGGCCTTCTACCTGAAGGGACTGCCCGATGTCCTCAAGTGACACCGTCGACAAGGGGGCCGAGGCGCAGGACACCGGGCGTGCCGGTTCCGTACGTCTCGACCGCGTCACCCATCGCTACGGCCGGGGCGGTGCGACCGTCACCGCCGTGGGACCGGTCGACCTGACCGTCCCCGCGGGCGAGTTCCTGGTCCTCGTCGGCGCGTCCGGCTGCGGCAAGAGCACACTGTTGCGGCTGATCGCCGGGTTCGAGCAGCCCACCTACGGTGCGGTGCGCGTCTCGGGTACCGCACCGCGGCCGGGCGGGACGGCCGGCGTGGTCTTCCAGACGCCGCGGCTGTTCCCGTGGCGGACGGTACGGGGCAACATCGACCTGGCGTTGCGCTACGCGGGTGTCGACCGCGCCCGGTGGCCGCAGCGCCGGGCGGAGCTGCTGGCGCGCGTCGGTCTCGAAGGAACGGAGGAGCGGCGGATCTGGGAGATCTCCGGCGGGCAGCAGCAGCGCGTCGCCATCGCCCGCGCCCTCGCCGCGGAGAACCCGCTGTTCCTGTTCGACGAACCGTTCGCGGCACTGGACGCGCTGACCCGTGAACGGCTCCAGGAGGACGTACGGCAGGTGACCGCCGAGACCGGGAGGACCACGGTGTTCGTCACCCACTCCGCGGACGAGGCGGTGTTCCTCGGCTCCCGCATCGTGGTGCTGACCAAGAGCCCCGGGACCGTCGCGCTGGACCTGCCGATCACCCTGCCGCGGAGTGCTGTCGACGCCGACGAGTTGCGCGAGTCACGGGAGTTCGCCGACCTGCGCACCAAGGTGGCCCACGCGGTCAAGTCCGCCGCGGCGGCCTGAGCCCGCACACCCCGTACACCCACCCCGCACACCTCGTACACCGTGTACGACGGAAGGAGCCGCCCGATCGGAGTCCGGGGGCGCCGCACCCCATCCCCAGATGGCGGGCGCTCCGGCGGCACCGTCGTCCCGTACGGTGCCCCTGATCAGCGGTCTGTCGATGCCTCCGGAGCCGGTGACACCCCCCAGGACATGCGATCGCCCGGGAGGGGAAGACCGGCCGGAACCGGAGGCACTTCGATCTGACGAGCACGTCCCTGGAGGACCAGCGGCGGACCGTGGACAGGGCTCTGGAACTCGGCGCCCGGCACATCGGCATCGGGCAGCTGCCGGAAGAGAAGCACGTGGTGCTCGCCGACCCCGACGGCAACGAGTTCTGCGTGGTGATGCCCCGCTGATGTCCTTCCGGCGTTCTGCCACGGCCGGTCTCAGGCCGTGATGCGGCCGGGCGGCAGCAGCTCGCGGGTCGTGGAGGCCACGAGGCGGTGCCACTTCCCGCCGTGGCGCAGCATCGCGTGGTCGCCGCCCGCCATGCCCACGAAGGTGGCCCGGGCGCCCGCGGCACGGGCGCGGCCCACGAACGCCATGGCCGCGCGGGGGTCGGTGACACGGTCGCGGTCTCCGTGCAGCACGACGACGTCCTTGTCCCGCAGGTGGCCGACCGGCTCACCGGCGGGACACCAGGGGGCCAGCGCCAGAACGGCGCGGACCTGAGGCGCGCCCGCGGCGCGCAGCGCAGCCCGGCCGCCCATCGAGTGGCCGACCAGCACGACCGGGACGTTCCCGGCGACACGGGCGACCTCGTCGAGCGCCCGTCGCGCGTCCAGCAGGGCATCGGCGTCCCCGCCGTTCCACCCTCGTACGCGGTAGCGCACCTCCGCCAGGAGGACGTCGTCGTCCGGGGCCGCGCGCGCGACGGCCCGTACGAAGGGCCGCATACGCAGGGGCGCGAGGTGCCAGGGCCGGGACCGGGCATGGCTGTCCGCCCTGCCGCCGTGCAGGAACAGCACGGCGGCACGGGCCGGCCGGGGAACGCGCCGGAGTGCCAGCACGTCAGACCTGACCGGTGACGGTCACCGTGACGTGCGCCGGTACGGCCCCCGCCGGTGACATCGGGAGCAGGTACGCCTCGACCCTGCGCCGGACGGCGCGGGCGACGTCCAGCGCGCGTGCCTGTCTGCGCGCGACGAGGTGGATCTCGACGTGCCATTGCCCGACCTCGACCCCGGCTCCGGCTTCAGTTCCGGCCCCAGCCCCAGCCCCGGCCCCGGCTTCGGTTCCGGCCCCGGCTTCCGCTCCGGGCACGTCCCGGGCGCGGCCCGGACGGCTCAGCCGTATCCCTGCCGTCGTCGCACGGTCCCGACCCGCCCGCGGCCGGGCCGGCCGGCCCGGCGTGGAACGCAGCCGGCCGGCGGGCCCGGGCCTGAGGAAGGCCACCCCCGGCACGCCTTCCACGACCCGGGCGATCCTTTCGGTCGAAACGGGGGCGGGGGCGGGGGCAGGGCGCGCGCTGTCGTACGTCATCGGGTACGGCCTTCCTGGCTGCCGGTCGTGCAGGTCGGAGCGCCGCCGGCCGCGCTCTCGGCCGCGCTGTCCGCCGTGGTGTCGGTCAGGTCGCTGATACGGATGTCCACCGCCGCCACGTCCATGCCCAGCCGAAGGTCCGCGGCCTCCCGCACCCGCCCGCGGATCCGCTCGGCGAGTTCCGGCAGCGGGACGCCGGGCGGAGCGTGCACGTCGAGCCGGACCTCGACCGGCCCGCGGCCGGTACCGGCGGGGAGGGCGCAGGAGCGCGGGAAGAGCCGGCACGAGCCGGCCCGTACACCGGAGACGCTCTCGGCCGCCGCGCGCAGGGTACGGGCCGCGACCGCTTCCATGATCCACAGGTCCTCCGCGGGCTCGCCGAGCGGCAGCGGACGGCCGGGCCGCAGTTCGAGCCGCACGAGGTCCATGACGCGTTCCGCCAGCGGCGCCGTGTCGTACGCGGAGGTGTCCGCCGTCTCGTCACGCCGCAGCTCGGCCACCGCGGACCCGAGTTCGTCCAGGCCGCTCACCGCCCGCCGGCAGTGCGGGCAGGTCCGCGGATGCGGGTCGGCGGTCCCGGCCCGCTGCCGCTTCCGGTCGTCCCAGACCCGGGACAGCAGCCTGCCGCACGGCAGCCGCTCGTCGTCGTCCACGCCGTCGTCCACGCCGTCGTCCACATCGTTGTCCACGCCGTCGGTGTGCGCGTCGGACGGGCCGGTGTGAGCGGTCATCGCCAGGCTCCCATTGCTCGTGTCAGGCAGCGTCGTGCGCGGAAGACACGGGCGCGCACAGCCTCCTGGCTGATGCCGACCGCGTCCGCGATGAATTCGTACGACCGCCCGTCCAGTTCTCGCAGCACCCAGCAGGCGCGCTGTTCGACGGAGAGCAGGTCGAGGGCCGCGCGCAGCTCGCGCACCGCGTCGCGCGCCTCCGCCATCCGGGCGGGGGAGGCCGAGTGCTCGGGTGCCGGTACGTCCCTCGCGGCGTCCAGGGACGCCACCGGTCTGCGGGAGCGCAGCACATTGAGACAGCGGTTGGTGAGGATCCGGTACATCCAGGTGCCGAAGGACGACCGGTTGCGGAATTCCGGAAGCCGCCGCCAGGCACTGATGAACGCGTCCTGCACGGCGTCCTCCGCCTCCGCCCGGTTGCCGAGCAGGCGGGCGGCCAGCCGGATCAGTGCGGGGGCGTGGCGCTGGACGAGAACGGCGAAGGCGTCCTCGTCCCCTTCCGCGGCCCGTACCGCCAGCAGGGTGTCGTCGGCCTCGCCCCGGGCGTCCGGCGGCGCGTTCTGTCCGGCGACCCCCGCCACTGGGCGGCTCCTCTCGTCCGGTCCGGAGACTGCGGTTCCGAACGTTGGACACGCCGGTTCCGCCTCCTGTTACGCGGGACTTCGGGGAGCGGGCCGGATCCGGATGCCGGACCGGCGGCCTCTTTTCCCGTACGTCCCTCCGGTGGCAACTGAGCCGGGATTTTCCGGGTAACCGCGTCACAGGCGTGGCCGCAGCGGGTCTATCGCTGTGAGAACAGTGCACCGGACAGCTCACCGGCTACAGGAAGAAGGACATGCCATGACCACGCACACCGCACCGGTCGCGAAGGACGTGTCGGTCGCGCAGGGTACCGGTCCGACGCAGACGACGGCGTTGTCCGGCGGCGCCACCGGGGCCGACCAGCCGGCTCCGGACCGCGGCAGGACGTCGATCGCCGATGTCGTCGTCGTGAAGGTGGCGGGCATCGCGGCCCGCGAGATCCCGGGCGTGTACGACATGGGCGGCGGCCTGTCGCGCACCATCGGAGCCGTACGCGACCGGGTACCGGGCGGCCGGCCGAACGTCGGGCGCGGCGTCAAGGTGGAGGTCGGCGAGCGGCAGACGGCCATCGACCTCGACCTGGTGGTGGAGTACGGCGTCCCCATCACGGACGTGGCCCGCGACGTGCGGGAGAACGTGATCTCCGCGGTGGAGCGCATCACCGGTCTGGACGTGGTGGAGGTGAACGTCACGGTCAACGACGTGCACCTGCCCGAGGAGGACGGCGAGGGACAGTCGACGGACTCGCGCGTGGAGTGAGCGGGTCCGTCGCACACCCCGGGGCGCACCGCCCGTGACCGAGGACCCGTGGCCGAGGACCTGTGAGCAAGGACGGGAAATGGACGTGAGCAGAGCTTTCGCCGGGATGTGCGCAGGGATGGCGCTGGCCTTCGCCGGCTTCTTCGGAGGCTTCGGGGCGTTCCTGCCGGTGGCCGCGCTGGGCGGGCTGGGCTGGGCCGCGGGCCGCTGGTTCGACGGCGGGGGCCGGGTCCAGGACCTGCGCGACGGCTACGAGCGGAGCCGCCGATGACCACGCCGGGCCTGCGCGGCACGACGACCGTCTCCGACAGGGCGGTCCGCAGGATCGCCGAACGAGCGGCCACCGAGGCCGTGCCGGGCCCGGGGACCGGCGCGGCCAAGGGCTCGGCACACGTACACGGCCGCCGGGCGGACGTGGGCGTCGACGTGACCCTGCCCTACCCGGCGCCCCTGCCGGAGGCGGTGCGCCGGGTCCAGCACCACGTCACCGCCCGTACGAGCCGGTTGACCGGTCTCGACGTCACACGGGCCCGCGTCGGCGTCACCGGCCTGGTCCCGGAACCCGTACCCGCACCGGCACCGGCACCGGCACGGACCGTGTCACCGGACGCGTCGCCCGACGGGCCGCCGGAAGGGCGCGCGCAGACGTCCACCGACTCACGGACACCGCTGCGGTGGTGGTCGCAACGACGGGTGCCCATCATGCTGCTCTCCCTGGCCGCCGCGGTGGCCTGCGGAGCCCTCGCGGTCGACATGCTCCTGGTGCATGCCGCGCGCCGTCCGGCCGCCGCCTGGCGCACCGGCACGCTGGACTGGCTCTCGCGGCACGGTCCGGGCGACGCCACCGTCATGGCCTCGGCCGGCGCGGTTGCCGTCCTCGGCGTGCTGATGATCGTGCTGGCGCTCGTCCCGGGACACCGCGAACTGCTCACCGTCACCGCTCCCGGTGTGCGCCTGCGGGCCGCCCTGGACCGTACTGCGGTCGCCGCCCTCGTCGCGGACGCCGTCGGCGGGACGCGGGGGATCGGCCCGGTGAGGGTGCGGGTACGGCGCCGCCGCGTTACCGTCCGGGCCGGGCTGGCCTTCGGCGACCGCGAGCTCGTGCTGGACGAGGTGCGGCGCGCGGCCCACCGGGCCCTGGAGGACTGCCGGCTGCGCCGCCTGCCGCGGCTGCGCGTCAGGGTCCGGCCCGAGGCCGCCTGGGACCCCGGCGCCGACGCCCGTACCGGGGGCGATGCCGGTGCCGGTACCGGTTCCGGCGCGGGTGCCGGTGAAACGGCTTTCGAAGAAGCGAGACACTGATGGAGCGTTCCTGTACGGCCCTCAACCGGACCGCCCTCGCCGCCGTCGGCCTGGTGCTCCTCCTCGGTGGTGCGTGGCCGGCCGTCACCCGGGCCCCCTGGGCCGCGAGCCTCCTCCCGTCGTGGTGGCCCGACCCCGGCGCGCACACCGCGCTCGTCGACCGGCGGGGACTCGCGGACCTGCGTACGACGGACTGGTGGACGCCCTCGGCCGTGGCGGGCTCGCTCGCCGCGACCGTGCTCCTCGCCGTATGGTGCTTCGGCCAACTGCGCGGCGGAGCCCGTTCCGGGGTGCCCCTGCCGGCACCCGGCAGCACGCTGCGCACCCGTGCCCTGGAGCACGCCGTGACCCGCGACGCGGTCGCGATCGGCGGCGTGACCCGCTGCCGTACCCGTGTGACCCACGTACGCGCACGGCGGAAGCAACTGCACGTGCACCTGCGCGTCTGGCTCCGGCCGGACGCCGCCCCGGCCGCCGTGCTGCCCGCCCTCGCCGAACTCGCCGCCCGGACGGGGACCGCACTCGCTCCTTACGACGTGCACACGCGCGTCCGCCTCTCCGCACACGCGTTCTCCGCACGCGCGCACCGGAAGCGCCATGTCCGCTGAGCCGGGGCCGGCCGTCGTGGGCGGCGGACCGGGCACCCTGCGTCCGGTCCGCCGCGGACACCGCACCCCCGCGGCATGGGCGACGGCCCTGCGCCGCACCCCGGGATCGATGTGGCGGGACGACATCTCCGACTACGCGGCCGCGCTCACCTACTACTCCATCCTGGCCGTCCTGCCCTCGCTGCTGGTCACCGTCATCGCCTTCAGCCTCATCAGCCCGGACACGGCCGAGAACTTCATCGCGCACGTCACCGCCTACGCCCCGGACCAGTCCGGCACGCAGCTGCACGACGTGCTGTCCCGGATGCTGCACGACGGCTCGGCCGCCTGGACGCTGCTGTGCGGCGGCACGGTCAGCGCCCTGTGGTCCGCCTCCAGCTACCTCGCCGTCTTCCGCCGCGCCCTGCACCGCATGCACCACGTGCCCGACTGCCGCTCCCCGTGGCACACGGCGCACCGCATCCTGCTCACCGCCCTCGCCCTCCTCGGCCTGCTCCTCGTCAGCGCCCTCGTCCTGCTGCTGACGGGGCCGCTCGCCGAGACCTTCGGCCATCTGATCGGCCTGGACGCCATGGCGGCCTGGACCTGGAACCTGCTGCGCTGGCCGCTCCTGATGTGCCTGGTGGCCCTGCTGGTCGTCATCGTCTTCCACACCGGACCCGTGCCGGCCCGCCGCCGCAGGCACAGCCTGCCCGGCGGGCTGCTCGCGGCGGGCCTGTGGCTCACCGTCTCCGGAGGCTTTGCGCTCTACACCTCCGTGCTCGGCACCTACAGCAAGCTCTACGGTTCCCTCGCGGGCGCCGTGGTCTTCCTGATCTGGCTGTGGCTGTCCAACCTCGCGCTGCTGACGGGAGCCCAGTTCACGGCCGAGCTGAACGGGCTGGGCACGAAGGGCGGGTCCGCCGAGCGAGCGAAGGCGAAGGCGGACGACTGCGCCGAAGTCCCGTGACGGCGGCTCACCGAGGGGGCCCGGCACCCCACGGCCGTGCTCGGCGGTGACCCGCCCCAGGCGGTGACCGGGCCGAGGACGCGGCCGGTCCGGGCGCCCGGCGAGTACCGGGGCACGGCCGAGTCCGTCCGACCGCGTCCCGCGGGTGTGTCACGTGCCCGCCCGTCAGGACGGAGTGTCCGCGCTGTCCGGGCGGGCGGAGTGGTCGGGATGCCCCTTCGTGCGGCGGTCCTCCTTCAGCTCCGCCTCGAAGAGGTGGTCGCGGCCCTCCGCGAGGTCGTGCAGCGCGCTTCTTTCCAGGTCCCTGAACGGCTCGTAGTAGGTCTTGTTGTATGCCTCGACGATCTGGAACGTCCAGTGGCCCGGGATCACGTTGCGGCCCAGGACCTCGCTCTCGACGCGGTCGGCGTACTCGGCGTGGCCCGCCTTCCGGAGGAGTTCGACCGCGCGGTCCAGTTCCAGGTCGGCCGTTCCGGTGAGCTGGTGGAACGAGTACAGGTGCCCCCTGGCCCGTTCGGTGGTCTCCAGCGCCTTGGAGAGGGAGCCGAGCGCTTCCACGGTCTCGTCGCTGACCCCCCGGGGGCGCCGGTGCGAGGGGTCGGGGCCGTCGTCCAGTTGGTTCATGTGGTTCATGTGGTCCATGTGGTTCATGCCCTGGCGGGTGCCCACGACGGGCGCGGATATATGCCGGCCCGGCGAACCCGGAGCCCGTACGGCGCACCGGACCCGCTCACAGGACCGCTCACCGGACGGGACCGGAGCGGTGCCCGAGCGGTCGGTGGAGCGGTCGGTGGAGCCGTCGGCGGAGACTGGTGATATTGCCGATGGCCGCACTCCGACCGTGCCCGACAGTGACAGGGCCGGCCAACGGTCGGCGCCGTCGGCACAGCCTCCGGACGTGACACACGTGACACACGTGCCACGCGGGTCCTCCGCACGTCACGCCCGGTCCGGCGGTCCGTCACGACCGAGAGGACGACTTCGTCGTGCAGCAGCACTCGCAGCACAGCTCGCCCGCCCCCAGCGTGGTCCCGCCCGAGTCCGCCGTCCGCCGCCCGCGCCGGCGTGCGGGGGCCGCGAAGCGGATCACCGGTGCCCTCACGTCGCTCGTCGCCGTCGTGGGCCTCAGCTCCCTGGCGAGCCCCGGGGCGCATGCCGCGGAGAACCCCTACGAGCGCGGCCCCGCCCCCACCACGTCGAGCATCGAGGCGCTCCGCGGTCCGTACAGCGTGTCCCAGACGACCATCTCGTCGCTGTCGGTCAGCGGCTTCGGCGGCGGGACCGTCTACTACCCGACCAGCACCGCTGACGGGACGTTCGGCGCCGTGGTGGTCTCACCCGGCTACACCGGCACCCAGTCCTCGATCTCCTGGCTGGGCGCACGGCTGGCCTCCCAGGGATTCGTCGTCCTCACCATCGACACCCTGACGACCCTGGACCAGCCCGACTCGCGCGGCCGGCAGCTGCTGGCGGCACTGGACCACCTCACCCAGCGCAGCAGCGTACGCGCCCGTATCGACAGCAGCCGGCTCGCGGTGATGGGGCACTCGATGGGCGGCGGCGGCAGCCTGGAGGCGGCCAAGTCCCGTCCGTCGCTCCAGGCGGCGATCCCGCTGACCCCCTGGAACCTCGACAAGTCGTGGCCCGAGGTCCGCACGCCCACGCTGATCTTCGGAGCGGACGGCGACACGATCGCGCCCGTCTCCTCGCACTCGGAGCCGTTCTACGGGTCCCTGCCGTCGTCCACCGACAAGGCATACCTGGAGCTCAACAACGCGTCGCACTTCACGCCGAACTCGTCCGACACGACGATCGCGAAGTACAGCATCTCGTGGCTCAAGCGGTTCGTGGACAACGACACCCGCTACGAGCAGTTCCTCTGCCCGCTGCCGCGGCCGAGCCTGACGATCGAGGAGTACCGGGGCAACTGCCCGCACACCTCGTAGGGCCGGACGCCGTACCGGTACGGCAGGCGGCCCGGTACGGCGGATCGGCACGGCCAGGAGCAGCCGGTGGGCGGACGCGCGGGGAACGCGGCCGCCCACCGGCGCTGTGCGGGCGCACAGAACTGCGTGGCCGCCCTTGGGTGACGTCACACCCGGACACCCGGCCGGGGGCGCGTCGACGCAGGTGGGAACCGCCGGCCGTGTGACGTAGCGCAACGGACGGACTGCTTCCGCTCGTCGTCGCACGGCAGTAGCGTCACGGAGATGACCGGACGGACGAACGCGCGCCAGTCCCTCGGACCGGTTCCCCCACCGCACGGCCGGAGCGCGGAACTCGCGGCACTGACCGCCCTGCTGGACCGGCCGGGCACGCACGCCCCGGTGCTCGTGCTGACCGGGGACCCGGGCCTCGGCCGTACCGCCCTGACCGAGTGGGCGGCCCGCTCCTTCGACGCCGGGCCCGTGCTGCACGTGCGGGCCAGCCGCGTCGAGTCCGCGGTTCCCCTCGGCGGACTGCACGCGCTGCGGTGCGCCATGGACGGTCTGCCGGCCGGACGGCCCGCGGGCGTCCCGGACACCGGGGCCGCCCCCGAGCGGCTGCTGGAGCAGCTGGCCACCGCCGCCGCGGGCGCCCCCCTGCTGGTGTGCGTGGACGACGCGCACCTGTGGGACGCCCCCTCGCGGGCCGCCCTGGGCTTCGCCGCCCGGCGGCTGCACGCGGCGGGACCGGTGCGCATGCTCCTCACGGTCACCAGGCGCCACGCGGCCGACCCCGACCTGGCCGCGCTGCCCGCGCTCACGCTCGCACCGCTGTCCCCGGCCGCCGCGGACGCCCTCCTCGACGACACGGCGCACGGTCCCGTCGCCCCGGCCGTACGCGCGGAGCTGCTGGCGGAGGCGCAGGGCAACCCGGCGCTGCTGCGCGCGCTCGTGGCCCGGCTGTCGCCCGCCGAACTGTCCGGCGAGCACCGGCTGCCCCGGCCGCCGGCCGACACCGAGACGCTGCGGGGTGTCGTCGGCGAGCACCTGGCGGGGTTCTCCGCCGCGGAGGGCGAACTCCTGCTGCTGGCGGCGGCCGCGCACGAACACGACCCCGAGGGCGCCGGAGCCGACGCCGAACTGGTCCGCTCGGCCGCCGCGCGGCTCGACGGCGCGCGGACCGTACCCGCCCCGGACCGGATCCCGGGCGTCCTCGTGCCGTCCGACGGCCGGCTGCGCTTCACCAGCCCACTGATCCGTGCGGCGGCGTACGCCTGCGCCCGCCCCGACCGGCGGCGCGCCGCCCACCGGGCGCTCGCCTCCGTACTGGAGAGCGAGGGGCACGGGTTCCTCGCGCTGCTCCACCGGGCGTGGTCGATCGCCGGGCACGACCCGGCCGTGGCGGACCGGCTGGCCGCCGCCGCGGCCGACCCGTGCACCGCCGCCCCCGGCAGCCGGCGTTCGGCCGCGTACGAGCGGGCCGCGGAGCTGACGGCGGACGGCCGTGAGCGGGCGGAGCGGCTGACCGCCGC
>NZ_JAHKJW010000039.1 GCF_019710745.1 Streptomyces beigongshangae
CGCGACCCCTACGCCCGGCTCGCCCGCGGCTGCCGTCCGCGCGGCTGCCGGGCGCCCGCGCGGCGCGTGCGCGGACGGCGGGTGCGGTACGTCATCGGGGACGAGCCCGGCCAGGTGAACGGCATGCGATGGCGCCGGCGCGCACGCGCCGCCGCCACCGGTGGGCTCCGCCCCGTTCGCTGAGGGCGCGGCCCGGTCCGGCACCGCGGACCACCGCCCCACGGCCCTCCGCCGTCGCGGCGGACGGTGGTGCGCACCCCGGTGGACCACCGGTGGGCCCGGCGCGGCGCGTGCGTGATCCCCGTCCGACCCGTGACCGTCATCCGACCTGTAGACCGGGGCAGTCCGTGCCCCTGCGAGGTGTCCGCATGCCCAGTGAGTTCTTCATTCCCGACCCGGAGGGCCGGGTGCCCGGTGCCGAGGGGTACTTCGGCGCGTTCGGCGGAAAGTTCATCCCGGAGGCGCTGGTCGCCGCCGTGGACGAGGTCGCCGCCGAGTACGACAAGGCGAAGTCCGACCCGGAGTTCGCCCGGGAACTGGACGACCTGCTCGTCCACTACACCGGCCGCCCCAGCTCCCTCACCGAGGTGCCCCGCTTCGCCGAGCACGCGGGCGGCGCCCGGGTGTTCCTGAAGCGGGAGGACCTCAACCACACCGGGTCCCACAAGATCAACAACGTGCTGGGCCAGGCGCTGCTCACCCGGCGCATGGGCAAGACGCGCGTCATCGCCGAGACCGGCGCGGGCCAGCACGGCGTCGCCACGGCCACCGCGTGCGCGCTGTTCGGCCTCGAATGCACCATCTACATGGGCGAGATCGACACCGAGCGCCAGGCCCTGAACGTGGCCCGGATGCGGATGCTCGGCGCCGAGGTCGTCGCCGTGAAGTCCGGCAGCCGCACCCTCAAGGACGCCATCAACGAGGCGTTCCGCGACTGGGTCGCCAACGTCGACCGCACCCACTACCTGTTCGGCACGGTCGCGGGCCCGCACCCCTTCCCGGCCATGGTCCGCGACTTCCACCGCGTCATCGGCGTCGAGGCCCGCCGCCAGCTCCTGGAACGCGCGGGACGTCTCCCCGACGCGGCCGTGGCCTGCGTCGGCGGCGGCTCCAACGCCATCGGTCTCTTCCACGCCTTCATCCCGGACGCGGACGTCCGCCTCATCGGCTGCGAGCCCGCCGGGCACGGCATCGAGAGCGGCGAGCACGCGGCGACCCTGACGGCGGGCGAGCCCGGCATCCTGCACGGCTCCCGCTCGTACGTCCTCCAGGACGACGAGGGCCAGATCACCGAGCCCTACTCGATCTCGGCCGGACTGGACTACCCGGGCATCGGTCCCGAGCACGCCCACCTCAAGGACAGCGGCCGCGCCGAGTACCGCGCCGTCACCGACGACGCGGCCATGCAGGCGCTGCGCCTGCTCTCCCGCACCGAGGGCATCATCCCGGCCATCGAGAGCGCCCACGCGCTCGCCGGGGCCCTGGAGGTCGGCCGGGAACTCGGCCCGGACGGGCTGATCGTCGTCAACCTCTCCGGCCGCGGGGACAAGGACATGGACACGGCCGCCCGCTACTTCGGCCTGTACGACACCCGGGCGGACGCCGTCGTCGAGGCGGACGCCGACGCCGGACCCGCCGAGATCGAAGGGGACGCCGAATGAGCGGCAACGTCGAACTGCTGAACGACACCCTCGCCGGTGCGAAGGCGGAAGGGAGGTCCGCCCTCATCGCGTACCTCCCGGCCGGCTTCCCGACCGTCGACGGCGGGATCGCGGCCGTCAAGGCCGTCTTCGAGGGCGGCGCGGACGTCGTCGAGGTGGGGCTGCCGCACAGCGACCCCGTCCTCGACGGCCCGGTCATCCAGACCGCCGACGACATCGCCCTGCGCGGCGGCGTCCGGATCGCCGACGTGATGCGCACGGTCCGCGAGGCGTACGAGGCCACCGGCAAGCCCGTCCTCGTGATGACCTACTGGAACCCGATCGACCGCTACGGCGTCGAGCGCTTCACCGCCGAACTCGCCGAGGCGGGCGGCGCCGGGTGCATCCTGCCCGACCTCCCCGTGCAGGAGTCGGCGCTGTGGCGGGAGCACGCCGGGAAGCACGGCCTCGCGACCGTCTTCGTCGTCGCCCCCAGCAGCAGGGACGCCCGGCTCGCCGAGATCACCGCGGCGGGTTCCGGCTTCGTGTACGCGGCCTCGCTGATGGGCGTCACCGGCACCCGCGAGTCCGTGGGCGACCAGGCGCAGGACCTCGTCCGGCGCACCAGGGCCACCACCGACCTCCCGGTCTGCGTCGGCCTCGGCGTCTCCGACGCCGCACAGGCGCGCGAGGTGGCGGGCTTCGCCGACGGCGTCATCGTCGGCTCGGCCTTCGTGAAGCTGATGCTGGACGCCCCCGACGGGGCCGCGGGCCTGGACGCCGTACGCGCCCTCGCCGCCGACCTCGCGAAGGGCGTGCGCGGTACGGGATGACGGACGGCCCGCTCACTCGAACGGGTGGACCTGGGGCCGGGGAGGCGCGGTGCGCCTCCCCGGTTCGTTCTGCGGGATGTGAGCGAGAAGAACCGTGAGGGAAAGCGCACCGCCCGCGAGCGGCTGGCGGAAGAGCGAGACAGGCAGAGGTCGGCGGACAAGCGGCGCCGGGCGCTGGTCGTGGGCGGGGCGGTCACCGGCGTGCTGGCCCTGGCCGCGGTGATCGGCGTCCTGGCCGCGAACGCGGGCGACGGCGAGGGGGACACCGCGGGCCCGCTGACGGCCCCCTCGGGGGCCGGCGGCGAGGACAGCCTCGCCATCCCCGTCGGCGAGGAGAGCGCGAAGTCGACGCTCACCGTCTGGGAGGACTTCCGCTGCCCGGCCTGCAAGGGCTTCGAGGACGGCTACCGCTCGGTGATCCACGAGCTGACGGCCGCCGGACAGCTGAGGACCGAGTACCACCTGGCGACCCTGATCGACGGGAACATGGGAGGCAGCGGCTCCCTGCACGCCGCCAACGCCGCGGCGTGCGCCCAGGACGCCGGGAAGTTCCCCGCCTACCACGACGTGCTGTTCCAGAACCAGCCCGCCGAGACGGACGACGCGTACGCGAGGAACAGCAGGCTGATCGAGCTGGCCGGCAAGGTCGGCGGGCTCGCCACCGGCACCTTCGAGAAGTGCGTCGAGGACGGTACGCACAACAGCTGGGTCGCCAAGTCCCACAAGGCGTTCCAGGGCGGCGGCTTCAGCGGCACGCCGACGGTCCTGCTGAACGGGAAGAACATCTACGAGGACCGGACGATGACCCCGGCCAAGCTGAAGCAGCTGGTGCGGCGGGCCGCCGAGGCGTGACCGGGGACCGACCGGTCCCGTCGGTGGAAAGGGGGTGTCACGGGGGCCGCCCGTGGCACCGCGGCGGCCCCGCCGGTCCCACCGGTCTCGTTATGGACCCGTAGCCGGAGCGGGTTGCCGTACGTGCGCCCCGGCAGGGTAGCGTCGTGTCCGCCATGGAACTTGCCTATATCCCCAGCCCCTCGCGCGGAGTGCTGCACCTCGGCCCCATTCCGCTGCGCGGCTACGCGTTCTGCATCATCATCGGCGTCTTCGTGGCCGTCTGGCTCGGCAACAGGCGGTGGATCGCGCGCGGCGGCCGACCGGGCACCGTGGCGGACATCGCCGTGTGGGCCGTGCCGTTCGGCCTCGTCGGCGGGCGGCTGTACCACGTCGTCACCGACTACCAGCTGTACTTCAGCGAGGGCCAGGACTGGGTCGACGCCTTCAAGATCTGGGAGGGCGGCCTCGGTATCTGGGGGGCCATCGCGGTGGGTGCGGTCGGCGCCTGGATCGGCTGCCGCCGCCGTGGCATCCCGCTGCCGGCCTGGGCCGACGCCCTCGCCCCCGGCATCGTCCTCGCGCAGGCCATCGGCCGCTGGGGCAACTGGTTCAACCAGGAGCTGTACGGGCGCGAGACCGACCTGCCCTGGGCGCTGCACATCACGTCCGTGACGGACGGCCGTGAGCCGGGCTACTACCACCCGACGTTCCTGTACGAGTCGCTGTGGTGCGTCGGTGTCGCGGTCCTCGTCATCTGGGCCGACCGCCGCTTCAGGCTCGGTCACGGGCGGGCCTTCGCGCTGTACGTCGCGGCGTACTGCGTGGGCCGCTTCTGGATCGAGTACATGCGTGTCGACGAGGCGCACGAGTTCCTCGGCCTGCGTCTGAACAACTGGACCGCGATCGTGGTCTTCCTGCTCGCCGTGGTCTACATCGTGCTGTCGGCGCGGCGCAGGCCGGGCCGCGAGGAGGTCGTCGAACCGGCCGCCCCGGACGGGGACGCCGGCTCCGACCCCGACTCCGCCTCCGCCTCCGCCGAGGAGAAGAAGGAGACCGGGAAGGAAGACGCGGCCAAGGACGAGGCAGTGGCCAAGGACGAGGCAGAAGCCAAGGACGAGGCCGGGTCGGCCAAGAAGTCCTGATCCGCACGCAGGTGAAAGGGGGCGCCCCGAGAATTCGGGGCGCCCCCTTTCACCTGCCCACCACCCCCCGCGTGCGGCGGGCCAGCGCCAGTGTGCGGTGGGCCCCCGCCACCACCGCCGGATCGACGAAGCGGCCGTCGGGCAGGGCCTGGGCACCGGGGCGGGCGGCCGCCGCCCCGACGACCGACTCGGCCCTCTCGATCTCCTCCGGGGTCGGCAGGTAGGCGGCCTCGATCACGGGGAGCTGACGGGGGTGGATCGCCGCGCGCCCGACGAACCCCAGGGCGCGGCCGCGGGCGCAGGACGCGGCCAGCCCGGCCAGGTCGCACACGTCGGGGTGCACGGACTGGGACGGCGGGGCGAGGCCGGCGGCCCGGGACGCCGGGACCACCCGGGAGCGCGGCCAGTCCAGGCCCGTGTCGTCGCGCACGCCGAGGTCGGCACGGAGGTCGGCCTCGCCGAGCGCGATGCCGCGCAGGGCGGGGTGGGCCGTGGCGATGGCGTAGGCGTGCTCGACGGCCAGGGCCGACTCCAGGAGGGCGTACAGGGGCAGGCCCGGAGCGCCGGCCGCCGTGCGGCGGACCCGGGCGGGGGAGGAGACCTTCGGCAGGCGCAGCCCCGAGAGGGCCGGGAGCCCGGCGAGGACGCGGAGGTCGGCCGCGGACTCCGGGGTGCCCGGGGCGTTGACGCGGACGTGGACCGGGACCGGGGGCCGTTCGGAGAGGAGGTCCGCGGTGGCGGCACGGGCGTACCCCTTGCGGTCGGGGGCGACCGCGTCCTCCAGGTCGACGACGACCACGTCGGCACCGGCGGCCAGGGCCTTCGCCATCGTCCCGGGGCGGTCGCCCGGGACGTACAGCCAGGTGAGGGGGAGGACAGGTGCCAGGTCGACGGGACCCGCGGTCCCGGTGACGTCGGTGGCCCGCGGCGTCACAGGGCGCCCTCCGCCCGGAGCTTGGCGATGTCGCCGTCCGTCAGGCCGAGTTCGGTGAGGACCGCGTCCGTGTCGGCGCCGTGCGGCCGGCCGGCCCAGCGGATCGCGCCGGGGGTGTCGGTGAGGCGGAAGAGGACGTTCTGCATGCGCAGCGGGCCCAGTTCGGGGTCCTCCACGGTGGTGATCGTGCCGAGGGCCGCGTACTGCGGGTCCGTCATGACGTCGCGCACGTCCTGGACGGGGGCCACCGCCGCCTCCGCCTTCTCGAAGGCGTCGACGACGTCGGCGCGGGAGTGACGGGCGATCCAGGTGCCGACGGCCTCGTCGAGGACGTCGGTGTGGCGGGCCCGGTCCGCGCCCGTGGCGAACCACGGTTCGGTGACCAGGTCGGGGCGGCCCACCAGGCGCATCACGCGTTCGGCGACCGACTGGGCGGACGTGGAGACGGCGACCCAGGACCCGTCGGCGGTGCGGTAGGTGTTGCGCGGCGCGTTGTTCCGGGAGCGGTTCCCGGTGCGGGGCTGTACATGGCCCAGCTGGTCGTACCAGAGCGGCTGCGGGCCGAGGACCGTGAGGATCGGCTCGATGATCGCCATGTCCACGACCTGCCCGCGGCCCGTGCGGTCGCGGGCCGCCAGCGCCGTCATCACCGCGTACGCCGTGGCCAGGCCCGCGATGGAGTCGGCGAGGCCGAAGGGCGGCAGGGTCGGCGGGGCGTCCGCCTCGCCGGTCATCGCGGCGAACCCGCTCATCGCCTCGGCGAGCGTGCCGAACCCGGGGCGGCGGGCGTACGGGCCGAACTGGCCGAAGCCGGTGACGCGGGCGAGGACGAGCCGGGGGTTCACGGCCGACAGCTCCGCCCAGCCGAGGTCCCACTTCTCCAGCGTCCCGGGCCGGAAGTTCTCGACGACCACGTCGGCGGAGGCGGCGAGGCGCAGCAGGGTGTCGCGGCCGCCGTGCGTGGCGAGGTCCAGGGTCATGGTGCGCTTGTTGCGGCCGAGGAGTTTCCACCAGAGGCCGATGCCGTCCTTCGACGGGCCGTGGCCGCGGGAGGGGTCGGGCCGGCGGGGGTGCTCGACCTTGACGACCTCCGCGCCGAAGTCGCCGAGCATCGTGGCGGCGAGCGGACCGGCGAAGAGGGTCGCGAGGTCGAGGACGCGCAGACCGTCGAGGGGACGGGGCGTGGTCGCGGTGGCGGGGGTCATGGGTGCGGGGCCTCCGGGTGGCTCGGGCGCGCTGCCCGCGCGGTGTCCGTCGGGGCGGGCGGCCGGGCCGCCAGCCGGGCTGTCAGCTGGGCGAGGGTGTCGAAGCCGATGCCGTCGAAGTCGCCGACGGAGGTGGCCAGGCGGTTCTTGAGGGGGGCCGTCCAGCGGGCCGGCAGCGCCTGCGGGCCGCCCGCGAGCAGGCCCGCGATCGAGCCGGCCGTCGCGCCGTTCGAGTCGGTGTCCCAGCCGCCCGACACCGCGCGGCAGACGGAGGCCGAGAAGTCCCCGTCGGCGTGGGTGAGGGCGGCGGCGAGCAGCGCCGTGTTGGGGACGGCGTGCACCCAGTGGTACGAGGCGTGGGTGGCGTGCAGCTCGTCCACGACCCGGTCGAAGTCGTGGTGGACGCGGGCCAGCCGCACGGCGTGGCGGACGGCGCGGGCCAGGCGGGAGCCGGGGGGCACCACGGTGAGCCCCGTACGCAGACAGGTGTGGACGTCGCTCGCGCCGGTGGCCGCCTCGGCGATGGCGGCCGCCGCGAACATCGCCGCGTGGACGCCGTTGGCGGTGTGGGTGAGGACGGCGTCGCGGTGGGCCTGTTCCGCGGCGGCGCCGGGGGCGCCGGGGTTGGTCCAGCCGTGCACGTCCGCGCGGATCAGGGCGCCGATCCACTCGCGGAACGGGTTGCGCCGGCGGGCCGTGTGCGGGGGTTCGACGCCGTCGAGGAGGTTGCGGTAGGCGACGCGCTCCGCGGTGAACGTACGGCCCGCGGGGAGTTCGTCCAGCCAGAGGCGGGCCACGTCCGCGGTGCTGAAGCGCCTGCCGTGGCGTTGCAGCAGCAACAGGTTCAGCAGCGGGTAGTCGAGGTCGTCGTCCTCCGGCATGCCGTCGATGTTCTCGGCGAGGGAGGTGGCGGCGGAGCGGCGGTTCCAGGGGAACTCGGCCTTCAGCGCGGGGGGCAGGCCCCGTTCCGTGAACCAGGTGGTGAGGGGCCAGTTGCCGGTGGCGCGGGCGAGCCGGCGGATACCGGTCAGGGGGAGCTTCTCCACCGGTTTGCCGAGGAGGCAGCCCGCTGCCCTGCCCAGCCAGGCCGCCTCCAGGCGGGGGCGGGAGACGGTGGGGGCCGGGCCCCCGGCCGGGGCGGGCCAGCCGGGGCACCGGGCCTTGATCGCGGGCAGGGAGGTCGGCTCGTCGTCGGCGAGCGCGCTGGGGAGGTCGGCCAGTTCGTCCAGGAGGTCCCGGGCCAGGGAGCGCAGGTAGGGGGAGACCGGGGCGGGGGACGCGCCCGCGCGCGGGGGAGCGGGCGGGCCGCCCGCCGCCCGCCAGCGGGCCTCGACGGCCGACGGTTCGCGGCCGTCCTGCCGGGCCTGGCGCAGTTCGTGGCCGAGCAGGTCCTCGGGCTGGACCCAGGTCAGGCGCAGGGAGGTCATGACAGCTCCGCGTACGCCGTCTCGTGGGCGCGGCGGCGGGCGACGTCGCGGGCGAAGATCTCACGGGCCACCTCCGTGAGGGTCCGCGCGGGGGCCCGCAGGTCCAGGCGGCTGGCCTCCGCGACCGTCTTGGCCCAGCCGGCCGGGATCTCCGAGCCCAGGGCGCCCGCGAGGGCACCGGCCATCGTGGCGGTGGAGTCGCAGTCGCGGCCGTAGTTCACCGCGCCCAGTACCGCGTGCCGGTGGTCGCCGCGGGCGATCAGCAGCATGCCGAGGGCCACCGGGAGTTCTTCGACGGAGTGGATGCGCGAGGGGCGGCGGGCGCCCAGGGACGGGTTGCGGTAGTCCGCGCCGACCGTGTCGTAGGGGGCGATCGCCTCCCGCAGCGGGCGCAGCGCCGACTCGAAGTCCGTGTACCGGGCGGCCGTGTCGCAGACCGTCTCGATCGCGGCCCGTGTGCCGTCCTTCGCCACGGCGAGGCAGGCCCCGACCACCGAGTCGGGGGTGGCGCCGGGGGCGCAGGCCGCCGCCACGCCCGCCGCGAAGACACCGGCCGCCTCACGTCCGTACGACGACTGGTGGGCACCCGCGACGTCCAGGGCCTCGGCGTACGCGCCCGCCGGGTTCGCCGCGTTGACCAGGCCGACCGGGGCCATGTACATGGCGGCACCGCAGTTGACGATGTTGCCGGTGCCGGCCTCGCGGGGGTCCACGTGACCGTAGTGGAGCCGGGCCACCAGCCACTTCTCGGCGAGGAAGATCCGCTGGAGGGGCAGGGCCTCCGCCTCCAGTTCCGGGATCCAGCGGGGCGTCGTCATCAGGTCCGGCACCAGGTGCCCGGCGACGGCGTGGGCGTCGAGGTGGTCGCGGACCGTCGCGTACACCCGTACCAGCGCGTGGGTCATCAGGGTGTCGTCGGTGACGTGTCCGTCGCCCTTGTGGTACGGGGCGAGGGGGCGTGCCGTGCGCCATTCGTCGCCGTGCCAGGGGCCGACGACACCGTGGACGCGTCCGCCGTGCCGCTCGACGATCTGGTCGGGGGACCAGCCCTCCACCGGGCCGCCGAGCGCGTCGCCGACGGCGGCCCCGACGAGGGCTCCCGCGATGCGTTCGTCGAGGGTGCCCGTTCCTTCGCTTTTGTTCACCATGTCCGGATCATCCCTCCGGAAGGGGTCGTTCCGTGGTTTCCAGGGCCTCCAGCAGCCCGGCGAGTCCGACGAGGTCCGTGCCGGTCAGCCGCGGCAGCGTGCAGCCCGGCAGGGTGCGGCAGGCGGCCCGCCAGGCGGCGGGCACGGCCGCGCCGCCGCCGAGGGCGCCGGTCAGCGCGCCGGCGAGGGCCGGGGCCGAGTCCGCGACCCGGGACAGACAGGCGGCCGCGGGGACCGCCTCGGCGATACGGCCCCGTGCGGCGACGGCGAGTGCGAGCGCGACCGGGACGGTCTCGGCGGCGGCGATGCCGTAGCTGTACACGTGGTCGACGATCTGGTGCTCCAGGAGGGGGACGAGCCCGAACGCGCCGTCCCCCCGTGCCACGCAGTCGTCCGCGAGCGCGAGGGCGTGGCAGGCGTTGCGGCCGATCTCCGTGGCCTCGGGGAGCTCGTCGAGGGCCGCCGCCGCGCAGGCGTCCGCGTCCGCGCCGGCCAGCGCGAGCGCGAGCGCCGCGGCCATCGCGCGGGCGCCGTGCACACCGTCGCCGTCCTGGGTGTAGCGGGCGTCGAACTCGGCGAGCTCCGCCGCGCGGCGGGCGTCCCCCGGATGGGCGACGGCCAGGACACAGGCCCGTACGCAGGCCGCGTCGTCGAAGTAGTGCGGGTTGTCGTGGCCGCAGGCGGGCGGGCGCAGGCCGTTGGCGAGGTTGCCGAGGCCGGCCCGTACCGAGATGCGGGCGCGCAGGGGCAGGACCGCCGACTCGACCTCGGGGGCGCGGTCCGCGGCGGCGGCGACCTCGGCGGCGATCGTGTTCCAGGACAGGTCGACGGCCGCACGCAGGCGGCGGTCGCGGCCGGGGCCGCCGGGCACGGCCGCGACCGCGGCACACAGGACCGCCTCCGCCGCGAACACCGCCCACTCGGCGTCGTCCGAGGGGCCGAGCCTGAGGGGTTCGGAGGGCTGGTTCAGGGCGATGGGGACGGGGAGGGTGGTGGTCGCGTTCTGTTCCGCGAAGGTGTCGAGTTCGCGGGTCAGGCGCCTGGTCCACTCCGGCATGCGGGCCGCCCGGTGCCGTGCGGCCGGCCAGCCCGCGGCGTCGCCCGCGGCCAGGCCCAGCAGGAGGCCCTCGATGCGGCGCGGGGTGCCGGGACGGCGGGCGGCGCGCGGGTGCGCCGCGGTGTGCCGCGCCCCCGCGGCGGGGCCGTGCGGATCCTGGCCCCGCGTGTCGTGGTCCCTCGTCCCGGGGCCGTGCGTGTCACGGTCCCGCGTCCCGGAAGGCGGTGCCGCCCGGTGTGCCGTGTGCGGGTCCGCGGGGAGCGGGCGGACGGCTCCCCGCGCCCCTTCCGGGGCCCCTCGCCCGGGCCCGTCGAGCAGCTCGGGGGTCATCGGGCGCCCTCGTCCGGGACCAGCAGGTCCGCCACGTCCAGGATGTGGTGGCCCCGCATGGAGGGGAGGCAGGTTCCCCGCGCGGGGCCGATGGCCGACGACCAGGCGGGCGGGATGGCGGCGGCGCCCTTCGTCGCACCCGCCAGGGCGCCCGCCACCGCTGCCGTGGTGTCGGCGTCGCGGCCCATGTTGACGGCCGTGAGGACCGCCCCCTCGAAGTCGCCGCCGGCCGCCGCGTACGCGCCGAAGGCCAGGGCCACCGCCTCGGGGGCCAGGTCCGTCCAGGGGTAGCCGCCGACGACGACCGCGGAGCGCACCGCGCGTTCGCCGCGGTGCGCGCAGTCCACGGCCCGGCGCAGGGAGCGGGCCGTCCAGGAGTCGCCGGGGACGACGGCCAGCGCGGCGGCGACGACCGCCTCCGTGGGGGCGCCGGTCATCGCCGCGGCGACACCGGCCGCGACGGCCTGCCCGCCGTAGATGCCCTCGCCGTCGTGGCTCACCGAACCGTCGATCGCCACCAGCCGCGCCGCCTCCGCGGGACGGCCCGCCGCGAAGACGCCGAAGGGGGCCGCCCGCATGGCCAGACCGTCGCTCCAGGCGTGCCGGTGCTGGGCGGAGATGGGGGCGGCGAGTCCCCGGCGCAGGTTCTCCAGCGTGCCGCGCTCGCTGAAGCCCGCGCCCCGGAACGGCCCCTCGTCCCGGTCCGCGATCCACCGGTGCCAGGCGGCCTCCACCCGCGCCACCGTGAGCGCCGAGCCGTGCCGGGCGAGCAGCAGCCCCGAGAAGATCGCGTACTCCGTGTCGTCCGTGCCGGCCGGGTGCTCGGCCACGTACCCGGTGATGCGGCCCCAGCGCGCGCGGATCCCGGACGGCTTCATGTTCTCGGCCGGCGCCCCCAGCGCGTCCCCCACGGCCAGTCCCAGCAGCGCGCCGCGCGCGCGTTCGCGCAGGGCGGTGGCCTCCCCGGGGGCGGGTACCGGCGGAACGCAGGCGGTAGGAGCCATGGCGGTGCCTCTCCGTCGCGGGGTCCCGGGCGATCGGGAGCCCTTTGCGCATGTGTCCCCACGGAGTGATCCGGCGGAGCCCCGCGGGCCCCGGCGTCACCCGGACGACCTCCGCGCACGGGGCGCCGCGGGCGGGCGGAGAGGGGCATCGCCGCAGGTAAGTACGGCCTTCCTTGCTGGCGGGAGCGGAATGACCGGCGTACTTTAGACGTTGTCCAAAAATGGAAGCACTCGGCCGAGTGCTTCGGTCGAGCATCACGGGAGATCCCGCATGGCCCTCATCGAGACCGAGGCGGCGCTGCACGAGGCGCACCGCGACAACCACACCCACCGGGACGTGAACGGCGGCTGGCTGCGCCCCGCCGTCTTCGGCGCGATGGACGGCCTCGTCTCCAACCTGGCACTGATGACCGGTGTGGCGGGCGGGGCCGTCTCGCACCGGACCGTCGTCATCACCGGACTCGCGGGCCTGGCCGCCGGTGCCTTCTCCATGGCCGCCGGCGAGTACACCTCCGTCGCCTCCCAGCGTGAACTGGTCGAGGCCGAACTCGACGTGGAGCGACGGGAGTTGAGGAAGCACCCGAAGGACGAGGAGCGCGAGCTCGCCCTGCTGTACGAGGCCCGCGGCGTCGACGGCGACCTCGCCGGCGAGGTCGCCCGGCAGCTGTCCCGGGACCCGGAGCAGGCACTGGAGATCCACGCGCGCGAGGAGCTGGGGATCGACCCCGGCGACCTGCCCTCGCCGGGCCTCGCCGCCGTGTCGAGCTTCGGCGCGTTCGCCCTGGGCGCCCTGCTCCCCGTCCTGCCGTACCTGCTGGGCGCCACCACCCTCTGGCCCGCCGTGCTCCTCGCGCTCCTCGGCCTCTTCGCCTGCGGCGCGGTGGTGGCCAGGGTGACCGCGAGGTCCTGGTGGTTCAGCGGCCTGCGGCAGCTCGCGCTGGGCGGAGCCGCCGCCGGTGTGACCTACGCCCTGGGCAGCCTGTTCGGGACGGCCGTGGGATGACGCGCACCGCCCGGCCGGGCGCCCCCGCGGGGGGCCGGGCAAGCAGCTGTTACCCGGCGGTTTCGATTTGATGACCACGGGGCATGACCCGTAAGCGCTGCGGGCAATGACGCCCGCTCCGCACCTTCAACCGGCGGGTGACGTTGCCTGTCGCGGTCGGACCGACGGTCATGGATCTGTCCGAAAAGGTCCCCCTCCCAGCCGCCACGAGCGGCCCGTCGCCGCGACCCACGGCGTCCGCATGATGAAACGCGGTATCCGGTTCACGAGAATCGCTCCATCATGTAACCTGCACGAAATTTCGCACTCCTCGCTCAGGGCCAACGTCGTCCCTCTGCACTATGCATATGCCACGACGACGACGGGAGAGCCGATGCGTACGCCGCGCCAGCCGTCCCAGCACTCCGCGAATGGCCAGAAGTGGTCCTTCATGGATGCTCGCCCTGCCGCGCAGGGCATGTACGACCCGCGCAACGAGCACGACGCCTGCGGCGTCGGCTTCGTGGCGACCCTCACCGGTGAGGCGAGCCACGCGCTGGTCGAGCAGGCGCTGACCGTGCTCCGCAACCTGGAGCACCGCGGTGCGACCGGCTCGGAACCCGACTCGGGTGACGGCGCGGGCATCCTGTCCCAGGTCCCCGACGCCTTCTTCCGCGAGGTGGCCGGATTCGAGCTGCCCGAGGCGGGCTCGTACGCGGTGGGCATCGCCTTCCTCCCGGAGGAGGCCCTCGACGAGGCCGTCTCACGGATCGAGGCGATCGCCGCCGAGGAGGACCTCACGGTCCTCGGCTGGCGTGAGGTCCCGGTCGCCCCCGGACTCCTCGGTGCCACCGCCCGCTCGACGATGCCCCTCTTCCGCCAGGTCTTCGTGACGGACGGTTCCAGCCAGGGCATCGACCTCGACCGCAAGGCGTTCGTGCTGCGCAAGCGCGCCGAACGCGAGGTCGGCGTGTACTTCCCGTCGCTCTCCGCCCGCACCATCGTCTACAAGGGCATGCTGACCACCGGACAGCTGGAGCCCTTCTTCCCGGACCTGTCCGACCGCCGCTTCGCCTCCGCGATCGCGCTCGTGCACTCCCGGTTCTCCACGAACACCTTCCCGAGCTGGCCGCTCGCCCACCCCTACCGCTTCGTCGCGCACAACGGCGAGATCAACACGGTCAAGGGAAACCGCAACTGGATGGTCGCCCGCGAGTCCCAGCTCGTCTCGGACCTCTTCGGCGCCGGCAAGGACCTCGACCGGATCTTCCCGGTCTGCACGCCCGACGCCTCCGACTCCGCCTCCTTCGACGAGGTCCTGGAGCTGCTGCACCTCGGCGGCCGGTCCCTGCCGCACTCCGTGCTGATGATGATCCCGGAGGCGTGGGAGAACCACGACACCATGGACCCCGCCCGCCGCGCCTTCTACCAGTTCCACTCCACGATGATGGAGCCCTGGGACGGCCCGGCCTGCGTCACCTTCACCGACGGCACCCAGGTCGGCGCGGTCCTCGACCGCAACGGCCTGCGCCCCGGCCGCTACTGGGTCACCGACGACGGCCTCGTCGTCCTCGGCTCCGAGGTCGGCGTCCTCGACATCGACCCCGCGAAGGTCGTCCGCAAGGGCCGCCTCCAGCCCGGCCGGATGTTCCTCGTGGACACCGCCGAGCACCGCATCATCGAGGACGACGAGATCAAGGCCGGCCTCGCCGCCGAGAACCCGTACGCGGACTGGCTGGAAGCCGGCGAGATCGAGCTGTCCGACCTGCCCGAGCGCGAGCACATCGTGCACACCCACGCCTCGGTCACCCGCCGCCAGCAGACCTTCGGCTACACCGAGGAGGAGCTGCGCGTCATCCTCGCCCCGATGGCCAAGACCGGCGGCGAGCCGCTGGGCTCCATGGGCACGGACTCGCCGATCGCGGCCCTGTCCGAGCGCCCGCGGCTGCTCTTCGACTACTTCACCCAGCTGTTCGCGCAGGTCACCAACCCGCCGCTGGACGCCATCCGCGAGGAGCTCGTGACCTCGCTGCGCTCCTCCCTCGGCCCCGCGGGCAACCTGCTGGAGCCGAACGCCGCGTCCTGTCGCAGCGTCACCCTGCCCTTCCCGGTGATCGACAACGACGAGCTGGCCAAGCTCATCCACATCAACGCCGACGGCGACATGCCGGGCATGAAGGCCGCGACGCTCTCCGGCCTGTACCGCGTCTCCGGCGGCGGCGACTCCCTCGCCGCCCGCATCGAGGAGATCTGCGCCGAGACCGACGCCGCCCTCGCGAACGGCGCGCGCCTGATCGTCCTCTCCGACCGGCACTCCGACGCCGAGCACGCGCCGATCCCCTCGCTGCTGCTCACCGCGGCCGTCCACCACCACCTCATCCGCACCAAGCAGCGCACCCAGGTGGGCCTGCTGGTCGAGGCCGGCGACGTCCGCGAGGTCCACCACGTGGCCCTCCTCATCGGCTACGGCGCCGCCGCCGTCAACCCGTACCTGGCGATGGAGTCCGTCGAGGACCTGGTCAGGGCCGGCACGTTCCTGCCCGGCATCGAGCCCGAGCAGGCCATCCGCAACCTCATACACGCCCTCGGCAGGGGCGTCCTGAAGGTCATGTCCAAGATGGGCATCTCCACCGTCGCCTCCTACCGCGGCGCCCAGGTCTTCGAGGCCGTCGGCCTCGACTCGGCCTTCGTGCGGAAGTACTTCAGCGGCACCGCCACCAAGATCGGCGGCGTCGGCATCGACGTCGTCGCCAAGGAGGTCGCCGCCCGCCACGCCAAGGCGTACCCGGCCAGCGGCATCGCGCCCGCCCACCGCGCCCTGGAGATCGGCGGCGAGTACCAGTGGCGCCGCGAGGGCGAGCCGCACCTGTTCGACCCGGAGACGGTCTTCCGCCTCCAGCACTCGGCGCGCAGCAACCGCTACGACATCTTCAAGAAGTACACGGACCGCGTGAACGAGCAGTCCGAGCGCCTGATGACGCTGCGCGGCCTGTTCGGCTTCGACTCGGGCCGCCCGCCGGTCCCCCTCGACGAGGTCGAGCCCGTCAGCGAGATCGTCAAGCGCTTCTCCACCGGCGCCATGTCCTACGGCTCCATCTCCAAGGAAGCCCACGAGACGCTCGCCGTCGCCATGAACCAGCTGGGCGCCAAGTCCAACACCGGCGAGGGCGGCGAGGACCCGGACCGCCTGTACGACCCGGCGCGCCGCTCCTCCATCAAGCAGGTCGCCTCCGGCCGCTTCGGCGTCACCTCCGAGTACCTCGTCAACGCGGACGACATCCAGATCAAGATGGCCCAGGGCGCCAAGCCCGGCGAGGGCGGCCAGCTGCCCGGCCACAAGGTGTACCCCTGGGTCGCCAAGACCCGGCACAGCACCCCCGGCGTGGGCCTGATCTCCCCGCCGCCGCACCACGACATCTACTCCATCGAGGACCTCGCCCAGCTCATCCACGACCTGAAGAACGCGAACCCGCAGGCGCGGATCCACGTGAAGCTGGTCTCCGAGGTCGGCGTCGGCACGGTCGCCGCCGGTGTCTCCAAGGCCCACGCGGACGTCGTCCTGATCTCCGGCCACGACGGCGGAACGGGCGCCTCCCCGCTCACCTCGCTCAAGCACGCCGGCGGCCCCTGGGAGCTCGGCCTCGCCGAGACCCAGCAGACGCTGCTCCTGAACGGTCTGCGCGACCGCATCGTCGTGCAGACCGACGGCCAGCTGAAGACCGGCCGGGACGTCGTCATCGCCGCCCTCCTCGGCGCCGAGGAGTTCGGTTTCGCGACCGCGCCGCTCGTCGTCTCCGGCTGCGTCATGATGCGCGTCTGCCACCTGGACACCTGCCCGGTCGGCATCGCCACGCAGAACCCGGTCCTGCGCGACCGGTTCACCGGCAAGGCCGAGTACATCGTCAACTTCTTCACGTTCATCGCCGAGGAGGTCCGCGAGATCCTCGCCGAGCTGGGCTTCCGCTCCGTCGAGGAGGCCGTCGGCCACGCCGAGGCGCTCGACGTCACCCGGGCCGTCGACCACTGGAAGGCGCAGGGCCTGGACCTGTCCCCGCTCTTCCACGTGCCCGCGCTGCCCGAGGGCGCGGCGCTCCACCAGACCGTCCAGCAGGACCACGGCCTGGAGAAGGCGCTCGACAACGAGCTGATCAGGCTCGCCGCCGACGCCCTCAACGCGGCCGGTCCCGCCGACGCCCAGCCGGTGCGCGCCCAGGTCGCCATCCGCAACATCAACCGCACGGTCGGCACCATGCTCGGCCACGAGGTGACCAAGAAGTTCGGCGGCGCGGGCCTGCCCGACGACACCGTCGACATCACCTTCACCGGCTCCGCGGGCCAGTCCTTCGGCGCGTTCCTGCCGCGCGGCGTCACCCTGCGCCTGGAGGGCGACGCCAACGACTACGTCGGCAAGGGCCTCTCCGGCGGCCGCGTGATCGTCCGCCCCGACCGGGGCGCCGACCACCTCGCCGAGTACTCCACCATCGCCGGCAACACCATCGCGTACGGCGCCACGGGCGGCGAGCTCTTCCTGCGCGGCCGCACCGGCGAGCGCTTCTGCGTCCGCAACTCCGGCGCGACCGTGGTCGCCGAGGGCGTGGGCGACCACGGCTGCGAGTACATGACCGGCGGCCACGCCGTGGTGCTCGGCGAGACGGGCCGCAACTTCGCGGCCGGCATGTCCGGCGGTGTCGCGTACGTCATCGACCTGGACCGCGACAACGTCAACGCCGGCAACCTCGGCGCGGTCGAGGCCCTGGACGACGCCGACAAGCAGTGGCTGCACGACGTGGTGCGCCGCCACCAGGAGGAGACGGCCTCCACCGTCGCCGAGAAGCTCCTGGCCGAGTGGGACACCGCAGTGAACCGCTTCAGCAAGATCATCCCCAGTACGTACAAGGCAGTGCTCGCCGCCAAGGACGCCGCCGAGCGAGCCGGACTCGACGAGTCCGCGATCACCGAGAAGATGATGGAGGCGGCGACCAATGGCTGATCCCAAGGGCTTTCTCCACCACGGCCGCGAGGTCGCCAGGACGCGCCCCGTCCAGGAGCGCGTCAGGGACTGGAACGAGGTCTACGTCCCCGGCTCCCTCCTCCCGATCATCCCCACGCAGGCCTCGCGCTGCATGGACTGCGGCATCCCGTTCTGCCACAACGGCTGTCCGCTCGGGAACCTCATCCCCGAGTGGAACGACTTCGCGTACCGCGAGGACTGGTCCGCCGCCTCCGACCGGCTGCACGCCACGAACAACTTCCCGGAGTTCACCGGCCGGCTGTGCCCCGCCCCCTGCGAGTCGGCGTGCGTGCTGGGCATCAACCAGCCGCCCGTGACCATCAAGAACGTCGAGGTCTCCATCATCGACAAGGCGTGGGACGGCGGGAACGTCGCCCCCCAGATCCCCGAACGCCTGTCCGGCAAGACGGTCGCCGTCATCGGCTCGGGCCCCGCTGGCCTGGCCGCCGCCCAGCAGCTGACCCGGGCGGGCCACACGGTCGCGGTCTACGAGCGCGCCGACCGCGTCGGCGGCCTGCTGCGCTACGGCATCCCCGAGTTCAAGATGGAGAAGCGGCACATCAACCGCCGCATCGAGCAGATGCGCGCGGAGGGCACCCGCTTCCGCACCGGCGTCGAGATCGGCCGCGACCTCAAGGCCACCGACCTGCGCAAGCGGTACGACGCCGTGGTCGTCGCGGCCGGCGCGACCGTCTCCCGCGACCTGCCCGTCCCCGGGCGCGAGCTGAACGGCATCCACTTCGCGATGGAGTACCTGCCGCTCGCCAACAAGGTGCAGGAGGGCGACTTCGTGGCGCCCCCCATCACCGCCGAGGGCAAGCACGTCGTCGTCATCGGCGGCGGCGACACCGGCGCGGACTGCGTGGGCACCGCCCACCGCCAGGGTGCGGCCTCCGTCACCCAGCTGGAGATCATGCCGCAGCCGGGCGCGGACCGGGCCCCGCACCAGCCCTGGCCGACGTTCCCCATGCTCTACAAGGTGACCTCCGCGCACGAGGAGGGCGGCGAGCGGGTCTACTCCGTCTCCACCACCCACTTCGAGGGCGACGAGGACGGCAACGTCCAGTGGCTGCACCTCGTCGAGGTCGAGTTCGTCGACGGCCGGCTCACGCAGAAGCCGGGCACGGAGCGCAGGATCCCCGCCCAGCTGGTCACCCTCGCCATGGGCTTCACCGGCACCGACCAGGAGAACGGGCTGGTCTCCCAGTTCGCCCTCGAACTCGACGAGCGCGGCAACATCGCACGCGACGGCGACTACGCGACCAACGTCCCCGGCGTCTTCGTCGCCGGTGACGCCGGACGCGGCCAGTCCCTCATTGTGTGGGCCATCGCGGAGGGCCGCTCGGCCGCCCGCGGGGTCGACCGCTTCCTGACCGGAACCAGCGAACTGCCGGCACCGGTCCGCCCCACGGACCGTTCCCTGATGGTCTGACGCTCCCCCCGGACGTCCCGTACAACGGCGTACGGAACTGAACGCGGCGCCCGCCCTCGTCCCCGACCGGACACTGGCGGGCGCCGTGGTGCGTCCACGGGCCGTGCAGTTCCCCGCGCCCCTGGAGAGCGCCCCTGAACTCGACGACGCTCAGCGGATCTCGTACGGCTGGCCGTAGACCTCCCACTTCAACGGCGTCTCCAGACCCAGATTGCCGTCGTACAGGAAACGCCGCTGAGCCGTGTCCACGCGGGACGTGTCGCGGCCCTCCGACTTCATCGCCTCGCGGCGCACGTCCAGGAAGACGTCGAGGTACGCCTTCTCGTCGCCCCCCTCCGCAGGGGTGTCCGCCTGCGCGACGGCCCGCTCGCGGAGGCCGTGGAAACCGGGATCGGTACCGGGCCCGTGCATCACCATGGCGTCGTAGTAGACGAACTGGCCGAGCGCACCCAGACCGTCGCGCTTCGCGAGCCGCACCGCCGGACCGAAGTACACCCGGTCCCGCTCGGCGTCCTGCGCGCGCTCGAACGCCGGCTTCCGGGACTCCGCCTGCCAGGCCGCCTCGAAACCGGCCCCCAGACCCTCGTGGGAGCCGGAGCCGTCCACCTCCCGCAGGGCGGGCAGATAGCGGGCCAGCGCGTTGTCCGGGTGGGACTTCGTGTACCGCTCGACCAGCACCAGCAGATCGTGCGTACCGGTGGTGAAGCCGATGATCCCCGCGGTGTACCCGCGCCCGTCACCGATGTCCTCGACGTAGTCGTACTGCGCGCGCCAGTCGAGGCTGGAGTTCTCCGCACTGGACACGATCCGCTGCGCCAGGTCCTTCTTGCCCGGCGCGTCCAGCCCCGCGGACGGGGCCGGGGCGGAGACCCGGGCGTCCGGGCGCGCACCGTCACCGCTCCCGCCGGATCCGGCGGAGCACGCCGCCACCGCGAGGAGGCAGACGGCGAGGGACAGCAGGCGGCCGGCGCGTTCCATGCGCAAAGAGTACGAGCGCCGGCCGGTGGACGAACATCCGGCGTGGCCCCGCCCACCCGGGGGCGCGGGGAACGGCGCGGCCGGCCCCCACCGGCGGTCGGCCGCGACACGACCCCTTTGGCTTCGCGGAGCCCCGTGCCACCCTGAACTCACCCCAGGGGAGGGCCACTCATGGACAGGCGGAACGACACAAGGACAGCGACAGCCGCAGGCAAGGGCGAGCGCGTGGCCGACTGGGCCGACGGCCGTCTCGGCATCCACACCCTCGCCAGGAACCAGATGCGCAAGGTGTTCCCGGACCACTGGTCCTTCATGCTGGGCGAGATCTGCCTCTACAGCTTCGTCGTCCTGATCCTCACCGGCGTCTACCTCACCCTCTTCTTCGAACCGAGCGGCGTCGAGGTCGTCTACAACGGCTCGTACGAGCCCCTCAACGGCATCGTCATGACCAGGGCGTACGAGTCCACCCTCGACATCAGCTTCGACGTGCGCGGCGGACTCCTGATCCGCCAGATCCACCACTGGGCAGCCGTCGTCTTCGTCGCCGGAATGCTCGTGCACATGATGCGCGTGTTCTTCACCGGCGCGTTCCGCAAGCCCCGCGAGCTGAACTGGCTCTTCGGCTGGACCCTGCTGTTCCTCGGCATCCTCACCGGCCTGACCGGCTACTCGCTCCCCGACGACCTGCTCTCCGGCACCGGCATCCGCTTCGCCCAGGGCGCGATCCTGTCCGTGCCGGTCGTCGGCACGTACCTCTCCTTCTTCCTCTTCGGCGGGGAGTTCCCGGGGCACGACATCATCTCCCGGCTCTTCCCGGTCCACGTCCTCCTGCTGCCGGGCATCATGCTCGGCCTGGTCGTCGCCCACCTGATCCTCGTCTTCTACCACAAGCACACGCAGTACCCGGGCCCCGGCCGTGACGAGAAGTCCGTCGTCGGCATGCCGTTCCTGCCGGTCTACATGGCCAAGGCGGGCGGCTTCTTCTTCCTGGTCTTCGGCGTGCTGTCGATGATGGGCGCGATCGCCACGATCAACCCCGTCTGGGCGTTCGGCCCCTACCGCCCGGACCTGGTCACCACCGGCGCCCAGCCGGACTGGTACCTCGGCTTCTCCGAAGGGCTGATCCGGGTGATGCCGGGATGGGAGATCAACGCCTGGGGCCACACCCTGGCACTGGGCGTCTTCATCCCCTTCACCCTGTTCCCGCTGATCCTGCTGGCGATCGGCGTCTACCCCTTCGTCGAGGCGTGGATCACCGGCGACAGACGCGAGCACCACATCCTGGACCGCCCCCGCAACGTCCCCACGCGCACCGCGCTCGGCGTGGCCTGGCTGAGCCTGTACGCGGTGCTGCTGATCGGCGGCGGCAACGACATCGTGGCCACCCGTCTGCACCTGTCGATCAACGCGATCACCTGGTTCGTGCGGATCGCGTTCTTCGCGGTGCCGGTCCTCGCCTTCGTCGTCACCAGACGCGTCTGCCTCGGCCTGCAGCGCCGCGACCGGGACAAGGTCCTGCACGGCAGGGAGTCCGGCAGGATCAAGCGGCTGCCGCACGGCGAGTACGTGGAGGTGCACGAACCCCTCACCCCGGCACAGCGGTTCACCCTCACCCAGCACGAGCAGGCCCCGCCCTACGACGTGGGCCCGCTCGTCGACGCGAACGGCGTCGAACGCAAGGTCAGGGCCTCCCAGCGGCTGCGGGCCCGCCTCGCCCGCGCCATGTACGGAGAGAACACGTACGTCCCCAAGCCGACCGTCGAGGAGTACCGCGAACTCACGGGCGACGACGAGCACTCCCACTGACCCCACCACCGGGCCCACCACCGGACCCGTCGCCGTCGAGCACCAGCGCCCGGCACTCGCCCGGGCCGCCCCAGGCGCAGCGCAGCGCCCGCGCCTTGGTCAGCCACAGCGAGAGGTCGTACTCGGCGGTGTAACCGATCGCCCCGTGCAGTTGCAGGGCCGTACGGGCGGTGGCGTACGCCGCCTCGCAGGCCGCGACCTTGGCGGCGGCGATGTCCGCCGGGCCCATCGACAGCGCGGCCCCGAACAGCAGCGGACGCGCGAACTCCAACGCGATCAACGCGTCGGCCAGCCGGTGCTTGACCGCCTGGAAGGAACCGACCGGGACGCCGAACTGACGGCGCTGCCCGACGTACGCCACGGTCCGGTCGAGAAGGGCGAGCCCCACCCCGAGGGCCTGGGCGGCGACCGCGAGACGCGCCCACCGCAGGGCGTCGGCGGCACCCGCGACGACCCGGGGGCCGGCGGCCACGAGCTCACCACCGGAACGCGGAGGACACAGCCGGCGGGCGGGATCCAGGGACCGCCGCACACACGGAACGGAACACCCCCGAACCCACAACTCCCCACCCGCGCTCCTCGCACTCCCTGCACTCCCTGCCGTCCCCGCCGTCCCGGTCACGGCGAACTCCACATCCGCCGCGTCCCCGTCCAGCACGTACGGCCCGGAGCCCGGCAGGGCCACCGTCGCGACCGTCCCCCCGGCCGCCAGCCCCGGCAGGAACCTCTCCGCGGGCCCCGGCTCCGTCAGCAGCGCGGCCGCCGCCACCGTCTCCACCAGCGGCCCCGGCACCACGTGCCTCCCCAGCTCCAGGAAGGCCACCACGAGGTCGACGGGACGCGGCCCGAACCCCCCGTACGCCTCGGGCACCGCCAGCGCGAACACCCCCGCGTCGGCGACACGCGACCACAGCGCGCGCCCGGCCGCGGGGTCCCCGGCGCCCCAGGCCCGTACGGCCGCGGGCGTGTCCGCCGCCGTCAGCAGGGCGTCCAGGGAGCGGGCGAAGGCGGTCTGCCCGTCGTCCAGGAGGAAGCGCATCAGCGGCGCCCCCTCGGCAGCCCGAGAAGCCGCTCGGCGATGATGTCGCGCTGGATCTCGTTCGTCCCCGCGTAGAGGGGGCCGGCGAGCGAGAAGACGTACCCCTCACCCCAGCCGCCCCCGCCATCCCCGTCCGCCCCCTCCCCGCCGGGCGCCTCCCCCTGCCCGCCCAGGAGGTCCAGAGCCGTCTCGTGCAGGGCGATGTCGTACTCGGACCAGAAGACCTTGTTCAGACTGGACTCCGGCCCGAGGGGCGCGCCGTCGAGGAACCGGGCCGCCGCCGCGTACGTGAACAGCTGGTACGCGCGGGCACCGATCACCGCGTCCGCCACCCGGTCACGGGTGGACGGGTCCCGGCCACGCCCGTGCCAGAGCGCGGCCAGCCGGTCCGCCGCCGCCAGGAAGCGGCCGGGGGAGCGCAGCGTCAGCCCGCGTTCGTTGCCCGCCGTCGACATCGCCACCCGCCACCCCCGGCCGGGCTCGCCGATCACGTCCTCGTCCGGCACGAACACCTCGTCCAGGAAGATCTCGGCGAACGCCGGCTTCCCGTCCAGCCGGCCGATCGGGCGGACTGTCACCCCCGGCGCCCGCAGGTCGAACATCAGGTAGGTGAGGCCCTGATGGGGCTTCGGCAGGTTCGGCTCGCTGCGGAACAGGCCGAACGCGCGGTCGGCGAACGCGGCCCGGGACGACCACGTCTTGTGCCCGCTCAGCAGCCAGCCGCCGTCCGTACGCACCGCTCTCGACCTGAGCGAGGCGAGGTCGGACCCGGCCTCCGGCTCGGACCATGCCTGCGCCCAGACGGTCTCGCCGCGGGCCATCGGCGGCAGGATCCGGGCGCGCTGCTCCTCGGTGCCGTGGTCGAAGAGCGTCGGTGCGAGGAGGCTCACGCCGTTCTGGCCGACCCGGCCCGGGGCACCCGCCGCCCAGTACTCCTCCTCGAAGACCAGCCACCGGACCAGCCCGCAGTCCCGCCCGCCGTACGCCGCCGGCCAGGACACCACCGCCCAGCGGTCCGCGGCGAGTTCGGCCTCCCAGGCGCGGTGGGCCGCGAAGCCCTCCGCGGTCTCCAGGGAGGGCAGCGGTCCGGTGGGCACGTGTCCGCCGAGCCAGGCCCGGGCCTCGGCGCGGAACGCCTCGTCGGCGGGGGAGTGCGTGAGGTCCACGACGGCCAACCTTCCCTAACAAGTGTTTGGTAGGTTAGCGTGGGTCCATGACAGACGTCGAGAGCCCGAGGGCCGGGGCTCCAGCGGCCGAGGCCCCGGAGTACCCGCCCGGGCACGGACTGCTGGAGGGACGTACCGCCGTCGTCACGGCCGCCGCGGGCGCCGGCATCGGCGGTGCCACGGCCCGCCGCCTCCTGGAGGAGGGCGCGCGCGTACTGATCAGCGACGCGCACGAGCGGCGGCTGAAGGCGTACGAGGCGGAGCTGGCCGGGGAGTTCGAGGGTGTCGCGGCGCTCGTCTGCGACGTCACCGACGAGGCCCGGGTGCAGGCGCTCTTCCGCACGGCCGTGCGGCTGCACGGCCGGCTCGACATCGTGGTCAACAACGCGGGACTGGGCGGGACGGCGAACCTCGTCGACATGAGCGACGAGCAGTGGTCGAAGGTGCTCGACGTGACGCTGAATGGCACGTTCCGGTGCACCCGCGCGGCCCTGCGGGCCTACCGGGAGGGCGGCCGCGGCGGGGTGATCGTCAACAACGCCTCCGTCGTCGGCTGGCGGGCCCAGGCGGGCCAGGCGCACTACGCGGCCGCGAAGGCGGGCGTGATGGCGCTGACCCGGTGCGCGGCCATGGAGGCGGCCGCGCTCGGAGTGCGGGTCAACGCCGTCGCGCCGAGCCTCGCCCTGCACCCGCACCTGGTGAAGGTGACGACCCCCGAACTGCTGGCGGAACTGACGGCCCGCGAGGCATTCGGGCGGCACGCCGAACCGTGGGAGGTGGCCAACGTGATCGTGTTCCTGGCGTCCGGCTACTCCTCCTACCTGACGGGTGAGGTGGTCTCCGTGAGCAGCCAGCACGCGTGAGCGCTCCGCCGGGCCCGCCGGGGCCGCCGGGCCCGGCGGGCCCGTACCGGGATGAGAATGGAGCCGTGCCCACCAAGAAGAAGCCCCAGACGGCCGCCTCGCCCGAGCGGCGCCGTGAACTCCTCGGCACCGCCGCCGAGGTCTTCGCCGAGCAGGGCTACAACGCCACCACCGTGCGCCGGATCGCGGACCACGCCGGCATGCTCGCCGGCAGCCTCTACTACCACTTCGACTCCAAGGAATCGATGCTGGAGGAGATCCTGCGGACCTTCCTGGACGAGCTCTGGGACGGCTACGACACCGTCCTGGACGCCGAACTCGGCCCCCGCGAGACGCTGGAGGCCCTGGTCACCGAGTCGTTCCGGGAGATCGACCGGCACCGCGCGGCCGTCGCGATCTACCAGAAGGAGTCCAGGCACCTCGCCGCGCAGGAGCGCTTCGCGTTCCTCGCCGAGTCGCAGCGCAACTTCGAGAAGGCGTGGCTGTCCACGCTGGAGCGGGGCGTGAGCGCCGGGGTCTTCCGGGACGACCTCGACATCCGGCTCACCTACCGGTTCGTGCGCGACACCGTGTGGGTCGCCGCGTCCTGGTACCGGCCCGGTGGACAGCACAGCCCGGACGAGATCGCCCGGCAGTACCTGTCGATGGTGCTGGACGGGATCACCGCGGGGAACGACCGCGGGAAGCAGCCGCGGGGGACAGCCGCGGACAGCAGCTGATCGAGGGGAGTCGCCATGGCCGAGGCGTACATCGTCGAAGCGGTCCGTACACCCGTGGGGCGTCGCGGGGGCGGCCTGGGTGGGGTCCATCCGGCCGACCTGGGCGCGCACGTCCTGAAGGCCCTGGTCGCACGCTCCGGGATCGACCCCGCCGCCGTCGAGGACGTCGTCTTCGGCTGCCTGGACGCCGTGGGACCGCAGGCCGGTGACATCGCGCGGACGTCCTGGCTGGCGGCCGGACTGCCCGAGGAGGTGCCGGGGGTGACGGTCGACCGGCAGTGCGGCTCCTCCCAGCAGGCCGTGCACTTCGCCGCCCAGGGAGTGCTCTCGGGCACGCAGGACCTCGTGGTCGCGGGCGGCGTCCAGAACATGACGCAGATCCCCATCGCCTTCGCCTCCCGCCGGGCGGCCGAGCCGCTGGGACTCACGGAGGGCCCGTTCGCCGGCAGCGAGGGGTGGCGGGCGCGGTACGGCGGACAGCCCGTCAACCAGTTCCACGGCGCCGAGCTGATCGCCGCCGAGTGGGGGATCAGCCGGCGGGACCAGGAGGAGTTCGCCCTGCGGTCCCACCGGCGGGCGCTGCGCGCGATCGACGAGGGACGCTTCGAGCGGGAGACCGTGCCGCTCGGGGACGCCACGGTCGACGAGGGACCCCGGCGGGACACCTCGCTGGAGAAGATGGCGGGTCTGCGACCGGTGGTCGAGGGCGGCACCGTCACCGCCGCCTGCTCCTCGCAGGTGTCCGACGGGGCGGCCGCGATGCTGCTCGCCTCGGAGCGGGCCCTGCGCGAGCACGGGCTCACGCCACGCGCGCGCGTGCACCACCTCTCCGTACGGGGGGAGGACCCCGTACGGATGCTGACGGCGCCGATCCCCGCCACCGCGTACGCCCTGGAGAGGACCGGGATGCCGATCGACGGGATCGATCTCGTCGAGATCAACGAGGCGTTCGCGCCCGTCGTGCTGGCGTGGCTGAAGGAGACCGGCGCGGATCCCGACCGGGTCAACGTGAACGGGGGCGCGATCGCCCTGGGGCATCCGCTGGGCGCGACCGGGGTGAGGCTGATGACGACCCTCCTCCATGAACTGGAGCGCAGCGGAGGGCGGTTCGGCCTGCAGACGATGTGCGAGGGCGGAGGCCAGGCGAACGTCACGATCGTCGAGCGGCTCTAGACCGCCGCCTGCCGTCCGCCGCCGCCTGCCGTCCGCCGTCCGCCGTCCGCCAACCGTCGAGCGGCTTCCGGTCGGCCGTCGGGTGCGGGCCGGTGCGGGCCGGTGGGGGCCGGTCGCGCGGTTCCCCGCGCATCTAAGGGCCCCGGCCCCAGGGACCGGAGAGGGCGTCCAGTGTTCCGTGCGCCTGTGCCATCACCCGTTCCACCAGCACCTCGCACGACGGCAGGTCGTCGATCACCCCCGCCACCTGGCCCGCCGCCATGACCCCCACGTCCGTCCTCCCCTCGATCATCGCCGCGCGCAACAGCATCGGGGTGTTGGCGGCCAGGAGGACCTGGCTCCAGGTCAGGTCCCTGCCGTGTCTCGCCGCCAGGCCGTCGCGGATCATCCGGGACCAGGTGAGTCCCGAGAGCTTCCGGAAGCCGGCGGCCCGGCGCACCGCCCGGGCCAGCGTCCTCGTGCGGCCCGCTCCCTCCAGGGCGTCGACCAGGTCCGTACGGAGCATGCGGTGCGGCAGGCCGTCCACGGCGGTCGTCACCGTGACGTCCCGCACCGTGGCCGCGAGATAGCGGGCCTTCACCGCGTCCGGCACCGCCGAGTCCGAGGTGAGCAGGAAACGGGTGCCCATGGCGACCCCCGCGGCGCCGTACGCGAGTGCCGCCACCAGCCCCCGGCCGTCGAAGAAACCCCCGGCGGCGACGACGGGTACCTCCACGGCGTCCACGACCTGGGGCAGGAGCACGGTGGTGGCCACCTCGCCGGTGTGGCCGCCGCCCTCGCCGCCCTGCACGATCACCGCGTCCGCTCCCCAGGCCGCGACCTTCTCGGCGTGGCGGCGGGCCCCGACCGAGGGGACGACGAGCACGCCCGCGTCCCCGAGCTCGGCCATCAGCTCACGGGAGGGCGCGAGCGCGAAGGAGGCGACCCGCACCCCCTCCTCCACGATGATCCGCACGCGCTCGCGGGCGTCCCCCGCGTCCGCGCGCAGGTTCACCCCGAACGGCTCCCGCGTACGGGAGCGCACCTCCCGGATCGCCGTCCGCAGCCCGTCCGGCGTCATCGTCGCGGAGGCGAGGACGCCCAGCACGCCCGCGTTCGCGGCCGCGGAGACCAGCCGCGGGCCCGCGACCCAGCCCATCCCGGTCTGCACGATCGGGTGCCGGACGCCGACGAGCCGGGTGAACGCGGTCTCCATCAGCCCTTCACCTCCCGGTCGCGCAGGCCCCGCGGGTCGAGGACCTCGCGGATCGCCGCCAGCTCCGACGCGGACGGTTCGCGGGTGCACGGGACGTCGTCCGGGACCGTCAGCCCGAAGCCCGTCGCCGCGGCGACCTCCTCGACCGTCACCCCCGGATGCAGCGAGGCGAGCCGCATCGAGCGGTCCGGGGTCGCGAAGTCGAACACACCCAGGTTCGACACCACGCGCGGGATGCGGTGGAAACGGGTCGCCGTGGGACCGGCCGCCGCCGCGCTGTCGTACCCCACCCCGCCGACCAGGTCGACCTTCTCCACGAAGACCCGCGTCGAGTGTCCGGGCACCCAGTAGCTGACCGGGTTGTTCACCGTGTTGACGGGACCGCCCCGCACCCCGAGCAACTGCCGGGCGGGCCGCTCCCAGTCGCCCACGCACGAGATGTTCTGGTTGCCGAAGCGGTCCAGCTGGCTCGCGCCCATCATCACGTGCCGGCGCCCGCCGGTCACCAGCGCCAGGTGCTGCCGGTACGGCAGCCAGCCCTCCGGGGTGCCGTCGGGTCCCACCAGCATCGCCTCGCCGTCGGTCAGCAGCAGGTCGGGCGAGAAGGTGAGCCGGGCGAGGCGGGCGCCGATCGAGGGGATCGGGCCCATCGGACTGGCCAGCACCTCGCCGTCGCCCCGCCACGCCTCGGCGCAGGCGATCACGCAGTACTCGGCGCGGGTGACGCGCTGCCGGGAACCGTCCGGGCAGACGCCCGGCGGCGCGCTCACCGCCCCTCCTCGTGCCAGGTCCGCACGGCGGCGCGGTAGGCCGGCTCGTCGCCCGCGAGGAACCTCCCGGCGAACTCGGGCCACGGCGTGGACGCGTAGAACCGCTGGAAGCCCTCGTCCCGGTCGTGGTCGGGCGCGCACGACGTGAAGTGCGCCCCGCCAGGCGCCTCCACGACACCCGTCACATGGAGCCGTTTGAGCAGCAGGGTCTGCGGGGGCGCGGCCTTCGTCAGCTCCGCCGTGTCGACGATCCGCTCGCAGGACACGTACGCCGCCCCGGCCGCCTCGCAGAACAGGTCGTCGAAGTACGGGTCGGGGCCCAGGTACCGGCCGTTGCCCGCCCGGTCGGCGCGGTTCACATGGACCAGCGCCGCGTCCAGCCGCAGGGCCGGCATGGCGGCGAAGGTCTCGTGCACCCCCGTCTCAGCGTCCTCGTACGGCGAAGTGACCGTGCGCAGCTCCGGGTTGACGCGCATCACGTCGGAGCCGATGCCGGCCCGCACCGGCAGGAACGGGAGCCGGACGGCGGCCGCCCGCAGGCCCCACATGAACATCGCCTCGTCGATCTCCATCAGGTCCAGGGAGCCGCTCTCCCGCGCTGCCCGGTAGTGCGGTTCGAGCGGGACCGAGTCGAGCGTCACGAAGGGGGCGACCAGCTTCCGTATCCGCCCGGCGGCCGCCAGCATGCCGACGTCCGGGCCGCCGTACGACACGACCGTGAGGTCGGTGACCGGTGAGCGCAGCAGCGCCCGGACGAGGGCCATCGGCTTGCGGCGGGAGCCCCAGCCCCCGATGCCGACGGTCATCCCGCTCCCCAGCCGGGCGACGGCCTCGTCGGCGGTCATCGTCTTGTCACCCACCCGACGGCCCTCCTCCCCCGAACGTGCTCCGCACCCGCCCGCCCGTGCCGCCGACGGCCGCCTCGAAGGTGAAGCCCTGCTCGAACCGGTAGCTGTGGCGCACGTCGACCGGGTCGATGCCGTTGATCGCGGCCTTGGCGAGCCGGATCAGCCGGCCGTCCTTGCCCGCGATCTCACGGGCCAGCTCCAGCACCGCCGGGCGCAGCCGGTCGCGCGCCACGACCTGCCACACCGACCCGTGCCCGTGCAGCTCGGCGGCGGTCACCGTGCGCGAGGTGTAGTACAGCGCGCGCAGCAGGTGCTGGGGCACCAGACGGGCCAGGTGCGTGGCCGCGCCCAGCGCTCCCCGGTCCAGCTCGGGCAGCCCGAACGTGGCGTCCTCGCTCGCCACGATCACGTCCGCGTTCCCCGCCAGACCTATCCCGCCGCCCAGACAGAAGCCGTGCACCTGCGCCACCACCGGCACCTCGCACTCGTACACGGCCGCGAAGGCATCGGCGCAGCCGCGGTTGGCGCCGAGCAGGGCGCTGTCGCCCTGCGCCTGTATCTCCTTGAGGTCCACGCCCGCGTTGAACCCCCGCCCCTCGGCGGCCAGCACCACACAGCGGATCCCGGGGTCGCGCCCTGCCGCGCGCACCGCGCCGGCCAGCTCGAACCAGCCGTGCACCGGCAGCGCGTTCACCGGCGGGAAGTCGACCGTGACGACGGAAATCCCTTTTTCCGGGGACGAGGTGGAGACACCCATGGAGACATCAGCTACCTTTCCACCAAACGTTTGTTAGGTGCGATCTGATGTGAAGGTAACAGCCGGCGCCGGTCAGCGGGAGGCCCTGTGGACAAACGGCTCGTGGTGGTCACGGGCGGGACCAGGGGCGTCGGCGCCGGAATCGCCCGGGCGTTCGCCGACACGGGGGACGAGGTCGTGGTCTGCGCACGCAGACCACCCCGAGACCCGCTGGAAGGCGTCGGGTTCGCCCCCCTCGACCTGCGGGACCCGTCGGCGGTGCGCGCCTTCTTCGGGCGGCTGCCCCGCCTCGACGTCCTGGTCAACAACGCCGGCGGCACCCCCCACCGGCTGCTCGCCGGGACGGAGGCCGAACGGCACGCACGCGTGATCGCCCTCAACCTCACCGCACCCCTGACGGCCTCCCTGGCGGCGTACGACGGGCTGAAGCGTGCCCGGGGCTCCGTCGTGATGATCGGCAGCGTCAGCGGGACCCGGCCCTCGCCCGGCACGGCCGCCTACGGGGCGGCCAAGGCCGGGCTGGCGAACCTGGCGCGCTCGATGGCCGTCGAGTGGGCACCGGACGTACGGGTCAACACCCTCGTGGTCGGCATGGTCCGCACCGAGCTGTCGCACCTCCACTACGGGGGAGAGGACGGCATCGGGGCCGTCTCCCGCACCGTCCCGCTGGGGAGGCTCGCCACGCCCGCGGACGTCGGCGGGGCGGCCGTCTTCCTCGCGTCGGACGCCGCCGCGTACATCACCGGCGCCGGCCTCCTCGTCCACGGCGGCGGCGAGCGGCCCGCCTTCCTGGACGCGGCGGCCGCCGACGTCGACAAGGAGGACCGCCGACATGGCTGACACGGCAGACGCAGCAGGCACGGCAGACACGGCAGACACGGCAGACACGGCAGACACGGCAACAGGGACGAGCACGGGCACGGGCACCGCCGCCGGGATCTGCGACGGACGGGTGGTGATCGTCACGGGGGCGGGCCGCGGCCTCGGCCGCGCCCACGCGCTCGCCTTCGCGGCCGAGGGGGCACGGGTCGTCGTCAACGACCTGGGGGTCGGACCCGACGGTTCACCCGGGCCCGGCGGTTCGCCAGGGGCCGGCAGCCCGGCCCGGCAGGTCGTCGAGGAGATCACGGCGGCGGGCGGCGAGGCCGTCGCACACACCGGGGACGTCGCGACGACCGAGGGCGCCGCCTCCCTCGTCCGCACGGCGGTGGACGCCTTCGGACGGCTCGACACCCTCGTGAACAACGCCGGCTTCCTCCGCGACCGCATGCTGGTGAACCTCGACGAGGACGACTGGGACGCCGTCGTGCGCGTACACCTGAAGGGCCACTTCCTGCCGCTGAAGCACGCCGTCGCACACTGGCGGGCCGAGACGAGGGCGGGGCGGCTGCCGCGGGCACGCGTCGTCAACACCAGTTCCGGGGCGGGCCTCTCGGGTTCCGTGGGACAGGGCAACTACAGCGCGGCGAAGGCCGGCGTCATCGGGCTCACCCTGGTGGCCGCCGCCGAGACGGGCCGCTACGGGGTGCAGGTCAACGCCATCGCGCCGGCCGCGCGCACCCGGATGACCGAGACGGCCTTCGCGCAGGCCATGGCGGCACCGGACAGCGGCTTCGACGCGATGGCCCCCGAGAACGTGTCACCGCTCGTCGTCTGGCTCGGCTCCACCGCGAGCGCCGGGGTCACCGGCCGGGTCTTCGGTACGGAAGGCGGCCGGATCACGGTCATGGACGGCTGGCACCCGGGCCCCGGCGCGGACAAGGGAGCCCGGTGGACCCCCGCCGAAGCGGGCGACACGGCCCTGCGCCTCCTGGCGGCGGCACAGCCCCCGGCTCCCGTCCACGGAGCGCGGTAGCGCGCTCCGAAGGGGCGCGGGAAACTGCGCGATCAGCCACAACGCGCCCGCGGTGTCCCCCGGCGGGCGACCTTCACGTGTCGCACTCCAGCACCGTCCGGCACAGCCCGCACCGGGCCCGTACCGGCCCCCGCACCGGCACCCGTATCCGCTGATGGCAGGTGGGACAGGGGAACGAGACCCGCAGTGGCCCCCGCCCGTCCGGCGTGAAGGCGTACGGGGCGCTGTCCGCGGACACCCGGGCCACGGCCCGGTCCTGCGCACGGCGCCGGTCCCGCGCGTAGCGCCGCCGTCCCGCCCACCCGGCGGCCGCCAGAGGCGGCTGCCGCCCGTCCTCGCGGGCCCGCGCCATGCCCCGGGTGTACGCCGTGTACGCCTGTGCGCTGGTGAACCAGGTGGCCGGGTCCTCACCGAACACCAGGGACCGCTTGGCCAGCACGTACCCGAACTCCTCCGGCGTCAGATAGCCGAGCTTCTGCGAGGACGACGCGTCCTCCCGGTACGCGTCGAGCAGCAGCCACCCCGCGCCGAGGTACGTCGTCGCCGTGTCCGTGAGGATCTCGTTGTCGCGGGTGCCCGGGAAGGACAGCCCGAGGCGGTGCAGGTAGACATGCATCACCTCGTGCGCCAGCGCCGCGCCGATGTCCCGCCGGTGGGTACGGAAGCGGTCGTTCAGCTCGATGAAGTACTCCGGGCCCGCGGCCAGTTCGACACTCGCCGCGTACCGCATCTCGCGGAAGCCCACGATCATCCGGGCGTCCGGCAGCCTGAAGTGGCGCACCAGCTCACGGGCCACCCGCTGGGCGCCCGGATACAGGTCGTCCGTGTCGTGGAACGCCACGTCGACAGGGGGGACGCTCGTGGCGAACGTCCGGACCGTGTCGTACGAGAGCCGTCTGTACAGCGCGGTGACCGCCGCCCGCACCGTCTCCAGGTGGGGGTAGCCGTGCTCGACCGGACCGTCGTTCGTCACGCCCGTACCCCCATGGAGGTTCCGAACCTCCTCCCACCTTAGAGGGGCGCGAGCGGATTCTCATTGGTTGGGTTCGCTGTCCGTCACGTGACATCTACCCTTGCCCTCACGGTCGCATGATCTTCATACTTCTGTGCACTCTCCTGTGCGCCCAGTCACCTGCGCGCACCCCCCCGTGAACTCGTGAAAGGGAACCTGTTGACCAACAGAACCCCCGGTCTCCTCAGGAGATCGGCCTTCGGGCGGGCCGCGGCCATCGCCGCGGTCGCCCTCGCGACCGCCAGCCTCCAGCCCGTCACCGCGCACGCCGCGCCCGCCCCGATAGTCGGTGGCACGCCCGCCGGACAGGGCGAGTTCCCGTTCATGGTCAGCCTCTCCATGGGCTGCGGCGGTTCGCTCTACAAGAAGGACGTCGTCCTGACCGCCGCGCACTGCGTGAGCGGCTCGGGCAACACCACCCGCATCACCGCGACCGCGGGCGTCGCCGACCTCGGTGCCGCCGGAGCGATCAAGGTCAAGTCCACCAAGGTCGTGCAGGCCCCCGGCTACGACGGCAACGGCAAGGACTGGGCGCTCGTCAAGCTCGCCCGGCCCATCGAGCTGCCGACGCTGAAGATCGCGACGAACACCCGGTACAACAGGGGGACGTTCACGATCGCCGGCTGGGGCGACACCGCGGAGAACGCGAACACCGGGTCCAGGAAGCTGCTCAAGGCGAAGGTGCCCTTCGTGGCCGACCTCAAGTGCAAGCGGCACTACGGCGGCCGGCTGATCGCCGGACAGGAGCTCTGCGCCGGGATCCCGCGGGGCGGGGTGGACACGTGCCAGGGGGACTCGGGCGGGCCCATGTTCCGCAAGGACGACAGCGGTAAGTGGATCCAGGTCGGGATCGTGAGCTGGGGCGACGGGTGCGCGCGGCCCATGACGCCCGGGGTGTACACCGAGGTGTCCACGTTCGCGAGCGCGATAGCCCGGGCCGCGGCGGCACTCTAGCCGTCGCCGTCGCCGTCGCCGCTGCCGTTGTCGTTGTCGACGCTGCCGACGCCGACGCCGTCGCTGCCGTCGGGGGAGGGGGAACCGCGCCGCTGCCCGCAGACCCGGTACGGCTCCCGCGGGCAACCGTGCCCGCGGGAGCCGTACCCGTGAGGACATCGCCGTGGTCCCCCACCTTCGGCCGGGGCCCCAGGCCGCGCGGTTCCCCCGCCACGGCGGACCCGAACGGCACCGGCGTCCCGGCCCCGGTCCCGGCCGCCCACCGATGACCGGGACCACACACCCCGCAGAGACACGCCCCGTAGGGTTTCTCCATGACCACCAGCAACACCGGCAGTACGGACGACGCCGCCCCGGCCGTCCGTGCCGAACTCGCCCGGCTGCGCGAGAGCATCGACAACATCGACGCCGCCGTCGTCCACATGCTCGCCGAGCGCTTCAAATGCACCCAGCAGGTCGGCCACCTCAAGGCCGCCCACCAGCTGCCGCCCGCCGACCCGTCCCGCGAGGCCCAGCAGATCGCCCGGCTCCGACGGCTGGCCGAGAACGCCAACCTCGACCCGGCGTTCGCGGAGAAACTGCTCAACTTCGTCATCGCCGAGGTCATCCGCCACCACGAACGCATCGCGGAGGACGCCAACCCCCAGGAGTGACCCCCGAGTCCGCCCACCCCACCCCGCCGGGCACCGCCCCCGGCCCACGCGGCAGGACCACACCGCGTGGACAGGACCACACCACGTGGACAGGACCACACCGCGTGGACAGGGGCGCGCGACCGCAACCGCCGCGGGCGCACGACCGCCGGGGATCCGGCGCGCACGACCACCGCGCACGGGACCGGCGGACCAGGCCGCCCCTGTGCCGCGCCCCGCCCATCAGGCAGCATGGCACCCATGTCCGTACTGACGCGCGACGAAGCGCAGACCCGTGCCACACTCCTCGACGTCCACCGCTACCGGATCGAACTCGACCTGACGCGCGACGGCGACACCTTCGACTCCCTCACCACCATCACCTTCACGGTACGCGGGGACTCCGGTGAGGAGGACACCTTCGTCGAGCTCAAGCCCGCCGGACTGCGCTCCGCCAGCCTCGACGGACACCACCTCGACCCGGACACCTTCCAAGGGAACCGGCTGCCCCTCACCGGCCTCGCCCCGGGCCGGCACGAACTGCGCGTCGACGCCGCCATGCGCTACTCCCGCACCGGCGAGGGCATGCACCGCTTCACCGACCCCGCCGACGGCGAGACCTACCTCTACACGCAGATGTTCATGGACGACGTCCAGCGCGTCTTCGCCGCCTTCGACCAGCCGGACCTCAAATCCGTCTTCGAACTCTCCGTGACGGCCCCCGACCACTGGACCGTCCTCGCCAACAGCGTCACCACCCGCACCGACGACGGGGTCTGGCGGGCGGCACCCACCCCGCCCGTCTCCACCTACCTCGTCGCCGTCGCCGCCGGCCCCTGGCACTCGGTACGCACCGAACACCGCGGCCTGCCCTTCGGCATCCACTGCCGCCGCTCCCTGGCCCCCCACCTCGACGCCGACGCCGACGAAATCCTCGACGTCACCCGCGCCTGCTTCGACCGCTACCACGAGAAGTTCGAGGAGCCGTACCCCTTCGACTCCTACGACCAGGCGTTCGTCCCCGAGTTCAACGCCGGCGCCATGGAGAACCCCGGACTCGTCACCTTCCGCGACGAGTTCGTCTACCGCTCCGCCGTCACCGACACCGAACGCCAGACCCGCGCCATGGTCATCGCCCACGAGATGGCCCACATGTGGTTCGGCGACCTCGTCACCCTGCGCTGGTGGGACGACATCTGGCTGAACGAGTCCTTCGCGGAGTACATGGGCTACCAGACCCTCACCGAAGCCAACCTCGGCGGGTCCGGGGGAACTCGTCCCAGGAAGTGGGGCACGGACACCTGGACCGACTTCGGGATCGTCCGCAAGGCGTGGGGCTACGACGCCGACCAGCGGCCCTCCACCCACCCCGTCGCCCCCGACCCCGAAGCCGTCCCCGACACCGCCTCCGCGCTCCTCAACTTCGACGGCATCTCCTACGCCAAGGGCGCCTCCGCCCTGCGCCAACTCGTGGCCTGGCTCGGCGAGAAGGACTTCCTCGCCGGCATCAACACCCACTTCAGCCGCCACAGGTTCGGCAACGCCACCCTCGCCGACTTCATCGAGTCCCTCGCCGCGGCCACCGAACGCGACGTCCACGCCTGGGCCGGCTCCTGGCTGCGCACCACCGGCGTCGACACCCTCACCGCGACCGTCGCCACCCGGCCGGGGGAGTGGACCCTCACCGTCGACCGCGACGGCAGCCGCCCCCACCGCGTCACCGTCGGCGTCTACGACCGCGGCATGAGCGGCGACCGCGCCCTCGTCCTGCGCGAGCGCTACGAGACGGACATCCCGCAGAACCAGCCCGCCGAGGCCCGCCCCGGGCCCCGCCCCGCCCTCGTCGTCCCCAACGACCTCGACCTCACCTACGCCAAGATCCGCCTCGACGACGAGTCCGAGGAGACCGCCCTGCGCGGCATCTCCGGCGTCCCCGACGCCCTCACCCGCGCCGTCCTGTGGAACACCCTGCGCGACATGGTCCGCGACGGCGACCTCGACCCCGCCGCCTACCTGGAGACCGCCCGCGCCCACCTCCCCGAGGAGACCGACCTCGCCGTCGTCCAGGGCGTCCTCGCCTTCGCCGCCGCCCAGATCGCCGACCGGTACCTGCCCGCGCACGAACGGCCCGCCGCCCTCGCCACCCTGGCCTCCCTGTGCCGCGACCTGATCCGCCGCACCGAGGACGGCGACAACCCCGGACTGCGCCTCGTCGCGGTGCGCCACCTCATCGACGTCGCCGCCCAGCCCGACACCATCAGCGCCTGGATCTCCGAGGGAACCGTCCCCGGCGGACCCGAACTCGACCCCGAACTGCGCTGGCGCATCCTCGGCCGGCTCTCCGTCCTCGGCGCCGTCGACGACGCCGTCATCGAGGCCGAACTCGTCCAGGACCCCAGCGCCACCGGCCAGGAGGGCGCCGCCCGCTGCCGCGCCGCCCTGCCCGACCCGGCCGCCAAGCGCGCCGCCTGGAAGGCGATGTTCACCGACGACGACCTGTCCAACTACCTCTTCACCGCCACCGCCCAGGGCTTCTGGCAGCCCGAACAGACCGATCTCGTAAGGGAGTTCGTGCCGCGTTTCTTCGAGGACGCCGTCGCCCTCGCCGCCCGCCGGGGCCCCGCCATCGCCGAGGCCGCCGGCCGCTGGGCGTTCCCCGCGTACGCCATCACCCCCGAGACCCTCGCCCTGGGCGAGCGGTGCCTCACCGAGGCCGACCCCACCCCGGCCCTCCACCGCAAACTCACCGACCAACTGGACGACCTGGCAAGGGCCCTGCGCGTACGCCGGTCCTGACCACCCGGCCCCGACCACCCGGCCCGGAGCCCCGCGCCTCCGAAGGGACGCGGGGCTCCGTCACGCGCGGCGACTCCCGCCCACCCGGGGAACGGAAACCGTGCGCCCGGCCCCCCGCGGGCCCGCACGTCACCCGCCTTGACCGGAGGTCCCCACTCCGGCTGAAAGCCCGGTACCCCTTTCGGGTGCAGATCGCCGATCCCCCGGGCGCGTCGCCCAAAACGCGCCAAGCTGAAAGCCCCGCTCCACACCCACCCCCATCACCTCCACCACCACTGCTCCCACTGCTCCCACTGCTCCCTACGTCCCGCCGCCCGGAGGCCACCGAATGAGCCCGCTCGCGTCAGGCCCCCACGGACCGGCCGCCCTGCGACCGCTGCTCACCACCGTGCTCGACGCACTGACGACCGGCGCCGAAGCCCGCCGCGGCCCCCTCCCAGCCGGAGGCCCCGCCGAGGTCGCCGCCCGCCTGGGCGAGGCCCTCGGCGACCCCCTCCCGGACGACGGCGACGAACACGCCCTCCACACCCTGGTCCACGCGCTCGCGGCCGGCGCCGCGGACCCCGCGGACCCCCTCTGCGCCGCCCACCTCCACTGCCCGCCCCTCGCCGTCGCCACCGCGGCCGACCTCGCCGCGTCCGTCCTCAACCCGTCCCTCGACTCCTGGGACCAGGCCCCCGCCGCGTCGGCACTGGAAACCCTCGTCACCAGGGCCCTCGCCCGCGAGGTCTATCCCCCCGCGAACCCCGTCCCCGCGAACCCCGTCCCCGCGAACCCCGTCCCCACGGGCCCCACCTCCGCAAGTCCCACCCCCACAAATCCCGCCCCCGCGGGCCCCGACGCCCTCGTCACCACCGGCGGCACCGAAGCCAACCTCCTCGCCCTCCTCCTCGCCCGCGAGAAACACGGCCACGTACAACTCGTCCAGGCCGCGAGCGCCCACCACTCCCTCCGCCGCGCCACCTGGCTCCTCGGGCTCCCCGAACCGGTCACCGTGCCCGCCCCCGCCGGCACCATGGACCCCGCCGCCCTCGACCAGGCCCTCACCACCCTCCCCGGCCCACCCGGCGCCCTCCTCGTCGCGGCCACCGCCGGCACCACCGACGCCGGCCTCATCGACCCGCTCCCCGAGATCGCCACCCTCTGCGAAACCCACGGCGCCCGCCTCCACGTCGACGCCGCCTACGGCGGAGGACTCCTCCTCAGCGACCGCCACCGCCCCAAACTCCACGGCCTCGCCCGCGCCCACACCGTCACCCTCGACCTGCACAAGATCGGCTGGCAACCCGTCGCCGCGGGCCTCCTCGCCGTACGCGACCCCCGCGACCTCACCGCGCTCGGCCACCCCGCCGCCGACTACCTCAACGCCGACGACGACACCGAGGCCGGCCTGCCCGACCTCCTCGGACGCTCCCTGCGCACCACCCGCCGCGCCGACATCCTCAAGATCGCCGTCACCCTCAGGACACTCGGCCGCCGAGGACTGGGCACACTCGTCGACCAGGTCTGCGCCCACGCGGCCGACCTCGCCGAACTCGTCCGACAGCACCCGCACTTCGAGCTCTACGACCGGCCCACCATCAGCACCGTCCTGTTCCGGCCCACCGACGCCCCCGACACCACGGTCGCCGCCGCACGCCGCACCCTCCTCACCGAAGGCCACGCCGTCCTGGGCCGCGCCCGGCTCGACGACCGCCTCTGGTTCAAAGCCACCCTGCTCAACCCCAACACCGGACCCGGCGACCTCGCCGCGCTCCTGAGACTCGTGGAAGGACACACCGCCCGATGAGGTCGACGCCACCCCCCACACCCGCCACCCCCCCCACCCGCCGCGCACCCGACCTCCCCCGCGACCTCGTCGGCGTCGGCATCGGCCCCAGCAACCTCTCCCTCGCCGCCCTCGCCCACCCCCTGGACGAACTCGACGCCGTCTTCTACGAACAACGCGCCGCCTTCGACTGGCACCCCGGCCTCCTCCTCGAAGGCGCCACCCTCCAAGTCCCCTTCCTCGCCGACCTGGTCACCCTCGCCGACCCCGCCAGCCCCTGGACCTTCCTCAACTACCTCAAGACCCGCGAACGGCTCTACCCCTTCTACTTCGCCGAGCGCTTCCACATCCACCGCGCCGAATACGCCGCCTACTGCCGCTGGGTCAGCGACAACCTCCCCCGGCTTTACTTCGGCCACCAGGTCGACGCCGTCCGCTGGAACCCCGAACGCGACCTGTTCGAGGTCGACTACACCCAGATCGCCCCCGACGGCGAAGCAGAAGCCCTCGGACGCACCTACGCCCGGAACGTCGTACTCGGCATCGGCACCGCCCCCCACGTCCCCGAACCGCTCCGCCCCCTCGTCGAAGCGACCGGCGTACCCGTCATCCACGCCTCCGACTACCTCCAGCACCGCGAACAACTCCTCGCCGCCGACCACATCACCGTCATCGGATCAGGACAGTCCGGCGCCGAGGTCTTCCTCGACCTCCTCAGAAACCGCCCCCTGGGCCGCGAGAGGATCCACTGGCTCGCCCGCACCGAGGCGTTCGCCCCCATGGAGTACTCGAAACTCGGACTCGAACACTTCACACCCGACTACACGCGCTACTTCCACGCCCTGCCCGAGCCCGTACGCGACCGCCTCGTCCCCGCCCAGTGGCAACTCCACAAAGGCATCGACGCCGACACCATCGCCGCCATCCACGACGAGCTCTACCGCCGCACCCTCGACGGCGGCTGGCCCGACGCCGTCCTCACCCCCGGCGTCCAGGTCCGCACCGCGGGACGCATCGCCACCACCCAGATCGAACTGCACCTGGAACACGTCCAGCAGTCCGGCCGGACCCGCATGACCACCGACGCCGTCGTCCTCGCCACCGGCTACCGCGAACGACCCCTCGACCAGATCGCCGCCGGCCTCGACCCCTACATGCGCCGCGACGCCTCCGAACGGCCCAGGATCGACGAACAGCACCGCCTCGTCCTCGACCCCTCCGTCACCGGCTCCGTCTACATCCAGAACGCCGAACGCCACACCCACGGCATCGGCGCCCCCGACCTCGGCCTCATCGCCTGGCGCAGCGCGAGCATCCTCAACTCGCTGACCGGAGAAGACTCCTACCCCCTGCCGAGCCGGACGGCCTTCACCACCTTCGGACTCGCCCCGCAGCCCCAGATCCCGCCCGCCAGACAGCCCAGGACCCTCACACCACTGGTGGCCGACTGAAGAAGACAGCCGGCCACCACGGGAATCACGGAAAACACAGAGACCACAGAAAACTGCAGAGACCACAGAACTACCGGAAGCACATGACCACTAGAAGACCGGCGTACCCTCACGCGTCAGCTTCCAGTCCACCGACGCGAACTCCGCCGGGTCCAGCGAACCCTTCGCCGTCACCCACTCCGCGATCCGCGTACGGATCTCCGTCGACTCCGCCCACAGCTCCTTCGCCGACGCCACGTGCGGGAACGCGCCACCGCCGTTCGCCCGGTAGTTGTTCACCGCGAACACGAACCGCTGCGCGTCGTCCAGCGCCACACCGCCGCGGGAAAGGTTCTTGATCCGCGACCCCGCCGGCTGCGCGATGTCGATGTCGTACGTCAGCCCCGACACGTAGTCGTAGTTGTAGTCCGGCCGGTTGCCCGCGTTCGTCAGCTTCTCCACATCGACCGCCGCACCGGCCGCCGTCCGCACGAAGTACTCCGCCGAGAACTCCAGGTACGCCCGCACCTGCGCACCCGTCATCAACTTCGCGACCAGCGTGTTGTCGTACACGTACAGACTCGACAGATCCCGGATCGTCACGTCCCCCGCCGGAATCTCCGACGTGCGCGAGAACGGCGACGCCTGCGACAGCACCGGCAGCGACGCGTACTCCGTACCCGCCAGCGCCTCCCGGACCACGTCCTCCTGCACCTTGTTGATCAGGTCGATGATCGGGGCGTCCTTGTACCGCGCCTCGGCCGTCGTCAGCGTCCGCGTCGCCGTCCCGACCACCTGGTTCACATACGCCACGACCACGTCGTGCTCGTCCTTCAGCAGCTTCGTGATCCTCGGGTCGTCGGCCACCGTGTTCGAGTTGCGGACCGACGCGGCCACCGACTCGACCGTCCACCGGCCCCGCTCGAAGACCAGCTCGAAGTCGAACAGCGACAGCCGCTCCGCGTACGCCAGCGGCTCCGACAGGACGACCGTCCTCCCGGTCTTCGCGTTCGTCACCTTCAGCTCGGGAATCTCCACATGCGCGTGCCCCACCAGGATCGCGTCGATCCCCGGCACCTGCTGCGCCACCAGCGCCGCCGAATTCTCCACGTACGGCACCTGGTCACCGTACGACGACGTCCCCGACGAACCGGAGTGCGCCGACACCACCACCACGTCCGCGCCCATCGACCGCAGCTTCGGCACCCACTTCGCCGCCTGCTCCTCAAGACCCGGGAAGACCAGCTTGCCCTGCACGTACGCCTTGTCCCAGATCGCGATCCCCGGGTTCGTCAGCCCCAGGACCGCCACCTTCACCGGCGGAGCGCCCTTCACGGGGAACTTCTTGATGAAGTACGGCGGGAAAGCCGGCTTCAGCGTCCTCGCGTCCAGCGCGTTCGCGCCCAGCAGCGGGAAACGGCACTGCTGCTCGAACTTCCGCAGCGTCTCGATGCCGTAGTTGAACTCGTGGTTGCCCAGCGCCACCGCGTCGTACCCGATCGCGTTCATCGCCTGCGCCATCGGGTGCACGGGACCGCCTTCGGCGGTGATCGGATCGACCTTCGCGTAGTAGTACGTCAGCGGCGTGCCCTGAATCGTGTCACCCGCGTCCAGCAGCAGCGTGTTCCCGCGGCCCTTCTCCTTGCGCACCGCGTTCACCAGCGTCGACACCCGCGCCAGCCCCTGCGCGTTGCCCGCCGCGTCCTGGTACTCCGCGTCCTTGAAGTAGTCCCAGTTGAAGACGTGGCCGTGCAGGTCCGTCGTGCCCATCACCGTCAGCGAGTACCGCTTCGGCTTCCCCTGCCCCGGCCTCCCGTGCCCCGCAGCCACCGCGGCCTCCGCGCCCGGCGCCACCGCCGCACCGGCCAGGGCGACCCCCGCCCCGGTCACGGCGGACTTCTTCAGGAACTTCCGGCGGTTCAACGGCATGACGGGCTACCCCTCGGAGGAACGGAAACAACGCGCGTAGATTCTGACCCGCCCACCCCGCACGGCGACACCCCCCACAGGTTTCATTTCGATGACCGACAGGAGCCACGAAGGGCCCACCGGTGCCAGAGTGGAACGTATGACCCCAGCACCCGGACACCCCGGACACCCCGAGCACCCCGGACCCGCCACCCCCTACGGCACCCCCGAAGCCCCCCGCCTCGCCGTCCGCGGCGAAGCCCACCTCGAAGTCGACCCCGAGATCGCCCGCCTCGGCATCACCGTCCAGGCCCGCGGCACCGACCGCCGCGACGCCCTCGCCGACCTCACCCGCCGCAACACCGCGGCCCTCGACCTCGTCAAGACCTACGCCGACGCCGTGGAGAAACTCGAAACCGGCGCCTTCTCCCTCACCCCCGAACTCACCAGACACGGCCGCGGCGAACGCGTCCGCGCCTACCACGGCCGCGTCCGCATCACCGCCGAACTCACCGACTTCACCGCCCTCGGCGAACTCACCACCCGCCTCGCCGACCTCGACCTCACCCACGTCGACGGCCCCCAGTGGGCCCTGCGCCCCGACTCACCCGCCCACCGCCGCGCCAGGCAGCAGGCAGTGCGCGAAGCGGTCCAGCGGGCCCGCGAATACGCCGAAGCCCTCGGCACCACCCTCACCGCCCTCGTCGAACTCGCCGACACCGGAGTGCAGAGCGCCCAGCCCTACGGCATCGAGACCTCCGCCCGCTCCCTGCGCACCATGACCTTCGACGCCGCCGCCCCCGAGCAGCCCCCGGCCCTCGACCTCGAACCCGAACGGCAACACGTCTTCGCACAGGTCGACGCCCGCTTCACCATGGCGCCACCGGCACTCTGACCATCACACGGACTTATTGAAATGCTCATCGGAGCGGGTGTGCGCACAATTCGGCAGTTGTCAATAACCCTTCACGCAACGCTCGTTGAGTAGTCATACAAGACCAATTCCCTACCCACTGGTAAGCCCTACGCTCGAAACATGCGCCGAGCGAAAATCGTCTGCACCCTGGGCCCCGCCACCGACTCCTACGACCGGATAAAAGCACTGGTCGACGCCGGAATGGACGTGGCCCGCCTCAACCTCAGCCACGGCAGCCACGCCGAGCACGAGGAGCGCTACCGGCGCGTGCGAAAGGCCGCGGACGAGACCGGCCGCAGCGTCGGCATCCTCGCCGACCTCCAAGGTCCCAAGATCCGACTCGGCCGCTTCACCGAAGGCCCCGTACTCCTCGAACGCGGCGACACCTTCACCATCACCGTCGAACCGGACACGGCAGGCGACCGCCACACCTGCGGCACCACCTACACCGGCCTCGCCGCCGACGTCACCACCGGCGAACGCATCCTCGTCGACGACGGCAAGGTCTGCCTCGAAGTCACCTCCGTCGACGGACCCCGCGTCCACACCACCGTCGTCGAAGGCGGCATGGTCTCCGACCACAAGGGCCTCAACCTCCCCGGCGTCGCCGTCTCCGTCCCCGCCCTCTCCGACAAGGACGAAGCCGACCTCCGCTGGGCCCTGCGCACCGGCTGCGACGTCATCGCCCTCTCCTTCGTCCGCAGCGGACGCGACATCGACGACGTCCACCGCATCATGGACGAAGAAGGCCGCCGCCTCCCCGTCATCGCCAAGGTCGAAAAACCCCAGGCCGTCGACAACATCGACGACATCGTCGCCGCCTTCGACGGCATCATGGTCGCCCGCGGCGACCTCGGCGTCGAAATGCCCCTCGAACAGGTCCCCATCGTCCAGAAACGCGCGGTCAAACTCGCCAAGCGCAACGCCAAACCGGTCATCGTCGCCACCCAGATGCTCGACTCGATGATCGAGAACTCCCGCCCCACCCGCGCCGAGGCATCCGACGTCGCCAACGCCGTCATCGACGGCACGGACGCCGTGATGCTCTCCGGCGAGACCAGCGTCGGCAAATACCCCGTCGAAACGGTCCGCACCATGGCCCGCATCATCGAAGCGGCCGAGGAGGACATCCTCGCCAAGGGCCTCCCGCCCCTCACCGACCGCAACAAACCCCGCACCCAGGGCGGCGCGGTCGCCCGCGCGGCCGCGGAGATCGGCGACTTCCTCGACGCGAAGTTCCTCGTCGCCTTCACCCAGAGCGGCGACACGGTCCGCCGCGTCTCCCGCTACCGTTCCCCGATACCGCTCCTCGCCTTCACCCCCGACCCGGCGACCCGCTCCCGGCTCAGCCTGACCTGGGGCGTCGAATCGCTCCTGGGCCCGCACGTCGACTCCACCGACGCGATGGTCGACCAGGTCGACGAGCTGCTCCTGAAGCACGGCCGCTGCGAGAAGGGCGACATCGTCGTCATCACGGCCGGCTCCCCGCCCGGCGTCTCCGGCTCGACGAACCTGGTCCGCGTCCACCACATAGGCGAGGACGACACCCCGAAACAGCCCTGACCTCAGTACTTGGGCCCGACGTGGGCGTCCATGAGGGCGACGGACGCGCGGCGGGCGACGGAGATGTCGTACGGATTGCCCCGGCGGGTGCAGTGCGTCCACTCGACGCCCGGCTTGTCGAGCGTGTCCGTGCAGAGCGGCCGGACGTCGCCGGAGACGTTGGTGAAGAAGTACCGGGGATACTCGTAGCGCTTGCGCTGACCGGCCACGAGCCGGGTTGTCCAGTTGATGATGCGGCACCCGTCGGAGTGGATGAGCCCCCGGACGAACTCCCACGGGTGGGCAGCCGCGATCTCCTGTTGCCAGGGTTCGAGGGCGATTCCCCATGCGGGCACTCTGTGTGATTGACCGCCGCGTGGTGCAGTAAAAAGCGGATGTTCACGAGAATGGGAACATCCGCTTTTTTGTAGTGACCTTGGAAACCAAGGAAAAGTGCCCCGAGTCGGATTCGAACCGACGCTGTATGGGTTTTGAATCCATGGCCTCTACCGCTGGGCTACCGGGGCCCCTTCGAAACGAAGGTCAGCGGTCTCCCGCCGTGTCACCACCATACCGCAGCTAGGTAGGCTCTTGGGAGCAGTACCTGCCCCACAACGAGGAGCCCTCCGTGACCGCCCCCGAGTCGCCCCAGCCCGCAGACGTGTCCGATGACGACAAGTCGCACGTGCCTCCGCTGACGACCCGTGTCGTCATCGCCGAGGACGAGGCGCTGATCCGTCTCGATCTCAAGGAGATGCTGGAGGAGGAGGGCTACTCGGTCGTGGGTGAGGCCGGTGACGGTGAGGAGGCCGTCGAGCTGGCCCGGGAGCACCGCCCCGACCTGGTGATCCTCGATGTGAAGATGCCGAAGCTGGACGGTATCTCCGCCGCGGAGAAGATCGCGGAGGAGTCGATCGCCCCGGTGCTGATGCTGACGGCGTTCTCGCAGCGTGACCTGGTCGAGCGGGCGAGGGACGCGGGTGCGATGGCGTACCTGGTGAAGCCGTTCAGCAAGAGCGATGTGGTTCCGGCGATCGAGATGGCCGTCTCGCGGTTCACGGAGCTGAAGGCGCTGGAGAAGGAGATCGAGGATCTCACGCAGCGGCTGGAGACGCGGAAGCTGGTGGACCGGGCGAAGTCGGTGCTGCAGACGCAGTACGGGCTGACGGAGCCGGCGGCGTTCCGGTGGATCCAGAAGACGTCGATGGATCGTCGGATGTCGATGCAGCAGGTGGCGGAGGCGGTCATCCAGGACGCGGCGGAGAAGAAGGCCGCGAAGGACTGACTCACGAGTGGTCCGTACGGCTGTGGCCCGCACCCCCCAGGACAGGGGGTGCGGGCCACAGCCGTACGACGGGGTGGGCTCAGTCCTCGCCCAGGTACGCCTTGCGTACGGATTCGTCGTGGAGGAGGTCCTGGCCGGTGCCGGAGAGGACGACGGAGCCGACCTCCATGACGTGTCCGTGGTCGGCGAGGGAGAGCGCCGCCTGGGCGTTCTGCTCGACGAGCAGGATGGTGGTGCCCTGGGACTTCAGTTCGGCGATGGTGGCCATGATCTTCTGCATCATGATCGGGGAGAGGCCCATGGAGGGTTCGTCGAGCATGAGCAGTTTGGGCTGGGACATGAGGGCGCGGCCCATGGCGAGCATCTGCTGTTCGCCGCCGGAGAGGGTGCCGGCGGCCTGCTTGCGGCGTTCCCCGAGGATGGGGAAGAGGTCGTAGGCGCGCTGGATGTCCTTCTCGATGCCTGCCTTGTCGCTGCGGAGGAAGGCGCCGAGGCGGAGGTTGTCCTCGATGGTCATGCGGGGGAAGATGTGCCGGCCCTCGGGGGAGTGGGCGAGTCCGAGGGAGACGATCTGGTGGGCGGGGATCTTCTTGAGTGATCTGCCCTGGAACTTGATCTGGCCGCCGACGGGCTTGAGGAGGCCGGAGAGGGTGCGCAGGGTGGTGGTCTTGCCGGCGCCGTTGGTGCCGATGAGGGTGACGATCTGGCCGGCTTCGACGGTGAAGGAGATGCCTTTGACGGCTTCGATCTTGCCGTAGGCGACGCGGAGGTCCTCGACCTCCAGGAGTGCGGTCATCGGTCGGTCTCCTTGCGGGGCGCGCCGTCCGTGGGGGCGTCGGCGTGTGCTTCGGCGGCCTCGACCTCGGCGACTTCTTCCTGGCCGGGTGCGTCTTCGTAGGGTTCGCCGAGGTAGGCGGCGACGACTCGTTCGTCGCCCTGGACGGTGGTGCTGTCGCCCTCGACGAGTTTTTCGCCCTGGACGAGGACGGCGACGCGGTCGCAGAGGTTGAAGATGAAGCGCATGTCGTGCTCGATGACGAGGACGGCGATGCCCATGTCGCGGATGGCGAAGACGAGTTCTTCGGTGGCGCGGGTTTCCTGGGGGTTCATGCCGGCGGTGGGCTCGTCGAGGAGGAGGAGCCCGGGTTCGCTGGCGAGGGCGCGGGCGATTTCGAGCTTGCGCTGTTCGCCGTAGGGGAGGTTCCTGGCGAGGTGGTCGCGCTTGTGGGCGAGGCCGATGAATTCCAGGAGTTCCATGGCGCGTTCTTCGGAGGCTTTTTCGGCTTTTTTGAAGCCGGGGCCGCGCAGGAGGGCGGACCAGAGGCCTTCTTTGGTGCGGGTGTGGCGGCCGACGAGGACGTTCTCCAGGACGGTCATGTTGTTGAAGAGGCGGATGTTCTGGAAGGTGCGGGCGATGCCGGCTGCGGTGACCTTGAAGGACTGGGACGGCAGGACGGTGCCTTTGTAGCGGACTTCTCCCTCGGTGGGGATGTAGAGGCCGGTGAGGCAGTTGAAGAAGGTGGTCTTGCCGGCGCCGTTGGGGCCGATGAGTCCGACGATCTCGCCGCTGTTGACGGTGAGGTCGACGTTGCGGACGGCGGTGAGGCCGCCGAAGCGCATGGTGACGCCGCGTGCGTCGAGCACGGTCTCGCCGGGGGCGGTGGGGCCCGTGGCGGTGTCCTTGGTGGTGGTGTTGGTGGTCATGGTGGTCAGGCCCCTGCCTTGCTGAGGACTGTGGGTGCTTCCGCTTCCTCGTGGAATTCGAGCTGGCGGCGCCGGTTCGGGATGAGGCCTTCCGGGCGGAAGCGCATCAGCAGGACGAGCGCGAGGCCGAAGGCGAGGAGCTGGTAGTCGCCGAGGAACTGGAGCTTGGCGGGGATGAGGTAGAGCAGTGCGGCTCCGACGAGGGGGCCGCTGATGGTGCCCATGCCGCCGAGCACGACCGCTGCGAGGAGGAAGGCCGAGTTGGGTGGGACGACGTGGGCGAACTGGTACTGCTCGGGGGTCACGGTGTAGGTGACGTGTGCCTGGACGGATCCGGCGAGGCCGGCGAGGGCGGCGCCGAGGGCGAAGGCGATGAGTTTGACGCGGAAGCCGTTGATGCCCATGGCGAGGGCGGCTGTCTCGTCTTCGCGGATGGCGACCCAGGCGCGGCCGATGCGGGAGTCGCCGCTTCGGCGGAAGACGATGACGACGACCAGCGTGATGAGGAGCATCAGCAGGAAGTAGTTGGCGAAGCGCGCGATGGTGAAGCCGGCGACGGTGTGTTCCTGGCCGAAGTCGAAGCCGAAGATGTTGAGGTTCGGGATCGAGGAGATGCCGTTGGAGCCGTTGGTGATGTCGGGTCCGCTGGTGCCGTCGGCGTTGAGGACGGCGATACGGAAGATCTCGCCGAAGCCGAGGGTGACGATGGCGAGGTAGTCGCCGCGCAGTCGCAGGGTGGGGGCGCCGATGATGACGCCGAAGACCATGGCGACGGCTGCGCCGAGGAGGGCGGCGGCCCAGAAGGGCAGGTGGATGTCGAAGGGCGAGGAGGGGGAGCCGGAGACCATGGCGGCGGTGTAGGCGCCGACGCCGAGGAAGGCGACGTATCCGAGGTCCAGGAGTCCGGCGAGGCCGACGACGATGTTGAGGCCGAGGGCGACGGTGGCGAAGATGAGGATGTAGACGCCGATGGTCGCGTACTGGTCGTCGGACTGGGTGAAGGGGAACGCCGCGGCGGCGGCGAACGCGCCGATCATCGTGACGTTGCGGTGTTTGCCGGTGAGGGTGGCGACCCGGTCGACGAGTCCGGCTTTGGCGGTGGCGGCGAAGCCGAAGCCGGCGGTGATGAGGAAGCCGATGAAGAGTTCGTCGTACTCGGTGCCGATGCCGTAGGTGAAGACGGTCAGGCCGAGGGCCAGGGCGGCGACGATGACGAGGATCTCGGCGTACGCGGGGAGCGTGCGGGCCGGGGCCTTGGTGGTGCCGGAGGCGAAGGCCGCCTTGACGACGGTGCCGGTGTGCCGGACCTTGTGGCGGAACTGCTCCCAGCCGGTGTCGTCCGGGTCGATGGGGTCGGGTGCCGGGCGTTCGTAGGGCAGGGCGAGGGCGCCGAGCAGGGCCACGAGGGTGGCGAGGGCCGCGACCCAGCCGCCGGGTTCGAGGTTGGCGAGGCCGCCGAGGTCGACGGCGATGGCGATGACCGTGTACCAGGCGGTGGCGAACGCGGCGAGCGCGGCGAACTTGATGGCGCTGTCGGCGCCGGCGGGTGCCAGCCAGCGCAGGCCCTTGATGCCGTAGGAGGCGAGGCCGAACAGTGCGGTGAGGGCGCCGCCGATGAGGACGAGGACCTGGAGGCCGCCGGGGTAGCCGTAGACGGTGAGGTCGCCGGGGAAGGCGTCGGTCCAGGTCCAGGCGAGGAAGGCGGAGACGATGGTGAGGACACCGCCGCCGGTGGCGAGGGCGCGTCCGATGTGCGGCGGGATGCCGATGAGTCCGGTGGCGGGGCCGGTGGGCTCCTTGGCCGGTGCCTGCGGGGTGTTGGTGTGTGTGGTCATCGGTGTCACGCCCTGTCCGCGACGCGCTCGCCGAGCAGGCCCTGGGGCCTGAAGAGGAGCACGAGGATGAGGAGTACGAAGGCCCAGACGTTGGCCCAGGACTGGCCACCGAGCTGTTCCATGCCGGGGACGTCGGCGATGTAGGCGGTGGCCATGGTTTCGGCGAGGCCGAGGACGAGGCCGCCGATCATGGCTCCGTAGATGTTGCCGATGCCGCCGAGGACGGCGGCGGTGAAGGCCTTGAGGCCGAGGATGAAGCCCATGCGGAACTGGACCTGGCCGTATTTGAAGCCGTAGGCGACGGCTCCGACGGCGGCGAAGACCGCGCCGAGGGCGAAGGCGACCACGATGATGCGGTCGGTGTTGATGCCCATGAGTTTGGCGGTGTCGGGGTCCTGGGCGGTGGCCTGCATGCCGCGTCCGGTGCGGGTCTTCATGACGAAGAAGGCGAGGATCGCCATGCTGATGGGGGCGGCGACGAGGAGGAAGACGTCGCCGGTCTGGATGGTGACGTCACCGATCTTGAAGGGGCCGCCTTCGATCTCGGGGAAGTTGATGGACTGCTTCGCTTCGGGGTACCACGCCCATACGGCCTGCTGCAGGGCGAGGGAGAGGCCGATGGCGGTGATGAGGGGGGCGAGGCGTGGTGCGGTGCGCAGCGGGCGGTAGGCGAACCGTTCCGCTCCCACGGCGACGGTGGTCGCGACGATGATGGCTCCGAGGAGCATCAGGGGCAGGGCGATCCACATGGTGGTGCCGTCGGGCAGTACGTACAGGTAGACCGTGAGTGCGCCGAAGCCTCCGATCATGAAGATCTCGCCGTGGGCGAAGTTGATGAGCTGGACGATGCCATAGACCATCGTGTAGCCGATGGCGACCAGCCCGTACATGGATCCCAGTAGCAGGCCGTTGACCAGCTGCTGCGGCAGTTCGTTCACCGCATGTCCTCCGAGACGTTCGGATAGTCGAGGGATGTGACCGGATGTGGGTCCGCGCGGGGCGCTTGTCCTGCAGCGCCCCGCGCGGCTCGTGGTGTGGTGCGGGTGTGGGTCAGCCGGTGTAGGTGCCGGACTTGACGGCCTTCCAGTCGCCGCCCTCGACGGAGTAGACGGTGAGCTGCTTGTTGGTGGCGTCGCCGAACTCGTCGAAGGAGACCTTGCCGGTCACGCCGTCGAAGGAGACGTTCTGCATGGCTTCGGTGACCTTGGCGCGGGCGTCGTCGGGGAGCTTGCCGTCGTTGTCCTCGACGACCTTCTTCACGGCTTCGATGATCGCCCAGCCGGAGTCGTAGGAGTAGCCGCCGTAGGCCTCGTAGGCCTCCTTGTAGCCGGCCGTCTTGTAGTTGGCGACGAACTCCTTGGCGGAGGGCAGGTCCTCGACGGGCGCGCCCACGGAGGTGGCGAGGTCGCCGGTGCCGGCGGCGCCGGCGAGCTTGACGAAGTCGGCGCTGTAGATGCCGTCACCGCCGACGAGGGGTATTTTGACGCCGGCTGCCTTGATCTGCTTGCTGAGCGGGCCGGCCTGCGGGTATTCGCCGCCGTAGTAGACGACGTCGGCGCCGGAGCTCTTGACCTGGGTGGCGACGGCGGAGAAGTCCTTGGTCTCGGGGTCGATGTGCTGGGTCCCCACGACCTTGCCGCCGAGCTTCTTGAACTCGTCGGTGAAGGTGGCGGCCAGGCCGGCGCCGTAGGTCTTCTTGTCGTCGATGACGTAGACCTTTTTCTTCTTGGCGTCGTTGAAGACGTACTGCGCGGCGAACGGGCCCTGGATGGCGTCCGTGGTCGCGGTGCGGAAGTACGACTTGTAGGGGCGCTCCTTCGTGCCGCCGTTCCACTTGGTGCCCTGGCTGAGGGCCGGGTTGGTGTTGGCGGGGGAGACCTGGGTGAGCTTGGCGTCGTCGAAGACCTTCTGCATGGACTCGGCGACGGAGGAGTTCAGGGGGCCGACGACGCCGAGGACGTCCTTGTCGGCGACGAACTTGGTGGCGTTCTGCTGGCCGGACGAGGGCTGTGCCTGGTCGTCGAGGGCTTCGACCTTGAAGGTGACGCCTTCGACGGTCTTGTCCTTGTTGGCGGTCTTGGCGGCGAGGTCCACGGAGTTCTTGATGCCGAGGCCCAGGGCGGAGAGTTCGCCGGTCAGCGGGGCGTCGACGCCGATGACGACAGTGGTGCCGTCGCTGCCGGAGTCGGAACCGCCGTCGTCGTCGCGTGAGCCACAGGCGGTGAGGGTGAGTGCTCCCGCCGCCAGCGCGGCGGTGATGGCGATGAGCGAACGTTGACGCACGATCAGCAGTCCTTTCCCTGGCACGGCCGTTCCTCGTGGAACGGGCCGAGTCGAGCGCTGGGGCCGAAGAGTTTTCGAATCCGGTGGCGCGGTGACTGGCCGTGACTCTAAGCGTGTGGGGGGAACGTGGAGGAGTGTCTGACGAAGGCTGTGACGCTCTTGTTATGACACGAGGTAATGCAGAGCGGTACTCGGTGGGTGGATGAGTGGAATTACGGGCGATTCGTCCGGTCCGCATAGTGAGAACCCGCAGATCGTACGGCGGGGATTTCAGCAGCGTTCCAACGCTTTGCTAGTGACGGGGGATCGTTGCTGCAGGCTACTTGCAGGGCGTCTGAGAAGTCGTGCGCATAGCGCTCCCCCAGGATGTAACTGTGGTCCTCTATTGCGCGCGTATTACGCAGAGTTACGTCCAGGAAAGGAAGTCCGGCGTTCCGCGGTGTATTCGCGCATTCCGTGACATTCATGGTGACAACGATCTTGTGGCCGAAACCCGTCCTCGTCCGGAACGGCGGCTTGGGCACCGAGGTGAGGGAGAGGCCGGCGTAGGGCTGGGAGATGCCGGCGACGGTGATCGTGGGGCCGGAGAGCGCGGTGACCCGCACGGCGAAGGTGAAGCTCCCGCCCGGCGCGTGCGCGGGCGGGCCCTCCCGGCCCAGGTAGCGGATGTCGATGGCCTGGGACGGATAGGGCGCGGCGGGCGGCTCCTGCGCGCGGGTCGCGAAGAGGTAGCCGCCGCCCGCCAGCAGGACGACGGCCGCCGCGGCCGCCGGCACGGCGCGGCGGTGCCGGGCGCAGAACGCGGACAGGCGGTCGTACGCCTGCCGGTGGCCGGGCGGCGGTGGCTGCCCGGCGGGGTCCCACACGCGGGTGCCCTCGCCCGGCTCGACCGGACCGACCCCGTTCACCTCCACGGTCCTGCGCCCGGTGTGCCGTCGCGGTACAGCTCCTCGCAGCGTTCGCGCGCGGTGCGGTCGACGAGCCGCCGCGCCGCCCGCGCGTCCTCGCGCTCCCTCTCGGCCCTGGCGGCGTCCACGACGTCCCTCACGATCTCGTACTGCCTGTCGGACAGGCCCATGGACTGGTAGTCCCCGTAGGTCCCGCCGTCGAGGATCTCCCGCGACCAGTGCGCGACGAGACGGGTGCACAGGTCCTCGGGCGGGGTCGCTGTGGGTGACGCGGACGCGCCGGCGCCCTCGGGGGCCCGGCGGGTGGTCTCCGGCGTACCGGTCCCGCCGCATCCGGTGACCGCGGCGGTCGCGGTGACCAGTGCGCCGGTCAGGAGCGCCAGTGCCCGTGCCGGCGCCCGCCAGGGGGCCCCACCCGTCCTCATCCCTCGAAGTTAGGCCGCCGGGCGCCCGGGATCAACGGCGGTGCGCGCACCGGCCGTCCGGCCTCCCGTCCGGCCACGCCCGCCCGGCGCTCAGCCCGTCGCGCCGGCCCGCCGGGCGTCGTCCGGGTTCACGTCGCGCAGCAGGCACGTCAGCCGCGCGCTGCACACCCGTCCGCCGTCCTCGTCGCTGATCACGATCTCGTACGTGGCCGTCGAGCGGCCCCGGTGCAGCGGGGTGGCCACCCCGGTGACCAGGCCGGAGCGGGCGCCCCGGTGGTGGGTGCAGTTGAGGTCGACCCCGACGGCGATCTTGGAACTGCCGCCGTGCAGCATGGCGCCGACCGAGCCGAGGGTCTCGGCGAGCACGGCGGAGGCGCCGCCGTGCAGGAGCCCGTACGGCTGGGTGTTGCCCTCGACCGGCATGGTGGCGACGACGCGGTCCGCGGAGGCCTCCACGATCTGGACGCCCATGCGCGTGCCGAGGTGCCCGGCGGAGAACAGGGCGGCCAGGTCCACGCCCAGTGCGGAGTACTCGTCGATGACCTCTTGCGGGAACTTCACGTGGTGCTGCTCGCCCATGGGGTCCGCTTCCTTACGTCGTCGGTCGTGCTCGTGGTGCCTGTGCCTGTACTTGTGCCTGTACTTGTGCCTGTGCCTGTGTCCGGACCGTGCGGCTGAGCGGACGCTCAGCCGGTGGCCGATTGTTCCAGACGGACCACGACGGACTTGCTGGCGGGCGTGTTGCTGGTGTCGGCGGTGGCGTCCAGCGGCACCAGGACGTTCGTCTCCGGGTAGTACGCGGCCGCGCAGCCGCGGGCCGTCGGGTAGTGCACGACGCGGAAACCGGCGGCGCGGCGCTCCACCCCGTCCTTCCACTCGCTGACGAGATCGGTGTACGAGCCGTCGGCGAGACCCAGTTCGCGGGCGTCCTCGGGGTTCACCAGGACCACCCGGCGGCCGTTCCTGATGCCGCGGTAACGGTCGTCGAGGCCGTAGATCGTGGTGTTGTACTGGTCGTGCGAGCGCAGGGTCTGCAGGAGCAGGCGGCCCTCGGGGAGTTCCGGGTGCTCGACGGGCGCGGCGGTGAAGTTGGCCTTGCCGGTGGCGGTGGGGAAGCGCCGCTCGTCGCGCGGGGCGTGCGGCAGGGCGAAGCCGGCCGGGTCGGCCACCCTGGTGTTGAAGTCGTCGAAGCCCGGCACGACGCGCGCGATGCGGTCACGGACGGTCGCGTAGTCCTTCTCGAACTCCTCCCAGGGCGTGCGGGACGCCTCGCCGAGGACCCGGCGCGCGAGGCGGCACACGATGGCGGGCTCGGACAGCAGGTGCTCGCTCGCGGGCTCCAGGCGGCCGCGTGAGGCGTGCACCATGCCCATGGAGTCCTCGACGGTCACGAACTGCTCGCCGCCGGCCTGGAGGTCGCGCTCGGTGCGGCCGAGGGTGGGCAGGATCAGGGCGCGGGCGCCCGTGACGGCGTGCGAGCGGTTGAGCTTCGTCGACACGTGCACGGTGAGGCGGGCGCGGCGCATCGCCGCCTCGGTGACCTCGGTGTCGGGGGACGCCGACACGAAGTTGCCGCCCATCGCGAAGAAGACCTTGGCCTTGCCGTCGCGCATCGCGCGGATGGCGCGGACGACGTCGTGGCCGTGCCCGCGCGGCGGGGCGAAGCCGAACTCCCTCTCCAGGGCGTCCAGGAAGGCGGGCGCGGGGCGCTCGAAGATGCCCATGGTGCGGTCGCCCTGCACGTTCGAGTGGCCGCGCACGGGGCACACGCCGGCGCCCGGCCGGCCGATGTTGCCGCGCAGCAGGAGGAAGTTCACGACCTCGCGGATCGTCGGCACGGAGTGCTTGTGCTGGGTGAGGCCCATCGCCCAGCACACGATGGTGCGCTCCGAGGCGAGGACCATGCCGAGCGCTTCCTCGATCTGCGCGCGCGTGAGGCCCGTCGCGGTGAGCGTCTCGTCCCAGTCGGCGGCGCGGGCGGCCTCGGCGAACTCCTCGTAACCGTGCGTGTGCTCGGCGACGAAGGTCTCGTCGACGGCGCCCTCCGTGTCGAGTATCAGCTTGTTCAGGAGGCGGAAGAGGGCCTGGTCGCCGCCGATGCGGATCTGCAGGAACAGGTCGGTGAGGGCGGCGCCCCTGAGCATGCCCCGGGGGGTCTGCGGGTTCTTGAAGCGCTCCGTGCCCGCCTCGGGCAGCGGGTTCACCGTGATGATCCGCGCGCCGTCGGACTTCGCCTTCTCCAGGGCGGAGAGCATGCGCGGGTGGTTGGTGCCCGGGTTCTGCCCGGCCACGATGATCAGGTCGGCCCGGTGGAGGTCGTCCAGCAGGACGCTGCCCTTGCCGACGCCGATCGTCTCGTTCAGTGCGGAACCGGACGACTCGTGGCACATGTTGGAGCAGTCGGGCAGGTTGTTCGTGCCGAACTCGCGGGCGAACAGCTGGTAGAGGAACGCCGCCTCGTTGCTGGTGCGGCCCGAGGTGTAGAACAGCGCCTCGTCGGGGGAGGCGAGGGCGGTGAGTTCCTCGGCGACGATGCCGAAGGCGCGCTCCCACGACACCGCCTCGTAGCGGTCGGCGCCCTCCGCGAGGTACACGGGGTGTGTGAGGCGGCCCTGCTGGCCCAGCCAGTAGCCGCTGCGGGTGGCGAGGTCGGCGACCGGGTGCGCGGCGAAGAAGTCCGGGGTCACGCGGCGCAGGGTGGCCTCCTCCGCGACCGCCTTGGCGCCGTTCTCGCAGAACTCCGCCGTGTGCCGGTGCTCGGGCTCGGGCCAGGCGCAGCCCGGGCAGTCGAAGCCGTCCTTCTGGTTGACCCGCAGCAGCGTCAGCGCCGTGCGCCGCACGCCCATCTGCCGCTGCGCGACGCGCAGGGTGTGCCCGACGGCCGGCAGCCCGGCCGCGGCGTGCTTCGGCCCGGTGACCTGCGGCGCGTCCTGGACCGGATCGTTCTGGGGCGGCTTGCCGGCCATCGCGGCCTCCTCTTCGAGCACACGTGTGCGGTACGTCCGCGATCCTCCCACGTGGTGGTGACACCGATCGTGCCGCGCGGGGGGGGCGGGGCGGGGGAGCGACGGCCGCGCGGGTGGCCCGTGAGGGGGCCGCCCGGGGCGCGCGCCCCGGGCGCGGACGGCGGGGCGGAGCCGACTGTCGGTGGGGCGTGGCAGGATCGGGGTGTGGCAGAGACAGGATCGAAGAAGACCGAGAAGACCTCCGGCGAGGCGCGCCCGCGGCTGATGCTCATGGACGGGCACTCGCTGGCGTACAGGGCGTTCTTCGCGCTGCCCGCGGAGAACTTCACGACGGCGACGGGCCAGCCGACCAACGCGATCTACGGCTTCGCGTCGATGCTCGCCAACACGCTGCGCGACGAGGCGCCCACGCACTTCGCCGTGGCGTTCGACGTGTCCCGCAGGACGTGGCGCTCCGAGGAGTTCACGGAGTACAAGGCGAACAGGTCGAAGACACCGGACGAGTTCAAGGGCCAGGTCGAGCTGATCGGCGAGCTCCTGGACGCGATGCACGTCGAGAGGTTCGCCGTCGAGGGCTTCGAGGCGGACGACATCATCGCCACGCTCGCCACGCAGGCCGAGGCCGAGGGCTTCGACGTGCTGATCGTCACCGGCGACCGGGACTCCTTCCAGCTGGTCTCCGAGCGCACCACCGTGCTCTACCCGACCAAGGGTGTCTCCGAGCTGACCCGGTTCACCCCGGAGAAGGTGGTCGAGAAGTACGGCCTGACACCCGCCCAGTACCCCGACTTCGCGGCCCTGCGCGGCGACCCGTCCGACAACCTGCCGGGCATCCCCGGCGTCGGCGAGAAGACCGCCGCGAAGTGGATCAACCAGTTCGGGTCGTTCGCGGAGCTGGTCGAGCGCGCCGAGGAGGTCAAGGGCAAGGCCGGGCAGAACTTCCGCGACCACCTGGAGTCGGTCAAGCTCAACCGCCGCCTCACCGAGATGGTGCGCGACGTCGAGCTGCCGAAGACGGTCCCCGCCCTGGAGCGCGCCCCGTACGACCGCACGGCCGTCGCGATGGTCCTGGACACCCTGGAGATCCGCAACCCCTCGCTGCGCGAGCGGCTGCTGGCCGTCGACCCCGGTGAACAGGAGGCCGAGGGCGCGGCTCCTCCGGCCGCCGCGGGCGTGGCCGTGGACGGCACGGTCCTGGGCACGGGCGAGCTGGAGCCCTGGCTCGCCGAGCACGGCACGGCGGTCCTCGGCGTCGCCACGGTCGACACCTGGGCGCTCGGTACGGGCTCGGTCGCCGAGATCGCCCTCGCCGCGGCCGACGGCACGGCCGCGTGGTTCGACCCGTCGGCACTCGACGAGAGCGACGAGAACGCCTTCGCGGACTGGCTCGCCGACGCCGGCCGGCCCAAGGTGCTCCACGGCGCCAAGGCGGCCATGCGGGTCTTCGCCGAGCACGGCTGGAGCGTCGAGGGCATCTCCATGGACACCGCCCTCGCCGCCTACCTCGTCAAGCCGGGCCGGCGCTCCTTCGACCTGGACGCGCTGTCCCTGGAGTACCTCGGCCGGGAGCTGGCACCCGCCGCGACCGCCGACGGACAGCTCGCCTTCGGCGCGGACGAGGGCGCCGAGGCCGACGCGCTGATGGTGCAGGCCCGTGCCGTCCTCGACCTGGGCGAGGCATTCGGGGAGCGGCTCGCGGAGGTCGGCGCCGCCGACCTGCTCCAGGACATGGAGCTGCCCACCTCCGAGCTGCTCGCCCGCCTGGAACGGCACGGCATCGCGGCGGACAGGGCCCATCTGGAGGCCATGGAGCAGATGTTCGCGGGCGCCGTGCAGCAGGCCGTGAAGGAGGCGCACGCGGCGGCCGGTCACGAGTTCAACCTCGGCTCGCCCAAGCAGCTCCAGGAGGTCCTCTTCGGCGAGCTGGGCCTGCCCAGGACCAAGAAGACGAAGACCGGCTACACCACGGACGCCGACGCGCTGGCCTGGCTCGCCGCCCAGACCGACAACGAACTGCCGGTCATCATGCTGCGCCACCGCGAGCAGGCGAAGCTGCGCGTGACCGTCGAGGGCCTGATCAAGACGATCGGCGCGGACGGCCGGATCCACACCACCTTCCACCAGACGGTCGCCGCGACGGGCCGCCTCTCGTCGCAGGACCCCAACCTGCAGAACATCCCGGTGCGCACCGAGGAGGGCCGCGCGATCCGCCGCGGCTTCGTGGTCGGCGAGGGCTTCGAGTCCCTCATGACCGCCGACTACAGCCAGATCGAACTGCGCGTGATGGCCCACCTCTCGGAGGACGAGGGCCTCATCGCGGCCTTCACCTCCGGCGAGGACCTGCACACGACCGTCGCCTCGCAGGTGTTCTCCGTGGAGCGCGACGCCGTCGACGCGGAGATGCGCCGCAAGATCAAGGCGATGTCGTACGGCCTGGCGTACGGGCTGTCGGCCTTCGGCCTCTCCCAGCAGCTCAACATCGACGCGGGCGAGGCGCGCGGCCTGATGGACACGTACTTCGAGCGCTTCGGAGGGGTCCGGGACTATCTGCGCCGGGCGGTCGACGAGGCGCGGGCCACGGGGTACACGGCGACGCTCTTCGGACGCCGCCGCTACCTCCCCGACCTCAACAGCGACAACCGCCAGCGGCGGGAGGCGGCCGAGCGGATGGCGCTGAACGCGCCGATCCAGGGCACGGCGGCCGACATCGTCAAGATCGCCATGCTGCACGTGGACCGGGCCCTGCGCGAGGCCGGCCTGAGGTCCCGCATGCTCCTCCAGGTCCACGACGAGATCGTCCTGGAGATCGCCCCGGGCGAGCGCGCCCGGGTGGAGGAGCTCGTCCGCAGGGAGATGGCGGGAGCGGTGCGGCTCAGAGCACCGCTGGACGTCTCGGTGGGGGCGGGCGCGGACTGGGAGTCGGCGGCGCACTGACGCTCCGCCGGGGGTGATTTCTCGTCCGCGCGACCGGCACGGAGGCGGGTCGCGCGGACGAGACCGGGCCCGCGGTCGAAGCCGTGGGCCCGCACCGGGGAACAGGGGGCAGCGGTCAGCGGGGAACCGGACGGTTCGGCTCCGTACGAGCCGCCGCCGGGCCGGGAGGGACCGGAGCCGGACGCCGCACCCGGACCGCCACGGCGTAGGCGGCGAATCCGGCGGCCAGTCCGGCCCCCGCCCCGAAACACACCGTGGGGATCAGCTCCCAGGGCTCGGCCCGCGCTCCCCAGTGGTCCCACCAGCGCGTCGCCCGCCGCACGGCCGCCACCGCCGCGCAGCCGCCGATCAGGGCCACCGCGAGCCGGCGGTCGCGCACCGAGAGCACGGGCACCCCCACCGGCTCGGTGCCCGGCTGCCGCCGCAGGGCCGCCGCCAGGAACGCGACGATCACCACGGCGGCGACCGCCGAACCCCCGTACTGCGCGTACCAGTACCCGGGCGACCCCGCGAAGTCCCGCTCCAGGACGGGCAGGACCCGGCTGCCCCACCGGTCGTGATGCGTGAACGCGTCCCACACGACATGACTCAGCACGCCGAGCACGGCGGACACGTACCACCGCAGCGCGAGGGACGGCCGGAGGCGGGCACGCGGCGCGCCGCAGCGCAGGAGGGCCCCGATCCGTCCCTGCCGGTTCCGCGGCAGCAGCGCCACCAGCGGTTCGCGCAGCACCAGCCAGGCGCCCACCAGCGCCCAGGCGACCAGGACGTCGAACGTGAACACCCCGGTGAAGGAGTGCGTGAACTCGCCGAACTCCATGGCTTCCGGCAGCACACTCGCCGCGTAGTAGGTCATGTCGGGCGCGAACGAACCGGCCAGCAGCACGGCCGGGACCAGCCGGCCGCGCCCCGACCCGTCGGTGCGCACCGCGGGCAGGACGGCCGCGGCGTGGCTGAGGGTGAACGGCAACGGGGCTCCTCGTACATGAACGGCATCGACCGGTCCCGATGGGATCCGGCCGTCCTCGGGACGGTCCTGGCCATCCCCTGATCGGTGACGCCCGGTACGCGGAAACGGTTCCCGGGAATCCGGCATGCTGGACAGTTGCCGGGGCAGGCCGAACGGGATGTGGCCAACCGGTGAAAACCGGGCACGAACAGGTGTCCGCGCGCCAGAAGTTGTCGTAGGGTCGCCTGGGTCGCCGTATGGGGGAGCGCGGCCGTACGGCACCGGCCAGCAGGAGAACGCGCGGAGCACGGGCGATCGTTCCACGGGAGGGGTTCACGCAATGGCGGCGCAATTCGGCAGGCGGGTCGTCAAGGGGGCGGCGACCACCGCCGTGGCGGCGGTCGCGGTCGCGGCCCTGTCCGCATCCCAGGCCCCGGGCGTGACGGACACCTCCCGGGGAGGGCAGAACGCCAACTCCCAGCCCTCCGCCGACGGCAAGGGCGGCGACAGCGCGACCGGCAACTCGCCCTACTACACGGACCTCCCGCCGCTCAACAGCCCGACGCCGTCGCCCAGTGCGGACGGCGGCGCCCCCGGCACCCCGGGCACCGCCGAGGCGGGCATACCCGCGACCGTCCTCGACGCCTACAAGAAGGCCGAGGCGTCGCTGGCGGAGTCCAAGCCCGGGTGCCACCTCCCCTGGCAGCTCCTCGCGGCCATCGGCAAGGTCGAGTCCGGGCACGCCGGTGGCGGCCGGGTGGACGCCGACGGCACCACGCGCACCCAGATCCTCGGTCCGCCGCTCAACGGCGACGGCTTCGCCCGGATCACCGACACCGACGGCGGCGCGTACGACGGGGACACCGCGCACGACCGTGCCGTCGGTCCCATGCAGTTCATCCCCTCGACCTGGGAGTGGTCGGGCCGCGACGGCAACGGCGACGGCCGGAAGGACCCCAACAACGTCTACGACGCGGCCCTGGCGGCCGGCCACTACCTGTGCCGGCTCGACTGGGACCTGTCGGACCGGGGCGACCTCAGGCGCGCCATCCTCAGCTACAACAACTCGACGGACTACCTCAACACGGTCCTGTCCTGGCTGGAGTACTACCGCAAGGGCACCCACGAGGTCCCGGACGGCGCGGGCACCCTGCCCTCCGGCCGCAGCGACGGCAACAGCGGCAGCGGCGCGGCGGGCCGCATCGTCACGCCGACCACGCCGTCCTCACCCGGCACGCCGTCCTCGCCGAGCACACCGTCCTCGCCCAGCACGCCGACCCCGCCGGCCACGACACCGCCGAGCAGCCAGAACCCGGGCGGCGGCGGTTCCACGAGCCCGGAGCCGAAGCCGCCCACCACCCCGAAGCCGCCCACCACGCCGCCGGCGTCCCCGGGTCCCACGCCCACCGAGACGGTGGACCACCTGGAGGACGCGGGCACCGGGAAGCTCACCGCGACCGCGGGCACCGTCTTCGCCGAGAAGATCAGCGCCCGCGCGGAGGACAAGGCCGGCAAGGCGGTCGGGAAGGTCCGGATCCGCTTCACGATCACCGGCGACACCGACACGACCTTCACCGGCGGTGAGAGCGTCTCGACCGTCGTCACCGGAAGCTCCGGCGTGGCGACCGCGCCCGCGCTCACGGCGGGCGAGAAGACCGGCGGCTTCACGGTCCGCGCCACCGTCGTGGGCCGCACCGTCTCCGGGCTCGACTACGCGGCGACGGTCACGGCCCGTCAGGCCGACGCCCTCGCCCGCACCGCCGACACCGCGCTGACCTGCGTGCCGGGCGGTGAGTTCGCCGGCCGGGTCCAGGTGAGGGCCACGTACAAGGGCGCCGCCGCGGCCGGTGTCGCCGCGACCGCCACGCTCGTCGGGTCGGCGGACGACGCGGGCGAGAACGACAAGGGCCCGTACTTCAAGGACGCGGCCGGCAAGGCGGTACGCACCCTCGCGGGCCTCAGGACGGGCACCGGCGGCCTGCTGACGCTGCCGAAGCTGTACGCGGACGACACGGCCGGCACGTACCTGCTGCGGATCACCACGACCGGCGGCGCGGCCCTGACCGTCGAGCTGAAGGTGGCGGCGGCCGCCTCGTAACCCTCCGGACGGACACGGCCGCGCCCCCTCACCCCCGGTGAGGGGGCGCGGCCGTGCGTGCGCGACGTGTTCTCATCTCGCCCGCGCGTTGCTACGGTGCCCGACCTGACGAGGTATCAGTTCCGCCTGTGCCGGGAGGCCCTCATGCGTGCCCTGATCGCCGTCGCGACCGGCCTCGCCGCCGCCGTCGCGCTGGTCCTCACCATCACGGCCATGGGCTCACCGGCCGGCGGGACGTCCCCCGAGCCGCTGCTCACCACCGTCCCCAGCCACCCATGACGCACGCGCGCCGTGCCGCACGCGCCCGGCTCCGTGCCGCACGCGCCCACGACGCACGTTCCCGCGACGTAACGGGAGGGCCGCCGAGATGCGCCGCAAGGCCAGCCTGATCCTGCTCGCCCTCGCCGTGTTCCTCGCGGCCCTGTCCCCGCTGCTGCGCTGGTACGCCTTCCCGCGCCTGGCCAAGATCCCCGCCGGCCAGTACCAGGACATGGTCCTGGAGGCGAAGGACGCGACCCTCCTCGACTACACCACGATGACCGCGGAGAAGGTCGACGAGGTCACCGTAGTGCAGACCCTCAAGGGCGACGTCGAGGCGTCGGAGCGGATCGAGAGGACCACGGACCGCGACGTCGTCGTCTGGGACGGCCTCTCCTACGTCCAGGGCCCCGACGGCGAGATGGTCTCCCGTGTCCCCGAGCGGTACATCTTCGACGCGCACACCCAGGAACCCGTCCACGCCGCCGGCGAGATGGTCGACGGCGATCCCGTCAGGCGCACGGGCATCGAGTTCAAATGGCCCTTCCTGACGGAGAAGAGGGACTACGAGTACTTCGACGCGCAGGCCCGGATCACCGCCCCCATCCACTACGGGGGCACCCGGGACTTCCGCGGCGTCGACGTCTACTACTTCGAGCAGACCATCCCCTGGACCGAGGTCCCCTTCCCGAAGACCATGCCCGTCGAGGGCCTCACCGCGGAGTCGGTCGCCGGGACGGGCACCACCCGCTGGTACACGACGGTCCGCAGGTTCTGGGTCGAGCCCGTCACCGGGGCACCCGTCTACGGGGAGGAGATCCACCGGGAGGAACTGCGCGGCGGCACCCTCCTCGGCGACCGCGACAAGGTGACCGCCTTCTCCGGGCACGTGAAGATGCGCGAGGACTACATCCGGCACACCGTCGACCTGGTGAAGTCCCAGCGCCTGCTCCTGCTGCTGATGACCTCGTACCTGCCCTGGGGCTTCCTCGTCCTCGGCGCCGGCCTCCTGGCCCTGTCCCTGTACCTGGAGGCCCGCGGCCGCCGCCCCGGCCGCGCGCCCGCGAGGGCCCGGGAGCCGGAGCCGCTCAGCGCCTGAGGCCGGCGCCCGGGGTCAGCGCCCGAGGCGTGCGTTCGTGTGCCGGGTTGGCGGCGCGGTCGCCGGGTCCTCGGGCCAGGGGTGCTTCGGGTACCGCCCGCGCAGTTCCGCCCGTACGCCCCGGTAGCCGTCCTTCCAGAACGACGCGAGGTCCGAGGTGACGGCGGCCGGGCGGCCCGCGGGCGACAGCAGGTGCACCAGTACGGGCACCCCCGCGACCACCGGCGACTCCTGTGCCCCGAACATCTCCTGCAGCTTCACGGCGAGGACCGGCCGCTCGGGGTCCGTGTAGTCGACCCTGACCCTGGACCCGCTCGGCACCCCGATCCGCTCCGGCGCCAGCTCGTCCAGCCGGGCCGCCTCACCGGACGCCCACGGCAGCAGCCGGTTCAGCGCCTGGCCGGCCTCGATGCGCGCCAGGTCGGCACGCCGCCGCGCGCGGCCCAGCTCCGGCTCCAGCCACTCGTCCACGCGCGCGTGGAGCGCGTCGTCCGACACGTCGGGCCAGGGGGCCCCGACCCGGTGGTGCAGGAACCGGAGCCGCTGCCGCAGCACCTCGGCGTCCCGGGACCACCGCAGCAGTCCGACACCCTCCCGCGCCAGCCCCTCGACGAGCGCCGCCCGTACGAGTCCGGGGCCGGGGTCGCGCAGTGGCCGTACCGCCAGCTCCACGGCTCCCAGCCGCCGGACCCGCCGTGCCACGACGTCCCCGCCGTGCCAGCGCACCTCGTCGTCCTCGCCGTACAGGGCCCCCGCCGCCTCGCGCGCGATCCCCTCGTCGACCACGGCCCCGAGCCGCACGCGCGCGTGTCCCGCCCCGAGCGGCCGGTCGGCGACCGCGACGGCGATCCAGGAGGCGTCCCGCAGCCCGCTCCCCTCGCCCACCTCGGCCCGGGTCCCGGACACCATGAGAAAGGACCCCCCCTGCCTCCGGGCGACCCGCTCGGGAAAGGCGAGAGCGGCGACGAGCCCGACGACATGATCATCGCCGGCCTCCCCCTCCGCCCTCTCCGCCGCGATCCGGCCGCCGGCCGGTGCCGCCGGTGCCGCCGGTGCCGCCTGTACCGCCGCCCGAAGCCGCCGCACCTCCGCCCGCCACCGCCCCGCGTACGCGTCGCCCCCGCGCCGGGCCGCCCGCAACGCCGACGCGAGATCGTCCCCGTACTCCCGCGGCGGCTCCTCGCTCAGCAGGGCGACCACCTCCGCGGCACGTTCCGCGCCCACGGACGCCCCGGCGTCCAGCAGCGCCCGTCCGAGCCGCGGAGGGAGCCCGAGCCGGGACATCCGCACCCCCCGCCCGGTCGGCCGCCCGCCGGGGCCGACCGCGCCGACGGCCTCCAGGACACCGCGGGCGGCCCCCATGGCCCCGTCCGGCGGCGCGTCAAGCAGCGCCAGCCCCGACGCGTCGGGATCGCCCCAGCAGGCCGCCTGCAGGGCGAACGCCGTCAGGTCGGCCACCTTGATCTCCGGCGCCGGGAAACGCGCCAGCCGCCCGTCCTCCGCCTCCGTCCAGCACCGGTACACCGTGCCCGGGGCCTCGCGCCCGGCCCGGCCGGCCCGCTGCCTCCCGGTGGCCTGCGAGGCCCGTACGGTCGCCAGGGCGCTCAGTCCCCGCGCGTGGTCCACCCTCGGCTCCCGCGCCAGCCCGGAGTCCACGACCACCCGTACGCCCGGAACCGTCAGCGACGACTCCGCCACCGACGTCGCCAGGACCACCCGGCGCCGCGCGCCGCCGGACAGCACCGCGTCCTGCACGGCCGCCGGCGCCCGCCCGTGCACCTGGAGCACCTCGACGTCACCGAGCCCGCCGAGCCGCCCGGCGACCCGGGCGATCTCCCCGACCCCGGGCAGGAAGCACAGGACGTCCCCGTCGCGCTCGGCCAGCGCCCGCCGCACCACCGACGCGACGTGTGCCAGCAGCACCGGGTCCACCCGCGTCCCGTGCGGCGGCCGCACCGGGCGCGCGGGCGGCGCCCACACCACCTCGACCGGATGGGAGACGCCCGCCGCCTCGACCACCGGCACGTCGCCGAGCAGCCGTGCCCAGCCCTGCGCGTCGGTCGTCGCCGAGGCGGCCACCAGCCGCAGCTCGGGACGCAGGGCGGCCCGGACGTCCAGCAGGAACGCCGCCGCCGTGTCCGCGTCCAGGTGCCGCTCGTGGCACTCGTCGAGCACGACCGCGTCGACGCCCGTCAGCTCCTGGTCGCGCTGCAGCCGCTGCAGGAGCACCCCGGTCGTGACGACCTCCACGCGCGTGCGCGGGCCCACCACCCGCTCCCCGCGCACGGTGTGGCCGACGCTCTCCCCGGGCTTCTCGCCGAGCAGCCACGCCATCCGCCGCGCGGCCGCCCGCGCCGCGATCCGCCGCGGCTCGGCCACCACGACCCGGCGTGGCGGCCCCCCGCCGACCAGTCCGGCGAGCACCAGCGGCACCAGGGTCGTCTTGCCCGTGCCGGGCGGCGCGACGAGCACCGCGGCGCCGTGGGTCTCCAGGGCGTCGCCCAGTCCGGGCAGTGCGCCGCGCACGGGCAGCAGGTCCAGGGCGTCGTGACGGACCGGCCCTCCGGTGCGGCCCGCGCGCCCGGCGTGGTCCGGGCGCCCGGCGTGGTCCGGGCGTCCGGTGCGGTCCGGGCGTTCGGTACGGCTCACCCGTTCAGTCCCGTACGCACACGAAGATCGCCGTGCCCGGGATCAGACTCCCCCGGAGCGGGGACCAGCCGCCCCACTCCTGGGTGTTCCAGGCGGGCCACTCCGGCTCGACCAGGTCGACGAGCCGGAAACCGCCGGCCACGACGTCCCGGACGCGGTCGCCGACCGTCCTGTGGTGCTCGACGTACACCGCGTTCCCCTGCTCGTCCTGCTCGACGTACGGGGTGCGGTCGAAGTACGAGGAGGCCACGCTCAGCCCCTCGGGCCCCGGCTCGTCGGGAAAGGCCCAGCGGATCGGGTGCGTCACGGAGAACACGAACCGCCCGCCCGGCCGCAGCACCCGGTGCACCTCCCTGAGGACGGTCACGGGCTCGGCGACGAACGGCAGCGCCCCGTACGCGGAGCACGCCAGGTCGAAGGAGCCGTCCGCGAAGGGCAGCGCCGCGGCGTCCGCCTCCACGAGCCGCACGCCGTCCGCGCCGATCCGCAGGGCGTGCTGGAGCTGGCGGTGCGAGAGGTCCAGGGCGACCGGGCGGGCGCCCTGGGCGGCGAGCCAGCGCGAGCACTGGGCGGCGCCCGCGCCGATCTCCAGGACGTCCTTCCCCTTCAGCTCCTCCAGCGGGCCGAGCAGCTCGGCCTCGATCTCGTCGAGGCCGTCGGGGCCCCAGACGAAACGGTCGTCGCCGAGGAACGTGCCGTGTTCGACCTGGTAGTCGTCCGCGTTCCGGTCCCACCAGCCGCGATTGGCCCGGGAGCTCTCGGTGTCCCCCGCCTCCCGCCGGGTCGCCTCGGGCTCGGACCACGTCGGCCGGGCCTGTTCGCGCTCGGTCTGTTCGCGCTCGGTCTGTTCGGGCTCTTGGATGATCGGCTCCCTCGTATTAATCTGCGGACTCCTCCGTGCCGCCCGTTCCGGCGGCGGTCACGAAAGGGGGCGCCACAGGATCGGCGCGACCGCGTGACGTTGCCCGATGTGCGGCTGCCGCCGCAAGGGTCCTGTGCCGGGTATGCGGCGATCCGCCCCGGGTGTGCGCCTTCGCGCATTGACCCTGTCCGGCTGCCCCCGTATGCTACAAGTTGCGCTGCGGGCCTGCGCTCCTCAGACGTAGCAGGCTGCGCTCGCATCTGTATGTATGTCCCCTCGGTTGTCGAGGCGCCACCGGCGGTGTTCTCACGAACACCCTTCGGATCTGGCGCTTCCTTGGCTGTCCGGCCTTGTACAGAGCGAAACGGGCTCCTGGCGCAAGCAGTACCTACGACTCACTGTCCGTACCGGAGCCCTTTCCCACATGACGAGCAGCACCGAGACCACCTCTACCACTCCGCAGGTAGCGGTCAACGACATCGGTAACGAGGAAGCCTTCCTCGCCGCGATCGACGAGACGATCAAGTACTTCAACGACGGCGACATCGTCGACGGCGTCATCGTGAAGGTCGACCGGGACGAGGTCCTGCTCGACATCGGTTACAAGACCGAAGGTGTCATCCCGAGCCGCGAGCTCTCGATCAAGCACGACGTCGACCCGAACGAGGTCGTCAAGGTCGGCGACGAGATCGAGGCCCTCGTCCTCCAGAAGGAGGACAAGGAAGGCCGCCTGATCCTCTCGAAGAAGCGCGCCCAGTACGAGCGCGCCTGGGGCACCATCGAGAAGATCAAGGAAGAGGACGGCATCGTCACCGGCACCGTCATCGAGGTCGTCAAGGGTGGACTCATCCTCGACATCGGCCTCCGTGGCTTCCTGCCGGCCTCCCTCGTCGAGATGCGCCGTGTCCGCGACCTCCAGCCCTACGTGGGCAAGGAGCTCGAGGCCAAGATCATCGAGCTGGACAAGAACCGCAACAACGTGGTCCTGTCCCGCCGTGCCTGGCTGGAGCAGACCCAGTCCGAGGTCCGCCAGACGTTCCTCACCACCCTGCAGAAGGGTCAGGTCCGTTCCGGCGTCGTCTCCTCGATCGTCAACTTCGGTGCGTTCGTGGACCTGGGTGGCGTCGACGGCCTGGTGCACGTCTCGGAGCTCTCCTGGAAGCACATCGACCACCCCTCCGAGGTTGTCGAGGTCGGCCAGGAGGTCACCGTCGAGGTCCTCGACGTCGACATGGACCGCGAGCGTGTCTCCCTGTCGCTGAAGGCGACGCAGGAAGACCCGTGGCAGCAGTTCGCCCGCACGCACCAGATCGGCCAGGTCGTGCCCGGCAAGGTCACGAAGCTGGTTCCGTTCGGCGCGTTCGTCCGCGTGGACGAGGGCATCGAGGGTCTGGTCCACATCTCCGAGCTGGCCGAGCGCCACGTGGAGATCCCGGAGCAGGTCGTCCAGGTCAACGACGAGATCTTCGTCAAGGTCATCGACATCGACCTGGAGCGCCGTCGCATCAGCCTCTCGCTGAAGCAGGCCAACGAGTCCTTCGGCTCCGACCCGGCCTCGGTCGAGTTCGACCCGACGCTGTACGGCATGGCCGCGTCGTACGACGACCAGGGCAACTACATCTACCCCGAGGGCTTCGACCCCGAGACCAACGACTGGCTCGAGGGCTACGAGTCCCAGCGCGAGGTGTGGGAGAACCAGTACGCCGAGGCGCAGACGCGCTTCGAGCAGCACCAGGCCCAGGTCATCAAGTCCCGCGAGGCGGACGCCCAGGCCGAGGCCGAGGGTGTCTCCACCCCGGGTGCGGCTCCGGCCGCCTCCGGTGGCGGCGGCGGTTCGTACTCCTCGGAGTCGGACGACAACTCCGGCGCCCTGGCGTCGGACGAGGCCCTGGCGGCTCTGCGCGAGAAGCTCGCCGGCGGCCAGAGCTGACGGCTCACCGCCAGCGGTAGTCGGCTGGTAACCGCGGGCCCGCACCCTCCTGGGTGCGGGCCCGCGGTGCGTCCGCCCGCGACCGCGGACCGGACCGGCGTGACGCCGGGCCGGTCCGGCACGGTGAAGGAGCAAGCCGGTCCGGTGAAGGATCAAGTCGGCCCGGTGAAGCGGTGCGAACCGGGAATGCCCCCGGCCCGGCCCGTGTTGTGGCATACGAACACGAGGAGGAGCGGTCACAGTGCTTGATCCGCAGGGTTTGTACGCATGGGAGCCGAAGGGCCTGGCCGTCGTCGACGTGGCACTCGCCCAGGAGTCGGCCGGTCTGGTCATGCTCTACCACTTCGACGGGTACATCGACGCGGGCGAGACCGGCGACCAGATCGTCGACCGGCTGCTCGACTCGCTGCCCCACCAGGTCGTGGCCCGGTTCGACCACGACCGGCTCGTGGACTACCGTGCCCGCCGTCCGCTGCTGACGTTCAAGCGCGACCGCTGGGCCGACTACGAGGTGCCCACGCTGGACGTGCGGCTCGTGCAGGACGCCACCGGCGCGCCCTTCCTGCTCCTCTCCGGGCCCGAACCGGACGTCGAGTGGGAGCGTTTCGCCGCGGCCGTCCAGCAGATCGTGGAGCGCCTCGGCGTGCGGCTGTCCGTGAACTTCCACGGCATCCCCATGGGCGTCCCGCACACCCGCCCCGTGGGCCTCACCCCGCACGGCAACCGCACGGACCTCGTCCCCGGCCACCGCAGCCCCTTCGACGAGGCGCAGGTCCCGGGCAGCGCCGAGTCGCTGGTCGAGTACCGCCTCATGGAGGCCGGACACGACGTCCTGGGCATCGCCGCGCACGTGCCGCACTACATCGCCCGGTCCCCGTACCCGGACGCCGCGCTGACCGTCATGGAGTCGATCACCGCCGCGACCGGACTGGTCCTGCCGGGGATCGCGCACGGGCTGCGCACCGAGGCCCACCGTACGCAGACCGAGATCGACCGGCAGATCCAGGAGGGCGACGAGGAACTCGTCGCCCTCGTCCAGGGACTGGAGCACCAGTACGACGCCGCCGCGGGGGGCGAGACACGGGGGAACATGCTCGCCGAGCCGGCGGACATCCCGTCCGCGGACGAGATCGGCCTGGAGTTCGAGCGGTTCCTCGCCGAGCGGGAAGGGGACGCGTAGCCGCGTCCGCCGGGTGCCCCGGCGGCCCGTGCCCCCGGCCGGGGGCCTAAGCTGCCGGGCATGGTGAGAGTGGGCCTGACCGGTGGGATCGGCGCCGGCAAGAGCGAGGTGTCCCGGCTGCTCGTGGAGCACGGCGCCGTGCTGATCGACGCCGACAGGATCGCGCGGGAGGTCGTCGCGCCGGGAACGCCCGGACTGGCGGCGGTCGTGGCGGCCTTCGGCGAGGACGTGCTCGCCGCCGACGGCACCCTCGACCGGCCGAGGCTCGGCTCGGTCGTCTTCGCGGACGCGGACAGACTGGCCGTACTGAACTCGATCGTGCACCCCCTGGTGCGCGACCGCTCCCGGGAACTCGAAGAAGCGGCCCCGCCGGACTCCGTGGTCGTGCACGACGTGCCGCTCCTCACGGAGAACGGCCTCGCGAAGCTGTACGACCTCGTCGTCGTGGTCGACGCGAGTCCGGAGACCCAGCTCGACCGGCTCGTCCGGCTGCGCGGCATGACCGAGGAGGACGCGCGCGCCCGCATGGCGGCGCAGGCCACGCGGGAGGAGCGCCGGGAGATCGCGGACGTCGTCATCGACAACGACGTGCCCCTGGACGAGCTGCGCCGACGGGTACGGGACGTGTGGGCGGACCTCGAACGCCGGGCGGGTCCGGCCCCGGCCGCCCCGGCGACCTTGGAATAGCAGGTGCCGCGGAGGCGTTGACCCCTTCCAACGAGGGAAGGAATGTGCCGTGCCCGAGACCAGCGGATTCGCCGGACGTACTCCGGAGACGCATGTCATCGACTTCCGTGCCGCCGAACAGCTGCTCGCCGCGCGGGACCCCCGGGGTGCTGTGAAACTGCTCGACAACGTCATCGCCGCGTACCCCGAGAACACGGCCGCCCGGCTGCTGCGGGCGCGTGCCTTCTTCGCCGCCGCGCAACTGCGGCCCGCCGAGCTGGAATTCACCATCGTGCTGGAGCGCGAACCGGACAACGCCTTCGCGCACTTCGCGCTCGCCCGCACCTACGAGCGCTCCGGACAACCCGACCAGGCCAAGCGCCACTTCAGGCTGGCCGCCGCGCTGGACCCGCAACCGGAGTACCTGGCCGCGGCCCGTTTTGACTCCTGAACCGCCCCCTCTCCGGGCGGTCGGCCGAATGGCGCTCACTCGAACGGGTGAGTTCGGCCGGGAGGGGAACGAGGGTGCGAACGTCGGCCGTTTGCTCGGTATGACGATCGAGATGCGTGAGGGATACGAGGGAACAGGACCCGGCGCCATCACACCGGACGGCTGCGCGGTGGAGCTGTACGCGCGGCTGCCGGTCGGGGACGAGCCGGACATCATCGCCTCGGCCGTGCCGGCGGGGGCGCACATCCTCGAACTGGGCAGTGGTGTGGGACGGGTGACCCACGCGCTGATCGAGCGGGGCTTCACGGTGACGGCCGTGGACGAGTCCGCCGAGATGCTGGACCGGGTGCGCGGGGCGCGCACGATACGCAGTGCGATAGAGACCCTCGACCTGGACGAGAGGTTCGACGTGGTGATGCTCGCGTCGTTCCTCGTGCACGCCGGCGACATCGAGGTCCGGCGCGCCATGCTGGACGTGTGCCGGAGCCATGTCGCGGACGGCGGCTGTGTGCTGATCCAGCGCGAGGGCGAGGACTACCACACCGACCTGCCGCGCGAGCGGGTCGACCCGAGCGGGTTCACGGTCCGGATCCTCTCCGCGGAACCGGTCGGGGAGGGGGTCGACTCGGTGCGCGCGGAGTACGTGTTCCCGGACGCCGTATGGACGCAGACCTTCCTCGCCCGGCCCCTGACCAAGGAGCAGTTCGAGGAGGCGCTGGGGGAAGCGGGGCTGAGGGTCGACAGGTACCTGACGGAGGACCGGATCTGGGTGCGGGCGGTACCCGTGGAGGCGTGATGCCACCCCCGGCGGGGCGGACCGCGGAGCCGACAGGACCGGCGGAGCAGGTTCGGCACCTGTGCCGCTCCCGGCCCCTTGCTCCTCCCGCACCCGGAGCGTCTTCCGTGCCTGGGGCGTCTTCCGCGCTCAGGGCGCCTTCGGACCGCCGTCGGACGGGCCGAGCCCCCGGAGACGTTCCAGCTCGCGGCGGTCGCGCTTGGTGGGGCGGCCCGTGCCCCGGTCGCGGACACCCGCGGGGGCGACGGCCTCGCGGGGCGGGGGCGGCGGGCTGTTGTCGACGTAGCACTCGACGGCGACCGGGGCCCCGACCCGCTTGCGGATGACGCGTTTCACGATGACGACCCGCTCCCGGTCGGCGTGGCGCAGACGGACCTCGTCACCCACACGGACGGCGTACGCGGGCTTGACCCGCTCACCGTTGACCCGGACGTGCCCGCCGCGGCAGGCGGTCGCGCCCATGGAGCGGGTCTTCACCAGCCGGACGGACCAGATCCAGCTGTCGACCCGCACGGTCTCGCCGCTCGCGGGCGCGGCGGCCCTGGCGGCGGCCACAGCGCCGGCATCGGTCCTGGCATCGGTGGCGACGTCGACCCCGGCACCGCTGTCGTCGTCGGCGGAGCCGTCCGTGTCCACCCGGTCGTCCGCTTTCCTCTGAGTCCCTGAAGCCATGCCCCGACCTTAGCCCCGGCCGGGCATACCGTGGGGGGTATGGAGCAGGAGCACCGCCTGGCGGAACTGGACGAGCGGATCGCCGGGTGCCGGGCCTGCCCGCGGCTGGTCGACTGGCGGGAGGAGGTCGCGCGGACGAAGCGGGCCTCCTTCGCGGACTGGACGTACTGGGGCCGCCCGGTGCCGGGCTTCGGTCCGGCGGACGCCTCCCTGCTGGTGGTCGGGCTCGCCCCCGCGGCGCACGGTGGGAACCGCACCGGCCGGATGTTCACGGGGGACCGGTCGGGGGACGTGCTGTACGAGGCACTGCACGACGTGGGTCTCGCGTCGCAGCCCACGTCCGAGAACGCCGGTGACGGGCTGACCCTGTACGGGGTGCGCGTCACGGCACCCGTGCACTGCGCGCCGCCCGCCAACAAGCCGACGCCGGAGGAGCGCGACACCTGCCGCCCCTGGCTGGTCGGTGAACTGGGACTGCTCGAACCCACCCTCCGCGCGGTCGTCGTACTGGGCGGCTTCGGCTGGCAGGCGGCGCTGCCCGCGTTCGCCGGGGCGGGATGGAAGGTCCCCCGCCCCCGTCCGCCCTTCGCGCACGGCACGCACATCACACTGGAGGGCCCCAACCGCCCGCTGCACGTGTTCGGCTGCTTCCACGTCAGCCAGCGCAACACCTTCACCGGCCGCCTCACCCCGGCCATGCTGCGGGACGTACTGCGCACGGCGGCACGGACGGCGGACCTCCCGGCCGCCCCGCAGGCGGCGGACCACCCGGACGGCCCGCCGTCGGAGTGATTCCCGGGGGCGCGGACACGGCGGGCGGAGCGATGCGCCGCGAGTGACCGCAGACTCCGGGAAGAGGGCTGCCGGCGCCGCCGGACCGGCGGCGGGAACGGAGTCGGTCGTGTCCACAGTCATCCGTGCCCGTGCCCGTGCCCGTGCCCGTGCCCGTGCCCGTGCCCGTGCCCGTATCCGTATCCGTGCGTTCGTTGTCGTGCTCGGTGCCATGGGTGCGGCCGTGTCGGCCGTCCTGTGGGGCGGCGTGGCCGCGGGGAAGGGCTCCGGAGCCGGCTCCGAGGTGGTCTTCTGGGTCGATCCCGCGTCCGATGCCGCCCGGCAGGCGGCCGAGTGGCGCCGGACGGGACGGACCGCCGACGCCCTGCTGATGGACCGGATCGCCACCCGTGCCCAGGCCGAGTGGCTGACCGGTCCCGGACCGCGGGCCGTCGTGCGGGCCCGTACCACGGCCGCCGCCGCGGAAGGGCGTACGGCGGTACTCGTCGCCTACTACATCCCGCACCGTGACTGCGGCTCCCATTCGGGCGGCGGGGCCCCGGGCGCGGCGGCGTACCGGGAGTGGGTCGACGAGTTCGCGGCGGGGCTCGGGGACCGGAGCGCGTACGTGATCGTCGAGCCGGACGCCGTGGCCCAGACGGTGGCTGGCTGCCACCGGGTCGTGCCGGAGGAGCGGTACGCGCTGCTGGCGTACGCCGTCGACCGGTTCGAGCGACAGGCCAACACCCGTGTCTACCTCGACGCGGGCAACTCCGCCTGGCACCCGGACCCGTACCGGCTGGCCGGGCCCCTGCGGCAGTCGGGCATCGCCGGTGCCGACGGCTTCGCGCTGAACGTCTCCAACTTCCAGACGGACGCCGCCAGCTCGACGTACGGGACCACGCTGTCCGGGGCCCTCGGCGGCAAGCACTTCGTGATCGACAGCAGCCGCAACGGCAACGGGCCGTACACCGGTACGAACTCCTGGTGCAACCCGCCGGGGCGGGCCCTGGGCGTGGCGCCGACCACCGTCACGGGCGCGCCGCTCGTCGACGCCCACCTGTGGGCCAAGCGGCCCGGCGAGTCGGACGGCACCTGCCGGGGTGGACCGGCCGCGGGGCGGTGGTGGCCGTCGTACGCGCTGGAGCTGGCGAGGAACGCCCGCGACGGGGAGGATCAGCCGGTGGCCGGGCCGTCGTCGTGAGACCGCTCCCCGATGAGGCGGTCTTCGATGAGGCGGTCTTCGAGGTGGGCGCCGAAGTGGTCCGCCTGCCGCGCCATGATGTCCCGCATCGAGGTGCCGCGGGGAACGCCGTAGACCGTGCCGGGGAAGTCCAGCCCCTGCTGCACCTCCCACAGCTCCTCGTGCTGACCGGGCGGGAAGAGCCGGGCCTGCGGGGCGCCGGCCGCGATCCATCCGATCGGGACGACCGAGCCGGGCGGCAGGACCGAGTTCACGTGCAGCACGCTGTTGATCCGCAGTTCCGAACCGGCGCCCACGACGGACCCGGGGAAGGCGCAGGCACCGGTGGCCACGAAGACCTCGTCCTCGACGCGGGCGCCGTTGAGGTGGGCGTGCGGGCCGACGAGAACGGCGTCCCCGATGATCGCGGGGTGCCGCCGACGTCCCCGTACCAGGGCGTTCTCCATGATGACGACGTCCGCGCCGGTCCGTACCTCCCCGTCCTCCGCCGTGAGGACGGCGCCGTGCAGAACGCGGGCGCGCTCGCCGAGGACGACGGCTCCGCAGAGGACGGCCGACGGGGCGACGTAGGCGGAGGCCGGGACGACCGGGCGCTGCCCGCGGTGCTCGATCAGCATGGGACGACTCCAAGTCGCGGCGGAAGAGTGCATTCGGGGATTTTATCGACGGCCGCGGACGCCGCCGGTGCGTCGCGACCTCCGTAACCCGCCGCGTCTTCAAGCATGGCAACGACCGGCGGCAACGACGACCAGCGCCGACTGGCGACAACCAGGGACAACGGCCAGCAGGGACAACCAGGGACAACGACCAGCAGAGACAACCAGAGACAACCAGAGACAACCAGAGACAACGACCAGCAGAGACAACCAGGACGACCAGCACAGACCAGTAAACCGAAGGAACCCCCCATGAACGTTCCCCCCACCCCTCCCACCGGTCCCATGCCTCCCCTCACCCCTCCGTCCCCGCACCCCGCCCGGTCACGCTTCACACGACGAGGGCTGATCGGTGCCGCGGGCGCGGTCGCCGCGGGCGCCGTGCTCTCTCCCGTCGCGGCGGCGGGCACCTCCGCCGGAACGGCCCGTCACGGCACCGCCGATCCCGGACCCGGTACGACCTGGGAGACGTTCCCCGGAACCCGTACCCAGGAGGCCACGGGCGAGGCGCCCGTCAAGGCGGCCTTTCCCATCGGCCACGTGGCCGTGCGCTGGAGCGGAACCCGGGAGGTCACCGGTGGCGGCATCCGGCTGATCGGTGCCGACGGACGCAGGGGTGCCTGGCGGCCGCTGCCCCACAACGGCTGCTCGGACAGCAACGGCGGCGCGCTGCTGATCCCCGCGGGCCAGGCATCGGGGTACGAGCTGAAGGCTCCGGACGGTGCCACGGATCTGCGGTCGCTGGCCATCGACACCCTGCACGGCCCGAAGCGCGAGGTCGCCGTGCCCAGGAAGGCCACACGGGTGGGTGAGATCACCTATCTGTCGCGGGCGGCCTGGGGCGCGGACGAGAAACTCCGCTTCAAGCCGGACGGCACGGAGAACTCGCCGCAGACGTACCACCCGTTCCAGGCCCTCACGGTCCACCACACGGTCACGGCCAACGGTGACAAGGACCCGGCCGCCACGGTGCGCGCGATCTACTACCACCACGCGGTCACCAACGACTGGGGCGACATCGGCTACCACTTCCTCGTCGACGAGAAGGGGGAGATCTACGAGGGCNTGGGGCGACATCGGCTACCACTTCCTCGTCGACGAGAAGGGGGAGATCTACGAGGGCCGCTACTCGGGCGAGGGCGACACGCCGGCCCACGACGCGGACGGCAAAGTCGTGACCGCCTTCCACGTGGGCGGCTTCAACTCCGGCAACCTCGGCATCTCGCTCCTCGGCAACCTGACGGACCAGGGCCCGACCGCCGCCGCCCGTGACGCCCTCACCCGGCTGGTCAAGTCCCTGATCGACTTCCACAAGGTCGACCCGGAGGCCAGGATCACGTACACCAACCCGCTCAACGGCACGAAGAAGGAGGTCTACCAGATCAGCGGCCACCGCGACTGGATGGCGACGGAGTGCCCGGGCGGGGCGATGTACGCGGAGCTGGGAGCGCTGCGGAAGGCCGTGGCGGGCACGGGCTGACCACCGCCGCGCGGACCTCCGCGTCCCGTACGTTCTCGCACGCTCCCGTGCGGGGGCGGGGCCGATCCCCGCATGCCGCCCGCATGCCGCACGATGCTGTCGTCACGCACCGCGACGTTCTGGGCGGTACGTTGCGATTTTCGCAAGGCACGGTTACGGTGAGTGCATGCCTGAATCCGTGACCGACCGTGTGCGCAGAGTGATAGAAGCGACTTCGATGAGTCAGGCCGCGTTCGCCGAGAAGGTCGGGCTCACCCCCGACAAGCTGTCCAAGTCGCTGGCGGGAGTGCGCCGGTTCTCCTCGCTCGATCTGGCCCTGATCGCCGAGGCGGGCGGCAGGACCGTGGACTGGCTGCTGACCGGGCGGGAACCGCTGCGTCCGGCGTTCGCCGCCCGGACCAGCGCCGGAGCGGCTCCCCGGCGGGGCCGCGTCAGTGATGCGGCGGACCGGTTCACGGCGGCGTACGAGGTGCTGGAGCTGCTCGGGATGCCCCCGAAGCTGCCGCCGATGCCCTCCGTGCGCTCCGACCTCACGCGTTTCGTGGACCAGGGGAAGCAGCTCGCCCAGGACGCCGTCGGCGTGCTCACGGCGGCGGACGCCCTCCGGACCGTGGCCGGCCTGGAGACCGACGTGCTGATCACAGCCTGTACACAGGCGTTCGGCGTGGATGTCGCGGTCACGCGCCTGCCCGACACGGTGGACGGGCTCACCTGGCAGACGGAGACGTTCCGGCTCATCCTCATCGGGCCCACGGAGACCTGGACCCGGCAGCGGTTCACCCTGGCGCACGAGCTCGGCCACATCCTGGCCCGCGACGCCCAGGAGCTCGTCGTCGAGTCGCATCTGGCACCGGGGCGGCAGAAGGACCTGACCGAGGTGCGGGCCAACGTCTTCGCCTCCAACCTGCTGATGCCCGCGCCGGAGGTCCGCGACCAGTTCCGCCGGGTGGCCGACAACCACGGCAGGCTCACCCACGAGGCGTTCTCCGAACTGGTCGTCGCGTTCAAGGTCTCTCCCAGTGCGCTGACCGCACGGCTGAGCCAGCTCCGGCTGATCGACGCGAAGTCCGCCCTCGGCTACAAGGGGCTGACCACGGAGGTCTGCCACCTGCTGACCGGTGCGACGGACGCCTTCCAGCGGCAGCTCGCCTGGGCCGGGGCCGAGCGCTTCCCCGTACGGCTCGTGGCGGCCCTCTACCAGTGCTACGCCCGGGGCGAGACCACGCTCCGCCCGCTCGCCGCGCTGCTCGGCACGGAGGTGGACTCCCTGCACGACCTCCTGGACCCGGCGAACCCGGACACCCCGGAACCGGTCGTCAGCGAAGTGGAAGAAGTGGAAGAAGGGGACCTGATCTTCCAGCCATGAGAATCTGCTGGTTCCCGGACAACACGGTCCTGTGCAACTTCGCGGTCGTCGACCGCGTACCCCTGCTGGAGAAAGTGCTCGACGGACGCGGCCGCTGGACCGAAGCCGTGGCCCATGAGGCACGGCAGTCCGCCCAGCACATCCCTCGATTACAGGACATCGAGGCACGCGGCATGCTGGGCGAGCCGATCGCTGTGACGGACGTCGAGGAGATCGTCGCGGTCGACCGCGTGCGCAGAGCGGTCTTCGGCGGTGCCGCGTCGATGCCGACCAGGCACCTCGGCGAGGCGGAGACCTGCGTACTGATCACGGGGCGCCCGGAGTACCGCGACTCCGTGTGGATCACCGACGACCGGCCGGCCGGCTCGTACGCGCGGCGTCGGGGCATCACCACCAGGGAGACCTTCCACCTCATGAGCGAGGCCGTCGTCGACGGCCTGGTCAGCGCCGCGGACGGCCATGAGCTGCTGCACCGGATAGGGAAGTCCGGACGCCATCTGCACCGCGTCTCCCGCCACCCCGACGACCTGCTGCGGTAGCCGGAGCGGCCGTCGCCCCGTGGATCGTCACGCCTCCGAAACGCATACGTTCCCTTCCTCCCAGGAACCCGATCTACGGTGGACACCACCGCGCCCGGCCGACGTCGCCCGAAGGCATGCCACCGCAGCCGCCCTCGTCCCGACAGGAGCCTCGTCCGTGCCGCGACCGCTTCCCGCCGTTCTCCCGCCCTGGCTCGCGCACGCGCTGCGGGGGCAGCGGGGGCCCGTGCCGTGGAGCGCCGTGGTGCGCGGGGCCCTCTCCGCCGGGCCCCTGCTGGCCGTGGCCGTGCTCGTCGGGCGGGAGTCCCTCGGTGTCATGGCCGCCCTGGGAGCCATGTTCGCGGGGATCAACGACCGGCCGGGCGGCCGGCGCGCCGCCGTGCACCGGATCGGGGTGCCCGGGCTCGCGGGGGCCGCGGGGCTCGTCGTCGGCACGTACGCGGGCGACGGGGCCGGGGCGGTCCCGCTGACCCTGCTGCTCACCGGGCTCGGGCTCGTCGCGGGTGCCGTCAGCGCGGTGGGGCCCGTGGCGTCCGGCGCCGGGACCCAGCTGCTCGTCGCGACGGCCGTCGGGGCCGGGATGCCGTTGCCCGACCCCGGATGGCAGCGGGCCGTGTTCTTCCTCGCCGGCACCGGCTGGCTGATCGCGCTGCGGCTCGCGCTGCCCACCCCCGGAGCCCTGAGCGGCGACTTCCGCTTCGACGGCGAGCGCGCGGCGGTCGCCGACGTGTACGACGCCGTCGCCGGACTGCTCGCCGCCGTGGGCGGGGCCGAAGCCGGCCGGCGGCGGGCCGCGCTGACCGCCGCACTCGACCACGCCCAGGACGCGCTCGCGGGACCGCGGCTGCGGCGGTACGCCAGTTCCGCGGCCGAGCGGCGGCTGCGGGCGCGGTA
>NZ_JAHKJW010000004.1 GCF_019710745.1 Streptomyces beigongshangae
CCCGGGGGGCCGGCGGCCCCGCTGCGGGCGGCCGCCGGGGGCGGGCCCGCGGGGGCGCGCTCGGGAGCGCCGGCCTGCTGGTTGGCGGAGGAGGCGAGCGTACGGCTGCGGACCCGGTAGAGGCCGGTGTCGAGGTCGTCCGCCTTCTCCAGGTGGACCTTGATGGTGCCCATGAAGGTGTAGCGCTGCTGCTTGGCGTAGTCGCGCACCATGCCGGCCAGCTCGTCGCCGAGCTGGCCCGAGTAGGGGCTGAGCCGCTCGAAGTCCGGCGTGCTCAGCTCCACGATGAAGTCGTTGGGGACGACGGTCCGGTCGCGGTTCCAGATCGTCGCGTTGTTGTCGCACTCGCGCTGGAGCGCTCCCGCGATCTCCACGGGCTGGACCTCGGACTTGAACACCTTGGCGAAGGTGCCGTTGACCAGACCTTCGAGACGTTGCTCGAACTTCTTCAGGACTCCCATGGGGCACCTCCTCCTTCGTCGTTGCCCTGGTACTGCTTACTGATCGTATCCACGCGCCGGGAAATCGGCTGGTTCCCCCTGTCGGCCCGGTCGACGGATGTCGACGCCCGCTGAAGTCCCCTCCCGAAGTTCCCTCCGAAGCTCCCCTTCGAACTCCCCCGGGGCACTCCGTATGGAGAGGATCGTAGAGGTGGCTTCACCACAGTGTCCCGCACCCCGTAGTGGACCCCGGCCCCTCATGGGGAGATGACCGGGACCGGTACGAGGTTGATACGTGAACCGATTCTGCTCGGCGCGGGGAGGGCGGGAGCGGTGGGAGCGGCGGGGACGGGCGGGGCGGAGGCGGGCGCGGGAGGGGCGCGGGAGGCCGTCCGGCCGGTGGGGCGGGTGCCGGGGGAGGGTCTCCGGCCGGTGGGGCGGGGTGCTGCCGGGAGCTCGCCGGGAGCTTGCCGGAAGCCTGCGGGAAGCCTGTCGACAGGCCGCTGTCCTCCCGCGGCCGCTCCGGGGACCTCGTGCCGCCCCCGGAAACGGATGTGAATCCACCCCGACCAGCGTGCTAATCTTCTGCATGTCGGAAGGCGCTCACCCACCTGGTGGGAAACGGACGACACACCCAATGCGCGGGTGGCGGAATAGGCAGACGCGCTGGATTCAGGTTCCAGTGCCCGAAAGGGCGTGGGGGTTCAACTCCCCCCTCGCGCACCACAGGAGACGGGTCTCCGCCAGGACGGAAGTTCTGGCGGGGGCCCGTCTCTCGTTGTTGTGACAGTTCGTACGGCGGTCCCTCTGTACGGAGGTCTCGCGGGGGATGTTTCCCGGCGGCTCCCCGGCGGCTCCCCGGCGGCTCTCCGGCGGCTTCTCGACGGTGAGGTATCTCACGGTCGGTGCGGTGCGGTCTGCCGGTTCGGACCAGGTGATCCGCCGGGCGTCCGTCGTACGGGGGCGATCGTGGTGCAGGGGGCGACCGTGCGGGGACGGCTGTGGTGCAGGGTCGACGGCTGGGGTGCAGGGGTCGTTGCCGTGGACAGGGGTGCGGCCCGCGTGTCCCGGCCGCGATGGCGGGCCGGGGCACGCGGGCCGTGCGGTACCGGGTCAGGCGGCGTTCGAGGTGAACTGCCCGGCGAGGGTCCTCCCCCTGGCGGCCGCGTCCTCCAGGGCCTTGGCGCGGGACGCCTCGGCGAGCGGGACCAGCTCCGCCATCGCCGGCATCTGCGCGGCCATCGTGAGCTCCGGGACGATGAACTCGACGTCCATGCCGAGCATGTCCTTGAGGACGGACCCCAGGTAGTTCTGCACGTACTCGTAGCCCTCGCGGGGGGTGCCCGGCCCGTAGGCGCCGCCGCGGCTGGCCACGACGGTGACGGGGGTGCCCTTGGCCGACGGGGTGTCGCCCGCGGTGCGGCCGACGACGATGATGTTGTCCAGCCACGCCTTGAGCGTTGACGGGATCGAGAAGTTGTACATGGGCGCGCCGATCAGGACGGCGTCCGCCCGCTCCAGCTCCTCGATGAGCTCCAGGCGCCGGGCGAAGGCGGCGGCCTGCTCCGGGGTGTGCTCCGACGGATCGGTGAAGGCGGCGCTGTGGGCGTCGGCGGAGATGTGCGGGACGGGGTGCGCGTAGAGGTCGCGGTAGATCACCGTGCCCTGCGGGTGCTGCTCCTCCCATGCCTGGCGGAAGGCGGCCGTGACGGCGCGGGACGCCGAGGCGGGACCGGGGGAGACGGACGAGTCCAGGTGCAGCAGGGTGGCCATGGGGTTCTCCATCAGGTGTGCGAAAGGGCGCGTGAAAGGTCCACGAGGGGTCTGCGAGGGGTCCGCAAGGGGTCCGCAAGGGTTCACGGGGTTCGCAGGGGTCGCCGTGGGACGGGTGCCGGCTGGGCCCGGCGCACGTTCACGGCTTGCTTTTTCGTTCGTCACTATGAATAACACAGGAGCTTACTTTTTTTCATCCCCACGCGGAAGGGCAAGTACTCTGAAGGCATGGCGGTGCAGGAAAACCACGACGCTGCGTCGTGCAGACGGGTCGACGACGGCATCACCCGTGTCTTCCAGGTGATCGGGAAGCGCTGGACGGGCCCGATCGTGGCCGTACTGCTGCCCGCTCCCGTGCACTTCGCCGACCTGCGCCGCGCCATCCCCGGCATCAGCGAACGCATGCTCTCCGACCGGCTCACGGAACTGGCGTCGGTCGGAGTGGTGGTGCGGGAGGTCGACGAGGGGCCGCCGCTGCGTGTCTCCTACCGGCTGACGGAGGCCGGCTCCGCACTGGAGCCCGCGCTCACCGAACTGGGCGCGTGGGCGAAGAAGTACCTGACGGTGGAGGGCCGTTGCTCGGAGGAGTTCCGGAAGTAGCGGTGAGTGGTCCGGGGAGGAACACCGCCGGCAGCCGACTGCCGGTTGCTGTCCGTCGGCCGTCGGCCGCGCTGGACCGGCGGGTTTTCCACAAATGCGGAGTTGTCCACAGGAGCGCACGCGGACCGGGAGCCGGGGGTACGGTCGTCACGAATCGACGTTCGTGCGCGGGGGAGATGGTTCGGGTGAGCGGTACCGACGATGGTGCGGCGGCCGGAGCGGCTGAGGCAGCCGGCTCTGGAGCCGGCTCTGGGGCTGGGGCTGGGGCTGGGGCTGTGAGGATTCCGCAGGTGCGCGGGTTCGCGCGGCGGCCGGCGGAAGGCTCGTCCAAGGCGGAGGGCAAGGCCCTGCGGGAACGCGTCCCGCGCGGTGCGCACGCGTCGCTGGAGACGGGCGGCGACCGCCCGGACGCGGTGCGGGCCGTCGAGGAGTCCGGCCGCGGCCGTCTGCCCGAACTCACACCGCTGCGGGTGGGCAGGATGGCGGCCACGCCGTTCGCCTTCCTGCGCGGTTCGGCCGGCCTCATGGCGTACGACCTGGCGCGTACGCCCGTGACGGGTATCGGCGCCCAGATCTGCGGCGACGCGCACGCGGGGAACTTCGGCCTGTACGGGGACGCGCGCGGCGGGCTCGTCATCGACCTGAACGACTTCGACGAGACGGTGCACGGGCCGTGGGAGTGGGACCTCAAACGCCTGGCGACCTCGCTGGTGCTCGCCGCGCGCGAGGCGGGAGCGGACGAGGACACCTGCCGCAAGGCCGCGCACTTCACGGCCGGCTCCTACCGGCGCACGATGCGGCTGCTCGCGAAGCTCCCGGCCCTGGACGCGTGGAACGCCATCGCGGACGAGGAACTGGTCTCGCACGCCGACGCGCGCGATCTGCTCGGCACGCTGGAGCGGGTCTCGGAGAAGGCGCGGGGCAACACCAGCGGGCGGTTCGCGGCGAAGTCGACGGAGCGCGTCGAGGACGGGGGATGGCGCTTCGTCGACGCCCCGCCCGTGCTGCGCCGCGTCGGGGACGGTGAGGCCACCGCGGTCGCGCTGGCCCTGGAGGAGTACCTGGGCACGCTGTCCCCGGACCGCCTCCCGCTCCTCGCGCGGTACGCGGTGCACGACGTCGCCTTCCGTGTGGTCGGCACCGGAAGCGTGGGCACGCGCTCGTACGTGGTACTGCTCCTCGACCACCGGGACGAGCCGCTGGTCCTCCAGGTGAAGGAGGCCCGAGCGTCCGTGCTGGTGCCGTATCTGGACGCGGTCGGCTTCCCGGTGCCGGAGGTCGAGCACGAGGGCCGCCGGGTCGTCCTCGGCCAGAAGCGCATGCAGGTCGTCAGCGACAACCTCCTGGGCTGGACGACGGTCGAGGGACGCCCGTTCCAGGTGCGGCAGTTCCGTAACCGCAAGGGCAGCGTCGATCCGGCGGCGCTGGCCGCGGACCAGATAGACGACTACGCCCGGATGACGGGGGCGCTGCTGGCACGGGCGCACGCCCACAGCGCCGATCCGTGGTTGCTCTCGGGGTACTGCGGCAAGAACGAGGAGCTGGACGAGGCGATCGCGGACTTCTCGGTGGCGTACGCGGACCGCACCGAGGCGGACCACGCGGAGCTCGTGTCGGCCGTGCGGGCGGGGCGGATCGCGGGAGAGCTGGGGGTCTGAGCAGGCGATTTCGGGTGGCGGGCCGGGACGTGGCCTAGGCTGGGCGGGTGACGACCCCGGAAGCTCACCAGTCCCCGTCCGAGCCGCAGTCCGGGCCGCAGTCCGGGCCCTCCGCGGAGCCGGTCGCCGGCGCCGGTGCCGAGCCGTTGGCCGGTCCCTCCGGCGAACCCGCCACCGAACCTGCCGACGAGTCGTCCGCCGAGTCGTCTGCCGGGCCCTTCGCCGAGGACGGGGCCGCAGCCGGCTCGGAGGCCGGAACCGACACGGAGACCGGCACCGGCACCGGTACCGAAGCCGCGACCGGGGCCGGTGCCGGAGCCGGGGCCGGTGCTGAGGGTGGTGCTTCGGGGGACGGGGGCGAGCGGCCCGAGGAGCGGTTGGAGCGGGCCGTGCGGGCGGCCGAGCAGGCCCTGATCGAGTTCGAGATCGCCGTGGAGACGTTCCGGGTCGAGGTGGAGAACTTCTCCCGGCTGCACCACCAGCGGCTCGGGCCGATGTACGCGCGGCTCGACGAGCTGGAGGCGCAGATCGCCGAGGCGCGGGCGGCGAGCACCGGTGACCCGGAGGACGTGCGCAAGGCCCAGGAGGCCCGGGCCAGGGTCATGCCGATGCCGGGCATCGAGGAGCTGTTCCACGACTGGCTCGACTCGGACGGGCTGTCCCCGGAGGCCTCGGCCATGCTGACCGAGCAGCCGGTGCGGCCGCCGCAGCGGGTGCGACCGAGCGACGAGGCCCGCAAGCTCTACCGGGAGCTCGTCCGCAAGGCACACCCCGACCTCGCGCAGGACGACACGGAGCGCGCGCGGCGCGACGAGTTCATCGCCCGCGTCAACGCGGCCTACGGCCGGGGGGACGAGGCGCTGCTCCGGGAGCTGTCCGAGGAGTGGGCGGCCGGTCCGGTGCCCGAGGAGTGGCGGCCGAGTCGCAGCGAGGAGCTCTACGCCCGGCTGGAGTGGCTCGCCCAGCGCAAGGAACTGCTCTCGCTCGTGGCCCGCGACCTGGAGGAGAGCGCGATCGGCGGAATGCTCCGGATCGCGCCCGACGACCCCGACCGGCTGCTGGAGGAGATCGCCGAGCAACTGCTGGCGCAGGTGAGCGAGCGCGAGGCCGAACTGGCGGGACTGCTCGGCAGCGACGCCTGAGGATTCCTCCCGGCCGGGCCGCGGCGGACCGGTGTGTCCGGCCGGTCCGGTAGCGTCGGGGGCATGAGTTTCGGAGCTGGTGTGCCCACGGTCGAGGTCGGGGATCTCAAGGACGGGGATTTCCTGCTGGACGTCCGTGAGGACGACGAGTGGCAGGCGGGTCACGCCGAAGGGGCGCTGCACATCCCCATCAGCGAGTTCGTGGCCCGTTACGGCGAACTGACCGAGGCGGCGCCGCAGGACGGCAGGGTCAATGTGATCTGCCGTTCCGGTGGCCGGTCGGCGCAGGTCGCGATGTACCTGAACCAGCAGGGCGTCGACGCGGTGAACGTCGCCGGCGGCATGCAGGTCTGGGCGGCCGAGGGCCGTCCCGTGGTGGACGCGGAGGGCAAACCGGGGTCCGTGCTGTAGCGAGCCCGAGCCCGACTTTCGGCCGAGCGCTCCTTCGCCCCTACGGCGTCCCAAGGTGTTCCACGGCGTCCCGCGGCTTGCTCATCCCAGAGGGTGCGCCGCCAGCAGGTCCCCCAGCGTCTCCTCGTGTGCTGCCGCCGGGCCGAGCGAGAGCTCCAGGTGCTTGGCCCAGGCGTGGTAGCGGTGCAGCGGATATTCGGTGTCCGCGCCGAAGCCCCCGTGCAGGTGCTGGGCGGTCTGCACGACCCGGCGTACGCCCTCGGAGGCCCAGATCTTGGCGACGGCCACGTCACCGGACGCGGGCAGCGCCCCGCCCGCACCCGTGCCGATGCGCCAGGCGGCCTGCCAGAGGGTCGCCTCCATCGCGCGCAGATCGATGTAGCGGTCGGCGGCCTGCACGGCCACGGCCTGGAACGTGGCGATCGGGAAGCCGAACTGCTCCCGCTTGCCGGTGTACTCGCTCGTCATGGCGAGCACACGCTCACCGAGTCCGAGGGCCAGCGCGCAGGTCCCGGTGACGAGCAGGTTCCGCAGCCACTCCCAGGCGCCGTCGGCCTCGATGACGTCACCCGCGGGGACCCGTACGGAATCCAGTCGCAGTTCGCCGAGCGACTCGCCCGTCGTGGAGATCTGCTCGACGAGCACGGCGCCCCGGTGGCCGCGTGGTACGAGGGCCAGCACGGAGCGGCCCGAACCGGCGTTCGGGCCGGTGTTCAGGGCGGGTACGAGGACGAAGTCGGCGTTCCGCGCCCAGGGGACGGCCGTCTGCAGCCCGTCCAGTACCCACGCGTCGCCGTCCCGCCGGGCGCTCACGGCGAGTTCGGCGCCGTCGTGGCCGGTGCGGCCGTGCGCGGCGACGGTCAGCACCAGTTCGCCCCGGCCGGCCCGTGCGAGCAGGCGGGCCCGCAACTCCTCCCCGCCGTACGCCTGTACGGCGACGGCGGCCGCCGTGCTCTCCAGCAGCGGCACCCTGGCGAGCACCTTCGCAGACTCCCGCAGCACCAGGCACAGGGCGACCACGTCCAGACCGGCGCCGCCGTGGCGCTCGTCGAGCAGCAGACTCAGCAGGTCCGCGTCGGCGAGCCGGGCCCACAGAACGCGGTCGAAGTCGTCCGCGACGGCGCCCGCGGTCAGCGCGGGACTCGGCACACCGTCCGGCGCGACCCCCGCGAAGACCGCCTTCGCCGCTTCCACGGCCGCCTGCTGTTCCTCGCCGAAGGTGAAGTCCACGGTCCCGCCCTTCCAGCTCATCCAGCTCGTCCGGATCGTCCGCGTGCCTGGCCCGTGCGCGTGCCCGGCCCGTGTGCTCCGTCCGGGTGCCGGGCCGGCCCGGCGGAGCGTCAAGATAGAACAGGTTCTACAAGAAGGGAACGGCGGTGCGCCGGAAGGGCGGACCCGTAGGGTGTCCACCGCTGTGGACGGCCCCGTGGCCGCCGTGCCCCCTGGGCTGTGCCCGGCGGGTGGGCCTGAGTACCGTTCCGGTGCGGCCGTCACGGGACGGGCGGCGGTACTCGGCAGACACGGGAAGACGGGACGCAATGGACGCGCACGACGAGGATGCGAACGCCCGGCCCGTGCCGGGCGAGCCGGTGGCCGCCGTCCCCGGACCTCCTCCGCCCGCCGGTTCCGCCCCCGCCGGTCCTCCGCCCGCCGGTCCTTCGCCCGCCGACGGCTTCCCTCCTCTTCCCCCCGCTGGCATCGCCGCCCTCTCCCTCCCCTTCCAGATCGCCGCCGCGTTCGCACTGGCGTTCGTCGCCATGGCTGCCTGTGTCCACCTCGGCATGGTCTTCCTGCACGTCGCGCCGTCGAACACGGTCACCAAGCAGCACGGGCGGACGATCGACGAGTGGATCTACCCGGAGTTCGAGCAGAACTGGAAGCTCTTCGCGCCCAACCCGCTGCAGCAGAACATCGCGGTCCAGGTGCGTGCCGAGGTGAAGGGCACGGACGGGGCCATCAGGACGACCCGCTGGTACGACCTCTCCGCGCTGGACGGCCAAGCCATCGACGGCAATCTGCTGCCCAGCCACACCCAGCAGAACGAACTGCGCCGGGCCTGGGACTTCTTCGTGTCCACGCACGACGACGCGAACCGCCCGAACGGTCTGCGCGGCGACCTCTCCGAGCGCTACCTGCGCCGGATCGTGGTCCTGCGTCTCGACCGGGAGGAGGCGGGCGGTCGGGAGGCCGTGATCCAGCAGGTCCAGGTCCGCTCCCGTACGGTCAACGTGCCGCCGCCCGAGTGGAGCGATGAGCAGGTGTCCGACAAGCCCGTCCTGCGCCGGCTGCCCTGGTGGCCGGTGTCCGGGACCGACCGGGCGGCCGGGACGCGCCCCGACACCTCCACGGGGACGGCGGCGAGCGCCCGGTGAGCGATCAGGACGACCGCCCGCTGGCCGACCGCGCCGACGCACCCTCGGGCGCCTTCTCGGATGCCCCCTCGGACGCACCCCCAGGCACCCTCCCGGACGCCCCCGGCCGGTCGCGGCCGGCCGGGCGGGTCGGCCGGTTCGACCGGGAGCACCGTCTCGACCGGATACTCGCGCAGGTCATCGGCCGCCTCACCGGACAGGCCCTCGGGCCGTACCAGAGCGCCGTGATCCGCATGGGGTTCGCCGGGACCTGGCTGCTCTTCCTGCTGCGGGAGTTCCCGCACCGCCAGGAGATGTACGGGCCCGACGGGCCCTGGAGCTGGGACCTCGCCCAGCAGCTCACCGCGAGCAATCACGCCTTCACGGTCCTGGTCTGGGCCGACGGCCGGTTCTGGTTCGAGACGGTCTTCGCGTTCGCCGTGCTCTCCAGCGCCCTGCTCCTGCTCGGCTGGCGCACCCGCACCATGTCCGTGCTGTTCCTGGTCGGTGTGCTCTCCCTCCAGAACCGCAGCATCTTCATGGGGGACGGCGGCGACAACGTCATCCACCTGATGGCGATCTACCTGGTGTTCACGCGCTGCGGCCAGGTGTGGTCCCTGGACGCCCGGCGCGAGCGCCGGGCGTCGGCGCGGATACGCGCGCACGGCGGGCGCCGCGGACCGGACCGGACCGGTGTCGCCCTGTGGACCGTGCTCGGTCTCGCCCTGGCGGCCGCCACGCTCGCGGGGAAGATCGACGGCGGTCTGGCCGGCGGCTGGCGGACGGTCCACTGGGGCCTCTGGGCGGTCCAGGGCCTGTGGTGGCTGGCCGGGCGGTACACCCGGAGCATCCAGCCGCGCGTCCTCCTCGACGTCGTCGCCAACCTCGTCCACAACGCCGCGCTCTTCGTGATCATGGCCGAGGCGTGTCTGATCTACGCGACCGCCGGCTGGTACAAGGTCCAGGGCTCGCGCTGGCAGGACGGCACGGCGGTGTACTACCCGCTGCACCTGGACTACTTCTCCCCCTGGCCCGCGCTGTCCGACGCCCTGTCCGCGAGCGGCACCATGGTCATGCTGGTGACGTACGGGACGGTGATCGCGCAGGTCGCCTTCCCCTTCACGCTGTTCAACCGGCGGGTGAAGAACATCCTGCTGGCGGGCATGATGACGGAGCACGCGGTGATCGCCCTCGTGCTGGGCCTGCCGTTCTTCTCGCTCGCGATGATCGCCGCCGACGCCGTCTTCCTGCCGACGTCCTTCCTGCGCCGCCTCGGCGGACGGGCCGCACGGGGGCGCGAACGGCTGGCACGCGCGCGGGGCCGGCTCTCCGCCCGCCTGGGACGTGCGGTCCCGGGGCCGCGCGAGGAGGATCCGGAGGCCCCGCGCCCCCCGGAGACGGCCGGGCACCCGCACGTAGGCTTCACGGCATGAGGGACCCGCACGACCCCCAGCCCGCATCCGGCCCCGTCCCCGTCCCGGAGGCCGGTTCCGCCTCGGCCTCCGCCTCGGCCTCCGAGTCCGTGGATGCCTGGCACCGGCTCGCCGATACCGCCGTGCTGCTCGACGGCTTCCATGCCCTCAAGCACGCGGTCCGCTTCGGGGCCGAGGTCCGGGCGGCGGTCGCCACGGACCGGGCGGCCGCGCTCGCGCTCGCCGACGAACTGGCTCCCGACGTACGGGACACGCTGGACGTCCTCCTGGCGGAGGTCCCGGAGCCCGCGTACCGGGCGCTCGTCCCGCGTCCGCACCCCACCGGGGTGGCCGCCCTGGCGGTACGCCCCTCGCGGGAGGCCAACCTGCGGGCGCTCACCCGTACCCCCCGCACCGCGCCCGTGGTCGTCCTCGACCAGCCGCGCGACCTCGGCAACGCGGGGGCGGTGATCCGGCTCGCGGCCGGGTTCGGCGCGACCGGGGTCGTCACCACCGGCACGCTCGATCCGTGGCACCCCACGGTCGTGCGGGGCGGGGCGGGGCTGCACTTCGCCACGGCGGTCGAGCGGCTGGCCGTGGACGAACTGCCCGCCGGGCCGGTGTTCGCCCTCGACCCGGAGGGCGAGGACATCCGGGGGGTGAAGCTCCCGGACGACGCGGTCCTCGCGTTCGGTTCGGAGCGGAGTGGGTTGTCGGTCGCCCTGCGGGGGCGCAGCGACCACTTGGTGTCCCTGCCGATGCGGGCGCAGGTGTCCAGTTACAACCTGGCCACCAGCGTGGCGATGGCCCTGTTCCACTGGAGTGCGTCGTAGGGACGCCTCGTGGGTTCGTGGGTAGGGACGCCTCGTTGAGGACGTTCGGCTGCGTCGTGGCCGGTCGCGCAGTTCCCCGCGCCCCCGCGGGGCGCTCACGCCTCGCTGCGGATCTCCACCACCCGGAAGCGGTTGGACACGAACGCGCCGTCGCACAGGGCGGCGTTGGCCGCGGGGTTGCCGCCCGAGCCGTGGAAGTCGGAGAAGGCGGCCGTCTGGTTGACGTACACCCCGCCCGTCAGGTTCAGGGAGAGCTGGGCCGCCTCGTCCAGGCATGCCTCCCGCACGGCCTCCTCGACGTCCTCCGAGGTCGTGTACGCGCCGACGGTCATCGCGCCCTTCTCGCGGACCGTCCGGCGCAGCAGCTCCACGGCGTCGGCCGCCGAGTCGACCGCGACGGCGAACGAGACCGGACCGAAGCACTCGCTCATGTAGGCGGCCCGGTCGTCGGGCTTGCCGCCGTCGAGCTTCACGATCACCGGGGTGCGGACCACCGCGTCGGGGAACTCCGGGTTGGTGATCTCCCGGGAGGGGAGGGCGACTTCGCCCAGACCGGGCGCCGCCTCGACGCGGGCCTTCACGTCCGGGTTCACGATCGCGCCCAGCAGGCCGTTCGCCCGGGTGTCGTCCCTGAGGAGCCCGTCGACCGCCCCGGCCAGGTCGGCGACCACCTCGTCGTACGACTTGGGGCCCTCCTCCGTGCGGATTCCGGCGCGCGGGACGAGGAGGTTCTGCGGGGTCGTGCACATCTGGCCGCTGTAGAGGGAAAGGGAGAACGCGAGGTTGGACAGCATCCCCTTGTAGTCGTCGGTGGACTCCACGATCACCGTGTTGACGCCGGCCTTCTCCGTGTAGACCTGCGCCTGGCGGGCGTTGGCCTCCAGCCAGTCGCCGAACTCCGTCGAGCCGGTGTAGTCGATGATCCGGATCTCGGGACGGGTGGCCAGGGTCTTGGCGATGCCCTCGCCGGGCCGCTCGGCGGCCAGTGCCACCAGGTTCGGGTCGAAGCCCGCCCCGGCGAGCACCTCGCGGGCCACCTGGACGGTGAGCGCGAGCGGCAGCACCGCGCGCGGATGGGGCTTCACCAGTACGGCGTTGCCCGTGGCCAGCGAGGCGAACAGGCCCGGATAGCCGTTCCACGTCGGGAAGGTGTTGCAGCCGATCAGCAGCGCGATGCCCCGCGGCACCGGCGTGAACCGCTTGGTCAGCGCGAGCGGGTCCCGCTTGCCCTGCGGCTTCGTCCACTCCGCCGTGTCGGGGGTGCGGACCTGCTCCGCGTACGCGTACGCCACCGCCTCCAGGCCGCGGTCCTGGGCGTGCGGGCCGCCGGCCTGGAACGCCATCATGAAGGCCTGGCCGCTGGTGTGCATGACCGCGTGCGCGAACTCGTGCGTACGGTCGCTGATCCGCTTGAGGATCTCCAGGCACACCACCGCGCGCACCTCCGCGCCCGCGTCGCGCCACGCGCGCTGCCCGAGGCGCATGGCGGGCAGCAGGGTGTCGATGTCCGCGTGCGGGTACGTGACGCCCAGCTCGATCCCGTACGGCGAGACCTCGCCGCCCACCCAGTCGTCGGTGCCCGGCTGGCCGAGGTCGAGGCGGCTGCCGAGCAGCGCGTCGAAGGCGGCCCTGCCCTCGGCCGTGCCCAGGCTGCCGTCCTCCCCGTACGCCTTGGGGTGCTCCGGGTGCGGCGACCAGTACGCGCGCGTGCGCACCGCCTCCAGCGCCCGGTCGAGGGTGGGCCGGTGCCTGGCGACGAGCTCGTGCGCGGTCGGTGCGGCGGCAGCCATGCGGAACCATCTCCTCGTTTCAGGGGTTCAGGGGTTCAGGACTTCAAGAACTCTTCGTCGCTTCAAGAACTCTTCGTCGAGCTCATGACCTGGGCGGGAACAGCCGGACAGAGTTAGAGTAACCGAACGATCGGTCGGTACAAGGGGGTCCGCCGAACCTGTGGAAAACCCCGTGCGGGAGGATCGCGAGCATGACAGCACTCGACCTCGCCGGCCCGGTGGCCGTCGTCGGCACCGGCACCATGGGCCAGGGCATCGCCCAGGTGGCGCTCGCCGCCGGCCACCCCGTGCGGCTGTACGACACCGCCCCCGGCCGCGCCCGGGCGGCGGCCGAAGCGATCGGCACCCGTCTCGACCGGCTCGTCGAGAAGGACCGGCTGACCGGCGCCGAGCGCGACGCCGCGCGGGCTCGTCTGCACCCCGCCGAGAGCCTCGCCGAACTCGCCGACTCGGGGCTGGTCCTCGAAGCCGTCCTGGAGCGACTGGACGTCAAACAGCAGCTGTTGCGCGAGCTGGAGGACATCGTCGCGGACGACTGCCTGCTCGCCACCAACACCTCCTCCCTGTCGGTGACCGCGATCGGCGGCGCCCTGCGCAACCCCGGCCGGTTCGTCGGGCTGCACTTCTTCAACCCCGCGCCGCTGCTGCCCCTCGTGGAGGTCGTCTCCGGGTTCGCCACCGACGTCACGTCGGCCACGCGCGCGTACGAGCTGGCCCGCGCCTGGGGGAAGACCCCGGTGGCCTGCGCCGACACCCCGGGCTTCATCGTCAACCGCATCGCGCGGCCCTTCTACGCCGAGGCATTCGCGGTCCACGAGGCCCAGGCCGCCGACCCGGCGACCGTCGACGCGGTCCTGCGCGAGTCGGGCGGCTTCCGGATGGGCGCCTTCGAACTGACCGACCTCATCGGCCAGGACGTCAACGAGTCCGTCACGCGCTCCGTCTGGGAGGCATTCTTCCAGGACGTGCGGTTCACGCCCTCGCTGGCCCAGCGCAGGCTCGTCGAGTCGGGCCGCCTCGGCCGCAAGACCGGGCACGGCTGGTACGACCACGGGGCGGGCGGTGAGCGGCCCGAGCCGCACACCGCGGAGAAGGTGCCGCCGCCCGCGTACGTCGTCGCGGAGGGCGATCTGGGCCCCGCCGCCGAACTGCTCGCGCTGATCCGCGAGGCGGGCATCCAGGTCCGCGAGGAAGAGGAGGACCACGGCACGCGCCTGGTGCTGCCGGGCGGCGGGCAGCTGGCCCTCGCCGACGGCCAGACCGCCGTCGAGTTCCGTGACGTCGTCTACTTCGACCTGGCGCTCGACTACCGCAGGGCGACCCGGATCGCCCTGTCCCACGCGCAGGACACCCAGACGCGGACCCTCGCCGAGGCGACCGGCCTCTTCCAGGCGCTCGGCAAGGACGTCAGCGTCATCGGGGACGTGCCCGGCCTGATCGTCGCCCGCACGGTGGCCCGCATCATCGACCTGGCGCACGACGCCGTCGCCAAGGGGGTGGCCACCGAGGAGGACATCGACACGGCGATGCGCCAGGGCGTCAACTACCCCCTCGGGCCCTTCGAGTGGAGCCGCAGACTCGGCCGGAGCTGGGCCTACGACGTCCTGGACGACCTGCACATGCGCGACCCGTCAGGACGTTACGCACCGTCCCTCGCGCTCTACCGCCACGCGTACGCCTCCGAGAAGCGTGAGGGCACCCCATGACCACCGCCAGGCGGGACACCTACACGCCGGACACGCTGCTCTCCGTGGCCGTGCGGGTCTTCAACGAGCGCGGCTACGACGGCACCTCCATGGAGCACCTCTCCAGGGCGGCCGGCATCTCCAAGTCGTCGATATACCACCACGTCACCGGCAAGGAGGAGCTGCTGCGCCGGGCCGTCAGCCGGGCGCTCGACGGCCTCTTCGGGATCCTCGACGAGGACCGCGCGCGCGAGGGGCGTGCCGTGGAGCGCCTGGAGCACGTCACCCGGCGCATGGTGGAGGTCCTCACCGCCGAACTGCCCTACGTGACGCTGCTGCTGCGGGTGCGCGGCAACACCGGTACCGAGCGCTGGGCCCTGGAGCGGCGCCGGGAGTTCGACCACGAGGTGGCCGCGCTCCTGAAGGCGGCGGCGGCCGACGGGGACGTGCGCGGTGACGTGGAGTTCCGGCTCGCGACCCGGCTGGTCTTCGGGATGATCAACTCGATAGTCGAGTGGTACCGGCCCGACGGGCGGGGCATGGGCGAGCGCGAGGTCGCCGACGCGGTGGTGCGGATGGTCTTCGGGGGGCTGCGGCGGGAAGGCTGAACGGGGCGCCCGGAAGCCCTCGGACGGAACCCGGTCAAAGCTCCGGTCGGAGTCCGATCAAAGCTCCGGAGGGCGTCCGGACGGAACCCGGTCGGAGTCCGGCCAGGGCCCCGGCTCACCCCTGGGGTTCCAGGTCCTCCTCCTCGAACACCAGCAGCGTCCGCGTGCTGAGCACCTCGGGGATGGCCTGGAGACGGGTGAGCACCAGCTCGCGCAGGGCCCTGTTGTCCGGGGCGTGCACCAGGAGCAGCACGTCGAAGTCACCGCCCATCAGCGCGATGTGGGACGCCCCGGGAAGCACCCTGAGCTGCTCGCGCACGGTGCGCCAGGTGTTCTGCACGATCTTGAGCGTGATGTACGCCGAGGTGCCGTGCCCTGCGCGCTCGTGGTCGACCCGGGCGCCGAAGCCGCGGATCACGCCGTCCTCGACCAGGCGGTTGATGCGGGCGTAGGCGTTGGCCCGGGACACGTGGACCCGTTCGGCGACGGACCGTATCGAGGCGCGGCCGTCCGCCTGGAGCATCTGCAGGATGTCCTGGTCGATGGAGTCGAGGGGGCGCGGCGGCGGCAGGGGCGTGCCGGGGTCCGGTCCCTCGGCCATTTGTTCAGGTGCCATGTCCCCCCGCCTCCCTACCATGGACGTACTGCGTCCATCTCAGGTTGTGGAGAACCGTTTGTCCACAGCCTGGAGGGGCCTGTAGCCAAAATGTGCCGACGACCGAACAATCGGTAGGTGAGGCGCGTCACTCATGGCGGGCCCCGAAGCCACTCCCACGAGGAGGTGCCGACATGACGGTCATGGAGCAGCGGGGCGCGTACCGGCCCACGCCACCGCCCGCCTGGCAGCCCCGTACCGACCCCGCGCCGCTGCTGCCCGACGCGCTGCCCCACCGCGTCCTCGGCACCCGTGCGGCCGACGGGGTCGCCCCGGATCTGCTGCGCAGGCTGTACGCGCACCTGGTACGGGGCCGCCGGTACAACGCGCAGGCCACCGCCCTCACCAAGCAGGGCCGCCTGGCCGTCTACCCCTCCTCCACCGGCCAGGAGGCCTGCGAGGTCGCCGCCGCGCTCGTCCTGGAGGAGCGCGACTGGCTCTTCCCGAGCTACCGGGACACCCTCGCGGCCGTCGCCCGGGGCCTCGACCCCGTCCAGGCACTGACCCTGCTGCGCGGCGACTGGCACACCGGCTACGACCCCCACGAGCACCGCGTCGCCCCCCTGAGCACACCGCTCGCCACCCAGCTCCCGCACGCCGTGGGCCTCGCGCACGCCGCCCGCCTCAAGGGTGACGACGTGGTCGCGCTCGCCCTGGTCGGCGACGGCGGCACCAGCGAGGGCGACTTCCACGAGGCGCTGAACTTCGCCGCCGTCTGGCGGGCCCCGGTGGTCTTCCTGGTCCAGAACAACGGCTTCGCGATCTCCGTCCCGCTCGACCGGCAGACCGCCGCCCCCTCACTGGCCCACAAGGCCGTCGGGTACGGGATGCCGGGCCGGCTGGTCGACGGGAACGACGCCGCCGCGATGCACGAGGTCCTCGGCGAGGCGGTCGCCCACGCCCGCGCGGGTGGCGGTCCGACGCTCGTGGAGGCGGTCACGTACCGCATGGAGGCCCACACGAACGCGGACGACGACAAGCGCTACCGCGACGACGCCGAGGTCGAGGCGTGGCGCGCGCACGACCCGATACTCCTCCTGGAGCGCGAGCTCACCGGGCGCGGACTGCTCGACGAGGACGGGATGCGCGCCGTGCGCGAGGACGCCGAGGCGATGGCCGCGGACCTGCGCGCGCGCATGAACCAGGACCCGCCGCTCGACCCCGCGGACCTGTTCGCGCACGTCTACGCCCGGCCCACCACGCAACTCCTGGAGCAGGAGGCACAGCTGCGGGCCGAACTGGACGCCGGCGCCGAGGCGGACCGGCACGAGGACGACGAGGCGTACGACCGGGAAGGAAGCGCGCGATGACCACCGTCGCGGTGAAGCCGGCCACCATGGCCCAGGCCCTCGGACGCGCCCTGCGCGACGCGCTGGCCGACGATCCGGCCGTCCACGTCATGGGCGAGGACGTGGGCGCCCTCGGCGGCGTCTTCCGGGTCACCGACGGACTCGCGAAGGAGTTCGGCGAGGACCGCGTCACGGACACGCCCCTCGCCGAGGCGGGCATCCTCGGCACGGCGGTCGGCATGGCCATGTACGGTCTGCGGCCGGTCGTCGAGATGCAGTTCGACGCCTTCGCGTACCCCGCCTTCGAGCAGCTGCTCTCGCACGTGGCGAAGATGCGCAACCGCACGCGCGGGGCGATGCCGCTGCCCCTCACCGTCCGCGTGCCCTACGGCGGCGGCATCGGCGGCGTCGAGCACCACAGCGACTCCTCCGAGGCGTACTACATGGCGACCCCGGGGCTGCACGTCGTCACCCCCGCGACGGTCCCCGACGCGTACGGCCTGCTGCGCGCGGCCATCGCCTCCGACGACCCGGTCGTCTTCCTGGAACCCAAACGGCTGTACTGGTCGAAGGACTCCTGGAACCCCGACGAGCCGCGGGCCGTGGAGCCGATCGGCCGCGCGGTGGTCCGCCGCCGGGGCCGCAGCGCCACGCTCGTCACGTACGGGCCGTCCCTGCCCGTCTGCCTGGAGGCCGCGGAGGCGGCCCGGGCCGAGGGCTGGGACCTGGAGGTCGTCGACCTGCGCTCCCTGGTGCCGTTCGACGACGAGACGGTCTGCGCCTCCGTGCGGCGCACCGGCCGGGCCGTCGTGGTGCACGAGTCGGGCGGTTTCGGCGGACCCGGCGGGGAGATCGCCGCGCGCGTCACCGAGCGGTGCTTCCACCACCTGGAGGCGCCGGTGCTGCGGGTGGCCGGGTTCGACATCCCGTATCCGCCGCCGATGCTGGAGCGGCACCACCTGCCCGGTGTGGACCGCATCCTGGACGCGGTGGCCCGGCTCCAGTGGGAGGCGCAGAGCCGATGACCCGCGCCTCCGACATGTTCAGCCGTGAATTCAAGCTGCCCGACCTCGGTGAGGGGCTCACCGAGGCCGAGATCGTCCGCTGGCTCGTCCAGGTCGGTGACGTCGTCGCCGTCGACCAGCCCGTCGTCGAGGTCGAGACGGCCAAGGCGATGGTCGAGGTCCCCTGCCCGTACGGCGGCGTGGTCACCGCCCGCTACGGCGAGGAGGGTACCGAACTGCCGGTCGGCTCCCCGCTGCTGACGGTCGCGGTGGGCGGCGCACCGGCCCTCGACACCCCGGGCCCCGACGCACCGGCCTCCGACGGACGGACCTCCGGCGGGCGGGCTCTCGGCACGTCGGTCCCCGACGGGCGGGACTCCGGGGACCGGCCCTCCGGGGACCGCGACTCCGGGAACCGGGCCTCCGGCCGTGCGGACGAGGGTTCCGGGAACGTGCTCGTGGGCTACGGGACGCAGGCGCCCGCAGCCCGGCGCCGGAGGGTGCGGCCGTCCGTGCCCGGCGCGGCTCCCACAGGGCCCGCCACCACCCGGCGTCCGGCGCGGGAGGAGCGGCCGACCGCGGCCGGCACCGGCACCGGCACCGGCACCGGCACCGGCACCGGTGCCGGGACCCGGACCGACGGTCCCGTGCCGGTGATCTCGCCGCTGGTGCGCCGGCTGGCCCGGGAGAACGGGCTCGACCTGCGGGAACTGACGGGTTCGGGACCCGAGGGCCTGATCATGCGCGCGGACGTGGAGCATGCCGTGCGGGCCGGCGCGCCCGCGTCGGCCGCCGCCCCGGCGGCCACCCGCGCGTCCGGCACCCGCGTCCCCCTCAAGGGCGTCCGCGGTGCCGTCGCCGACAAGCTCTCGCGCAGCCGTCGCGAGATCCCCGACGCGACCTGCTGGGTGGACGCCGACGCGACCGAACTGATGGAGGCGCGCCGCCGGATGAACGAGGCCGGCGGGCCGAGGATCTCCCTCATCGCGCTCCTCGCTCGGATCTGCACGGCCGCGCTGGCCCGCCACCCCGAGCTCAACTCGACGGTCGACACGGACGCCCGCGAGGTCGTACGGCTGGACGGGGTGCACCTCGGGTTCGCCGCGCAGACCGAGCGCGGACTCGTCGTGCCGGTGGTGAAGGGCGCGCACGAGCGGGACGCGGAGTCGCTGAGCGCGGAGTTCGCCCGGCTCACCGAGGCGGCCCGGACCGGGACGCTCACCCCGGCGGACCTCACCGGCGGGACCTTTACGCTGAACAACTACGGGGTGTTCGGCGTGGACGGCTCCACGCCGATCATCAACCACCCCGAGGCGGCCATGCTCGGCGTCGGCCGGATCGTCCCCAAACCCTGGGTACACCGGGGCGAACTGGCGGTGCGGCAGGTCGTGCAGCTCTCGCTCACCTTCGACCACCGGGTGTGCGACGGCGGCACGGCGGGCGGTTTCCTGCGGTATGTGGCGGACTGCGTGGAACAGCCGGCGGTGCTCCTGCGGACCCTGTGACCCCCGGGGCCGGCGGCCTTCCGGCACGGCCTTCCCGTACGGCCCCGTCACCACCCCGTCACCACCCCGTCCACATGCTGTGCGCGGGGGTGGAAATGATCCACCGGGCACCCATACTCGTGGGGTGACCGCGTTCGAGCCGCCCAGCGCACCCGGTGTCCCCGGTGCCTTCGGAGTACCCGGTTCCCCGGGCGCATCCGGTGGGGACGCCCATGACGCCGTCGTGCTCGCCGGGGGTGCCGCCCGCCGTCTCGGCGGAGCGGACAAGCCGGCCGTGCGCGTGGGCGGCCGGGCGCTGCTCGACCGGGTCCTGGCCGCCTGCTCCGGCGCGGTCACCACCGTCGTGGTCGCGGAGCCCCGGCCCACCGCGCGCCCCGTGCGATGGGCGCGCGAGGAACCTCCCGGCGGGGGCCCGCTCGCCGCGCTGGACGCCGGTCTGCGGCACACCGCCGCCGAGCACGTCGTGGTGCTCTCCGCCGACCTGCCGTTCCTGGACGGGGCGACGGTGGGGAGACTGCTGACGGCTCTTCACGAGTCGGGTGGCGACGGCGTGTTGCTCACCGACCGGGACGGCCGTGACCAGCCTCTCGTGGCCGCGTACCGCCGTTCCGCGCTGCGCCGCGAGCTGGACGCCCTGCGCGCCGCACACGGCGAGCTGGCCGGACTGCCGCTGCGACGGCTCACCGGCGCGCTCGAAGTGACCCGTATCACCGACCCCGTCGCGTCCTTCGACTGCGACACCTGGGACGACATCGCCGTCGCCCGGGCACGTATCAGGGAGCATGGGCACGTGTTGGATGAATGGATTACCGCAGTCAAGGACGAGCTGGGCGTCGACCTGGACGTCGACACCGGCATCCTGCTCGACCTCGCCCGCGACGCCGCTCACGGTGTGGCCCGTCCGGCGGCCCCGCTGACGACGTTCCTCGTCGGGTACGCGGCGGGCCGGGCCGAGGGGGGCCCGGAAGCGGTCGCGGAGGCCGTCCGCAAGGCGACGGCGCTGGCGCTGCGCTGGGCCGCGGAGGCCGATTCCGACGTTCCGGCGGCCTCGGCGACCCCGGGCGCCGGTTCCGGCGCCCCGGCGACCCCGGACGCCGGATGACCGCCTCGGGGCAGTACGAGGAGGTCGGCTTCGACGTCGAGGACATCCTTGCCCTGATCAAGGAAGGCGGTGCGCGGATGCCCGACGACTCCGCAGCCACCGGAGCCCGCCCTCCCGGCCCCTCCCCGGACCCGCACGGCGGCGACGGGAAGGAAGGGAAGGACAGGAAGGCCGGGAAGGACAGGAAGGCCGGGAAGGAAGACCCGGGGCACCACGCCACCACGTCCTGGCAGCGGGCCCGCGCCCTTGCCGGGCGTGCCCCCCGCCGCCCGGGCGCCCCCGTCCCCGCCCCCCTGGACGCCGCGCTGGGCCTCGTCCTCGCGGCCCCGCTCACCGCCCTCACGGACCTCCCGTCCTTCGACACGTCCGCCATGGACGGCTGGGCGGTCGCCGGGCCGGGCCCGTGGGACGTACGGGCCGAGGGAGTGCTCGCCGGCCACGACGCGCCGCAGTGCCTCGCCGACGGCGAGGCGGTCCGGATCGCCACGGGCGCGCGGATCCCGCGGGACGCCTCCGCCGTGCTCCGCAGCGAGCACGGCCGCTGCGACGACAAGGGCCGACTGCACGCGGTCCGCGACATGGTGCCGGGACAGGACATCCGGTCCCGCGGCCAGGAGTGCCGTTCCGGCGTCTCCCTGCTGCCGTCCGGCACGCTGGTCACCCCGGCCGTCCTCGGACTCGCCGCCGCCGCCGGGTACGACACGCTCTCCGTCCTTCCCCGGCCGCGCGTGGAGATCCTGGTCCTCGGCGACGAGCTGCTCACCGGAGGACTGCCGCACGACGGGCTGATCCGGGACGCGCTCGGCCCGATGCTGCCGCCCTGGCTGCGCGCGCTCGGCGCGAAGGTCGGCACGGTGCGCCGGCTCGGCGACGACGCGGAGGCCCTGCGCAGGGCCCTGCGGAAATCCAGGGCCGACCTCATCGTGACCACCGGGGGCACCGCTGCGGGCCCCGTCGACCACGTGCATCCCGTTCTGCACCGCATCGGCGCCGAGCTGCTGGTGGACGGCGTCGGGGTGCGCCCCGGCCACCCGATGCTGCTGGCACGCCTCAAGGAGGACCAGCACCTCGTGGGGCTGCCGGGCAACCCGCTCGCCGCCGTCTCCGGCCTCCTCACGCTGGCCGAGCCGCTGCTGCGCACCCTCGCGGGCCGTGCGGCTCCGGAGCCGTACACGCTGCCGCTCCAGGACGCCGCGCATGGCCACCCGCACGACACCCGGCTCGTCCCCGTCGTGCTGCGCCGGGACCGGGCCGTGCCGCTGCGCTACAACGGACCGGCCATGCTGCGGGGCATCGCCGTGGCAGACGCCCTTGCCGTCGTCCCGCCCGGCGGCGCACGGCCGGGTCAGGAACTGGAGATCCTCGACCTGCCCTGGACCATGGCGGGAATCGAGGTGTGTTTCACGTGAAACTTCCGGGCCACGACGCGATCGCCCGCCAGGCGGACGAACATCTGGTAACCCATCAGGTGACGCTGCCGCGCCAACGGGTGGAACGCCCTTTGCGCCAGGTCACCAAACGAGTCGTGATAGCACTGGTGGTGCTGGTCGGTACGGCCCTCATCGTCTATTTCGACCGGGACGGCTACACCGACAACTCCGACGGTCCCGTCGACCTGCTCGACGCCTTCTACTATGCGACCGTCACCCTCTCCACCACCGGATACGGCGACATCACGCCGGTCAGTGACGGCGCCCGCTTCACCAACATCTTCCTGATCACGCCGCTGCGCGTGCTCTTTCTGATCATCCTGGTCGGCACCACTCTCGAGGTCCTCACCGAACGCACCCGGGAGGAGTGGCGACTGAACCGCTGGAGGACCGCCTTGAGGGAGCACACCGTTGTCATCGGGTTCGGCACGAAGGGCCGCTCGGCGATCCAGACCGTGTGCGCGACGGGCCTGAAGAAGGAGCAGGTCGTGGTGGTCGACCCCAGCTCCAAGGTGATCGACGCGGCGACGGCGGACGGTTACGCGGGAGTGGTGGGCGACGCCACGCGCAGTGACGTCCTGCTCCGGGCCGAGGTGCAGCGGGCGCGGCAGATCATCATCGCCACCCAGCGCGACGACACCGCCGTGCTCGTCACGCTGACGGCCCGGCAGCTCAACCGCAAGGCGAAGATCGTGGCCGCCGTGCGCGAGGAGGAGAACGCGCCGCTGCTGAAGCAGTCCGGTGCCGACGCCGTCATCACCAGCGCGAGCGCGGCCGGCCGGCTCCTCGGGCTCTCCGTGCTCAGTCCCAGCGCGGGCATGGTCATGGAGGACCTCATCCAGCAGGGCAGCGGCCTGGACATGGTCGAGCGACCCGTCATAAAGGCGGAGGTCGGCAAGGGCGTCCGCGAGATCGAGGACCTGGTGGTGAGTGTCGTGCGAGGGCACCGGGTGCTCGGCTACGACGATCCGGCCATCGGGAAGGTGCAGCTGACGGACCGCCTGATCACCATCGTGCGGGTCAGCCCGCACCGACAGGTCGCGCCGGACATGAAACCGCTGCCGCAGGACTGAATCCCCGCGCGACGGGTCGCCGGGAGTAGCCTCGCCCGCATGCGAGCGATCACGATTCCTGAACCTGGTGGGCCCGAGGCGCTGGTGTGGGACGAGGTCCCGGACCCGGAGCCCGGTGAGGGCGAGGTACTGGTCGAGGTGGCGGCGAGCGCGGTGAACCGTGCCGACCTGCTGCAACGGCAGGGCCTCTACGACCCGCCGCCCGGCGCGTCCCCCTGTCCCGGGCTCGAATGCTCGGGCCGGATCGCCGCGCTCGGCCCCGGTACCTCGGGGTGGAGCGTCGGGGACGAGGTGTGCGCGCTGCTCTCGGGCGGCGGCTACGCCGAAAAGGTGGTCGTCCCGGCCGGGCAGCTGCTGCCCGTGCCCGAGGGCGTCGCCCTCGACAAGGCGGCCGCCCTGCCGGAGGTGACCTGCACGGTCTGGTCCAACGTCTTCATGATCGCCCACCTCCGGCCCGGCGAGACACTGCTGGTGCACGGCGGGTCGAGTGGGATCGGCACCATGGCGATCCAGCTGGCCAAGGCCGTCGGCGCGAAGGTCGCCGTCACCGCGGGCAGCCGGGCGAAGCTGGACTTCTGCGCGGAACTCGGTGCTGACGTGCTCGTCGACTACCGCGAGCAGGACTTCGTCGAGGAGGTCGGGGCCGCCACCGACGGGGCGGGCGCCGACGTCATCCTCGACAACATGGGTGCCAAGTACCTCGACCGCAACATCCGGGCCCTCGCCGTCAACGGACGCCTGGCGATCATCGGCATGCAGGGCGGTATGAAGGGCGAGCTGAACATCGGAGCGCTCCTGGGCAAGCGGGGGACCGTCACGGCGACCTCGCTGCGGGCCCGGCCGGCCGGGGAGAAGGCGTCCATCGTCGCGGCCGTACGGGAGCACGTCTGGCCGCTGGTGGCGGCAGGCCGGGTGCGGCCGGTGGTGGACCGGGAGCTGCCGATGAGCGAGGCGGCGACCGCGCACCGGGTGCTGGAGGAGAGCAGCCACATCGGGAAGGTGCTGCTGACGCTGCCCTAGGCGCCCCGTCCCCGTGCCGTCCCCCCAGCCCCGGTGTATTTGCGGGACAGCCCGGGTGCCCCCGCGGGTCAGCCCCGGTGTATCCGCGTATCCGCGGATCAGCTCCGGCGTGCCCGCAGGGCGAAGAACGCGAGGCCGAGGCCCAGGCCGATGAGGACCAGGCCGGTGCCGAGCGGGAGCACCCTCAGGACGGGCTCCGACGCGCGTACGGGACGGTCGGCGGTCTCGTGCGCGTCGACGGGGCGGGCGGGCGGCTCGGCCGGCCGCTCGGGCACCGCGGAGGTCTCCGGAACGACGGGAGCCTCCCGGTCCCGGTTCGCTGAGCCGTCCGGATGAGCCGGCGGTCCGGTCCGGTCCGTCGGCGGTGCCGACCGCCCCGGGCGCTCACGCCCCTCTCCCGCCCGGCTGCCGGCCCGCGACTCGGCGGGGACCGGCTCGTACGCGGCGGCGTACGACGGGTGTGCGGGGCCTGCCAGGACGAGCAGCAGCAGGCCGGTCACGCGGAGGGTGCGAAGCCATGGAGTCACGCCGGTGACCCCCTCCCGGTACGGAAGGACCAAGATCGACGGCAACAGCATCACACGGGGAGCCCGCCCCGGCATCCCGGTCCCCGCCGGCGCCCTCCGTCCGACGCGAGCGGTGGATCCGTACACGGTGGATCACGTTCGGGAGGGGGCACCACGGTGGTGACGTGTGTGCGTGCGAGAGAATGGCGGCATGGAGATGCCGAGGAACGAAAGCTCGCCGGAGAACCCCCAGATCCTGGTCGTGGGCCAGGACGGGATGGCTCTGGGCGGCGGTGGGGACGAGGACTCCCGTGAGGTCCCGGTGACGGAGATGGTGGAACAGCCCGCCAAGGTCATGCGTATCGGGAGCATGATCAAGCAGCTGCTCGAGGAGGTGCGTGCGGCCCCCCTGGACGAGGCGAGCCGGGTACGGCTCAAGGAGATTCACGCCAGTTCGGTGAAGGAGCTGGAGGACGGGCTCGCCCCCAACCTGGTGGAGGAACTGGAACGGCTCTCCCTGCCGTTCACGGACGAGGGCATCCCTTCCGACGCGGAGCTGCGGATCGCGCAGGCTCAGCTGGTCGGCTGGCTGGAGGGCCTCTTCCACGGGATCCAGACCACCCTGTTCGCCCAGCAGATGGCCGCCAGGGCCCAGCTGGAGCAGATGCGCCGAGCGTTGCCGCCGGGCATGGGCGGCGAGGACGAGGTGGACCCGCGGGCGGCGGGCGGCCGCACGGGCGGCCCGTACCTGTAGGCCCTCGTACCGGTAGGTCCCGGAGGCGCGCACCGAGTGCACAGCGCGCACGGGTGACTTGAACACGTGGACGACTTCGAGAGACGAGCAGCGAGGGGGTCCGGCGGGGATGCCGGGCCCCCTCGTCCGTGCGGACGCCAGCGGGAGCGGGTCAGGCGGGGTTGCCCGTCGACACGTAGAGCTGGATCCTGGGCATGTCCTTGGGGTCGACGTCCGAGCCCGACTCGGGGATCTGGGTCATGACCGTGCCCTCGCCGTAGGCGTTCTCGTCCACCGGCTTGGACTCGTACAGCCAGCCCGCCGCCTGGAAGCACGCCTTCACGGAGTCGATGTTCTTGAACTTGAACTCCGGGACCTTGATCTTGTCCGCGTCGTTGTACGACTCGTCGGGCTCCGTGCACTCGGTCTTGTCGATCTTCTTCGTGGTGTCGGGACCCTTGTGCCCGGCCACCTTCTCCGAAGCCGACGCACGGGCGCTCTCGGCGTCGTACGGCTCCTTCTTGTCGTCGTCCCCGCCCAGCGTCAGGGCGGCGATCAGCCCGCCGACGGCGACGAGCGCGACGACGATCGAGCCCACGACCACCGGCATGCTGCTCTTGCGCCCGCCCCCGCCGGAACCGGAGTTCTGCGGGGACTGCGGGGACATCGTGTACGGCGGGGTCGGCAGGCCCTGCTGCGGGGAGTACGCCGCGCCCTGGGCCGGCGCCGGGTAGCCGCCCTGCTGCGGGTAGCCGTACGACGGGGCGGGCGTGTGCGCGGGCGGCGGTGTCGGCGGGCCGTAGGCGCCGGGCCGGTACGGCGTCTGCACGGTGCCCTGGGGCGGCTGGGCCGACTGGTCGACGGGCGGGAACACCGCGGAGCTGACACCGGCTCCGCTCGGCGTCTGCGCACCGGGCACGATGCTCGGAGGCGCGGCCTGGAAGGACTGGGCCACGCGCAGGCACTCGTCGCGCATCGACTCGGCGCTCACGAAGCGTTCGTTCGGGTTCTTCTTCAGCGCGCGGGCGATCAGCGCGTCCACCGCGGGCGGCAGCGAGCGGTTGACCGAGGAGGGCGCGACGGGCGTCTCCTGGACGTGCGCGTACGCGATGGCCAGCGGTGAGTCCGCCTCGAACGGCAGCCGTCCGGTGACCAGCTGGAACAGCATGATGCCGACGGAGTACAGGTCGGAACGGGCGTCGACACCGCGGCCGAGGGCCTGCTCCGGGGAGAGGTACTGGGGGGTGCCGACGACCATGCCGGTCTGGGTCATCGAGGTCACACCGGACTGCATGGCGCGGGCGATGCCGAAGTCCATGACCTTCACCACACCGCGCTTCGTCATCATGACGTTGCCCGGCTTGATGTCGCGGTGCACCAGGCCCATCTCGTGGCTGATCTCCAGCGCGGCCAGCACATCCGCGGTGATCTTCAGGGCCTTGTCCGCGGGCATGGCGCCGTGCTGCGCGATGTCCTGGTCGAGGACCGAGCCGAGCGGGCGGCCCTCGACGTACTCCATGACGATGTACGGGGTCGTCACCCCGTCCAGGTCGTCCTCGCCGGTGTCGAAGACCGAGACGATGTTCGTGTGCGTGAGTTTGGCCACCGACTGGGCCTCGCGCCGGAAGCGCTCGCGGAATGCCTGCTCCCGCCCGAGGTCGGTGTGCAGTGTCTTGATCGCGACCTGCCGGTCGAGCACGGAGTCGTATGCGAGATGCACCGAAGCCATGCCGCCCTCGCCGAGCAGGTCGCGCAGCTGGTAGCGCCCGCCCGCGACCGAGCGCCCTGCATAGCGGTCATGTGCGCCGTCCTGGCTCATCTTCCTGCGTCCCCCATCGGCCGTGCGCCGTCACGCGGGCGAAAGCTGCCGGTGTGGCCCCCGCGGCCGGTGATCTCTATGGTTATTCCCGGCCAAGTCTGCCCCAGGGCACCGACACGTCAAGCTCGGTGCCCGTTCCGTGACCGTACGCGAAGGAACGGTCGCGGAAGCGTTACAGGTGTCCTACCGCCGGTACACAGCATGTGCACCCGTATGTGCACCCGCGGCCCGTCCGCGGGTCCGGCGACCGGGTCCATCCCGGACCGACGCCTCGCGCGGAGGCTGTAGCGTGGCCCGACGGAGACCGTAACAACCACCGCGCGTACTACGTCGACCGGTGCGGACAGAAACGACGGCGAGGACCGATGGCACAGCAGCAGCGCGCTCAGGGCCCGTCCGACCCCGAGGCGACTGGCGGCGGTATGTCAGATGCGCCGGAGTTGTGGGGTAACGGCGGGCTGGTCGGGGACGGCCGGTACCGGCTGACCCACAGGCTCGGCCGGGGCGGAATGGCCGAGGTGTTCGCGGCGGAGGACGTCCGCCTGGGACGGACCGTCGCGGTCAAGCTGCTCCGCGCCGACCTGGCGGAGGACCCCACCTCGAAGGCGCGCTTCACGCGCGAGGCGCAGTCGGTCGCCGGCCTCAACCACCATGCGGTGGTGGCGGTCTACGACTCGGGCGAGGACGTGTTCGCCCACCAGACCGTGCCGTACATCGTGATGGAGCTCGTCGAGGGCCGCACGATCCGCGACCTCCTCATCAACGCCGAGGCACCGGGGCCCGAGCAGGCGCTCATCATCGTCTCCGGGGTGCTGGAGGCGCTCGCCTACTCGCACCAGCACGGCATCGTGCACCGGGACATCAAGCCCGCGAACGTGATCATCACCAACACCGGCGCGGTGAAGGTGATGGACTTCGGCATCGCGCGCGCCCTGCACGGCGCCCAGTCGACGATGACGCAGACCGGCATGGTCATGGGCACGCCCCAGTACCTGTCGCCGGAGCAGGCGCTCGGCAAGGCGGTCGACCACCGGAGCGACCTGTACGCGACGGGCTGTCTGCTCTACGAACTGCTCGCGCTGCGGCCCCCGTTCACCGGTGAGACCCCGCTGTCGGTGGTCTACCAGCACGTCCAGGACATCCCGGTGCCCCCCTCCGAGGTCTCGGACGGGGTGCCGCCGGAGCTCGACGGCCTGGTCATGCGCTCGCTCGCGAAGGAGCCGGACGACCGGTTCCAGACCGCGGAGGAGATGCGCGGAACCGTCCAGTACGCACTGCAGATGCTGTACGAGGAGGGCGGCCACACCGGCACCTGGAACACCGGCCCGGTCACCGCGTACGAGGGCAGCACCTCGGTGATGGGCATGGCGGGCGCGGCCGGGCTGCCGCACTCCGGCGACATGGGAACCGCTCCGATCCCGGCACCGCTGCTGCCCCAGGGCCGCGGCGGAGGCGACGACGGGGGTTTCGAGGGCAACGGCAACCGGGGCAGCGGCCGCGGCAAGCTGTGGATCCTCGCGGTCCTCGCGGTGATCGCGATCGCGGCGGGGGTGGCGCTGGCGATGAACGGCGGTGGCGGCGAGGGCGGCGGGCAGGACTCCACGACGTCGCCGAGCGCCTCGGAGAGCGAGAAGAAGAGCACTCCGAGCAAGGACACGTCGAAGGAACCGACGGACGAGCAGACGAACGAGGACTCGACCACGGGCGGCTCCTCGGACTACCAGCCGTCCTACCGGCCGTCGCCGACCTACTCGCCCACCCCCACACGGGTCGAGCCCTCGGCACAGCCCACGACCGAGGAGCCCACCGCGTCCGAGACGCCGGACGACGACCCGACCCCGACGAACGAGGACCCGCCCCCGGTGGAGTCGCCGGCTGCCGACGGCGGCACGAACGGGGAGCCCGGCGGCGAGAGCGGCGGCGGCGGAACCTGATCCCGGCGGGGCCGGGGAGGGCCACGGACCGGGCGCGTCAGGTGACGCGCCCGGTCCGGCGTTCCCCGCCGATGCCCATGGAGTGCACCGTGGCCAGGTGCGGGGTGATGCCGAGGTAGACGGGCTCGAACGGACCGCCGTCCACGCGCAGGGGGACGGGGCCGAAGCGTTCGAGCTGCGCGGCGGTCGGCTCGACCGGCTCGCACACCCCGACAACCTGCACGGACCACCGCTCCGCACCCGCCGGGGCGCAGGACAGGTTGTCCGCGCCGTAGGCGACGACACTGCCCGCGCACACCCGGTGGTGACCGTGTCCCCCGTGCATCCGCAGCAGGACGCGGCCGTCCGTCACGATGTGCCGGGCGGGCGCCAGGAAGGGCAGGGCGCGCACGCTGGCCGCCACCCGGCCGTACGCGACGTGGCCGAGCAGGCCGGCGGCGGTGTGCTGGTCGGTCGGCATGCCCCCAATGTGCGGTACGCGGATGATCCCGCAGAAGGGACGCGGGGCCTTTCACACCGGGCCGAAGGTCCCGCCCGCCCGCGCCGGCCCGGTCCCGCCCGTCCGCGCCGGCCCGGTCCCGCCCGCCCGCGCCGGCCCGGTCCCGCCCGCCCGCACCGGCCCGACTCCGGTCACCCGCACCGGCCCGGTTCCGGTCACCCGTGCCGGCCCGACTCCGGTCACCCGTGCCAGGGCTCTCCTTCAGCCGCCCGTGCCGGGCATCCCCCAGCCGCCCGTGCCGGGCACCCCGTGCCGCCCCGGCGCTACGAAGGGCGGCAGCTCACCGTTGTTTTCCCGCCTGCAGCCGGGCCACGTAGGCCGCCGCCTGTGCGCGGCGCTCCATGCCGAGCTTGGCCAGCAGGCTGGAGACGTAGTTCTTGATCGTCTTCTCGGCCAGGTGCAGCCGTTCGCCGATCACGCGGTTGGTGAGCCCCTCGCCGATCAGGTCCAGGATCCTGCGTTCCTGGTCGGTGAGGTTCGCGAGCCTGGAGTCGCCCTTGGGGCCGCCCCCGTCGCGCAGCCGCTCCAGGACACGGGCGGTCGCCTCCGGATCGAGCAGCGACTTGCCCGCCGCGACGTCACGGATCGCCGAGAGCAGTTCGTCACCGCGGATCGCCTTCAGCGCGTAGCCCGAGGCACCCGCCATGATCGCGTCGAAGAGGGCCTCGTCGTCGGCGTACGAGGTGAGCATGAGGCACTTGACCGACTCGTCCCGGGAGCGGATCTCCCGGCAGACCTCGACCCCGCTGCCGTCCGGCAGCCGTACGTCCAGGACGGCGACGTCGGGGCGCGTGGCCGGAATGCGTGCCATCGCGTCGGCCGCCGTACCGGCCTCGCCGACCACCTCGATGTCGTCCTCCATCGACAGCAGCTCGTGCACCCCCCGGCGGACCACCTCATGGTCGTCGAGAAGAAATACAGTGATTTTTCCTTCTTCGTGCACGGAGCAAGTCTCACACACGATCTTTCCGCTCGCCCTGGATGAACTCTTCCCGTCGCCGGGGTGGCCGGGATAACGTGCCGGTGTTCCGGCCCCCTGCGAGGCTGTGACCAGTGCTGCGACCGGCAACCGCTCCCGACCTTCGCGAAGTACTCGGAAGTCCAAGTGAAATTACTTGGAAACCCGAGTAAAAATGCAGGTCAGGAGGGGTTTCACAGAAATGTGGCGCACTGGGTAACGTGCTTGTTGCAGGGTGCTCGCCGGGGCACCTGTCACGCCTGTTCCCTGCCGAGGGCACCCACCCCGTGCACGGGTACGGAGAGCGGGCGAGCCGCTCCCCGGTCCTCGAAAGGACTGGGGAACCCCAGTTCCCGGCAACCCCGGGGGCCGGACCGACGGAGGAGCACACGTGACCGTGGAGAGCACTGCCGCGCGTAAGCCGCGACGCAGCGCCGGTGTCAAGCGCACCGCTGCGAAGAAGCCGCCGGGCGCCCGGCCCGACCTCGTACAGTTGCTGACCCCGGAGGGGAAGCGCGTCAAGAATGGCGAATTCGACGCGTACGTAGCCGACATCACCCCGGAAGAGCTGCGCGGGCTGTACCGCGACATGGTGCTCACCCGGCGCTTCGACGCCGAGGCCACCTCCCTGCAGCGCCAGGGCGAGCTGGGCCTGTGGGCCTCGCTGCTCGGCCAGGAGGCCGCCCAGATCGGCTCCGGACGGGCCACCCGCGAGGACGACTACGTCTTCCCGACCTACCGCGAGCACGGCGTGGCCTGGTGCCGCGGAGTCGACCCGACCAACCTGCTCGGCATGTTCCGCGGCGTGAACAACGGCGGCTGGGACCCGAACGGCAACAACTTCCACCTGTACACGATCGTCATCGGCTCGCAGACGCTGCACGCCACCGGCTATGCCATGGGCGTCGCCAAGGACGGCGCCGACTCGGCCGTGATCGCGTACTTCGGGGACGGCGCCTCCAGCCAGGGCGACGTTGCCGAATCATTCACCTTCTCCGCGGTCTACAACGCGCCCGTCGTGTTCTTCTGCCAGAACAACCAGTGGGCGATCTCCGAGCCCACCGAGCGCCAGAGCCGCGTCCCGCTCTACCAGCGCGCACAGGGGTACGGCTTCCCGGGCGTCCGCGTGGACGGCAACGACGTCCTCGCCTGCCTCGCCGTCACGAAGTGGGCGCTGGAGCGGGCCCGCCGGGGCGAGGGGCCGACCCTCGTCGAGGCGTACACGTACCGCATGGGCGCCCACACCACCTCCGACGACCCGACCAAGTACCGGGCCGACGAGGAGCGCGAGGCGTGGGAGGCGAAGGACCCGATCCTGCGCCTGCGCACGTACCTGGAGGACTCAAACCACGCGGACGAGGGATTCTTCGCGGAACTCGACGCCGAGAGCGAGGCGTTGGGCAGACGAGTGCGCGAAGCCGTCCGTGCCATGCCGGACCCGGACCGATTCGCCATCTTCGAGAACGTGTACGCGGACGGGCACGCGCTCGTCGACGAGGAGCGGGCCCAGTTCGCCGCCTACCAGGCGTCGTTCGCCGATGAAGGGGAGGGCAAGCAGCGATGACAGCGGAAAAGATGGCGCTGGCCAAGGCGATCAACGAATCGTTGCGCACGGCCCTCGACGCGGACCCCAAGGTCCTGATCATGGGCGAGGACGTCGGCAAGCTCGGCGGTGTGTTCCGGGTGACCGACGGCCTGCAGAAGGACTTCGGCGAGGACCGGGTCATCGACACCCCGCTCGCCGAGTCGGGCATCGTCGGCACGGCGATCGGCCTCGCGCTGCGCGGCTACCGCCCGGTCGTGGAGATCCAGTTCGACGGGTTCGTCTTCCCGGCGTACGACCAGATCGTCACGCAGCTCGCGAAGATGCACGCGCGGGCGCTCGGCAAGATCAAGCTCCCCGTCGTCATCCGCATCCCGTACGGCGGCGGCATCGGCGCGGTCGAGCACCACTCCGAGTCCCCCGAAGCGCTCTTCGCGCACGTGGCGGGCCTGAAGGTGGTCTCCCCGTCGAACGCGGGCGACGCCTACTGGATGATGCAGCAGGCCATCCACAGCGACGACCCGGTGATCTTCTTCGAGCCGAAGCGGCGCTACTGGGACAAGTCCGAGGTGAACCGCGAGGCGATCCCCGGGCCGCTGCACAGGGCACGCGTGGTGCGCGAAGGCACCGATCTGACGCTGGCCGCCTACGGACCGATGGTGAAGGTCTGCCAGGAGGCCGCGGCGGCCGCCCAGGAGGAGGGCAAGTCCCTGGAGGTGCTGGACCTGCGGTCGATGTCCCCGATCGACTTCGATTCGATCCAGACCTCGGTCGAGAGGACCCGCCGCCTGGTCGTGGTGCACGAGGCGCCGGTGTTCCTCGGGACGGGCGCGGAGATCGCGGCCCGGATCACCGAGCGGTGCTTCTACCACCTGGAGGCGCCGGTCCTGCGGGTCGGCGGCTACCACGCGCCGTATCCGCCGGCCCGCCTGGAGGACGAGTACCTGCCGGGCCTGGACCGGGTGCTCGACGCCGTCGACCGCTCGCTGGCGTACTGAGGAGAGGGTCGTGACGACGATGACAGAAACGGCCTCGGGGCTGCGCGAGTTCAGGATGCCCGACGTGGGCGAGGGCCTGACCGAGGCGGAGATCCTCAAGTGGTACGTCCAGCCCGGTGACACGGTCACCGACGGGCAGGTGGTCTGCGAGGTCGAGACCGCGAAGGCCGCCGTCGAGCTGCCGATCCCCTACGACGGGGTGGTGCACGAGCTGCGCTTCCCCGAGGGGACGACGGTGGACGTGGGCCAGGTGATCATCGCGGTGGACGTGTCGGGCGGAGCGGCCCCGACCGCACCGGCCGTGGCACAGGCCCCGGCCGTACCGGCCGTGACGGCACCCCCGGCGGAGCCCGAGCCGGAGGGCCGCAAGCCGGTCCTCGTCGGGTACGGGGTCGCGGTGTCCTCCACGAAGCGCCGTCCCCGCAGGGGCGTTCCGGTCCGGCAGGCGGAGGCGGCCGCGGCGGTGCGGGGCGAGCTGAACGGCCACGCGGCACCGGCGGCCCGTCCGCTGGCCAAGCCGCCGGTGCGCAAGCTGGCCAAGGACCTCGGGGTCGACCTCGCGTCGGTCACGCCCTCCGGCCCGGACGGGATCATCACCCGCGAGGACGTGCACGCGGCGGTGGCCCCGGCCCCGGCGGCGGAGCCCTCCGGCACCGAGGCACCCCCGGTGGCCCCGGCACCGGCCCCCGTCGGTGCTCCGGCCCCGGCCGGCACCACGGCTGCGGCCCCGCTCGCCCCGTCCCCGTCTCTTTCGCCGTCTCCGTCTCTTTCTCCGTCCTCGTCCGACGGCGTGCGGGAGATCCGGGTGCCGGTCAAGGGCGTCCGCAAGGCGACCGCGGCCGCGATGGTGGGGTCGGCGTTCACCGCGCCGCACGTCACAGAGTTCGTCACGGTCGACGTGACACGCACGATGAAGCTGGTCGAGGAGCTCAAGCAGGACAAGGACATGCAGGGGCTGCGGGTCAATCCGCTGCTGCTGATCTCCAAGGCCCTGCTGGTCGCCGTCAAGCGCCACCCCGAGATCAACGCCTCCTGGGACGAGGCGAACCAGGAGATCGTCCGAAAGCACTACGTGAACCTGGGCATCGCGGCGGCCACCCCCCGCGGCCTGATCGTCCCGAACATCAAGGACGCCCACGCCAAGACGCTGCCGCAGCTCGCCGAGGCGCTCGGGGAGCTGGTGGGCACCGCCCGCGAGGGGCGGACCTCACCGGCGGCCATGCAGGGGGGCACGGTGACGATCACCAATGTCGGGGTGTTCGGCGTCGACACCGGTACACCGATCCTCAACCCCGGTGAGTCGGCGATCCTCGCCGTCGGGTCGATCAAGCTCCAGCCGTGGGTGCACAAGGGGAAGGTCAAGCCCCGTCAGGTGACGACGCTGGCGCTGTCCTTCGACCACCGGCTGGTGGACGGCGAGCTGGGGTCCAAGGTCCTCGCCGATGTGGCGGCGGTCCTGGAGCGCCCCAAGCGATTGATCACCTGGGGATAGGCGCCGGCCCCCGCCGGCCGGCGAGGGCTGATCGCACGGTGCCCCGCACCCCTCGAAGGGGTGCGGGGCACCGCGCGACCTGTCCGCCCAGCTGCTCCTGCGCCACTTCTCCGCTTACTTGTTACTTGGCGAAGCCGTAGTTCATGAGCTTCTTCGCGTCCGACTCGCGCGCCGCGATGGACGTCGAGGCGAGCACGGTCCCGATGACCGTCTTCCCGTTGCGGGTCGCCGCGAAGACCAGGCAGTACTTGGCCTCCGGACCGGAACCGGTCTTCACACCGATCGAACCGCTGTAGCTGCTGAGCAGTCCGTTCGTGTTGGTCCACGGCGCCATCGTGCGGGTGCCGCCGGTCTTCGTGATCGTCTTGGCCGTGTACTTCTTCGTCTTCACGATCGCACGGAAGTTGGCACTCTTCATCGCGCTGCTGGTGATCTTCGTCAGATCGCGCGGTGTGGAGTAGTTGGAACCGTTGCCGATGCCGTCGAACGAGTCGAACTTCGTGTTGGTGAGGCCGAGGTCCTTGGCCTGCTTGTTCATCTTGCCGATGAACGACTTCACCCGGGCGGCCCGCGTCGAGCCGGAACCGAACTTGTCGGCGAGGGCGTACGCGGCGTCGCAGCCGGACGGCAGCATCAGGCCGTACAGGAGCTGGCGGACGGTGACCTTGTCGCCGACGATCAGACGGGCCGACGAGGCGGTGTTGGCGACGATGTAGTCGCTGTACGCCTTCTGAATGGTGACCTTGGTGTCAAGGTTGAGGTTCGGCTGTGACAGCACCACCTTCGCAGTCATGATCTTCGTCGTGGAGCCGGTGGAACGCCGGGTGTCCGCGGCCTTGGTGTAGAGGGACTTACCCGTGCCGTTGTTCATCACGAAGCCGCCCTTGGCGGCGATCGTGGGCACGGTGAGTGCTTGCGCGGGCGCCGTACCGAGGGCGCCGGTCGCGAGCACGGCTCCGGTGGTGAAGACCACAGCGGCAGCTCTGCGAACCTGTTGACCCTTTATGGCGGTTATCAAGTCGATTACCCCGATTACGTTGAAAGCACCCAAGTGGTGCCAAATGCCCCAGGAGAGCTGCCACTTGCCAGTGGCGCCTTCCCTTCAGACATGTAACTAGCACAAAAGGATGCGCGGGTTCGGAACCGGACCGCCTCTTTTTACCTCATCCATATCTTGGACCACGCATGACCATGCGTACGTGTTGTATCTATGCTGTGCGCATGTCTTCAGCCCCGCCCCCTGCCGTGCCCGTGCCCGAACAGCAGACCGACCAGCAGACCGACTTGCGGAACGAGCGGCGGGACGAGCAGCGGGTCGTGAAGCGGCCTCCCGCCGCGGAGCGCGTCTACGCGCACGTCAAGCGGGCCGTACTGGAGCGCCGTTACGAGGGCGGGACGCTGCTCACCGAGGGCGAGCTGGCCGAGGCCGTCGGCGTCTCGCGGACACCGGTGCGCGAAGCGCTGCTCAAGCTGGAGGTCGAGGGCCTGATCCGGCTCTACCCGAAGAAGGGCGCCCTCGTGCTGCCCGTCTCCGCGCAGGAGATCGCGGACGTGGTGGAGACCCGCCAGCTCGTCGAGGAGCACGCCGTCCGCAAGGCGGTGCCGGCCCCGCCCGCGCTGATCGCGCGCCTCACCGAACTCCTGGCGGAGCAGGAGGAGCAGGCCGCCGCCGGTGACCTGGCCGGGGCCGCCGTCACCGACCGCTGCTTCCACGCGGAGATCGTCCGCAGCGGCGGCAACGAGATCCTCTCCCGCCTCTACGACCAGCTGCGCGACCGGCAGCTGAGGATGGGTGTCGCCGTGATGCACGCCCACCCCGACCGGATCACCAAGACGCTCTCCGAGCACCAGGAGATCCTCGACGCACTGCGCTCCGGCGACGCCGAGGCGGCGGTCGCGCTGGTCCACCGGCACGTCAGCTGGTTCTCCAACCTGGCACGGGGGGACGTCCGATGAGCTCGACCCCGCCGTCCCCGTCCCCCTCTTCGCCGTCCTCGCCGTCCTCACCGTCCTCGGCGTCCTCGTCGGCCCTCCCCGGTGACCCGCCGGGCGGCCGTCGCGCCGTCACGGTCTGGTCCGTCGGCGTCTCCGTCTACTTCGTCGCGGTCATCTTCCGCACGTCGCTGGGGGTGGCCGGCCTCGACGCCGCCGACCGCTTCCACGTCAACGCCTCCGCGCTGTCGACCTTCTCGATCCTCCAGCTCCTCGTCTACGCGGGCATGCAGATACCCGTCGGCCTGATGGTCGACCGGCTCGGCACCAAGAGGGTGCTGACCCTCGGCGTCGTGCTGTTCACGGCCGGACAGCTGGGCTTCGCCTTCTCGCCGACGTACGGAACGGCGCTGGCCTCGCGGGCGCTGCTCGGGTGCGGTGACGCGATGACCTTCATCAGCGTGCTGCGCCTCGGCACACGGTGGTTCCCCGCCCGCCGCGGACCGCTCGTCGCGCAGCTCGCCGGGCTGGTGGGCATGGCCGGCAACCTCGTCTCGACGCTCGTGCTGGCCCGGCTGCTGCACGGCGTCGGCTGGACGGCCGCGTTCGCGGGCAGCTCGGCCGCCGGTGTCGTCGTCCTCGTCCTGATGCTGCTCTTCCTCAAGGACCACCCCGAGGGGCACGGCCCGGAGCCGTCCCCGCACCGGGGAGGGGCGTACGTACGCCGTCAGATCGCGGCGTCCTGGCGGGAGCCCGGGACGCGGCTCGGACTGTGGGTGCACTTCACGACCCAGTTCCCGGCGATGGTGTTCCTGCTGCTGTGGGGGCTGCCGTTCCTCGTCGAGGCCCAGGGCCTGTCCCGGGCGACGGCCGGTGAACTCCTCACGCTGGTCGTGCTCTCCAACATGACCATCGGGCTGGTGTACGGGCAGATCGTCGCCCGGCACCACGCGGCGCGGCTGCCGCTGGCCCTCGGCACGGTCCTGTCGACGGCCGTCGTGTGGGCCGCCACGCTCGCGTACCCCGGCGATCACGCGCCGATGTGGCTGCTGGTCGTGGAGTGCGCGGTGCTCGGCGCGTGCGGGCCCGCGTCGATGATCGGCTTCGACTTCGCGCGTCCCGCGAACCCGCCCGAGCGGCAGGGGACCGCCTCCGGCATCACCAACATGGGCGGGTTCGTCGCCTCCATGACGACACTGCTCGCGGTCGGGGTGCTGCTGGACGCCACCGGCGGGAGCTACACCGTCGCGTTCTCCGCGGTGTTCGTGCTGCAGGCGCTCGGGATCAGTCAGATCCTCCGGCTGCGGAAGCCGGCGGTCCGGCGGGAGCGGGAGCGGTTGGCGGCGAGCCGGGTGGAGACGGCGCACGTGCCCGCGCGGGCGACCGGCACGGCCCTCTGACCACCTGCGACCGGCCGACGTCGCCGGGCCGGCCCGGCGACGTCGGCCGGTCAGCCGTGGTGACCGGCGTTCGTCGGCCGGTCGCGGGTGATCGGCGCCCGTCGGGCGGCTGTGGTGGGTGGTGCCCGCCGGGACCGGACGGCGGCGGCCGGCGCCCGCGGGTGGTCAGAGGGCCGTGCCGGGGCGGAGGGTTCGGTGGAGCCAGCGCAGGCGGGTCTCGCGTGCGTCGCGGCTCAGGGCCGCCCGCGGGGCGAAGGTGTCGAAGCCGTGGAACGCGCCCGGCCAGACATGCAGTTCGGCCCGGCCCCCGCTGCGCCAGAGCGCGTCGGCGTAGGCGACGCCCTCGTCCCTGAACATCTCGGCCGACCCCACGTCCACATAGGCGGGCGGAAGGCCGGACAGGTCCGTGGCGCGGGCGGGAGCGGCGTAGGGCGGCACTTCGGCGGTGCCGTACAGCTCGCCCAGCAGCGCCTGCCACATGGTCGCGCCGGAGATCCGGTCCCCGGTGCCGACACCGTCCAGCTGGTGGCTGGAGAAGGTGGTGCCGCGGTCGTCGAGCATGGGACTCAGGAGGAGCTGCCCGGCCGGGACGGGACCGCCCCGGTCGCGGAGGAGCAGGGCGAGCGCCGCGGCGAGCCCGCCCCCGGCGCTCTTGCCGCCCACGACGATCCGCTCCGCGTCGATGCCCAGCGTGCGCGCGTTCCCGGCGGTCCACACCAGCCCGGAGCGGCAGTCCTCCACCTGCGCGGGATACCGCGCCCGCGGCGCCAGCCGGTACTCGACGGAGACGACGGCCAGCCCCAGCGGAAGGGCCCAGTCGGCCAGCAGCCGCGGAAGCACGGACCACGCGTTGCCCATGACCATGCCTCCGCCGTGCATGTAGTACAGCAGCGGGAGCGGTCCGGTGAGCCCGGCCGGCCGGGCGCTCACCAGCATGACGTCCGGCCCGTCGTCCCCGCCCGGTACCCGTAGTTCCTCGACGTCGAAGGCGCCGCCGGCCCGCAGGTCGGAGAGCGTCGGTCGGGGACGGACGGCGGCGTCGCGCTCCTGCGCGGCCGCGAGGTTGCCGGCGGTCAGCGGCACCCTCGTCCCCGCAGCCCCCGCAGCCCCCGCAGCCCCGGCCCTCCGGGCCGCCAGCGCGGCGCCCAGTTCGGGGTCGAACGGCGGTACCGGCACGGGTACGGGCACGATGCCGGTGCCTGCTCCGGCCTCCGGTGACGAGCCATCGATACGCATGACACTCCTGAACAACCCAGAGGAAAGCCGCCATGCCTTCATAAGGTGCTTTGTGGACAAATTCGGAAGGCAATCGGGACGGCGCCGCGGACGATATATTCTCCGTGCTCAGGGTGAATGAAGAAACGCGGGAAACGGACGAACCGCAGATGACCGTCTGTGCTTTTCCGCATACTTTTCATGCCGCGCATGCCGTACACACCGCACATACCCCGCATGCTGGGCCACAGTGGCGGCATGTCGGGTACGGAGCCGGCCCGTCGCCTCCGGTGCCACCGGAACCGGCGCCCTGCCGCGGAGGGTCCTGGACGTGAGCCCCGTCGCTACGGCTCCCCGTGTCTCGACTGCCTGGAGGGCGTGTCAGGTGTATCCGCTGCACAGTTCCGACCCGACGACCATGGGCCGTTACCGCTTGCTCGGCCGGCTCGGTTCCGGGGGCATGGGGAGCGTCTACCTCGGCCGGACCCCCGGGGGGCGGCCCGCCGCGGTCAAAGTGATCAACGCCCATCTCCAGTACGACCCGGCGGCGCTGGGCCGCTTCCGCCGGGAGGTGGAGACGCTGGGGACCATCCGCAACGCGTTCACGGCGGCGCTCATCGACGCCGAGGTGACCAACCCGCCGTTCTGGATGGCGACCGAGTACGTGCCCGGCCCGACCCTGGCCGGGGCGGTCGAGGCATCGGGTCCGTTCCCGGCCGACCTGGCCCGCGCGGTGCTGGCCGCGCTGGCCGAAGGACTGGCCGACGTCCATGTGCACAACGTGCTGCACCGCGACATCAAGCCGCAGAACGTCATCCTCTCGGCCACCGGGCCCCAGCTCATCGACTTCGGCATAGCCCGTGGCGAGGAGATGTCGCACCTCACGCAGGTCGGCACCGCCATCGGCACCCCTGGATTCATCGCGCCCGAGACCCTCACCCGGAGCGAGGCCGGGCCCGCGTCAGACGTGTTCGCGCTCGGCGTCACCATGGCCTACTGCCTCACGGGCCGTCCGCCGTACGGGCAGGGCTCGCCGGCCACCCTCTCCTACCGCACCGTGCACGAGGAGATGGACCTCGGCGGGGTCCCCGCGGAGATGGCCCGGCTGATCGCCGCCTGTGCGCACCGGGATCCGGCACGGCGTCCGGAGCCGCACCGCATCGTGGAACTCTGCGACAGCGAGACCGACATCGTGCGGCACCCCGCCTACCAGCGGATCATCGCCATGGCGTCCTCCGCGGACACGGCGGCGACCCCTGCTCCCGCAGCGTCCACACCCCCGCCCACGCCCACGCCCACGGTTGCGGACTCCGCCCCGCCGGTCGATCCGGCCGCCGCGACCGCCGTGCAGACGCGGTTCATGCCGTCCGCGCCCCCGCCCCGGCCTCCGTCGCGGAACGATCCGGCCGCCGCGTCCGCGCACGGCACAGGGCCGGCCCGGTTCCGCCGCAAGCCGTTCGTCGTCGTCGGCGCGGTGGTCGCCGTCGCCGTCGCGGCAGCCACGGTGGTCGCCCTGGAGGGCTCCGGCTCGGACGCCGAGGCCAAGGACCCGCGAGCGTCCGTGAGCCGCGACGCCTCCCGGGGAAGCACGGCGGACGACGGGAACCGGCGGAAGGGCGGGAAGCCGGCCGCGGCCCTGCCGCAGTCGCTGGAGGTGAAGCCCCGGCGGGTCCTGGAGACCGGTGAATTCGTGCAGGCCGCACACGTGAAGCTGGTCATGCAGGAGGACGGGAACCTCGTCTCCTACGACGAGAACGACCGGCCCCGCTGGGCGACCAGGACGTCCGGCGCGAATTACCGGGCGATCTTCCAGGAGGACGGGAACCTGGTCGTCCACAATGCCGAGGACAAGCCGGTGTGGGCCAGTAATACGGGGTCTGCCGAGGGTGGTGTTCTCGAACTGCGTGCCGACGGCGACGTGGTCATCACCCGCAACGGCCAGGACGTCTTCCGGACCAGCACGGACCCCGAGGCCCCGCAGTCGCTGAAGGTCGAGCCCCGGCGGGTCCTGGAGGCCGGTGAATTCGTGCAGGCCGCGCATGTGAAGCTGGTCATGCGGGAGGACGGGAACCTCGTCTCCTACGACGAGAACAACCGAATCCGCTGGGAATCCAGGACATCGGGCGCGAATTACCGGGCGATCTTCCAGGAGGACGGCAATCTGGTCGTCCACAATGCCGAGGACAAGCCGGTGTGGGCCAGTAATACGGGGTCCGCCGAGGGTGGTGTTCTCGAACTGCGTGCCGACGGCGACGTGGCCATCACCCGCAACGGCCAGGACGTCTTCCGGACCAGCACGGCCGACCGATCCCGCTGACGGCACCGACCACGACCGTCCCCCTGTGTGCCTGTGTTCCGTTGTCCCGTCCACCGCCGTACGGCAGGTCAGGGCATTGCCGGCAGGGCGTGCACGCCCTGCCGGGATCCCGCCGCGAGCAGCACCCGGCACGGGTCCGACAGGCCGGGAGGCATCACGGCGTGACGGCGAAGTTCCTGAGGATCGCCGCCGTCAGGTCCGGGTCGCCCTCCGTCTTCAGGCGGTCCGCCACCGCTTCCGGGGTCACCCGGCCGCAGGCCAGGCGGAAGTAGGTCTCCCAGTCGAGGGCGAGGGTCGCGGCCGGGCCGAGGGACGGGGTGCCGTCTATCGAACCGACGCCGTCGGCGTCCACGCGGACCGTGCGCAGGAAATCGACGGGCCCGTGGACGTCGAAGACGACCGCGGAGTTCGCCGGGGCGCCCGCGTCCTTGGCGACGACCTTGGGGAGTCTGCTGAGCAGCACGTCACGGGTGATGTACGCACCCGGCGAGTCGAGGTTGCCCGGCTGGCCGAGGGCGGTGCGCAGGTCCTGCTCGTGCACCCACAGGTCGAACGCCCGGATGCGCATGGACTGCTCAAGGGTGACCTCGGTGCCCAGCGGGCCGCGCACCAGCGTGTCGGGCTGCCGCGACTCGTTGCGCAGCTGACGGTTGCGGCGGATGACCGTGTACTCCAGCTCGGAGGTCATCTCCGGAGCGGTGTGGTGACGGCGGACGTCGACCTGCATCTCCATGTACCGCTGGTGCTCGTTCGTCACGTGGTACAGGTCACGCGGGAGGGTGTGGATCGGGCGGGGGTCGCCCAGCGCCTCGCAGTCGAGCCCGATCACATGGGAGACGATGTCGCGCACCGACCAGCCGGGGCACGGGGTCCGCCGGTTCCATTCATTCTCCACCAGCGGCGACACCAGCTCGGATATCGCATCGATGGAGTGCGTCCAGGCGTCGGCGTAGGACTGAAGGCTGGGATGCAGACTCACGAAACGGGACCCCTCGGGCGGTTGGGCGCGGGCAGTGCACAGGCAGCGGGTGTCTTGGGACGCTAAGTTACGCTGCTGTGAGGCACCCCGGCAGTGCTTTGGTGTGACGATCGTAGGCCCGTATCAAAGGCTCGAATGCCAGGACGGTGGTAGTGTGCGCGCCTCTCTCCTCCAGATCGCCGTGGACGAAGCCGAACCGGTCGACGTCCGCAGACAGCGGGTTGCCTCGCTGGTACGGCAGCAAACCGACTCCGACCTGGTCATTCTGCCGGAACTGTGGACGACCGGAGCCTTCGCCTTCGAGTCGTTCGACACGGGGGCCGAGCCGCTCGAAGGGCCCACGTACGAGGTGATGGCCAAGGCGGCGAGCGACGCGGGCGTGTGGCTGCACGCCGGCTCGATCCCCGAGCGGGTCGCCCCCGACGGCGCGGCGGACGGGGGCGCGGCGGGCGGAAGCGCGGGGGCGCTGTTCAACACCTCCCTCGTCTTCTCGCCCTCCGGCGAGCTCGCCGCCTCGTACCGCAAGATCCACCGCTTCGGCTTCGACAAGGGCGAGGCCGTGCTGATGGGCGCCGGCTCCGAACTCGTCACCGTCCGGCTGCCGGAGACCACGCTCGGTCTGACCACGTGCTACGACCTCCGCTTCCCCGAGCTCTTCCGCGGCCTCGTCGACGCCGGGGCCGAGACGCTCGTCGTCTGTGCGGGCTGGCCCGAACGTCGGCGCTCGCACTGGACGCTGCTCGCGCGGGCGCGGGCCGTCGAGGACCAGTCGTTCGTGCTCGCCTGCGGAACGGCCGGGACGCACGCGGGGGTTCCGCAGGCGGGGCACTCGATCGTGGTCGATCCGTGGGGGGAGGTCCTCGCGGAGGCGGGGGCCGGGGAGGAGGTCCTCACGGTGGAGTTCGATCCCGGGAGGGTGGGGGCCACCCGGGAGCAGTTCCCCGCGCTGAAGGACCGGGTGCTGGGTGTCGGGGTGCCGGGCCGGGGATGAGTCCGGGGACGAGTCCGGGGTTCCGTCCCCGCGCCCCGTACCCCGCGCCCCTGGGACCTCGTCCTCCCCCGCGCCCCGTTCCGGGGCCGGTCGTCAGTCCGACTCGCGCTCCTTCTCCGCCAGGTGGACGACGCACACCGCCACCGCGATCATCAGCGCCGGATCCGCGTCCTCCCGTACGACCTCGACGCCGTACGTCTCCCGTACGCGCAGCCAGCGGCGCGAGATGTGGGCCAGCAGGTCCCCGTCGTGCTCGACGGCGAACTCCCGGTCGAGGATCCTGCCGCTGACGTCGAGCTCGGGCCCGTCGGCGAGGGAGACGCGGTAGTGGTTGCGGAGCAGTGACAGCCGCTTGCGACGGACGGTCGCCAGGGGCTCGCCGTCCCGCTCGACGACCATCGTGTCCCGCAGGGCGAGCATCTTCTTGTGGATGTCGATCAGCACGCGCCCCTGCCGGTCCTTCAGCTCGAAGGTGTCCCGCAGCCGCATCGCCTTGCCGTCGACGAGGAAGGCCTTGCGGCCCTGCTCGTCCTCGATCCAGTAGTCGTCGCCGATACCCAGGAGCCGGTCGCGCACGAGGAATTTCATGTCTTTGGTGCTTCCCCGGCGGCGGGCCCGAAACGCCGCCGGTAGGCCGACGGGCTGAGACCCGTCTCCTGCCGCAGCCGCGCGCGCAGGTTGGCGGCGGTGCCGAGACCGCTGCGCCGTGCCACGGTGTCGAGCCGTTCCTCGCCGCGTTCGATGAGCCGGCAGGCCAGCGCCACGCGTTCGGCCGTCAGCCAGGCCAGCGGGGTCGTACCGAGCTGGGCGCGGAAGCGGCGGTGCAGCGTGGCCGGGCTGACCGCCGCCCGCGCCGCGAGGTCCGCGACCGTCAGGGGCTCGCCGACGCGCTCCCCGGCCCAGGCGAGCAGCGGCGCCAGCGACTCGTCCGGTACGTCGGGCACCGGCCGTTCGACGAACTGCCGCTGCCCGCCGTCGCGATGGGCGGCGAAGACGAGCCGCCGGGACACGGCGTTCGCGACCTCGGCGCCGTGGTCGCGCCGCACGATGTGCAGTCCGAGGTCGAGGGCGGCCGCGCTGCCCGCCGCGGTCAGCACGTCCCCCTCGTCCACGAAGAGGACGTCCGGCTCCAGGAGGACGTCCGGGTGGAGCTCCCTGAACAGGCCGGCCCAGCGCCAGTGCGTGGTGGCCCGGCGCCCTTCCAGGATTCCCGCCTCGGCGAGCGCGAAGCTGCCGGTGCACAGGCTGACGACACGGGCGCCCCGCGCGTGCGTGCGCCGGACCGCGTCGAGCACGGCCGCACCGCGCGGTACGACGTTGTCGGGGCGGCCCGGTACGACGAGGGTGTCCGCGCCGTCGACCGCGTCCAGCCCGGGCACCCCGCTCAGCGTGAAGAAGCCGTGGTTCATCCGGATACCGGGAGTGGGCGTGCACAGCGTCAGCTCGTACAGCGGCGCCGGGAGGCCGAGCTCGGGACGGGGCAGCCCGAACAGCTCGGTGGCCACGCCGACCTCGAAGGGGTTGGTGCCCTCGTCGACGATCACGGCCACGCGGTGCGAGGATCCATGCGTCATGTGCGATTTCTAGCACTCGTCCGGCGGATCCGTCACGGCCACGATGAGTCCATGACCAACGAACCCGCGGTCCGCGAAGCCGCAAGCGACAAAGCCGCACGTCATGAAGCCGCAGCCGATGCACCCACCGCCGACGCACCCGCCGCCGACGAAGCCGCAGTCGACGAAGCCGCAGTCGACGGGCCTGCCGTGTCCGGGCCTGCCGTGTCCGGACCCGCCGTGTCCGGACCCGTCGCGCTCTCCGCCGCCCTCGCGTCCTTCACCGAGCTGTGGAGTCCTCGTATCGTCGCGTCGGTCAACGACTACGACGTGCGCCTCGCCAAGGTGGCGGGCGAGCACGTGTGGCACACGCACGACCACACCGACGAGTTCTTCCTGGTCGTGCGGGGGGAGCTGCTCATCGAACTGCGCGAGCCGGCCGGCGAGCGCACGGTCACCCTTCCCGAGGGCTCGCTCTACACGGTGCCGCGCGGCGTCGAGCACAGGCCGTCCGCCCCGTCGGGCGCCGCGATCCTGCTCTTCGAGCCCACCGGCACGCTGACCGTCGGCGACCGGCACGAAGAGGTCCCCGGCCACGTGGACGTCACGACGGGGCACCCGCTCGGGTGACCGCGTGGCCCTCGGCGGGGAGCGGCCCGGGTGTGCCGGCCCGCCCCGTCGGGGGTGGGCCGGGCCGGCTCCCGCTGCGCGCGGAGGACGGTGGCGGAGGACGGTGGCGGCGTACCCCCGAGGCGTACGCCGGTCAGGCGCCGTACCCGTCGCTGTAGCCGCCGGGGTTGTGGCGGCGGTCGTCGACCACCCGCGTGGCCGGCGGCGGCACCATGACCCTGCGCCGCTTGGCGATGCTGCTGAACGTCGCCACGCCGATCAGTCCGACGATCATGAAGATGATGCCGACCAGGTCGAGGTTGACCCCCTGCATGTCCCAGTCGGTCGCGAATGTGAGGATCGCCCCTACGGCGATCAGAATGATGCACCCGCCCAGGCCCATGGGTGTCGCCTCCTGTTGCGCACGGTGTGGTGCCGGGCCCGGGGACCGTGCGGTTCCCGGGTGCCGTGCGGGTACCCGGACCCGGCGCCTCCATGCGCCCGGCGCCTCCGTGCGGGGGGCACGCGCAGGAGTGGACGGCACATCAGGCAGGCTGCGGCGGGGGCGGCTTGCCGGGCACGGCCCGCCGGCCGGGTCCCTCCGCGGGGCCAACTACCCTTCCAGGAAGGACACCAGGGAGTTCGCCAGCAGGAACGGGTCGTCCGCGGCGCACAGTTCGCGGGCGCTGTGCATCGACAGGATGGCCACGCCGATGTCGACCGTCCTGATGCCGTGGCGGGCCGCGGTGATGGGGCCGATGGTCGTGCCGCAGGGCATGGAGTTGTTGGAGACGAAGGTCTGGAAGGGGACGTCGGCCTTCTCGCAGGCCGCGGTGAAGAGCGCGCGGCCCGAGCCGTCGGTGGCGTAGCGGTTGTTGACGTTCACCTTGAGGATCGGTCCCCGGCCCGCGCGCGGGTGGTGCGTCGGGTCGTGCCGCTCCGCGTAGTTGGGGTGCACGGCGTGACCCGTGTCGGAGGAGAGGCAGACCGTGCCGGCGAGGGCGCGCGCCCGGTCCTCGTAGGACCCTCCCCGCGCGTGGACCGAACGTTCCAGCACGTTGCCGAGCAGCGGTCCGTCCGCTCCCGTGTCGGACTGCGAACCGTTCTCCTCGTGGTCGAACGCCGCCAGGACCGGGATGTACGGCAGCGGGTCCCCGGCGGTCGCCACGGCCGCCAGCGCCGCCGTTCCGGCGTGCACGGACAGCAGGTTGTCCATCCGGGGGCCCGCGACCAGCTCCCCGTCGCGGCCCAGGTAGGCGGGGGGTTCGACGGAGTGGACCATCAGGTCCCAGCCGGTGGTCTCCCCCTCGGGGATCCCGGCCTCCTGCTCCAGGAAGCGGATCAGGTCGCCGTCGCGCACGTCGTCGCCCAGGCCCCAGACGGGCTGCAGATGGCGCTGCTTGTCGAGCTTGAGGCCCTCGGAGATGACGGAACGGTCCAGGTGGACGGCGAGCTGCGGCACCCGCAGCAGCGGGCGGTCGACGGTGACGAGCCGTGTCGAGCCGTCCCGCAGCGACAGGCGTCCGGCCAGGCCGAGGTCCCGGTCCAGCCAGGAGTTGAGCAGCGGACCGCCGTAGATCTCGACGGCGACCTGTCTGAAGCCGTGGGCGCCGCTGTCCGGGCGGGGCTTCACCCGCAGGTTGGGGGAGTCGGTGTGCGCCCCGACGATGCGGAAGGCGGTGTGCGGCTCGGCGCCCTCCGGTACGTACCAGGCCACGATCGCGCCTCCGCGCAGCACGTACTTCCCGCCGGTGGTCCCGTCCCACGCGTCGGTCTCCGCGACCTGACGGAAACCGGCCTTCTCCAGCCGCTCGGCGGCGTTCGCCACCGCGTGGTACGGGGACGGGCTCGCCGCCAGGAAGGACATGAGGTCGTCGGTGTGTCCGCGGTCGAAGCGGGGCGGTGTGCGCATGGGTTCACCTTAACGACGTACCAGGGCCCGCTCCCGGGGATGGGAGCGGGCCCTGGTGAGAGGTCTGTGCGGGTCCGGACGTTCCGTTCGTTTCCGGGGTGAGCCGTGCCGGCGGCGGGTGTGCGGGGGCCGGTCGCGCGGTTCCCCACGCCCTGTCCCCAAGGGCCGCACCCCCGTCCCCAAGGGGTTGCGCCCCGGTTCCCAAGGGGCCGCACCCCCGTCCCCGAAGGGCCGCGCCCTGGTCCCCGGGCCCCGCAGGGGGGTCAGAACGCCGTCTCGTCCAGTTCCATCAGGTCCAGGTCGACCGCCTCGGCGAGCTTGCGGGCCGTGGCCACCGTAGGCAGGACGTTCGCGGCGAAGAACTTGGCCGCCGCGATCTTGCCCGTGTAGAACGCGCGGTCCTTCGCCGAGGCCGTCTCCAGCTTCTCGGCGGCGACGGCCGCGCCCTTCAGGAGCAGGTGGCCGACGACGACGTCCCCGGCGGCCATCAGCAGGCGGGTGGTGTTCAGCCCGACCTTGTAGATGTTCTTGACGTCCTGCTCGGTCGCCGCGAGGTCGGTGAGCATCAGGCCGACGACGGCCTCCAGCTCGACGGCCGCCCCGGCGAGGTGCTCGCGCGCGGCGGACAGCTCCTCGCCGCCCGTGCCGAGCGCCAGGAACTTCTTGATGTCCTCCGCGAGCGAGTTCAGCGCCGCGCCCTGGTTGCGGACTATCTTCCGGAAGAAGAAGTCCTGGCCCTGGATCGCGGTCGTGCCCTCGTACAGCGTGTCGATCTTGGCGTCCCGGATGTACTGCTCGACCGGGTACTCCTGGAGGAAGCCGGAACCGCCGTACGTCTGCAGCGACTGGGCGAGCTGCTCGTAGCCCTTCTCGGAGCCGTAGCCCTTCACGATCGGCAGGAGCAGGTCGTTCATGGCCTCCAGGGCGGAGGCGTCCGCGCCCTCGGCCTCCTTGACCTGGATCTCGTCCTGGATCGCGGCGGTGTGCAGCACGAGCGCGCGCATGCCCTCCGCGTACGCCTTCTGCGTCATCAGCGAGCGGCGCACGTCGGGGTGGTGCGTGATGGTGACCTTGGGCGCGGTCTTGTCCATGAACTGCGCGAGGTCGGGGCCCTGGACGCGCTCCTTGGCGTACTCCAGCGCGTTCAGGTAGCCCGTCGAGAGCGTGGATATCGCCTTCGTGCCGACCATCATGCGGGCGAACTCGATGATGCGGAACATCTGGCGGATGCCGTCGTGCTTGTCGCCGACGAGCCAGCCCCTGGCGGGGTGGCGGTCGCCGAACGTCATCTCGCAGGTGTTGGACGCCTTGAGGCCCATCTTGTGCTCGACGTTCGTCGCGTACACGCCGTTGCGCTCGCCCAGCTCGCCGGTCTCGAAGTCGAACTCGTACTTCGGGACCAGGAACAGGGACAGGCCCTTGGTGCCGGGGCCCGCGCCCTCGGGGCGGGCGAGCACGTAGTGGAGGATGTTCTCCGACATGTCGTGCTCACCGGACGTGATGAACCGCTTCACGCCCTCGATGTGCCAGGAGCCGTCCTCCTGCCGGACCGCCTTCGTGCGGCCCGCGCCGACGTCCGAGCCGGCGTCCGGCTCGGTGAGCACCATCGTGGAGCCCCACTGCCGGTCGACGGCGATCCTCGCGATGTGCTTCTGGACCTCGTTGCCCTCGTCGAAGAGGATGCCCGCGAACGCGGGGCCCGAGGAGTACATCCAGACCGCCGGGTTCGCGCCGAGCACCAGCTCCGCGTACGCCCAGATCAGGGAGCGGGGCGCGGTGGTGCCGCCGATCTCCTCCGGCAGGCCGAGCCGCCAGTACTCGGAGTCCATGAATGCCTGGTAGGACTTCTTGAAGGACGCCGGGACGGGCGCCGTGTTCGTCTCCGGGTCGAAGACGGGCGGGGTGCGGTCGGCGTCCGCGAAGGACTCCGCCAGCTCGTTCTCCGACAGGCGGGTCAGCTCTTCGAGGATGCTCTTGGCGGTCTCGGTGTCCATCTCCGCGAACGGGCCGGTGCCGTACAGCTTGTCGCGCCCGAGCACCTCGAAGAGGTTGAACTCGATGTCGCGGAGATTCGACTTGTAGTGCCCCATGGCGACGGCTCCGTTAGGGATCGGGGAGGTGGTGATTCCTCGTACCTGGTTCGAGCTGCGGATGCGGGTCTGCCCGCGCCCGGTTCGCGTACCAACTGGTGGCTACGATCTGGTAGCTACGATGATGCTACCCGTCGGTAATAAGAAGCAACCCCTGGCCGTCCAAGTGTGAGCAGGGTCTACATTCGGATGCGAGTCGGCGGGGCCGCCACCTGTTCGACGAAATCCGGCATGCGCGGCCCCGGGCCCCCTGCCGTCGGTACGCTTGGCCCATGTACGGCTACGACCAGAACGTGGGACCGGGGCAGCAGCAGTACGCGCAGTCCCAGCCGCCGCCCCAGCAGCAGATGCCCGGTGGGGTCGGTGGGGTCGGCGGGTACGGCCAGCAGCCACCGCTCTACCCCGAGCCGTCGCCGCCGTCGCTCGCGGACGCCGTGCGCGCGTTCACCACGGGTTCGCTGACCCCGGAGGACTTCCAGCAGATCTTCGCCACGTCCAAGGTCTACTGTCCGCGCGGCGACAACCCCGGGTTCCTGGCGCTGCACAACACCCAGCAGCCCGTGATCCCGATGTTCACCTCGCTCAAGGAGCTGCGCCGGTACGCCGGCAAGGAGTCCAAGTACTTCGTGATCACCGGTGCCGAGGTGATCGACCTGCTCCCCACCGGGTACGGCTTCGTCCTGGACATGGAGGGGGAGCACCGCATCGTCTTCGACGCGAAGGCGGTCGAGCAGATGGTGGACTTCGCGATGCGCCGCATGTACGGCTGAGGTCTTTCCCGGTCCTGCCCGGATCGGTGGCCCGCATCCGGTGGCCCGGGTGTGTTGTGCGCCGCGGGCCGGCGGGGGCCGTTCGCGCAGTTCCCCGCACCCCTTCGAAGGGGTGCGGGGAACTGCGCGATCAGTCACCCATGGGCCGCCCCCGCACGACGGCCCCGCCCCGACCACCCCATGACGCCCGGAGGGAATTCCCTCCGGGCGTCCCGCGTTCCGGGTGGCAGAAAGTTCTACATTCAACTAAACTCGAAGCACAAGGAGGTACCGACATGCCTGCAGTGACCGTCGAGAACCCGTTGGCCCTGCCCCGTGTGGTGGCGTCGACCGAGGCCGTGGCCCGTCCCGTGCTGACCGTGACCACCGCGCCGAGCGGCTTCGAGGGCGAGGGCTTCCCGGTCCGGCGCGCGTTCGCCGGGATCAACTACCGCCACCTCGACCCGTTCATCATGATGGACCAGATGGGCGAGGTGGAGTACGCGCCGGGCGAGCCGAAGGGCACCCCCTGGCACCCGCACCGCGGCTTCGAGACCGTGACCTACATCATCGACGGCGTCTTCGACCACAAGGACTCCAACGGCGGTGGCGGCACCATCACCAACGGCGACACCCAGTGGATGACGGCGGGCTCGGGCCTGCTGCACATCGAGGCCCCGCCGGAGTCGCTGGTCATGTCGGGCGGTCTCTTCCACGGCCTGCAGCTGTGGGTGAACCTCCCCGCCAAGGACAAGATGATGGCGCCGCGCTACCAGGACATCCGCGGCGGCTCCGTCCAGCTGCTCTCCACCGCCGACGGCGGCGCGCTCCTGCGGGTCATCGCCGGTGAGCTGGACGGCCACGAGGGTCCCGGCATCACGCACACGCCGATCACCATGGTCCACGCGACCGTCGCGCCCGGTGCCGAGCTCACGCTGCCGTGGCGCGAGGACTTCAACGCCCTCGCGTACGTGATGGCGGGCCGCGGCACCGTCGGTGCCGAGCGCCGTCCGGTCCACACCGGCCAGACGACCGTCTTCGGCGCCGGTTCCTCGCTGACCGTCCGTGCGGACGAGCGGCAGGACTCGAACACGCCTGACCTGGAGGTCGTCCTGCTGGGCGGCCGGCCGATCCGGGAGCCGATGGCCCACTACGGTCCGTTCGTGATGAACACCCGCGACGAGCTGCAGCAGGCATTCGAGGACTTCCAGAAGGGCCGCCTCGGCACGGTCCCCGCGGTGCACGGCATGTCGGAGGGCGGGCTCTAGGCCCCGACGCTCCCCGGGAGGGCCCCTGTCCGAACCGGACAGGGGCCTTTTCCGTCCCGGCCCTTTCCGACCGGGCCCGTTTCAACGGGCTCGGTCCGTCCGGGCCCGTGCGTCCCGGCTCATGGGTCCTGGTCCGTGCGTTCCGGCCCGTGCGTTCCGGCCCGTGCGTCCCGGTCCGTGCGTCCCGGCCCGTGCGTCCCGGTCCTCGTTCGGTCCTGTGGGAGTGCCGCCCCGACCGCCGCGTGCTCAGGTGAGAACGTGCAGTCCCCTCCCACCGGGTCCGCCGGGAGCCGCGCCGAATCCGTCGGGAACGCTCCCGGAGCCGATCCGCTCCTGCCCGGGCCCGTGCGCCGCGTGGCCGCCTGGTGCCTCGTCGTGCTGCTGGTCACCGGGGTCGTCCTGGTGGGGGTGCGGCTGTGCGAGGAACTCAGGACCGCCGTGGTGCCCGTGCTGCTCGCGCTCCTCGGCACCGCCCTGCTCGGGCCGCTGTACCGGTGGCTGGTACGGGCGAAGGTCAACCGGTCGGTCGCGGCCGGAGCGACGTGCGCGGCCGTGGTCGCCGTCGTCGGCGGGGCCGCCTACATCGTCGTCGCCGCGCTGATCGACACCGGTGACCAGATCGCCGCCTCGCTCAAGGAGTCGGCCCGGTGGCTGTCCGATCACTTCGGGACGGCCGGCACCTCCCTGGACGACCTCGCCTCCGATGCCTGGGAGCTGCTCGGCAAGTTCGGCGGGACGGCGGCGTCCGGGGTGATCAGCGGATTCGGTGTCGTGGGGGAGGCCGTCGCCATGGCCGTCCTCGCGCTGCTGCTCGTCTTCTTCTTCCTGCGGGACGCGCACCGGGTGCCCGGCGTCCTGCGCTCGCTGGCGCCCCGGCGGTCGGGGGACACCGTCGAGGCGATGGCGCGGCGGGCGTACCGGGCCGTCGAGGGGTTCATGCGCGGCACGACCCTCATCGCGCTCATCGACGCCGGCTGCATCACTGTGGGGCTGCTCGTGCTGCGGGTGCCGGGAGCGCTCGGGCTGGGCGCGCTGGTGTTCGTCGGCGCGTACATCCCCTACCTGGGCGCCTTCCTCTCCGGCGCGGTGGCCGTCCTGGTGGCGCTCGCCGACCGGGGGTTCGTGATCGCCCTGTGGGCGCTGGGGATCGTCCTGGCCGTCCAGGTCCTGGAGGGGCATGTGCTGCAACCGGTGATCCAGAGCCGGACCGTCCAGATGCACCCCGCCGTCGTGCTGCTGGCCATCACCGCGGGCGCGTCGGTCGCGGGGATCCTCGGGATGCTGCTGGCGGTGCCCCTTACGGCCGCGGCGTTCGGGGTGGTCGCGGAACTGCGGGGCCGTTACGCGTCCCCGTCGCCCGGGGGAGCGGAGACGGCACCCTCGGGCAGCTCCGGCCCGGGCTCCTTCTCGTAGAGCTCGAACCAGATGCTCTTGCCCTCGCCCTGCGGGTCGACCCCCCACGCGTCGGCGAGCAGCTCGGTGAGGACCAGGCCCCGCCCGGAGGAGGCCATCTCACCGGGGTGCCGCTTGTGGGGCAGGTCGTCGCTGCCGTCCGTCACCTGGATCCGTATCCGGCGGGCAGCCGCAGTGCCCGTCACCCCTGCCGCGCCCGTCGCCCCTGCCGCGCCCGCCCCCTCTGCCGTGCCCGGCGCACCCGACACCTCGGCGACGAGCAGTGCGTCCCCGTCCGTGTGGACGAGGACGTTCGTGATCATCTCGGAGGCCAGCAGCACCGCCGAGTCGACCTGGTCGGCGGAGGTCCAGTCGTGCAGGAACTCCCGCAGCTGCTGCCGCGTCACCGCGACCTTCCGGGGCTCGGCCTGCGCGACGGTCAGCACGGTGCGCCGTACGGCGGGCCGCGGGAACGCCGAGCCGCCGGGAGCGTAGTCCTCCTCTCCCGCCCGGTACAGCAGCAGTACCGCTATGTCGTCCTCGCGGCGGTCCACCAGAGGGCCGGTCGTGTGGTGCGAGGAGGGCCCGTGCACGCCCTGGACCAGCGCGTCGGCGAGCACTTCCATGTCGCCGTCGTGGTCCTCCAGGATCCTGCGGATCCTGAGCCAGCCGGTGTCCAGGTCGTGCCCGCCGGTCTCGATCAGCCCGTCCGTGCAGAGCAGCATCGTCTCGCCGGGCTCCAGCACGATCCGCGTCGTCGGGTAGTCGGCGTCCGGGTCGACGCCCAGCGGCAGTCCGCCCGCGGTGGCCCGGCTCAGCACGGTCCCGTCCGCCATGCGGATCGCCGGGTCCGGGTGGCCCGCCCTGGCCATCTCCAGTACGCCGGTCTCCGGGTCCACCTCCACGTACAGGCAGGTCGCGAAGCGCGGGTCCGCCGCCTCGTCGTCGGACGTGATCCCGTACAGGAAGCGTGAGGCGCGTGAGAGGACCGCGTCCGGGCGGTGCCCCTCGGAGGCGTAGGCCCGCAGCGCGATCCGCAACTGGCCCATCAGCCCCGCGGCGCGTACGTCATGGCCCTGGACGTCGCCGATGACCAGCGCGAAGCGACCGCCGGCGGGGCTCGTCCGCGCGGTGCCGCCGGGCAGCGGGATCATGTCGTACCAGTCGCCGCCCACCTGGAGGCCGCCGCCCGTGGGCACGTACCGGGCCGCGACGCTCATCCCCGGGATCTTCGGTCCCAGGGTCGGCAGCATCGAGCGCTGGAGGCCGTCCGTGAGCTCCCGCTCGGACTCGGTGACGCCGGCCCGTGAGAGGGCCTGCGCCAGCATGCGCGCCACCGTCGTCAGCACGGACCGTTCGTCGGGTGTGAAGGTGACCGGATACGTGAAGGCCGCCATCCACGCGCCCATCGTGCGCCCCGCCACCGTGAGCGGCAGGAACGCCCAGGACCGGCGGTCGAAGTGCTGGACGAGCGGCCAGGCGGCCGGATAGCGGGCGTGGTAGTCCTCCGGGGAGGAGAGGTAGACGGCGCGACCGGTGCGGACGACCTCCGCGGCCGGGTAGTCCGTGTCCAGGGGCATCTGGGAGAACGGGTCCTCGTCCCCCGGCTGCTGCCCGTGGTGGCCGATGACGGTGAGCCGGTCGGCCTCCGCGCCGAAGACCGCGAGCCCGTCCGGCGAGAAGCCGGGCATCGACAGGCCGGCCGCGACCCTCAGCACCTCGGACGTGGACCGCGCCTCGGCCAGCGCGCGCCCCGCGTCCAGCAGGAACGCCTCGCGCGAGCGCCGCCAGTCCCCCGTCACGGGGGTGCGCGCGGCGGCGCCCGGCGGCGGCTCGGTGACCTCCTGGAGGGTGCCGATGAGCTGGTACGACCCGGTGTCCGGATCGATCGACGGCTTGGAGCGGCTGCGCACGGTGCGGACCACCCGGCCCTGGTCGTCCATGACCCTCAGCCGCAGCTCGGCGAGTGTCCGCTCGGCGGCGGCGAGCTGGACGACCCCGTTGACCTCGTTCCAGTCGACGGGGTGGAAACGGGCCCGTATGCCGGCCTCCGTGAGCACGGCCGGCTCCGCGGGCAGGCCGAGGAGCCGGGATGCCTCGGCGTCGAGAGCGACCTTCCCGGCGGCGTGGTCCCATCTCCACAGGCCGGTGGCGAGGGTAACGAGGACGTCCCCCACAGAAGGAAGGGGATCATCTGTGCGCATTGACCCACTGTATGAACAGGTGAACGAGAGGTGCCACCGAGGCAGGTGAGGCGCAGACGGCCGCCTGTCCCCGCGGGCTCTCCCCGCGCGCGGTCGCGCGGCTTTCCCGAAGACCGCGTCGGAGGCCACCCCGGAGGCTATTGCGGGCGGCGATCACGGGGCGGCCGGTACCCTTGCCTGTGTTTCACGTGAAACACGTCCCCGATCGCGAAGACTGGATGAACGACGATGCATCGGTACAGGTCCCACACCTGCGGCGAGCTCCGCGCCTCTGACGTCGGCAGCGACGTCCGGCTGAGCGGCTGGCTGCACAATCGCCGAGACCTGGGCGGCATCCTCTTCATCGACCTGCGCGACCACTACGGCATCACGCAGCTCGTCGCCCGCCCCGGCACCCCTGCGTACGAGGCCCTCGACAAGGTCTCCAAGGAGTCCACGGTCCGGGTCGACGGCAAGGTCGTCTCGCGCGGCGCGGAGAACGTGAACGCGGAGCTGCCGACCGGTGAGGTCGAGGTCGAGGTGGGCGAGGTCGAGCTGCTCGGCGCCGCCGCCCCGCTGCCCTTCACGATCAACACCGAGGACGGTGTGAACGAGGAGCGGCGCCTGGAGTACCGCTTCCTCGACCTGCGCCGTGAGCGCATGCACCGCAACATCCTGCTGCGTACGTCGGTCATCTCGGCCATCCGCCACAAGATGACGGCGCTGGGCTTCAACGAGATGGCGACCCCGATCCTCAGCGCGACCTCCCCCGAGGGCGCGCGCGACTTCGTCGTCCCGTCCCGGCTGAACCCGGGTCGCTTCTACGCCCTGCCCCAGGCCCCGCAGCAGTTCAAGCAGCTGCTGATGATCTCGGGCTTCGACCGGTACTTCCAGATCGCGCCCTGCTTCCGTGACGAGGACGCGCGCGCGGACCGTTCGCCGGGCGAGTTCTACCAGCTCGACGTGGAGATGTCCTTCGTCGAGCAGGAGGACGTCTTCCAGCCGATCGAGAAGCTCATGACCGAGCTGTTCGAGGAGTTCGGCAACGGCCGCCACGTCACCTCGCCGTTCCCGCGGATCCCGTTCCGCGAGTCGATGCTCAAGTACGGCTCCGACAAGCCGGACCTGCGGGCCCAGCTGGAGCTCGTCGACATCACCGACGTCTTCGAGGGCTCGGAGTTCAAGGCATTCGCCGGCAAGCACGTACGGGCGCTGCCGGTGCCGGACGTGTCCGCGCAGCCCCGGAAGTTCTTCGACCAGCTCGGCGACTACGCGGTCTCGCAGGGCGCGAAGGGCCTGGCCTGGGTGCGGGTGGCCGAGGACGGTTCGCTGACCGGCCCGATCGCCAAGTTCCTCACCGAGGAGAACGTCGCCGAGCTGACGAAGCGCCTGTCGCTGGCGGCCGGCCATGCGGTGTTCTTCGGCGCGGGCGAGTTCGACGAGGTCTCCAAGATCATGGGTGCGGTGCGCGTCGAGGCCGCCAAGCGCGCCGGGCACTTCGAAGAGGGCGTCTTCCGCTTCTGCTGGATCGTCGACTTCCCGATGTACGAGAAGGACGAGGAGACCGGGAAGATCGACTTCTCGCACAACCCGTTCTCGATGCCGCAGGGCGGTCTGGAGGCCCTGGAGACCCAGGACCCCCTGGACATCCTGGGCTGGCAGTACGACATCGTCTGCAACGGCGTCGAGCTGTCCTCCGGCGCCATCCGGAACCACGAGCCGGAGATCATGCTCAAGGCCTTCGAGATCGCGGGCTACGACCGGGAGACGGTCGAGGAGCAGTTCGCGGGCATGCTGCGCGCGTTCCGCTTCGGCGCACCTCCGCACGGCGGCATCGCCCCCGGTGTGGACCGTATCGTCATGCTCCTCGCCGACGAGCCGAACATCCGGGAGACCATCGCGTTCCCGCTGAACGGCAACGCGCAGGACCTCATGATGGGCGCGCCGACGGAACTGGACGAGACGCGGCTGCGTGAGCTGCACATCTCGGTGCGCAAGCCGGTGAACCAGGCGAAGTAGGGCCCGTCCGGGCCCGGGCCGGGAACCGACAGCACGTCGCTGTGGGGCGGTGCCACCTCTCCGGAGGTGGCACCGCCCCATGGCTGTTCGGTCGCCCGGCTGTTCAGGGGAGGGCCCCGTGGTCGTCCTCGTCGGGGAAGGTCTCGCGGTCCGGGGACGGGGGGAGCGGCGGGAGGCGCAGGTCGCCCGGTACCGGTCCGTCGCCGCGGCTCCGGGCGTAGCGGTGCACGCGTACGTCCAGGTTCAGGCGCCGGGACTTCCTGCTGAGGCGCCGCCGCTCACGTCGCCCGGCCTCGTCGTCGTCCAGCTCGTGGTACCTCCGGCGGTTCTCCCAGAAGGAGCGTTCCTGGGCGGCCGCCGCCTCTCCGGGCGTGCCACTGCCGGGACCGCCCGGCTCGTCCGCGTCGCCCGTCTCGTCTGCCATGGTTCACACGGTGGCACGAATCGGCGATTACGGGGAGTGCGTATTCGACTTTTCTCATACGGGTGAAAATGGTTTGTCTCAGGACGTAGAGATCCGGACATGGCGCATTCCCTGTAACTGTAAGTCACCTGTACGTGGAGCGGTCCACTCCGATCCGGAGTCACCGCGCGGGACCTGCCCGGCGAAGGAACGCACCCCCTCACGCACCCCCTCGCGCGCTCCCCGACGCTCCGGCCCCCGGGGTCACTTACCGGCCATCCATCTCGTTGACCGCGAAGCGCCCCTCGTCGCACGCTCCTCCAGCACGCGGTCTCCCCGTTCCCGGGGCGGCTTCGGAGGGGCCCCAGGCTGCCCGGGGCCGGACGAGAGGAAGACAACGATGGCCCTCAGCACGGAGAACCAGCACAAGCCGGTCCGCAAGTCGCTGACCGAGCGCACCCAGGACGAACTCGAGATCGCAGGGTTCGACGAGGTCGAGACCCCCGAGGCGGACATCGTCAGCCTCGGCGGCGCCAGCTACACCAAGATGCTCGGCAAGATCTACTCCTGACGGCTCCCTCGGGGCTCCGGCGCGCGAGACACCGGAGCCCCGAGATCCGCCGTGCCGGACCCCGGAGAGCGAGAGCCGTTTTTCGATGCAGCGCATCACCTCGGAACTGCCCTACTTGGACCAGGCAGGCCATGTCTACGTGCCGCTCGCCGGACCGGCACGCTCCTGTCTGAAGCTCAACCGCCACGCGTCCCGGATCTGGCGTGAGGCCCTGCGCCGCCCCGTGGACCTCGAAGACCTGCCCGCGCCGGACCGGGACTTCCTGCTCGGCCTCACCCGGCGCGGCGTCCTGCACACCGCGCCCGCGCCGGAGGGAGGGTGAGATGGGTCCGCCGACACAGCCGGCCATCGCCTTCGTCAACCCCTCGGTCGGCTTCTCCGACCGCCGCAAGTCCAAGCCGATCGGGCTGGCCTACATCATGGCCTACCTGGAGAAACACGGATTCCCCAGCTCGGGCTTCGACTTCGGGGACTCCGAGGACGACGCCGTCGAGCTCGCCGGGACCTACGGTCTGGACCGCTTCGACGTCGTCGGGTTCTCCGTCTACAACGAGTCGCTCCGCGCGGCGGTCGCGATGGCCGGGTGGATCAAGAGCCGTCGCCCGGACTGCCTGATCGTCCTCGGCGGCCCGCACGCGACCGCCGTGCACGAGCACATCCTGCGCCGCCATCCCTGCGTCGACGTCGTGGTCCGGCGCGAGGGCGAGGAGGCGATGCTCGAACTCGTCCGCGGCCTCGGCGACCGGGCCCGGCTGACCGGAATCAGGGGCACCACCTGGCGTGCTCCCGACGGCAGCGGGGATGACGGCAGCGGGGATGACGGCAGCGGGGATGACGGCAGCCGTGGCGGCGGCGATGACAGCAGTGGCGGCACTGGAACCGGCACCGGCGCCGTTGGCCTGCTGGTCAACAAGGACCGGGATCTCGTGCCCGACCTCGATCAGATCCCGTTCCCCGACGCCGAGTTCACCTCGCACTCCGGCTACCCCGACCTCACGTACTACGACGAGGTCCAGGGCAGGCTGAAGGCGGCGCTGACGATCTGCAGCAGCCGCAGCTGCCCGTACAACTGCTCCTTCTGCGGTGTGCTGACCATCGGACGCACGTACCGGTCGCGCGAGGCGGAGCGGGTCGTCGCGGAACTGTTCCACTTCCGTGAGCGGCACGGCGTCACCTACGAGCACGTCTACTTCAGCGACGCCAACTTCTTCGTGTCGCCGGCCCGTGCCCTGGAGGTCGCCGAGGCGCTGTACGAGGCCGATCCGCGGGTCACCTTCAGTTTCGGCACCCGGGTCAACCAGATCCTCAAGGCAGCCGAGGTCCTGCCCCGCCTCAAGGAGTGCGGGCTGCGGTTCATCGAACTCGGCATCGAGTCCGCCTCGGAACCGGTCCTGGAACGGCTCGCCAAGCATGTGAAGCCCGAGGTCAACATGGCGGCCGTACGCCTGCTGCGGCGTCTCGGCATCGAGATCTCCCTCGACTTCATCATGCTGGACCCGGCCACCACCCTGGCCGACATCCGCGCCAACATGGAGTTCCTGCGCGAGGCCGGCTTCTACGACTACGTACCGCACGACCACCTCTACACCGCCCTCGTGCTCTACGAGGGCACGCCGATCCGCGACTTCTACGCCCGGCGGTTCGGTGTCGTCTTCGACCCGGACGACCTGCCCAACCCCTTCGCGCTCTTCGAACTGACCGAGGTGCAGCGGTTCAGCGACACGCTGCGGGCCTTCCGGAAGCAGTGGCAGGGCCGGATCGACCGTGCCCTGGCCCAGGGGGAACTCGCGCTCGCCTCCCTCGGGGACGATTTCGCGGAGGACGGCTCCCGGAGGGACGGCCCCCCGGAGGTCGGCTCCCGGAGAGCCGGCTCCCCGGGGTACGGCGAGGGCTTCTCCCGCATGTCGCACGCCCGGCTGCAGCTCGACGTGGTGTCGCTGCGCCACGCGCCCAACCTCTTGGCGGAGCGGCTGCTGACGGACGCCGAAGCCGGGTTCCCGCTGCTGGACCGGGGCGGACTGGAAGCTCTGCTGCCCTGCCCGGGACACGACGGTGTCCCCCTGCACGACCTGATCGCACGCACCGAGGCCATGGCGCGGGAGGCGGGCTGCGCGCGGGCTCCGGACGCCGTCGGCCCGCACGGGAGGGACTAGCCGCATGACCGCGACAGTCAGCACGAGCATCACAGGCAGCACGAGGTACCCGATCCCCGAACTGGGCCCGCCCGGTGTCCACGGGATCTGCTTCAGCTGCGACTCGATCAAGGGCATGGACACCGCCGAGGAGACGGCCATCCGGCTCGGCTCCACCGCGACCTGGTACGGCGTCGGAATCCTGGCCACCGACCAGGAACTGGCGGAGTACTGGGCGGAGTTCTGCCGCCGGCACGGACTGCACGCGCTGTTCCACCCGCTCGACCTGGACGTGTGCGGTACCGACCCGCTCGACGACCGGCTGCTGCGCTCGATCGGGAAACGCGCCGACGAACTGGGCTCACCCTGGCTCAACATCGACCTGGCGATGTGGGTCCGCGAGGGGGAGACGCTGCTGGAGTCCCTGGTGCCCATGGCACTCGTCGACGAGGCCGTCGACCGGGCGGTGGACCGGATCAAGCACGCCCAGGACGTCATCGGCCGTCCGCTGACCGTCGAGAACGCCCCCTATCCGTTCGTGGTCGGCGACCGGGACATCCTCACCCTGATGACACGGATCGCGGAGCGGGCCGACTGCCTCATGACCATCGACGTCGGGCACCTCTACGGACTGAGGACGCAGTGCGGTCTGCCGCCGGTGCTGCCGAGCGACGACGACATCGCCTGGGACCGGGTCGTCGAGGCGCACATGAGCGGCACGTTCCTGCGCCGCTTCGAGGGCGGGGTGCGCGTGGTCGACGACAAGCACGACTGGCCGGTCGGCGAGGAGGTGTGGGAACTCGCCGACGCGCTGCTCCCCCGCGCTCCCCGGCTGCGGTCGGTGATGGCCGAGGCGGAGGGCATGAGCGCGGACGAACTGACGAGCAGCGTACGGCGCTTCGCCGCCCGCGCCGACCACTGGTGGAGCGCCTCGTGACCCATGAAACGGTTCTCGACGCCTCCGACGCCTCCGATCCGTCGGCCGCCCCGGCCGCCCCTCTCGACTACGTCAGGGTGACCGACACGACTTGGCGCGTCCTCAACGCGACCGCCGGGCGGCGCGCCGAACTGCTCGACGCGCTGCCCCCGGCCGAGCGCGCGGTCGTCGCCGCGGGCACGTCGGGGCCGGGCTTCGCCATGGAGCAGGCCCGGCGCCGCAAGACCGTCGCCAACGTGCTGAACGTCAGTTTCCCGGTCACCTTCTTCGCGTACTACGGGCGGACCGGCGCGGAGGGCCTGCACACCTTCCTGGACAGCGGGTTCTGGCAGCGCAGGCCCGCCCAGCCCGGGTCCGTGTTCCCGCCCGCGGCCACCGCGTCGGCCGCCTTCGCCGGGTTCCTGCGCGCCTCCGACTGGCTCGCCCGGCAGGAGGACTGGGTCGGCGAGGCCTTCGCCTTCGAGGACGCCCACCTCTTCGGCGGCGCCACGGCCGGCCCGCGCCCGTGCCCCGCCGGCCGCCCCCGCCTGGTGTCCGGCGCCTGGACCGCGGAGGCCACGTTCGACGTACCCGCGTACGGCGGGCTGCTGCGCGAGCGGGGCGCCGTCGATCCGTGGACCGAGGCGTTGCTGATGGTCAAACGCCGTCCCGAACCGCTCGCCGTCGTGTCGGTCCCGGCCGGGGAGCGTATCCGCCGGGTGCGGCTCACGGGTGACACCGTCGCCGCGTTGCGCTGGCTGTGGGACACCGGCGTACCGGTGCCCGAGGGCGCCACCGGGGCGCCCGCCTACGCGAGGGCGGTCGGTGCCGGACTGGTGGACGCCGCCGGACCGGTGGACACCGCCGGACCGGTGGACGGGGCCGCTCGGTGACCTCCGGGACCCCACGGCCTCCCGACCAGGCTTCCGTTCAGCAGGTCCAGCAGGTCCAGCAGGTCCAGCAGGTCCAGCATGCCGAGCGTGTCCGGCACGTCCGCCGGGGCTATCTGCTGGTCTCCGGTCTCGACTGCTTCGCCGACATGCTCCTCACCGTGACGTCGGTCCTGCTGTTGCAGTCGCTGGGCATGGGCTCGGGCGCGGTGTTCGCCCTGATCGCCGCGGTGTGGATCGTGGAGGGGGTCTCCGAGATCCCCACCGGCGTCCTGGCCGACCTGCTCGGCCGTCGCGTCTCGGTCGCGATCAGCTTCGTCCTGCGGGCGATCGGCTACGGCGCCCTGTTCTTCAGCGGCGACGTGTACGTCGCCGCCGCCGGGGTCCTCCTCGCCGCGCTGGGCGGCACCTTCGCCTCCGGCGCCCTGGAGGCGTGGGCCGTGGACGAGACGAGGGCCGGGGATCCGCGCGGCCTGGACCGGCTCTTCGCCCAGGGCAGGATCGCCGAGAACACCGGCCTCGTCCTGGGCACGCTGGCCGGTGCCGCGCTGGGCACGCTCGACCTGACGCTGCCCCAGATCGTCGCGGGCGTCTGCTGCGCGCTGGCGGCCGTCCTGTCCCTGCGGCTCATGACCGGCGAATCACGCCCGGACGGGTCGAAAGGCCCGGACCGGACAGACCGTCCTCGTGAGGCGTTCGCCCCGCGACTGCGGGCATCGTGCGGCGAGGTCATGACCGGGACCCGGCTCACCCTGCGGGGCGACAAGGTGCTGATCGCCCTGATCGTCGCCACCGCACTGCTGTGGCTGTTCCGGGGCGTCCCCGGCGTGCAGTGGACGGTGGTGTACGAGGGACTCGTCGGCGGAAACCTGCTGGTGCTCGGTGCCATGCGCAGCGTCGGCTCCCTGCTGGAGATCCCGCTGCTCGGCTGGACCCTGAGATTCCAGAAACGCCGGGCCGCCGCGCGCCGGACCGTCATCGTCACCGCTTCCGCGGCCGGCGCCCTCGCCCTCGCCGGTGCCGCCGTCGTGCGGGAACCGGCCGTCTCCGTCGTCTGTTACGTGTGCTTCTCCACGGCGTTCGGTCTGTGCATGCCCGGTGTGCGGGCGGCCGTGAACGAGCGGATCGAGAGCGGGCACCGCGCCACCGTGCTGTCCGTGGCCTCGCTGTTCAACAGCCTGTTCACCGGCGGCGGGCTGGTCCTGACCGGCCTGGCCGTCGACGGACTCGGCAGCGTCGTCCCGGCCTGGCCGCTCGCGGCGGCCGGCTTCGGCCTCGCGGGCCTGTGGGTGGCGTCCCTGGCCGCGCGCCGGGACACCGCATCCCCCGCCGGACCGACCCGGGAGACGCAGACACCGGCGCCGCCGCCGACGGGCCCTCAAGAGGTGGGCGCGCCATGACCGCCGCCGCTTCTCCCGTTCCCGCCGCTGCCGACGACGCGTACGTCGAGGACCTGCTCGCCGATCTCCAGCTGGAGCGGGCCGGGCTGCCCGGCCGGAACCGGAATCCGGTACCGGCGGCCCTGCGAGCCGTCCAGGCCGCCGACGAACTGGACGGCCTGGGTCTTTCCCGGTTCGTCGCCGAGCTCCTGGGCGGGACGGCACCCGTGCCCGCCCCCACGGCCGTACTCGACCTGGAGGCCGACGAGGAGGGCAGGCGGGCCTCGTACGAGGTCTGGTGCGCGGAGGCGCGCGAGCTGACCGGGGAAGTCTGGCGGTGGCTGGCCGACCGGCGCCGCGCCTCCGGTGAACTGCCCTGGTGGTGCGGCGGGTCGGCGTTCCCGCTGCCCCGCGAGTCCGTACGGCGGCTCGCCGGGATGGCGCCCCCGGTGCCGGACCTCTCGGAGACCGCCGAGACCTGGGCCCACCGAGCCGGACCGACCAGCACGGCCGCCACTACCGCCATCGCGGAGTACAACTGGCGCTGGCTGCTGCTGGGCAAGGGGGCGCTGGGGCCGCACGACGGCGGCATCCGGCCGCCGGGACTGCCCGAGCTGAACGAGTTGATCACCCTGCTCGTCGGAGAGGCACGGCGGCGCGGACTGCTGCCGCTCGCCCACCGGGTGCGGGTGCTGCGGCGCCCGAACACCCCGTCGATGGTCATGCCCGTACGGCTGCCCGGTTCCTCACTGCTCTCCCTGCCGACCGCCGTCACTCCGGTGACGGTCCAGTACGTGCAGCACGAGCTGGCCCACCTCGCCGAGCACGCGCTGCGTCCACGGGATGCCCCGCTTGCCGAGCGGTGGGCGTTCGACCCGCTGCGGTCGGAGGGCTGGGCCCTGCTGCTGGAACACCTGGCCGGGTCGACCGTGTTTCTGGCACGGCTGGGGATCGAGGAGGAGACCGCGGTGCTCCTGGCCCGTTTCCTCGCCGAGGAGGAGTACTTCAGCCGCGGACTGATGGCGGCGGACCTGGCCCTGGACGCCGACCTCGCGGGCTGCCGTACGCCCGCCGAGGCGCTGGACGCCGCGTCGGCCGTGGCCGACGGCACCGGGCTGCGGTGGGCGCCGGAACTCCTCCTGCTGCGGCAGACCCGCATGCTGCACTGGCGTTCCTACCTCGCGGGTTACGCCTGGCGGGACACGGTCCGCAGCGGGCTCGACGCCCGCTTCGGCGCCGGCTGGGCGGACCGCGAGGATGCCTGGGCCCTGCTGCGGAGCGCGCTGGCGCGTACCGGACCGGCGGGGTCGGCGGCCGGATTCCTGGACGCGCTGCACGTTCCCTAGTCGTCGGGGGCGAGCCGCCGGGGGCGGTTCCGGGCCCGTTCGCCGCGCGCGATGCCGGGAAGAAGGGAGGGGATCAGGCGGCTCACCCCGTGGGGCGCCGACGGTGCCGAACGGGACGACCGGAGACGACCGGAGGGGAACATGGGACACACCGTGCTGCTCGTACTGCTGCCGATCGCCGCGCTGGTGGCCGCCGCGGTGGTGGTCGCCCGACGCCGCCGGTCGCACGCGATGTCCGGCCCCGGCCCCGGCGCACGGGTCCGGGCGGGGGCCGACAGAAGCGCGGCGCGGTCCCTGACGGACGCCACCACATGCCTGTGCACGGCCCGCGGTGAACTGGCCACCGCTCGCACTCCGGTCCAGTACGCGCAGGTCACCCGGACGGCCACCCAGGGCCTGCGCCACATCCGCAGGGCCCGCACCGTCCTCGGCCTGGACCCGGGTCCGTTCCTGCCGGAAGAGGGGGACCGGCGGTGCGGTTGCGATTCCCTGAACCGGCCGGACCGGGCTCAGATGTCGTAGGTGCCGTCCCAGGGCGGGCGGAAACCGAGGCGGTCCGGGTAGAGCTCGGCCCACGGCTCACCGTCGTCCTCGCCGGTCAGCAGGCCGAACAGCACGTCGTCGCGGACCAGCCGGAAGGGCTGGACCGCGATGTCCGTGTAGCGGCGGCGCGGCAGGCTGCGGAGGAGTTTCGCGAGGTGGGCCTGGGCCTGGGCGAGGACCGAGTGCGGCCCGTGCGGGGCGCGCTGCTGCTCGGCCCAGGTACCGGCGCACCAGATCTCCGAGTCACGGTGACGGCCCTGCGCGTCGAAGGTGTGGAGCACGGTGAAGAGGCGCTTGCGCTCTTCCCAGCCGTCGTCGGGGCGGTAGTCCTCGGGGAAGGCGTAGGTGACCGACCCCAGGAACTGCCCCTGCGCGTACTGCCCGACGGCATCGGTGCGGTGGCGCGGCTCGTACGCGATCGGGATCACCTGGGGGACTGCCATGACGAAACCATACGGATGCATCGTGCACATGCCAGGAGCGGGGTCCCGTAACGGGCCGCGGACCGCGGGCTACCCGGCGGCGAAGATGTCCTCGGCCACCGGCACGACGACGGCCCGCCGGAGCCACTGCCGCAGGACCTCGGGCCGACAAAAAGGACCCGGGCGTTCTGCCCGGGTCTGAAGATCGATATGTGCCGTGCGCTGCAAACACCTGAGGCGTATGAGTCTACGAAATCAGCGAAAGACCTGGAAAGCCGGAAAAGTGCCGGACGTTGCCAGTGAGGAGGGGGCAGTTGTAATAAATTGCCGTCGCCGCGATCCAGAGGTCATTAGTCTGGTGAGGCTGCCCCAGAGGGTGCCCCAGGCTCTGCGCCTGGCTTTTCAGCTTGCCCCACAAGCGTGCCATGTCCGCATCGTACGGGGCGACCAGATAACGTCGTACGGCTTCTTCGAGAGCCGTTAACCTGCGATCCCCCCATCCCGCCTTCGCCGCACCGTAGTAGATTTCTGCGACCGAGGTGAAGGAGAGCGTGGGAACAGTGCCGGTTAAATGGGATTTGTAGTCGTCTGTATCGACTCCGGAAAAAAGACGCGAGAAGACATCGGTGTCGACTACGACATAACTCATCGGTCATCACCGCGAACCGACGAAATCGCGGCCAGAAAGTCGTTTATTCCGTCGATGTCTCCTCCGGACAGTTCATCCACCGAGGCGAGGGGCGCGACGTGCTGCTCCCTGGCCAGATCATCCAAGGAGCGGGACGACGGGGAGTCGATCGGACCGATGTCCAGAATTCGTAGAACCCGAATCGTGGATCCGTCCGGTTGCATTTCAGCGATGCCGTGCGCCATGACCAGCTGGTCCATGCAGTCAAGAACCCTGTCTCGAATCTCGGAACCAAAACCACATTGGATGCTTCCGGCATAGGTGTCGATGCGGCACAGCAGTGAGGCGGGCGAAAAATCACCCATCTGCAAACGCCCCACCACGGTTGCTTCGCTCTCGACCAGTGAGAGGGAAACCGCGCGTAATGCCTTCCGTAGTCCGCTGTTGAACTCGAATTCTGGCGCACCGGTGGAGGCGACGCGGATCCGTGTGATTCCCTTTGCGCCGATTCCGCCGGTGAGGGAACGCAGCCCGTTGATCACTTGCGGTGTGAATGCCTCAGGGAGCGGCTCGCCCTGCTCAAGGGCTTTCACTCCCCTGGCCAAAGTCGTGAACGACTGTTTCAGCAAGCCATCGTCGTCCCATGACCGTTGACCCGTTCTGGCAACTTGGAGAACGGCGGATCCGCGCTCAAATCCGACGAAATCCAGTCTGACGGCGTCGACGATCTCCCGAGGTCGACGCCCCGCCTTTATCTGACTTCCATTGAGAGCAAGAGCCAGTCGTTCCAGGGTGGCCTGCATCTCACTCGCGATGCGCGCCAGTTCGGCAAGAGGGATGCGACCGCCCTCCGTCGAGGGGCCCGACGCGTAGAGAGTTGCCTTGAACCCGTCATCCTCCGAATCGGAGGCCATCGGTCCACCTCCTCTGTCCGACCATGCGATGCTCCCGTGCTGTGACTGTACCCACGCACGATCCGCATCACTACGCTTTCGCACAGCGTTCACCCGACCCCCGCCCGTAGGTTCCTGCTTTCTCCAGCGGATACGCCGTCGTCCCTGTGGCTCGCTCGTCTCCCCCGCTTGCGCGCGTCGGACCGGACCTCTCTGAGGGCATCGCAGGTAGCCATGAGTCGTCAGATTTCAGCGTGTCTGCTGTTGTGCCGCGCCGAGCGTAGAGCGAGCAACCTGTCTCGGAACCGGCCGATCCGGGAATGCTCACTCGCACGAGTGAACGCCTGCCGTGGGCGGGAGGGGTGGGGCTTGCTGGGGTTTCTTTCCCTCGCGTGGTTCTTTGGGGAGAGTGTCAGGTCCGCCGGAACGCACGTTTTCAGGATCCGGTGTCTCGGCGCACGGGACGGAGGAGTCGGGCTTCTGGGGTCCGTCGTCGTCCCACCGGCTCCGTCGGCGGGACGGCGGCCGGAGTTCTCCTCGGACCCCGCTCACCGAAGGCGAGCGGACTGCTCGGGACTTGGCTTGGCGTTCCGGACCTCTTTCACGTGCCCTTGAGGGCGCCGGAGCGTATGCCGTGGAGGAGGTGGGTGAGGGGGGTGGGGGTGGTGACGAGTTCTGTGGAGGGGGTGTCGCTCTCGCGGAGGTGGATGGAATAGGAGGTGGAGGCGAGTTCGACGCAGTTGTTGCCGTCGGCGCCTCCGGAGAAGGAGGACCTCTGCCAGTTGTCGGGGGCGGTCACGGGGCGCCTCACAGTTCCTTGGCCAGTTTGTGGATGAAGTCACGCGATCGTTCGGGTTCGAGTGACACGGCTTCAACCTTACGGAAAAGGGTTCGAAACGCTCCGAGTTGCGCCTCGGAGTCGATGAAGGCCGTGCCGTGAGCCGTATCGCGAAGTGCGGTGTCCAGTTTGGGTACGGCGCCACCCGCGTACGTCATTGCGCTCCAGGCTCCGCCGAATTCGTCCAGCTCGAAGGGGATGACGCGCACAGTGATGTGATCAGCTTCAGAGAGTTCCAGGATGCGGGTGAGCTGAGCCCTTGTGGCACTTCGGTTGCCGACTCGGATACGTAGAGCCGCTTCGTGGATCACTGCTTCGTAGGGGATGGGTGCCGGACCGTTAATGATCACTTTGCGATCCATGCGATGGCTCACGCGTGATTCCAGGTCGGCGTCCGGGAGTACGGGGACGCGGTACGAGAAAAGACCGCGAGCGTAGTCCTCCGTCTGGAAGAGGCCGGGGACATGCAGGAACTCGGCATCGAACCGGTGTGAGGCGTGATGTTCCAACTCGGCGATGTCCAGGAACGAAACCGGAAGGATGCCCTGGTACTTCTCCCACCAGCCTTGGGTCCGCTCGGTTGCCATCGCTACCAGTGCATCGATCAACTGCTCGTCGGTGCAGGCGTAATTGGCGGCGAGTCGACGGACGGTGTTCTCACTCATGCCGACGACCCCGGACTCGATCTGACTCAACCGTGCCGAGTCCGTTCCCAGAGCCGCAGCAGCCTCGCGTCCCTTGAGTCCGGAAGCCTCACGCAGCCTTTGCAACTCGGTGCCGAGGCGCGTCTGGCGTGCGGTCGGCTGCCGTCTCCGAGCCATGGGGTTCTCCTCGTCGCAACGGCGCTGAAGGCTGCCTCGTTCGGGGGCAGATTATGGCAGCTGGTTGCATGAGACCAACTTTGGTCTCTACTGTCAGTGACGCGACGCACACTATGCGAATTTCGGGGCTCCGGAAGCGCACCACTCCGTCCTGCCACGACGGCTGCGGCATGCCACTGCCCCCCACCTCGACCCCTTTCACGGAGTGGAGTTCACGCATGCCGCACAACGCCATCGAACCCTGGGAATACACGCTCAGTATCCCCAACGACCCCCGCGCGGTGACGGTCTGCCGCCGGACCCTCCGTCCGATCCTCACCGTCCACGGGCTGATCGGTCTCACCGATGTCGCCGAGCTTCTCGCGGCGGAGCTCGTCTCCAATGCCGTGTGCCACACGAAAGGGCCCGCCGCCCTGCGTCTGCGATGGCGGGACGAAATCCTGCGGATCGGCGCGTGGGACGGGGACCCCGAACCCCCGCGGCCAGCCCCGTCGGTGTCCGACCTGGCGGGAGCGGGAGCGGGGGCGGGGGCGGGGGCGGAGACGGAATCGGGGCGGGGCCTGGCCCTCGTCCAGGCCTGCGCGGACGTCTGGGGCTGGCACCCGCTGTCGAAGGACGGCGGCAGGAGCAAGTACGTGTGGTGTGACCTCGGCGTCGCGTAGTTCGTTGGCCCGAGAACGTGCCGCTGATCACGGACGAGCGCGAAGCCGCACGGGACGTACCGCTCGCCGCGTTCTCGGCGATGACGCATGGCAGGGGCCCGCAGGCCGCCGCCATACGGGAGACCCTCGCCACCGCACTGCAGACCCTCGACCCCGACACCGCGGCGGTCTTCGCACAGTTCACCGAGTCGTGCCTGGTAGATCCCCAGGCGAAGCAGATCTGGAGGGACCTGATGACGGCGATCAACTACTTCCTCAGGCACGAGGTCGCCGAGAAGGTTCGCGAGGAAGGGCGCGAAGAGGGGCGGCTGGAGGACCGGGCCGACATGACACTGAACATCCTCCAGTGGCGCGGCATCGAGGTGCCCGACCCGGTGCGCGAGCGGGTGCGTGCTCGTGCCGACATGGGGCAGCTCGACATCTGGGCGCGGCGTGCGGTGCACGCGACCGATGCGGCGCAGCTCTTCGAGGGCGACTGAGCGCATCCCGGCCGGGGGGGCGGGCCGGGCGGGCCGTCGCGTACGGAGTTCGCTCGGGAGGGAGGGGGAGAGGGGCGGGTGCCCGGGGCCCCTCCCCCCTCGACTACTCCGGCGCGCCGCCGAAGCGCTCCTTGTACGTTTCCAGGTCCTCGTCCGTGATCTTGGCGAAGAGGACCGGGGGGACCGTGAAGGGGGTGCCGGCCGGGACCGAGTCCAGGGTGCGGGCCTCTTCCGCGGTCACCCAGGACGCCGTGTCGGACGGCAGGGCGAAGGCCGCGCGCATGGCGGCGGACGAGGACGGGATGAAGGGTTCCGAGACCACCGCGTACAGGTGGATCAGGTTCATCGCCGTGCGGAGCGTGAGGGCCGCGCCCTCCGGGTTCGTCTTGATCTCCAGCCAGGGGGCCTTCTCCTCCAGGTAGGAGTTGCCCACCGACCACAGCGCGCGCAGGGCCGTCGCCGCCTTGCGGAACTGGAGCGCCTCCATCTGGGTCTCGTACTCGGCGAGAAGGGACGCGATCTCCTCGCCGAGCCTCGCCTCGGGGTCGCCCGCCGCCGCGCCCGCCGGGACCTCCTCGCCGAAGCGCTTCTTCGAGAAGGACAGGACGCGGTTGACGAAGTTGCCGAGGGTGTCGGCGAGGTCCTTGTTCACCGTCGCCGTGAAGTGCTCCCACGTGAACGACGCGTCGTCCGACTCGGGCGCGTTGGCGATCAGGAAGTAGCGCCAGTAGTCCGCGGGGAGGATGTCCAGGGCCTGGTCGGTGAAGACGCCCCGCTTCTGCGACGTGGAGAACTTGCCCCCGTAGTACGTCAGCCAGTTGAACGCCTTGAGCTGGTCGACCTTCTTCCACGGCTCCCGTACGCCCATCTCCGTGGCCGGGAACATCACGCTGTGGAAGGGGACGTTGTCCTTCGCCATGAACTCCGTGTAGCGCACGTCCGACGCGCCCGCCGGCTCGTACCACCACGACTTCCAGTCCCGGTTCTCCTCCGGGGCCGCGTCCGCCCACTCCTTCGTCGACCCGATGTACTCGATCGGCGCGTCGAACCAGACGTAGAAGACCTTGCCCTCCGCCGCCAGCTCCGGCCACGTGTCGGCCGGGACCGGCACGCCCCAGTCCAGGTCACGGGTGATCGCCCGGTCGTGCAGGCCCTCGGTCAGCCACTTGCGGGCGATGGAGGAGGCGAGCTGCGGCCACTCGTCGGAGACCTGGTCGATCCATGCCTCCACCTCGCCCTGCAGCTTCGACTGGAGGAGGAAGAGGTGCTTCGTCTCGCGCACTTCGAGTTCCGTCGAACCCGAGATCGCCGACCGCGGCTCGATCAGGTCGGTCGGGTCCAGGACGCGCGTGCAGTTCTCGCACTGGTCACCGCGCGCCTTGTCGTAACCGCAGTGCGGGCAGGTGCCCTCGACGTAGCGGTCGGGCAGGAAGCGGCCGTCGGCGGGCGAGTACACCTGCCGGATCGCGCGCTCCTCGATGAAGCCGTTCTCGTTCAGCCTGCGGGCGAAGTGCTGCGTCAGCTCGGCGTTCTGCGGGGAGGAGCTGCGGCCGAAGTGGTCGAAGGCGAGCTGGAAGCCGTCGTAGATCGCCTTCTGCGCGTCATGGGCCCCGGCGCAGAACTCGGCGACCGGCAGGCCCTGCTCCTTCGCCGCCAGTTCGGCCGGGGTGCCGTGCTCGTCCGTCGCGCAGATGTAGAGGACGTCGTGGCCGCGCTGGCGGAGGTACCTGGCGTACACGTCCGCCGGGAGCATGGACCCCACCATGTTGCCCAGGTGCTTGATCCCGTTGATGTACGGAAGGGCGCTGGTGATGAGGTGTCGAGCCATTGCGGGCTGCTCCCGAGTCGCTACGTGGGGTGACGGAGGGCCGGATGGTGCTTCGGCCGTCGGCCGTCTTACGAACCTTGAAATCGTAGCCGACACGGGTGGGCCGCCCGCTCCTCGTTTTACGGGACGAGAAGGGGCGGCCGGGGTGTGGGGGTGAGGAGGGGGAGGAGAGGGGGCTGAGAGGGCTGAGGGGCGGGGGAGGCGGAGGTTACGGGCGCCAGTTCGCCAGTACGCCCTCGTAGACCTCCGTGTCCGTGAGCTCGCGGGGCGTCGGGCCCGCGTGGAAGAAGGCGGTGTTGTCCGTCTTCAGCTTGCGCAGGTAGTCGAATGCCTTGTTGTCGTGCTCGCCGAACGCGATGAAGGAGAAGAAGAGACCGGGGTGGCTCTTCGCCGCGTCCGTGAGGGACTGGGTGGCCGGGGTCTTGGCGTCGGGAGCACCGTCCGTCTGGAAGACGACGAGGCCGGGGGCCGTGGGGGTGCCGGCCTTCTCGTGCAGGGCGATCACTTCCTGCACGGCCGCGTGATAGCTCGTACGTCCCATACGGCCGAGGCCGGCGTGGAGTTCGTCGATCTTGTTCTCGTGCTCGGCGAGGGTGAGCTCGCCGGTGCCGTCCAGCTCCGTGGAGAAGAAGACGACCTGGACGTTCGCCTCCGGCACCAGGTGGGCGGCGAGCGCGAGGGTCTGCTCGCCGAGCGCCTGCGCGGAGCCGTCCTTGTAGTACGGACGCATCGACGCGGAGCGGTCCAGCACGAGGTAGACCCTGGCGCGGGTGCCGGTCAGGCCCTGGTTCTCCAGGGCGGTGGCGGCGGCCTTGTAGGCGGAGAGGAGACCGGGGGCGTGGGACTCGATGTCGGGGAGGGGAGTGGCCGGGGCGGCTGCGGTGGCCGGGGTGGCCTCTTCTGCCTCTGCGTTCTCGACGCCGTCCGCGTCCTCCGCGTCCTTCGCGTTCTCCGCCTTCTCCGCCTTCTCGGTGGCGGGCTCGGCCGCGGTACCGGCTTCGGATTCGGCTTCGGCCGGCTTCTGCTCGGTCTGGTCGTCGGCGGCGACGGAGGCGGCCGACGGTTCGTCCGCCTCCGCGGTGGGCGTCTCGGGCTCCGACACCGCCTCGGCGACCGCGGCCTTCACCTCGGCCTCGGCCTCGACGGCCTTCTCCGCGGCGGCTTCGGCCTCCTCGTCGGAGGCGACGGTGGGCTCGGGCTCGGGAGTGGTCTCGGGCTCCGGGACGAGTTGGATGATCAGCTCGGGCTCCGCAGCGGCTTCGGCATGCGTGGCGGGCTCCGACTCCGGCTTCGGCTCCGGCTCCGTGTCGGCTGCGGCTGCGGCTGCGGGCTCGGGCTTCGGCTCGGGGGCGGCCTCGGCGGTGACGGGCTCGGGCTCAGCCTTCGGCTCCGGTGCCGTCCCGGCAGCGGCCTCGGCCTTCGCTTCCGGCTCCGGTTCAGGCTCGGGGGCTGCTTCGGCTTTCGCGGCGGGCTTCGGCTCGGACTTCTTCCGCTCCGGCTCCGCGTCGGGCTCGGCCGCCACCGGCTCCGGCTCGGGAGCGGTCTCGGCCTTCGCGGCCGGCTCCGGCTCCGCCGCCGTCTCGGCTACGGGCTCGCTCTTCGCCTCGGACTCCGTCGCCTCAGCCTCAGCCTCGGGCTTCGCCTCCACCTCGGGCTCGGGCTTCGCAGCCGTGGCGGGCTCCGGCTCGACGGCAGGCTCGGCCTTCGCCTCGGCTGTCTCCTCCGCGGGCTTCGCCTCAGCTTCGGGCTCCGGCTCGGACTTCCGCTCGGTCGGCGCAGGCGCAGCCGCCTGCTTCGGGACCGTCACGTTGTCGAACGCCGCCGAGACGAGGTCGTCCACCACGGACGCCTTGCGCTCGGTCCGGTGCTCGGCCTCGCGCTCGGCAGCCGGCGCGGGGACGGACGCCTCGGGCTCGGCTGCCGCGGGCGTGGGCTCGGGAGCCGTCTCCTGCCGGGCCGCCGGCACGGTCGGCTCGGCGGTGGCAGAGGTGGAGGGGTCCGCGGCAGCGGCAGACTCTCCCTTGCGTGACTTTCCGAACGCATTCCGCAGGCGGGTGAGAATGCCCATGTGCGCAACCCTTCGCATGAGTTGTTTCCGTCGATCCCTGGCCAGGACGGACACGTAAGGTTATCCGCAGGATTCGGGGATCTTGGGCAGGGTCGCCGATGCCTGTCAACTTAGGTACGCCTTACCTTCCCTTTGCCTTGGCGCCCCTGCGGACCGATGGGGTTCACCGATCGTTCACCTTCTGGCTGCGCCCTCGCACGGGTGTGCCCCTAGCGTCGCGACAGACACAGACATAGGGGAGTGAACGTGCGCAACCTGCTGCCGCTGATCGGCCCGACCGGATCACACCCGGGCGGCCGTTCCGAGATGACCTGCCGCTACCGCTGTGGTGACGCCTGCTTCCACCCGGCGCCCAACACCAGCGCCAACGAATACGTCGGCGACGTCATCGCCGGGGCGCTCAGCCGCCGGTCCATGATGCGCGCCGCCGCCGCGGTGACCGTGACCACGGCGGCCGGGAGCGCGGTCCTCGGCGCCGGCGCGGCCCCCGCCGCGGCCGCCCCCGCCCCCGCCGCGAAGGGCTCGCACGGGTCGCACGGCGCGCACGGTTCGAAGGGCAAGGCAGCCCGCGGCCTGCGCTTCACCCCCGTCGCGCCGAACACCGCCGACGCCGTGACCGTCCCCGAGGGCTACGGCCAGAACGTGGTCATCCGCTGGGGCGAGCCCATCCTGCGCGGCGCCCCGGCCTTCGACCCGGACAGGCAGACCGCCAAGGCGCAGGCGGGCCAGTTCGGCTACAACTGCGACTTCCTCGCCCTGCTCCCGCTGCCGGGCGAGCGCGGCCGCCAGCTGCTCGTGGCGAACCACGAGTACACGGACGAGGTCCTGATGTTCAAGGGCTACGACCCCGCCAACCCGACCCGCGAGCAGGTGGAGATCGCCTGGGCCGCCCACGGTCTGGGTGTCGTCGTGGTCGAGGAGGACCGGCGCAGCGGCAAGCTCACCGCCGTGCCCCGCCACCACCTCAACCGGCGGGTGACCGCGACCACCGAGTTCCGGGTGACGGGTCCCGCGGCCGGTTCGGAGCTGCTCAGGACCTCCGCCGACCCGACCGGCAAGAAGGTCCTCGGCACGCTCAACAACTGCGCAGGCGGCGAGACCCCGTGGGGCACGACGCTGCACGGCGAGGAGAACTTCAACCAGTACTTCGCCAACGGCAGCCGGACGACCGACACCCGCTACGGCATCGGCACCGGGACCACCGAGCGCAAGTGGGAGCGGTTCGACAAGCGCTTCGACATCGCCCAGGAGCCGAACGAGGTGCACCGCTTCGGCTACATCGTCGAGCTGGACCCGTACGACCCCACCTCCACGCCCCGCAAGCGCACCGCGCTCGGCCGGTTCAAGCACGAGGGCGCGACCATCCGCCTCACGGACGACGGCCGCCCGGTCGCCTACACGGGCGACGACGAGCGCTTCGACTACATGTACAAGTTCGTCGGCAGCAAGCGGATGCGCCACGGCAACAGCCGCGCCGCCCGCGAGCACAACATGACCCTGCTCGACGAGGGCACGCTGTACGTCGCCAAGCTCACCGGCGACTCCCCGGCCATCGAGGTCGACGGCACCGGCAAGCTCCCGGCCGACGGCGAGTTCGACGGCGGCGGCACGTGGATCCCGCTGGCCACGGCCACCGCCAAGGGCGCCGTCTCGCACGTCCCGGGCATGACCGCCGAGGAGGTGTACGTCTTCACGCGTCTCGCCGGCGACAAGGTGGGCGCCACGAAGATGGACCGCCCCGAGGACATCCAGCCCTCCCCGCACACCGGCAAGGTGTACGTCGCCCTGACGAACAACACCAACCGCGGTGTCGGCTCCAACGCCAAGGCGGACGAGGCCAACCCGCGCAACGCCAACAAGCACGGGCACGTCCTGGAGCTGACCGAGCGCCGCAACCGCGCCGACGCCACGAGCTTCGCCTGGTCGCTGTTCCTGGTCGCGGGCGACCCGAAGGACCCGGCCACGTACTTCGCGGGCTACCCGAAGGACAAGGTCAGCCAGATCTCCTGCCCGGACAACGTGGCCTTCGACCCGCACGGCAACCTGTGGATCTCCACCGACGGCGCCCAGCTCGGCTCCCACGACGGCCTGTTCGGCGTGGCGACGAAGGGCGAGCGGCGCGGTGAGCTGAAGCAGTTCCTGACCGTGCCGAAGGGCGCCGAGACCTGCGGCCCGATCGTCCAGGACCGCCGCGTCCTGGTGGCGGTCCAGCACCCGGGCGAGATCACCGGCGCCACCGTCGAGAACCCGGCCAGCACCTGGCCCGACGGTCCCGGCAGGATCGTCCGCCCGGCGGTCGTGGCCGTCTGGCGCAAGGACGGCCAGGACATCGGCGTCTGACACGAGTGGGGGCACCCCGTCCTTGACGGGGTGCCCCCACTCGTCGGGGACGCTCCCGCCCTCACACCCCCACCAGATCCAGCCACTCCCCATAGCCGGGTGCCTCCCGTGCGACCTCTGCGTACGCCTCCCAGAGCTCGGGGAAGACGAGGTCCAGCTCCCCTTCCGTACGCGCCGCGAGCAGCAGCCGGACCCCCAGCGGGTCCCCCTGGATCCGCCGCACCGCCATCTCCGGCCTTACCTGGCACGTCGGCTGGCACACCGTGACGACCTCACCGGTGGCGACCAGCGAGGCGGCCGTGTGGTAGTCCCCGTGCAGTACCCGCGGCCGCAGCCCCGCCGCCCGCAGCATGCGGTGCACGGCGTCCCACTCGCCGTCGACCGTCGGATCGATCATCCACCGGTCCCCGGCCAGGTCGGAGAGCTGCACCTCCTCGCGCGCGGCCGCCGGATGGTCGGCCGGCAGGGAGACGAACTGCGGCTCGCGTTCGATCAGGACGCGCAGCGCGAGCCCGTCCGGCACCCGCAGCGGACTGCCCTCGACCTCGTGCACGAAGGCCACGTCGAGCCGTCCGTCGGCGAGCATGCGCAGCAGGGCGTTCGGGGAGACGTCCATCTGCAGGACCGGCTCCCGCTGCTGTGCGCGCAGCCGCCGCAGCCAGCCCGCGAGGGCGCGGCTGGCGGTGGAGCCGATACGCAGCTGCGGCCCGTCGGCGTCCGTCGCGGCGGCCCGGGCCTCCGCGACCAGGGCCCGCATTTCGGCCACCAGCGGCCGGGCGCGGCCGAGGACGACCAGGCCCAGCGGGGTCGGCCGGCAGCCGGTGCGCTCGCGGAGGAAGAGGGGGCCGCCGAGCTCCTGCTCGATGCGTTTGAGCTGGGTGCTCAACGAGGGTTGTGACACGCCGAGCTGCCGGGCGGCCCGGTGCAGGCTGCCGGTGTCGGCTATGGCGCACAGCGCGCGGAGGTGCCTCACCTCGAGGTCCATGGCGTCGGAGCCTAAAGCGGAAGTATGGCTTTCACCAGACGCACAAACCCTCCTCAAAAGAGGCGACTTGGCTGATCGTTTCCGAACGGATAGGTGCGTCCTATCACCGTTTGGCATCATCACAGCGGCCTCACGGACGCCGAAACTCACCGATGACGACTTCACCCCCCACGCAAGGAGTCATCGATGCGACTGTCCACCCCCCTGCTCTCCGCCGCGGTCGGCCTCGGCCTCACCGCCGCCGCGCTCGGCACCGTCCCGGCCGCCGCGGCCCCGGCGCCGGAGCCGGCGTCCGCCGCCTCCACCGTCTCCACCGCGGGTTCCTTCGCGGGCTACAACGGTTCCGGCGAGGAGGCGAAGGCCAATCAGGCATTCTTCGACGCCGTGCTGAAGTCCGTGGCGGAGCAGCGTGCCGCGAACCCGAAGTCCACCGCCGCCGTCACCGTCACCTACAACGCCTCGGCCGCGCCGACCTTCGCCTCCCAGATAGCCCGCAGTACGCAGATCTGGAACAGCTCCGTCACCAACGTCAGACTCCAGGCCGGCACCAGCGGGGCGAACTTCACGTACCGCGAGGGCAACGACTCGCGCGGTTCGTACGCCTCCACGGACGGGCACGGACGCGGCTACATCTTCCTCGACTACCGGCAGAACCAGCAGTACAACTCCACCCGGGTGACCGCCCACGAGACCGGGCACGTGCTCGGGCTCCCCGACCACTACTCCGGGCCGTGCAGCGAGTTGATGTCGGGCGGCGGTCCGGGCACGTCCTGCACGAACGCGACCCCCAACGCGGCGGAGCGGGCGCGGGTCAACCAGCTCTGGGCCAACGGCCTCGCGAAGGCGCTGGCGAAGGTCAACCAGGACTAGGACCGGGCCGGACCCGACCGGGCCTGACCCGACCTGACCGGGCCTGACCCGACCGGGCCGTTCTGACCGGGGCCCGCGGGGCCCCCTCGGACGTACCATCCCACCCCCCACGGACGTGGGCCGCCTCTCCTGCACAGAGGGCGGCCCACGTCGTCATGTCCGGGGTCACGGGGTCACGGGGTCATGAGGCCACGGGGTCACGGGCTCTTGTTGAGGGTCAGGTCCACGACGAGCGCCCGGTGGTCGGTGTCCCCGAGGTCCAGGAAACGGGTCCGGTGCGCGGTGAAGCCCCGGGACACCAGGACGTGGTCGATCTGGGCGCCCAGGGCCGGGGCCGTCAGGGCGGGCCAGGTCGGGGTGCGGGTGTCGCCGGTCAGGCGGGCGCCGTCCATGAGGCCGGTGTCCAGGATGCGGCGGAAGGCCGCGTGGTCCTGGGAGGCGTTGAAGTCGCCCGCGACGACCGTGGGGCGGCCGGCGTTCGCGGCGGCGTAGTCGCGCAGGGCGGACAGCTCCTCGCGCCAGGTGTCCAGGTGTGCCGGGAGCGGCGGCATGGGGTGGGCCAGTTGCAGACGGATCTCGTGCCCGTCCACGTCGGCGGTGGCGCCGGGCATGCCCATGGTGGCGCGGATGCCCTTCGCCGGCCTGAGGGGGTGGCGGCTGAGGATGACGGAACCGTCGGAACCGGCTCCCTCGACGGCCTGTCGGTAGGGATAGCCGCCTGCTCCGCTCTTCTCGCTCCCCCCGCTCCCCCCGCCGTTCTTGCCGAGGGTCCGATCCAGTGCCTTCATGCAGGTGTCCTCGCACTCCTGGACGAAGACGAAGTCGGGGCGCTGCTTCCCGACCGCCTCGATCAGGGCGTCCGTGGCCCGGCCGAACTCGACGTTCGAGGTGAGGACGCGGACCTCGGCGACCGGTACGCCGCCGGGTTCCATGGTCTTGCCGTACGGCTCGATGTACCAGGCGGTCACACCGAGGGCGGCCACGCCCCAGACGAGTCCGGTGCGCCAGCGGGACAGCAGGGCGAACAGGAGGGCCACGCCGGTGGGGGCGAGGAGCCAGGGCAGGAACGCGAGGAGCTGGGGTACGGGGGTGACGGCGTCGGTGTCCGCGATGCGGCAGCCGAGGACGACGCTCACGCCGAGGAGGAGCAGGCCGGCGAACCAGGCGCCGGCCCGGGTGCGGCCGTGCCGGGGTATCGGGCCCCCGTCGTCCCGGGTCCACTCGGCCGTCCCGGCCGTCGTGCTCCGCAAGGTCACCCCTTCCGTCCCAGGCGTCTGCATGCGTCTGCATGCGCCTGCATGCGTCTGCATGGATCTTCTCTCAAAGACGGGGGGAGTGCGTGCGAGGTTGCTCCGCGGGTTCCCGGGGGCCGGCCGGTGAGGGCTGAGCGCGCAGTTCCCCGCGTCCCTGAAAAGCGGGGCTGCTCCCCGGCCGGCAACCCCTCAAACGCGGGCCAGCAGGCCGGCCACGGCCTCGTTGAAGTCCGCCGGACGCTCCAGGTTCGGCAGGTGTGCCGCGCCCCGTACCACCCGCAGGACCGAGTCCGGGAGGGCCTCGTGCATCGCCTGCGCCTCCGCCACGGGGGTGAACCCGTCGTCCTCGCCCACCACCACCAGCGTGGGCACGCCGACCCGTGTCAGCAGTTCGCGGTAGTCGGGCCGCTCCGCCCGCCCCCGCAGGGCCGCCGCGGCCCCCTCGGGCGGCGTGCCCGTCATCATGCGGTGGACGTGGGCCGCCACCTCCGGGCGGGCGTACGGCGCGACCATCCCGTACAGGACCTCCTCGGCGTACCCGGCCATCCCTTCGCGCAGCAGCCGGTCGGCCGTCGCGTTGCGGGACTTCCTGCCCGCCGGGGTCTCCGCGGCCGGGGAGGTGTCCGCCAGGAGCAGGCCCCGGACACGCCCGGGGAACAGCCGGTGGAACTCCATGGCGATCTGACCGCCCATCGACAGTCCTCCGAGGACGAATTCGGGTATCCGGAGGTCGTCGAGGAGGGCCGCGACGTCCTCGACGAGGACGGCGAACGGGGTGGTCCCGGGAACCACCGGGGACGCGCCGTAGCCGCGCAGGTCCGGCGTGACCACCCGGCGGTCCGGGGAGAAGGCGGCCACCTGGGGGGCCCACATCGTGCGGTCGAAGGGATGGCCGTGGATCAGGACGAGGGGCGGCGCCGTGGAAGCGCGCGGGCCGCTGTCCCCGTACGCGAGGAAGGGAGCCATGGGACGGACCCTAGGCCGCGTCGACTGCTCGGTGCAATAAGGTCTTTGCTCTCGGTGCAATCCGGGTGCGTCGTGCGATCGAGGGAGGGACGGACGTGGAGGACTACCGGCGCATCGCCGACCGGCTGGCCGAGGAGATCTACTCGGGACGGCTGAAGGCCGGTGAACGGCTGCCGCCGCAGCGGGTGTTCGCCCGGCGGCGCCGTATCGCGGGATCCACCGCCGGGCGCGTGTACGGGGAGCTGGTGCGGCGCGGGCTCGTCGTCGGCGAGGTCGGGCGCGGCACCTACGTACGGGCCTCGCCGGTGCCGTCGGGCCGGTCCCTCACCGAGGCCACGCCCGGGGTGTCCGTCAACCTGGAACTCAACTACCCGTCGGTGGAGGGCCAGTCGGAGCTGCTGGCGGCCGGACTCGCGCCGCTGCTGCGGCCCGACGTGCTCGGTGAGGCGACCCGTACCGTCCCGGCCGCCGGGACCGCCGCCGCGCGCGAGGCCGCCGCGGGGCTGCTGGGCGGCTCCGGCTGGCGGCCCCGGCCGGACCAGTTGCTCTTCGCGGGCAACGCGCGGCAGGCCGTCGCGGGCGTCCTCGCCTCACTGGTCCGGCCCGGCGGGCGGATCGGCGTGGAGGCGCTGACGTATCCGCTGGTCAAGGAGATCGCGGCGCGCATCGGCTGCCCGCTCGTGCCGCTCGCCACGGACGAGGAGGGGGTGCGGCCCGACGCCGTCGCCGCGGCCCACCGCGCCGCGCCGCTCTCCGCCCTGTACGTGCAGCCGACGCTGCACAATCCGACCTCGGTGACGGCCGGCGACGCGCGCAAGCGCGAACTGGCCGCAGTGGTCAGGGACGTGGACCTGCCCGTGGTGGAGGACCGCATCTGGTCCTTCCTCCACGAGGAGGGCGTGCCGTTCGCCGCCTACGCCCCCGAGCGCGTCCATGTCGTCGACGGTCTGTCGAAGCGGGTCGCGCCCGGCCTGACCGTCGGCTTCCTCGTCGTCCCGGAGGGGCGGAGCGGCGCGGTGGCCGGGGCGCTGCGGTCGGGCGGGTGGACGGCGGGAGGGTTCGCGCTGGAGGCGGGCACGCGGTGGATCCGGGACGGGACGGTCGAGCGGCTCGTCGCGCGCAAACGGGCGGACGCGGCCCGGCGGCAGCGCGTCGTCGCGGAACTGCTCGGCGCGTTCACGGTACGGGCCGATCCGCACGCGTACCACGCCTGGTGGGAGCTGCCCGCGCCCTGGCGCGCGGACACCTTCACGGCGGCCGCCGCCGCACGCGGCATCGCGGTCACCCCGGGGTCCGCCTTCGCCGTGGGGCCGCAGGGCGCGCCGGACGCGGTCAGGCTCGGGCTCGCCTCGGTTCCGGTTCCGGTGCTGGGGCAGGCGCTGCGGACGCTGCGCGACGTCGTGCGCGGCGCTCCGTGAGCCGGGCGGCCAGGGCCACCGTGAGCCCGAGGGCGAGGAGGGTCCAGGTGGCCGTGCGCAGGGTCCCGGTGAGGGCGTCGTAGACCGCGCCCGCCGCCGCGCGCGGGACGTGCTCGGGGAGGCCGGAGAGGGTCAGGGCGCGTCCGGCGGCCGTGGCGAGGGCCAGCAGCGCGGCGCCCAGGGCGGTGCCGAGCGCCGTGGCCGTGACGGCACGACGGCGGCGTACGGCCAGCAGGATGCCGCAGACGGCCAGCGCGACCGTCGCCAGGGGGAGCCAGAAGCCCGCGACCTCCAGCGTGCGGAACCCCTTCCGCAACGGGCCCGCCTCGCGGGCGCGCAGGACGGTGACCTCGGTGCGCGCGACGGGGATGCGGTCCGCCAGCGGCACGTGGTCGTCGGTCAGCCGGGTCTTCAGCCGGGACGCGACCGGCGCCAGGTCGAGCGTGACGGCACGCTCGCCGTCGTCGCGCAGGGCCCGCAGGACGGTGCGGTGCGCGGCCCGGTTCGCCGTGTTCCACGCCCTGCGGAAGGCCTCCGTACCGGTGAAGGAGCGGACCGCCCGGCGGACGTATGCGCGGACCTCGTCCTCCAGCGGTCCCACCTCGACCTCGTTCATGATCCCGTCGGTGACGGTGTCCGTGACGGCGCCCCGCACGTCGGCGCCGGCGGCCAGCGGTGCCATCGTGTCGACGTACCGGCCGGTGTCGCCGATCTCGTACTTCGCCCACGCCGCGAACCCGGCCGGCGGCACGAGGACGCAGGCGAGCACGATCAGCAGCGCCGAGAGGACTTTGCGCACCCCTCAAGGAAGGACCCCCGGCCGTGCCCTCCGCCCGCGGGGCACGGCCGGGGTGACTGCATCCGGCCGCGGATTACGTTCTTCCGGGGGATCCAGGGGGATCCCGGGGCCCCAGGGGGATCCGGGGGATTTCGGGATTCCGGAGCCCGGTGGCCCCGGCGGCCCCGGTGGCCCCGGTGGCCCCGGTGGCCCCGGCGGCCCCGGCAGCCCCGGGAGGCTCGGTGGCCCCGGGAGGGCCGGTCACTTGCGGTTGTAGAGCCTCATCGTGACCGGGCCGAAGACCGCGACCAGCACGCCGGCCCAGCCCAGCGTCCACGCGATCTCCGCGCTCGGCCAGGAACCGTCCATCAGGCCGCGCACCGCCGAGGAGAGGTGGGTGACGGGGTTGTTGTTGACGAATGCCTGCAGCCAGCCGGGCATCGTCTCGGGACGGACGAAGATGTCGCTGAGGAAGGTCAGCGGGAACAGGATCATCATGCTCACGCCCATCACCGACTTCTCCGTGCGCAGCAGCAGTCCGAACATCGTCCACACCCAGGAGAAGGCGAACGAGAAGACGATCAGGAGCAGGACGCCCGCCAGCACGCCCCGGACGCCGCCGTCCGGGCGGAAACCCATGATCAGGCCCACCGTCAGCATCACGGCCGACGCGATCGTGTAGCGCAGGGCGTCGCCGAGCAGATAGCCGACCAGCGTCGACGGACGCCAGATGGGCAGCGAGCGGAAGCGGTCGAAGACGCCCTTCTCGATGTCGATGTTGACCGCGAGACCCGTGTACATCGTGATCATCACGACCGACATCACGAGGATGCCGGGAAGCAGGTACTGGATGTACTCCCGCGGGGAGCCGGCGAGCGCGCCCCCGAACAGGTACGTGTACATCAGCACCAGCATGATCGGGAACGCGGTCACGTCGAAGAGCTGCTCGGGGACGTGCTTGATCTTGAGCATCGCCCGCCAGCCGAAGGTGAGGGACGTCTGCAGGGCGTTGGGCCGCGGCGGCCGCTTCCCGCCGACGAGGAGCGCGGCGAGGTCCGTGGTGCTGACCGGTGCGAGGTCCGCGGTCTCCGCGGTGGTGGACCGGGTTGCGGTGCTCATGCCGTGGCCTCTTTCGGGTGCGGGAGGTCGGATACGGGCCGCGGGTCGCCGGGCCGCGGGTCGCCGGACCGCGGATGGTCGGGTTGCTGGTGGTCGGGCTGTTGGTGGTCGGACTTCCCGGTGAGGGCGAGGAACACCTCGTCCAGGCTCGGCTGTCCGAGGGAGAAGTTGTCGACGGTGATGCCCGCGCGGGCGAGCTCGGCGAGGGCCCGGGACGCCTTCTTGGCGGCGTCCTTCCCGTTCCGGGTGCCGTTGCCGTTGCCGTTGCCGTTGCCCACGCGGGCCGTCAGGGCCACCGGGTCCGGCTCCAGCTGGATCTCCGCGTCGAGGACCCCCCGGAGCAGCCGCTCCGCGTCCGGGCGCCGGTCCGCGTCCCGCAGCCGTACGTGCACGGATCCCGCGCCCACCGACGCCTTCAGCTCGCCCTTGGTGCCCTCGGCGATGACCCGGCCCCGGTCGATGACGGCGATCCGGGACGCCAGCTGGTCGGCCTCGTCGAGGTACTGGGTCGTCAGCAGGACCGTCGTGCCCTGGGCGACGACCGCCCGCACGATCTCCCAGACCTGGTTGCGGCTGCGCGGGTCCAGGCCCGTCGTCGGCTCGTCCAGGAACAGCAGCTCCGGGGTGTTCAGGATGGACGCGGCGATGTCGATGCGGCGCCGCATGCCGCCGGAGTAGTTCTTCACCTGGCGGCCGGCCGCCTCCGACAGGCCGAAGGCATCCAGGAGCTGGGCCGCGCGGTCGTACGAGTCCTTCTTGGCGTGGCCGGTCAGCCGGGCCAGCAGGACGAGGTTCTCGGTGCCGGTCAGGTCCTCGTCCACCGAGGCGTACTGGCCGGTGAGGCTCACCCGGCTGCGGACCGCGTCCGCCTCCCGTACGACGTCGTGGCCGAAGACGCGGGCCTCGCCGCCGTCGGGGCGCAGCAGGGTCGCCAGCATGCGTACGGTCGTGGTCTTGCCGGCGCCGTTCGGGCCGAGCAGGCCGTAGACCGTGCCCGCCTCGATGCGCAGGTCGACCCCGTCGACCGCGCGGGTGTCGCCGAAGGTCTTCACCAGGCCCGCGGTCTCGATGGCCGGCCCGGCCCAGGGGCCGGTGCGGTTGCTGCTCGTCATGTCGGTCCGCCCATCCGCGTCGTTCTCGTGGCTCGTCGTGGTCTTGTCGTGGTCTTGTCGTGGTCCTGGGATGCAGACCCCTGGTGCCGCGAAAACTCATCGGCCCATGAGTGCCGGGTGGGGGCGGGTGCCCCCGGTCGCTGCCGGGTCCGGCGTGCGGCGCGTCCGCGTGCGTGGTTCGCTGGGGAACGTGGACCGCACGGAAGAGCTCCCCCGTGCCCAGCGGCGGCAGTTGCTCCGTGTACGCGGACGGAGCATCGCCTGGATGCCCCCGCTGCTCCTGCTCGTCGCGATCGCCGTGATCGACAGCAACACCTCGGGCGAGTTCAGGATCATCTCCTGGATCGTCCTGGTGCCGGGCATCGCCGCGGCCGTCTGCGGACTCAGGGGCACGGCCGTCCTCGCCGTGCTCGCCCTCGTCACCTACATCGAGGTGGACACCGCCTGGCCGCACCAGGACCAGACCGGCCTCCCCGACTTCATCCTCGTCGCCGTGGGCGGCGCCCTCGCGACGGCGGCGTGCGCCGTCCGGGTGCGCGAGGAGCGGCGGATGCTGCACATGCGCGACGTGGCCGACACGACCCGCCGCACCGTCCTGCGCCTGCTGCCCTCCCCCTGGGGCGGACTGGAGCACGCGGCCGTCTACCTGGCCTCCGACAGCGAGGCCCGCGTCGGCGGCGACTTCTACGACATCCAGCCGGGCCCGCACGGCACCCGCGTCCTCCTCGGGGACGTCCAGGGCAAGGGCCTGCCCGCCGTCGACGCGGCCGCCGCCCTGCTCGGCACCTTCCGTGAGGCCGCGTACCACGAGGCGTCCCTGGCCGTCGTCGCCGAACGGCTGGAGGTGCGGATGAGCCGCCACCGCCAGTACGTGACGGACCTCGGCGGGCGACCGCGGCGCGGCGTGGGCGTGGATGTGGGGGTGGGGGTGGAGCGCTTCGCGACGGCGGTGCTCGTTGCGTTCCCGCCGCCCGGCGTCCCCGGTGCCCCCGGCGGCCACATCGAGGTCGTCAACTTCGGGCACGAGCCGCCGCTGGTGGCGGGGGCGTCCGGGATACGTCTCCTGCCGTCCGGCGACGGCCTGCCGCTCGGCCTGACAGGGCTCGCCGGGCCGGACTCGCGCGTCCCGCCGGTCCACCGGGTGCCGTTCGCCCCCGACGAGACCCTGCTGCTCGTCACGGACGGCGTGACCGAGGCCCGCGACGCCGACGGTGTCTTCTTCCCCCTGCACGCCCGGGTCGCCCTGGCCGTCTCCACCGACCCCGCCGCCGCCCGCCCCCGCCCCCTGGTGGAACTGGTCAGGGAGGGCACCCTGCGCCACAGCACCGGTCACCTGGTGGACGACACGACGATCTTCGCCGTACGACAGGTGCGACAACGGACGTGACGGCGGACATGACGGCGGGTGTGACGGCGAACGTGACGGAGGGTGTGACGGCCCGGCGGACGACACCGACCGACCCGTACCGCCCCCGTACCGAACCACTTTGCACCCGCACCCGTTACCGTGACGCCGTGGTGATCCAAGGGGAGGAGACAACCGCGATGCCAGGAACCGTCTTGTTGATCGCAGCGTCGCCGGCAGGCAAGGGCTGCCTCGTGGACGCCGCGTCCGTGCTCCCCGTGCTGGCCGCGGTGGCGCCCCCGGTGCTCTCCGGCACGGACACCGCGAACGTGGTCGAACTCGCCGACCCCCTGGAGCCACAGGCCGTCCTGACCCGGCTGCGGGGCGCCGCGACGGCCCCCGGACCGCTCACGGTCTTCCTCACCGGGCAGCTCCAGCTCGACCGCCGCCAACGGCTTCCGCACCTCGCGCTCGCCCGGACGACCCCCTCGACCGTCCGCTACACCGGCTTCCCCTGGCACTGGATCCGCGAGGAACTGCGGCTGCGCGCGCCGGGGAGCACGACCCTGCTCGTCGACCTGCACACCGACGCGGAGACCTGGCTGCACCTGGCGTCCCGGCCCCTCACCGCGGGGCCGGGCGCCGCGCTGTACGGCAGGGTCGCCCCGCCCCCCTCGCGGCGTTCGACGGCGGCGCCCGCGTACATGAGGTCGGTGGCCACGATCCTCCGCAGCGGTCACCGTCCGCCGCTCGCGCAGCTCCACCAGCAGGCGCTGGCACGGTTCTTCGGCGAGGACCCGGACTCGGCCGGCCGCGACCTCGTCCTCGCGGTCGACCCCACGCGTCCGGCCCCGACGGCCGCCACCCCGACGGCGGACGCTCCGGCGACGGCCGCCACCCCGACGGCGGACGCTCCGGCGACGGCCGCCACCCCGACAGCCGCCGTTCCGACGGCGGACGCTCCGGCGGTGGCCGTCCCGGCGACTCCCGCCCCGCCGACTCCCGCCCCGCCGACCGCCGTTCCGGCTCCCGGGTACGCGGTACCGGCCCTCGCGCCCATGCCGTCGTCTCCGGTCGACGCGCCGGTACCCGTACAGCCCGTTCTGCCGGCTCAACCCGCCCTGTCCGCTCAACCCGTCCTGTCCGCTCAGCCCGTCCCGCCCGTGCCCGCGGACGCCCCCGTCGATCCGCACGCCGAGATCACCGCCGCCGTGCAGAGCGGCCGGCACGACGAGGCCGCCGCGCTGGCCGAGTGGTGGGAGCGGGCGGCGCGGCGGACGCACGGACCGGGGGCCGGCGAGGTCGTGCACTGGATGGAGGTACGGGCCGACCTCGCGATGTTCGCGGGCGACGCCGAGCTGAGCTGCCGGATCTGGCTGGCGGTGGCCGACGCCCGGCTGGCCGCGGGGCAGTCCCCGGACGCCGCCGGGGTCGAGACGGCCGTCGACCGGGCGCACCACCAGTGGGGCCGTATCGGCGACCCGGCATGCGCCCGTGAGCTCGGGACCGCGCTGGCCGGCCTCCGGCAGCGTGTCCCGGGGCGCCGGCAGGGCGCGCTCGACGACATCCGGCGCCAGCTCGGCCGGCTGCGGACGCAGGTGTGACGGACCCCGGCCCGTGTACCGGGCGTGCGTGACGTGTTTCTTCACGCCCCGGGGCGGCGGGCGTGGGCGGCGGTGGGGGACGGGCGGTGGTCAGAGCGGCGGGTGTGCCGGTGCCGGGCCCAGGGTCGTCGTGCCGGGTGCGGTGCGGTGGCCGAGGCCCGTCCGGTACGCGTCCAGGGCCGCGTCGATCCGGCCCGTGCGCCGGAGCAGGTCGCCGAGCAGCCGGCACAGGTCGGCCAGGTCGCCCGCCGCGCCGGCCCGTTCGAGCAGGCTCATCGCACGGACGTAGTGCTCCTCGGCCGCCTCGGTGTCCCGGCTGTCCTCCGCGATGATGCCGAGCAGCCGGTGCGCGCCCGCGGAGTGGACCGCCCCGCGCTCGGAGCTGAGGTCGCCCAGCACGCCGTGCAGCAGCGCCGCCGCCTCGTCGGACTTGCCGCGCCGGTGCAGCACGTCCGCCAGTTCCACCGCGACCTGGCTGGTGTAGAGCACGGCGCGCCGGGCGGAGTGCATGGCCTGTGCCTCGCGCAGCTCGTTCTCGGCGCGCTCCAGGTCGCCGTTCTGCGCGTACAGGTAGCCGCGCATCCAGTGGCAGTTGGCCAGCTCGGTACGGATCTGGAGCTGGCGGTACAGTTCCGCCGCCTTGCCCAGGGACGCGTCGGCCTCCGCCATCCGCCCCTCGGCGATCATCGTGCGGGCGACGGACCGGTGCATACGCGCCAGCAGCGCGGGATCGCCGACCTGCGGGGCCAGCGCGAGCGCGAACTCCGCGGCCTGCGCCGCCCGCGCGTGCGCCCCCATGTCCATGTAGGGCGCGATCACCGCCGCGTAGAGCAGCAGCAGGGCGTCCGGGTCGTGCAGTCCGCCCCGGTTCAGCTCGTCGATGGCCGATTCCAGCAGGTAGCACGCGTACCGCAGTTCGCCCGCGAGGTAGTGCGAGACGGCCCGGCCGCGCAGGGCCGGGACCCGGACGGGCAGCGGCGCGTCCGCCAGCCGCTGCTCCGACTGCTCGAAGCGCTGCCGGGCCGTCGCCAGGTCCCCGGTGTCCAGGGCGCACTCGCCGAGCCCGAGGAGCGCCGCCGCGCACTCCGCCTCCAGCCCGTGGGCCTCCGCCTCCGCGAGCAGCGCGGTGTACTGCTCGGTGGCGATCTCCGCCTCGCCGGTCGCCAGTGTCCGCTGGGCGTCGGTGAGCCTCAGCCGCAGGTCGGTGGCGAGGTGGGCGGGCCGCCCGGTGGCCAGTTCCTCGTACGCCACCCCGAGCCGCTCGGCGATGTGCCGCAGCGCCTCCTCGGAGGGCCGTACGCGTCCTGCCTCCAGCGTGGAGACGTAGGCGGGGGTGTAGGCGGGTTCCGCCAGTTGTCTCTGTGTCAGCCCGCGTTCCGTACGCAGCAGCTGCACTCTGCGCCCGATGATTCCCGGGTCGTCGCGCTCGGCCATGGCGTAAGCATGCCAGTAAGTCGACTTACGCCTGTCCGCTATCCAACTTCCGGGTGAAACCTGTCAGTTAGCCCTCGTGTGCGGAGGGCGACGATCGGCTCAATGCGACCCTTGCCCGAAAGGCGAACAGGTCCTAGGTTAAGCGGCGCATTAAGCGCACGATGAAGCAGATTTAATACGCTGGCCTACGTTGACGATGCGAGGTTGTCGCCGTGTTCCGACGCATTGCCGCGCGTTACCTTCCGGGTCGTTTCATCGCGGCGTTCGGTGCTGCCGTGATCGCGGTCGCCACACTGGTGAGCGCGGCCAACGCGGTACCCCACTAGACACCGCACACCGCACACCGCACACCGCGCCCGCCCCGGTCCTCCCCGGGCCGGGGCACGGGTGGTGCACAGGGACGGCCGTTAACCTGCGCCGACCATGGAGAAGGTACGGCGCGGTGCGGGCGACGGGGCACGGGTGGTGGCCCGTGCGCCGGTGTACGCGGTGGTCGGCGGAGGCGCGCTGATCGCCGTCGTCACCGTCGGGTCCGTGCTCGGGCCGTTGCCGGCGCTCGATCTCGCCACCCCCGCCGTGGCCGCCTGGTGGACCGTTGGCGGACCGTGTTCACGGCCGTCGTCGTGCAGGGCATCCCCTTCCTGCTGCTCGGCACGGTCGTGTCGATGGCGATCGGGGCGTTCGTGCCGGAGCGGGTCTTCCGGCGGGTCCTGCCGGAGAACCCGGCGCTCGCCGTGCCCGTCGCCGGAGCGGCCGGTGTGGTGCTGCCGGGGTGCGAGTGCGCGTCCGTACCCGTGGCGGACAGCCTGATGCGGCGCGGGGTCGCGCCGGCCGCCGCGCTCGCCTTCCTGCTGTCCGCGCCCGCCGTCAACCCGGTCGTCCTCGTCGCCACCTCGGTCGCCTTCCCGGGAGATCCGGCCATGGTCGGCGCGCGGCTCGTCGCCTCGCTCGCCACGGCCGTGGCGATGGGCTGGCTGTGGGTGCGGTTCGGCAAGGAGGAGTGGCTGCCGTCCGTACGGCGAGGGGGCGGACCCCCGGCCGCCGGGCGCGGCCGGCGGGGCTTCCGGGACGGGCTGCAGCACGACTTCCTGCGCGCCGGCGGCTTCCTCGTGCTGGGGGCCGCCGCCGCGGCGACGTTCGGCATCGTGGTGCCGCGGTCCCTGCTCGACGTGTTCACCGGCGCGCCCTGGCTGTCGGTACTGCTGCTCGCCGTCCTCGCGGTCGTGCTGTGCGTGTGCTCCGAGACGGACGCCTTCGTGGCGGCCTCGCTCACCGGGTTCTCGCCCACGGCCCGGCTGGCCTTCATGGTCGTCGGGCCGATGGTCGACCTGAAGCTCGTCGCCCTGCAGGCGGGCACCTTCGGGCGGGCGTTCGCGGTGCGGTTCTCGTCCGTGACGTGGGTGGTGGCCGTGGTGAGCAGCGTGCTGGTCGGCGGGTGGCTGCTGTGAACCGCCACGTCCGGCTGCGCCCGCAGGGCGTACTGCTGCTCCTGTGCGGGGCGGCGCTGCTCAGGATCGCCCTGTTCGGCGAGCTGTACCTGCGCTATGTGAAGGAAGGGCTGCGCCCGTTGACGGTCACGGGAACCTGGCACCCCATGGGCGAGCCCGGCTCGGACACGGCCCGCCCGGTACCGGACGCCGTGACGGTGAAGAGGACCACGGCACCCTCGGACCCGTACGAGAAGCGCTGAGCCGCTGTCCGCGCAGTTCGACCGGGGCCCGTATGTCCCTGATTCCGGCTGTCCCTCTTCCGAAGCACGGGCAGTACAGCACGGGCAGTGCGCGGGGCACCGCCCGGTTCGACTCCGGGTGGACCGGTGATGTGTCTGTGTACGCCCCCACACCGGTGATGTTCGCCTAGTGCGCCAGGGTCCGGTGGATCGGTAGTTGTTGCCGATGCCGGTGGGAGCGGCTGCATGTCACCTTGACGCATCGGGTGGGACGACATGGTCAAGGGGAACGCGTATGACGTCAGCCGAGAAGGAGAACAAGCGGTCGGGCGGGCGTCAGCGGACTTCCGCGCGGACGACGGGTGCGGCATACCGGGCCGGTCTGCCCAGACTGCAGCGAAGCGCCGGCAATGCCGCGATGACGACCTGGCTGCAGCGTTCCGGCATGGCGCCTACGCCGCGGCCGGGCCGGGACGATCACCAGCATGCCGCCGGCTGCGGACACGACGGTCCCGATGCGGGCAGCGGGGCGACGTGGTCGGGGGCCGGTACGCGAGCTGACGTCCGGACCGGCACCGCGAGGCGCCCGGGCCCGGCAGCCCTGGGAGCGGCAGGTGTCACCGCATTGCAGCGGAGTGTCGGCAATGACGCGGTCGGCAAGATGATCGGTCGCTTTGCCGGTGCCCCGGTCGGCACGGAGAAGGGGACGGAGGAGCGCGAAAGGCATGAAGGGACTCCGGCCCCGTCTCTGAAGATCCACGATGTGCTCCGTTCTCCGGGCGATCTGATGGCTGCCGACCTGCGGCAGGAGATGGAGCAGCGCTTCGGCGGAGAAGATTTCGGATCCGTGCGGTTTCACACCGGGGGGCAGGCCGCCAGGTCGGCGGACGAACTCCAGGCGCAGGCATACACCGTGAAAAATCATGTGGTGTTCGGCAGAGGTTTCGAACGGAACAAACTGGTTGTCGCGCATGAGCTCGCGCATTACGTGGAGAACAGGAAGGGGGCCTCGTTCAAGTCCGTCCCTTACGGTGATGCCGTCTCCGTGTCCGAGCCGGACGGCCCGTCGGAGATTGCGGCGGACAGGAAGGCGCACCACGTCATGAGATCCCCCGTTTCGCCGGTCGAACGGCACGGGGCCGGTGATCGGAGTGTTTCCCACAAAGAGAGCAAGGAGGGCGAGGAGAGCAAGGAGGGCGAGGAGAGCAAGGAGGGCGAGGAGGGCAAGGGGAGTGCGGAGAGCAAGGGGAGTGCGGAGAGTTCAGGAAGCGGCGGCTTCTCGGACGTGCAGGCTCCGAGTGTGCAGCGAGCGCTCAAGGTGGGGGACCGGGATTTCACTGCGGAGTACAACAGTCTCACCTCCATGGCTCCGCCCGTGCAGCATCAGAACATTCTCATGAACCTCACGAACGAGGTGACTTACCATTTCAATACTTTTGCGTCGAGGGAATTTTCCGAGGATGAGCGTATAAAATTCGGCATGGAGGCGAACAGGATCGGATGGCAGTTGGCCAAGGTCATCGTTTCCCCTGTCGGCATGAAGAACACATACCATCCGGTTCTGAAAGGAATGGTCGGTAAGCATCCCGACTTCGGGGCCAAGAACCACGACATCCAGGTCAACAACTACACGGAGCTCGCCCGTAACCTGATGGGATGGGTGTACGCCAAGGAAGGCAGGCACAAGGAGAAACTGCATGCGCAGGCGATGCATCGCGACGAAAATCTGGACGTCTATCTCAACGTGCTCCTGAAGCGTATGTATCGGTACAGCAAGTCGGTCCAGGAGGCAAGGCGCATGGATGGCGCCGAGATCGAGGTGATGCAGTCCGAATTGCGTACCGGTCTTGCCCGTATAGAGTCGCAGCGCGTTGATGCGCGTGGTGTGCTCGACCCCGATGGGCAGGCCGGACGGCCGGTCGGATCTTATATCGCCCACTTCGACGGATCGATCAATCCGCAGTTCGCCGGCACTCATCTGGATGCCGGCATAGTGGCGAGCGGAGGACTGTACGCGGTGATGAAGGAGCCCGAGAACTACAGACTCCGCGAGAAGATGATAGTCCTGCACGATCTTTCCGAGTACTTCGGGCACAGTCGGCACACCCCTCCGACCAAGGGAAAGGGCGCGATCTCCGAGCCCAGCGCACGCGATCTCAGGAGTACTGCCGGTTTCGATCACCGCGGTCGCAGGGTGACCACGTTCGACCGGGGGCAGAATCCTCTCCTGCATCCTGATGGCCAACCCAAACTGAACGAACGCGGTCAGCCGATGGAGCATCCGTCGACGCGGAACGAGAACTCGGACACCACCAGGCTGGCGCGCTTGAGCAACGTACCTGTGTGGGCGGGCCAGTCCTTCACGGCCGGCCGGATGTTCAAGATGGCGGAACAGAGCGGAGCGTCGCCGGAGGAGATCACGGCGCTCGGCTGGGGAATCTTCGCGTTCTGGCGCACGGACTTCGACCACACCACCAGGTTCGCCTATCACACTCTGCATGAGGTGATGGACATCGCACAGAACTTCGGTGTTCCGTACGACATGGACTACCCGTACCAATCCTTCGACACTCTGGCCGTCGAGCGAGCGGAGCAGAAGGTGGCGAAAATTTCCGGCGAGGTCGGGTCGCTCGTCGTGCAGGCGAAACGCGGGGTCAGGGGGATGGAGAAACTCGCGCGTGACAGGTCTCGTGCGTGGACCGCCGAGGACGCAGACCTCCTGGAGGGGTTCAAAGACGTCCAGAAACAGGCCGCAGAATTGAAGGACATGATCGGCCGGCGCGGTAGTTCATTCAAGAAGTGGGACACCCTCAGCAAGAAGGAATGCACTGTGCTCATCACCAGGACAATCGATGATCTCGGCGCCTGGCAGGACAGGATGGCGGACATCCAGAAGCTCCTTGCGCGGCTGGGCGGTTGACGTCCGTGCGCGACGGGCTCCCGACGGCGCGAGGTGCTCGGCGGTAGGGCGGTAGGGCGGCAGTGCGGCCGGGCGGTCGTCGAGGAGCCGCCGGACCCCGGAGCGGCTGCCCGGCTGCCCGCCGCTCCGCGGCACGGTCCCGTCCGTCGGTGGACGGGACCGTCCGGGTGACCGGTGCCTACGGTCGTGGCGCGGCCGTGGGTTCCGGCGTGTTCGAGGGCGTGCCTCCGGGGGAGCCGGCCAGGCGCCACACCTCGCCCGCCTCCAGCGCGGCGTGCTCGTCGGGTTCGAGCCCGCCGGTGAGGCCCGCGACCCGGGCCGGCTTCCCGCCGCGCTCGGCGAACAGGGCGAGGGTGAGGGCGAGCCGGGGCGAGTACACGCTGTGCCAGACCGTCCGCGTGCCCGGCCCGCTGCCCGCGCCCGCCGAGTGACCGGCCGCCGGGCCCGACCGGGCGGCCCCGGCCGGCAGGAGGCCGCCGTCGGAGGCGTACGGCAGGCTCAGCAGGCCGGTGATCGCCGCCGCCTCCTTCCCGTGCATCGCCCTGTGCGTGTCGGGCCGCGCGGTGTGGACCGTACGGCCCGCCCTGGTGATCCTCGCGACGGTGTACGGGGCCGCGTACGTACCGTCGGCGGCCAGGGCGGCGTACGCCGAGTTCAGGCGCAGCGGCGTGGGGGCCGTCTCCTCGACCAGGTCCTCCAGCGGGCCGCCGAGCCGGGTGCCCTTGAGGAACGGGTCCAGGACCGTGCCCGCCTCGACCGCCCCGTCGACGGCGTCGTTGAACGGCTGGCGGGCGTAGTCCGCCCCGCCGTACAGCACCCGGACCGCACCGTCCCCGGGGACGGTCGCGACGACGGCGGTGTGCAGCCGGTCCCCCTCGCCGTGCTTGCCGTTCGCCGGCGTCCGCTCGCGCACCAGCTCCGCCGTCTCGTCCTGGAGGCCCAGGTCGAAGGTGGTGTGCACCTTGTAGCCGCCGCGGGCCAGCTCGTCCTGGCTGATGCCGAGCCGGTCGGCGGCCTCGGCGGACGCCGCGTCGATCAGGTACTGGCGCCCGCCGTCCGTGTCGCCCGGCGGGTAGAAGCGGAAGGCCGGGAAGCGGGCGGCCGACCGCTCGCCGCGGCTGATGGCGCCGGAGTCCGCCATCGCGTCGAGCACCCACACCCAGCGCCGTTGCAGCGTCCCCGTCACCTTCGCGTCGGCGCCCGCCCGCTCGTAGTACGAGGGCAGGTTGACGATCGCCGCGAGGGCCGCGCCCTGGGAGACCGTCAGGTCCCGGGCGGCGACGCCGAAGTAGTTGCGCGCGGCCGACTCGACACCGGCGGCGCCGCGGCCGAAGTAGACGGTGTTGAGGTAGCCCTCCAGGATCTCGTCCTTGGACCTGGTGCGGTCCAGCTTGACGGCGATCAGCGCCTCGTGCGCCTTGCGTTTCAGGGACTGCTCGGGGGTGAGCAGGGCGTTCTTCACATACTGCTGCGTGATCGTGGAGCCGCCCTGGCGGCCGCCGCCCGTCACGGCGGCGAGCGCGGCCCGCAGGATCGCGGAGGGGGCGACCCCGGAGTCCGTACGGAAGGAGCGGTTCTCCGCGGCGATCACGGCGTCCTGGACGTGCCGCGGGACCTGCCGCAGGGGGACGTCCTGGCGGTCGACGGGGCCGCGCCGCCCCAGGTACTCGCCCTCGGCGTCCACGAAGACCGTGCTCTGGCTGACGGTCTCCGGATGCGGCTCGGGAACGGGCGTCATCCGGTACGCGACGACGAGCGCGGCGCACGCCGTCAGGAACAGCGCCAGCAGGACGGCCAGGACGCGGCGCAGCCGACGGGCCCGGGTGCGCCGCAGCCGCAGGCGGATCCGCCGCAGCCGGGCGCCGGCACCGAGGAGTCGCAGCCGCAGCCGCAGCCGCAGACCAGCGCCGGTGCTGGTGCCGCTGCCGGTTCCGGTGCCGGGGAACAGTCGGTCGCGGGCGCTCATGAAGGGGTGTCCGTTCGTATGACGGCGTCCGTCCGCGCGAGGAGCTTCCCGGCGGCGTCGTAGGCCCGCACGGTGAGGTCCTGCGACGACACGCCGGAGCCGCCGAGCTGTGTGTCCAGGTACCAGGCCGACCAGCCGGGGGAGCCCGCCAGGGTGAGGACGCGCGCGACGGACGTGCCGTCGGACGTGCCGTCGGACACGGTGAGTTCGACGCGGGCCGCCTCACGGGTGCCCCGGTGGACGCCGGAGAGGAAGAGCCGTTTCCCGGACGTGGGGTCGGCCCAGGCGGTCAGCAGGGAGCCGTCGCCCTTCTTCCCCTCGCCGTCACCCTCGTCCGCGTCGCGGAACCGGTTCGGCCGTCCCTCGGCGGACCAGTGCGTGCCGTCCTTGGAGAGCCAGAACTGCACACCCGGCGCGGCGGCGACACGCTCCCCGGGCGTGACGACGCGGACCGCCGTCCCCGCCACGGAGACCGGGGCGCCGCCGGAACCGGAGCCCGTGCCGCGGACGGCCCCCACGACCAGCGGCACCAGGAGCAGGGCCCCCGCCGAGGTCAGCGCCGCCGTGGTGAGCCGGCGCCGCCTGCGGCGCGTGCGGCCGGCCTGCTCGATGGCGGACAGCGGAACGGGCCCGGCCGCGGACGGACCTCCGGGCTGCGGACCTCCGAACTGCGGGCTTCCGGCGGGACGGCTCTCGCGGTACGCCGCATGGGCGCGCAGGGCCTTCTCGGCGCGGCGCTCGACCGCCTTGACCGCTCCGGGCGAGGAGCCGAGGAGGGCGGCGACCTCACGGCGGGTCAGACCGTCCCAGTGCCGCAGCACGGCCACGGCCCGCCGCCGGGGCGGCAGACCGGCCAGCACCTCCGTGAGCGGGTCGAGCGGGTCGGGCACGTACGGCCACGGCGTGCGCCGGGCGTGGGAGCCGCTGCCGAACCCGGTGCCGAATCCGCTGCCGAATCCGCTGCCGAACCTGGCGCCGAATCCCGTGCCGGAGCGGCCGGGCAGCCTCGGCCGCCATCGCAGGAAGCCCCGTACCAGGGCCCGCCGGACGTAGAACTCCGCGTCGTCGCCCGGCACCCCGCGCCGCGCGTACACCTCCGCCAGCGCCGCTCTCGCGCGTCTGTCCGCGTCGGCGGAGTTCCCCGTGAGCAGCCGGGCGGTACGCGTGAGCCGGGGCCAGTACTCCCCGGCGCGGGCGGTGAAGTCGTCATCCATGGTCAGTCGAGCGCGACGGTGCGCGCCACTCCCTCCGGATCGGCCCTGCGCGGTGCTTGTGCTTCGATGTACGCGACCCAAGTGACGTACGGGACCTGTACGCACGACAGAGGCAGCCGGGTTGCACGGGACTTCCGGGAACAGCGGCAGGGGGTGTGACGGGGGTATGACCGAGGACGAGTTCGACGGCTTCTACGCTGCCGCGTTCCCTCGGCTGACCGGGCAGCTCTACGCCTTCACCGGTGACCACGGCGAGGCGCAGGACGTCGTCCAGGAGGCGTTCGTGCGGGCCTGGGACCGCCGGCGCGAGTTCCTCGCCGACGGGGCGCCCGAGGCGTGGATACGTACGGTGGCGATGCGGCTCGCGGTCAGCCGCTGGCGCCGGGCCCGGCGCTGGCTGGAACTGGTGCGCCGCAACCCGCCGCCGGAGCACACGCCGGGACCGGGCCCGGAACGGGCCGCGCTCGTCGCGGCGCTGCGGGAACTGCCCGAGGCGCAGCGCATGGCCGTCGTTCTGCACCATCTGTGCGACTTGAGTGTCGAACAGGTAGCCTCCGAAACCGGTGCGCCCACAGGGACGGTCAAGGCCAGGCTCTCCCGTGGCCGCGCGGCACTGGCACAGCGGCTCGGCGAGTCCGGCGAACTGGGTGAGAGGGAGGACGACCGTGTCCGATGAACTCACGCCCGGCCGCCGGTACGCGGACGAGGAGCCCGGCGCCGGCCCCGACCGCGCACAGCTGGACACCGCGCTGCGCGAACTGGCCCAGGACCACGAGACCCCCGCGACCGTCCCGGGGGCGGAGATCCGCCGCCGCGCGGTACGCCGCCGCCGGCGCCGCACGGCCGCGCTGACCGCCGCGGGCACCGCCTGCGCGGGGGTGCTGGCCCTGGTCCTGGCCGTCGTGCTGACCGGCGGCGGGGAACCCCGGCCGGTCCCGCCCGCGGCCAGTTACGGGGCGCCGTCCCCGTCGGTCCCGCCGGCCACCGCGGCGCCCTCCCCGGTCGTCGCCGCGGCCAGGGTGGACCTCGTCCGCCGGGAACTCGTCGCCCAGGGGCGCAACCTGCCCATCTCCTCCGGAACGGGCGGGTCGTCGACGCCGACGGGGCTGATGACGGTCACCGCCAAGTACGAGTCGGCGGTGGTGCCGGGCGAGGTGTCCGACTGGAGGAAGTACCAGGTCGAGACGGACTGGGTGATACGCCTGCGCGGCGCCGACGACCGTACGGGCTACCTCCTCGCCCTCACCTGGGACGAGAAGGCACCCGGCAACTACGACAGCACCGGCGGCGCGATCGGTCTGCGCAGCGCCGACGCGAAGTGGCTGTACGGGGTGCTCCAGCCGGGGGCGGTGGTGGAGGTGGTGGGGGCGGCTCCGACCCGGTCGGCCACGGAGGGGGCACCGTCGCGGACGGGACTGCCCGAACCGTCCGCGGCGACGGAGCCGGTGGCGGGACCGGGGGCGGAACCGGGAGGGACGGACACGGCGGCCGGGACCACGGACACGCCGACCACGGCCGGGGTCTCGGACACGCCGGCCGCCATCGGCGATACGCGGCGCGAACCGGCCCGCGGATAGGGCAATCCTGGGGTGGGCTTTACTGCGCGTTAGTTGCAGGTGCGGGGTCCCGGCGTGAAGGTGGGGGCAGTCCCGCCGGAGGCACCTCCGGCGGTCGCCCGACGGCCACCCCTCCTCCTGACGTGCCTCCCCGCAACCGGGAGGAGCGGGTGGGACTCCGTGGACGGACCGTTCGGCGGGTGGCTCAGCGGGCGTGCGGCAGCAGCCGGTCCACCACGCGGCGGGCCGCACCCGGACGCGGTTCGGCGGCCACCGGCGGACGCTCCCAGTCGCAGGGCGGTGACGGCCGGTGGGGCGGGGCCGCGCCGTGCTCCTTCAGCGCCACGCTCACCAGGCCCAGCAGGAGCTGGACGTCGGAGTCGCAGTCCAGCAGCACGGTGATCCAGGAGGCGCCGGGGCGGACCCTGATCGCGCCGGAGTGCAGGAGTTGGGGGAGCAGCCGTTCGACCGCCGTGGGGGTGAGGTAGAGGTCGGCGGAGTCGTCGGAGTGGAAGTGGACGATCTCGTGTCCCGCCGATGCGAAGGCGAGCCCGACGGCGCACCGGGGCGGGCCACTTACCAGGTTCGGCCAGGTCTCCAGAAGAGCCATGGCGCGAGGGGCCGCGGTCATGACCCCATCCTTGCGCACGCTTCACCTGCAGTACCACCCCTGGCAACCTCCGATCACCGTGGTCGCACGCCCGGTGACGCGGCCGTCCTCAAGGGCGTTCGGGGTCGGGGGCGTTCGGGGCAGGGGCGTTCGGGGTCAGGGGCGCCGCAGCAGGTCCCGGATCACCGCGGTGATCTCGTCGGGGGCCTCCTCCGCCATGAAGTGGCCGTACGGGACGGTGCTGTGCCGCAGGTCGTCCGCCCACGCCGACCACAGCGCGGCGGCGTCGAAGCCGAGGGCCGGGCCCCAGTCCTGCTGGAGGACGGTCACCGGCATCCGCAGGCGGCGGCCGGCCGCGCGGTCGGCGCGGTCGTGCGCGACGTCGGCGCCCGCGGAGGCGCGGTAGTCGGCGACGATCGACGGGACGGCCGCGCGGGACGCCGCGAGGTAGGCGGCGCGGACGTCCGTCGGCAGGGCCGCCGGGTCGCGCGTCCAGGCGTCCAGGAAGTGGCCGAAGAACGCGTCGGGGCTCGCCCCGATCAACTGCTCGGGCAGGCCGGGCGGCTGGGCCATCAGATAGAGGTGGAAGCCGACCGCGGCGGACGTGCCGCGCATCACCTCCCACATGTCGAGCGTCGGCAGGACGTCCAGGGAGGCGAGGTGGGTGACCGTGTCCGGGTGGTCGAGGCCGGCGCGGATCGCGACGAGGGCGCCGCGGTCGTGGCCGGCCAGCGCGAACCGGTCGTGCCCGAGCGCCTTCGCGAGGGCGACGACGTCGGCGGCCATCGTGCGCTTCGAGTACGCCGTGCCGTCGGGGTCGGCGGGCTTGTCGCTGGCCCCGTAGCCGCGGAGGTCGGGGCAGATGACGGTGTGCCCGGACGCGAGGGCGGGTGCCACGTGGCGCCACATGAGGTGGGTCTGCGGGAAACCGTGGAGGAGGACCACGGGTGTGCCGGTACCGCCGACGGCGACGTTCAGCGAGACGTCCTCGCCGACGGCGACGCGGTGCTGGGTGAAGCCGGGGATGGTGGGGGTCACAGGGTCTCCAGGTGATGTGTCGGGGCGGGGCGGGGCAGAGCGGGGCGGGGTGCCGGGTACCGGGTACCGGGCCCGGTTCCAGCCTCGGGGACGCCGATCAGCGGGCGATCAGCAGACGATCGTCGGGCGGGACGGCGGGCGGGACGACAGGTGGCACGACAGGTGGCACCACAGGCGGGCGCAGTAGCGTGAGAGGCGGAGATCTCTGCTGGTGAGGAGGGTGTCGGACGGTATGGACCGGATCGCGGAGGACCGGAACACGGAGGACCGGATCGGGTTCGGGGTGCTCGGGCCGACGGTCGCCTTCGCCGGGGACGGGCGGGAGCTCGCTCTGAAGGGGCCGCGGCACCGGGCCGTGCTGGCCCGGCTGATCGTGGCCCGCCGCCGGGTCGTGCCCGTCGCCCGGCTGGTCGAGGACCTGTGGGCGGACCCGCCGCCCGGTGCGGTGGGAGCGGTGCAGACCTTCGTGGCCGCGCTGCGGCGCGCCCTGGAACCGGAGCGGCCGCCACGGACACCGGCCCGGCTGCTGGTCACCGACGGCCCCGGTTACGCGCTGCGCGCGGCGCCGGACGCGGTGGACGCCTGGCGCTTCGAGGCGGCACTGGGCGGTGCGGCCGGCCTGCCCGCACCGGAGGCGCTCGCCACCCTGGAGGAGGCGCTGGACCGGTGGCGGGGCCCCGCCTACGCGGAGTTCGCGGGGGAGGACTGGTCCCGCGCCGAACGCGCCCGCCTCGCCGAACTGCGCCTCCAGGCGGTGGAACGGCGGGCGGAGACCCTGCTGGCGCTCGGCCGCCCGGCGGACGCGGTGCCCGACCTGGACGCCCACCTCACGGACCACCCCTGGCGGGAGGACGCCTGGCGCCTCCTGGCCCTGGCGCTCTACCGCCACCACCGCCAGGGCGACGCGCTGGCGGTCCTGCGCAGGGCCCGCACGGTCCTGGTGACCGGACTGGGAGTGGATCCGTCTCCCGCCCTGCGCCACCTGGAATCGGACATCCTGCACCACTCCCCCGCCCTGGACCTCCGGCCGGGCCGGGTCCAGGGGGGTACCGGGGGAGGTGCGGCGGTAACACCCCCGCCCCCACCCCTGCCCTCGTTCTCGCCCTCACCCCCGCCCGGCCACGGCAGCGTCCCCTCCGCCGACCCCACGGCCCGCCTGTGGACGCGGGCCGCCGCGGCCTACGACCGCACCGTCGCCGGAGGTGCCCGCGCCCGCCTGGACTCCACCGTCCACCTGCTCCGCGGCCTCGCGGTCACCGGCGGCGCGGGCCTGGAGGAGGCCCGCCGCCACCGCACCGCGGCCATCACCGCGGCGGAGGAGTTCGCGGACCCGGAACTCACCGCCCGGGTCATCGGCGCGTACGACGTCCCGGCGATCTGGACCCGCTCGGACGACCCCGCGGCGGCCGCCCGGATCGTCGCCGCGGCGGAACGGACCCTCGCGGCCCTGCCCGCCACCGGCCCCTCCTCCCACGGCCCCTCCTCCCACGGCCCCTCCTCCCACGGCCCCTCTTCCCACGACGCCGCCCGCTGCCGCCTCCTGACCACCATCGCCCTGGAGACCCGCGGCGCGACCGGACCCCGGGGTCCCGAGGCCGCCCGCGAGGCGGAGGGGCTCGCCCGCCGCCTCGACGACCCGGCCCTCCTGGCCTTCGCCCTCAACGGCGCGTTCATGCAGTCGTTCACCCGCGCGGGCCTCGCCCCGCGCCGGGACGCGATCGGCGCGGAACTCGTCGGACTGGCCGCCCGCCACGGCCTGGTGACCTACGAGGTGCTGGGCCACCTCATCCGTCTCCAGGCCCGTGCGGCGCTCGGCGACTTCGCCGCCGCGGACCACCACGCGGCCGCCGCCGACCGCCTCTCCGAACGCCACGAACTCCCCCTGGTGGGCGCCTTCACCGAGTGGTACGGAGCCCTGCGGCTCAGCGCGACCGGTCACCCCGCCCGTGCCGAGACCGCGTACCGCACCGCCGCCGCCCGCCTGGACGGCGCGGGCATGCCCGGCCTGGCACGCGGCCTCCTCCCCCTCGCGCTCCTCTGCCTGCGCCTGACCCACGGACTCCCGCCGGACCAGGACCTCGGGACGGACTGGGGTCCCCACCGTCCTTGGGCCGAGCCGTTCACCCTGCTCGCGGCGGGTCGCGGGGCCGAGGCCCGTGCCGCCCTGCGCGCCCTCCCGGAGCCCCCGCACGACCTCCTGTACGAGGCATGCTGCGCGCTGGAGGCCGAGGCGGCCCACCGGCTCGGCGACCGCACCGCGCTGGAACGGGCCCGCACCCGTCTGCGCCCGGCCGCCGCCGAACTCGCGGGCGCGGGCAGCGGACTGCTCACCCTGGGGCCGGTCGAGCGGTATCTCACCGACCGGCGATGACCGGTGCGCTCAGCCCCACTCGTCCTGCCCGCCCTGCTCGTCCTGCTCGTCCTGCTCGTCCTGCCTGCCCTGCACGTCCCCGTCGGCCCGTTCCCCGGGTGGCTGAACCGCGGGGACCGTCTCCCGGGGCGCCGGGGGCGTCCGTCCCGCGAGCACTTCCTCCAGGCGCCGCGTACCGGCCTCCACCGCCTTCCGCGTGTCCTCGGCGTCGATGTCCGCGAGGCCGCCGTGCGTGAGGGAGAGGGCGCTGTCGCCGACCCGTACGGCGGCGAAGTCCAGTGTCAGGAAGGCGGGTTGACCGTCACCATAGCCGTCCTCGTCGCCATCTTCGTCGCCGTCGCCGTCGCCGTAGTCGTAGCCGTTCACGGTGACCCGCAGGCCCGCGCGGGCCTCACCGAGACCGGGCGGCGGCGCCGCGGCGGTCCGCACGGTGACCTGCCCGCCCCGCGCGTCCGTGGCCGTGAACTCCCCGCAGGTCTCCGGCACCCTCTTCAGCCAGGTCAGCGCCTCGTCCAGCGCCGCCCGGTCGTACGCCCCGACCTGGTACCGGAGCTGTGCTACGCCGTCGGCGCGGTCGAAGCCCGCCACCGAGCGGGCTCCGACGGGCCCGCCCAGCAGATCCTCGGCGTACAGACCGTCGAGCAGCCGCCGGCAGTCGGCGGTGTCCGGCTTCCCCTTGAGGAGGGCGTCCCGCCAGGTCGCCGCGCCCCCGGTCGGTGTCCAGCCGTCGCCCAGGTCCGCGGGGCCGATCAGCGCCGATCCCGCCTGCGCCTCGGTGAGCGTGGGCGCGACGGTGACCGACGGGGAGGGCGACACGGCCCGTGCGGCCGCGGGGGAGGCGGAGCCGGCCGCCCTGTCCGCGGCACCGGCACCGGCGTCGGCGCCGCCCACCATGTCCGAGCACCCGGCCGTGGTGAGCAGGGCGGTCGCCGCCGCCAGCGCCGGGACGAGGGCGGGGGCGGTGCGCCGGGCACGGCGGGGCGGACGGTTCAGCACGGATGCCTCCTACGGCTCCCGACGACAGGGGGTCTCCTCACACGGCACCATCGTCCGGCACCTCCCACCAGCGCACCGGGCCGACCGGGTGAGCCCTCGCGCCCCCGACCCCGTACGGACACCGGTCCACGTGCTCCGTGAATTGTTCGGTGAAGCACGGGTGAAGCCGAGTCGTCTTCTGCAAGGCTGAGCCGATGCAGACCCTTTACAGAAGACTGCTCGGTATCCTTCCCCGGATAGGCGTGAAGGTGGTCGACCTCGGTCCCGGTACGGCCCTGGTGTTCCGGCGCGGCGAACGGACCGCCGTGCCCGTGGGACGCGGAGCCGACCTGGTGACCCGCGGCAAGGGGCGGTACACGGTCACGGAGGCCGGGACGGACACCTGGGTGGTGGCGCACGGGTCCACGGAGCGGCACCCGACGACCGTGCCGCTCGGCGGCACCGGAGCGCGGCTGCTTCTCGACGGGGCCGTGCCGGCGGAAGGGGAGCGGGAGTTCCAGCTCGCCGCGTCCCACCACCTGTGCGCCCAGCACGTGGCCGCGCTGCTGGAACTGAACGGCGTGAACTGCGTGTTCGACGTCGGCGCCAACAGCGGGCAGTACGGCAAGGGGCTGCGGCGGTTCGGCTACACGGGACGCATCGTGTCGTTCGAGCCGGTCGCCGCGACGTTCGCGAAGCTGCGCAGGTCCGCCGAGAACGACCACGACTGGCAGGCGTACAACTTCGCACTCGGGCGCGAGGAGGCCGTCCGCTCCATCCACGTGGACTGGAAGTCCATGAACTCGCTGCTGCCGCCGAGCGAGTACGGCAAGGAGCGCTACCGGCGGTTCGCCAAGGGGCGTACCGAGGAGATCGAGATCCGGCGGCTCGACGACGTGATGCAGAAGGCGCTGGAGGGCATCGACGACCCCCGGCCGTATCTGAAGATGGACACGCAGGGGTTCGACATGGAGGTGTTCGCGGGGGCGGGCGAGCGGATCTCCGAATTCGTCGGGATGCAGTCGGAGGTCGCGGCCCTCCAGCTGTACGAGGGGAGCCCGGCGATGGGGAAGGCGATCGCCGCGTACGAGGCGGCGGGGTTCGGGGTCACCGGCATGTACCCCGTCACCCGGGATCCCGCGACCGGCCGGGTCGTCGAGTTCGACTGCGTGATGGTGCGCGCGGATGACGGGGCGGGCGAGGTGACGGGGCGTGCGAGGTGACGGCACGGGCGGGGTGACGGCACGGGCGGGGTGAGCGGGTCTGCGTCCCGGACGGGCGTCGGCGGGGTCGGAAGATCGGTAGGCTGGGGACGCTGCGAACCCCCCGCCCGAGCGCTTCCGCATCGCTGAAGTGCCGCTCGCAGTAGTCGTGTTGGTCTTCTGCTGTGTTGAGGATGATTCCCTGGTGCTCGTCGCGGAGCGGTATCGGTTGCAGGCGTCCATCGGCCGGGGCGGGATGGGCGAGGTGTGGCAGGCCACCGACGAGGTGCTCGGCCGGTCCGTGGCCGTCAAGCTGCTGCTGGGGGACGAGGCGGACAGCGCGTCCTCCGCGCGGTTCCGGCTGGAGGCGCAGACGGCCGCCCGGCTGAGCCACCCGTACGTCGTCGCCGTCTTCGACTTCGGCGCCTGGGAGGATCGTTTCTACCTGGTCATGGAGCTGGTCGAGGGCCGCAGCCTCGCGCAGGAGCTGACCGCCTCCGGCACGCTCGGACCGGAACGGGTCGCGACCGTCGCCGCCCAGGCCGCCGCCGGGCTCGCCGCCGCGCACCGTGAGGGGATCGTGCACCGGGACATCAAGCCCGGCAACCTCCTCTCGGACGCCCACGGCACCGTGAAGATCGGCGACTTCGGCATCGCCCGCTTCGTGGACGACCCGTCGTCCGCGCTCACCACCGCCGGCCAGATCGTCGGCACCAGCCTCTACCTCGCCCCCGAACGAGCCCTGGGGCGCCCGGCGTCCGCCTCCTCGGACGTGTACTCCCTGGGCTGCGTGCTGTACCAGCTCCTCACCGGCAGACCGCCGTTCCAGGGCGAGAGCGCGACGGTCACCCTGCACCAGCACATCGACATGGCGCCGGTGCCGCCCCGCGAGCACGGCGTCCGGCTGCCGCCCGCCTTCGAGAACTACCTCCTCGGGCTGCTCGCCAAGCAGCCCGAGGACCGGCCCACGGCCCAGGAGGTCGCGGACTGGTTCGCCTCGGGGGCCTGGCGGGGGAGGGCCGAGCCGCTGCCGGTCGCCGCACCCCGACAGCCGGGGACGCAGGGGACACCGGGGACGCAGAGGGCGCAGAGGGCGCAAGGGTCGTACGGGACCGCCCCGCCGCGGTCCGGCGCCGCCGACTCCGGGGCCCCGACGACGTACCGGCTGCCCTCCGCCGCCGCGCAGCCGACCGGGCGCGCCGCCGCCCGTGCGGCCCGCTCCGACACCTCCTCGCACGCCGCCCGCCCCGGACCCTCGCGCCGCGCGCGGCCCGCCGGGTCCGGCCGCGGGGGAGGTGTCGGGACCGCGGTCCGCCGCCGGCCCCGGGTGTTCGGCGTCCTCGCCGGGGCCGTGCTCTTCGTGCTGGCCGTGTTCGCGGGCATGTCGATGTTCGCGCCGGACACCACCGGGACGAAGACCGGGCCGTCGGGGACGGCGCCCTCCGCCTCCCCGGCCGGGGGCACCTCCGGCAGGTCGTCGGACGATTCGTCGGACGAGTCGTCGAACGGTTCGGCGTCCGGGGAGCCCGTGGCGGGAACCGCGGCGGGCGCCGGGGACGGCCGGAACCAGGAGTCCGGGACCACGTCCGGCGCCGGCCCGGCGCAGGACCCCGCGACCGCTCCGGACCCCGCCGCGAACGGGGACGGACCGCGGAAGAAGGAGGGGGAGAAGGCCGAGAAGCGCGACCCGGCCGGGAACGCGGGCGGCGGCGGGGGAGACGAAGAGAACGAAGGGGATGAGGGGGGCGAGGGGGAAGAGGAGGACGAGGGATGAGACGCCGGGGCGGTCCCCCAGAAGCCAGAGTCAGAAGCCAGAAGCCAGAAGCCAGAAGCCGAAGTCAGAAGTCCCTCTCCGGCCAGTCCAGCAGCCGCGCCCCGATGACCGCCGTCTGCAGTGTGTACCGGTGGACCGGGTCCGCCGGGTTCGCCCCGGTCAGCTTGTGGATGCGCTCCAGCCGGTAGGTGAGCGCGCGGACGCTCAGTGACAGCCGCCGGGCGGCCTCCGCGGCGACACAGCCCGCGTCGAAGTACACCGTGAGGGTGTCGAGGAGCGGCCCGGCGCCGCCCCGCGCCGCGCGCAGCGGCCCGAGCGCGCTGACCACCAGGTCGGCCATGGCCTGCCGGTCCCGGGTGAGCACCGGGTAGACGAGCAGGTCGGCGGAGCGCAGCACGGGGGTGTCGAACTCCAGGCGCTCCGCCAGGGCGAGGGCGTTCAGGGCCTCCTCGTAGGACTGGACGACCCCGCCGGGTCCGGGCTGGGAACGGCCGATGGCGACCTGCCCGCCGTCGGTGGCCGCGTACGCCTGCTTGGCGAAGAAGGAGAGCACGTCGTCCTGGTCGCCGGGGGCGATGCACACCAGCCGTCCGTCCTTGGTGGTCACGAGGATGCTGCGGTCGCCGAACCTGGCGAACAGCGCACGCTCCACCTCGCGGGGCACCGCGTCCCCTTCGTCGTAACCCGTCCCGCCCCGTGCCACGGCGACGGCGTGCGCGTGCGAGAGGCGCAGCCCGAAGCGTTCGGCGCGCTCGGCGAGCAGGCCGAGATCGCTGCGGCCGTGCAGCAGGTCGTCGATGAACTCCCGGCGGGCCGCCTCCTCCTGGCGCACGGCGAGCAGTTGGGCCCGTTCGTAGCCCTCGGCGAAGGCGTCGACGGCCTGCTCGACGGCGGCGAGCGTGTTCTCACCGGCCGTGGTGGGCCAGTGCACACGGGCCGCGGTGAGGTGCGCGCCGACCAGGGCACGCAGTCCGAACCCCGCCTCGGCGGCCCGCTCGCCCAGAGCCCGGCGGGAGTCGAGCTCGTCACGGGTCAGCCGGCGACCGGTCGCGGAGGCGTCGGCGAGGATGCGCGCGTACCCGTCCAGGTACTCCTCGGGTATGTCCCGCCCCGCCATGCGCTCCCCCGGTTTCTCGATGAGCCGTCCCCGTCTTTCTAGCGCATGCGCGGGGAGAGCGGTGGAGCGAGGACGGGGGTCGCTGCCGGGACGCGGCAGATGCGTGGAAGGCGGCGGTGCTCCTCGGCACGAAGGACACGAGGGACACGAAGGAGGGGGAGGCGGACGGGGGGCGGGGCCCCGGTGCCGGACGCCGACCGACGGCGTCCGGTACCGGGACCCCTCTCCGTCCCCCGTGGCTCCCCCGTGGTTCCCCCGTGGCTCCCCCGTTTTCGCCCGGTCATCGTGCCCCGGGGCCGCCGCCCACCGCACTGCCGGTTCCCGGCAGTCTTCATGCGCTCCCGATGCCGGACGGTGCGCAGGGTTCCGCAGCGGCCCGAAGCCTGTGACGACACGGCATCAAGAAGGCGTAAAGACTGCCGGGAACCGGCAATGGGCTCATATGTACGAACCTGACACAATGCGGTCGTCCCTAGGTGAACGGCACGGACGAGGAGGCGGACCGGATGACGTGGTTTCTGGGTCTCGGCATCGCTGGTGTCGTCGTGCTGCTCCTGGCGCTGGTCTTCGACGGCGTTCTGGAAGGGGTGTCCGGCGGGGCCGGCTTCCTGGACGGCCTCTTCGACGGGCTGCTGTCGCTGCCGGTCATCGCCGGATTCGTGTCGATGCTCGGCTTCGGCGGGGCGCTGGTGCTCGGTACGACCGGACTCGGAGCCGGCTCCGCCACCGCGGCGGGGGTCGGTGCCGGAGCCGGCGCGGGCTGGCTGACCTGGCGGTTCAGCCGGGCCCTGATGCGCGACGATCCGTCCGCCACGCCGCGCGGCACCGACCTCGTCGGCAGTCCGGGCTCCGTCGTCACCGCGATCCCGCCCGACGGCTACGGCGAGGTGCTCGTGCACCTGGCCGGCCAGCCGGTCAAACTCGCGGCGAGGAGTCCCGAGGCCGTGGCCCGGGGCACCGAGATCTGGGTCGAGGAGTCCCTGTCACCGACATCGGTGGCGGTCCGCCCGGTCCGGCGCTGAGACACGACGCCGACATGGCGCCACCGTCCCGCCCAGCCCAGCCCAGCCCAGCCCGGCCCAGCCCATCCCGGCCCAGCTCAGCAAAGTCCCGCCCAGCAAAGCCCCGCCCAGCCCAGCACATCTGTCGTGAGCGTGCCGCCGCACCGTGGGCGTCCGCCGAACGGCCCGTACCGATCCGCCGCCCGGGGGGTGGCAAGGGGGAACCCATCATGAGTCCCGTGCTCGTCGCGGTCGTGGGAGTCGTCGTACTCCTCGTCCTGCTCGCACTCGTCGTCGTCACCCGCTACAAGGTGGCCGGGCCCAGCCAGGCGTTCATCGTCACCGGCCGGCGCGGCAAGAAGTCCACCGACCCGGACACCGGCCGGGTGTTCACCGACAACAGCGGACAGAAGGTCGTGGTCGGCGGCGGTGTCTTCGTCGTGCCGTTCGTCCAGCAGAAGTTCACCCTCGACCTGTCCAGCCGGCACATCCCCATCTCGGTGCGCGGGGCCGTCACGCTGCGCGGTGTGAAGGCGAACCTCGAAGGCGTCGCCATCGTCAAGGTCGGCGGCACCGAGGACTCCATCCGCGCCGCGGCCCAGCGCTTCCTGATGCAGCAGGACGGCATCGTCGGCTTCACCCAGGAGGTCCTCTCCGGCGCGCTGCGTTCCATCGTGGGCCGGATGTCGGTGGAGGACATCATCCGGGACCGTGCCGCGTTCGCCGGACAGGTCGCGGAGGAGGCCGAGGCCAGCCTGTCCGGGCAGGGCCTGGTGCTCGACGCCTTCCAGATCCAGGACATCACCACCGAGGGCTCCTACCTGGAGGACCTCGGCCGTCCCGAGGCCGCCCGCGCCCGGCAGGAGGCCGACATCGCGGAGGCGGTGGCCCGGCGCGCCGCCGAGCAGGCCCGCCTGAAGGCCGAGGAGGAGATCGCGGTCGCCCAGCGGACGTTCGCGCTCAAGACCGCCGAGATCCAGGCCGAGACGGACGAGGCGGCGGCCCGGGCCGCCGCGGCCGGTCCGCTGGCCCAGGCGGCGCGCAGCCAGGAGGTCCTCGCCGAGCAGGAGAAGGTCGCCCAGCGGCAGGCCGCGCTGACCGACCGCGAGCTGGACACCAAGGTCCGCAAGCCCGCCGACGCCGCCCGCTACCAGGCCGAGCAGGAGGCCGAGGCCCGCCGGGTCGCCCTGGTCAAGCAGGCCGAGGCGGACGCGCAGCGCTCCAGGCTGACCGGTGAGGGCGAGAAGGCGCACCGTGCCGCGCTCGCCGACGCCGTACGCATCGAGGGCGAGGCCGAGGCCGCCGCCATCGCGGCGAAGGGCTCCGCCGAGGCCGAGGCGATGCACAAGAAGGCCGACGCGTTCTCCCGGTACGGCGACGCGGCCGTGCTGCAGATGCTCGTCGAGGTGCTGCCGCAGGTCGTCGCGAAGGCGTCCGAGCCGCTCAGCGCGGTGGACAAGATGACGGTGATCTCGACGGACGGGGCGAGCCAGTTGTCCCGCACGGTCGCGGACAACGTCGCCCAGGGGATCGAGCTGCTCGGCTCCACGACGGGGGTCGACCTGCCCGGCCTGCTCCGCAGGATCACGGCCCCGGCGGCCACACCGGACCCGGCGGCCACACCGGCCCCGCCCGCCGGCGGCAAGGTCGAGGTGACCGACTGACGGGACGGCGTTCCGTCCGCGGTCCGGTCGCGGCCGGTCGCGCGGGGAACCGCGCGACCAGCCCCGCTGGGCTGCGGACGGGACGTCTCGCAGCCCGCCGTAGGGTGAACGCGACACATGGATCGAGACCGGACAGGGGACCAGTCATGGGCAGTCCACGCATGAGCAGTACGCCGTTGCCGGGGATCGGGGTGCGGTACGACCTGACGACCCGTGAGCAGCGTCGACTCTCCGTGGTCGCGCACCGCGACGGTGGCCGGACGCTGAGCGCGTACCGCAAGGACGACCCGGACGCCTGCGCCCTCTCCGTCCGGCTCTCCGCGGGGGAGTCGGCAGCGCTGATCGACGCGCTGATGCCCGACCACCACAGCCCCAGCCTGCTGTCCACGACCGAGCTGGGCCTGGTGGCCGAGCGCATCGAGCTGTCGTCGGTCTCGCACTGGAACGGCCGGCTGCTGGGTGAGACGTGCATGCGTACCGAGACCGGTGTGTCGATCGTCGCCGTACTGCGCAGGGCCGAGGCCATCCCCTCGCCGGCACCGGACTTCCGGCTGGCCGGCGGGGACACCCTGATCGTGATCGGCACCCGCGAGGGCGTGGAGTCGGCCGCGACCATACTCGGAAGGGAGTGACACGTGCACTCGTCCGCGGTCTTCTTGATCGAGTTCGGCGCCATCATCCTCGGTCTCGGGCTGCTCGGCCGGTTCGCCGGACGTTTTCAGTTCTCACCGATCCCGCTCTACCTGCTGGCGGGGCTGGCGTTCGGCGAGGGCGGGCTGCTGCCGCTGGGCACCAGTGAGGAGTTCGTCGCGATCGGCGCCGAGATCGGCGTCATCCTGCTGCTGCTCATGCTCGGCCTGGAGTACACGGCGACCGACCTGGTCTCCAACCTCAAGACCCAGTACCCGGCCGGTCTGGTGGACGCCGCGCTGAACGCCCTGCCGGGCGCGGCGATGGCACTGCTGCTCGGCTGGGGCCCGGTGGCCGCCGTCGTCCTCGCCGGTGTCACCTGGATCTCCTCCTCCGGTGTCATCGCCAAGGTCCTCGGCGACCTGGGGCGGCTCGGCAACCGCGAGACGCCGGTGATCCTGAGCATCCTGGTCCTCGAAGACCTCTCGATGGCGGTCTACCTGCCGATCATCACCGCCCTGCTGGCCGGTGCCGGTCTGGCGGCGGGCAGTGCCACGCTCGCCATCGCGCTCGGCGTCGCCGGGCTCGTCCTCGTCGTCGCGGTGCGCTACGGGCGGCACATCTCCCGCTTCGTCTCCAGCGACGACCCCGAGAAGCTCCTGCTGGTGGTGCTGGGCCTGACCCTGCTGGTCGCCGGTGTGGCGCAGCAGCTCCAGGTGTCGGCGGCCGTGGGCGCGTTCCTGGTCGGCATCGCGCTGTCCGGGGAGGTGGCCGAGGGGGCGCACGGGCTCCTCTCGCCGCTGCGGGACCTGTTCGCGGCGGTGTTCTTCGTCTTCTTCGGGCTGCACACCGATCCGGCGAGCATCCCGCCCGTGCTGCTGCCCGCGCTGGCGCTGGCCGTCGTCACGGCCGGTACGAAGATCGCCACGGGGTACTGGGCCGCCAAGCGGGCGGGGATCTCGGAGAAGGGGCGGTGGCGGGCCGGCGGTACGTTGGTGGCCCGTGGCGAGTTCTCCATCGTGATCGCCGGGCTGGCCGTCACGTCGGGCATCGAGCCGAGGCTGGGGCCGCTGGCGACGGCGTACGTGCTGATCCTGGTCATCGTGGGCCCGCTGACCGCGCGGTACGCGGAGCCGGTGGCGACGTGGGCGCTCGGGCGGTCGCGGGGGGCCGCGCCCACGCCCGCGGAGCGGGAGCCGGACCTGGTCCCCAGCACGGACGCGCCCGCGGAGAAGTAGGCCGGGTCCAGGGCAGGGACAGGGGCAGGGGCCGGGTTCACGCCCGCTCCCGGCCCCGGCCGGCGCCGGGCGTGGCGGCGCGGTGGCCGGCCGCGCGACGTCTGTGGCCGCTCGCCCCGCGCAGTTCCCCGCGCCCCTGCGGGGCGCAGCCCCGTCCTCGGGGCGCGGGGAACTGCGCGGTCGGCCCCGCCGGGCCGTACCCGGCATACCGCCGGACGCGGCCCGGCGGTACGCCGGGTGCGGCCCGCTCAGACGCCGACGCCGAAGTCGGACGCGATGCCCGCCAGCCCGGACGCGTATCCCTGCCCCACCGCACGGAACTTCCACTCGGCCCCGTTGCGGTACAGCTCGCCGAAGATCATGGCCGTCTCCGTGGCCGCGTCCTCGGACAGGTCGTAGCGGGCGAGCTCCGCGCCGCCGGCCTGGTTGACGACGCGGATGAACGCGTTGCGGACCTGTCCGAAGCTCTGCCCGCGGTTCTCGGCGTCGTGGATGGAGACCGGGAAGACGATCTTCGCGACCTCGGCGGGCACGGCCGCCAGGTCCACCTTGACCGACTCGTCGTCGCCCTCGCCCTCACCGGTGAGGTTGTCACCGGTGTGCTCGACCGAACCGTCCGGGCTCTTCAGGTTGTTGTAGAACACGAAGTGCTGGTCCGAGAGGACCTTGCCCGACGCGTCGACCAGCAGCGCGGAGGCGTCGAGGTCGTAGTCGGTGCCCGTCGTGGTCCGCACGTCCCAGCCGAGGCCGACCAGCACGGCCGTCAGGCCCGGCGCCTCCTTGCTGAGCGAGACATTGCCGCCTTTGGACAGGGAAACTCCCACGCTGATCTCCTTGTTGGTGAGGGCGTACGTCGTAGGAAAAATCTACATCACTGTAGAAAATAAGGAAGGAGAGTGCGGAGACGGGACGTGACGGACCGGTGGCGGGCTCCCGTCAGCCCTTCGTCAGCCCTTCGTCGGCCCCCGGTCGGCCCCGTCAGGCCCCCGTCAGACCTCTTCGTCCTCTCCCTCTCCCTCTCCCTCTCCTTCGTCCTCGAAGAAGTCGCCCACCTCGTCCACGATCTCCGCCGCCACCAGGCCGCCCGCGACGCCGACGGCGAGACCCGCCGTGCCCACGGCGACCGACGGGCCGATGCCCGGCGCCGGCCGGTCGTGTCCGTACGCCGCGTCCGGGCCGTACGACTCCCGGTGCTCGACCAGCTGCCGGACCCAGCCGTCGACGACGGTGTTCCAGTCCTGGTGCGCGGCCCCCTCGTGGGGGACGGTGAACCTGGCCAGCGCGTCGCCCGGGGAGCCCGACGAGCCCGCCTCGCCCGAGGGGAACGGCGTGCCGCGCTTGTCGGCCTCCAGGACCACCTCCACGGCGGCCGGGGCGGCGAGGAAGGTCAGCTCGATCTCGTCGACCGCGTGGGCGTACGCCGGCGACGGGGTCAGCTCCAGCTCCTGGTAGAAGGGGAGTTGCTGGCCCGTACCGCCGATCCGGCCGTACTCCAGGTCCGCGGACCTGAAGCCGAAGCCGAGCTGCCCGAAGGCTTCCAGGACCGCCTCCTGCACGGGCCGGGGCGCCACACGCAGCCGGTCCAGGTCGCCCTTGTCCCTCGCGCCCGCCACCGAGAGCTCCGTACGCAGACCGAGGACGATGCCCAGGTCCTGCCCGTACAGCTCGGTGACCGGCGTCTCCCACGGGAGCGCCACCTCGAACGGTACGGTCCGCTCCTCGCCCCCGCCGAGCCGGAAGCCGCCGCCGACGGTGAACCGCTCGAAGACGACCGCGCCCTCACTCTCCCCCTCGGCGTGCTCGGCCTCGACGCCCGCGACCAGTTCCAGCGTGATGTGCTCGATGCCGAAGTCCGCGTCACCGCCCTTGAGCCGGACCTCGCCCGACAGTGTGCCGCCGGGCAGCGCGGGGCCCGGGTCCAGGACCGTGTCCACCGTGGGGCCGCCCACGCCGAGTGATCCGAGCAGCCGTTTGAACACCATGGAGAGGGTGACTCCTTCATGTGCGGTGGGCCCTGCCCACGTGTCTCCGCGTACCTCTGTGCGATTCTGTGTGCCCCTGCACACCTCTACGTACCTGTAGAAGATTAAGGGCGGCCGGTCGCACCGGATCCGGAACCCCCGCCGTCGCGGCCACCGGACACCCCACTTTGCGATTCCTTTACACTGGCGGAAACGTGTGATGACGACGAAGGAGCAGCGGTTCCACCATGGGTGAACCTCCCAGTAGCAGCCGTGCCATGTCCGGCCCGGGACGCGTGCGTACGGGAGCGGGGGTGGCGCGGTGACCGAGATCCTGCTGCTCCTGCTCGCCCTGTCGCTCACGCTTGCCTGCGCGCTGTTCGTCGCGGCCGAGTTCTCGCTGACCACCGTCGAGCGCGGTGATCTGGAACGGGCGGCCGAGGCGGGCGAGCGGGGCGCGGACGGCGCCCTGAAGGCCGTACGGAAGCTGACGTTCCAGCTGTCCGGTGCCCAGCTCGGCATCACCGTCACCTCCCTGGTGATCGGCATGCTCGCCGAGCCGTCGCTGGCCGTCCTCCTGGAAGGACCGCTGGAGGCGGCCGGCCTGGGCGGCGCGGCCTCGTCCGTGGCGACGGTCCTGGGCGTGGTGGTCTCCACCGTCGTCCTGATGGTCGTCGGCGAACTGGTGCCGAAGAACTGGGCGATCTCGCGGCCGCTGGCCGTCGCCAAGGTGGTCGCGGGACCGCAGCGCGCCTTCACGGCGGCGTTCGGCCCGTTCATCCGCCACCTCAACAACACCGCGAACCGTTTCGTGCGCCGCTTCGGCCTGGAGCCCGCCGAGGAGCTGGCCGCGGCACGCGGCCCGGAGGAACTCGTCGCGCTGGCCCAGCACTCGGCCGCGCAGGGCGCGCTGGAGCCCGACTCCGCCGAGCTGTTCGTCCGTACGCTGCACCTGGGCGAGCTGACCGCCCAGAACGTGATGACGCCGCGCGTGGACGTGCGGGCGCTGGAGGCGCACGCCACGGCCACCGACGCCGCCAACCTCACGTACGCGACCGGTCTGTCCCGCTTCCCGGTCTACCGCGACACCCTGGACGAGGTCGTCGGCACGGTCCACATCCGTGACGTCCTGGCCCTGGAGCCCGGCAGGCGGGCCACGACCCCGGTCACCGAACTGGCCACGGCCCCGCTGCTGGTGCCGGACAGCCTGCCCGCCGACCGGCTCCTGGAGCGCATGCGCACGGCCGGCGCGATGGCCGTCGTCATCGACGAGTACGGCGGCACGGCGGGGGTGGCCACGGTGGAGGACATCGTGGAGGAGGTCGTCGGCGAGGTCCGCGACGAGCACGATCCCGTCGAGGTGCCCGACCTGCTGCCGGCGCCCGCCGCGCCGGACGGCCGCGCGGTCTGGGAGGCCGACGGCGGTGTACGGATCGACGAGCTGACCCGGATAGGCATGCGCGCCCCGGAGGGGCCGTACGAGACGGTCGCCGGGCTGGTCGCCACCCGGCTCGCCCGCATCCCGGCCAAGGGCGACACCCTCGACCTGGACGGCTGGCGGCTGGACGTCCTCGACGTGGAGCACCACCGGGCCGACCGCGTCCGCATCACCGGCCCGGCCGGCGGACCGCCCGGGGGCCCAATCGACGGTCCGCCCGACGGTCCGCCCGGCGGACCGGTGCGTGAACCGGGCGGCGGTCACGGTCAGGGCGGCGGTCCGGACGACGGGTCCGTCCGCCGGAGCACGCGGGAGTCCCGATGAGCACGTCCACCACCATCCAGCTGGCCATCGGGGCCCTGACCCTGCTGACCAACGCGTTCTTCGTCGGCGCGGAGTTCGCCCTGATCTCCGTGCGCCGCAGCCAGATCGAACCGCTGGCCCAGGAGGGCAACAAGCGGGCCCGTATGACCCTGTGGGGCCTGCGGCACATCTCGGCGATGATGGCGACCGCCCAGCTCGGCATCACCGTCTCGTCGCTGGTCCTCGGCGCGGTCGCCGAACCGGCCATCGCCCATCTGCTGGAACCCGCCTTCGAGGCGGCCCACGTCCCGCACGGCCTGGTGCACCCGATCGCCTTCGTGATCGCGCTCACCGCGGCGACGTATCTGCACATGCTGTTCGGCGAGATGGTCCCGAAGAACCTGGCGCTCGCCGCGCCGGTGCCGGTCGCGCTGCTGCTGGGCCCGGCACTGGTCGCCCTCACCCGGGCGCTGAAGCCGTTCGTCTTCGGCATCAACGCCTTCGCCAACGTCCTGCTGAAGCTGTTGCGCGTGGAGCCCAAGGACGAGGTGGAGTCGGCCTTCACGGACGACCAGCTCGCCCGTATGGTCGTCGACTCCAGCGAGGCCGGACTCCTCACGGCCGCCGACGGCGAACGGCTGCGCGACGCCCTGGAGCTGGGCACCCGCCCGGTCGGCGAGATCCTCGTGCCGTCCCAGCGGATGCGTACGGTCGACGACACCGTGACCCCGGCGCGGCTGGAGCGCGCGGCGGCGGAGGCCGGCTTCTCCCGGTTCCCCGTGACGGGCGGGGACGGCACGCTGCTCGGCTACCTCCACATCAAGGACACCCTCGGTGTCACCGACCGCGACCGGCCCTTCCCCCGCGGCGCGCTGCACCCGGTGACGCGCGTCCGCATCGACACCCCGCTCGACGACACCCTCACCGCGCTGCGGGCCACCGGCAGCCACCTCGCGGCGGTCACCGGGGAGGCCGGCAAGGTGCTCGGTTTCGTCACGATGGAGGACGTCCTGTCGGAGCTGGTCGGACCGTCCCCCGCGGAGGTCTGACGCCGGTCACCGGTAGCGGTGACCGTTGCGGGTCCCCGCTACCGGTCAGCGCGGCCGGTCGCCGCTACCGGTCCCCGCCGCCGGTCACCGCAGCGGCCTGCGGAGCCATATCTCCCGGGCCGCCGCGTGCGGACCGGTGGCGGGGACCGGGGACCTCGACCACCCCCAGGCGCGGAAGGTCTCCGCCGCGCCGTCCGTGTCACCCGTGCCGCCCGGGTCGTGGCCGTCGCCACCGTCACCGTCGTCACCGCCGGAGCCGCTCGTGGTCGCGACGACCAGCTCGGCGTCGAGCCGGATCAGCAGCTGTTCGACCATGCGCGTGGCGATGCCGCGGCGGCGGTGGGCCGGCAGCACCATCAGCTCGGCGAGCAGGAACGTGCGCCCCGACGCGGTGAGGTGACCGACGTCCGCGGGCAACTCCCCCCGGATGTCCTCGTCCTCGGTCCACCACTCGCCGGCCGGCGGCACCCGGAACCCGTACGCGCAGCCGACCGTCCCGGCCGAGTCGGCGACCACCATGTCGAAGCCGGTGTGCCGCACGTGCTGTTCGAGCCGGTGCAGAAAACCCTGCCGGTCGCCCTGCACCACCCCCGCCGCTCCGGCCACCCCCGCCGCTCCGGCCACCCTCGCCGCACCCGTCGCACCCGCCGTCCCGGCCGCGCCCCGGTACGCGTCGACGTACACGTCCGCGACGGCGTTCCGCTCCTGTTCGGCCTGCCATCGGGACAGTCTGCGCAAGTACACCTCTGCCATACGGGCCTCCCCCCGGCCGCGGGACCGGTGTCCCCGGACTCGGCATCATCACAGCAGGAGCCGCCGGGGTAAACGGTGCCGTGGACGTCGTCGCCGAGGGACGGCCGTCCGAGGGGGTGGGCAGGGCCGCCGGTCTCGCCTACGCTCTTTGACAGAGTGACGAACAGGGCTCGTCGAGAGCCCTCAACGGTGTCGAAGCCGCACGCGCGGCTTCCTTCGCGCCCCCGGTCCCTGGGTGCATCGGTCCCTGATCCCGGCTGCCCGGACGAGGCGCTCACCACGTCCCCGAGTTCCACGTACCCGAGTCCCACATCCCTGTGTCCCTCGCGGTCCCGCCGACGGCGCACTCCCGCGTGCCGCCGCGACCCGAAGAGGGACTCCCAGCCCTGGAACGCTGCCGGGGGGCGGCGCGCAAGGGCGGTGCGGTCGCCGCCGGTGGGCACGACACCGGCGGCGACCGGCACGACCGGCACGACCCGGCCCACGGCCGGAGCGTCAGCCGAGACAGACCACGAGCAGGCAGAGCCCCGACGGCGAGGTCGGCGTAGCGGAAGGGCTCGCCCCGCCCGGCCCACCGGTGCCGGCGGGGCTCGACGGCTGCTGCGACGCGGTGCCGGACGGACCGCCGGAGGGCGAGGAGGAGACCGGGCCGGAGCCGGCGCCGGAACCCGGGGACGAGGCCGCGTCGCGCGAACGGGGGTCGGACGCCGGCGCCGTACCCGCGGAGGAACGGGTGCCGGGCCGGGAGCCCTGCGGTGCGGTGGCGGTCGGGGCCGCGGAGGCCCGTCGCTGCGACCGGCTGCCGTTCGCGGGGGATTCCCTGGAGGGCGCGGCCGAGGACCGCGGGGTGTCCGGCCGCGTTCCCGGGGAGCGGGTGGAGCGTGACGTCTCGTCCTGTGCGGAACCCGCGCCGCCGCCCGGGGCCTCCGGTGCCGAGGCGGCCTCCGCCCGGTCGGCCGCGTACTGGTCGAGCGCGGCGAAGGTCAGGCCGCCGCCGACGAGAGCGACGGCGGTCGCGACCACGGCCCGGCGCTGGTTCTTCTTCCAGCGGATGCGCTGCCGACGCCGCGCGGCCCGCCCCTGCGGCTCGGGCACCGCGCCTTCGAGACCGCCGTACGGGTCGCTGCCGCTGCTGTCACCACCACCGGCGTCGATGTCTGCGTCGATTTCGGCCTCGGCCTCGGCCTCGGTGTCAGCGGGTTCCCACGCGGGCGGGACCTTGCCCGTCGCCGCGCTTCCGGCGGCCAGGGTGACCCGGGGCTGGACGGTGTGACGGCTGACGATCACCGGAGCGATGTCGGGGGCGTAGGCGCCGCACCCGGGACACACCAGGGCGCCGTTGAGATGCCGACGACATGAGGAGCAGTAGTCCATCAGCGTCTTCCTGAGTCGACCGGTCGCCGACCCGCCGGTCCGCTGCCGGTCCGGGTCGTACGGGAGTCAGCCACGCTAACGAGCCCCGGGGCGGACCGTGTGCAGCCCGTGTGACGCTCCTGCACGGATTCCCCGCCCGCCACGTGCAGGTCACCGCGCATCCGGACATCACACCCCCCTGTCCCCCGCCTGCCCGGCCGACCGCTCGGGAAGAGTCCTCGGCCGGCCGCTCAGGAAGAGTCCTCGGCCGACCGCCGGTACTCCTCGTTGATCCGCTGCGCCTCTTCGAGCTGGTCCTCAAGGATGACGATGCGGCAGGCGGCCTCGACCGGCGTCCCCCGGTCCACCAGCTCCCGGGCCCGCGCGGCGATCCGCAGCTGATACCGCGAGTAGCGCCGGTGTCCGCCCTCGGACCGCAGCGGAGTGATGAGCCGCGCCTCACCGATGGCCCGGAGGAAACCCGGCGTGGTGCCGAGCATCTCGGCGGCCCGCCCCATCGTGTACGCGGGATAGTCGTCGTCCTCCAGACGATCGCCCAGTGGGTTGTCCGCTGTCATGTCACCTCGTTCTGCAACTCGTTCCGCAACGCGTCGAGGGGCCCTGGCGCCGTACGGCACCAGGGCCCCGAAGGAAATTGAACACCATCTGCCGGCGCTACTGTCTCGCCGACCTTCTGTTTCCGCAGCCCGGCCCGGGAGAGGGCGGGAAGTGCGGGGATCGCGGTTGCGTGACCGGGGACCACCTTCCAATCCGGGGTCTTGCGGTACCCGGACCGAATGCTCTCGGCCGGGCGATCCCGATGGCGTCTGCTCCTCCGTTCTTTCTCGGTATCGGTGAGGTGCTGGTCGGCAGCTCCTGAACCTGCGAGCCACCCAGTGCGGTCGTCAGTCCCGTCACCGTCCTGCGAACACCTGGCTTCGGAACTCCACAACCGCCCTGAACTGCGAACTTCTCCTACTTCATCCCGCCAGTTCGTGTCTGCCGGGCTTCCTCGACGTTGGCTACGGGAGAAACCTTAGCCACGCACACGGCCAATGTCTACTCTGGCAAAGATAGATTTTGCTCGGCGTGGGTCCCAGTTATCCTGCCGCCGTCCCGGGGGAGGTGAGCAGGACCGACCACTGGATAGAATCGGCTCTCATGTCGAACCCTGACGAACTGCTCGTCGGCATCGCAGCCCTGGTGGAGTCCGGGCAGAGCAATCGGATGTCGCTGACCGTGGTAACCGGTGGTGCTGTCATCACCGGTCGACTGGCTCCCGAAGCCGTATGGCGTGAACGGGTCTCGGAAGTGCTGAAGGACTCGGACCATCTCGGTCCGTTCGCCGGCGTCTTCCTCGCGGACCGGCCACAGGGGCGTGCCGACGACGAGGCGCCCACCCATCTGCACTTCCATCTGGCCCGCATCCTGCAGGGCAACGTCGGCATCCCGGAGACCGGCGGGATGTACCGCGTCGCCATCGAGGACATCAGCGCCTGGACGATGGGCGACTTCAGCTACTCCGACCACTGAGACCCCGTACGCGGCCTCTTCCCGCCGACCGGTACGACGACGAGGGCCCCACCGACATCTGTCGGTGGGGCCCTCGTCGTCGTACCGGTCCGGTCCGGTCGCTGTCCGCTGTGTCAGCGGGCGGCAACCGCAACCGCGTCCGCGGCGTCGGGCTCGGGGGCTCCGAGCATCGCCGACGCGTTCTGCATCGGGGTGAGGGCGATCGGGGCGGGCGCGGGCTCCTGGGGGCTGCGGCAGGTGAAGCCGAGCCGGGTCATGGCCCGGGTGACCTCCGCGCCGGTGAAGTCGCGGCGGTCCTGCCGCGTGATGACCTCGCCGACCTGCTTGACGGGGTAGTGGCGGCGGCCGATGAGCACGGACTCACCCGTGATGGCCTCGGGCTTGACGCCCTTCATCGAGTCCAGGACCCCCGCCTTGGTGAGGTCGAACGGGAACCGGGCGATGACACAGCGCATGATGCCTCACAGTCACAGGGAGGAGGGGGAGGGAAGGGGAGAGGGGAGAGGGGGGAGAGCCGGGGGCCGGGCCCGGGAGCCGGACCCGGCGACCGAATCCGGCCCGGAGGCTACCCGGAGGGCTAGGCGGCCGCGTCGGCCGTGGACGGGCGCGGCACCGTACGGCGTACCGCCTCACCCGTGAAGCGGCTCCGGCTCCCGCGGCCCCGTCGGCCGCGGACCGACGAGGAGGGACCGGCCGAGGCGCTGCGCCGGGGGCGTTCGGAGGCGGGGGCCGTGATGGTGACCGGGACGCCCGAGGGTGTCTGGGCGCCCGTGATGCGGCTCAGCTCGTCCTCGCCCGAGCGCACCTGGGTGGTCTGCGGGGTGATGCCGGCGGCGACCATCAGACGGCTCATGTCGCGCCGCTGGTTGGGGGTGACCAGGGTGACGACGCTGCCGGACTCGCCTGCGCGGGCCGTGCGGCCGCCGCGGTGCAGGTAGTCCTTGTGGTCGGTCGGCGGGTCGACGTTCACGACGAGGTCGAGGTTGTCGACGTGGATGCCGCGTGCCGCGACGTTGGTCGCCACCAGGACCGTCACGTGCCCGGACTTGAACCGCGACAGGGTCCGGGTGCGCTGCGGCTGGGACTTGCCGCCGTGCAGGGCCGCGGCCCGCACCCCGCTGTTCAGCAGGTGCTCGGTCAGCCGGTCCACCGCGTGCTTGGTGTCCAGGAACATGATCACGCGTCCCTCGCGGGCCGCGATCTCGGTGGTGGTGCGCTGCTTGTCCGCGCCGTGCACATGCAGGACGTGGTGCTCCATGGTGGTCACCGCGCCCGCGGACGGGTCGACGGAGTGCACCACGGGGTCGGTCAGGTAGCGGCGCACCAGCAGGTCGACGTTGCGGTCGAGCGTGGCCGAGAACAGCATCCGCTGGCCGCCGGGGCGTACCTGGTCGAGCAGCTCGGTGACCTGGGGCATGAACCCCATGTCGGTCATCTGGTCGGCCTCGTCGAGCACCGTGACGGCGACCTGGTCGAGGCGGCAGTCGCCGCGGTCGATGAGGTCCTTGAGCCGGCCGGGCGTGGCGACGACGACCTCGGCGCCGGCCCGCAGCGCGCCCGCCTGCCTGCCGATCGACATCCCGCCGACCACGGTGGTCAGCCGCAGCCGCAGGGAGCGGGCGTACGGGGTGAGCGCGTCGGTGACCTGCTGGGCCAGCTCGCGGGTGGGGACGAGGACGAGGGCCAGCGGCTGCCTGGGCTCGGCGCGCAGTCCCGCCGTACGGGTGAGGAGCGCGAGGCCGAAGGCCAGGGTCTTGCCGGAGCCGGTGCGGCCCCGGCCGAGCACGTCGCGGCCCGCGAGGGAGTTCGGCAGGGTCGCGCCCTGGATCGGGAACGGGACGGTCACGCCCTCGTGCCCGAGCGCGGCGAGCAGCTGCTCGGGCATGTCGAGATCGGCGAACGCCTCGACGGCGTCCAGCGCCGGGGTGACCGTCTTCGGCAGGGCGAACTCGCCCTGGGGCCCGCTCTGCCGGCGTCCGTAGCTTTCGGAGCGGCGCGGCCCGCCGGTGCGGTAGCCGCCCCTGCCGGAGCCGGAGCCGGAGCCGGATCCGGAACGGGAGTCCGAGCCGAAGCCGGAGCCCGTGTTTCCGGTGCGGGTACGGGAGTAGCGGTCGTTCGAGCGTGTGCGGTTCACGTGGAACCTTCCTTGACATGGCGCGTATCAAGGAATTCCCGCGAAGAACGAGCAACGCAGGGAATTGCAAGAACGAGCCGAAGAAAAAGGGAGCCGAATCGGTCGATGGATCGATTCGGCGGGAATGCGCGCGGGACGCTCCGGAGGATTGTCATCCGGACTCGGACCGGGGACCTCGACGAGTGAGCGAGGGCGGCGAGGGTGACGGGGAGCGGGGAGCGAATCCCCTGGAACGCGGCTGGAACGCAGCGAGCTGGGGCCCGCACCCCAAGGTGCGGGCCCCAGCTGCGAAGTGCGTGCCGACGATCAGGCGGGAACGATGTTCTCGGCCGTCGGGCCCTTCTGACCCTGCGCGATGTCGAACGTGACCTTCTGGCCCTCGTTCAGCTCGCGGAAGCCCTGGGCGGCGATGTTCGAGTAGTGGGCGAAGACGTCGGCGCCGCCGCCGTCCTGCTCGATGAAGCCGAAGCCCTTTTCGCTGTTGAACCACTTCACGGTACCGGAAGCCATGTTTTTCTCCTTCGGGGCGGTGCTTCGGAGTGCACACTGCGTGTACTCCGTGTCGCCGTGATGATCACCCCTCCGGAAACAACCGGAGCCATAAAGGATCCCCACCCGAATGAACCGGTGGGGACACCTGCAAGATTTTCGGGAACCACAACTGCAACTGAGATCGACAGTAGCACGGTGGGATCGGCGGCGCGTGGTCCGAAAAACCGGCCCGGCCTGTCGCGTAAGTAATATTCATCGCGCGCCGGATCCAATTCTTATCCGACGGGCACAGATATTGACTGTGCCGGGACGCATGGTTTCTGCACGGCGGGCGGCGGGGCCCTTGCGGGCCAAGGGTCCCGCCGCCGGCGCCGTGCGTGGGCCGCGGCGGACCGCGACGGGCGGCGCCGGGCGTGCCCGGGTGGTGGAGTCGCGTGTGTCACAACCCCCCACCCCGGAAGGTGCGGGCCGCGGATCAGGGCCGGAGAGCAGGGCCGCGGGTCAGGACCGCGGGTCAGGGCCGGAGCGGCAGGGAGCCGCAGTTGGACGTGGCGGGCCTGCCGGACAGGCGGTCCGTCAGCCAGTCGACCGCGCTGCCCTGGTCCGTCAGCAGCGGGGCGAAGTGGTTGAGCAGCGCGCTGCCGGCGTTCGGCAGGACGACGGGCTTGTAGGTGACGTCGGCGCCCTTGCGGCACCAGTCGACGGCGAGGTCCCGGGCCTGACCGTGCGGGACGAGGTTGTCGGCGGTGCCCGTCGCGAGCCGCACGGGACCGGACGGCTTCAGCCTGCCGATGCGCTGGCCGTCCAGGAACGTTTTGAGCTCGGGCGTGGCGGCGACGATGTCGGCGAGGGTGCGGCCGTCCTTCGTCCATTCGGTGCTCTTGGTGTAGCCGTAGCCGAAGAGGGCGTCCCCGACGCACATGGTGGAAAGATCGGCGAGGGCCGCCTTCCCGGCCGCGTTCAGATGGGCCTCGGCGATCGGCTTCAGCTCGGGGTCGGACTGGAGGAACCCGTTGAGCGACCAGCCCAGCGCCCCGGCCAGCTCGCTGCCGTCGATGGCCCCGGTGACGGAGGTCAGGTCGGCGGGCGGCGCGCCGGAGTAGGTTCCGGAGAGGGTGACGTCGGGGGCGTACGAGGACTGCAGTTCCGCGGCGGCGGCCGTGGCCCCGCCGCCCTGGCTGTAGCCGTACAGCCCCACCGGGGAGCCGGCGGTGACCGAGCCGCCCGCGACCGAGCGGGCCGCGCGCACGGCGTCCAGGACCGCGTGGGCCTCGTCGACCCGGTCGACGTAGGTGTGCAGCCGGTCCGTGGCGCCCAGGCCCGCGTAGTCGGTGACGACCACGGCGGTCCCCTTCGCGAGGAGCCGGTAGATCGCGATGTCCTCGTAGCCGACGGAGACCGTCTCGCCGTTGAACCGCAGCGGGTGTTCGAGGCCCATGGAGGCGGCGCACTGGTCGCCCTGGCCCAGGGTGCCGGGCGCCACCGCGACCAGGGGCCGCGGCCCGTCGCCCTTCCAGCGGGCCGTCGGTTCGATGTACGCCCCGGTGACCGCGACCGGTTTCCCGTTCGAGTCGGTGGACTTGTACATCAGCCGGGTCGCGGTGCCCGGCAGGGGCCCGTGGAGGCTGGGCAGGGACAGGGCCAGCGGGAGGGGTTCGCTGCGGACGAGCGTGCCGTTCGCGGCGGGCAGGGTGGCGGGCGGGTTGTAGAACGCCGGGATGGTGACGCCCCGGGACACGACCTCGTCCGCCGCCGGGGCGGCGGTGGCCGTGAGTGCCTGGGTGCCGAGGCAGGCGGCGGCGGTGACTGCCGCGGCGAGCAGTCTTCTGCGTGCGGGCATGGCGGACCTCCTGTGGGGCGGCGGGCGGAGCGGCGCACGGGGCGCGGGTACGGGAGCGGTCCGGTCGGAACTTACCTATGGGTAAGTTACTCGCGGTAGCGGCAGAGTGGTTACGTTTCGGTAACTTGGCGCGCCGTCTCGCGGCGGAGCGACGACGGCCGATCGGGCCGCACCGGGGCGGGACCGGCCGGGCAAGACCAGGGTCGGAGACGGAAGCGTCCCCCGTCGTTCCCCAGGCGGACCCCGGGACCCGCCGCTACTGCAATCCGAGTAGCGGAATGTGTCGGCAGCCGCACGACGACAGGACACCCCTCCACCGGACAGCCTGGACGGACATTCGGCACCAGATGTGGAGACCTTCTGCCGTGGCTACTTTTCTCTATCGACTGGGCCGTCTGGCCTTCCGGCGTCGCTGGTACGTCGCCCTCGTGTGGGCGGCCGTCCTGGCCGCGGTCGGCCTCGGCGCGATCAAGGCCCCCGCCGCCGCCGACGAGGAGTTCTCGATGCCGGGCATCGAGTCCCAGAAGGCGTTCGACCTGATGGAGGAGCGCTTCCCCGGGACGTCGGCCGACGGCGCGACCGCCCGGGTCGTCTTCGTCGCACCGGACGGCGGGAAGGTCACCGCCGCCGGGAACAGGCGGGCCGTCGAGGAGGCGGTGACCGAACTGGCCGACGGTTCACAGGTCGCGAGCGTGGCCGACCCCTTCACGACGAAGGCGGTCAGCAAGGACGGCACGACGGCGTACGCGACCGTCGGCTACAAGGTCGGACCGAGCGAGCTGACCGACGCCAGCAGGTCCCAGCTGGAGGAGACCCTCGTCGAGGCCCGCGACTCGGGGCTGACCGTCGAGGCCGGCGGCACCGCGATGGAGGCCGAGGGCGGACCGGGCGGAGCGGCCGAGCTGATAGGCGTCGCGATGGCCGCGGTCGTCCTGCTGGTCACCTTCGGATCCCTCGCCGCGGCCGGGCTGCCGCTGCTGACCGCCCTGATCGGCGTCGGTGTGAGCATGGCCACGATCCTGACCCTGGCCAGCACCCTCGGCCTGTCCACGACGACCGGCACCCTCGCGATGATGCTCGGCCTCGCGGTGGGCATCGACTACGCCCTCTTCGTGGTCTCGCGCTACCGGGAGGAGCGCGCCCGCGGCCGTACGCCGCAGGAGGCGGCCGGGCTCGCGGCGGGTACGGCGGGTTCGGCCGTCGTCTTCGCGGGACTCACCGTCGTCATCGCCCTCGCCGGGCTCGCGGTCGTCGGCATCCCGATGCTCACCAAGATGGGCCTGGCCGCCGCGGGCGCGGTCGTCGTGGGCGTACTGATCGCGCTGACGCTCGTCCCCGCACTCCTCGGCTTCTGGCCGAACGCCGTGCTCACGCGCCGGGCCCGCCGGAGCGGCCGCGCCGAGCAGGGGGCCGGTCCGCAGGAGCGCGGTCCCCGGGACGCCAAGGCCAACGGCGGCACCCGCTGGGCGCGGTTCGTGCTGCGCCGTCCCGTACCCGTGCTGCTTCTCGGGGTCGTGGGCCTCGGCGCCCTCGCCGTACCGATGACCGATCTGCAGCTGGGCATGCCCGGCGACGAGGCGAAGTCGACCTCCACCACCGAACGCCGGGCCTACGACGCGCTCGCCGAGGGCTTCGGGCCCGGCTTCAACGGCCCGCTGACGATCGTCGTGGACGCCGAGGGCGACTCCGACCCCAAGGGCGCCGTGGAGGCGGTCGCCGAGGAGATCGGCGCCACGAAGGGCGTCGTGTCCGTCTCCCCGGCGCAGTTCAACGAGGCCGGTGACACGGCGGTGTTCTCGGTCGTGCCCGCCACCGCGCCGACCGACGAGAGGACCACGAACCTGGTGGAGACCATCCGCGGCGAGCGGCCCGGGGTCGAGTCCGGGACCGGGGCGACCTTCGAGGTCACCGGCACCACCGCCCTGAACATCGACATCTCCGACAAGGTCCAGGCGGCCCTGGTCCCGTACCTGGTCATCGTGGTCGGTCTGGCGATCCTGCTCCTGATGGTGGTGTTCCGTTCCCTGCTCGTCCCGCTGAAGGCCGCCCTCGGGTTCCTCCTGTCGGTGCTGGCCTCCCTCGGCGTGGTCGTCCTGGTCTTCCAGCAGGGCCACGGCGCCGGGATCCTGGGCGTGGAGCAGACCGGGCCGATCATGAGCCTGATGCCGATCTTCCTGGTGGGCATCGTCTTCGGCCTGGCCATGGACTACGAGGTCTTCCTGGTCTCCCGGATGCGGGAGGCGTACGTCCACGGGGAGTCGCCCGACCAGGCGGTCGTCAGCGGGTTCAAGCACAGCGCCCGGGTCGTCGTGGCCGCCGCGCTGATCATGATCGCGGTCTTCGCCGGGTTCATCGGCGAGAGCGACCCGATGATCAAGATGATCGGCTTCGGGCTGGCCTCCGCCGTCCTCTTCGACGCCTTCGTCGTACGGATGGCGATCGTGCCCGCCGTCCTGGCCCTGCTCGGCCACCGGGCCTGGTGGCTGCCGCGTGCGCTGGACCGGCTGCTGCCCCGCGTCGACGTGGAGGGCGAGGCGCTCAACCGCGGACCCGCCGCGGCCCCGGCCCCCTCCGACACGGCCGAGCTGGAAGTGGCCCGCACCTGACCCGTACCTGAGACGCACCTGAGACGGCCGCGCCCTCCCCGCGGCAGGGGCCGCCCGTGACGAACGACACGGGCGGCCCCGTCGGCCGTACGCACCCGGAAGCGTCCACGATGGACACGGCGGGTTGCCGGGACTCCACCACGGAGTCCCGGCCGCCCACCACGGAGTCCGCCGCACGGCCCGTCGCACAACCCGCCGCACAGCCCGCCGGAAAAACCCCGGAGAGACCGATGTCCAGCAGCCTGGAGCGCTACACGGACCGCTTCGAGCAGTACGCGGACCGCCATCCCCACGCCTTCGACGGGGTGCTGGTGCTGGCGCTGACGGGCTGCGCGGTCATGGGCAGCAACCTCACCCTGCCCGGCGCCGACCCGCCCGACCGGGACCGGGCCGCGATCGTCCTCATGGGTGTCTCCTGCCTCGCCCTGCTCAAGTACCGCAGGTATCCGCGTACCGCCGTCGTCGTGACCGCCGGCTGCACCGTGGTCGCGGTCACCCTCGGATACCTGCTCACCCCCCTGCTGCTGGCACCCGTGATGGCCGCGCTCTACTGGCTGGCCACCCTCACCGATGCCAGGACCACCCGTGTCTACGGCATCGCCGTCGCGGCGCCGCTGACGGTCGTGTACGCCGTCTCCGACTCCATGGACAGCCTCTCCCTGCTGCTCAGGACGATCGGGCCCTTCTTCTGGCTGCTGCTGCCGCTCGCCGCCGGCAACATGACCCGGCTGCGGCGCGCCTACCTGGCCTCGGTGCAGGCCCGTGCCGAACACGCCGAGCGCACGCGGGAGGAGGAGGCGCGGCTGCGCGTCACCGAGGAGCGCATGCGCATCGCCCGCGAACTGCACGACGTGGTCGCACACCACCTGGCGCTGGCCAACGCCCAGGCCGGTACCGCCGCCCATCTCGCGGTCAGCAACCCGGAGCAGTCGCGGAAGATCCTCGACGACCTGACCGGGACCACGTCCTCCGCGCTGCGCGAGCTGAAGGCGACGCTCGGGCTGCTGCGGCGGAGCGACGACCCGGCCGGCCCGTCGCTGGAGCCGTCCCCCGGCCTCGACTGCCTGCCGGACCTGGTCGCGGCGTGCGCGTCGGCGGGGGTCGCGGTCACGGTGACCACGGAGGGCGAGCCGCGGCCGCTGTCGCCCGGGGTGGACCTGACCGCGTTCCGGATCGTGCAGGAGGCGCTGACCAACGTGACCAAGCACGCGGGCGCGGAGACCGCGGAGGTGCGGCTCACGTACGTCACCTCCCGCCTCCTGATCACGGTCACCGACGACGGGCCCGCCGGGGGCGCGCCCGCGGCCGTCCCCCTCGCCGCCGCGGTCGGGCCGGGCCGGGGGTTCGGGGTCATGGGGATGCGTGAACGGGCCCAGTCCATCGGGGGCGAACTCTGCGCGGGCCCGCGTCCCAGGGGCGGCTTCGAGGTCGTCACCGCGCTGCCGTTGCAACCGGAGCAACCGGAGCAACCGGAGCAACCGGAGAGGTCGGGGACGTCGGGGACGGTGGGGGTCGCCGCCCCGGTGGGGACCGCCGGTTCCGCAGGAGGAGAGAAGCCATGAGCATCAAGGTGCTGCTGGCCGACGACCAGGCCCTGCTGCGGGCCACCTTCCGGATACTGATCGACTCCTGCGACGACATGACGGTGGTGGGCGAGGCGTCCGACGGCGCGGAGGCGGTGGATCTGACCCGTGCGCACCGCCCCGACATCGTCCTCATGGACATCCGCATGCCGGGCACGGACGGTCTCGTCGCCACGTCGGTCATCTGCGCCGACCCGGAACTCTCCGCGACCCGCGTCCTCATCCTGACCACCTTCGAGACCGAGGACTACGTCGCCCAGGCGCTGCGCGCGGGGGCCAGCGGCTTCCTCGGCAAGGACGTCACCGCCGACACCCTGCTCGCCGGGCTGCGGACCGTGACCTCGGGCGAGGCCCTGCTCTCGCCGGGCGCCACCCGCACGCTCATCACCCGCTTCCTCACGTCCCCCGAGCCCGGGAGCCACCTGGCACCCCCCGAGCGGCTGTCCGAGCTCACGGTGCGCGAACGCGAGGTGATGGCCCTGGCGGCGGAGGGCAGGTCCAACACCGAGATCGCCGAGGACCTCGTGGTCAGTCCGCTGACGGTACGGACCCATGTGCACCGCGCCATGACGAAGCTGGGCGCCCGGGACCGGGCCCAGCTGGTCGTCATCGCCTACCAGACGGGCCTGGTCCGGGCGGGACCGACCACACTCTGACCGCCGCGGTCCGGGTGACCGCCGCGGTCCGGGTGTGCGGACCGCGGCGGGTTCGTGGACCGGAGCGGTTTCGTGGACCGGGAAGGGATCAGCTTCCGGTCAGGGAGACGGCCAGGTCCGTGATGTTCAGCGGGAACTGGCCGACGAGCGTCGGCTCCCCCGTGAAGATGTTCACGGTGTAGAGCGACGGCGTACCGGCGTTGTACGGCGTGAGCGAGGCGAAGGCGGTGTTCGCGGTCGTCCTGCCGTTGGTCAGGTCGCTGTAGATGTCCAGACCCGCGTCGGTGAGGGCGTCGAAGCCGAGGAGCCCGGTCGGGACGAGGTTGCCCTCGTTGGGCGGCGACTGGATGACGACCTGGTCGTTGAGCGTGTCGACGTCGGTCAGGGTGGTCCCGGTGGATCCGACCAGGTCGTTGTTCGTGTAGGCGGCGGCGGTCACGCCCTGGGCCGCGGTGGTGGAGGGCGGGAAGTTCAGCATGGTGTCGGTGGCCGTGCTGCCGTCGTTCAGGTTGTGCCGCAGGTTCTGGCCGTAGTTGCTGAGCACCCGCAGCCGGTCGGCGGCCGGGTTGAAGTCGATGTCGAAGACCGTGCCGTAGAGCGCGACCTTGAGCTGGGAGACCTTGGTGACGACCACGTCGGGGGTGGCCGGCGGCATCGTGATCGTGTAGATGCCGCCCTTGTCGCCGAGGCCGTACAGGAGGCCGTTCTGCGCCCGGAAGTCGATCCCGACCAGCTTGGTGTCGCCGGAGAGGCCGGTGACGAGCCGGACCCAGTCGAGCACCTTCGGGTTGTCCGTCTTGAACGTGGCCATCAGGGTGCCGTCCCCGGTGATGCCGTACGCCCGCAGGCTGGGGGTGGCGGCGGGGGCGGCGGAGCTGGAGCCGGGCGCGCTCACCGTGAGCGCGGCCGCGGCGGACACGACCGCCACCGCCGCCGCGATTCTCTTCCTGAGTCCTGCCTTCATGATGGTTCCCTCCCGTTTGCTCATCTGCGTGATACGGAAAGAGTTCGTGTTTCCGGTGTCCGGACGGGCGCGGCGGAGCAGGGCGCCCTGGACGATGCCCCGTTACGGGGCGGGGGTGCGTTTCCCGCGGTACGGAAGTGCTCCGGGAGGCCCCGGAAGGAATGTCCCGGAAGGAATGTGCCGGGAATGTCCCGGAAGGAATGTGCCGCCCGTGCCGGATCCTTTCCCGGAGCGGGTCCGCGGGTGGCTGCGCGATGTCCATTAAGCCCGGGCCGCGGCGGGCCCCACAAGCGGATCGAGCCGCGGGAACGCCCGGGCGAAGGAACTTTGCGCACTGTGACGAATCCGCCCTCGGCACACCCTCCACCGATTCACCCGGAGTGATGGACACGCGTCCGCTCCTCGTCCGGCGGCCCTGAGCCCGGGCCCACGGGTGCCCACGGGTGCCCACGGGTGCCCGGGGCGTCGGCCGCGGCCCGCCCGTCTGCAACCCAGGTAAGAGACGCGAATCCATCTCCAGCCGGAGCCGCCCCCCTCACCTGCGGACCTAGCCTGGATCTGTCATGAACCCCGCTGAGAGACCCGCCCCCGGACCCGCCCCGGACCCCGCCTCCGGGCCTGTCCCGAGCCCCGCCCCGAACCCTGCCCCGGGCCACGCCCCGAGCCCCGCCCCGCGACCCGTCCTGGACCGCGCCGACGACCGGCTGCTCCCGGTCCTGCTGCTCTGCGTCCAGGCCGTGGTCTGGCCCGGGGCGGCGCTCGTGCGCGGGACCGTCCCGGCCGCGTCCGCCCTCCTCGTCGCCGTCCTGGTCGCGGGATCGGTCACGGCCGCGCTCGCCCTCCGCCGCGCCCGCCCGGTGACCACCCTCGTCCTGGTCGCCGCCGCCTGCGCGCTGGGCGCCGGACCGCTGCCCACCGGGGCGACGGCCGTGCTCGGGACCGCGGGCGTCGCGCTGACCCTGTTCACCGTGGCGACCGAGCGCGACACCTTCACCACCGTGCTGTGCGTGGTGGCACTCGCCCTCTGGCAGCTGCTGCAGAGCATCAGCCTGCACGGGCTCAGCGATCGCGAGGGACTCGACCTCGTCCTGACCGCCCTGCTGTACGCCACCGCGTGCGGCGCCGGCCTCCGCGTACGGCGGACCAGGCGCGTCCGGCGGACGGCCGCACGGCTGCTGCGGCGGGCCGAGGCCGAGCGCCACCGGCTCCCGGCGGCCGAACGACGCCGTATGGAGAGGGAGTTGCACGACGTCAGCGCCCACCACCTGACGGCCGTGGTGGTGACGGCGGGCGCCGCCCTCGGACTGCGCGAACGCCGCCCCGAACTGGCCGACGAGGCACTGCGGTTCGCGGTCGGGACCGGCCGCGAGGTGACCCGGGCGCTCGGCGCCGTACGGGCGCCGGCACCCTCCCGCGAGGACCTGCCCTCCCCCGAGGAGCGGCTGCGGGAACTGGTCGCCGGGTTCCGCCGCCTCGACCAGCCGGTGGACTGCGAGATCGGCCCGCTGCCGGACGGCGCCGTCGCGGACGCGGCCTACGGGATCGTGCGCGAGGCGCTGACCAACGTGGCCCGGCACGCGCCCGGCGCGCACACGAAGGTGCTGTGCCGCTACGGCGACACCCGCACGGACGTCGTGGTCACCAGCGCGGCACCGCCGTCCGGGACGGTGGCGCACGGGGCCGGTCTGGGCGGCGGACGAGGCCAGGGCTTCCTGCGCTCCCGGGCCCGGGAGGCGGGCGGCACACTGACCAGCGGTCCGACGGCCGAGGGCGGCTGGGAGGTGCGTGCGGTCCTGCCGGGCCGCTCGGCCGGGACGGCGGAACAGCCCGTGCCGCGGAGCTACCGCGTCGCGCAGCTGACGGCGGCCACCGGTCTGGTCCTGCAGCCGCTGCTCCCGGTGCTGGTGATACGGGCCGAGGACGCGCCGAGCGGGGCCGGCGTGTCCGTGGGCATGCTCTTCGCACTGCTGGCCGCGGCCCAGGTGGTCGCGCTGCTGTGGCTGCGCCGGGCGCCGCGGACCGCTCAGGTGGTGCTGTCGGGGCTGGCCCTGCTCTGGCCGGCGGCGATGGCCGAGGGGGACTACACGGGGCCGGTCGTGCTGCCGCCCGCGCTGAGCCTGCTGGCCACGGGCGCGGCACTCGCCGCGCAGGCGGCCCGCGCGGCGGCGGGCACCGGCCGCGCGGTCCCCCGCAACCTTCTGGTGCTCGCGGGTGTGGGCGTGGTCGTGCATGCGGCGGCTGTCGTCACCGCCGTGCTGGAACGCGGTACGGCGGTTCCCGTCTGGGCTGTCGTCGCAGGGGCCACGGCCGGGGTGTGCGCGGCACTCTGCGGGGCCCTGTGGGGCGGTGCCCTGCGGGGGCGGCGGGAGAGGGCCGCCCGGGGAGCGCGGGACGAGCGCCTCGCCGTCTGGACGGGGGAGGCCGTGCGGGACGCCTGGGCCGAGCGGCGGCGGATCGCCGCGGGCCTGGAGACCACCGTGCTGGCCCGCACCGCCGACATGGTCGCCGAGGCGGAGGCCGGCCGGCTCGACGCGACCGCCGAACGCGCCCGGGAGGCCCTCGCCGCGATGCGCGCCCTGCTGGACACGGTCCGCGACGGCGCGACGGAACCCGACCTGCGCCCGCAGCCCACCCTGCAGGCCCTCGACCTGCTCGCCCACCAGTGCCGGGCCACCGGCCGCGACGTCGAGATACGGCTGACCGACCGCGTACCGCAGCGGCTGCCCACGGCCGTCGACCTGACCGCCTACCACGCCGCCGAGACCGTTCTCGCGGCCGGCGGCGACGAGCCCGCGGTGCTGGAGCTCGACGCCGACGGGGATATTTTGACCCTCACCGCCACCGGAGTGCCCCGCGCCGCCCGCCCCGCCGTACGGGAGCTGCTGGCGGCCCGGGCCGCCGCGCTCGGCGGCACCCTGGACACCGGCCGGCCGGACACGATCGGCCTCCGGCTGCCACTCGCCCCCGCCCTGGACGTCCTGGGCGTCCCCGTCGTCCTGGACGCCCAGGACGACGGGGACGGGGACGAGGAGGGGGACGAGGCCAGGAACGGGGACGGGAAGAGGGAGAGGGAGAGGGAGCGATGAGCCTCAGGGTGCTGGTCGTCGACGACCAGGGAATCGTACGGGCGGGGTTCGCCGCCGTGATCGACGCCGAGGAGGACATGACCGTCGTCGGCGAGGCCGCCGACGGAGCGGCCGCGGTGCGCCTCGCCGCGGAACTGGCCCCCGACGTGATCGTCATGGACGTGCGGATGCCCGTGCTCGACGGCATCGCCGCCACCCGGATCATCACCGGCCGCGAGGACGCGCCCCGGGTCCTGGTGCTGACGACCTTCGACCTCGACGCGTACGTCTTCGACGCGCTGCGGGCGGGTGCCTCCGGCTTCCTGCTCAAGGACGTGTACGCCGCCGAACTGCTCCAGGGCATCCGGGTGGTGGCCGACGGGGAGAGCGTGCTGGCCCCGTCCGCGACCCGGCGGCTCATCGGCCACTACGCGTCGGGGGCGGGCGCCGGGACGCGGACCGGGAGCGGTCCGGACGGGCTGGACAGCCTGACCGGCAGCCAGCGCAACGTCCTGGCCCTGATCGCGGCCGGCCTCAACAACGCGGAGATCGCCGACGAACTCGGCATCACCGTCGGCACCGTCAAGTCCCATGTGAACGCGCTGCTGCGCAGGCTGGGCCTGCGGGACCGCGTACAGGCGACGATCCTCGCGTACGACCTCGGTCTCGCCCGTCCGAACCCGCCCGGCTCGCCCATGTGAGGGCCCCTGTCCCAGCCGCCCCGACCACACCCGGCATCCAGACCACACCGGGCATACCGACCACACCCGGCATCCAGACCACACCGGGCATCCAGACCACACCCGGTATCCAGACCACACCGAACCGTCGAAGAACCAGGAGCACACCACCCGTGAGCAGCAAGATCCCGACCTTCGTCCGTACCCTTCCGCACCGGCTGGGTTACCTGCTCAGCGACCTCTTCGCCCTCTCCTACCTGGGCCTGTGCACCGTCCTGCTCGGCTGGGCGCTCCTGGAGAACTCGGACGGGTCCATGGCGGGCGTCATCCCGCTGTTCGCCACCGCGCCCACCAGCATCGTGCCGCTCCTGCTGCTGCCGGACGGGTCCTCGGTGTTCCTGGTCTCCATCGTTCTCGGGGCGCTGGTCAACACCGTGGTCATCGGCTGGTGCGCCCGCACGCTGCGCCACGGCAGGACCCCGGACCCGGTGTCCTGAACCTCCTGGTGTCCTGAACCTCCCGAGGGCCTGGACCGGCGTCACCGCCGTCCTTCATGATGTCGCTGCCATGACAACGTAGTCATGGTTCCGGCCCGGTTCGGCCCCGGTTCGGCCCGGTTCCGGCCCCAGGTCCGGACCCAGCCCTCAGTCATCAGGACGGTGACCGTGCGCGGATCCCCCGGCAGGGCGACCTCGCCCCCCTTGCCCCTCCTCCTGTTCCTCTTCCTCCTCCTCTTCCTGTTCCTCCTGCTGTCCCTGATCCCCGGCCCGGCGGCCGCCGCGGCGGCCCCGCCGGACCCCGCCGCCCCCGCGGCCGGCCTTCCCCGGGAGGCCGGCCCGGCCGCCGAGGACTGGACGCCGCCGCTCAGCACGCGGGGGCGGTGGATCGTCGACGCGGACGGCGACCGCTTCAAGCTGCGGTCGGGCAACTGGCACGGGGCCAGCGGCACCTGGAACGGCTCCGGCAGCGCGGACGAGGACGCCAACCACCACGCGGGCGAGAACTCCGGCCGCGTCCCCCTCGGCCTGGACCGGGCCCCGATGGCCGAGATCATCTCGGGTTTCCGGGAGATCGGGATCAACAGCGTCCGGCTGCCGTTCTCCAACGAGATGGTCCACGACGACCGCCCGGTCACCGACGACGCGGTCGCCGCCAACCCCGCGCTGCGCGGCAGGACCCCGCTCCAGGTGTACGACGCCGTGGTCCGCGAACTCACCGCCGCCGGACTCGCCGTGATCCTCAACAACCACACCAACACCACCCGGTGGTGCTGCGGGGTCGACGGCAACGAACGCTGGAACACCTCCCAGTCCGTCCGGGCATGGGAGGACGACTGGCTCTTCATGGCCCGCCGCTACAAGGACAACCAGCGCGTCGTCGGCGCCGACCTCTACAACGAGGTGCGCCGCAACGTCTGGGACGACCCGAACTGGGGACTGGGCGGTGACCACGACTGGTTCGCCGCATCCCAGCGCGCGGGCGACCGCATCCTGACGGAGGCCGACCCCGACCTCCTCATCGTCGTCGAGGGCATCAACTGGACCGGCATCCCCGTCGACGGCTTCCCGCACGAACGCCCCACCCTGGCGCCGGTACGCACCCTCTCGCACACCCTCGTCGACTCCGGCAAGCTCGTGTACTCGGCCCACTTCTACGACTACACCGGCCCGAACCACAGCGGCGCGACCGGCACCGGCGAGACCACCGATCCCCGCTACCGCGACCTCTCCCCCGCAGAACTGATCGACGTACTGAACCGCCAGGCCCTCTACGTCACCGACGGGCAGGACCAGCACTTCACCGCCCCGGTCTGGATCAGCGAGTTCGGCGTCGGCGGCCGGGAGGAGACGGGTGCCGAGCCGCGCGCGTGGTTCGGGAACTTCGTCGACCACCTGATCCGCACCGACGCCGACTTCGCGTACTGGCCGCTCGTCGGATGGCACGAGAACCGCCGCGGCAACGGCTGGGCCCTGCTGCACTGGGACGCGGCGGGGAACCGCATGGGCCCGTACGACGGCGACGACTGGCGGGCCGCCGCCTGGTCCCGGCTCGTCGGAGCCGCCGGCCGCACCGGCCGGGTCGCCCCCGTGGCGGAGTGGTCGATGCTCAGCCCCGACCACGGCGACTTCGTCCAGTCCCGGCGGATGCGGGCGCTGCCCGACTGGGACTCCGGCGCGCGCAAGGCCGCCTGCCCCGACGGGCAGCGGCTCCTCGGTCTCGGCCACACGGGCAACCGGGGCCTGTGCTCCGACGTGACCACCGGTCCGCTGCCGGACGCGCCGGGCGGGGGCGGCGGGTACGAGGTCGTCAAGGACGAGCGGTATGTGAAGGCGGGCGGCGACTGGGCCTCCGGCTACACCAAGCTGCAGTGCGCCGACGGGCAGTTCGTGTCCGGCTACGGCGTGCGGGGGGCGGCCGTCTCGTCCGCGCTGTGCACGGCTGCCCCGTCCGGGGTGATCACGGGTACGGCAGGCCGTACGGTCTGGTTCGACCGGGGGGACGACCGGGGCGCGTCCCCCAAGGGGGGTGACTTCGCCACGGGCCACTACAAGGGCCAGTGCGCGGACGACGAGTACGTGGCCGGCATCGCCTGCACGGGCCGCATCGGCTCGTCCCGCACTCCCGACGCGCTCTTCTGCCGAAAGCTCCGCTGACCCACTGGCGGACCGCGCGGTTCCCCGTCCTCCAGGTACCCAAGTACCCAGGTACCCAAGGGCGCGGGGAACCGCGCGAACGACGCCGGACAGCGGCCGAGCGGCGCGCCGACCGCGGTCAGGGCCACGTGGAAGACGGACTTCCCGTTCTGCAGGGGCAGCCGCAGGGGCAGCCGCAGCGGCGCCCTCGCCGACGGGGTCTCGGCGGCCGGGGGCGGCCGTGCACCACCGGGCACCGCCGCGCACGGCCGAGGACGCCGAAAACCGGGCTTCGTTGTCACTGGCATGCCATACGCTGCACCTTCGGCCGCGTCCATGCGTCTCTGACGGCGCGAGGGGGACGCGCGGCCGCCTCATCCATGCCCGGCGCGTACCGGGCATCTTCTGTGGGAGTAACCATCACTGTGCACAGACGCAGCACGTCGATCGCGACGGCGCTCGCGGTCGTCCTGGGTTCCGCGGTCCTGACGGCCGGAGCGGCGGGTCCGGCGTCGGCCGACGCCGCCAAGGTCCTTCCGGTGGCGTCGGTGGGGGACATCGTCGTGGACGGCGCCCACCGCCGGGTCTACGTCTCCGACCCCACCGGCGGCAAGATCGTCGTGACGGACTACACGGGTGCCGTGAAGGCGACCCTGACCGGGCTCCCCGGCGTGACGGGCCTCGCCCTGTCCGCCGACTCCGGGGAGGTCTACGCGGCCGTGAGGAACGGCAACCGCATCGTCTCGGTGGAGACGGACACGTACGTCCGGACCGCCAGTTACCCGGTGGGCGCGGCCCCCGCGGACCTGGAGGTGGTGGACGGCCGGATCTGGTTCGCCCACGGCACCGACTTCGGCTCGCTCGACATCTCCGGCGCCGAGCCCGTCGTCCACCTCGCCCAGCGCGGCGACGTCGGCTTCTCCGGCGCCTACGGCATGTTCCTGGCCTCCGACCCGGCCGTCCCCGGTGTCCTCGTGGCGGGCAACGGCGGAGACCTCGCCGTGTACGACGTCTCGGCCGACGGGGCCGCCCTGCGGGTCAAGGGCGACATGGACACCGCCGTGCGGCAGCTGGACCTGACGCCCGACGGCAGCCAGGTCCTCACCTCCTGGGGTTCCCCCGACCGCGGCTACGGCATCGGCGCCTACTCGGCCGCCGACCTGACCGAGCGGACCGGCTACCCCATCGACCCCTACCCGAACGCGGTGCGGGTCGCGCCCGACGGAAGCGTCGCGGGCGGCAGTTCCTCCGGGTACGAACCCGACGTCCACATCCACCGGCCCGGCGACGCGGTGCCGGTGCGCGAGTACGACTTCCCCAACACCGGTGACAGCAGCGGCGCCGACACCCTGGTGGACGGAGCGCTCGCCTGGGCGCCGGACGCGAGCCAGGTCTTCGCGGTCTCCGTGAACACCCGCGGCACGTACACCCTGCGCGCCCTGGCCGACCCCACCAAGGAACTGCCCACGCTCAAGGTGTCGGCCCCCGCGAAGTCGGACCGCGCCAAGAAGCTCACCGTCACCGGCAGGCTGACCTCGAAGTCGGCCCTCCCGGCGGGTACCGCCCTGAGCGTGACCCGTACGGACGTCGAGTCCCCGAACGGCAAGGCGCTGGCCGCCGTCAGGACGAAGGCGGACGGCAGCTTCTCCTTCACGGACACCCCGCCCGCCGGCGGCAAGGTCACCTACCGGGTCTCCTACGCGGGCGACGCCGAGCACGCCGCCGTCTCCGTCTCCGACGCGGTCGAGGTGTCGCGCAAGGCGACCGCGCTGAGCCTGGGCAACAACGGCAAGCTGTACACGTACGGCAAGGACGTCACCTTCACCGCGCACCTCGGGACGACGTACAAGAACCGCACCGTCGCGATCTACGCCGACCCCTTCGGCTCCGACAAGCCGAAGAAGCTGCTGAAGACCGCCAAGGTGAACTCCGCGGGCAACCTGTCGGCGACCGTCGACATGACCCGTGACACCACCGTCACCGCGGTCTTCACGGGCGACGCGCGCTACGCCGCGAAGACCGCGACCTCGACGGCGTACGCCCACGCGAAGGTCTCGACCACCGTCTCCAAGCACTACAGGACGGCCAAGATCGGCTCGACGACGTACTCCTGGTTCCGCAAGAACACGGACCCGGTGTTCACGACGACGATGAACTACTACACCGGCCGCAAGCAGCGCTTCCAGCTCCAGGTGTACTACCAGGGCTCCTGGTACGACTCGGCCTCCGAGTACGTCGCCCTGGGGGCGAACGGCAAGTCGGTCGTCGCCCTGGGGGCGCCGGGCGAGTCCGGCATCCGGGCCCGGATCCGCTCGTCGTACATCAACGGTTCGTCCGGCGACACGGTCAACTCGACGACGCACGGCGCCTGGAAGTACATCACCTTCACCAACTGACCGGACGTGCCCGCTCCCGGCGCGGGACGACGAGCGGGCAAGATGACCTCATGACAAAGCTCTCCGTACGGCCGGTCCGTCGTCGCTCCTCCTCCGGTTCGGTGCTGTCGTTGTGGTCGCAGGACTCCGTGCTGTCGATCGGCTCGGTGGGGTCGGTGCTGTCCGTGGGGTCGATCGGTTCGGCCCTGTCGGTCGGTTCGATCGGAAGTGCCCTGTCGGTCGGTTCGATCGGTTCCGCCCAGTCCCTGATCTCGACCGGGTCGTGGCTGAGTACGGGTTCGCTGTTCTCCGCGCAGTCGAGGTGGTCGGTGCTGTCGTGGCGCGCCAACGGCGGTTTCCTGGCCGCGGGCGCGGTGGGAGCCGCGGCGGGAGGGGCCCTGCTGCTGGCCCGGATGTCGCACCGGGCCGGCAAGCACACCGCGTAAGCCGGTCGGTCCGACTGCGCCGGTCGGCCCGACCGGACTCACTTGTGCGGGGTGGGCCGGTAGGTGGGCTCCTGGATGCGGCCGTCGAGCGTCACGCTCTCGATGAGTTCGAGGTCGAAGTCGGCCGCTCCCCGGAAGACCGGGTCCGTTCCGGTCCGGCCGGTGATCACGGGGAAGAGCGTCACCTGGACGCGGTCGACCAGACCGGCGGCCATCAGCGCCCGGTTCACGGACAGACTGCCGTGCGAGCGCAACGGCACCTCCGACTCCTCCTTGAGCCGGGCGACGACATCGACGGCGTCCCCGCCGACGAGGGTGGCGTCCGGCCAGTCGAGGGGCCCCCGGAGCGTGTTCGACACCACGGTCGTCGGCATGTTCCTCATCCGGCTGTTCACCGGGTCGTTCCTCTCGAACTCCGCGGAGTTCGCGGCACCCGGCCCCAGCATCTCCACGAACTGGCGGAAGGTGTTGGCCCCGAGCACCATCCGCTGCTCCGCCGCGTACTGGGCGAGGCGGCGGTCGAGGAACTCGGGCCCCTGCTTGCCCCAGTAACCGCCCCAGTCGCCGTTGCTGTCGTAGGAGCCGTAGCCGTCGAGACTGCAGAAGACATCGAAGGTGTAGTCGGCACTCATACTGCTCTCCTCGTTCGCGGAACCCGCGTCCGTCGCGTGACGCCGTGCAGCGTCACGCCGTGTCGGAGATACAGACCGGCAACCGCGCCGGGACTCATCGCCCTGAAACCCACGGCTTGACGGAGCCGGCCCGCCCCATCCGCCGGCGGCCGAGCCCCGGACACACGCCCGGGGAGGGAGGGACGGCCGCGGGTGGTGTGCAGAACCAGACCGGTGAGCCGGTCTTTGTGCAGTGCTGCTGTGCGAACCGAGGCTCCCACCTCCATGTCCTCGTGCCTTCGCCCTGCGCCGCCAATGATCTCCACCCCCCTTCTTGTTAAACTGACAGAAACCCAAGTACCGTGACCTGCATGCAAGCTGACGTGTGGTCACCCCCGCCTGTGCTACTGACGGTCGATCTTGTGATCCTGACGCTGCGTGAGGGGAAGCTGTGTGTCCTCCTCGTGGAGCGGGGCGAGGATCCTTTTCAAGGCATGCCGGCACTGCCCGGTGGATTCCTCAATCACGCTGGTGAGGAGATCCTGGACGCCGCCCACCGTGAGTTGAGTGAGGAAACCGCCCTGGGCTCCGGGTGGGTGCATCTTGAGCAGTTGGCCACCTATGGGGACGCGGGCCGTGATCCACGAGGACGAGTCGTTTCCGTGGCCCACTTGGCGATCGCGCCCGGACTTCCCGAGCCGGTCGCGGGAACGGATGCCACGGACGCCGCGTGGGTCCCCGCGGAAGCCGTCCTGTCCGGTGAGGTGGAACTGGCCTTCGATCACCGCCGGATCGTGACGGACGGAATTGAACGGGCGCGTACCAAGCTCGAATTCTCGGCACTGGCCACGGCATTCTGCGGAGAACTTTTCACCATAACCGAGTTGCAGCAGGTCTACGAGGCGGTTTGGGGCACCGAACTCGACACTCGTAATTTCTACCGGAAAGTTCAGGCCGTGAAGGGATTCATCATCCCCGCCGGCTCGGGACGCAGGACCACGGGAGGACGGCCCGCGCGACTGTACCGGGCCGGGCCGAGGGCGGTATTGCTCCCACCACTGATCCGACCCGTGCCGTCCACGACGGGGGAGGACACGGAAGAGGAAGGGGAATAGATGTCGAAAGACCTGGTGGTGATCCTCACCGCCCTCAATCTCGAGTACCGGGCTGTGCGCCGGAAACTGGCCGGTCCGCAGGTGCACCGTCATGAGCGTGGCACGCGGTTCGAGGTGGGAACCGTGCAGGGCACTTCATGTCGTGTCGCGCTCGGTCTGACGGGCAAGGGGAATCATTCCGCCGCAGTGATCGCTGAGCGCGCGATACAGGAGTTCTCGCCGGTGGCCGTCCTGTTCGTCGGTGTCGCCGGTGCCCTGTGGGACACCGCCAGGCTGGGTGACGTGGTGATGGCGACACACGTGTACGCCTACCACGGCGGGACCAGCGAGGACGACGGACTCAAGGCCCGTCCCAGGGTGTGGGAGGCGCCGCACGGCATCAGCCAGCTCGGCTTGCATCTGGCCCGCGTGAACGACTGGGCCGACGGCACGTCCGGCCGTGGACGCGCGCCGCAGGTGCGTTTCGGGGCGATCGCCGCCGGCGAGGTCGTACAGAACTCCAAGATCTCGGCCGAGGCGCGATGGATCCGGCAGCACTACAACGACGCGCTCGCGATCGAGATGGAGGCCGCCGGTGTGGCGCAGGCCGGTCATCTCAACGGGGCACCGGTGGCCATCATCCGCGGGATCAGCGACCGGGCGGACGGAACGAAGAGCAGTGCGAAGGATCGTGACCGGCAGCCACGGGCCGCGGCGAACGCGGCGTCATTCGCCACGCGGCTGGCTGCGGAACTGGTGGGGGAACAGGAGCAGATAGCAATGTCCCATGCAGACCGGACCCATACGGCCGACAGAGCCGAAGCGCACGTCAGCAACACCGCTCATAACAGCACTGTCGGCATCATGGCCGGCTCGGTCAAGGAGAGCAGCGTTCACTTGAACGCGGACCCGAAGGCGACCGGCCCGGCGGACCTGGTCGTGGAACTGGACGGGTTCCGTGGGCACCTGAAGCGTCACCACGCCGAGGGCGCTCTCGACGACGACACCTACCGGGAGGCACTGGCCGAGCTGGGCTTCGCCCGCCGGGCGGCAAGGGAGAAAACTCCCGACTCGTCAAAGAGGGCGACCATGGCACTCAAGAGGCTGCGCGGTCTGATCGCGGAGTTGCCCGAGCTGGTGGGCAGGCTGGCACCACTGGTCGTGGCGGCGGGTGACCTGTCATGAACGACGGCAGCAGCGGGACGAACAATTCGGCCGCATACGGCTCCACCGTCGGAATCCAGGCCGAGACCGTACACAATTCCAACGTCTACTTCGTCCATCCGGACGCGTCGCCTCAGGAAAAATACAGGGTCGGTGTGCGGTTCCTGGCCGATGGCATCCCCAGCCGCGCTCGCGAAATGATCAGTGACGCGATCGCCCACGGACACGACAACGCGGAGGTCCGTTTCCACTGGGTGCTTGCCATGCTCAGTGCACGCGGCTACCACGATCTCAGCACCGAAGAGATCCAGCGGCTGCACCGCGCTTCCGGACTCGTACGGACCTACGCCGAGGGCGAGTGGAAAAACGCTCTGCGTGTCGTTTTCGAGCTGCTGGCGATGTTCAGCACCGCGGACGGCGGAACAGGGCGCGTACTGGAGCGGTTGCGCGCCCTGTCGTCCCACCAGCGTGACGCGATCCTCCGCCACCTCGACCTCGTCCTCACCGGAGGGCTGAAGGACAGCCTGTGGGTCGAGAACCGCGAACGGGCCGAGACAGCTCGCTTCGGCAGTGACCGGGTCCAACGGGTCTGGGCCTATTTCGAGCCCGATCCCATCGGGCCACGGGCCCTGCCGCCCCGCCCGAGCACCGCTCCTGCCGCTCGGGGGGCCCTTCCGGTCCGAACGGGCCTGTTCGTCGTCGTCACCGGGCTTCTCTGGATTCTGGCGCTGGTGGCGGAGCCGGCTGCGGCAGTCGTCGAGTTGCTGGTGGCGCTCGGTGCGGGCGTGACCGCGGCTCGCTTCGGCCGCCGATGGTGGTACGAGGAACATCAGCGGAAGGCCAGGGACCGTGAGTCCCAGGTCCCGCACACGGGCGATCCGGCCTATGCCGGGGACGGGTTCACCAACCGTGTCCGTCATTCGTTCGATCACTACTTCAGCATCCGCGTACCCCACGGATTCGCCTCGTACGAATGGCTCGGATATACCGGCCACATCCGCAACAGCCTTGCCGCCGAGATCGCATTTCTCTACCGCGAGAGCCGAATCAGTGTGGACCGGGTCAACTGGCTGATCCGCTACCTTGCCGAGGACGCCCGGGACCGTCACAACGAGGGTACTTTGTTCGATCACCGCCCCCAGACGTCGGCGGTGGCGAAGTTGCTGTGCGTGGTCGCCCTCACCGTTCTCGGCATCACGGGTCTGGCCCTGTTCGGAACAGCGGCCTCAAGTGTCGGCGCGTCGCAGATGCTGCCGGTCGTCCTGGCCGCAGCCGGTGCGGTCTGGTCCGGGCGCGCGGCTGCGTCCTTGTGGCTGGAGGCCCGGGGTGAGGAGCACCGACTGGCCGAGGAAACCCAGGAATATCAGGAGCGGCTGACCGCTCGGCAAATCGCGTACCAAAAATGGAAAACCTTCCTGGACACCACGCGACCCACCGAGCTGGAAATGGAGACCTGGCTCACCTGTGACAAGACGCTGTTCGTCGACGAAGCGCTCCGTCACTATCAGCTCACCTGGCGCGACCTGATCACCCACACCATTCTGGTGACACCCGCACGCCCTTACAAGCGAGGGCGTGTGAAGGGCGGCCCTTGGCGGTACTCGCGCTACAGCTTCCGTCTTTTCCTGGTCACACAGGACGGTGTCCGTGAAATCAGTACGGAATTCGATTTCGCCGACGCAAAACGCGGGGACGAGCAGCGGAGCAACTACCGGTTCGACGCCTTGTCCTCCGTGCAGGTCACGGAACGCACTCATGTGGGCTATGACCTGGAGCTCGTCCTCACCAACGGGCCGGCCAGGAACATTCGCGTCAAAGACGCCGACACCCATCAACTGGAACCGGACGAGAACGTCCAGGAGATCGCCGAAATAAACCTCAATTCGGCTGGTTTCATCCACACCTTCCGTCTCCTGGAAGGAATCGCGGCGGACGGAAAGGGTTGGATCGAACGGAACAATCCCAACAATCTGCCACCCTTCCGTGCTGCCGACTGAGTTGTCCGGGCCTTCAGGGCGGGCAGGGACCGGAGCGCCGGAATCCTGCCCGCCCACTTATCAACCAGCCGGGACCCGAGCTTAGGAATGACCGTGGCCGAGACAGAGGACGTCCCCGAGAGCAGACTCCTGCTGGCCGAGTACGACCGCATCAAGGAGGAGCAGAAAACCCGGATAGGGTTCCGTGACAACCTGCTCTACTTCACGCTCGCCGCGTCCACCGCGGTCCTGACGATCACCGTCCAGAGCAGGCAGCCCCAACTGCTGCTCGCCGTTCCCGTGATCTGCCTGGTCCTGGGCTGGACCTACCTGGTCAACGACGAGAAGATCTCGGCGGTCGGCTGTTACATCCGCGATCAGCTCGGACCGCGGCTGGCCGAGCTCAGTGGCGCCCATGACGCAGTGTTCGGCTGGGAGGTCTACCACCGCGACGATGCGCGCCGCACCACGCGCAAGCGGCTGCAGACCGCTGTGGATCTGTTCACGTACCTGGCCATGCCGATGATCTGCATGACCGCGTTCTGGTGCTCTCCCGCTGCCCGGCCTCTGCTCGTGCTCGTCTCCCTCGCACAGACTCTTGCCCTGGCCGTACTGGGCTGGCAGTTCCTGCGCTACGCGGAGCGGTAATACTGCTCCGCCGCCCGCCGCCCGCCGGTCTGCGAGCACCTGCCCGCTGAGGCACGACGCCGGAACGAGACGGAGATTCATGGTCCCCGTGAGGTGTACGACCCGAGGACGAAATCGCCGACGTGCCCGGCGCGCTCTCCACCTCTCCCGGTCGGCGTTCCTGCCGACTCAGGACCGTCCAGATGTTGTGTGCTGTTTTCCGTCGGTGTTGCGGGGAACCGGTTTGTCCACAGATGCGTCTCTGCGGCCAACATGGCACCAACATGTCGTAGGGGGCTGGAAGTGGACTCGGGCAGTATCGCCGCATGGTCAGGACTTGCCGGAAATGTCATTGCCGTCGTCATAGCCGTCCTCAGCCTGCGTAAGGCCGAACGTGCCCTGGCCCAGTCCGAGGCCCAGTCAGAACTCAGCCTCATGAGAGCGGACGCGGCGCTCACGCAGGCGCAGCACATCGCGGAACGCACCCTGCAAGCGCACTACAACATCGACGGGGCCATGTCGGCCATCGCCTGGCGGGACCAGGTGATAGCGCTGCACGACCGAGGACTGACACCCGCCCAGATCCGGGAGATCATGCTCCTGGAGGACGGGGGCGCGGGGTACGAGGCCAGCAACGGACGGATCGACGACATCGTACGAAACCTGGCCAGACGACTGCCGCAATGAAATGGCGTCGGGTGCCACCGGCTTCAGCCCGGCCCATCGGCACATCTCGGCCGCGACCAGACGTCGTTCACCGTGGCTGACCGCACGGTGTGGCACGGATGCGGTTGCCTCCGGGGGTGGTGTGGATGCCCCTTTCGGTGTCGGCCGTCAGGGCACCCACCTCGCGGCCGTGGCGAACCGTGTCCGGGACGAGCCGCTGTTCTCGCGCGCTTTCGAAGGCGGGGTTCGTACGCCGAGCAAGGATGAGGTCCGTGGCGCGGTGGCCGACGCCGCGGTGCCGAAGAACGCAGGACGTTGGATCAGCGTGGTGCAACACCGTATGGCACGGGCCGGTGAGCATCGCAGTGCCTCTGCAGTGGATCTGGTCATCGGCGCTACCGCGTCCCACCACGGCCTGACTGTCCTGCATGACGATGCCGACTACGGCACTGTTGCCCGGCATGCGTCCGACCTGACCGGGCACGACATCCACGACGTCGTCTGACGTGCTTCTGCCGGCCGGCAGACAAAAGGACAAGCCCCAGACCACTGGCCCTGGGGCCTCGACGGGAGAGCTTCCTGGCGAGGCGTTCGATCTTTCAACGGCGCCTCTCCGAGCCGCTCGCCGGAGTCGAATCCCGGGCCGGCCACCGGAGACCCCACCGCGGACGTGCAGCGAACGGCGGCAGTAACGGGGTGACTGGCTCCTGCACTGCAGTTCATCAGGGAGGAGGCGCTGCGACGGATCCGCACCCGCGACCGACTCATGCCGCACCGACGTCAAGCCCTGTGCGACAGCTTCTGGTCGTACACGGATATTTTTCTCGATTGGCTATGAATCCACCAAAAACTAACTCCGCCTGCACTTCGCTCTCACATCGATTGATATTTACTCGCGGCGATGCGCGAAAAATCACTCCGTGTACAGCATCGGTTAGTCTTCGTAATGTCATGATCGACCCGCTGGGTCGGCATCGCCCCGTCATCACCGATGGGTTGCCGAGCGGCATTGAACGGGATACGCGGCGCAAGTCGGAGAGGCATTTCCATACTGGACGGATTCGGGCAATCTCGACAATGCGGTGAGCTGTCGTAGCTGTCGTAGCTGTCGTAGCTGTCGTAGCTGTCGTAGCTGTCGTGGCTGTCGTTGTGCGCTCGATGCGGGTTGACGGGGCAGCTTGCGGCGGCCCTCTGGTGGGTCTTTGTGAATAATCTGGAAGAAGAGGTATATCCGGACGCGGGCGCCACGACCGCGCGGATCCATCGGATCCATCAGAGGCGGCCCCGCTCCCGCGCATCGATCTGGTCATCCTGATCATCCGAGGCACGCTTGCGGCGTTACCGGTCAGGCCGAGCCACCGGTACCCCGTGGCCCGGCTTGGCTCCGTTCCGGCAACGCTTATGGCCCGGCCTGCCGTGCGCTCCTTCGCCTCGGCGTCCGTTGCGTCCTGGCCCGACCGGCCAGTTTCCAGCAGGCGGCCCATGGTGACGAGTTCTGTAATGCGAGCATCAACTCGCAAGAAGGAGAAACAAGTTGTGAACATGCGTAATCGGGTGGCGGGGTTTTCTGCTGCAACCGCACTGACCTGCACTTCGCTCACCGCGTGCAGCGGCTGGGCCGAAGAATCGTCAGGAATTACTATCGGGATGTCGGAGGAAATCCTGTCCACGGACCCGTCCTCCGGTTACGACCCCGGTTCATGGCTGCTTTTCAACAACGTTTTCCAGACTCTGCTGAGTTTTCCGAACGGAGGTACGGATCCGCAACCGGAGGCTGCGGAGAGTTGCGCCTTCGAGGACACTCGCGTACAGGTTTACCGTTGCGAACTCAAAGATGGCCTGGAGTTCAGCAACGGCGATCCGCTCACCGCCGAGGACGTCAAGTTCTCCTTCGACCGCATACGTCTCATCGATGACAAGGCCGGCCCGGCCGTCATGTTCAACATGCTCGACTCCGTCGAGACGCCCGACAGTAAAACTGTGGTGTTCCGCCTCAAAGTTCCCGATGCCACTTTTCCCAGCAAAATAGCATCGGGCGCCGGTTCCATAGTCAATCACCGTGAGTACGAGGCCAAGTCCCTACGCAAGGACGGTCTGGTCTCGGGCTCCGGGCCGTACAAGCTCACATCGATGAGCAAGGACGAAGCCGTCTTCTCTCCGAATGAAAGTTATAAAGGACCAGCCGAAGTGAAGAACGGCGGAGTCACGCTGAAACTCTTTCACTCCGACCAGGACCGTCTGAGGCAGAGCCTGACGGACCACGGCATCGACATGGCCTTCCGGGGACTGCCCGCAAAGGACCTTGCCGGCGCCGACAGTCTGGGTGGCGAGCAGGGAATCGAAATCGTCGAGGGCAACAGCGCCGAGGTCCAACATCTGGTCTTCAACATGAACGACCCGGTGGCCGGAAAAGTCGGCGTCCGTAAGGCCGTGAGTCACCTGCTGGATCGGGACGCTCTGATCAAGCAGGTGTACCAGGACACAGCGATTCCTCTGTATTCGATCATCCCTGCCGGGGTCATCGGTCATACGACGGCGTTTTTTGACACCTATGGAGATCGTCCTTCGCAGGAAAAAGCCGAAGCGGCACTGCGCGCCGACGGGATCGAGGGCAAGGTGGAGCTGACACTGTGGTCCACCCCGTCCCGTTACGGTCTTGCCACCGACCAGGAAATGCGGGTCATCGCCGAGCAGCTCAACAGTAGTGGACTCTTCGAGGCCAAGGTCAAGTCCGTACCTTTCGATCGCTATGAGAAGGACATCGCCTCGGGCAAGTACGGTGTGTATGTGAAGGGTTGGCTGCCAGACTATCCCGACGCCGACAATTTCACTGCCCCGTTCTTCGGTGAAGGCAACGTACTGGCCAATAACTATTCGAATCGAACGATAACCGAGACGCTGATTCCGCATTCAGCCACCAAAATGAACCGTCTTGAGGCGAGTGGCGACTTCGGTAAGATTCAGGACATCGTGGCCGAAGATGTTCCGGTACTGCCGATCTGGCAGGCAAAGCAGTACGCAGCGGTTCACGATGACATCCGTGGATACCAGTACTGCCTGGATGCCTCGACGGTGTTCAGGTTCTGGGAGCTCAGCAAGGTCTGATCAGCAAGGTTTGACGGGAATCGAGCTGAGACATCGGGGAGCGCGAAGGTCATGGAGCGGACCGGGGTCAGCCGGCGCTGGTGCGGTCGCGAATCCGTCAGGCAGAGGTGGCAGGACGCGGAGTGCCGTGGAAGACCTGGGTGGTGTGCCAGGCACGGTGGGCGGTTGCGACAGGGCGTGCGGCCGGTTGTGGACCGATGAGCGGACGGCCGGCGAGTGCGACGACGTGCTCGCGGGCGGCGGGGCTGTGGCCGACGAAGTGCTGGGAGACGAGTATGCGGTGGTCGTCGCCGACGCCGAGGACACCCTTGTCGAAGAGCTTGTGGTGCAGCGAGCAGAGGCACAGCCCGTTGTCCACCTCGTCCGGTCCACCGAAAGCCCACCAGCGCACGTGCGCGGCTTCCAGCCCGACCGGGACGGTGCCGATCCTGCCGTCGTAGCCGCAGAACGCGCACCGGTACTCGTAGGCGGTGAGCACCAGTTCGCGCATGCGCCGGTCCCGCCGTCTGCGCGCGGGCACGAGACGCGCCGTCCCCGTCGGCTCCAGTTCCAGGCCGACGGACTCGCACAACTCACCGTGGAGCGACGGCGGAAAGTGCAGGTCGAGCAGCAACCACGCGATCTGCCCGAGCAGTTCGGGTTCATCACGCAGGGCGGTTCTGAGTTCCGGTGCGAGCCGGCCAGTGGCACCTGTCTCCCGGAGAATCCGCACCCCGGTCCCGGGACTGCCGTGCCCACGGTCGGTGCGCACTTCCCACACCCCGTCGCTGACGAGGTGGTGGAAAGGGTAGGCGGGCGTTGTCCTGTTGGGCGGTCCGTACTCGGTCAGCAGGTTCTGCAGGTCCTTCTCCACCGTGCTGTAGCGGAGTTCGCTGTCGGCGTCCTGCTGGAACCGGCCGAGGGCGTGCAGGAGCAGCAGCGGCTTGTGCGGGGCACGCGTCCCGCTCCTGGTCCACTGTCTGAGCTCCGCCATCCGCCCGAGCCAGTCCATGACCGGTGATCGTAGTGAGATTCTGGGTCGCGTGCGCCGGCGTCGCGATCAAGTGTCGCCGGCGCACGCGGGCCGAGCTCGTCGTACCAGATCCACGCCGCCCTTTGGCCGGGGGCGTGCAAACGCGGTTTTTTCTTGTGCTGATCTTGCGCTGACCTGTACGGATGTCCGGCGCGTACGGCCCGGTCGGTGGGGCCGGAGCAGCCGTCTGGCCTCCGTCGCCGAGGCATCGACCTCGATCATCTGCGAGTGGGCGTTCACCTCGCAGAGCTGGAACGGCTGAAGGGACGGCGCGTGCGGACGACACGGAGCCCGTGGCCGGGACCCGGACCGTGGTCCCTTCCGTGAGGCGGAAACTGAGACGGACGGACACATAAGGCCGAGGCGGCCGACCGTCCGGATCGCCGGTCCACCGGCTTCGTCCGTACGAGGATGCCGACATGCCTCGTACCGACGAAGAGGACGAGTGGCTCAGGTCGATCCGCTGCTACGTCACGCCTGACCGGCGATACCTGAAACTCGGCGGTGCCCTCCTGTGGGTCGGATCGCACCGCTGTTGACTGCGGGTTTCCGCCTTGACGGGCATGCGGAGGGCAAGGAATCTCGCAAAAGGTGAGGCCGGCGCCGTCGGGGACAACTCTGCTTGGGCCCGACCTGTGCAGAGACCGGATGGTGAAGTGGCGTTGCAACTGCTCAGCGCCCACCAGCCGTCGATGTTTGATCCTTCTGCCACCCGGGCAGAACCCCGTGCACTCGCCACATGTCATGTCATGTTCAATGGCGTACTCGAAGTGTGGCTGATGAAGACGTTGACTTTCCACCAGGCGATGGCCCCACCAGTGGCACCTCCGTCACTCCGACCGCCGGAACTCTGCACGCGATCCGTGAGCTTCTTCAGCGGTGCCGCTCCAGGGTGAGTACGGCTTGGCTATGGACGTCATGCGGTTCGGGCTGCAGCGGGCGTGGCGGAAGAACTGCCAGGACCCGAGGCGGGAGCCGAGGCGACAAGGTCGAGCACTGCGACCTCGTCGCCACACGGCCCCCGTACCAGTGGCGCGCACCACGGTGCAGGCTGTCGACTACAGGCTGATGATGCTGTCCTGCACCGACTTGCCCCAAGCCACACCCTCGACGTGCGTGTTGGCGAAGTCCGGGTCCACGTAGATGTGGACCCTCTTGATGAGTTCACCCTCGAACTCGAACACATTGCAGAACAGCCCGAAGGAGGAAACGCCGTCAGGGAAGTCCACGCCTGACGTCGTTGTTCCCCTTTCCACGCCCTCGACGATCACGTAGTTCCCGGACGTCAACACGGTGAAGCCCTCGATCTCGTGCCTGAGCGACGCGATTCCCCGGCCGAGACCCTGAGCGAACGCTCCGATCTGCGCCTTCCCCCTCGCGATGCCGAACTTCGGGTAAAACATGCGAGCATCTTCCGTGAAGACGTCGATGACCGCAGGGTTGCCGGCGTCCACCATGCGGAAGTAGTTGATGGCAATCTCTTCGCGACGCTTCTCAATATCGCTGTTGGCGTTCACTTTTCCTCCTGGTACGTGGTGCGTTGTGGTGCGCTCTCGCGCTGGTTGAGGGACGCGGTCAGACCTGCGCCATGCCTCCGTCGACGAACCATTCGGCGCCGTTGACGAAGCTGGAAGCGTCCGAGGCCAGGAACGTCGCCACGGCGGCGATCTCGTCCGGCCGGCCGATCCTGCCGAGCGGCACCTCCGAGGCGAGCTGGTGGTCCGGGCCCAGGACGCCGACCAGGCCCGGGGTCTCGGTCGGGCCGGGGCTCAGCACGTTCACCCGGAACTTCCGTTCCTGCGCGCTGAGCGCCCAGCTGCGCACCAGGTTGCGTACTGCTGCCTTCGATGCGCCGTAAGTTGCCAGGCCCGTTCCGGGGGAGAGCGCATTGGTCGACCCTGTCACTACGATTGAGGCGCCGTCCGACAGCAGGGGCAGCGCCTTCTGCACGGTGAAGATCGTGCCCTTCACGTTCGTACCGAAGGTGGCGTCGATGGCTTCCTCTGTGATCTCACCGAGACGCTGAGGGACAGCGCTGCCGGCGTTGGCGACAAGCACGTCGATGCGGCCCGCCTCCTCGCGCACGACCGAGTAAAGGTCATCGAGGTCCGCCTGTACCGAAACATCGGTCCTGACACCGGTGGCCGCTGGCCCGATCTCAGCGACGGCCGCGTCGAGCGGCTCCTGACGGCGACCGGCCAGGAACACCCGTGCCCCCTCCGCGGCGAACCGCCTGGAGATGGCAAGCCCAATGCCGCTGTTGGCTCCGGTGACCACCGCGACCTTGCCTGCGAGTACTTCGGTCATCACGTGCCCGCTCCTTGATTCTTGACTGGTTCGTCCATAACGCTAATCGTTATGGACGAACCAGTCAAGAACCGGTAGGCTGTCCCCATGGCACGACCCAGGAAGTTCGACGAGCAGCAGGTGCTGGACACTGCCCGGGAGCGGTTCTGGTCGGGTGGGTACGCCGCCACGCGCATGGAAGACATTGCCGAGGCAACGGGGCTCGGCAAAGGCAGCCTGTACGGCGCGTTCGGCGGAAAGCAGGAACTGTTCCACCGCGTGTTCGACGCCTACTGCACCTCCGTCGTCGACGCTGCGAGCCGGCAGTTGCGCGGCACCGACGCGGACGCCTACGCGCGCCTGTCCGCCCACGTGTACGCGGTGGCGGCGGCGACTGCCGCAGACACCGCCCACCGCGGATGTCTGTTGGCCAAGGGCGCCGCCGAGCTGGCCGAACACGACGAGACGGTGGCCAAGCGGGCTCGCGCGGCCATTGAGGCACTGCAGGCGCTGCTGGAGGACGACATCGCAGCCTGTCAGCGCAATGGCGACATCGCCGCGGACGCGGATCCGGGAAAGCTGGCTGTTCTGGTGCTCGCCGTGCTGCGTGGCATCGAAGCGCTGGGCAAGGCCGGAGCGAGCGAGGAGACGCTGACCGATATCGCCCGGACAGCCCTTGCTGTCCTGCCCCGCACCGCCCACTGAGTCTCCTCACCATTGCCGCTCCAGCGTGAGGACGGCCTTGGCGATTGACGTCATGCGGTTGGGGCTGCACCGGGGCCTGCGGAAGATCCGCCAAGACTTCAGCCTCGCGACACCTCGTTCGACGGGCGCTCGTGCTGCGGCCGGCGCCTGATCGCGGGACTTTTCGGCGGGGGTGAGTTCCTGCAGGGGCCTGCGTTCGATACCGGTGGTCAGCCACGGGTCGGCGCCCTGGTGGGCGAGATCGGCCAGGACGGGAACGCCCTGGCGCTCGCAGATCCGGATGATCAGGTGGGTGCGGGCGGCGGTCAGGTCGTGGGTGCGGCCCGGCAGGGCGGGCGAGAGCCACAGCAGCCGGCCGCCGGCATCGTGACGACCTGCACGTTCACACCGTGGCGCCGGTGTTTGTGTGACCCGAACCGTCGCGCAATCCGCTGCCGCTTTGCTGCGTGCAGCGGGGCTGCACGGCCACAAGCACGCCATCGACGCCATGTCGTGCGCGACCGCCCTGCAACACTCCGGCCGGGTGACGATCCTGACTCCGGACGTGGAGGACACCGGGCTGCTCATTGCCGGGCATCCGCGCCTGAGCGCGGAGAAGGCATGAGCCGCAGCGCCTTGCAGAGCTGGCGCTCGCTGCGCGGAAACCGCTGGTGATCCAGACGATCGACCATCCGGCACGGATCCGGCACGCGGCGAGTGATCCGCGAGGACAGCAAAAAGGCCCGGGTCGATGACCTGGGCCTTCTTCGTGGAGCGGGTGACGAGAATCGAACTCGCACTCTCAGCTTGGGAAGCTGTGGGCATTTGGCGGCCGTCCGGGCAATGATCTGGGGGAACACCCCGGTTAGCGCCTCTTCAGGCTAGACCGCTTTCACCGTGATTCCCCGCTGTTCCCCGCCTCATCTGGTGCGCTTGTGGTGCGGCGCACGGCTCTGACGGACTGACCCTACGTGCAGGCGCGTTGGCAGGCGCATCAGAGATGGCGCTTGGACGCTCTGACCAGTCGACTGATGTCGTCGCGGGTCTTCACCCTGCGCTGGTCCAGTTCGGTCCTGCTGTCTGTCTTGGGCAGGGCTGTGATGTCCGCAAGTGCAGCTTCTGCCGCCTCGCTCAAGGCGTCGTCATCGGTGAGCATCTGCACCCGGAAGAGAGCTTCTTGGGTGTTGGAACGCAGGTCGTATGCGCGGACTCGCACCACGCTGGGGTCCTCGTGTGGTGGTTGTTCGTGTTCGCAGAACCAGAGATGTACCAGGCAGCGGCGGTAGTTGATGAGTGCGCCGGCGTAGGCGGAGTAAGCATCGAGTCGCTCCTGGCGGAGCCTCTCGTGGCGGGTGAACTGATGCCCCTTGTCGGTGGTGCGCTGTTGAAACGCCAGGGTGAGCCCCGAGCCGAGCAGGGTTCCCAGAACGGCTATGGCACTGGCGATGATGGTCTCCACACCCCAAGCTGATCACGTATCGCCGACCGGGCGCAGTACCCGCTCCGCTCTCACGCCAACACGCTTTCCAACTGTGGTGGTGGGGCGGTGGGACTCGTGCGGGGGCGTTCACCTGCGTTCATGGGCGGTTGGTCCGTGTGGCTGATCTGACGCGTGGTCTTCTCTGAACGGCCGTGAACTGGGCTGAATGAGACGGAAACTGAGACGGTGGCGCGGGAGAGGCTGCTTCACTCTTCCCCAGGTGGGATGAGGCGATCGGCGCTCTCGGCGTCGTCCACGTGACCGTGGGCGTCGACAGTGATCGGGGTGGCTCGGCCCTTGGAGGTGACCAGCCATGCGAGTACTTGCTCGGTCAATGGCCCGTTGTCGGGTCCCTCGTTCTTCCAGTACGCGCGCCAGCCGCCTCCGGGGACGGCGGACACGACCTGGCCGGCTCGCTCCAGGTGGGAGAAGTCCGGGTAGTCCGTGATCGGCCGCCGGGTGCCGCCTTGGGGGTCGACGACGAGGGCCACGCCCGTCGCTTCGTCCCAGGCGTCTACGTCCACGGTCCGACCGATCATGGTTTCCGTGCCGGTGAAGATCGCGAGCCAACCCGTCCCGTTGAAGTAACGCATGCGGCCATCGTCCATGACGGTGGCCGGCCTGGCCGTAGAAGTAACCAACTTCGGTGCCTTGGTGGGCCCTCAGCTTGGGAAGCTTGGGTTTCTTGGCTGCGGTTGCTGCGCCGACCTGCGACGAAGTGTCGAGGGGGCCTATCTGACCGCCGGCCTGGTCCCCGCCATTCCCCGTGGTTCCCCGCACGATCTGGCACGCACCTGGCACGTGGGGCCTCAGTCGGCCGCGGCCTTGCGGTCGTGACCAAGTGCTTAGAAGACGCGGGCAGGGCCCTGCGACGCCTCCTGCTCGGCCGGCACCACTGCCGTGCCCGACTGCTGACGGCTGCCGCTGTCTGCCGCCGTTGCCGTCAGCACTGCCGTCATCGCCGTCATCGCTGTCACCGAGTACGGCTCCGGGCGGCTTCCCACGCTGCCCGCTTGAGCCTCAGCCGACGACAGTCAGCCGCGATGGCGGGTGCGTCGACTGATCAGGCGCGCGTATGCCTCGCTGTGCCTCCGCTGGCCTCAACCATGTTGTTGGACGTAGTCGACCACGCTTCCAGCGGCGGCCTGAGTCGCACACGGCTCCGGAGGCCGCTTGGCACCAAGGCAACGCAGCAGGTCAGGGCTTTGCACCTGACAGATCAGGCGCCAGTAGTCCACGGATAGTGCACGCCTGGCTGAGCACCGTAGGTGGTAGAGCCGGTGACCGGCAGGTCCTGTTCCTTCATCTCCTCACGGTCGGAGCGATCTTGCCGCTACAGTACATATGGCCTGTATCTGTAGCGAAGGGGTGACCTAGCGTGGCGACCGCATCGAATGCTCTTTCCGCTGGTTTTGATGCGGCCGTTCAAGCGGCCATCTCTAAATACGGCGCAATCCTCAAGCCCAAGTTGCATGGACCTGGCGACCCAGAAGACCAGCTCCGCGCGCCAACAGAAACCTTGGTGTCGGCGGTAGCGTCCGCCATGGGGCTAAACGTCGTCATGCACGGCGAGGTGAGGCTAGTCGACCTAGAGGCGCGGCCGGATTACGGGGTTGATGTAAGCGGTGCGCCGGTGGGGTATATCGAAATCAAGCGTCCCGGTAAAGGGGCGGATCCCACTGTCTTCACTGGGCATAACGGTCGGCAGTGGAATAAGTTGAAGCTCCTGCCAAATGTGCTGTACACGGATGGTAATGAGTGGGCCGTCTACAGGAATGGGAAACGAGTTGGTGAAATAGCCCGACTTAATAAGTCCGTCAGGACGGCAGGTTCCTCCCTTGCCTCTGATGACGGTCTGTTCTCTCAAGTCCTTCGCTCGTTCCTGTTGTGGAGCCCAAGTCCTCCCCGGACAATCACTCAGCTCGTCAAGGCCATTTCAGGGCTCTGTGCACTTCTCCGAGCCGAGGTGCTGTCCTCGCTCAAGCTTGAAAAAGAGGGAGTTTCCTCCCCTCTATTCAGCGTCCTAGCTGACGACTGGCGTGGCTTGCTATTTCCTGATGCTACCGATGACGCTTTCGCAGATCAGTACGCTCAGACGGTAACCTTCGCCCTTCTCCTTGCGCGCGTCGAAAAGGTAGATTTCTGCTCCCGGAATGTCTCGGTTATTGCGCGGGAGTTGGGTAAAAAGCACAGCCTCATGGGTAAGGCTCTAGCTGTGCTGACTGATGATTCGAACGGCGGCTTGGGCGTCACGCTTGAATCTCTGATCGCAGTTATTGGAGCTGTCGACTGGCAGAAGCTGGACAACGCTTCTGGAGACGCCCACTTGCATCTCTACGAGAGTTTCCTGGCGCAGTATGACTCTAAGTTGCGGCAGGCTACGGGTTCTTACTACACGCCGCAGGAGGCGGTGTCATTCATGACTGGATTCGTGGATGATCTTCTCAAGGAGAGGCTGGGGAAAAGTAGTGGTATCGCATCAGATGGGATCGTAATCGCCGACCCCGCTATGGGGACCGGAACATTTTTGCTAAACATCATCGAAAAAGTTAAGGACGCTATTCTCGACGAAGAAGGGCAGGGGGCGGTAGGTCCAAGGCTCAAAACGTTCTCTTCTCAGCAGCTAATAGGCTTCGAAAAGCAGACGGGTCCTTTCGCGGTCGCTGAACTTCGACTGCATCAGGCTTTGCAGGAGATGATTGGCGATGAGCAGATTCCGGGACTCAGAGTTTATGTGGCGGACACGCTCGACAACCCTTACGCTGAGCAGAGTCAACTCGGTGCCCTGTATGAGCCGATTGCGCGGTCTAGGCGCGATGCTAACAAGGTGAAACGGGAAGAGCCAGTTCTTGTCGTGATTGGCAATCCGCCATACAAGGATAAAGCCGGCGGCCAAGGTGGCTGGGTAGAGTCGGGTGACCTGAAGGCGGGTCAGCAGCCGCCGCTGAAGGACTTCAGCCCCTCCGCATCGCCGCGGGCAATGGGAGCTCACCTGAAGCACCTAAAGAATCTCTACGTTTACTTCTGGCGTTGGGCTACATGGAAAGTTTTTGACGCACATCCTGAATTTCCGTCAGGTGTCGTCGCCTTCATCACCCCAGGCGGTTACTGCACTGGTCCGGGCTTTGGGGCAATGCGCGAATACCTGCGACGTGCCGCAGATGAGGCGTGGATCGTTAACGTGTCGCCTGAAGGGCATAGGCCGCAAATTTCGACGCGATTCTTTGCTGGCGTACAGGAAGAACTATCGATCGCCTTCTTTGTGCGCTCGGGCAAGGGAGATCCGGAGACGCCTGCCACCATTCACTACGCTGAGGTTCATGGGGCGCGGAGCGAGAAGTTTGCTGCCCTCGGAGAGCTAGGACTGAACAGCGCTTCGTGGAAGACGTGCTCTGACGGATGGCAGGATCCCTTTAGGCCGGCGCAGGAAGAGGACTGGACGCGTTATCCCTTGCTGGAAGACCTCATGCCGTGGACGGTTCCCGGTGTTAAGCCCAACCGCACTTGGATCATTAATCCGTCCAGAGAAGTTTTGGCAGAACGATGGAAGCTCGTTGTTCGGGCAGATGGGGAGCGTAAGTCTGAGCTTTTCCGCGAGACTCGCGATTCAAATCTAAAGCGAACCAAAGAATCATTGCTTGATTCGGGGGTGCGTCTGGGAGCCTTCCTAGATGAGACTTCGACCGAGCCGCCGATTGAGCGTTACGCTTATCGAAGCTTCGATCGGCAATGGATTATCGCCGATCCTCGACTAATGAATGACCCCCGGCCGTCTCTCTGGGCGAGTAGGTCTGAACAGCAGATCTTCGTTAGTGAGCATCACGCCCACGCTATCAAGTCGGGTCCGGGTGTAACCTTCTCGTCCTGGGTTCAGGATATGGACCACTATAAGGGTAGCGAGGGAGGGCGGGTATTCCCGCTGTACAGAGATTCGGATGCCGGACATCCAAATTTCCTGCCTAAGCTCGCCGAGTACCTCTCGGAGGCAATGGGGATTCAGGTGGTTCCGGAGGACATCATTGCCTATATTGCAGCAGTCGTGTCGCATGCTCGCTACACGGAAAGGTTCTTGGGTCAACTGAGGACACCTAAAGTAAGGGTTCCACTCACGAGTGAGCCTGCTCTGTGGGGCGAAGCTGTGCAGTTGGGGCGCCGGGTGATCTGGGCCCATACTTTCGGTGAGCGGTTCTTTGACGAGAGCGATGCGCGACCGAAAGGTATCGTCCGGCTGCCCGTCCCGCGTCGACCTAAGGTCACTCAGCAGATTCCCGATGCTGTTGAGGATATGCCGTCCGAGATCTCTTACGACCCGACGACTGAAACACTACGAATCGGTCAGGGTGCTGTAAGTCCAGTTCCCGCTGCCGTTTGGGAATACAATGTTTCCGGAATGCAAGTCCTTAAGAAGTGGTTCGGCTACCGGAAGCGCGTGCCAGGAGGGCGAAAATCTTCGCCACTGGATGAGGTTTTCACCTCCGCTTGGACCTCGCAGTACACGAGCGAACTTCTACAACTGCTCAATGTGCTAGGTCTCATTGTTGAGCTAGAGACCGCACAGGCCGTGCTACTGGATAGGGTGATCTCGGGTTCTCAAGTTACCGTCAGCGACCTGAGTGAGAAGAATTTGCTGCCAGGCCCTGATTCCGCTCGTGGTCCTGTTAAGCGAGACGACTCGATGCTCTTCTGAGGTCGGCGGAGCGGGTTTGGCCGGTGGCCTGCCCGGTTCGGGGTCGAGCATGATCAGGGGGCCGTACGCTGGCCGGCAACTCGGGCAGGCTGTGCACCTGCCCGGAATTTGAACGAGTGGCCCCCTGGTCTTGCTCGACGCGGGACCCGAACCGGGGAGGTGGCTAGAGCCGTGGAGCCGACCGCCCCAGCCGCAGAGGGTTTCTCCCACGTTGCCCGCTGCACGTAGCGCGCCGCCGGGCGCGGCCAGCCGGGGCGCAGACAGGAGGCAGGCCGCGCCGCAGAGGCGGCGCGCGCCCGCGCCGTGCGCGGGCCTTGAACCCGTAAAGAAAGTTGTTACTCAGGCTTCGGCTGGGGCTCGTTGGCTGTGATCTTGCGGCTTTGTGCTGCGGCCCGTTGCAGGGCCTGAGCCACCTGGTCGGCGCTGTCAGGGGACAGCAGGATCTCTTGTGTCCAGAGGATCGACAGCCTGATGTTGCCGTTCAGCAGGTTGGTGGCGATGTCGACCTCGGTGCCGTTGCCTGTCACGTCCTGCGCGTTCAGGGCGGGGTCGCTGCTGAACGCGCTCATGCTGTGGGCTCAGTGTCGTTGACCGTGATGCGCCACAGGGGTGCCGTGTACTGCTCGGGGCGGTTGCTGATGAGGAGTTGGCGCAAGTCCTCGCGCTGAGAGCCGTTGAGGTTCAGGACCTCGGTGAGGTGGCGGAACGTCGTGTGCGTGACTCCGCGGCGCCTGGCCTCAGCCTCGAACTCGTTGAGTCGGGCCAAGACGGTCTCTGAGACCAGGTCTGCGGACGGCTGCTCCCTGAGCCATGCGGCCTTGTTGCGTTCGTAGTCGATTTCCGAGTAGCCGCAGACTTCGCGGCTGTGCGCCTCGGCCTCGTCCAGGGTCTCGGTCGCCATGATGGCGCGGGCCAGCTGGTTGCGGGTAAGGGCGTCGTCCAGGTCGACCTCGTGGACGGTGGGGCCTTCGTCCGTGAGCGCGATGGGAAGGCTGGCGTCTCGGACCTCGCAGGTGCCGCGGACTCCTCGGGCCGTGGCAGCGAGCATGCCCGTAGCCTCCGAAGGGTGCCACTCCAGGACCGCGCTGACCGGTTCGACGTCATCCGCGGTGAAGGTGTGGATGAGAGCGCCGAGCAGTTCGCGTACGTCGTCGAGAGGAAGCTCTCCGTCCAGTCCGGGGCCTGCGACCAGCAGTCGGACGGGCGCGTTCACCTGGCAGCACGCAGCGAGTGTGAGGGCGTCGGCGAGCGGGCTCTTCAGTGTCGGCTCGTCGCCTCGGGCGAGGATGTCGCCTCCGACGTCGAGTAGGTCGATCGACTCCGGCGACAGGTGGTCGATCAGCTCTTCGAGCTGGCGGGTAATGCCCTCGGCGCCGTGGTGCGGATCGATCAGCGCGAACGTGTGCGGGAGCTCTGCCGCGAGCCGCGGGAGCGTGGAGCCCGCTGGGGCGATCGGGCGGGCGTCCGCCGGCACTGTCCAGACTGCAGGGGTGAGCTGGTGGAGGCCGGTGAAGTTGTCCGGTCCTCGGGGGCCCGGTACCGGGTCGATGAGCAGGCGGTCCCATGCGTACGTGAGGATCACCGCCTGGTCCTCGTCGCCGTAGAGGGCGGCGTGAAGCATGGCGGCGGCGACAGCGTCGCCCCCTCCTCCTGCTGCGACGATCAACCGCTTCATGCGGGCAGCGTACGGGGTGAAGGGTTGACCACTCACCCTATAGTGGCTAGAGGCCATAGCCACTTGGACGAGGAGGGTGCATGCCTCAGCTCGAAGAGGCTCAGCCGAAGTATCTCCAGATCGCGCACTACATCCGCGATCAGATTCTTCGGGGAGACCTGAGGCCGGGGGATGAGGTGCCCTCGGAACGGCAGTTGGCGGCGGACTGGAAAGTCTCCCGGCCTACGGCTGCGCGGTCGTTGGAAGCGCTGAGCCATCAAGGGCTCGTCGAGAAGCGCCAGGGGTCGGGCACCTACGTGCGCAGCCTGGAGGTCAACCGGCGGGCACGTGAGCTGTACGGGCGAGCCCGGCAGACCGGGAAGATTTACACGCCCGGTGAGTACGCGATCATCACGTCGGCCGGCTGGCTGGATGCGCCCGATCATGTCGCCGAAGCGTTGGGGCTGGTCAAGGACCGGCGGGCCGCGCACCGGCGGCGGGTGACCAACAATCAGGACGGGCCGATCACGTTGTCGACCTCGTGGTTCGCTCCGGACGTTGCCCAGCGTGCGCCGAAGCTCCTGGAGCCGGAGCGGATTCAGCAGGGGACACTCATGTACGTCGAGGACATGACGGGACGTCAAGGCAGTTACGCCGAGGACCGCATGTGCGCTCGAAGCGCCGATCAAGATGAGGCATCGGATCTCAAACTGCAGGTCGGCGCACCCGTGTTGATCGTTCACCACGTCGTTTACGACCTTCAGGACCGACCGTTGGAGTTCGCCGAAGCCACCTACCCGCCACACCGGTGGGCCTTCGAGCAGGGTTACCCGCTCACCTGACAGTCCCGGCAGTTGTGCCGAACCACTTGCACATCGCAAGTGGCTAATGCCACTATCCACAAAGTGGCTAAGGCCACTTGGACTGGAAGGGGCGCGGAGTGACGAGTCGGCGGCCGGACGAGGGCGCGCGGTTAGCTTGTCGAGGATGCCGGGGGCGTGGTTGGAAACGCGTCGGCTCCCGTACGGCTCTGGCGCTCTCCACTGCCAACGATCGCGTTCGTGCCACATCGAAACGGCGCTGCCTGGACTGCGACGGCAGCGGCAAGGAGTGAGCACGGATGGATGACACCGCCGACGGCCGCGACGGTTTCGGTACCGCACGACTCGGATCGATGCTCCTTCACCCGGCGCCGGAGTCCGTACCTCGGGCCCGGAGCTGGTTCCGGAAGTTCATCGCCGCGTACAACCCGGCCTGCTCGGTCGACGACTGCACGTTGCTGATCTCCGAGCTGGTCACCAACGCGATTCTCTACGGACGGGCGGATGATCCCTGGCTGGTACGTGTCGATTGGTACCGCGTGGAGACGGCACTCCGGATCGATGTGCACAATCCGGGTTTCCCGGCCAACGTGCGCATGCGGCGTCCCGAAGCCAACGACGCGCACGGGCGCGGGCTGCTCCTGGTCGACTCGATCGCGGACTCATGGCACTCCGGGCCGAGCCGATTCGGCGGAACCGTGGTGTCCGTCATGGTGGCCGGTGCCTGGCCGGCGAACGAAGGATTCGGCCCCCTCCTACTGTGACTGTGCAAGTGTCGCTAGTCTGGTTGACCAGTTGACTTGGCCAATCCCGACGGGCGGCGTTCATGGCGTATGAAGTGGAGCCACCGAAGTACGTACGCCTCGCGCAGACGCTTCAGGGCCGCATCGAGGACGGTACGTATCCGCCCGGCACCCGGGTGCCCAGCGAGAACCAGCTGGTGCAGGCTTTTGGAATGTCCCGCCCGACCGTGGTGCGGGCGCTGGAGCTGCTGAAGCGTGACGGCTGGCTGGAGTCCCGTCAGGGCTACGGCACCATCGTGCGGGGCCGTCCTGAGGTGGTCGAGCGGAGGGACCGCCGCGGCCGGGAAGCTCTGGAGCGCGACGAATCGCAGGTTCCGGGCCGTCTGATCGAAGTTGATCGCGTGCCCGTTCCGGCTCGGGTCGCCTCGGCGCTCGGACTGCCCAAGGGGGCGGAGGTCCTCGTTCGTCGGCTCCTGGTCGAGGAGGACGGTGAAGTGGTCGAGCTTGTCTCGTCGTACTTCCCGGCCGGCCTGGTCGAGGGAACCGAACTGGCCGCTTTCGAAATGCTGGGCGGCAGCATCCGCGAGCACCTTGAGGCACGGAAGAAAGTGCGCTTCGACCACGTGACCGAACGGGTCTCGGCGCGCCTGCCCGACAGCGGCGAGGCTGAACTTCTGAATCTGCCCGCGGGTGTTCCCGTTCTCAGCGTGCTGGTCGTCGCCTGCGATACCTCGGGGCAAGCGCTGCAGGTCGTCGATGTGCTCCTGCCGGCAGACAGGCAAGAACTGGAAGACACTTACCGCCTCAACTGAGCTTGCGGCGGGTGGACTTCGCCTCGGTAGTCACTTGACAAGTCAACCTGGCATCCTTACCTTCGAACTTGCTAAGTCAACTTGTCATGTGGCGAGTTAATCCACTCAGAAGGAGAGATCTCTGTGCGTGTGATCCGTATTGACGCCTCGTCCGCCACGATCCTGCTCACCGAAGCGCCGTCGCCGAAGGTGCGCGACCGGCAGACCGGTGAGATCGCCAAGGACGCGGTGAGCGGTGAGGCACTGATGACGGTCGGCGTCGTCTTCATCGATGAGGGGGACTCGTCGCTGATCCAGGTCACCATCCCCGAGAGCGGTGTGACGGACGGGCTGACCGTCGGCGCTCCGGTCTCACTGCCGGGACTGATCGCCCGGCCGTGGGAGAGCGTGTTCAACGGCCAGCAGCGGCACGGCATCGCCTACCGGGCCACGGCCGTCACCGCGGGCGCCTTCCCGGTCGCTCAGGCGGGCTGATCGACGTGACCGACCTGGTGACGCTGGCCGAGCTGGGCGGGCCGCTCGCTGCGGTAGGCGGCGCGGCCTACGCCCGGCACGCCCACCCTGCGGCGTACTGGTCCACGGTCGGACTGCCGGTCTCGGTACTCCGGCTGATGGCCTCGTACTCCTCGACCATGGACGCGTGCGGCCTGACGGTCGCGCCGTCCCGGCTGCGGGCACTGGCCGTCAAGGCCACGACGCGCCGTGAGGTCCGGCCCGTGCCCCCGCGTCGGGGCATGATCCGGCCCACCACGACCGGCCTGCGGCTCCGGCTCCGGCTGGCTCCGGGCCAGGAGCCCGCGGATGTGGCGGCCTCTGCCGAACGGTTACGGCACGCCTGGGGCGTTCACGCCGTGTACGTGCGGGACGTGAAGCCCGGAGTCGTGGAACTGCGGCTCGTCGGCTTCGACGTACTGCGGAATGTGCGGATGCCCCGCCGGATCGACGGCGGGCTGCTGCGGGTGCCGGTGGCGCTGCGGCAGGACGCGACGGCATTCGTACGGGACTACCGGGCCGTACCTCATGAACTGGTCCTCGGCGCCACGCTGTCGGGCAAGTCCATGTACCTGCGCAACCTGCTGACCGGGCTGGCGGCTCAGCCGGTGGTCCTGGTCGGCATCGACTGCAAGCGCGGTGTGGAGCTGGCGCCGTTCGCCTGCCGGCTCTCCGCGCTCGCGACCGACCCCGAGCAGGCGGCCGAGCTGCTTCCCGTACTCGTGAAGGAAATGGAGGACCGCTACGACCTGATCAAGGCCCGGCAGGGCATCGCCCCCGGTACCCCGGACGAGTCGATCACCTCGGACATCTGGGGCCTGCCCGAGGACGAACGTCCCGCACCCATCGTGCTGTTCATCGACGAGGTGGCCGAACTCTTCCTCATCGCCACGCGGAAGGAGGAGGAACGGCGGGACGAGATGGTCACCCAGCTCATCCGGCTCGCCCAGCTTGGCCGCGCTGCCGGTATCTACCTGGAGGTCTGCGGCCAGCGGTTCGGTGCCGAGTTGGGCAAGGGAGCGACCATGCTCCGCGCTCAGCTCTCCGGCCGGGTCTGCCACCGCGTCAACGACGAAGCCTCCGCGAAAATGGCGCTCGGCGACATCGCCCCGGAAGCCGTTGGCGGCGCCTGCGCCATCGCGGCCGAACTGCCCGGCCTGGCCGTCGTCGGTGACACCTCCGGCGGCTGGTCCCGCATCCGCACTCCGTACATGACCCTCGCCGACGCTGCGGCCACCTGCCGCGAGACGGCGCACCTCACCCCTGCGGTAGTGGCGCTCGTGCCCTTCCGGCCGTACGTCCCGCCGGTGCCCGCAACCGTCACCGAACCGGTGGCCACACCGCGCCCGGTCACCGACTGAGCGCATCCGATCCATCCGCCGGCGCGGGCCTTCCGCGCCAACTCCCTACCCCTCCCATGCCCGAAACGGACTCGGAAGGAGTCGCCCGTGCGTGCCCTGCCTGTCCGCCTCGACGCCGTACTCATCCAAGCGCTCATCGCCGCCGCGCTGTCTTTCGCCCACCTGCACGACCTGGCCTCGGCCGCCGGGCAGCACGGCTGGAAGGCGTGGGCCTATCCGGTCTCCGTCGACCTGCTGATGGTGGCGGCCTGGCAGCGACTTCGTTCCGGCGAGGCGAAAGCGGCCGGGTGGTGCTGGTTCCTCGTCGCGCTTACTGCCTCACTCGGCGCAAACGTCGCCACCGCCGGTCTGCTCGACCTCGACGACGTGCCGGCCTGGCTCCGCATTCTCGTCGCCGGATGGCCCGCCGTCGCCTTCCTCGGCGGCACCCTGCTCGCTCATGGCGCGCTGCCGCGGACTGAAGGTCCGGTGGAGGAGTCGGCGGCAAAGGAGCCGGAGCCCGCCTCGATCGTCACGGCGCCCGAATTCCCCGCGGTGGCCTCGAACCCCGCCCCGCCCTCAGCACCTCCGGTCCCGCCCGCGCTCGTCGCCCTGGCGCACAAGGTCGCCGACGAACACCGCGCCCGGACCGGAACCGCCATCGACACCCCGACCCTGCGCGCTCGCCTCGGCGTGCCCGCACCGCTCGCCGAAGCCATCGCCGCACAACTCAGCTGACTCGGAGGACCTTCCACCTTGCGCCCGACCACGCTCCGCGCCCTCAAGCGCGCTGCCGAGCTGACCCGCCAGAACCGCCTCACCGAAGCCGTGCTCATCGCTGAACCCGTGATCCTCGCCGCCGACAGCTACGAGGGCGACGAGATCTTGCGCTGGCTCGCCGACCACGTCGCCGACTTCACCGGAGAGGCCCACGACAGCCAGAACGACCACGCCAGTCACGACAACCCGAAGGAGTCCATCTGATGCCCGCCAACCGCCGATTCCGCAATGTCGTCCGCATCGGTCCCGTCCAGGTCGCCACGTACTACGACGGCCGGGGCCGCGAGAAGCACACCGCCGCCTGTACGGCTCCGCGTTGCGGCTTCTCGACCGACTACGACAGCCGCGCCGCCGCCGAGCTGGCCGCCCGTACCCACCGCTGCCCCGCCCGTTGACCGCTGAGGAGCTCCCGTGACCGTCTCACTACCGCTCGTCTTCGTCCTGGGCGTCATCGCCTGGGCCGCGATCAAGTTCCTCGGCGTACGCCTCTGGGTCGCCGCCGTGATCGCCCTGTTCGGCTTCTGGCTCTCGCACACGATCCTCGCCCCCGCCATCGAGTCCGGCACCCGTTCCGGGGTCGACGTCGTCAACGGCACCAACGACTGAGAGGAGTCCCGTCATGTTCCGCCCCAAGCTGCCTGACGCTCCACCCCTGCCGACCACCGTCACCGCTCAGCAGCACGTACAGGCTCCGGCCGTACCGTCCGCCGGCCGTCCGGCCGCCCCGTACGTGGGTGTCGGAGTCGTCGCGGTCGCCGCCGTGGTCGTCGTCGGAGTCGTCCTCACCGCGCTCCTGGCGGCCGTCGCCGTCACGGCCGTCTCGGTCGCCATCGCCGCCGTGGTCCTGCGCTCCCTCGTCAACGGCGCCAACAGGCGCTGACCGGCCACCGGGGCGGCAACAACGCCGCCAAGCATCCGCCGCCCCGGGGCCGCCCCTCCCAACCGCAGAAACAGCCGAAAGGAACTCCCATCATCACCCGGCAGACTCCGCCCCCAGTGGCGGAACTCTCCATGCTGGCCTCCCTCGGCACCCTGCCCGAGCTGGCCCGGCAGCTGTCCGGCCTGGGCGGCTGCACCCGTCCCGTACGCCTCGACGGCCACCGCACCGAATACGAGGTCGACAAGACAACCGGCGAGATCGGCCGCGCCCTGCACCACTTGGACTCTGCCGCCCTCCCCGCCGGTCACCTCCTCGTCCGCTGCAACAACCGCCGCGCCACCCGTTGTGCGGCCTGCGCCGAGACGTACCGACGCGACACCTACCACCTGATCACCGCCGGACTCCGCGGCGGCAAAGGAACCTCCGAGCAGGTCGGCACCCACCCGCGCGTGTTCGCGACCTTCACCGCTCCGGGCTTCGGCCCGGTCCACAACCGCCCTTCGAGCGGTCGCGCCTGCCGCTGCGGCGCCCGGCACGACCAGGAAGACGCTGCCCTGGGCACACCCCTCGACGCCGACAGGTACGACTACGAAGCGGCCGTGCTCTGGAACGCCCATGCCGGGGCCCTGTGGCGCCGGTTCTCCATCTACCTGCGCCGAGAGGTCGCCAAGCGCGCCGGCCTCACCCAACGTGCCTTCCGCGAGCACGCACGCATCTCGTTCGCCAAGGTCGCCGAGTATCAGAAGCGGGGCGCCGTTCACTTCCATGCGGTCATCCGCCTCGACGGGCCCGAGGGCGGCGACACCGCACCGCCCGCCTGGGCCACCGCCGAGCTGCTCACCGACGCCATCGGTGCCGCTGCCCGCGCGGCACGGGTCGACGGCCCGGTCATCGACGGCCGCACGCACACCTTCGCCTTCGGCCGTCAGCTCGATGTCCGAACCATCCGAACCACCGACTTCGACGGCGGCCAGGAGCTGACCGAGCGGGCCGTAGCGGCGTACATCGCGAAGTACGCGACCAAGGGCGCCGAGACGGCGACCGGCACTCTCGACCGGCCGATCAGGTTCCTCGCCGAGCTGGCGCAAGCCACGCTCACCGACCACGCCCGACGCATGATCCGCACGGCCTGGGTTCTCGGCGCGCGCAAGGAACTGGAAGAACTCCGGCTGCGGGCCTGGGCTCACATGCTCGGCTTCCGCGGCCACTTCTCCACGAAGTCCCGCCGCTACTCCACCACCCTCGGCGCACTCCGTACGGCTCGTGCCGACTGGCGCCGCGAACAGGCGAACCCCGTCCCGCAGGACCCGGACACCACGCTCGTCCTCGCGCACTGGGTCTTCGCCGGTACCGGACTCAGCGCCGGTGAGGCCTGGCTCGCCTCGTCCCTCGAACCCGCCCCCGGAACGGAAGGAGAACCGACCACATGACCGAGCGCTACCTGTCCGTCGACCAGGTCGCCGAGCTGCTCGGTACGACCGCCCGCTTCCCCCGGCGGCTGATCGAGGAGCGGCGCATCCGGTACGTGAAGGTCGGCCGGCACGTCCGCATTCCTGAGAGCGCGGTCGAGGAGTTCATCGCAGCGCGCACCGTAGAGCCGATCCGGCTCCGTCGCTCCGTTCTTCGGAGGGCTGCCTGATGGCCAACAAGCGGGGGAGGAGACGCCGCTTCGGCGCGGTGAGGCAGTACCGGTCGGGCTCTTGGACGGCTTCGTACCTCGGGCCCGACGGTGAGCGCATCCGTGCGGACGAGACCTTCGAGACGAAGAAGGACGCTGAGGTCTGGCTGTCCCAGGTAGAGGCGGATCTCAGCCGCGGGGACTGGCGGGCTCCGGACGTCGGGGCTGTCAACTTCCGGACCTACGCTGAGAAGTGGGTCGAGGAGCGGGAGCTGGCCGTTCGCACCGTGGACCTGTACAAGCACCTTCTACGGCTCCACATCCTTCCGACCTTCGGTGCGCTCGACCTGGACGAGATCACCGCTCCCCGTGTCCGTGAATGGCGGGCTGAGCGGCTTCGCAGCACCAAGGCCAAGACCACCGTCGCCAAGGCGTACCGTCTCCTCAAGGGCATCTTCGAGACGGCGGTTGATGACGACCTGGTGAGCCGCAATCCGTGCCGGATCAAAGGCGCGGGCAAGGAGTCCGCCGCTGAGCGGCGCATCGCCACTGTCGCCCAGGTCGACGCTCTCGCCGACGCGATCGGTATCCGCTGGCGGCTCATGGTCTACCTCGGCGCGTACGGCCCCATGCGGCCCGAGGAGCTGGCCGGCCTGCGCCGTCGGGACGTCGACCTCGACAACCTCGTGATCCGCATCCGCGTCGCCGAACCGGAACGGACCAACGGCAAGCGTGCTCCTGGCGAGACCAAGTCCGACGCGGGCGTCCGGGCCGTCGTCCTCCCTGCCTTCCTCCGCAAGGAGGCGAGGCAGCATCTCGCCTGGTTCGCCGAGAAGGGACCCGATGGTCTGCTCTTCGTCGGGGAGAAGGGCGCACCCTTCCGGCGTACGTCCTTCGGCCGGAAGTGGCGTCGGGCCCGTGTCGCCGCCGGCCTTCCGGACGGCTTCCGGTTCTACGACCTTCGTCACACCGGACACACCCTGTCGACTCGCTCGGGCGCCACCCTCAAGGACACGATGGTCCGGGCCGGACAGTCCTCGGAGAAGGCCGCGCTGATCTACCAGCACTCCGACGAGGAGCGGCAGCGTGACGTGGCGGCCGGGCTCGACGACATGGTCCGGGCCGAGCGTGCGAAGCACCACGACGACGACCGCCCGCACCACAAGGAGGAGCACACCGGCAGCTAGTCACGCCTTATGGTGCGGATGTGGTGCGCACCCCGCCCACTGGTCTGGACAACAAGAAACCCCCGGGTCAATGACCTGGGGGTTCTGCATGGAGCGGGTGACGAGAATCGAACTCGCACTCTCAGCTTGGGAAGCTGATGTTCTACCACTAAACTACACCCGCGTGTGACGCCGAAGACGCGCTGTTCGCGCCGGTGTCGGAAACGCGGATTCACCATACCCCATGCCGGGCCTCCGGTGCTGAGGTCCCGAGGTTCGAAGTCGTTCCGGTGGGGTGGGCGGGGCTGCGGGGTGCGGGAGTCGGGGCGTACGGTGGGGGCGCTGGAGAGGGGCCCGGTGGGAGCGGAGTGCCGCTTGGAGGCCCGTCCTTTTCGTACCGTAATGTGGCTTCCTCGCCAGGCAGAAGCGGCTCTTGGGGAAGGGACTCTGAGGACTTGATGGAACGCAGCACCGTCGTCCGTTGTGCCGAAGGGCACGTGTTCAGCACCGCAACACTTCCGATGCAGCAGGCCGAACGGCTCGGCCCCGGACGGCTGATCCGATGTCCCCGTTGCGCCCGGCTCCGCAACGTCGTACCGGTGGAGCTGGAGAAGCGCTGATCCCATGAGAGGGGACGGGACGGGACACGCCGCACGCAGTCGGTCGTCACCTGTCCACCCGCCCGCGGGGCCGCCACGATCGCCGGATTGTGGCGGCCCCGCGGGCTCTGCGTATCCTCGGGGCGTGCTTCTCTCTGACAAGGACATCCGGGCCGAGATCGACGCCGGGCGTGTGCGGATCGATCCCTACGACGAATCCATGGTGCAGCCCTCCAGCATCGACGTGCGGCTCGACCGCTACTTCCGGGTGTTCGAGAACCACCGCTACCCGCACATCGACCCGTCCGTCGAGCAGGCCGATCTGACGCGGCTCGTCGAGCCCGAGGGCGACGAGCCGTTCATCCTGCACCCCGGGGAGTTCGTCCTCGCCAGTACGTACGAGGTCATCACCCTGCCCGACGACCTCGCGTCCCGGCTCGAAGGAAAGAGCTCGCTCGGGCGGCTCGGGCTCGTCACCCACTCCACCGCCGGGTTCATCGACCCCGGGTTCTCCGGGCACGTGACGCTCGAACTGTCCAACCTCGCGACCCTCCCCATCAAGCTCTGGCCGGGGATGAAGATCGGGCAGCTGTGCATGTTCCAGCTCAGCTCGTCGGCCGAGTTCCCGTACGGCAGCGACCGGTACGGGTCCCGTTACCAGGGGCAGCGCGGGCCCACCGCCTCGCGGTCCTTCCTCAACTTCCACCGGACCCAGGTGTGAGCGGCGACGGCATGAGCAGCGGCGACGGCATGAGTGACGTGCGGGAGAATCTCAGTTACGAGGGGTTCGGGACCGCCGTCCGCGAGCTCGCCCAGACCATCGCCGACGACGGGTACGAGCCCGACATCGTGCTCAGCATCGCCCGCGGGGGCGTCTTCGTGGCCGGCGGGCTCGCGTACGCCCTCGACTGCAAGAACATCCACCTCGTGAACGTGGAGTTCTACACGGGCGTCGGGACCACGCTCGACATGCCCGTCATGCTGGCGCCCGTCCCCAACGCCATCGACTTCTCCGACAAGAAGGTGCTGATCACGGACGACGTGGCCGACACCGGCAAGACGCTGAAGCTCGTGCACGACTTCTGCGTCGACACCGTCGCCGAGGTCCGCTCCGCCGTCATCTACGAGAAGTCGCACTCCCTGGTGAAGTGCGAGTACGTGTGGAAGCGCACCGACGACTCGGTCTGGATTAATTTCCCATGGTCGGTTGAGCCGCCCGTCGCCAGGAAGCACACCACCGTCCTGGATGCATGAGCGCAGGTCACAGCAGTAGGCCCCTGCCATCCGGCGAGGGCTCCTGTGTGTCTGGAGAGATTCGGGCTCGGGCGTGTCGGCTGGCACTGTTCATCCCGGGTGTGGAGCCTTCCGCCCCTCGGTCGCGTGCCGCAACCGGAGCCGCTGCGCGTGATGCACGGGAAGGCTCTCCAGGTCCTCAGGGGCCACCCATCGCGGCTCCAGCGACTCATCCGAGATTCCGTCGGTGCGACCTCCCGAACGGCAGTTCCAGACAGGCTGTCACTAATCTCCATGCCGCCGCCCGGTAGGGCCCACAGGCCGCTGTCCGAGCGCTTCTGGAGAAGAATGCGTCCCTTGTCGTCGGTCACCACTGCAGAGGCCGCTACAACCAAACTGTTGGGCTCGGGTGCCGAAGGATCGTCGTAGTACTCAGTCCGTCCCACTGGTTACCCCCTGAGCCGTCGACCAGAGGGCATCGAACGACTCGGCGTAGGTGTTGGACATGGACCCGCCCTCTGTGCGGCGGAGGTGCCGGACAGGCGCGCCGTACGCGTTGACGCCCCAGACATGGGCATTGGTCAGAGCTTGGTCATTCACTCGATGGATGGAATGGTCGTGCCGACGGTGGCCTTGGCGCCGGATTCCTCCCACGCCTTGCAGTCGTTGCGGTTGCCGGGCGGCTGCCGGCCCGTGATCACACCAGACACCAGGAGATCATTTCCCTCGTCACCAGGTGTCCCGTTCACGGCGGTCCTGGACGGCCCCGCCGGATCTTGAGCGGCCCTCCTCGACTGACCCCGGTGACCTGAGTCAGTCGAAGAGGGCAACGAGTCCATTCACCCAGATCGCGAGGAACGCAAGAGCCACCACCAGGCAACCGACGCCCGCCAGCACACCGCCGACCGTCCACGGTCCGGAGGGCGCCTCGTAGTCCCCTTCCAGGCCGTCCTGGTAGGAGGCGGGATCGTCCCAGTCCACGGGATGCCCCAGTTCCTCGGCGCAGCCGGTCCTCACCGCGACCAGTTGCCCCTCCGCGAAGGCGGTGGCGGCCTTCGTCTCAGGGCCCTGCCAGGCAAGGGCCTTCATCCGCCGCCCGGGAGACCCGTACCGCGCCTCGAAGGCGGCAGTCTCGTCGGCGTTCCGGTCCTCTTCGAGAAACATCCAGCGTCCAGCCTCGGCGGCGTCACCGTAGAGCCGGTACACCTCGGCCAGACGACGGCGGAGCACCGGATCGTGCGGGAAGGACGAGATGAGACCGCGCAAACGCTGGCGCGCGACGGGAACCCGGCCGGCGGCCAGGTCTGCGTCGATTCGGGCAAGGGTCTCTCTCCGGGGCATGAACGCATGATCGGCTACCGCGCTGACCTACGTCGACCTGGTTTTGTCGCTCAGCACTCGCTCGCCCTCAACGGCATCGGCTGAGCCTTTCCGAGACGGGGCACCGCCAGTTGCGGGACAGGTCTTAGGCACGTGTGGAAGAAGGCTGAACCGATGGCTGGATCAATTTCCCGTGGAGTGTTCTGCCGCCCGTGCACAGGTCGGCCTCGGCGCCGACACCGGCGCCGACGACACGGTGCACGGGTGTTCTCGTGCCGGGTCCCTCAGATCCCCTCCCTTTCCACCGGTATCCACAACTGTGCGTCCGCCTGTGCGGCGTCCGGGGAGAGGCGGACGCTCAGGATCTCGGGGCCCGGGCGGCTCCGGTACGGGTTGGACGGGAACCACTGGGTGAACACGTCCCTCCACAGGTGCTGGAGAGCCTGTGGGAAGGGGCCCGAGTTGTCGAAGACCGCCCAGGTTCCCGCCGGGACGGCCAACTCGTCCAGGTCCTCCGGCGTGGCCGCCCCCGTCACCACGCCGTGGTAGTAGTCGAGTTCGGTTCCCTCCGCCCGGCTCGGGTCGAGGTTGTCGCTCACCCCCACGATCCCCTTCGGCTCCTGGTCGGAGAGCGCTTCGACGCGCCGCAGCGTCTCCTGGTCGATGCCCCGGATGAACCGCGCGATCTCCGGGTTCACCCCCTCGTGGACGAGGGGGACACGGACCTTCCTGCCCACCACACGGAACTGTTCCTTCTCCACGATCCGGTATCGCATGCTGCTGTTCCCTTCGACGACGAGACGGAAGGACAGCCGGGGCTGCGAGTTCAGGGCGGCCCCGGTCCGCCGGGCCTCGCCCGGTCCCACACCGTGCACGGCGCGGAACGCCCGCGCGAATGCCTCTCCCGAGCCGTAGCCGTACCGCACCGCGATCTCCAGCAGCGTCCGCCGGCCTGCGAGTACCTCGGCGCCCGCGACGGTGAGCCGTCTGCGGCGGATGTACTCGGACAGCGGGAGTCCCGCCAGGGCGGAGAACATCCGCCGGAAGTGGTACTCCGACGTCATCGCGATCCGCGCCAGCCCGGCCACCTCGATCGGCTGGTCGAGACGCGACTCGATGTGCTCCAGGGCCTCGTTCAGTCGCTCCAGCATCTCGGCCACCCCGGTCTCCTTCCTGTGTGCCCACCACGTTAGGAAGGCCGCACCCCGCCGGACCCGACATCCCGTGCCCGGTTCGGTCGGGTGGAGAAGAGAGAAAAGAGAGAGAAGGGAGGGGAGGGGAGGGGAAGGGAGAGGAGAGGGACCGGGCTCCGCCGGTCCCTGGAACGTGGTCCGCCGCTAGAACGTGCCCAGCTTGATGATCGACAGCAGGGCGGCCAGCTGGATCGCCGATGCTCCCAGAGCCTTGGGCCACGGCAGGTCGTGCGACTTGCCGACCATGAGCGTGAACAGCGCGCCGGCCGCCACCCAGGTCAGCCAGCCGAGGATCCGCACGAACGGCGCGTCGCCGCTCGCGAACATGGCGACGACCAGGCGCGGCGCGTCCGTGAGCGACATGATCAGCATGGAGAGGCCGACCGTGGGCTGCCAGGCGCCGTTGCCGCCCAGCTGGCGGGCGAGGGTGTGGGTGACGACGCCCAGGATGAAGGCGCTCAGCACGATCGCGACCGCCGTCGTCAGGACGATGGGGACCGCGTTGGAGAGCGTCGCGTTGATGGCGTCCGCGCGGGCGCCGTCGAAGCCGAAGACGGCCAGCAGGCCGTAGAGGAACGTCACGATGAGGGCCGGACGCCACATCGTGTAGTCGCGCATCCGCAGGAAGGTCTGGTTCGGGCGCATGACGACGCCGCTCAGCAGTTCCTTCCAGTGCAGCGGCGGGCCGGCCGGGGGCTCAGGGGTGTTGCCCGCGCGGTAGGTCTCGCCCTGGCTGTAGGGGTCCTCGCCGATGGAGAACGCCGTGGTGTGCCCCGGCTGGTTGGCGGCGTACGGGTCCGGGTTCCGGGGGTGGTGGCCCTGGTGGCCGTGGTCGCCGAAGTACTCCGGCTCACCGTGTCCGTTCCCCTGGGGCCGCCCTTGGGGCCACTGCTGCGGGCTGTTGCCGCCGCCACCGTACGGGGGCTGCTGCGGGTGGGCCCCGGGCGCGGGAGGGTAGCCGTACGACGGGCCGCCCTGTGGGGCCTGCTGTCCGTACGGCTGCTGCCGCTGTCGTTGGGGAGGCGCCTGCTGCGTGCGGTTGTCCCGGCCGCGTCCGATCCTGAATCCAGCCACGTCATCGAACGTACCCGCTCCAGCGGAGTCACGGGCCGGGCCCGGGGCATCGGGCCCGGCTTTGCGGCCGACCTGTGACATCCCCTAAGGGGCCGGCCCCGCGTTTCCTAATGGCTGCTCAGGGTCGTGCCGTAGGTGAGTGCGCTCTTCGGGTCGGGCAGGCCCAGTCCGGCGGGGGTGAGGGCGCGGGAGCCGTCGGGCCTCGCGTGCGGGAAGGCCCACACGCCGCCGGACCTCTCGTTCTCGCCGGGGGAGCCGACCGCCAGGTCCGGCGCGCCGTCGTGGTCGTGGTCGCCGGCCGCGACGGCGGCGCCGAAGGCGTCCCCCGCCTCCGCGGCGCCCGGGACCCGCGGGGTGCCCTGGTTGTACACGACGGAGTGACCCTCGCCGAACGCGTCGACCAGGCCGTGCTCCGTGCCGAACAGCAGGGTCGCCGAGCCCGCGCCCGCCCGGGTGCCGATCGCCTCGCCGGGGGCGCCCGCGACGAGGTCGTCGCGGCCGTCGCCGTTCAGGTCCGCGACGGCGAGGGAGGCGCCGAAGCGGTCGCCGGACTCGGCGCGGCCCGGTACGCCGACCGTGTCCTGGTTGAGGGTCTGCCTGCGGAATCCGAAGGAGCCGTCCGCACCGGCGCCGTAGTGGATGTGCAGGCCGCCGCCGTACGCGTACTCCTGCGGACCGCACGGGTCGTCGATGTTCTCGTCGGCGATCTCCCGGCACTCGCCGAGCACGAGGTCGTCGTGGCCGTCGCCGTCGAAGTCGCCGGCGGCGAGGGCGGAGACCCCGGCGTTGTCGGTGTTCCACACGTTGGCCAGGGCCTGCTCCGCCGTCTCCCACGCCCAGATCCGTACGTGCGACTGGGTGAAGGGGTCGTTCGTCCAGTACCCCACCGCCAGGTCCGCCGCGCCGTCGCCGGTGAAGTCGCCGGTGGTGAGGACCGGGGCGCGGCCGCCCATGGGGGCGGTGACGACGGTGGCGGCGAGGCCGTCGGCGGTGCGCAGGACGACCTTGTCCCGGCCGCCCGTCACGATGTCCCTGCTGCCGTCGCCGGTCAGGTCGGCGGCGGCGACCGACAGCCCGTACGCCGCCGAGGCCGCGGGGCCGGTGACGACGTTGGAGCCGGGACCCGGACCGCCCTTCGCGCCGCCCACGACGCTGACCAGGCCCGCGTCCGTGCCGCGGCCGGTGACGTCCTCGCCGGGGACGCCGACGAGGAGTTCCGCGATGCCGTCGCCGTTGAGGTCCTCCAGGACCGCGGAGGCGCCGAAGCGGTCGCCCGCCTCCGGGGTGCCGGGCAGCTCCGGGGTGGACTGGGTGATCCGGATGCCGCCGTGGGAGCCGAGCCCCTTCGGGCCGCCCCACAGGAGGTTGACGTACCCGGCTCTCGCCTTGCCGCCGACGGCGGCGTCCGGTACCCCGACGGCCAGGTCGGCGTGGCCGTCACCGTTGAAGTCGCTGGTGGAGGGGGAGGGTTCGGCCGCGGTCACGGCCGCGGCCGCCGACGTGGGGGCGAGGGGCAGGGCCATGGCCGCCGCGGCGGCGACGGCGGTGGCGAGGGCGGCGGCGTACGTCCGTATGCGCACGGGGGCTCCAGGAGGCTTTGAGGGTGCGGACATCACTCCGAACAAGGGGTCGCACGGGGTGGTTCGGGGTGGTTCTGTTCGGTTCACCTGTGTGACACCCGGAGTACGCGCGGGGTTGTGCGCCGTGCCGTTCGATGTGGACGGCTTCACGCAGATCGGTACCCTCATGCTCCTGGCGGGCGGCCCTGTGCCTCAGTTGGACACCGTCATGCTGGACTCTCTTCACGCCGGGACGTTCATGGATGCGGAGGCGCAGTTGCGCCTGTACCGCCGGGTGATGCACTCCGTGCAGAGCGCTGCGCTGGGGCTCGTAGAGTCGAGGGACTTCATTCACCGGCTCGCGCAGCACGTTTGAGGAGACCTGCAATGACACCCGTCGTCCCATGGCAGAAGTCGTCGTTCTCCCAAGGGGAGGACGCGCCCAACTGCATGGAGGTCGCCGTCCGAAAGGACATCGGCAGCATCCTGCTGCGCGAGAGCGACGAGCCCGGCACCGTGCTGGAGGCCACCGGTGCCGGGCTCGCCGCCCTCATACGTCATCTCCGTCTGCCCTGAGGAAGGGGCGGGGGTGACGGGTCGGTCGGCGAAGTCGGCGCCGGGGAACGGGGTGCCCGAGGCGGAGAGCCGACCGTGGACAGGGAGCCGTCCGCGGCGGGGCGCAGGGCGTGGACGGCGCCGTCGTGGCCGTCTCAGTCCTCCGCGCTCAGGAACGCGGAGGTGGAGAAGGTGAGTGCGGGCTCCCGGGCGACCAGGCCCTTCTTCGCGCCCGGGTGGACGGCGACGGTGTCCTCGGTGTCGCCGCGGTGGCTGCGTACCACCAGGTCCGCCCGTCCGTCGCCGTCGAAGTCGGCCACCGCCACCACCCGGGTGGTTCCGCGGGCGGGTGGTTGCACGGTCACCGTCCCGGTCGCGGACAGTCCGTCCGTATGCCCCTTGAGGAGCCTCAGCCGCGAGCCGCTGGAGACGAGTTCGCTCATCCCGTCGCCGTCGAAGTCCCCGGAGTCCAGGACCGTACCGGCGACGTCGAGTGCGGCGCGCCGGGTGCCGGGCACGTCGTACCGCAGCGCCGTGCCGCGCATCGTGCCGATCGCCGCGTCGAGCGCCCTGCCCTCGTCGAACCGGCCGAAGGCCACGTCGACACCGTCCGGGAGGGCGACCGCGGTTCCGGCGGGGCCGGCCGGTCCGCCCGGGACGAGGGAGGAGCCGGAGGCGCCGGGCCCCTCGGAGTCCCGTACGAGCAGGTCGTCGTACCCGTCGCCGTCGACGTCCACGGCGGGGGGAGTGGGGACGTTGCCCGGCGAGGCGAGCGGGGCACCGGCCGCCTTCGGGGCTCCTTTTCGGGTGAAGGGGCCGCGCAGGTAGCTGAGTTGGCCGTCGGAGGCGTGTACGACCAGGTCGTCGGCCTCGTCGCCGTTGAAGTCGCCGCACACCGGCTGGTCCGGCCAGTCGTTGCCGAAACGTGCCTGCGGGGGGATCGCCAGCTTGACCGCCTTGCCGGTGAGCCCCCGGGACGAGCCGAAGAGGATCTGCAGCGGCACCGGCGGCCGGCCCTGCCCGTCGTACGGCGGATCGGTCGAGACGACGAGGTCGGTGAAGCCGTCCCCGTCCAGGTCGCAGCTCGTCTCCGCGTCGAAGACGGCGGGGAGTTCGCCCTCGGTGGGGGCGGCGTGCCGGGCGGTGCTCAGCAGCTGCCGGGCGCCGGGGACGAGTCCGCGGTCAGAGCCGTACACGATGCCGATACCGGCGTCGTCCCCGTGGTCGTCGCGCTTCACGAGGTCGTTGAGTACGAGGTCGCGGTGGCCGTCGCCGTTGAAGTCGCTGTCGACCTCGCTGCCCCGGCCCGACGGTACGGGGAGGCGGGCGGGGGCCTTGGCGGCCGTGACGGGCTTGCGCCGTGCGGTGTCGGCGCCGCCCCCGTCCCCGCCGCCCGGTCCGCCGCAGCCGGCGAGCAGCACGGCGCAGCCGGCCACGGCGCCCGCCAGCCGTATCCCGCTCTTCCCCATGGTCCCCATGGCCACGTCAACCCCGACCGCATCGTGAGACAACAACCTGCACATGATGCGCCGGGAAGAGGTCATAAGTCATCAGAGGTGGCCGTCTTGTGTCCGTCGGGACGTTCGCGGGTGGGGCGGCGCCCCCGCCGGTGCGCCGCCCCCGTCACGAGGTGTTGCTGTTCGAACGGCCGAAGAACTCGATCTCCGCGATGGCCACCTGCTTCTTGGCGTCGGCGGCGTAGGCCGAGCGCAGGACGAACCGCACCGCGACGACCTCTCCCACCCGGAACTTGCGGCGCTGGCCACCCGCGCTCTGGTCGAGGTTGATGGTCCGGGTGCTCTTCTTCCCGTCGGCGCCGGTGATCTGCGCCTCGATGCGGTGCGGGAGGGCCGACTTCTGGAGCTGGTCCACCTTGGTCGAGGTGCCGGAGGTGATGATCAGGTCCAGCAGGCGGGTCGGCCGGTCGAAGCGGGCCTCCACCCACTCGCCCTCACCGGCCTGCGAGATCCCCGGGCCCCACCAGGTGTTGCTGAGCTTGTCGAAGGCGAGCTGCGCGCTGTGGCCGGGGTAGGAGCGGGACGCCCTGACGCTGGTCGGGCCGACCGGTGCGCGCTTGGCGAAGTGGTCGCGGGTCGCATCGACGCCGTCGTCGACGTGGACGACGAGGGTGATGATCAGGCCCAGTACGACGGCGCCGACGATCCAGTTCATGAGGCGTCCGAAGCCGCGGCGCAGGCGGGGGCGGTCGCCCGCCCACGGGGTCTCCCTGCTGCGGAGGTCGAGCAGGCGGCGCCACCAGGTCTGCCGCTCGGGCGGGCGCGGGCCGCCCTCCATCGGCATGGCGCAGCGCCCGCAGAAGTGGCGGTCGGGGCGGTTGGGGGTGGCGCACCAGGGGCACGGCGGGCCGTTCTCCGGGCCGGACACGGGGCCCGGGGCGCGGACCTGGGGGCGGTCGGCGACCGGGCGGCCCGGGAGGACGGGGGCGACGGCGGGCGCGGCGGCGGTCCGGGGCCGGGGGTCGTCCACGGGGATGAGGAGGGACCTGGCGCGGTCGCCGGCGGTGTCGCCCGTGGCATCGCCGGTGGGGTCACCGGTGGTGCCGGCGGCGGGGGAACGCGGGACGCCGCGGCCGAGGCTCGCGTTCGGGGCGGTGTCGGCGTCGGGCGGGTAGGGGCCGTCCGTGTCACCGGCCGTGCCGCCGTGGCCGGTGTCGGGCGTACCGCCGTGCGGGGCTCCGGGGGAGAGGGCGGAGAAGACGTCGGCGGACGGGGAGGTGCCTGCCGCCGCGGCCGTCGCGTCCCGCCGCCCGGGTGCGGCCGTGCCCGCCCCGGACGCGGCCGTGTCCGGGGACGCGGACGACGGGGTGCTGCCGAAGCCCGCGGGCTCGGGGTACGCCAGCGGGTCCGCGGCCTGTGGCTGTGCCTGTGCTTGTGGCTGTGCCTGTGCTTGTCCTTGTGCCTGTGGCTGGGCGGACGGGGTGTCCGGCTGCCGAGTTCCTCCGGAAGCGTGGCCGGAGCCGCCCCCGGCACCGGCACCGGCCCCGGCGCCCCCGGTGTCGGCGGAGCGGCCGACCGCCCCACCCGTCGTGGCCGCCGTGGCCGCCGCCGCGGAGGCGTCCCGGTCCGCGCGGCCCGTACCCGTACCACCGGCGGCGGCCCCTGCCGGCACCGGAGCCGCGGACTCGGGGGCCGGATCCGCCGACGCGGGGGCCGCGGGGGCCGCGGGGGCCGCGGGGGACCGGTCCGTGTTCCCGGACCAGCCGAGTACCGCCCCGCAGGAGTCGCAGAAGGACTGGCCGGGCTCCGCGCGGGTGCCGCACTCGGCACAGCTGCGCGCCGGCTCCCGTCCCGTGCCGGAGGTCTGGCTGGTCATCTCTCGGGGGTCCTTTCGGCGGCGGTCACCTGGACCGTGTAGGGCATGTGGGCGGGCCGGGCCGCCGCCACGAGGCTGTCGAGGCGGTGTTCGTCCGCGGGGGTCGGGTCGGGCAGGCGCAGGGCGACGTGCAGGCGCGGGCGGCGGTCGCCGGGCACCGGGCCGAGCGGCCGGGCGTCCCAGGCGGCGCCGCCGCTCTCGGTGATCTCCGGGGCCACGCCGAAGACCAGGCGCACCGCCTCGGACAGGCCGCGGCCGGTGCCCCGTACCCGGTGCAGGAACGCGGCGGCGGCGACGGCGGCGCGCAGCCGCTCCTCGGGCTCGCTGCCGTCGGTCTCGGCGCCGACCCAGCCGGCCAGCCACCGGGTGAAGTCCACCGGTGCGAGGCCGGGCGTGAAGTAGGAGTCCAGGTTGTCGAGGACCGCCAGGATCGGCGCGAGCACGTCGTCGAGCCCGCCGACGAACCGCTGGGCCAGGTCGTCGTCGGCGAACACGGCGGGCAGCGCCCTCCCGATGGGCGAGGAGGACCCCAGCCCGTCGATCGAGCCCCTCACGTGCGGTCCCCGATCACTCGGACCCGGTGGTCGAAGGAGAAGACCAGGGACGGCGGGTCCAGGTCGATGCGGTCGGTCGGGTCACCCCGCTTGCCGGTCAGCGGGTCGGCGGGGTGCAGCTGGACCTCGTCGACCAGTTCGACGCCGGGGACGCGCTGGAGGACGGCGAAGACCTCGCCGGACTGCACGGGGCGGCCGAAGGACCAGCCCCGGCCGTCGGCGCCGCCGGTCAGCGGGTCGAGGTGCCGGTACAGCGCGTCGTGCGCCTGGCGGCGGACCCGGTCCGTGTCCGTGCCGCGGAACGCGTGCACCGTCGCGACCACCGTGATGCCCTGGTAGAAGGGCGGGCCCACCGCCAGCCGCGTGCCGATCAGGCGCCGTTCGTCCAGGTGGCGGGTGATGCGGCGCAGCAGGCTGTCGCCGGGCACCAGCTGCTCGAAGCGCAGGCGGCCACCGGGGTCGGGGACGGCCTGGGGGACCACCAGCACCCGTACCGCGTACGCCCCGTGCTCGCCCTCGTCGCCCTCCAGGCAGGTGATCCGGGCCGTCTCGGGGGCGGCCCGGCGGGCCAGCTCCTCGTAGTCGCGCAGGGTCACCGCCCGCTCCTGCGCACGCAGCGTGATGGGCGCCCGGGTCTTGGCCTCCTCCACCGTCTCGCCGTCGACCCCGCCGCGGGCCGCCTCGCGGTTGACGACCTCGGAGACGTACGGGACGGACGTGCGCAGCACCCGGACGGCGCCGCGCGCGACGTTGCCCGCCCGGCCCCCGCCGGTGCGGTAGCGCAGCGCGCGGACGACGGCGCCCTTGGGGGCCACCGCCCCGTACTGGCGCAGGGTGCCGTCGGGCTCCCGTACCGCCGGGCCGAAGGCGATGTCGCCGGTGGCGGCGTCCAGGGTGATGTGCCGGTCGTACGGGGTGGACGCGGCGAACGACGGGACGACCTCCCAGTCCACCCAGCCCTCGTGCTCGGCGGTCTGCAGCAGCACCGGCGGGGTGTCGCCCACCACGGGCGCGTGGGCCAGCCGCAGGCGCTGGCCGGGGAGGCCGCTCGACTCGCCGAGCGCCTCGTCGTACACCGTCTCGGCGTGCACGGCCGAGGTCGTGCCGCCGAGCGTGAACGCCTCCACGGACCGCACGGTCGGCGAGGTCGTGTAGAAGGGCTGGCCGGGCAGCGGCTCGGTGACCCGGCAGCGCAGCCAGCCGGCCTCCTGGCCGCCGGTGCGGGACAGGGTGTGGGTGCCGGGCACGTGCAGGACGACCTCGCCCGGCCGGTTCAGACCGCCCGTGCCGTCCCGGTCGACCTCGCAGGCCGTCCAGCCGTCCTCGGTCCACGCCTCCCACACCAGCGGGGGCTGCCGCGGGTCCACGCCGACACCGTCGACCCGGCTGTCCAGCTCCATCCCGACCGCGCAGTGCGGCACGGCGGCGCTCAGGCCCAGCAGCATGCAGTCGCCGGGCCGCGGTGCCTCGGTGAAGCACATCAGGTCCTTGCCCTCGGCGAGGTCGGCGGTCCTGTCCCGGCCGGGCCCACCGCTGCGCTGGACCACGAGGTGGCGCAACTCGCTGGGTACGACCGTCAGTTCGCGCTCCGTGGCGAAGACCGCCGCCTCCTCGCTCTCGGTGCGCAGGGTGGCGACCTCCGTGCCCACCGGCAGCAGCACCGGCTCCTCCTGCGGCGCCGACAGCCAGAACGTGACGTCCGTACGGGCGGCGGAGGGCGGGAAGAGCGTGATGCCCACCAGGTCCAGGAACGCCAGGTGGTTCTTCTCCGGCACCCGGTTGAGCCGGTAGACGATCTGGTCGGCCATGTGGGCGACCGTCTCCACGAGGGTGACACCCGGGTCGGAGACGTTGTGGTCGGTCCACTCCGGGGCGCGCTGCTGGATGTAGCGCTTGGCGTCGTCGACGAACTGCTGGAAGCGGCGGTCGTCGAGGTTCGGGGAGGGCAGGGCCATCAGCGGTCGCTTTCAGGGGAGGGGCCCGCGCCGGGGGCGTCGGGCTCCTCGTGGGAGGGGATGACGTAGAACGGGAAGACGAGGCTGCGCGGGTTGTTGGTGCCGCGGATCGAGTAGCGGACGTCGATGAAGAGCACGCCCTGCTCGGTCTCGCCGCCGGCGGTCACCTCGACGTCGCTCACCTCGATGCGCGGCTCCCAGCGGTCCAGGCTCGTGTAGACCTCGTGCTGGATGCGGCCCGCGGTGGCCTCGTTGACCGGGGCGAACACCAGGTCGTGGATGGCGCAGCCGAACTCGGGACGCATCGGCCGCTCGCCCGGCGCGGTGGCCAGGACGAGCCGGATGGCCTCCTCGATCTCGCGCTCCCCGCTGACCAGGGCGATGCCCCCGGTGGGGCCGATGCGCAGCGGGAACGCCCAGCCGGAACCGACGAACTGCTCGGCCATCAGGGAGCCACCCGCCTTCTCGTCGCCGGTCCGCTCGTCCCGCTGTCGCGTCTCACGGGCCTGTTCGTCACGGTCGTGGTCGTCCCGCCGCTGTGTCTCACGGTCCTGCTCGTCATGGTCCTGCTTCTCACGGTCGTGGTCCTCGGGGGCACGGGGCCCGCACAGCTCATGGCGGTCACGGGGTCGGGTGCGGCGGTCACGGGATCGGGTACGGCGGTCACGGGATCGGGTACGGCTTCCTGTTGACCGTCACGAGGCCCATGAGGTCGACGTTGACGGCCCGGATGCCCACCTGGCCGACGGAGTTGATCTGCACGGTCCCGGCCGCGTTGAGCGTCGCGGCACCGGCCGCCTTGAGGTTGAGGGCGCCCACCGCGTCCACGGACACGGCGCCGCCGAGCGACTTGAGGCTGACGATCCCGCGGCCCTGGATGTTGACGGGCCCGCCGCTCCTGATGCTCACGCTGCGCCTGGCGCTCAGCGTGAGGTCGGTGCCCGCCTCTACGGACACCGAGGTGCCGCCCGTGATGCTGACGGCGCCCTTGCTGTCCACGGTGATCTCGGTCTTGGTGCGGTCCAGGTTGATGATCAGCTTGTCGTTGCCGCTGGCCAGCCGGACGCCCTGCTTGCGCTGGCCGGTCTGCTGGCTGAGCAGGTCCATCCGGTTGCCGTCCCGGTCGGACACGGTGTGCCGGATCGCCTTCTTCTTGACCGGGTCGTGCAGCCACACGTCCTTCACGACGGTCGGCTTGTCGACGCCGTTGTACAGGCCGCCGATGACGAAGGGGTGGTCGAGGGCGCCCCGGTCGAAGGCGACCAGCACCTCGTCGCCCACGTCCAGCGGGAAGATCCCGCCGCCCGCCTTGCCGCCCAGCTGCACGGTGCGCGTCCAGTCGCTGACGTACGCGTCGTCCAGCCACGGGAACTGGAGCTTCACCCTGCCCTGCTTGAGTGGGTCCTGCACGTCCGTGACGAGCGCGTTGGCCACGCTCGGCAGCCGGGGTGCCGCCGCGGCCCCGCCGGACGTCAGGCCGAACAGCGAGCGCCACTGCCGGCCGCTCACGGTCACCAGCGTCTCGTAGTGACTGCCCGCGCCGAAGGTGTGCCGTACGGAGGTGACCGTGTACTTGCCCTCGAAGGGGACGCCCACGTCGGTGAGCGCGACGGCCACACCGGGCCGCAGGACGGGGTTGCCGTGCACGGTGACCTCCAGCTCGGCGAACGACGAGGTGAGGTCGTCCGCGAGGGAGGCGGCGGCGAACTTCACCTCGGGCCGGCGGTCGTACGGCGTGTCGGTCTCGACCAGCTTGGCGGCCTTGAAGGCGTTCGCCGCCTTCTGCGGGGTGGTCCCGATGGCGAAGGCGGGGCTGGTGCCGGCCTTCGTGAGCTCGACGATCTTCTTCTTGGTCGGTACGTCCCAGCCGCGCGCCTCGACCTTGTCGACCTGGTCGGCGGCGGTGACGGCGGCCCGGCAGCGCAGTACGTCGACCCGGCCGCGCAGCACCCGGGGGTTCGGGTCCTCGGGCGAGGTCGACGGGGGAGCCTTGGAGGCCGGGTCCGGTTCGGCGAACTCGAACTTCCCCCTGGCGTCCAGGGACATCACCATCTCGTTCTCGTCGGCGAGCCGCGCGAGGAAGTCCCAGTCCGTCACGTTGGACTGGCTGATGAACTCGTAGACCGTCCTGGTCGACCCGATCCTCCCGATGGCGACGCCGTTCATCGCGGCCAGCTTGCGCGCGATGTCCGAGGCGGTCTGGTTGCGGTACGCGGCGACCCGGCGCACCCGCATCAGCCGGTGGCCCGGGTCGTACCCGCGGACGACGGTGAACGTGCCCGTGCCGTCGTAGTCGGTCTCCATGCCGGTGACCTCGCCGGTCAGCAGCGGGGTGCCGGCGCCCCGGCCGTCGGCGACGGGGGCGATGACCACCTGGGAGCCGAACCTGATGTTCAGCTTGCCGAGCACCTCGCGGTCCGGGTCGCGGAAGGTGAGCCGGAACTCGCCGGGCACCCCGGCCCCGAGGTCGGCCCAGCCGCCGACGAGCAAAGTGATGTAGTCGGGCGGGATCTTCCTGCCGTCGATGGTGACGTGGACGATGTTGGAGTAGGACGGCTTCGCCATCAGGGACGTACCTCCTCGGCGGCGGGGAGGACGAGCTCGATGCCGGTGGGCAGGCGTGCGGGGTCGTCGATGCCGTTGGTCTCGGCGATCGCGCGCCAGGCCGCCGCGTTGCCGTACTCGCGCCAGGCCAGCGACTGCAGGGAGTCCCCCGCGACGACCCGGTGCACCCGCTGCGCGGTGAGGGCGCCGGAGGTGGGGTTCTGGCCCTTGGTCGTACTGGGGATCTCGTGCAGCGCCACCTGGCAGGTGGCGCGGATCGGCACACCGGTCGTGCCGAACAGCGAGTACGTCACGTCCACGGAACTCACGTACGCGGTGAAGCGGGCCGTGGAGAACGAGCCCCACTGGAACACCACCCAGGGCGGCGAGGGCTGCTTCGCGGCGATGCTCTTGGCCGTCACCTCGCAGCAGTCCAGCAGGGACTCCACGTTCTTCAGCACCACGTTGCTGGTCGGCTTGGTGGACGTGTCGAGGAAGATCTCGACCGTCATCCGGCGCGGCTCGGGCCCCATGAACTCCGGGACCGTGCCGTTGCGCACGGCCGCGGCCGGCGTGGACTTCCACGTGGCGCGCCGGGTCAGCTGGAGCTGCGCCGGGTTGAAGTCGAAGTTGAACGTCTTGATCAGACCGCCCGGCGTGGTGCTGGAGCCGACGGGCGGTTCGTGGATGGCGAGCGTGGCGCGCACGAGGCTCTTGCCCGCACCGCCCTTGCTTCCCTTGGCCATGTGGTGTCCGCCCCCTCAGTCCGTGAATCCGTGGTGCGTGATCTCCAGGACCTCGGTGGCCACGCTCGGGTTGGCCGGGTCCAGGGTGGGGCCCTGCCAGCTCACCGGCAGCACGTCGATCAGCCCCCAGTGCGCCACCTCCGAACCGTCCGCGCGCAGCGCGGCGATCTGCGCGGTCGGCCGCTTGATGCCGGTGGCCACGGAGGAGATCCAGGCCGCGACCTTGGTGGTGTCGGGGGTCAGCGGCCGGGTCAGGCGGATGTTGGAGAACGTGACGCGGGACGGCAGCTGCCAGACGAACCCGTTGTTGCCGCCCTCCTGGCGGTGCTCGACCTCCACCGCGGACGAGAGCCCCTCGCACCCGTTGAAGTACCCGAGGCTCTCGCCGTCGATGGTCAGGGTGAAGAAGATGGTGGAGCCCGGGTCGAGATCGCGGGGCATCGGGGGCGGCCTTTCTGCGGACGTCGGTCGTGCGGGTCGTACTTCTCGGTGCGGGTGCGGGTGCGGGTGCGGGTGCGGGTACGGGCGCGTGGTGCGGGCGGTCAGCGGCGGGGATCGCGGAGCTTGCCGATCCGCTCCCGGTCGAGCCGCAGTTCGGTACGGATCAGCCGGGTGATCCGGCCGATCAGCCGGTGCGTCAGCTCGTCGAGCTGGAAGTCGGTGAGGGAACGGGGGTCGAACCGGCCCTCGTCGACGGCGGTGTACTCCGGCGGCGGTTCACCGGGGGTGTACGGGGGCGGCGCGGCGCTCGCTGACACGGACACGGGTGCGGACACGGCTCCGGGTCCGGACGGCCCGCGTGATGTCGTGCCGCCGACCGTGACCGGGGAGACGGCGGTGGTGGTCGTGGCGGACGCCGGCTGGGGCGGCCCGCTCGGTGCGTGTTGTACGGACGGTGCGCGTTGTACGGACGGTGTCCGCTGTACGGGGGTGGAGGGCGACGGGGTGGGTGCCGTGGTGGTGGTCGTGGTGGTGGTGGGGACGGCCTGGTTGGTGGGGGCGGAGAAGGACTGTCGCTGGACGGCCGGCAGTGCGGGAGGGGCACTCGGTCGGGACAGCCTCTGCGGCTGCGGGGCCGTCCTGGTGGCCGCGGCGGGCGGGGTGGTGCCGGAAGCGGGCCTGGCGGCCGCGAGGAGGGGCACGGCTCGGGCGGCGGGAGCGCCGGGGGCGACGGCACGCTGTACCGCCGGTCCGGAAGGGCTGAGCACCGGCGCCGGGCGGCGCAGCGGGACGGCGGCGGGGGGCGCGGCGGGAGTGCTGGGCGTGGTGGGTGCCAGGGCCGGGGTGAGTGCGCGGGCGGGGGTCAGTCCCCGTACGGGGGCAGCGGCCGTGGGCACGGTCGCGGACGGATGTGCGACTGCGGGCGGGCGGGTGGCTGTGGGTGGCTGCGTGACCGCGGACGTGCGTGTGACGGCGCGCTGCACCGTGGGCGGGCGCCCGCCGCCCGCTGTCCTGGCGTTCGCGCCGACGGGGTTCGGCGTGGGGTTCTGCACGGCGAGGGTGTGGGCGGCCGGGGCCGACAGGGGTACGGCGGGGAGGCGTTGGGGTGCCGGTGCCGGAGCGGGTGTACGAGTCGGTGCCGGTGTCCGGCGTGCCGTTGTCGCGCGCTGGACGGGCGGCGGGCCTGCGGGGCTCGTACCGCCACCGGATGCCGCGGTACGCCCGGAGAGGGGTTGTGCGTCCGCGGGCGGGGCGGCGCGGGGAGCGCCGAGCAGGGGACGCTGCCGCGGGGCGGGCGAGGGCGCGATCGGAGGAGTGGCCGGGGACGCCGGAGGTACGGCCGCGGCGGTGGGCCGGTGCGCCGTGGGGGCGGGTGGCGCAGGGGGCGCAGAGGGCGTGGGGAGCGAGGGGGCGGCCCGGGTGACCGGCGGGGCCACGGGGGTCGTGGGGGTTGCGGGGGTTGCGGTCGGGATGGCCGGAGCGGGCGGGGTGGCCGGGGTGGTGGGGCGCGCGGCTGACGGGCCGGTGGGGGGCAGGTGCCCCGGGGTCGGCGCGCCCAGACACATGCGCCGTGTCCCGGGAGAGGCGCTCCGCTGTACGGGGTACGCGCCGGTGCGGGACGGGGTGGCGGGGCCTGCCCCACTTGGGCCGGGGATTCCGGGAGTCCCGGGAACGGGGGAGCCGGTGGCGGCGGCGGTTCCGGACGCGGAGGCCGGAGCGGCCAGGTGGCCGGAGCCGGTCGTAGCGCGCTGGACGGCGGCCGCCGCCCCGCCGGGTGAGGACGTGGTCCCGGTCGCCCTGACGGAAGGGCTGGTCGGCGCAACCGCTGCTTCCGCGGGCCTGGACGCGGGAGGCGTGGTCCCGGTGGATGCGGGCGTCGTCCTGCCGGAACCCGAACCCGGGGTCGCCCGCTGGACGTCGACCGCGGCGGCGCCGGGACGGGGTGCCGCCGTGCCACGCGTACCGTCCGCGGTCCCGCTGGGAACACTCGCGGTTGCGGCAGGGGCATCGGCGCGCGCCGCTGCCGCACGGCCGGGCTCGACCGCCGAGCGCTGGACGGCGGACGCGGTCGGCGCCTTGCGGGCGCGGACCGGTGTGTCACCGGCACCGGCACCGGTGGTCGTGGTGGTGACGGTAGGCGGTACGGCAGGACCGGATGTCGTGGGGGCGGGCGCACCGGCCGTCGCGGCCCGCGCGGGGGCCGCGTCGCGGGACTCGGCCGCCGCGCGCTGGACGGTGGCTGCCGCTTCGCCGGGGGCGGACGCGGTTCCGGTGGGACCGGCCGCCTTGTCGGCGGACCGGGCCGCCGCACCGACCGCAGCCGTGGTCGTAGCCGCAGCCGCGCTTCCACGGGGCGCGGCGTCGCTGTCGCCGCCGGTCGCCGCGCCCGCGGCACCGGAACGGGGCACCGCCCGCTGGACGTTGACCCCCGCTCCGCCGGAACGGGACACCGCGTTGCCGGAGCCGGTCCCCGTACCGTCGGCCGCGGCAGCACGGCGGCTCGGACCGGTCGCCGTACCGCCGCCCGGCGCAGACCTGACGGGACCGGCCGGAGCCGGGCCGCTCGGTCCGCTCGGACGGTTCGGACCGCTCGGATCGGGGCTGCCCGGGGCGGACGCTGTCGCGCTCGGACCGACCGGAGCGCCCGGACTGCCCGCCGGGGCTCGCTGGACCTTGGCTGCCGCCCCCGGAGAGGGCGTGCCCATGCGTTCACCCGCCCCAGGACGGACCGAACCCGGCGTGGTGGGGCCGGGCGTCGCGGGCCTCGGCGTCGTAGGGCTCGGCGTCGTGGGGCCCGAGGCCGGCGGACCGGGTTTGGCAGGACCCGGCGCCGTGGGCCCTGGCGTCGTAGGACCCGAGGTCACAGGGCCGGGCGCCGACGGACCCGGCGTCATAGGACCCGGTGGCGTAATCGCCCCGCCTGCCCCTGGCGCCCCACCGGAACCCGAAGCCCCACCGGAACCCGAAGCCCCACCGGCACTCGGCGCCGCCAGGCGTCGGGCCACCGGCAGAACCCGCTGCGGTGCCGCGGGCGTGGCGGTCGCCCTGGTCAGTGGGTTCCGCCGGTGGGGTGCGGGGGGCGGCACCGCCGTCACCCGGGGGCCGGTCGGGCGGGACGCGCGCTGCACCGGGAGAGCGTGCGGCGCGTCGCCGGACGCGGTGCCCGGGACCGTCTCGGCGGAGTCGGCCGACGCCACCGGCAGTACGCGCGCGGGCGGTTCGAGTCCCGGGACGGGCCCCGCCGACGTGGTGAGCGCGTTCCTGATCAGCCCGCCCGGCGCGCCGTCGAGCACGGCGTGGGACAGGGTCCCGGTGAGGGACGGGTTCTGCCAGGTGCTCAGCCGTCCGCCGAACCCGGAGTCCGCGACACCGGGCCGTCCCGTGGCGGCCCGCTGGATCGGCGGCAGCCCCGCCCAGCCGACCACGGCCACCGGCCCCGGCGTCGGCGTCGGTTCCGGCCCCGGTTCCGGCCCCGGTCCCGGAGTCGGCGAAGACGCCGCCGCCGAAGACGCCGCCGCCGAAGACGCCGCCGAAGACGCCGCCGCCGAAGTCGGGGCCGCCGTCCCGCCCCTCAGTCGGTCGAAGAACCCCACCGATCAGCCCTCCGCCCCGCCCCGGGTCACCAGGGACGCGATCTGTTCCGTGTAGCGGCGGCGGTCCTGGTGTTCGAGGTCCAGGATCGTCTCCAGGCTCCAGTGGAAGTGGTAGGCGACGTACGCGATCTCCTCGTGCAGCCGGTCGGTCGCGTACGTCACGATTCCCCCAGGCGGCTCCCGCCGAGTTCGACCTCGAAGGGCTCCGAGCAGTGCGGGCACTCCACGGCGGCGCGGGTGTGGCCCTCGGCGTTGACCTGCCGGTAGAAGTCCTGCAGGAAGGCGAGATCGGAGGCGAACATGTTCTCCACGATCCCGTCGTGCACCATCGCCAGCGTGCCGAGGCGGGTGATGACCCGGCCCAGCAGGACCACCGACAGATAGGCGGGGTTCTCCTGGACGCGGACGTCCCGCAGCGGGATCAGCTCGTCCCGCGCGGTGGCGAGACGCATCACACCGTCCCTGTGCACCGTCCCCGAGTCGTCCACGTAGCCGCGCGGCAACTCGAAGGGGAACTCCGTGCGCAGCGGCTGTGCGACCGGCGCGGGGGCCGGGTTCGGGGCCGGAGCCGGAGCCGGAGCGGCGGCGGGCGCCGGAGCAGGGTTCTGCTCCGGCGCCGCCACCGGTTCCGGCGCCGGTGCGTGCGCTATCGGGTTCGCGCCCGCCCTGGCAGCCGTACGGCGCATTACTCGATGACCAGTTCTTCGAAGACGATGGTCACGGTCTCGGTGAGCGCGGCGGCCTCGCCGGCCTTCAGGGCGCTGGCGTCGATCTTGCTGCACCAGGCGTTGCGCATGTTGTACCGCTTCACCGGGTTGTTCTGGTAGTCCATCATGATGATCGACGCGTTCTTGCGGGCCGTGCTCATCTGGCCCGTGATCGAGTCGTTGATCCAGGTCGTGAAGGCCGGGGACTGGGTCATGCCGCGCACCACGGTGCACTGCCCGTCCTTCTGGACGCCGGGCATGAGGCTGACCTCGGGGCGGCCCTGCGCCGAGTTCGACAGGTGCTTGATGACGTCCTGTTCGATGCTGAGGCCGTTGACCTCGGCGAGGTACTCGACCATCACGCCGTCGATCTGGAGACCGAAATTATGTGAAGTGAGGGCGTCACCCGGGCTGAGACTCATCTGTTCTCTGTCCTTCTGAGGGTTCTTGCTGGAGGTCCTGCTGGAGGTCCTGCTGGAGGTCCTGCGGGGGATCCTGCTGGGGGATCTCGGTCATTCGGTTACGACGTGCGCGGGGAGCGGGCCGGGGCCTACTCCTCCAGCTCGCCGCTGCCGCTGGAGAACTGCGCCAGCCGGAAGATGACGAACTCGGCGGGCTTGACCGGCGCGATGCCGATCTCGCAGATGACGCGCCCGAGGTCGACCGACTCCGGGGTGTTGGTCTCCTCGTCGCACTTGACGTAGAACGCCTCCTCCGGCCGCTGGCCGAAGAGCGCGCCGCTGCGCCACTCGTTGACGAGGAACGCCGAGACGTTGCGCCGGATCCGCGCCCACAGGTTGTGGTCGTTCGGCTCGAACACCACCCACTGGGTGCCGAGCAGGATCGACTCCTCCAGGTAGTTGAAGTACCGGCGGACGTTCAGGTAGCGCCAGGCCGGGTCCGAGGACATGGTGCGGGCGCCCCAGACGCGGATGCCGCGGCCCGGGAAGGCGCGGATGCAGTTGACGCCGACGGGGTTGAGCAGGTCCTGCTCGCCGCGGGTGATCTGGAGCTCCAGGTCCACCGCACCGCGCACGACCTCGTTGGCGGGCGCCTTGTGCACACCGCGCTCGAAGTCGTTGCGGGCCCAGATGCCGGCGACGTGGCCGCTCGGCGGGGTCAGCCGGGACTGGCCGGTCGCCGGGTCGAAGACCTTGATCCAGGGGTAGTACAGGGCCGCGTACTTGGAGTCGTAGCCCGCGGTCTCCTGGCGCCAGACGCGGATCTCCCGGGCGTTGAGGCTCGGCGGCGGGTCGATGACGGCGACGCGGTCGCCCATCAGCTCGCAGTGCGCGATCAGGCCGAGCTGGACGGCCTTCACGGCCTCCAGGTCGATCGCGCCGCGCTGGTAGGCGGCCATCAGGTCGGGGACGGCGACCATGGAGATCTCGTCCACGGCCTCCAGGCCGCCGAAGCCGGTGCGGTCGGCGGAGTCGCCGAGGTACTGGGCCGGGCCGGGGTGGGCGTCGTCCGACCCGGCGGGGACGGCGGGGGCCGCCGGGGCCGCGGGGGCGGCCAGGGCCACCGTCTGGTTCTCGGGCCGCACCAGTTGCGCGGCGGGCGCCGCCTCCTGCACGGTGATGAGCTTGGAGCGCTCCTTCACCTGCGTGACGACGTAGTTGCGGCCGCCCTTCTTGGCGGTCACGTCGAAGGTCTCGACCGGCTTGCCGCCGTCCTTGACGATCAGCTTGAAGCGCTCGGCGGGGCCCTCGCCCTCGGGATCGGCGACCTCGACGCTGAGCGAGTCGCCCGCGACGGCGGTCACGCTGAAGGTGCCGAGCTGCTTCGGCTCGCCCGCCGGGAGCGCGGCCGGGGCCGCGGAGCCGGTGACGGCGGCCGGGGCGCCGTTCGAGAGGGCGCCGTTCGCCGGGGCGCCCCCGGCGTCACCGCCGACCCGTACGACGTACGCGGCACTGCCGCCGTTGTTGAAGAACCCGTACACGGAGTGCGCGAGGTGGAAACCGTCGGTGAAGGCGCCGAAGGCCGCGACGTACTGGGACCAGTTGGTCACCAGGGTCGGCTGGTTCAGCGGGCCGGTCGGGGCGAGCCCGACGAAGGCCGCCACCGACGTGCCCACTCCCTCGATGGGACGCGAGCCGCTGGCCACCTCCTCGACGTATACGCCGGGTGACAGGTAGGACGGCATGCTCTGCGCTCCTCGGGGTACAAGACGGGTCTCGTACGACCTTCACGCGCGCGGCGCGTTCGTTGAAACGTCCTCCGGTACCTGATCGGGGGCACATCACCTGCCCACAAGGGCACCCTTGTGCCGTCGGGTGTCCTCCCGCCCCCGGGATCTGCCCGGGAGGCTGCCCCTCCCGTCCTCCCGTCGCCCGGCCCCGTCGGGTAGGGCTGGGACCAGCTGTGGAGGGAACGTCATGCGCGCGCAGGAAACCCGGGCCGATCAGGCCACTCACGATCAGGCCCGGGTCCGCCCGCAGAAGATGTCGGCCGCGCCGGCCATGCTGAACTCGTCGGGCGGCACGCCCAGCGGTGCGCTGCTCCAGGCGCTCAGGTCCGCGTTCCCGCTGTTCCGGACGGTGCCCCCGCAGCAGATCGGCCAGTTCCTGCCGCGGATCGCCGAGGTGCTGAGGCGGGTCCGGACGGGCCTGGACTCGCAGGGCGCGCAGATCGCCCTGGTCGGGCAGACGTCGGCGTTCGACCTGGGGGCGAGGGGAGCGGGCGACGCCGGTGTGGCCGGCTGGGTCGACCCCAGCGCACAGGACCTGATGGCCCGGCTGAACCCGAACCACATGAAGAGCGAGGACCTCCCCTCCATGGACCCGGGGCGCGGCGGCCCGATCAACCTGCGCGAGGACGGCGAGGTGGCCTGGTACGTCATCCACGAGGCCACGCACCGGTTCGCCGGCACGCTCGACTACCAGTACAGCTCGTACGACCACGAGCTCCAGGAGGACGCCGCGCAGGCCGGCCTGGCGGGGGCCCTGGGCCAGGCCGCCGTGGCCGACCAGGACGCCGAGATGCTCGGCAGGCGCGTCGCGCGCGACCCGGCCACCTACACGGGCCAGAACGGGACGGCGCGTCCGCTGCGGCAGGAGAACTGGTACGCCATGGGACGGCGCGCGCTGATGAACGCCGACTCCTACGCGCACTTCGTGATGACGGCGACCGGGTCACCGATCCCCAGGGGCTGACGGTCCTGACGGTCATCACGGCTGCCCCGCCCCCCGGCTGGGGGGCGGGGCAGCCGTGCCGCCTCTTCGGGCAGGCATCGTGCCCCGGGGCTTCCTGACCCGGCACCGGTGCCGCGTTTAACGTCCGAGAGTGAGCCTTTGGACTTCCCTCGAGCCCGCCTCCGCGACCGTGGACCCGGGTGGCAGTACGACGGTGCGGCTGCGGCTGCGCAACACCGGCGACGTGGTGGACGAGTACCGCTTCGAGGCGGTGGGACCCATCGCCCCGTGGACGACGGTGGAACCGCAGACGCTGCGGCTGTACCCGGGGACGACGGGTTCGGTGGACCTGACCTTCGCCCCGCCGCGCACGCCCGACGCGACGGCCGGCCCGAACCCGTACGCGGTGCGGATCACGCCCACGGAGCACCCGGAGGCCACGACGGTCCCGGAGGGCAACCTCACGATCACGCCGTTCACGGAGGTGCGCGCCGAGCTGGTGCCGCCGACGGTGAAGGGCCGTTTCCGCGGGCGCCCCAAGCTGGCCCTGGACAACCTGGGCAACACGAGGCTGACGGCGTCGGTGAGCGGCAGCGACAACGGCGACCAGTTGTCGTACGACATCCATCCCAGCAATGTGCAGATCGAGCCGGGGCGCGCGGCGTTCGTGAACACGACGCTGAAGCCGCGGCAGATCATCTGGTTCGGTTCGAAGGAGGACCGGCCCTACACCCTGGCGGTGCAGCGGTCGGGCGTGACGCCGCTGGACGTGGCGGGCACCTATGTGCAGCGGGGGTTCCTGCCGCGCTGGCTGGCCACCTTCCTCGGCGTCTTCATGGCGCTCGCGATCACGTTCGTGATGCTGTGGATCGCCTACAAGCCGCAGCTCCGCAGCGAGGCCAAGGAGAAGATGCAGGAGGCCGGCATCAGCACGCTGCCGCCCAGCGGCCCCACCGCCTCGCCGTCTCCGCCGCCCTCTCCCAGCGCCGCCGTCCCGTCGCCCCCGGTCCCCGCCGCGTCACCGCCCGCCGGCGACGCCGGCGCGGCGGCGGGTGCGGGCGGCGCCGGCGGCGGTGAGGAGAAGGAGACCAAGGCCCCGGAGCGGACCGCGGCGACCGCCGTCCAGCAACTGGCCGCGGAGGACCCGGGCGGCCGGCACATCTGCTACCGGGTCTACGTGGCGGGCGAGGGCTGGACGGACGCCGTCTGCGACGGCGAGACGGCCGGCACGGTGGGCGAGACCAAACCGCTCAAGGCCCTCAACATCGCCGTGTCCGGCGCCAGGGGCACGGCCGGTGCCGCCCTCGTCCACGACCCCGGGTCGACGGACGGCCGCGGGCACTACGTCGCGCCGTGGTCGGGTGCCGCCGACGGCATCGACAACTACGTCGGCAGCACCAAGAAGGACGCCCCGAACATGCTGGGCTTCACCATCAACGTCGACCAGGGGGGCGGGGCGGTCTGCCAGACCGCGCACGTCCGCGACACGGGGTGGCTTGGCATGGGATGCGACGACCCCAAGGCCGGGGAGCACTTCACCTTCGGCGGCTCGCTGGAGAACGAACGCTGGCTGGAGGCGGTGAAGTTCACGGTCTGACACCGGCGTCCGGCACGCCGGACGTCGGTTGCCAGTTGACGGATGCCAGTTGACGGACGCCGGTTGCCGGCCGCGGGTGCGTGGGGGCCGGTCGCGCGGTTCCCCGCGCCCCTTCGGGGCGCGGCCCCGTGTCCCCGCCGGCTACCAGTTGCCCTCTCCCGGGACCAGGCGGCCCGCCTTGCGGTACTCCCGCTCGGCGCCCTCGCGCAGGTCCTGCGTCGTGACCGGGGCGCCGCGTCCGGCGGCGGCGTAGGCGGCGGTGACGACCGCGCTGCGGATCGAGCCGCCGGCCAGTTCGAAGGCGTCGGCGACCGCCGAGGGGTCGGTGCCGTCCTCGCACGGCACCGCGGCCAGACTGTGCCGCCACAGGGCCAGGCGCTGCTCGGCGTCGGGGAACGGGAAGTCGACCACCAGGTCCAGGCGCCGGGTGAACGCCTCGTCGATGTTGGCCCGCAGGTTGGTGGTGAGCAGCGCGATGCCGTCGAAGGACTCCAGGCGCTGGAGCAGGTAGGCGCTCTCCATGTTGGCGTGCTTGTCGTGCGAGTCCTTGACCTCGGAGCGCTTGCCGAAGACCGCGTCCGCCTCGTCGAAGAGCAGGACGGCGTCCGTCCGGTCGGCCTCGGTGAAGATCCGCTCCAGGTTCTTCTCGGTCTCGCCCACGTACTTGTCGACGATCGAGGAGAGCTGCACCACGTAGAGGTCGAGGCCGAGTTCGGCGGCGACGACCTCCGCCGACAGGGTCTTGCCGGTGCCGGACTCGCCCGCGAAGAGGCCGAGGACACCGTGGCCCCGGCCGCCTCCGGCGCTGAGCCGCCAGTCGCCGAGGACCTGGTCGCGGTGGCGGGCGCGCAGGGCCAGTTCGTGGAGCTGCGCGAGGGGCCCGGCGGGCAGGACGAGGTCGTCCCAGCCGACCTCGGGCCGGATCCGGCGGGCGTGCCGCTCCAGCCCCGAGGCGGACTGCTGCCGGGCGGCGAGCCGCAGGTGGGCGGCGGTCACGGGGGTGCCGTCGAAACCGGCGAGGTCCTGGGCGGCGTGCGCGGCGCGCAGGATGCGGTCGCCGCCGAGCCGGTAGGGGGCGACGGTGGCGGCGAGGTCGAAGCCGGGCTCCTGCCGCAGGGCGGCCGACCAGGCGTCCACCGCTCCCGCCCGCTGCCGGGGCGCGTCCAGGACCAGCGGGTCGCGCTCGCACCACTGGGGGTCGTACGGCCGCGGGCCGGTGAGCAGCACGGGTACGCCCCCGGAGTGCGCCAGCGCCCGTACGAGCGCGGCGGGCTGGTCCGGCAGGGCGGACGCGACGACCGCGGCGCCGCGCAGCCCGGCCTCCCGGAGGAGTTCGGGCACGCGGTCCTCGGGGCCCGTGTAGTGCAGGGCCTCGTACCCGGCGGCGCGCAGGGCCGCCGCGGCGGCCGCGAGTCCGTCGCCCTCGCGGTGCTCGCGCAGGTAGACGGTGAGGGGCCCGGCGGTGAGCCGGGCGGCGAGCTTGGCGGCGAACTCGCCGTCGTACGCGGCCGGCGCCGCCGTGAGCGCGTGGACGTGACCGGCGAGCGCGGGGTCCGGGGTGTCGTCGCCGAGCAGATGGGCGACGAGCCGGTCGGGCACGCGCAACGACCGGCTGAGGAAGGGGCGCTCGGGTTCCTCGACGACCAGCAGGCCGAGCGCGGTCAGCGGCGCCGAGGGGTGGAACCGGGCCCGCCCCGCCGCGAAGTGCGCGGGCAGTCCGCACAGGTCGAGGGCGAGCCCCGTGGTGGCCCGGCGCCTGCCGACGTCGTCGTTGAGGTACCCGTACAGCGGCTCGAAGGAGCGGTCCAGGTCGGGGGCGAGGGCGATGAGCAGGATCCGGACGTCCAGCTCGGTGAGCCCGAGCCGCGCGGCGAGCAGCCCCAGCCGGTCGGTTTCCTTCTCGTCCCCGAAGTGCTCGGAGTCCCCTGAGTCCCCTGAGTCCCCTGAGTCCCCGGAGTGTCCGGAGTCCTCGAACACGGAGGCGTACGGGGCCGCCGCGGGCGCCAGCAGATACCGTACGGCCTCCTCGGAGAGGTACAGGCCGCGCAGCGGATCGCCCGCGGTGGGGTCGTCGGCGCCGCGCTCGTCGACCGTCTCCGCGATGCGGTCGCGCAGTCGGGCCAGTCGTGGGAGGAGCGTGTCGGGCACGGGCACGGGGGGAGCGTGGGTGGTCACGTCTGCCGGTCCCCGGTGTTCTTCCGGTCCGCCGCCGTCTTCCGGCTGTCGGTCGTCCGCTGATCCGCGGGGGCCGGTGCGGTCGGCGAGGACTTCAGGTGCCGCGGCCGGTGCCTGCGCTCCTGCGAACCCTCCAGCGTGCCGTCCATACCGCGGACACGGACGCCCGCACCCTCCGTGACCGGGGGACCGGCGTCGTACTCGGGGAAGGCCGGGAAGGGCACGGTGACCACGAGGTCCAGGGACGGCTTGAGTTCGCCGCCCAGGGCGGACCAGATCTCGGCGAGGGAGCGGGACTCGGTGTGCAGCCCGGCCACCGTGAGCGGGACCGACAGGTCCAGCGCGCCGAGCGCACCCGGCAGTTCGCTGGGCGGCAGCAGCTCACGGGGCAGCAGGGTCGCCAGCACCGCCGACAGCAGCCGGTGTTCGTCCTGCGGCTGTTTGGTCCAGGCGGTGACCAGGTACGACAGCCGGAACCAGCGGGGCGGCTGACGGCGGCGCACGACGATGTCCTGCTCGTTGCGGACGGCGACGTGGCCACGCTGGCGCCGGGAGACGTCCTCGCGGATGTCGTACAGATAGACGTTGACGGACGGCGCGTTGCGCCGGGCCGCCCAGTCGCGGGTCGGGGCCTCGAAGGACACGTCGATGCCCGAACCGGCCAGCGCACCACCCCCGAGCAGCCGTTTGAGGACATCGTCCACCTCGTGGATCACCGTCGTGCTCCCGCCCTGCCGTGCTGTGCGTGCCCTGTGTGCCGTGCCGTGCCGTGCAATGCCGTGCCGTGTGGTGTGCTGCCGTGCCGGACCGCCGCTGTCTGTTGCCGTCTGTTGCCGTCTGCCGCTGTCTGCCGCTGTCTGCCGTGACCGATCGTGCCTTCCGGGGCCCGCGCCTCCGCAGGCACGCCGGGGACGACCGCCGGGCAGACCGTGCTGCCCGCGCGCGCGTCCCGTGCTGCCCGTCCGGTCAGATGTAGCCCTCGCGCAGCGCGTGGGCCACGGCGTGGGCCCGGTTGCGCAGGTGCAGCCGGGTGGTGAGCCCGTGCATGACGTTCTTCACGGTGCGCTCGGAGTAGGACAGCTTGCCGGCGATCTCCCCGGTGTCGAGCCCCTCGGCGACGAGCCTCAGCACATCCACCTCGCGCGGCGCGAGCCCCGAGGCGGGGGCCCCGGGGTGGCTGCTCGCCGTGCGGTGCAGCGACCCCACCTGGCTGAAGAGCCGACCCAGCAGGTCGGCGGGCAGGTCGCCGTCCCCGCGGGAGGCCGCGACGACGGCCTGCACCAGCCGGTGCGCGGTGGCCTCGTGGCGCCACACGATGGCGCCGACACCGCACTCGATGACATCGAGGAGTTCGGTCTCGCGGATCGCGCTGACCACGAGGACGGCGCGGACGCCCTCGCTGCGCACGAGTCTGCGCAGCCGGGAGAGCGTGGTCTCGTCCAGGGTCTCGCTGATCAGCAGGGCGACGGTGCCGGATCCGGCACCGGTCTCCTCGCGGAGGTCGATCGCCGGGTGCCGGCGCAACTGGCTGAGCGCTCCCTCCCGGGTGATCGGGTCCGAGGCGTGGACCACCACCGGTATGTGCGACTCGGGCTCTGCCGTACCCGGAGCCGCGGTCCCGAACGAGCTGCGCAACGGACTCCCCTATGGTCACCGGCCTGTCACCTCTGTGGCGTCCGTGACAGGCATGCGGTCACCACACTTCTGTGGTCCACGGGGTCGGCGCAATCGTGGAGCACCACGAGGAACACCACGAGATCGGTACCCTCGTTGCCTATGTGACAGTGGGTCATGTCACTCAACGGGAGCACCTGTTCCGCCGTCCCACACAGGGGGGCCGCGCCACGGCCGCGAGGGAGACAGGGATGTACGTACCGCTGCTTGAGCGCCAGGGGGCCCTGGAACTGGTCGCCGCCGAGGCCGGGCGCGCCCGCGCCGGGACCGGCCGGCTGGTGCTGCTGCGGGGCGCCACCGGCACGGGCCGCACCGCGCTCCTCGAAGCCGCCGCCGAGCAGGCGGCGCGGGCCGGGATGCGGGTGCTGCGGGCCCGCTGCTCCCCCGACGACACCGGGCTGCCCTTCGCCGCGGTACGCCAGCTCCTCGGAGCCGAGACGGAGTGCGCGGACACGTCCGAGGTGCCCCGGGCGGCCGGGACGCGCGAGGCAGGCGAGGTACGCGAGGCGCGTGAGGTGTCCGTCATGCCCGGGGTGCTGGACGAACGGGCTCGCGGAGCCTGGCTGTGGCGGCTGCTGCGGTCGTTCGCGGCGGGGCCCCCGCTCTTCGTCGCGGTGGACGACGTCCACCTCGCGGACGAGCCCTCGCGGCGCTGGCTCGTCGACGTCGCACGGCGGGTGGACCGATTACCCCTTCTGCTGGTGGTGACCGAGCGTGGCCAGTACGACGTCGACACGCCGCCGGCCGGTCTCGCCCGCGGGTTGTCCCCCGCGCTGGTACGCACCCTCACGCTCGCCCCGCTGGGCGTGGACTCCACGACCGAGCTGGTCCGTTCGGACTTCGGCGCGGTCCCGCAGGCATGGGTGGAGGACTGCGTAGGGGCGAGTGCGGGCAACCCGCTGCTGCTGCGCGCCCTCCTGGACGACCTGCGCGGCACCCTGCCCGCCACGGTGCCGAAGGTGTCCGCCGCACTGTATCCGGGCGCGTACCAGGCGGCCGTGTCGTGGTGGCTGGACAACGCGGGACCCGCGACGGCGGAGGTGGCCCGGGCGCTGGCGACGCTGGAGGACGACGCACCGGCACGTCCTGCCCGGACGCCGTCCGGCATACCGAACGATTACTCCCGCACGCCGCCGCCCGACCCGGACGGCACCACCGGCTTTGCGCCGGACCGGCGGGAAGCCGTTCGGCCGGGCGCTCCCCGGAGCCGCCCCGGCAGCGACGAGGGCCAGAAGGACCACGGGGGCCAGAAGGACCACGGGGGCCAGGAAGACCACGGGGGCCAGGAAGACCACAAAGGCGACGTGGTCGCACAGGGGCGGGCCGCGCCCGGGAACCACCCGGTCCCGGGCGATCCGGTCCCGGGCGACCCGGTCTCGGACGAGTTCGCCGAGCTGGTCGGCGGTGTGGCCGGTGCCGACCCCGTGCGGGTGGCCGGGTGGTTCACCGCCATGACCCGGCTCGGGTTCCTGCGGACCGGCGCCGACGGGCGGCCCCGCTACGCCCACCCCCTGCTGCGGGACGCGGTGATGAGCGGCTGGCCCGTCACCCGGCGGCGGGCGGCGCACCGGACGGCCGCCGACCTGATGCTGCGGCGCGGCGACCGCGCCGAGGCCGTGGCCGCCCGGCTGCTGCGGACCGACCCGGTCGGCGAGGAATGGGCCACCGACGTCCTCCTGGAGGCCGCCGCCCTCACCCTCCACGCCGGCCGGACCGACGACGCCCTGCCCTACCTGCGCCGGGCCCTCGACGAGCCGCTGGCCGACGACCACCGGCAGCGGCTCCTGACCGAGCTGGGCTCCCTGGAGTACGCCACCGTGCGCTCCTCCGCCGGCATACCCCGCCTCGCCGAGGCGGTCCGGCTGCCGGGCGTCCCGCAGGACCGGGTGCGCGCGGCGGTGGCCCTGGGCACCGCGCTGGCCGGCCGGGGCGAGGCACGTGCCGCGATCGACGTACTGCGCTCCCTCGACCCCCAGCTGACCGACCACCCCGGCCTGGCCCGCACCGTGCACATCGCCTCGGTGCTGCTCGCCGACCACGACCAGGAGATCCGCCAGGAGACCTACCGCCGGCTGCGCGAGACCGCCGTCCGCTCGCCGGACCTGGTCGGCCCCGCGGGCCAGGCACTGCTCGTACGGCACGAGGCGACGGCCGGCCTGCTCTCGGCGGACGCCGCCATGGAACGCGTACGGGCCCTGCTCGCGGAGCCCGTCGACCCGCTCGCGGAGCCGTACCTGCTGGGCACGGCCGCCGCCGTCGCCCAGTGGGCCGACGAGCTCGAAGAGGCCGAGCGGCTCGTCGAGCGCGGCCTCGCCCGGCAGCGCCCTTCGCTGCTGCACCCGATGCACCGTGCGCTGCTGAACGTACGGGCCGACATCGCCGCGGCCCGTGGCGACTACGCGCGGCTGCTCGGCGGGCCCGACGCCCGGCGGTCGGCGGGGACCCGGCCGAGCCCGGCCAACGGGCAGGCCCACGCGGTGCTCGCGCTGGTCGAGACCGGCCGGGTGCCGGAGGCCGGCCGTCTCGCGGGCGCCTTCGACCTGCGCGAGACGCCGGACTCCTGGGAGCTGAACCGCTTCCTGTACGCGCGAGGGGTGCTGCGGGCCGCCGCCGGGGACCCGGCGGGCGCGCTCGACGACTTCCTCGAATGCGGGCGCCGCCAGTCGGCCCGCGAGGTGGTGAGCCCGGTCGTCACCCCCTGGCGGACGGCCGCGGCGGAGTGCAGCCTGACGCTCGGCCGCCCCCGGGAGGCCCTGGAACTGGCCGAGGAGGAGCTGCGGCTGGCCCGGGTGTGGGACACCCCGCGCACGGTGGGGCGTGCCCTGCGGGTGCTCGGCACGGCGACCGGCGGCCGCCGCGGCCTGGACCTCGCGGACCGGGCCGTACAGGTGCTGCGGGACGCCTCCGTGGAGACGGAGCTGATCCCCGCGCTGATCGCGCAGGGGCGCCAGCTCACTGCCGCGGGGGAGCGGGCCCGCGCCCGCGACTGCCTCCGGGAGGCGGCCGAACGCGCCGAACGCCTGGGCGCCGTACGGCTGAGGGCCGCCGCCGAGGAGGCGCTGCGCGAGGGCGGGGGCCGCCGTACGACGACGGCGCTCACCGGCTCGGACGCGCTCACCGGCAGCGAGCGCCGTATCGCGGAGCTGGCCGCCGACGGCCGGACGAACACGGAGATCGCTGAACTGCTGCACCTGGCCCGCCGCACGGTCGAGACCCACCTGACCAGCACCTACCGGAAGCTGGGCATCCGCCGCCGCACCGACCTGCCGACCGCGCTCGGCCGACGACGGGACGCCTGACGACGGGACGCCTGACGACGGGACGCCCGACGACGGGACGCCCGACGAGGATGCCGGACGCCGGGAGGGGACGGATATCGCTTTGCGGGCACACTTCCCCGGCGCCCACACTGAGCCGGTGCTGATACGACGTGAGACCCCCGCCGACATACCCGCCGCGCGTGCCGTGATCGCGGCGGCCTTCGCCACCCCGGCGACCTCGGCCACCCCGGACCGGGACCCGGTGGAGGCCACCCTGCTGGACGCGTTGCGGACCTGCGACGGCTGGCTCCCGGAACTGTCGCTCGTCGCGGTCGACGAGGACGACGAGGACGACAAGGACGACAAGGACGACAAGGACGAGGTCGTCGGGTACGTCGTCTGTACGCGCGGACACGTCGACGGCACCCCGGTCCTCGGCCTCGGCCCGATCGGCGTGCGCCCCGGCCACCAGCGGCGCGGCACCGGTCTCGCCCTGGTGCACGCGGTGCTGGGCGCGGCCGACGCCCTCGGCGAACCGCTCGTCGCCCTGCTCGGCAGCCCCGCCTACTACGGCCGCTTCGGCTTCCGGGCGGGCTCCGGACTGGGCGTCCTCCCGCCCGACCCCGCGTGGGGCGAGCACTTCCAGGTGCGCACCCTGACCTCGTACGAGCCGACGCTGCGCGGCACGTTCCGGTACGCGGAACCGTTCGACCACGTCTGAGCGGCGGCGCGCTTTTCAGGGGCGCGGGGAACTGCGCGAACGGCCCCCACCGGCGGCCGGCCGAAACGAAGCGAGCGGCCCCCCGCCGTTTCCCGGCGGGGGGCCGCTCGCTTCCGACCGCTACTTGACCGGCTCCGGCTGCGGTTCGCTCTCCGCCTCCGCCGTGCCCGCCGGGGGCTCGTCCGCGGGGGTCCTGACGGAGTCGAGCAGCAGCTGGGCCACGTCCACGACCTGCACGGACTCCTTGGCCTTGCCGTCGTTCTTCTTGCCGTTGACCGAGTCGGTCAGCATGACCAGGCAGAACGGGCAGGCGGTGGAGACGATGTCGGGGTCGAGGCTGAGAGCCTCGTCCACGCGCTCGTTGTTGATGCGCTTGCCGATCCGCTCCTCCATCCACATCCGCGCGCCACCGGCGCCGCAGCAGAAGCCCCGCTCCTTGTGGCGGTGCATCTCCTGCTGGCGCAGGCCGGGGACGGCGGTCATGATCTCGCGCGGGGGCGTGTAGATCTTGTTGTGCCGGCCCAGGTAGCAGGGGTCGTGGTAGGTGATGAGGCCCTCGACCGGGGTGACCGGGACCAGCTTGCCCTCGTCGATGAGGTGCTGGAGCAGCTGGGTGTGGTGGATGACCTCGTAGTCGCCGCCGAGCTGCGGGTACTCGTTGCCCAGGGTGTTGAGGCAGTGCGGGCAGGTCGCGACGATCTTCTTGGCCGACTTGGGCTTCGCGGACTCCGGGAGGACCTTGCCGTCGTCGTCCGTCTCCTCGCCGAAGGCCATGTTCAGCGCCATGACGTTCTCCGTGCCGAGCTCCTGGAACAGGGGCTCGTTGCCGAGACGCCGGGCGGAGTCACCGGTGCACTTCTCATCGCCGCCCATGATCGCGAACTTGACGCCCGCCATGTGCAGCAGCTCGGCGAATGCCTTGGTGGTCTTCTTCGCCCGGTCCTCCAGGGCGCCCGCGCAGCCGACCCAGTACAGGTACTCGACCTCGGTGAGGTCCTCGATGTCGCGGCCGACGACCGGGATCTCGAAGTCGACCTCCTTGGTCCACTCGAGCCGCTGCTTCTTGGCCAGGCCCCAGGGGTTGCCCTTCTTCTCCAGGTTCTTGAGCATCGTGCCCGCCTCGGACGGGAAGGCGCTCTCGATCATCACCTGGTAGCGGCGCATGTCGACGATGTGGTCGATGTGCTCGATGTCGACGGGGCACTGCTCGACGCAGGCACCGCAGGTGGTGCAGGACCACAGGACGTCGGGGTCGATGACCCCGTTCTCCTCCAGCGTCCCGATCAGCGGCCGCTCGGCCTCCGCCAGCGCGGCGGCGGGCACGTCCTCGAGCTGCTCGGCGCTCGCCTTCTCCTCGCCCTCCATGGTCTTGCCGCCACCCGCGAGCAGGTAGGGGGCCTTGGCGTGGGCGTGGTCGCGCAGGGACGTGATCAGCAGCTTGGGGGAGAGCGGCTTGCCGGTGTTCCAGGCGGGGCACTGCGACTGGCAGCGCCCGCACTCGGTGCAGGTGGAGAAGTCCAGCAGGCCCTTCCAGGAGAACTGCTCGACCTGGGAGACGCCGAAGACGTCGTCGTCACCGGGGTCGGTGAAGTCGATCGGCCTGCCGCCGCTGGTCATCGGCTGGAGCGCGCCCAGCGCGGTGGCGCCGCTCGCCTCGCGCTTGAACCAGATGTTCGGGAAGGCCAGGAAGCGGTGCCAGGCCACACCCATGTCCGTGTTGAGCGAGACGACGATCATCCACACGAAGGACGTGCCGATCTTGATCGTCGCGACCAGGTAGACCAGGTTCTGCAGCGTGCTCGTGCCGAGCCCGTCGAAGACCGTGACCAGCGGGTACGAGGCGAAGTAGGCGGCCTCGTAGTGGTCCACGTGGTGCAGGGCGCCCTCCAGGCCGCGCAGCACGTAGATGGCCAGGCCGATGGTGAGGATGACGTACTCGACGAAGTACGCCTGACCCGACCTGGAACCCGCGAAGCGGGACTTGCGGCCGGCCCGCGAGGGCAGGCTCAGCAGCCGGATGACGATGAGCACGCCGATGCCGAGCACCGTCATGACGCCGATGAACTCGATGTAGAGCTCGAACGGCAGGAACCCGCCGATGACGGGCAGCACCCAGTCGGCCTCGAAGAGCTGGCCGAATGCCTGGACGAGGGTCGGCGGCAGCGTCAGGAAGCCGACGGCCACGAACCAGTGGGCGACACCGACGATGCCCCACCGGTTCATCCGCGTATGGCCGAGGAACTCCTTCACCAGCGTCACGCTGCGCCGGTACGGGTCGTCGGTGCGGCTCCCTGCGGGTACGGGCTGGCCGAGCTTGAAGTGCCGGACGAACTGGCCCACGGCGCGTGCGAGCAGCGCGACGCCGACCACGGCCAGGACCAGCGACACGATGATCGCGGCGAGTTGCATTTCGGGGCTCCTCGGGCCTGCGAGGTTTCATTACTGAGCGGTAGCTTACGCAGTCCTACGAGACTACCCATTCCTGTGTCCGCACTGTAGTCAGCGACGCGGTGATCTGCGTCGCTGAGGCTCCCCTGGGTACGCGCGTCCCGTCAGGGGCGCGGGGAACCGCGCGACAAGCCCCCACTCGGCCGCAGTGGACGATGCTCCTGCAGGTCAGCCCTCAATATGCGCGTAGGTAAGAGATAAAGTTGAGCCTCTGCGGCTCATCTCTGTTGACCAAGCGGCGGGCGTCGTGCACACTTGAGTCCGTTCCACTCAAGTCATTGCTGGAGGAATTGAAATGGCACGTGCGGTCGGCATCGACCTGGGCACGACTAACTCCGTCGTCAGCGTTCTGGAGGGCGGTGAGCCCACCGTCATCACCAACGCCGAGGGCGCCAGGACCACGCCGTCCGTCGTCGCCTTCGCCAAGAACGGCGAGGTGCTCGTCGGCGAGGTCGCGAAGCGCCAGGCGGTCACGAACGTGGACCGGACGATTCGTTCCGTGAAGCGTCACATGGGCACGGACTGGAAGATCGAGCTCGACGGCAAGCACTTCAACCCGCAGCAGATGAGCGCCTTCATCCTGCAGAAGCTGAAGCGCGACGCCGAGGCGTACCTGGGCGAGAAGGTGGCCGACGCGGTCATCACCGTCCCGGCGTACTTCAACGACTCCGAGCGCCAGGCGACGAAGGAGGCCGGCGAGATCGCGGGCCTGAACGTCCTGCGCATCGTGAACGAGCCGACGGCCGCCGCCCTGGCCTACGGCCTCGACAAGGACGACCAGACGATCCTCGTCTTCGACCTCGGCGGCGGCACCTTCGACGTGTCCCTCCTGGAGATCGGTGACGGCGTCGTCGAGGTGAAGGCCACCAACGGCGACAACCACCTCGGTGGTGACGACTGGGACCAGCGCGTCGTCGACTACCTGGTGCAGCAGTTCAAGTCCGGTCACGGCGTGGACCTGGCCAAGGACAAGATGGCCCTCCAGCGCCTGCGCGAGGCCGCCGAGAAGGCCAAGATCGAGCTGTCCTCCTCCACGGAGACCTCGATCAACCTGCCCTACATCACGGCGTCCGCCGAGGGCCCGCTGCACCTGGACGAGAAGCTCACCCGCGCCCAGTTCCAGCAGCTGACGGCCGACCTCCTGGAGCGCTGCAAGACGCCGTTCCACAACGTCATCAAGGACGCCGGCATCCAGCTGAGCGAGATCGACCACGTCGTCCTCGTCGGCGGCTCCACCCGTATGCCCGCCGTGGCCGAGCTCGTCAAGGAGCTGACCGGCGGCCAGGACGCCAACAAGGGCGTCAACCCGGACGAGGTCGTCGCCATCGGCGCCGCCCTCCAGGCCGGTGTCCTCAAGGGCGAGGTCAAGGACGTCCTGCTCCTCGACGTGACCCCGCTGTCCCTCGGCATCGAGACCAAGGGAGGGATCATGACCAAGCTCATCGAGCGCAACACCACGATCCCGACCAAGCGGTCCGAGATCTTCACGACGGCCGAGGACAACCAGCCGTCCGTCCAGATCCAGGTCTACCAGGGCGAGCGCGAGATCGCGGCGTACAACAAGAAGCTCGGGATGTTCGAGCTGACCGGTCTGCCGCCGGCCCCGCGCGGTGTCCCGCAGATCGAGGTCGCCTTCGACATCGACGCCAACGGCATCATGCACGTGACCGCGAAGGACCTGGGCACGGGCAAGGAGCAGAAGATGACCGTCACCGGCGGCTCCTCGCTGCCGAAGGACGAGGTCGACCGCATGCGCCAGGAGGCCGAGCAGTACGCGGACGAGGACCACCGCCGCCGCGAGGCCGCCGAGGCCCGCAACCAGGGCGAGCAGCTCGTCTACCAGACGGAGAAGTTCCTCAAGGACAACGAGGACAAGGTCCCGGGCGACGTCAAGACCGAGGTCGAGGCGGGCGTCGAGGAGCTGAAGACCGCGCTCAAGGGCGAGGACACCGCCGAGATCCGTACGGCCACCGAGAAGGTCGCCGCCGTCTCCCAGAAGCTGGGCCAGGCGATGTACGCCGACGCCCAGGCCGCGCAGGCCGGCGCGGGTGCCGACGCCCCGGGCGCCGGTCCGGACGCGGGTGCCGGTGCCAAGGCCGCCGACGACGACGTGGTGGACGCCGAGATCGTCGACGAGGACCGCGACCGCAAGGACGGTGCCGCGTGACGGAGGAGACCCCGGGCTTCGACGAGCAGCCCGACGTTCCCTCCGGCGCCACCCCTGAAGACGCCGAGCCGAAGCCGGCCCCCTCCTCCTCGGAGGAAGGGGCGGCCCAGGCCGGGGACGCGGCAGCAGCAGCCCAGACAGCAGCTCAGACGGCAGGTCTGACGGCCCAGCTGGACCAGGTCCGCACGGCGCTCAACGAGCGCACGGCGGACGTCCAGCGGCTCCAGGCCGAGTACCAGAACTACCGCCGCCGGGTCGAGCGCGACCGGGCCGCGGTCAAGGAGCTCGCCGTGGCGAACCTCCTGACCGAGCTCCTCCCCGTGCTCGACGACATCGGCCGCGCGCGGGAGCACGGCGAACTGGTCGGCGGCTTCAAGTCGGTGGCCGAGTCGCTGGAGACCGTCGCGGCGAAGATGGGCCTGCAGCAGTTCGGCAAGGAGGGCGAGCCCTTCGACCCGATGATCCACGAGGCCCTGATGCACTCGTACGCGCCCGACGTCACGGAGACGACGTGCGTGGCGATTCTGCAGCCGGGGTACCGGTTCGGCGAGCGCACCATCCGCCCCGCGCGGGTGGCGGTGGCCGAGCCGCAGCCGGGTGCGCAGCCCGCCAAGGGCGACGAGACGGACACGGCGGACACGGCGGCCGACGACAAGGAGAACGGTGGCCCGGACGAGGGCTGACGTGACACAGGCCGTACGCGCGTCCGCACGCACGGAGCAAGCCGAGCGCGTACGTGAGAGTGACGTACGGAAGGAGGGGCGTCGAGGATGAGCACCAAGGACTTCATCGAGAAGGACTACTACAAGGTCCTCGGCGTCCCCAAGGACGCCACCGAGGCCGAGATCAAGAAGGCGTACCGGAAGCTCGCCCGCGAGTTCCACCCGGACGCCAACAAGGGGAACACGAAGGCCGAGGAGCGCTTCAAGGAGATCTCCGAGGCGAACGACGTCCTCGGGGACCCCAAGAAGCGCAAGGAGTACGACGAGGCCCGCGCCCTCTTCGGCAACGGCGGCTTCCGGCCCGGCCCCGGCGCGTCCGGCGGCTCCTTCAACTTCGACCTGGGCGACCTCTTCGGGGGCGCGCAGGGCGGAGCGGGCGGGGCCGGCGGTGCCGGGGGCTTCGGCGGCGGCATAGGCGACGTCTTCGGAGGTCTCTTCAACCGCAGCGGCGGCCCGGGTCCCGGTGCCCGGACGCAGCCGCGCCGCGGCCAGGACATCGACACCGAGGTCACCCTCAGCTTCACGGAGGCGGTGGACGGCGCGACCGTCCCGCTCCGGATGACCTCGCAGTCGCCCTGCAAGGCGTGCTCGGGCACCGGCGACAAGAACGGCACCCCGCGCGTCTGCTCGACCTGCGTCGGCACCGGCCAGGTCGCGCGCGGTTCGGGCGGCGGCTTCTCGCTGACCGACCCGTGCCCTGACTGCAAGGGCCGCGGCCTGATCGCGGAGCACGCGTGCGCGGTGTGCGGCGGCTCGGGACGCGCCAAGTCGTCCCGCACCATGCAGGTCCGCATCCCGGCCGGGGTGTCGGACAAACAGCGCATCCGCCTGCGCGGCAAGGGCGCACCGGGCGAACGGGGCGGCCCGGCCGGTGACCTGTACGTCATCGTGCACGTGGACGCGCACCCGGTCTTCGGCCGCAAGGGCGACAACCTCACCGTCACCGTGCCCGTCAGTTTCACGGAGGCGGCGCTCGGCGGCGAGATCCGCGTGCCCACGCTCGGGGGACCCCCGGTCACCCTGAAGCTGCCCCCGGGCACCCCCAACGGACGGACGATGCGCGCCCGCGGCAAGGGCGCGGTCCGCAAGGACGGCACCCGCGGGGACCTGCTGGTCACCGTCGAGGTGAGTGTCCCGGCGGACGTGACGGGGAAGGCTCGTGACGCGCTGGAGGCGTATCGCGAGGCGACCGCGGAGGAGGATCCGCGGGCGGAGCTGTTCCAGGCCGCGAAGGGAGCATGAGGAGACGATGGACGCAACCGGACGCCGTCGGCAGAACGCATTCACCGGCAGGGCGGCCTACGAACTGACGGAAGAAACACCGGTGTACGTCATCTCGGTCGCGGCCCAGCTCTCCGGTCTGCACCCGCAGACGTTGCGTCAGTACGACCGCCTCGGCCTGGTCTCCCCGGACCGCACGGCCGGACGCGGCCGCCGCTACTCGGCCCGCGACATCGAGCTGCTGCGCACGGTCCAGCAGTTGTCCCAGGACGAGGGCATCAACCTCGCCGGCATCAAGCGCATCATCGAACTGGAGAACCAGGTCGCCGCGCTCCAGTCCCGCGTGGCGGAACTGCAGTCGGCCCTGGACGGCGCGGCCAGCGCCATGCAGCAGCGCGAGGCCGCGGTCCACGCCTCGTACCGCCGCGACCTGGTCCCGTACCAGGAGGTCCAGCAGACGAGCGCGCTGGTGGTGTGGCGCCCCAAGCGCCGGGACGCGGACTGACGGGCGCGCTGTCCCGCACAGGTACGTCCGAAGGGGTGGGGAGGTTCATCGAACCTCCCCACCCCTTCGTGCTCTCCGGCGGGTTCCGGTTCGCTTGGCTGACGTTCCGGTTCCGGCGGTGTCTGTCATGCGCGTCGACGACGGGACGGATGCACCCGACCGTCGGGCACCGGGATCCGGTGCCGGGGCCGCACTCATAGGCCGTGTCCGGACACCGGTTCCGTGCAAGGGCGAGAACGTGAGGTGGGGAACGCTCCGCTGGTTCCTGTCGGCCCGCGACCTGCACGCAGGAGGATCGGACGCGCAGAGGGCTCCGATGAGGTTCTCCGGGAAGAGGCCGGGTGAAAGTCAGGGCGCCCTGGTCTCTTCCCCATCGCTCCCACCGCGGGCGGGAACGACTCGCCGCGTCGGCTCTTCACCATGGGCACAGCCAGTACGACGACTGTCCTGTCGCCTGTTCCTGGATGCTCCTCATGGAACGGACCGGTACGCATGTCCTGCACAGGACGGCCACGAGGATCTCGGCTTCATCGCACCGGCAGGCCCGGGACCGCCCCGCGATCGGTGACGGACGGCAGGCAGGGTCCGGGCGAGAGACAGGTTCCACGCGACCCGACGGTTCTCCGGCCTGCGTTACCGGTCGATCGCCGGCCAGGAGGAGCCGCCGTGGACTGTGGGCGCCCGCTTCCGCGGGGTGCCCCGCCCATCAGATCAGCCAGAGCTGCCGGACGGACTTGCTGTCACGCGACTTGAGCAGGACTTCGTTGCCGTCCACTGTCTCTCGTTCCACCAGCTCCAGAAGCGCGACCGCGCGCCGGACCGTCTCGGTGATCGAGATGCCCTTGTGTTCCTTGTACCAACGGAGCTTCGCGGCCGTGTCTTCGTTGATGTTCACGCTGAGCCGGGTGATCTGGGGTTCAGTCGTCGTCCCCGACACAGGTGTATCGGTCGAGTGCTCGGGCATCAGAAGGCTCCTTGAAATCGAAGATGTCGCACGAGAGCGACCCGGACACGACAACGCCCGGGTTTCTGTCTCCCGGCCCGTCGCCGGAGACTCCCAAGCGGCTTCGTGCAATCGAGTCGGCGCCTTACCGCACGTGTGACCGAAGCAACCAACCGGCCTCGTTCATGCGTGGTTCCCCCACGAGGGTGCGGTGTCGGCGCTCGCGCCGACCGGTCAGCCAGTCAGAGCTCGTGGGGCGTGTAAATGACCCATCGTTGTCTCTCCTTGAGCGGACCCGGCGGTGCTCGTATTACTGACATGGTGCCCCGATGTGCGACCAGTGTCAAGCAAATCACCACGCAATGTGCCTCGGATACACTTGCTATGCGTATCCGATGTGCATGAGATCAACATCTGATGTTGAAAAAGATCACATAGCGTGTGGTACTCTCTCGCCCAAGCGCCGCTTGGGTGTCTCTGAGATGTACGGCCAGCCCAGCGCCGTCCCGGCGACCACCCGGAGGGGACGCCCCTACATGGCAAACGATCAGAACCCTGAGTACGAGGTGCTGCACTACGGTGCCTGGCGGTTCGTCACCCCGTTTCAGGAATGGCACAACGAACGGGCGTTGGCCCGCGTGCCCGGACGCGCCGCTCACGACGGGGAACCGGCGAGGACCAACCGCGGGACGGCGGTACTCGCCAGGCGGCAGCGACGTCTGCTGAACGAGTTCCAGGAGGAACTGCTGCCCCTCACGCATACGGAGACCTGCGGGTTCGGTGCCGCTCGGCCGGTGCGGATCTGCATGTGCGAGCGGGGTGAGCACGAGTGACCGGGGACGCGGAAGCGCCGGCGCCGGCGCCCTCCAGCCTGTGGGAAGACGAGATCCCTTCCACGGACAACGGCTTCCTGCGCGTCGGACCCGCGATCCCGATAGTCCACACCCATGAGGAGGACGAGTAACAGGTGGACACGCTTTCGGAGGACGAGCCGCCCTCCAACGATGCCATCCTCATTCTGAGGACCCCCGGCGCCGCTCGGACCGTCGCGGACGCGGTCCTGCAGCCTGTGACCCCGTCCGGGGAAGAGCTCTCTCCCGGAACCGCGCAGCGCGAGTTCGTGGAGGACGAGACACCCGCGCCCGGTTCCCGTGCCGCCGTACGTGAGGGCAAACCCAAGAAGATCCTCGACGAGACCCGCCGGACGCTGGCGGTCGGCATGCTGTCGCTTGTCGCAGTGATCGCGGTACTGCCCACGCTCGCCCTGGTTCTGGCCCGCTGGACCCATTTCAGCACCGAGGCGTACCGTGAACTGAGTTTGGTGTTCACTCCGGTGGTCGCTCTCGCGAGCGCCGCCTTCGGTTTCTTCTTCGCCAGCGACGAGCGAAACCGCTCCTAGCCGGCCCGTACGGATCGAGCGCGACGCCCGCCCTTGCGACCCGCGTCGATTCCTCGCTGTGCTCACCGGAGGCGTCACCCCGCGATGCGGTGGGCGCGGGGTCCGCTCCGAAACCGTTCCGCGGAACGTCGAGCCACTTGGTCTCCACCGCCGACGTCCACAGGGAGCAGGGTGTCCTCAGCGCCGTCGCGCGACGAAGACGAACTCCCGGCCGGGGCGGTCGGGGGCGTCGCGGACGTCCCGCACCTCGTACCCCTGCGCGACCAGGCCCGCCTCGATCTCGTCACGCCCGCGGAACCTGAGCGTCGAGTCCGAGACCAGCACCCGCCTGTCCGCGGCGAACACATAGGTCTGCCGGAAGGACACCAACTGTCCGTCGACCCCGGTCAGGTCGAGCCAGGTCTCGACGGCCCCGACCCCCGGAATCTCCGTCACGCCGTACGAGGCGGCCCGGTTCCACTCCTCCCAGGCGCGCCGGGCCGGGTCCCGGGTCTCGAAGACCAGGTGCCCGCCGGGCCGCAGCGCTGCGCGGGCACCCCGCAGGGTCTTCTCCCACGCCCGGTCGTCGACGATCTGCTGGGCGGCGTTCGCCGTCATGGTCGCGAGGTCGACGCGCAGGGGCGGGAGGGCGGTGGCGTCACCGTGGATCCAGCGCACCCGCTCGCCGCCGGGTTTGCCGCGGGCCACGTCGAGCGACGCGAGCGCCGGATCGACCCCGACGACCTCGACCCCGTGCCCGGCGAGCAGCAACGCGAACACCCCGGTCCCGCACCCGATGTCGAGCACGCGCCGCGCCCCGAACTCCTCCGCGATCCGCACGTACGCGTCGAGGTCGCGCCGGTCGGGGTCCAGCGGGTCGTAGATCGCGGCGAGGCGGGGGTGCGCGAAGTTCTCGTCGGTCACCGTTCCTGCACGCGGACGTGGTGCAGGAGCCCGTCGAGGGCCGCCGGGTCGGTGCCGAGGACGGTGTCGGGGGTGTCGCTCTCGCGGAGCCGCAGGGTGCCGTCGGGGGTGATGGCTACGTGGAGGCACGCGCCCTGCGGGCCGCCGCTGAAGGACGACTTCTGCCAGTGGAGTTCTTGCATCCGCGTCTCCCTGGAGGGTGAGAGGACGTGCTGGATGAGGGCCAGAGAGTCCTTCACGGAGTGTGCTTCCGGGGCCAACGATACGTCGATGGGGACCAAGGCGTCATTCGACTTCCTGACCGTGCCGGGACAGCAGTCCTTCGACTGAGTCCACCCACCCCGAACTCCCCGGCGCCGCGCGTCACCAGGGGATCACGCCCTCGTCCTCGAAGAACGAGCCCGTCGGGCCGCCGTCGGGCAGCGTGGCGAGGCGGATCGCCGTGGCGGCGCCCTGTTCGGGGGTGCGGGGTCCCTGGAAACCGGTGAAGTCGGTCGCGACCAGCCCCGGGCAGGCGACGTTGACCAGGATGTCCGTACCGGCGAACGCCCGCGCGTACTGCACGGTGACGGCGTTGAGGAACGTCTTCGACGGCGCGTACGCCGCCATGACCGGGCCGGCCTCGGGGGCGGAGGCCGCCTGGTGGGTCAGGGAGGCGACGCTGCTGGAGAGGTTGACGATGCGCGGCGACGGCGAGCGCCGCAGCAGCGGCAGCACCGCGTTGGTCACCCGGATGACACCGAGGACGTTGGTCTCCACGACCCTGCGGACCATGTCCAGGTCGAGCATCGTCGGGTCCTGCACCCATCCCCGCCGCGCGCGAAACCCTGCGCATGGCCGACGTCGGCGACATCCCCGGTCTTCCGCTCGCCCGCTGGCCCCGGAACGGCGTGTTCCCGCCCGGCCCGGGCCCCGAGATCAACGACCAGACGCAACTGGCCCAGCTGATCGCCCTCGGACGGACCGTGGCCGTCTTCCCCGAATCCGCCCGCGCCTGGCTGTGGGCCGAGCACACCGCCGTGCCCCTGACCGACGCCCCGCCCGTCGTCACCCACATCGCCTGGCCGGCCCACAGCCGCTCGCGCGCCCTCGCCGCACTGGTCCGCACGGCCACGCGGCTGTGATCCGCCGGCCCGTCCGGGTCACCGGCCCAGCGTCTGCCAGACCGTGAGCGCCAGGGCCAGGCACGACGTGGCCGCGGCCAGGGAGGGCAGGGGCCAGCGGGTGCGTTCCAGTGCCTCGATACGGGTCTCGTGCTCGTCCAGCGTCTTGTCGGTCTGGTCGGCCCGCTGGAGCAGGAGCGCGAGATCGCCCCGGGTGGTGGCGAAGCCGACGTCGACCGAACGCCGCAGACGTTCCAGTTCCAGGAGGACCTCGTCCGTCTCGGTCGTCGTCATCGGGCATCATCTTCCTCTCGATTATGGGAACATGTGTTCGATGGATACAGGCGAGCGGACAGGGTCACATGTTGCGAGCGCGTACGCAAGTGATCACGATCCGTGAGGATCGTGTGTGATGACGAGGTCTCAAACACTCTCGCGTGACGCAGAGTTGTCGAATCTCCACCGTTACGCGCGGGCGCGCTCGATACGCTGCCCTCGCGACGAGGGGAGAGCGGACACATGGCTTCGACTTCGCGGGCCGGGACCCGTGCGGACCAGGACCGACGGGCCACGGGACTCGGCGAGTTCGCCGGGTGGATCGAGGAACTGCTGCGCGCCCGGGGCTACGACATCGACAGCCCGCGCGGCGGCGGCCGTTCGAAGCTCGCCGACGACGCCGGGGTGCACCGGGCCGCCGTGAGCCGGCTGCTCCAGCGGCAGTCCATGCCCGACCTGGAGACGATGCGCCGCATCGCGGCCGTGCTCGGCGTGCCCCTGCGGGACATGCTCATCCGCTCGGGACGGCTGACCGAGGAGGACCTGCCGCTCACCGACGGCGGCCGGTCCGCGGACGGCGGGGACCAGGTGCGGCTCAGTCCGGAGGACGCGGCCCGCCGCATGGGTGTCGCGCCCGAACTGCGGGAGCTGTTCGCCAAGGTGGCCCGGCAGTTCCTGCCGGAGGGCGCCTGACGGCGGAAGGGATCGGGCGGAAGGGATCGGAGTACGGCATGGGTGATGCAGGAAGGTACCGCGGCACCGAGGAGCGGCGCGTCGCCGGGCTCGTGGGCGAACTCCTCGGCGCACTGGCCGACAGGGTCCGCTCGGCGGGCCCGGACGCCGTGCGCGTCCTCACCGAGGAGGAGCTCCAGCGGCACCAGCTGAGCTGGTTCCGCGCGGGCTGGGAGGAACACGCCCGCGCGTGCGGCGACCGGGAGCATCCGACGGGCCAGGGGCACCCGACGGGCCAGGGGCACCCGGTGGGCCGGGACCCCCGCCCCACGGCCCCTCTCCTCCCCTTCCCCGAACGCCCGCGGGGCCACGAAGGCCCCCCGGGCGACGGGGGTTGAGGGAGCGCGGTACGGGCGCGCCGACGCGTTTCGGTCCGCTCAGCCCGTGTGGGGCTCGGTCCTTGTGGGGCTCAGCCCCTGTGTGCGCTCAGCCCATGTGGGCCGCGGGAGCGCCCCCGGCGTGCTCCTGCCTGCCCGCGTTGACGGCGAACGCGGTGACCACGAGACCCGCGAGGAACATCACGGAAGCGGCGGCGAACGCCATCGTGTAACCGTCGGTCAACGCCTCCCCGGCCTTCGCCACGAGACCGGAGTCCCCGGTGGCCAGCCCCCGGTGGAGGTGGGAGGCGGCGTCGGGCAGCCTGTCGTCGGCGGTCGAGGTCGAGATCGTCGACAGGAAGGCGAGCCCCAGCGCACCGCCGATCTGCTGGGCGGTGTTGAGCAGCGCGGAGGCGATACCGGTGTCCAGGTGGTCGACACCGCTGACCGCGCCCAGCGTCATCGGCACGAAGCTCATCCCGAGACCGAGCGCGGTGACGAACATCGCCGGCATCACGTGGGCGGCGTACGAGGAGTCGTGCTCCAGCGTCGCGAAGAGCAGCATGCCCGCCGCGGCGACCAGCAGCCCCGGGCCCGCGAGCAGCCGCGGGGCGACGCGCGCGATCAGCTTCGAGCTGACGCCCGCGGCGACGGCCATGCCGAAACTGAACGGCAGGAAGGCGAAGCCGGTCTTCACCGGGCTGAATCCCTGGATGAGCTGCATGTACAGGGTCAGGAAGTAGAACGTGGCGAACATGCCCGCGCCGATGAACAGCATCGTGGCGTACGAACCGGTGCGGTTGCGGTCGCGGAACAGCCGCAGCGGCATCATCGGATGCGTGGACCGTGCCTGGAGGACGAGGAAGACGGCCAGGAGCACGACCGCCGCGGCGAAGGAGGCCAGGGTCAGGCCGTCCGTCCAGCCGTGCTCGCCGCCGCGGGTGATGCCGTAGACGAGGGTGATCAGACCGCCGGTGCCGGTGACGGCGCCGGGGACGTCGAGCCGGCCCTCGTGGCGCTCGCCCTCGACGAGGGTGCGGGTACCGGCGAGGACGGCCAGGCCGATGGGGACGTTGACGAAGAACACCCAGCGCCAGTCCAGCAGGTCGGTGAGCGTGCCGCCGAGCAGGAGGCCGACGGTGGCGCCGACACCGCCCATGGCCGCGTACACGCCCATCGCCGTGTTCCGGGGCTTGCCCGCGGGGAAGGTCGTGGTGATCAGTGCCAGCGCGCTGGGCGCGGCGAACGCGGCGCCGACGCCCTGGAGGACGCGGGCGCCGATCAGCAGGCCCTCGTTCGGGGCCAGGCCGCCCAGCAGGGAGGCCAGGGTGAAGACGGCGATGCCCACCTGGAACATCCGGCGGCGGCCGAAGAGGTCGCCCGCCTTGCCGCCGAGCAGGAGCAGCCCGCCGAAGGCCAGCGCGTACGAGTTGACGATCCAGGCCAGGCCGGAGTCGGTGACGCCCAGGTCGGTCTGGATGGCGGGCAGCGCGATGTTGGTGATCGTGGCGTCCAGGACGACCATCAACTGGGCGGCCGCGATCACCACCAGGGCGAGGCCGAGGTGGCGGCCGGCGGGCCGGCCGCCGGAGGCGTCCCCGGAGCCGCCGGCGTGCGGGCGCGCGGGAGGGATGACAGCGGTGCTGTCCGCAGACATGGAGGGACTCCAAAAGAGATGAAACGAAAGGTGCGGTGGGGTGAGACGGGGCGGGGCGCGCCGGTCGTCGTCGAACGAGTACACCCGTTGTGCAATCCGAGGCGGGGCCGCCGGTACGGCATGCCTGCGCACCTCGGGACGAAAATCAAAGGTAGCAGTGGTCTCGTCCTGCGGGAGACCGGCGGGACAGGAATTTGCATTCCCTTGGTGTGGGAATTGTCGCGCTTGACGAACGGCCCGAAGCGTGAGCAATCGCGGAATTGAATTCAGTGGTGTGTGTTCATGCCGCCGCCCGTTCTGTCAAATTCGGGAGGGTGTGGAGGGGAAGAATTCAGGGGGCGTCCTCCGGCTGTTCGCCCCGGGTGCCGCAGCCCTCGCCACCGCCCTCGCCACCGCCGCCGTCGGTGTCACCGCGCCGCCGTGACCGCCGCCATGACCGCCGCCGTGACCGCCGCCGGCGCGTCGCCGTGTCACGGCCGGCCCGCGCCGCGACCCCGCGCGGAGGCGCACGGGGTGCAAAGGCGCCGTGGACCGTCACGCAGTGGATCCGCCCGACTTCGCCCCGGTCTCTTCACAGGTTTCTGTTGCGATGTCGTTAGCAGTTGCTTCTTGACGCCCCGCGGGCCCCCGCGTTGGCTTTTTGTCACCTGGGCCCGCACTGTCGCCCTCGTCCGGAAGGCACCCGAAGTGAACAGCGCCATACGTCGTACCGCCCTTGTCCTCGCCGCCTCCACCGTCACTCTGAGCCTCGCCGCCTGCGGCAGCGGTGACGACGGCGCCGAAGCGAGCCCGACGAAGGGCGACGACATCACGGTGGGCCTGCTGCTGCCGGAGAAGTCCAACTCCCGCTACGAGAAGTTCGACCACCCCATCATCAAGGAGAAGATCGGCGAACTCACCAACGGCAAGGGGAGGGTCGTCTACGCCAACGCGGAGCAGGACGCCGGTGTCCAGGAACGGCAGCTCGCGAAAATGGTGGCCGACGAAGTCGACGTACTGCTGGTGGACGCCGTGGATTCACAGGCCATTGCCGCCGGTGTGAAGAAGGCCAAGGCCGCGGACATTCCCGTCATCGCGTACGACCGGCTGGCCGAGGGGCCCATCGACGCGTACATCTCGTTCGACAACGAGGCGGTCGGCCAGGTGCAGGGGCGGGCCCTCGCCGACCGGCTGGACGGCGACAGGACCCAGAAGATCGTCATGATGAACGGCGCGGTGACGGACCCCAACGCCGCCCAGTTCAAGGCGGGCGCCCTCCAGGAGCTCAAGAGCAAGGTGACCGTCGCCAAGACGTACGACACCGAGGAGTGGAAGCCGGCGAACGCCCGGGCCAACATGATGGCGGCCATCTCGTCCCTCGGCGCCGACAACATCGCCGGGGTGTACTCCGCCAACGACGGCATGGCGGGCGGTGTCATCGAGGCGCTCAAGGCCGCGGGCGTCACCAAGCTGCCGCCGGTCACGGGCCAGGACGCGGAGCTGGACGCGGTGCAGCGCATCCTCGCCGGCGAGCAGTTCATGAGCGTCTACAAGCCGTACCCGGAGGAGGCCGAGAAGGCCGCCGAGGTGGCCGTGGCCGTCGTCCGCGGCTTCGGCATCGAGTTCGACTCGCTGACACCCGACAGGGTCTCCAGCCCCACCCACAAGGACATCCCGGCCAGCCTCGTCCAGGTCTCGCCCCTGACCCGCAGCACCATCGAGTCGACGGTCGTCCAGGACGGCATCTACTCGGCGGAGGAGATCTGCACGGCCAAGTACAAGGCGGCGTGCGCCTCCCTCGGCATCGAGTAGCCCGCGCCCCGGCCGCGTCCCTGTTCCCGGCCGCCGAACCGGCCGAACCGAACTTCGGCCGGTTCCGTCGCCCGTGGCGCGCGCGGCGCGGCCCGTCGGGCGGTCGCGGCCCCACCGGACCGCCCCCGTGTCCTGGCCCCTGCCCCGAACACCACGTCACTCCTCATGCCATCCCCCCACGACCTGACGTCGGACGCGGCCCGCCGCCCGTCGGCCGCCCGTCGGCCGCCCGGCGGTTCCCGGCAGCCGGCGCGGCAGCGCGCCGCCACCGCTTTCCGCTCGCTGCAACGAGTCATGCGGAGGCGTGCCCAAAGGAGGATCAAGTGGTGCGATAGAGGGCATGCGAACAGCGGAGCCGTGTTGCGGAGCCGGGGGACGCCGCGCATAGTTGCGTCGCGAAGAAGCTGGGACCGGGGGTTGGGGAGATGGCCGGGCACAGGACGGAAGCGCATCCGCACGGTGCTGACCGCCTGTGCGACGCCGGGGACCGGGTCTACTCCCGGGCGGTCCGGCGCGGCCGGGTGTCCCGCAAGGACGCCGAGTCCGTGCCCTGCCTGGTCGAACTGGCGCTGCTGCACCCCGACCCCGACGACATGGGCTGGCTGGTGCCGACCTCGCCGCAGGAGGTCATGACGCGCCTGCTGCGGGAGATGCACGAGCACGTCGTCACGACGCAGTCGCGCATGGGCGAGGCGGTGTCCGCCTTCGAGTGGTACGCGGCCCTGGGCGGCAACGCGCCCTCCCCCGCGGAGGGGACCGCGCTGCGGGTGCTGGACGGCCTGCCCCGCATCCGTGCCGCGATGGACGAGGCGACCGACGCCTGCGCGTCCGAGGTGCTGGCCGTGCAGCCGGGCGGCATCCGCCGCGAGGACGAACTCACCGAGGGCCTGCACCGGGCGCTGGCGCTGCGCCGCCGGGGCGTGCGCATGCGCGACCTGTACACGCACGTGGCCCGGCACGGCCAGGGCCTGCGCAACTACATGGAGATGATGGGCGACTCGGCCGAGGCCCGCACCCTCGACGAGGTCACCGAGCGGCTCATCGTCTTCGACCGGACGGTCGCGTTCATCCCCGCCAGCCCCGACCGCACGATCGCGCTGGAGCTGCGGCACCCGGCGCTGGTGGACTACCTGGTCACCGTCTTCGAACGGCTCTGGCGCCTGGCGGTTCCCCTCGCCGCGCCCCTCCCGGACACCGGCATCGAGGGCATCACGCACCGCGAACGCTCCATCGCGGCGCTGCTCGCGGAGGGGCACCAGGACGCGGTGGTCGCGGAGCGCCTGGGCATCAGCGTCCGCACGTGCCGCGCCCACATCGCCCGCCTGTCGGAGACGCTGGGCGCCGCGAGCCGCACCCAGCTGGGCGTCCGCATCGCGCAGGCGGGCCTGGACGGCCCTCCGGGCGCCCCGGAACTGGCGCCGGTCACGGCTCCGGATCGTCGAGAATCCCCGAGCGCCCGATGAGGTAGCCGAGCTGGGCGCGGCTCTCGCTGCCGAGGATCTCGGCGAGTTTCGCTATGTGGACGCGGGCGGTACGGATGTTCAGCCCGAGCCGCTCGGCGATGACCGCGTCGGTGTGCCCCTCGACGAGGAGCCCCGCGATGGCGCGCTGGCGCGGGGTGACGCCGTCGGGGGACGGAGGCTGTACGGCGTCGGGGTACATGGGGGTGGCGAGGCGCCAGAACCGGTCGAAGGTGGTGGCGAAGTACCCGACCAGGGCGGGGTGACGGACCTCCAGGGCGAGGGTGCCGTCCTTGTTCGCGGGGAGGAAGGCGACCACGCCGTCCATGACGAAGAGGCGGTCGGTGAGTTCGTCGAGGGAGCGGGCCTCGACGTCGCCCCGCAGCCGCTCGTAACGCGACAGGACGGTGGGCGAGTGGCGCAGCGTGTGCTGGTAGAGGACGCGGATACGGCCACCGCGGTCCAGCAGGGCCTGGTCGCGGGCCAGGGCGACGACCTCCGACACCGGGTGGCGGTCGCCCGTGTGCCCGGCGTTGGTCTGGATGGACAGGACCTCACGGGTCACGTCGTCCATGGCCTCGGTGATGGCCCGGTTGATCCGGTCCGTACCGCTGAGGAGCGTGATCGACGGGACGTCCGCCGTTCCCGTCCGCCAGCCGTCGATCCGCATCAGCGGCTCGAACACCGCGGTCAGCCGGTCCTCGCGCCGCCGTTCGTCCGCGATGCGTTTTCCGGACATCCGCAGCAGCCGCTGGAGGGCGACGACCGGCGCGACGGGTTCCAGCACGCCCGGGTCGTCGACGGCGGGGTGGAGCATCCCGAAGTCGACGAGGCAGGGCGCCTCCTCGGCCTCGGCGGCGGGCACCCGCCCCTCGCGCAGGGCCCGCTCGTACAGCTCGGCTCCCGCCGCGCACAGTTCCTCCACGTCGTGCGGGGAGTGTGGAGCCCTCACTCCGCGGGTCCGTCCTGCCTGAGGAGACCCGACTTGGCGATCAGGTAGCCGAGCTGGGCCCGGCTCCCGCTGCCCAGGGCCGTGGCCAGCTTCGCTATGTGGGCGCGGCAGGTCCGTACGTTCATGCCGAGGCGGCGGGCTATCGCCTCGTCGACGTGGCCCTCCACGAGGAGCTTGGCGATGGAGTGCTGGATGTCGGTGATGCCGTCGGGGGCGGTCTCGTACGGGGCGCCCGCGCTCAGCGGGACCGCGCGGCCCCACATGAACTCGAACACCTTGATCAGGTAGCGCACGAGGCCCGGGTGCCTCAGTTCCAGGGCGACCTGCTGGTCGTCGCGGGTGGGGATGAACGCGACGGTCTCGTCGCAGATGATCAGCCGCTCCACCAGCTCGTCGATGGTGCGGTACTCCACCTTGCCGTCGGACAGCTGCGCCACGTAGGCGAGTTTCTCGGGACTGTAGCGGGCGGTGTGCTGGTAGAGGGTGCGGATCCGCACCCCGCGCTCGGTCAGCGGCCGGTCGCGTTCCAGTCCCTGGAGGAGCTGGCGCTCGGAGAGGCGGTTGCTCGGCTGGACCGTGAGCATCTCGGTGCGGCACTGGGCGGTGGCCGCGTTGAGGGCCGCGTTGATCCGGTCGCCGCCCTCCAGCACGGTGATCGAATGTGTGGATTCCGTGGACTGGGCGCTGAGGGCCATGAACGGCTCGAAAGCGTCGGCCAGTTCGATCGACCGCCGTCTGCGTTCGAGGATCTCGTGCTCTATGGGGTTGAGTCGCTGGGCCAGGGCGACCGTCGGCGGCACGGGACGCAGCCAGTCCGGGTCGTCGGGATCGGGATGAAGGAGGGCGAACTCCATCAGGCACGGAGCCGGCTGCACGTCCGCGCGGGCGATACGTCCCGAGCGGAGAGCGTTCGCGTAGAGGCGGCCACCTTCCGCGCACAGTTCGGTCACCGGATGGGGATGTGTCTCATTAGTCTGATTCGTTGCCAAATCTCCACCCCCCAGGGTCCTGAACATGCAGGAACATGATGCATCGATTATGTGGTCATGACGTGCCCGAATGAGCCATCGTCGTATCCGACGGGGGAAGAGGGGACCTTCAAGTGAGGACGAAGCCGATTATGGGTAAGAAAATGCTTCGCTCGGTGCTTGTCGCCGCCTTCTCCGCCGCCTTGGCCTTCGGTGCTCTGAGTGGCCTTTCCGGCACGGAGGGTGGCAGTCATGCGCAGGCGGACAGCACGTGGCCGTCGGCCGCCAAGTCGCCCGGTGACAGTACGTGGCCGTCCGCGGCCAAGTCGCCCGGTGACAGCACCTGGCCCGCACCTCCCATCGGTGCGGACGACGGTGTCGGGGGCTGACATGACGACTCCTCCCGACGACCGTTCCTTCCGCAGGGAGATGGCCACCGCCTACCGCTCCGGCTGGCACTTCATCGACCTGGCCACCGCCATCCCCCACAGCGGTGACTCGTTGATGGTGACCGTCTTCGGGGAGCCGGTCGTGGTGACCCGGAACGACGACGACGACGTACGGGCGTACCGCTGCCTGCGACGGCCCCGGGGGGCGCCGCAGCCGGTGCGGTGTGCCATCCGGTACGGAATGATCTTTGTGAACCTCGATCAGCGCGACCATCGGCTGCCCGAGCCCGCGGCCCCGGCCGTACGAACCATCTCAGCCACCCCCCGCAGTGCCTGAAGCGATTCCCCCGTCGTTGTAAATCGCTCAGGCGCTTCCCCCCGCAGCGGCGTCACCGTGACCTGAACACGGTGACGCCGCTGTAGTTTCCAGGCATGCTTCAACTCCAGGCATGTTTCAGCCTGCGCCCGTTCCGCGCAAGGGAAAAAACCGGCCTCCCGCTCCCGGGGACCCCGTCGCGGGCCCCTTCCCGTGGACTCCGCCCTGGTCAGACGTTCCCCATCGCCGAGGTCAGGGCGATCTCGACGACCACCCGGTCCGGGTTGGGCGCGGGCGTCCTGCCGTAGCGCTCGGCGTAGCGGCGCACCGCCTCCGCGACCCGTCCGGGGTCCCCGGAGACCGTCGCACGCCCCTCCAGCGTCGCCCACCGCCGCCCGTCCACCTGGCAGACGGCCACCGTGGTGCCGCCGGGCCCGGCGGCACGCACGTTCCGCACCTTCCTGCTGGACCTGTTCGCGATCACCCGGGCCAGGGCGGCCTCCGGATCGTAGGTGACCCCGACCGGCACCACGTGCGGGGTGCCGTCGCGGCGGAGGGTGGTCAGGGTGCACAGGTGGCGTTCCCGCCAGAAGCCGAGATACGGGTCGCCGGGATCGCGCGGGTTCACGGGGTACGAGGCCATGGGCGGAACCGTACGCCTCCCGCAACCCCCTTGAGTGGAATAGACTCAACTTTGTGTACGTTGTTCGGGTCAGCCGACACCGCCGGGTACGCCACCCCGGGGCACAGGCGCTACGGCACGGGTACAACGGCACGGGTGCACGCGACACGAGTGCAGGCACGGGTACGAGGAGGAGAACGCGAACGTGGACGCCGAGCTGACGAACAGGAGCCGGGACGCGATCAACGCGGCCAGCAGCAGGGCCGTGTCCGAGGGCCACCCGGACCTCACCCCCGCGCACCTGCTGCTCGCGCTGCTGGCCGGGCAGGACAACGAGAACATCACCGACCTGCTGGTCGCGGTCGAGGCCGACCTGGCCGCCGTCCGCACCGGCACCGAGCGCGTCCTGGGCGCGCTGCCCAGCGTGACCGGCTCCACCGTCGCCCCGCCGCAGCCCAACCGCGAGCTGCTGGCGGTCATCGCCGACGCGTCGGAGCGGGCCAGGGACCTGGGCGACGAGTACCTCTCCACCGAGCACATGCTCATCGGCATCGCCGCCAAGGGCGGCGCCGCCGGAGACGTACTCTCGCGGCAAGGGGCCAGCGCCGAGAAGCTGCTGGAAGCGTTCGAGAAGAGCAGGGGAGGGCGCCGGGTGACCACCCCGGATCCCGAGGGCCAGTACAAGGCACTCGAAAAGTTCGGTACCGACTTCACCGCCGCCGCACGGGAGGGCAAGCTCGACCCCGTCATCGGCCGCGACCAGGAGATCCGCCGCGTCGTACAGGTCCTGTCCCGGCGCACCAAGAACAACCCGGTCCTCATCGGGGAACCCGGCGTCGGCAAGACCGCCGTCGTGGAAGGGCTCGCCCAGCGCATCGTCAAGGGCGACGTGCCCGAGTCCCTCAAGGACAAGCGGCTCGTCTCGCTCGACCTCGGCGCGATGGTCGCCGGCGCCAAGTACCGCGGCGAGTTCGAGGAACGGCTCAAGACCGTGCTCGCGGAGATCAAGGACTCCGACGGGCAGATCATCACCTTCATCGACGAACTGCACACCGTCGTGGGCGCGGGCGCCGGCGGGGACTCGGCCATGGACGCCGGGAACATGCTGAAGCCCATGCTCGCCCGCGGCGAACTGCGCATGGTCGGCGCCACCACCCTCGACGAGTACCGCGAGCGCATCGAGAAGGACCCGGCGCTGGAGCGCCGCTTCCAGCAGGTGCTGGTCGCCGAGCCGAGCGTCGAGGACACCATCGCCATCCTGCGCGGCCTCAAGGGCCGCTACGAGGCCCACCACAAGGTCGTGATCGCGGACAGCTCGCTCGTCGCCGCGGCCACCCTCTCCGACCGGTACATCACCTCGCGCTTCCTGCCCGACAAGGCCATCGACCTCGTCGACGAGGCCGCCTCCCGGCTCCGCATGGAGATCGACTCCTCGCCCGTCGAGATCGACGAGCTCCAGCGCGTCGTCGACCGGCTGCGCATGGAGGAGCTCGCGCTCGACAAGGAGACCGACCCGGCCTCCAAGCAGCGCCTGGAGAAGCTGCGCCGCGACCTCGCCGACAAGGAGGAGGAGCTGCGCGGCCTCACCGCCCGCTGGGAGAAGGAGAAGAAGTCCCTCAACCGCGTCGGCGAGCTGAAGGAGAAGCTCGACGGACTGCGCGGCCAGGCCGAGCGCGCCCAGCGCGACGGCGACTTCGACACGGCCTCCAAGCTCCTCTACGGCGAGATCCCCGCCCTGGAGCGGGACCTGGAGGCGGCCTCCGAGGCCGAGGAGGAGGCCGCCGTACAGGAACTCATGGTCAAGGAGGAGGTCGGCCCGGACGACATCGCGGACGTGGTCGGCTCCTGGACCGGCATCCCCGCCGGCCGCCTCCTGGAGGGCGAGACGCAGAAGCTGCTGCGCATGGAGGAGGAGCTGGGCCGCCGCCTGATCGGCCAGAACGAGGCCGTGCAGGCCGTCTCCGACGCCGTGCGCCGCACCCGCGCCGGCATCGCCGACCCGGACCGCCCGACCGGCTCGTTCCTCTTCCTCGGCCCCACCGGCGTCGGCAAGACCGAGCTGGCCAAGGCCCTCGCGGACTTCCTCTTCGACGACGAGCGGGCCATGATCCGCATCGACATGTCGGAGTACGGCGAGAAGCACAGCGTGGCCCGCCTGGTCGGCGCGCCCCCCGGCTACGTCGGCTACGAGGAGGGCGGCCAGCTCACCGAGGCGGTCCGCCGGCGCCCGTACAGCGTCGTCCTCCTGGACGAGGTCGAGAAGGCCCACCCGGAGGTCTTCGACGTCCTGCTCCAGGTCCTGGACGACGGCCGCCTCACCGACGGGCAGGGCCGCACGGTCGACTTCCGCAACACCATCCTGGTCCTCACCTCCAACCTGGGCAGCCAGTTCCTGATCGACCCCCTGACGAGCGAGGAGCAGAAGAAGGAACAGGTCCTGGAGGTGGTCAGGGCCTCCTTCAAGCCGGAGTTCCTCAACCGGCTCGACGACCTCGTGGTCTTCTCGGCCCTGACCGGACCGGAACTGGAGCGCATCGCGAAGCTCCAGGTCGGCCGCCTCGCCAAGCGGCTCGCCGAGCGCCGGCTCACCCTGGAGGTCACGGACGCGGCGCTGGCCTGGCTGGCGCTGGAGGGCAACGACCCGGCGTACGGGGCCCGGCCCCTGCGCCGCCTCGTCCAGACCGCCATCGGCGACCGCCTCGCCAAGGAGATCCTGGCGGGCGAGGTCAAGGACGGCGACACGGTCCGCGTGGACGCGTTCGGCACGGACCTGATCGTCGGCCCGGCGACGGCCCCGGGCGCGGAACCGCAGGAAGGCCCGGTGACCGGCCCGGCGCCGGGCAAGACGCTCTGAGCGGAATTCCGTCACCGGCCGGGGCGGGGGTTGCGGGCCCCCGCCCCGCATGGGAGAGGATGGCGGAATCCGTACGAAGGGAAAATCACGGTGAGCATCGACCCGTCCTCGATTCCGAACTTCGGGGGCCAGCCAGAGCCGAACCCCGGCGGACCGGCCGGCCCCGTCGTCCCGGACCAGGACCTTGTGAAGCAGCTCCTGGACCAGATGGAGCTGAAGTACGTCGTCGACGACGAGGGTGACCTCGCGGCGCCGTGGGAGCAGTTCCGTACGTACTTCATGTTCCGTGGCGAGGGTGACCAGCAGGTCTTCTCGGTGCGGACGTTCTACGACCGGCCGCACCAGATCGAGGAGAAGCAGCAGATCCTCGAATCGATCGACGACTGGAACCGGCGCACGCTGTGGCCCAAGGTCTACAGCCACACGCACGACGACGGCACCGTCCGCCTGATCGGCGAGGCGCAGATGCTGATCGGCACGGGCGTGAGCCTGGAGCACTTCGTGTCGTCGACGGTGAGCTGGGTGCGGGCCGCCATCGAGTTCGACAAGTGGCTCGTCGAGCAGCTCGGCCTGGAGCAGGAGATCGACGGGACCGAGAAGCCCGAAGAGGACCAGTAGTCCAGTAGTCCAGTAGTCAGCAGTCCTCACAGCGGCCTGTCGGCGAGCACGACCAGGTACGCCCCGTACGCGAACGAGAGCCCGGCCAGGGCGCCGACCACCAGGGTCGCGTGCCACGGCCGGGCTCTCGCCGTCCGCGCCAGCGCGCACGCCAGGGGCAGCAGCAGCGGGAACGCCGGCAGCAGGAACCGCGGCTTGCACTGGAAGAAGCCGGCGCCGCCCGCCGCGACGGCCAGCAGCACGCCCGCGTAGACCAGCAGCGGCAGGGGGGCGCGGTCCGCGGCCAGCAGCCCGTACAGCAGCAGGGCCGCCGCCACGGTCGCCAGCGACACGGGGAGGACCAGCGGGCCGCCCTCCAGCAGCAGACGCCGTACGGACCGCAGCGCGTCGAGGCCGAAGTCGAAGCGCGAGCCCCACTGCCGCTGCACTTCGAAGTACCCGCCGAGCGGGTCGCCCCGTCGCCGCCCCACCCACAGCACGTACGCCGCCCAGCCGAGGGGTGCGAGCACCGCGCCCGCCCACACCCTGTGGGCGACCTCCCCGCGGTGCTGGCGGCAGCACTCGTACGCCGCTGCCGCCAGCACCGCCACCGCCACGGCGAACCCGTTCGGCCGGGCCAGTCCCGCGCACGCCGCCAGGGCGCCCGCCCACAGCCAGCGGCCGGTCAGGACGGCGTACAGCGCCCAGGCGGCGAAGGCGGTGAGCACCGGCTCCGTGTACGCCATCGACAGCACGACCGAGTGCGGCAGCAGCCCCCACAGGAGGACGAGGGCGGTGGCGACGGCCCGGTCGTGCAGCCGGACCCCGATGGCGTGGATCCCGCAGGCGGCGACCCCGGCGGCCGTCCAGGAGACCAGCAGGCCCGCGCCGGTACCGCCGAGCGGGGTGAGTTCGGTGACGGCCCGTAACAGCCCCGGGTAGAGCGGGAAGAACGCCAGGTCGCTCTGGACGAGACCGGGATAGGGGCGCAGGGTCTGCCCGTAGCCCTCCTCGGCGATCCGCAGGTACCAGAGGGAGTCCCAGGACCGCCCGAGCAGGACCGTCACCGGCTGCCCGCCGGTCCCCCGGGCGACCAGGGCCACGGCCGCGCAGCCCAGCAGCCGGGCGGCGAGGAACAGCCCGAGGGCCGTACCCATCGTCGCGGCCGGGACCCGGCGGGAACGGGCGGGGCTCTCGACGGCGGGAGCGGGATGTGCGACGGCGGCGGGCGCGTGTGTGGGCGACACGGGGACGGCAGGATTCACATCAGAACATTGCGTGCAAAACGCTCCGGACGCGAGCACCGCGTGTCCGAGCGGGTCGGGACATCCCCGCTCCTCCCTCCGCTCCCGCCGCGTTCCCTCCACCGATGTCACAGGTGGGCCGAAGTCCCGACGAGCACCTCCGCCCAGACCGTCTTGCCCACGGGGTGCCGGGGCGCCGTCCCCCACCGCACGGCCAGGACGTCCACCAGGAGCATGCCCCGGCCGGACTCGCCCTCGGGGTACGACGAGGGCGGGGCCGCGGGCGGCCGTTTCGCGGAGGCGGCGTCCGCGACCTCGACGCGCACCAGGCCCGCGGTCGCGTCGAGGTCGAGCCGGAGCCCGAAGCCGCGTCCGGGGACCCGGCCGTGCTGCACCGCGTTCGCCGCGAGCTCGCCGACGACGAGGGCGACCGTGCGCGACGCGTCCGATGCGGGCGGGTGGCCCCACTCCTCCATGCGCCGGACGGCGAGCCGCCGGGCGAGCCGTGCGTCTCGCGGGGAGCAGGCGAACTGCTCGGCGAACGCGGCGCCCTGTCGTGGCTCGTCCTCGGAAGTGGTCGTTCCTGGCAGCACGGCCTGTCCGTCCTCGTCTGTCGAGCCCGGTGCCGTTCCGCACCGTGCTTGTGTTGTCACTTTCCGTGCTCAAGGATCGTCCAGGCGTCCTACGCTCGACAGGTGACACAGGCTTACTTTTCAGCCGGTAAGGAACGGAAGTGACGCTTTGGCCAATGGAATTGACCCCAGCGCGTCGATGGCGGCGCTGTTCGGGGCGAGGGTGCGCAGACTCCGTACGGCGGCCGGACTGACCCAGGCCGAACTCGGCGACAGAACGCATGTGGTGAGTACGCGGATCACGCAGATCGAGCGGGCGTCCGGGGCGAAACCGACGCTGGACCTGGCGCGGGCGCTGGACAGGGCCCTGGGCGCGGACGACCTGCTGGTCGAGCTGTGGCCGTACGTGTACCGGGAGGCGTTCCCGGACTGGTCGCGGAAGTTCATGGAGTACGCGGAGCGGGCGGTGGTCGTCCGTGAATACGCGGCGCATGTGGTGCCGGGTCTTTTGCAGACGGAGGGCTATGCGCGGGCTGTCCTGGGCCTGGATGCCCTGCTGGACGGCGAAGCGCAGTTGGAGGAGCGTGTCACAGCCCGAATGGGGCGGCAGGCGCGTCTTGGCTCGCCCGCCCGACCGGAGCTGTGCGTGATCCTGGACGAGTCGGTGTTGAGGCGTCCGGTCGGCGGGAACGCCGTGATGCGTGCGCAGTTGGCGCGACTTCTCGACGTGGCGGCAGATCGTCACATCACCGTGCAGGTGTTGCCGTTCGACCAGGGTGGACATGAGGCCATGGGTGGTTCGCTGACCATCCTGACCCTGCCGGACGGTCTGGAAGTGGCCTACACGGAGGGATCGGACTACGGCCAACTCATCGAAGAACCAGTCAACGTTACTCGCTACAAGGTGATTTACGATCGGTTACGGGCGGTAGCCCTGCCCCCGCTCATGTCGCTCGGCATGATCCGGTCCACGATGGAAGGCGACTACCGTGGTTCGAACATTCCGTCCCGCTCCGAACGACGTCGGCTGGCGCAGGAGCAGCTACAGCAATCAGGCAGGCGGCAACTGCGTGGAGGTGGCCGACGGGCTCCGGTCCGTCGTCCCGGTCCGTGACAGCAAGGTTCCCTACGGCCCGGCGCTGTGCTTCGAAGCCGCCTCCTGGGCCGCCTTCATAGGCGAGTTGAAGGCCGCGCACCACCGCCCCTGAGGCGGCCGGGCTCCGGCCACCGCCCGCGTTCCGGGTTCACCGGACCCTTGTCCGCGAGGGTCCGGCGGGCCACTGGCCCCTGAAAGAACCGACGGAAGGCGATTGCCGTGGTTCGAACATCCCGTCCCGCTCCGAACGACGTCGGCTGGCGCAGGAGCAGCTACAGCAATCAGGAGGGCGGCAACTGCGTGGAGGTGGCCGACGGGTTCCAGGTCGTCGTCCCGGTCCGTGACAGCAAGGTTGCCTACGGCCCGGCGCTGTGCTTCGAAGCCGCCTCCTGGGCCGCCTTCATAGGCGAGTTGAAGGCCGGGCTCCGAGCTCACCGGCCCCTTGTCCACGAGGGTCCGGCGGGCCGCTGACCTCCTGAAAGAACCGGGGGAAAGAACTTCCCGCCCACCCACCCTCCCCGGCCGCGAAGCCCGCGTCACCCGTCCGGGTGACCGGCTTGCAGGGGCGGGATGCGGACGGTTACGTTCGCCGCGACAAGGGCAAGCAGAAACGGCCCCCGGCCAGGATTGGCGTCCTGACCGAAGGCCTGACCTCTCAGGAAGAAAGCACCTTCCCGATGGCTGAATCGCAGTCTAACGCGCTCCTGCGCGCCGATGCCGGAGCACCGACCTCCGGCGTGATCCACGTCCGCACCCGCCTCACCGCAGACTTCACGGTGATCTCCAACGCCCTCGCCCAGCGACGCGGCAGCGCGGTCACGGTCGGCGTCGCGGCGTACATCTCCTCCCTGCCCGACGGCTCCTCCGTGACCATCACCACCCTGTGCGAGCACTTCGACGAGGGCGAGATCCTGATCTCGCGGGCGCTCAGGGAACTGGAGGCGGCCGGATACCTGGAACGCCGCCGCGAGCGAACGCCCACGGGACAGGTCCGCACCCGGACGTACCTCTACGACGTCCCCGGCGGTGACCCGGAGCCGGACCCGGAGCTGGACCCAGACCCGGACGGGCCTCCCGAGCCGCCCAAGCCGTCTCGCCCCCGACGGCAGCCCGCCGCCGCGCCGGTCGAGGAGGAGCAGGCGGAGACACCGCCCCCGCCGGCCCTCGCCGAAGCCGACCCCCGGGCCATCGCCGTACTCGCCGCCCTGCGCCGGGTCGACCCCCGCCTCGTCCTGTCCGAGCAGGAGGCCGCCCGCCTCGCCCCGGCCGTCAGCCGCTGGCTCGCGGCCGGGCTCCTGCCCACGCACATCACGGACCACCTCACCACACGACTCCCGGAGCGGTTCCTCGGACGCCCGTCGGGCATCCTGGCCTACCGGCTCAGGGAAACTCCCCTTCCGCTGCCCGCCCCTCCCCGGAGCGCAGCACCTTCAGTACGTCCGGCAGCCGTGTCCGTCCGGAACTGCGACGGCTGCGACCGGGGGTTCCGCGCGGCGCAACCCGGCCGCTGCCGGGACTGCCGCTCCCGGGAGCAACTCCGCGCGGCGGGCTGAGGGTTATGGTCGACGCCGATCTTCCTGGTCGTGCGGTCAGGGGGTGAGCAGACCCGGTGACCGCGATGCCACGCCGGTCGAGGAGTCGGCGGCGATCGCCGCGGCGATGGCTTCACTGCGCCACACGAGCATCGGTATGCCGGACAGGTAGTAGTGGGTGCCGCTCGTGAGATGACCCAGGGCGAGAAGCGACCGCTGGGGCCTGCCGCTCCGGTCGAGGAGGCGCCCGGTGTCCGGCTCCACGCGCAGGCCGCCGTCCGGGTGCCGTTGTCCGCACCCGTTGCGGCTCAGTGCGTCCATCAGCTCGTGGGCGCCCGCGGGGGCGACCGTACGGGCCGTCGGCGCCGCCGTCGCGGCGGTGACCACGACATCGGCCCCCACGGCTCGGTGCTGCGCCCTGACCAGGAATCCCCGCTCCGCGGGCGTGACGTCCTCAAGGCCGCGCAGGACGCGCAACTGGCCGCTGTCGGCCATCCCGACGAGCGTGCGGGCCGTCGCGGCGGGCATGGGGGAGGTGAAACTGGCCCACAGCCGGTGGTAGCGGCGCAGGAAGTGCTGCCGATCGCCGCGGGGCAGCGCCGGCCACCACTGGTGCACGGTGGTGATCAGGGCCCAGGTGGTGACCTGGAGCCAGTCGACGTCCCGTACGTTTTCCCGGTCGGCGAGTTGCCGGCGCACCCGTCCCAGCCCCCAGTCCGCCAGGGACGTCTCGGCGCCGATCTGCCCTGGCGTGGCCCCGGCGAGGAGTGCCTCCCTCCGGGCCAGGGCGACCACCGCGGACAACCGCAGGGGCGAGGACGGGTGTCCGAGCCGGTCCCGGACGGTGTCCGGGGTCAGCACCGTGGGACGCCCGGTCTGGCGCGGGCGGCGTACGGCGGCCAGGATGCCGTCCCGGGAGAGCAGGGTGATCCGCCCCCGATGCCCTTGGGCCCGCAGTCCCAGGACGGTGTCGACGGCGGTGAGCCCGCAGCCGATGACGGCCACGGAGGCCGACGGGGGAACGCCGCCGAGGGCGGACACCACGGGATAGGGCCGGCTGATGCAGGACGGGTGACCGGCGAGTCCGTAGGGGTCGTACCCGGCCGGGTCCCCGACGCACAGCACCGCGTGGTCGCACGGGACGGTGTTCCCGTCCTCCAGACCGACCAGTGCCCCGGCGCCGTCGGGCGCGGCACTCGTGGCGCGTCGGCGCAGCCACCTGACACGCCAGCCGGCGGCCGTCAGTCCGTCCAGGGTCCGGGAGAGGGTCTCCTCCAGGTAGCGGCCGTAGACGTGCCGCGGTGGGAAGACCTCCTGCGTCCACAGTCCGGCGGTGCGGCTCCCGTCGTGGTGACGGGCGAGCCACCGCCGGGCGTGCTCCGGATCGTTCGGGTCCAGCGTCATCATGGTGTGCGGGGCGTTCACCACGATCTCGTCACGGTCCGCCCGGTACGCCCTGCCGCGCCACAGCCGGTCCGAGGGTTCCACGATCACGAGGTCGACGTCCCGTGGACCGAGCGCACGGGCGAGGGCCATGACGAGGCATGCCGCGGCCGTGCCCCCGCCCACGACGCAGATACGCATGCACGGCTCCTAGGCTCTCGGGGACGCCGTACCGGCGGCGGACGGGGACGGGTGCCTGCGGGCCAGCGCGAAGCGGTAGGTGATGCTGCCGACGAACCCTTCGTCGTCCGCCCTGCGCCGCGCCTCGTTCTTCAGCGAGCGGGCGAGGTCCTCGCCGATCGTCCCGCTGCCGAGCATCGTGTCCACGCCCCGGTCGACGATGGTGTACGCGTAGGCCGAGTGCGTCGCCGTGTAGTTGTGGGCACCCGTCCGCACGAGCTGGAATCCCGCGGCCTCCAGCAGGCGCGGGAGGGCTCGCAGGTCGTGCGTGTTGACGACGTACCGGGCACGCCAGGCGGCCACGCACGCGTTCAGCGGATCGTGCGGGCCCAGTGAGAAGTCCGTCGACGCGTAGTCGCCGTCCAGTACGGCGAGCTGCCCTCCCCGGCGGCACACCCTGTGTGCCTCCCGGAGCACCGAGCGGATGTCCGGGGTGTGGCTGAGCAGCGTGTACATGAGGACCGTCGGGAAGGACTCGGCGGCGAACGGCAGCCGGTGCGCGTCGGCGGCCAGGAGCCTGATGTTCTCCGCCGCTCCGCCCGATCGGCCGGCCATCCTCAGGAGGTCGACGCTGTGGTCGATGCCGACGACGGTGGTGGTGGGCGCGCGGTCGGCGAGGTCGGCGAGAAGTTCACCGGAACCGCAGCCGATCTCCAGCAGCGGTCCGGCGGTGACGTCGACGGCCGCGAGAAAACGCCGCAGCATCCGGTACTGGTCAGGGTCCTGTCTGCGGCAGTGCAGCACCGACGCGATCTGCCGCGTGGTTTCGCGGTCACAGGTGGCCAGGGAGGAGAACACGTCGGTCATGGGCCACCACTTCCCGTTGCCGGCGCGGGCGCGGGTGTGAGTACAGGTGTGAGTACGGGTGCGGGCGTGACGCGGAAAAGGGTCCTTTCGTCCTCCATCTCCCGCAGTGCCTCAAGAGACCGCCGGACCACGGACTCCTGGGGATGGACGAAGTAGACGATCCCCGTCCTGCCCTTGGTCAGGGTGCTCTGCCGGATCGCCCGCCCGACGCGCGGCAGCCCCCGCGCGCTGTGGAAACCCGGGAGCCGGCGTACGGACGACAGACCCGGCACCGCCGTCAGGACCCCGGACTCCCAGCAACGCACGAACGCCTTGCCCATCACCTGTGGCGGAGCGTAGGCGAGGGAGGAACGGGCCCTGAACGACGCGGGGTCGTCGAGGCTCTCCGCCAGCAGGTGCTGCTGACTGCCGCCGAACGCGGCGAAGTACGGATCGGGGTGCAGCACGGGCCCCAGGATGCGTGCGTTGACCTCGACGAGGCGCGGGCCGTCACCGGTGAGGCGCACGTCCGCGTTGGCCGCGCCATGACGGATGCCCAGAGCGTCCAGGCAACCGAGGGTGTAAGACACCACGTCCCGCTCGGCCGCCCCGAGGGTCGGGCAGCTGACGTTGTACCGGCGCACCGGAAGGCCGTCGAGTTCCTCGATGACGTTGCGCGCCACCTCGCACACCACGTGCCGGCCGTCCAGACTCACCGTCGTCACCACGTACTGCTCGCCCGGCAGGTACTCCTGTACGAAGATCCTGTCGTTCGGCAGGCCCACCAGGTTCATCCGCCGGTGAATGTCCCGGAAGTGGGTCACCGCCGCTGTCTCCGACCAGCACACCCTGCAACCGTCGCTGCCGGAGCTCTGGCTGGGCTTCACCACCACGGGGAGCCCGAGGCGCCGCAGTGCCCCGGTCAGGTCGTCCACCGTCTCCACCGTCGCCTGCCCCGCACCGGGCATCCCGGCCCTCCGCAGGGCTTCGCCCATCAGGGCCTTGTCCCGCCGCGCGGCCGCCGTACCGTCCTCGTTGCGCGGCAGGTTCAGGGCCGCCGCGAGGTCATGGGCCGCCGCGACGCCGAACTCGCTGCCGGGAACGACGTGCCGGATGTCCCGGTCGCGCAGCGCGGCCACCGTGTCCGCCGTGGTGCCGCTCATGATCAGGACGGGCGCGCTCGCGTCGCTCCTGGCTGTTCGCGAAAAGCGTTTCCCGTACAGGTGCATGCACTCCTGACCGCGTTCCCTGAGCGCGGAGGAGAGGAAGACTCCGCTGGAGAGGGGGTCGACCAGAGCGATCATGGTGGTCCTCTTGCCTACGAGGGTGCTGGAAGCGGTCCTCGCCTCCGCGGCAGCCGTCCGGGCGGGTGTGCGGATGCGTCCTTCCGCGGGCGCGCGGCGCGGACGACCCGGTCGCGTCCTTCGTTCCTGATTCTCACCGACCGGCCGGTCATCTGCGACCCTGTCGTGGGCCATCGGAGGTGTGCCGGAGTGCGTCCCGCGCACGAACAGACCGGCGCGCCCCCGTCGCCGACCCCACCCGTCGCTTTCGCCCGTCCGGTGGGCTACCGCGTCATCCCGTCGATCAGGCGGGCCAGTTCGGTGACGTACGGCGGCTCGAACAGGGTGAGGTGGTCTCCTTCCAGGACGTGGTGGGTCAGCCGGGCGGGGGCGCAGACGCGGGACCAGGAACGGAGCGCGGCGCGGCGGAAGTCCTCTTCCTGTTTGTCGGCCTGGACGAGGGTGACCGGGCCCGTGTACGGCGACGGGCGGTAGGCCCGGGCGGCCCGCAGGTGGGCCTGGTTGGTGCGTCGCCGGAGGTCGAGGCGGAGCGACTCGGCGGGGCTCACGTCCTGCTCCGCCGCCGCGGGATCAGGTTTCTCCCGGTCGTCGTCCTCGTCGGGCTCGTCGGGCTCGTCGGGCTCCGGGAGCTGTGCGGAGAGGTAGCTCTCGACCAGGAAGACCATCTCCGGTCGCTCACCCCGCAGTTCGAGCAGCCGGGCCATCTCGAAGGCCACCAGTCCGCCCATGGACCAGCCCAGCAGCCGATACGGGCCGGTCGGCGCCACCGCGCGTACGGCCGCCAGATAGCGGGCGGCCAGCTCCTCGACGCTCCGGTCCTCGTGGCCGGCGCCGTCCGCCGGTGTCTGGAGGGCGTACAGCGGGCCGCGCAGCTCGGGGCGGTCGGCGAGATGACGGAAGCCGGTGGCCTCGCCGCCCGCCGGGTGGACGCAGAACAGCGGGGTGCCCTCGCCCCGGGGCCGCAGGGCCACGAGGTCGTCCGGAAGGGCGCGCGGGACGGCGTCGCGCGCTGTGAGGAGGCGGGCCAGGCGCCTGGGTGTGGCCGTTCTTCCGGGCCGCTCCCGCCCCGCCCCATGACCCGGTGCCGCCTCCGGTTGCGAGAAGAGCACGGGGACCGGGAGCTCGGCGTCGAACTCCCCGTTGAGCCGTGCGATCAGTCGTACGGCCAGCAGGGAGTGGCCGCCGAGCGTGAAGAAGTCGTCGTCCGCGCCGACGGGGGCGACGCCGAGCAGTTCCTCGAAGACCCGGGCCACGGCGGCCTCCGCCGGGTCGGTCGGCGGTGTGCCGGGCGGGCCCGCCGACGGGACCGGGGACCCGGCGCCGCCGGTCCGGACGAGGGAGCGCACCGCGGCCTGGTCCACCTTGCCGTTCGACGTGAGGGGCAGCGCTCCGGCCGTGGCGTACGCGGTCGGCAGCAGCTCGGCCGGCAGCAGCTCGGCCAGATGGGCGCGCAGGGCCTGCGGCGTCGTGGCGTCGGCATCGTCGGCATCGTCGGCATCTTCGGCGACGACACAGGCGGCCAGGTGGTCGCCGCGCGCCTCGTCCGCGACCAGGACGACGGCGGCGTCCCGCACACCGGGGTGCCGCAGCAGCGCGGCCCGGATCTCCCCGGGCTCCACCCGTACCCCATTGACCTTGATCTGGTCGTCCACCCGCCCCAGGTACCGGATCAGGCCGTCCGGGCCGACGCAGGCGAGGTCGCCCGAGCGGTACAGGCGGCGGCCGGGTTCCGGTGAGAAGGGATGCGGTACGAACCGTTCGGCGGTGGCGGCCGGGTCGCCCAGGTACCCGCGGGCGAGGCTCGTGCCGCCTATGTGGATCTCACCCGGCACACCCACCGGCACGGGGGTGAGGTCCTCGTCCAGGACGAGGACCTCGGCGTGGTCCACGGGCCGGCCGATGGGGACGGGGCCGGGGCCGTCGTGCGCCCCCACCTCGTGCACGCACACGCCGACGGCGGTCTCGGTCGGCCCGTACTCGTTGAAGATCCGCGTGCCCGGGGCGTGTGCCGTCCAGGTGTCGACCGTGCTCCTGTCGAGGGCCTCGCCGCCGAGGACGAGGGCGCCGGTGGTGCCGGCGAGGTCCCGCGGCTCCACGAACCGGTCGACCACCTTCAGGTGCGACGGGGTCAGCTTGAGCAGGTCCAGGCCGGTCCGGCCGGCCAGGTCCGCGGAAAGGGCGAGGGCGTCCCGCCAGGCGGGGTCGAGGAGGACGGGACGACCGGTGACCAGGGGCAGGAACAGGCTCGTCACGGTGAGGTCGAAGCCGATCGAGGAGTGCGCCATCGCGCCGCCCCCGCCGTCTTCTCCGCCCTCTCCGCCTTCGCCGTCGTCGCGGACGGTGCTCGGGGCGACGTACGTCCGGGCGCTCCACAGCAGGTAGTCGCACACCGCCCGGTGGGGCAGCATCACCCCCTTCGGCGTGCCGGAGGAGCCGGAGGTGAACATGATGTACGCCAGGTGGTCCGGGTCCGCCTCGCCCGGTTGTCCGGGTCCGGGTCCGGGTCCGGGGCCGGCCCCCGCGTCCGTACCGGCGGGCGGCAGGTCGCGCAGGTCGCGCAGGTCGACGCACGCGACGCCCTCGGCCGCCAGCTCCACCGCCACCGCCTCGTCCGGGCGGTCGGTGAGCAGCGTGCGGCAGCCGGCCCGCTCCAGCAGTTCCCGGGTCCGCAGGGGCGGGAGCTGCGGATCGAGCGGCACATACGCCCCTCCGGCCTTGAGCACCGCCAGCAGGGCCACGACCAGCGCGGCCGAGGGGGCCGCCCGCACCGCCACCGGGGTCTCGACGCGGACGCCCCGGGCACGCAGCACGCCGCTCCACCGGTCCGCCAGTGTGTCCAGTTCCCGGAAGGTCAGCCGGTCGGTTCCGGCCACGACGGCGAGGGCGTCCGGGGTCCGGCGGGCCTGCCGCTCGACGAGGCCGTGCAGACACCGGTCGTCCGCCGGTTCCGGGAGGCGGGTCCGCGGCCGGGCGGCGCCGGCCGCCGGAGGCAGGCGTACCCCGCGCACGGGTTCGGCGGGCGCGGCCAGCAGCCCGGCGAGCAGGACGGCGTACTGGTCGGCGAGCACCCGGACGTACGCGTCGTCGAACTGCCGGCCGTCGTAGTGCCAGGTCGTGCGGCCCTCCGTCGCGCCCAGGGCGCAGGTCAGCCGCAGGGCGTGGGGCTCGGTCTCGACGTCGTCCCAGGCCACGGCGAAGGTGACGCCGCCGGCGCGCCGCGGTGCCGGGACGTCCGCGCAGCCGAAGCCGAAGCCGAAGCCGATGTCGAAGCCGATGTCGCGTCCTGTCTGCTCCGCGGCGCCGGCGTACGGGGCGTACGGGGCGTACGGGGCGTCCTGCCGGGCCTCCTCCGCGTCGGACAGGGCGCGTTCCGCGCGGGCGGCGAGGGCGTCGAGGACCAGACCGGGGTCGATCCGCGCGCTGATCCGCGCCCACTGGGCGAAGGGGCCGAGGGCGGTGGCCGTCTCCTCGAAGTCCCGGCCGTCCAGCAGCGCGTCGACGGTGAGGTCGTGCTGTCCGCCGACCCTGGCCAGCAGCGTCTGCCAGCAGGCGAGCAGCACGGCCCCCGGCCGTACGCGCCGCCGCCGCGCGTAGGAGTGGACGGCCGACGTGACGGCGTCCGGCAGGGGCGCGGTGACGGTACGGCGCTCCGGCCGGCCGGGGCCGGGAGTCCGGCGCAGCGGCACGGACAGCCGCGGGGCGGGGTCGTCCGGCGCCGGGTGCGGTGGTTCCTCGCCGAACTCCTGGTGCTGCCACTCGGTGAACTGGCTGTACTGCAGCACCTCGTCGGTGGGCGGTGTGCCCGCGTACCGCGCGGCCAGCTCGTCGACGAGCAGCCGCAGCGTGCGGCCGTCCGCGGCCAGGGCGGTGACGGTGAGCAGCAGCGCGTGGCGGCGGGGGCCGAGGGCGAAGAGGGCGGCCCGCAGTACCGGGTCGTCCGGTCCGCCGTGCGGCAGTTTCCGCCGGGCGCGGACCTCCTCGTCGATCCTGTGGCGGCGCGCCGTCTCCGCCAGGTGGCCCAGTTCCTCGTGGGACCAGTGCGGGCCCGCACGGTCCGCGTCGTGGACGACGAGCAGCGCGGTGCGGGCGCCCGGCACCCGCCGGTGGACCGAGCGGAGGATCTCGTGCCGGGCGACCGTGTCGTGCAGCGCGGCCGTGAGCCGGTCCGTGTCCAGTTCGCCGTCGAGGGTGACGAGCACCTGCGCCCAGGACGGCACGCCGCGTTCGGCGAGTTCCCACAGCCGCCGCTGCCGGAACGACAGCCGGAACCCCTCCACCTGCCGCACCCCTTCCGCCTGCCGCTCCCGCTCCGTCTCCGTACCCGTCTCCGCCGTCACCGGTAGCTCACCATGTCGCCCATGGCGACGAGGAGTTCGCGCTCGCCGCGGAAGGGGTTGCGGGCGTGGGCGGTGAGGATGTTGTCCAGCAGCATCACGTCACCGCGCTCCCAGGGGAAGGCGACCTCCAGCTCCCGGTAGACCCGCAGGATCTCGTGCATCGTCGCGTCGGGTATCTCGGTGCCGTCGCCGAACCGGCAGCTGCGCGGGAGGTCGGCCGGGGCCATGGTGGACAGCAGCGACTCCCGTACCTCCGCGGAGAGGCAGGCGGTGTGCCAGTGCTGGGCCTGGTTGAACCAGGACCACTCGCCGGTGCGCGGGTGGCGCAGCACGGCGGGCCGTACGGCCGTGGTGCGCAACCGGTCGCCGTGCCACTCGTGGCGCAGTCCCTGCCGGGCGCAGCGGGCCTCGACCGCGGCCCGGTCCCCGGTCCGGAAGACGTCCCGCCAGTCGAGGCCGAGCCCGGTGCCGTAGTTGCGGACGTACCTGACCCCCTTGGCGGTGAACTCCTCGCGCACCGCCGGGTCCAGCTTCCGGTACACGGCGCGGCTGTCGGCCAGGGGCGTCTCGCCGCCGGAGTCGGCCGGGCGGACGCAGCAGAACCAGATGCGGGCCGGGCCCTCGTCGTTGAAGGAGTTCTCGTTGTGCCAGAGCAGCTTCTCCTCCGGCGGGAAGAACACCGGCGTGTAGACGTTGCCGCCGAGGGCGGCGCGCGGGTGCTCGCCGTTCTCGCCGAAGAGGTCGTCGACGAACACGGAGGCGAAGCGTTCCAGGGCGTCCGGGTCGGTGACGGCGAAGCCCCGGAACAGCAGGGCGCCGTGCCGTTCCAGCTCGGTGTCGAGCCGGGTGCGGTGCGAGCGGGCCCAGGCCGTCAGGTCGACGTCGGGGCGGGCCGGGCGCAGCACGAGCGGCAGATCGGCGCCGTTCCGCAACGGCTCCCGTACGACCATGTCGTCCGCGGCCACGGCCACCTTCGTGGGCTTGATCCCGCGCAGGGACCCGGGGCCGCGGCGCCCGGTCCGGCCGGGCGCGGGACGGGCCGTGGGGGCCGTCGCGGGCAGGGGCGCGTCGGCGATCGAGGCGTCCGGCCGGGCGGCCATGTCCGCGACCAGCGCGGCGTACTGCTCGCGCAGTTCCTCCATGGTCGACGCGTCGAAGAGGTCGGGGTCGTAGTTGAGGAACCCGGCGATCCCGTCGTCGTCCTCCTCCAGGACGAGGGTGATGTCGAAGCGGCTGGTGTCGATGAGGTCCACCGTGAACGGGCTCAGCCGCAGGCCGTCCATGGTGTCGGCGGCCCGCCGGTTGCTGTTGAGCACCAGCTTGATCTGGAAGAGCGGGCTCTGGTTGCGGGTGCGGGGCGGGCTGAGGGCCTTGACGATCTCCTCGAACGGCAGGTCCTGGTGCGCGTAGGCGTCCAGTGCCACGTCCTTGGTGCGGCCCAGCAGGTCGCGCCAGGTCGGGGCGCCGGTGAGGTCGGCGCGCAGCACGATCTGGTTGACGAAGAAGCCGATCAGCGGTTCGGTCCTGCTGTCGGAACGGCCGGCGACGTCCGAGCCCACCACGAGATCGGTCTCCCCGGTCCGCCGGTTCACCACCGCGTACAGGGCGACGAGCAGCGCCATGAACAGGGTGCCGTCCTCCTCCCGGCACAGCGCGCGCACCCCGTCCGCGACCGGTGCGGGGATCCGGAAGCGCAGGCTCTCGCCCCGGTTCTCGGGGTGCGCCGGGCGCGGCCGGTCCAGGGGCAGCCCCGGCAGGTCGAGGATGCCCCTCAGGCGTGCCGTCCAGTGCTCCACCAGCCGGTCGAAGTGGCCGGCCCCGGCGAGCCGGCGCTGCCAGATCGCGTAGTCCGCGTACTGCACGGGCAGTTCGGGCAGGCGGGGCGCCCGGTGCGCGCGGCCCGCCGTGTACAGCTCGGCCAGTTCGTCCAGCAGGACGGCGGCCGACCAGCCGTCCACCGTCACATGGTGGGCCGTCAGCAGCAGTACGTGGTCCGTCGCGTCCAGCCGGAGCAGCCCGGCCCGCAGGACGGGCCCGGTGGCCAGGTCGAAGGGTTCGGCGTACTGCTCCCTGGCCAGTTGCCGTGCCCGCTGTTCCCGCAGTTCGGGCGGGTCGGAGGCCAGGTCGGTGAGCGGGAGCTCGGGCGGCCCGGCGGGCAGGACGGTCTGGAACGGCTGCCCGTCACGGGCGGTGAGCACGGTCCTGAGCACCTCGTGCCGCCGTACGATCTCCGCCAGCGACCGGCGCAGCAGGCCGACGTCGAGTTCGCCCGTCAGCCGGACGAAGAGCGGGAAGTTGTACCGGGCCGTGCCCGGCTCCATCTGGTGGAGGAACCACAGGCGTTCCTGGGCGAAGGAGGCCGGTACGGTGCCGTCCCGTTCGGCGGGGACGAGCGCGGGCAGCACGGGTCGGTTCTTCTCGGCGACCAGGCCGTCGACGAGGGCGGCCAGCGCGCCGAGCGTCGAGGCGTCGAACGGCCCGCGGATCGGGACCTCCACCTCGAACTCCTCCCGCAGCCGGAACACGAGCCGGAAGGTGAGCAGGGAATGCCCGCCGAGGTCGAAGAAGTCGTCCTCGGCACGGATGCCGTCGCGGCCGAGCAGTTCGCTCCAGATGGCGGCCGTCCGCCGTTGCGTGGGGGTGAGTTCGGCCTCCGGCCGCGTCCCGGGGTCCCCGGGACCGGCCTCGTCCTCGGTGGCCGGCAGCAGGTCCGTGAGCGCGGCGCGGTCGACCTTGCCGTTGGCGTTGAGCGGGATCCGGCGCAGCACGACGTAGCGGGCGGGGAGCAGGGGACCGGGCAGGCGTTCGGCGAGCCGGGACCCGATCCCGGGCAGTGCGGCGAGGGCCGCGGGGCGCCACAGCGGCGCGGTGGCGAGCCGATGCGGCCATCCGGCGGCGACGACCGGCGGCAGCGCCGGCGGCGGCGTTCCCCGGCGGTGCAGCAGCAGGTCGTAGGAGCCGTCGGGCCGTCCCTCGGCCCAGCTCGGTTCGGCCTCGTACCCGTGGCGTCCGGCCAGCCGGCACAGCTCCTCCGGGACGGCGCCCGGCCGTACGGCGTCCGGTGCCGTGCCGGAGAGCCGGGCCAGCAGCCGCAGGTCCTGCGCCAGCCGGGCGTCGGGGATGCCGCGCAGCACGAGCCGGTCGGGGCGTCCGGTGCGGAGCAGCGCGTCCAGACCGTCGGCGTCGAGGCCGTCGGCGTCCAGGCCGTCGGTTTTCAGCCCCTCCGCCCGCCAGTCCCGCTCCGGCGGTGACGCCGCTCCGGGACCGTCGTCCGCCGTGCGCTCGCCGGTGACGGTGAGGACGACGTCGTAGCGGTACCGGGTCAGTTCGCTGTCGGCCGTTCCCCGCTTCGGCAGGACCCTCGCCGAGCCGATCCGCGGCCACCGTGCGGTCAGTCCGCCGAAGAACCGGGGGTCGAGGCAGAGCTCGTTCTCGGTCTCCACGCGCCAGGCGGTCTCGGCGCGCAGGACGGCGTCGGGCGTGCCCGGCTTCGCCCGGTGGGCGGCGACCGAGGCGTGGAAGGTCTCCAGGAGCGCGAGGTTGCGCAGGTCGCCCAGGAATATCCGGCCGCCGGCGGGCATCGCGTCGACTACCTGCTCCAGGACCGCCAGCAGGTAGTCCACGGACGGGAAGTACTGGACCACGGAGTTCAGGATCACGGTGTCGTACGTCTCGCCCGGGCGGATCGCGAGGTGGGCGGGACCGGCCCGCAGCCCGGTCCGCCCGGGGACGAGGGTGGTGCCGATCTCGCGCCGCAGCCGTTCGACGACCTGCTCGGACAGGTCCACGCCCTGGTAGAACTCGCAGTCGGGGGCGATCCGGGCGAGGATCAGGCCGGTGCCGCAGCCGATCTCCAGGGCCCGGCCCGGCCGCAGCGCGCGTATGCGGTCGACCGTGGCGTCGAGCCACTCGCGCATCGCGTCGGCCCCGATCGGCTCGCCGGTGTAGCTGCTGGTCCAGCCGGCCAGGTCGAACGAGGGGTCGGCGGGGCGCTCCGCGCGGCCGTAGGTGTCCTCGTACAGCGTCCGCCAGCGGTCCACCCAGTCCGTCTCGGCCGCCGCGTCCGACGCCGGGTCCGACGCCGCGTCCGACGCCCCGCCGGGACCGGGGCCGGGGTCGGGACCGGGGCCGGGATCGAGGGCGGGGCTGACGAAGGCGGCCAGCTGCCGGGACCCGGGGTCGGTGCCGTACGCGATCACGGCGGCCTCCCGGACCGCCGGGTCCCGGGCCAGCGCGGCGGCCACCTCCTGCGGCTCGACCCGGTGACCGCGGATCTTCACCTGGTCGTCGAGGCGGCCCAGGTACTCCAGGTCCCCGGAGGCCGTCCGGCGCACCCGGTCACCGGTCCGGTACAGACGCCCGCCCGGCTCGCCGCCGAAGGGGTCGGGGACGAAGCGCTCCGCCGTCAGGCCGGGGCGGTTCCAGTAGCCGTGGCAGACGCCCGCCCCGCCGACGTGCAGCTCCCCGGGCGCGCCCGGGGGCACCGGGTTCATCGCCTCGTCGAGCACGTACAGCCGCACGTGGTGCAGGGGCCCGCCGATCGGCACCCGGCCGAAGCCGCCGGCCGGGTGCGCGCTGTCGTACGCGGCGCAGGCCACGGCGGTCTCCGTCGGACCGTACTCGTTGACGATCCGGGGCGCTCCGGCCCCCGTGCGCCAGACCGTGAGCTGCTCCTCGCGCAGTTCCTCGCCGCCGACGACCAGGGCGCGGGTCCACGCCCCGGCACGCGCGGGGGCCGTGGAGTCCTCCAGCATCCTCAGGTGCGAGGGTGTGAGCTTGACGAAGGCGAGGCCGGTGTCCGCCTCGGCCGAGGCGCGCAGGGCCTCGCCGGGCGTGCCCGGGTCGTCGTCGGCGAGCAGCAGGCGCCGGCCGGCCAGCAGCGGGGCGAAGAGGCTCGTCACGGTCAGGTCGAAGGAGAGCGAGGAGTGCACGGGGACGGCGCCGTCCGTCCCGGGCGGCAGGTACGTCTCCACCGCCCACAGCAGGTAGTTGGCGACCTGGCGGTGGGAGAGCATGGCGCCCTTGGGCCCGCCGGTCGAGCCGGAGGTGTACATCAGGTACATCAGGTCGTCGGGCCCGCCGGCGCCCTCCGGCGGGGCCCCGGTCGCCTCCTCGGCCACCCGGTCCGGGTCCACCACGACGACCGGGACGGCCGGGGCGTCCGGGGCGACGGGGGTGTCCGGGGCGTTCGGGGTTGTGGGGGCGTTCGGGGTGTCCGGGACGGCGGGGTTCTCCGGCCGTGCGTCGGTGACCAGCAGCATCGCCCCGCTGTCGTGCAGCACGTGAGCGCGCCGGGCCCGCGGATGGGCCGGGTCGAGCGCCACGTACGCGGCGCCGCTCTTCAGCACGGCGAGCAGCGCGACCAGCGCCTCGGGCGTACGGGGCAGCAGCACCGCGACCACGCGGCCGGGACCGGCGCCGAGACCGCGCAGCCGGTGGGCGAGGCCGTTGGCGCGGCGGTCGAGGTCCCGGTAGGTCAGGTCGGCGCGGCCCTGCGCCGACACGGCCACCGCGTCGGGGGCGGTGCGTGCCCGCTCGGCGAAGAGCCGCTCCACGCGCACGTCCTCGGGGCGCTCCGGGGCGGCGCCGTGCCCCTCGCGCAGGACCCGCTCCCTGTCCTCGGCGGTCAGCAGCGGCAGTTCACCGATCCGTGCGCCGGGGGCGGCGGCCACGGCGTCGAGCAGGACACCCAGCGAGCGGGCGAGCCGCTCACCGGTCGCCGTGTCGAACAGGTCCGCGGCGTGGATGAGCCGGGCCTCCAGTCCGGCGCCGGTCTCCCAGACGTTCAGGTCGAGGTCGAAGCGGGCGGCGTCGTGGTCCAGGTGGTCCAGCGGGAGGAGGTCGATCCCGCCCGGCAGGGTGCGGACCGGACGTGACGGCGTGTTGTGCAGGGTGAGGTTGACCTGGTAGATCGGGTTCCGGCCGGGGCTGCGCTCCGGATGCAGCCGCCGGGCGACCAGGTCGAGGGGCACGTCCTGGTTCTCGTACGCCTCCAGGCACGTCGTGCGGACCTCGGCGAGGAAGTCCTCGAAGGACGCCCCCGGCACCACCCGCGAGCGCAACGGGACCGAGTTGGCGAAGAAGCCGACCAGCCCGTGGAAACCGCGGTAGCGCCGGTTGGCGACGGGGGTGCCGACCACCACGTCGTCGTGGCCGCCGTACCGGGCGAGCACGATCTGGAACGCCGCGAGCAGCACCATGAACAGGGTGCTGCCGGTGCGCGCGGAGATCCTCCGCAACTCGTCGGTCACGGGCGCGGGAACGGTGAACACCGTGGACCCGGCGCGCCCCCCGGGGCGCTCGGGACGGGGACGGTCGGCGGGCAGCGGCATCGGGTCCGGGGCGCCGGCCAGCCGGCGTTCCCAGTAGTCCAGCTGGTCGGCGGCCTCGGCGCCCTCGGCCCACTCGTGCTGCCAGCGGGCGTACTCGGCGTACTGCACCGGCTGGACGGGCGGTTCGGGCGCCCGCCCCTCCAGACGCGCCCCGTACGCGGCGCCCAGGTCGCGCAGGAGGACGTCCAGCGACCAGCCGTCGACGACCGCGTGGTGGAAGGTGAGCACCAGGACCGCGTCGTCGGCGGCGAGGCGCAGCAGCCGGAACCGCAGCAGCGGTCCCCGGGCCAGGTCGAACCGCTCCCCGGCGTCCGCCCGCGCGAGCCGCTCGGCCTCCGCCCGCCGGTCGTCCCCGGGCAGCGCGGACAGGTCGACGACGGGCAGCGCCCGGTGCCGGTACGGCAGGACCCGCTGCACGGTACGGCCGTCCCGGACCGGCAGGACGGTGCGCAGGACGGCGTGGTGGCGCAGCAGGTCGTTGAGGGCGGCTTCGAGGGCGGTGTCGTCCAGCGGTCCGGTGAGACGGTGCACGACGGGGCTGTGGTAGGCCGGGCTGTCCGGATCCAGCCCGGACAGGAACGCCATCCGGCGCTGGGTGAAGGACGCGGGGGCCTCCCCGTCGCCGTCCAGGGCGGGCAGCCCGGTCGGGAGGCCCTTCTCCCACAGCCGCTGCCGCAGCAGGGCCCGCTGCCCGGCGGGGAGGCGTTCGATTTTGTCCCGCAGGTCCGCGTCGATCGCGCCGTTCGCATCGTTCGCGCCGTTCGCATCGATGGCGCCGTTCGCATCGGTGGTGTCGGTCGTGCCAGTGCCGTCGGGCGTACCGGTCGTGTCGGCCGTCCTCGTGGTGCGCGTCATGCGGCTCCCCCTGCTCGTCCCTCGGCGCGCCGGGACGTGGCGAGCCGCTCCAGTTCGGCCACCAGGCCGTCGAGTCGTTCCGAGTCCTCGTCGTCCTGGCTGTCCTGGCCGCCCTGGGCGTCCTCGTCCGCTCGCGCGGCCGCCGGTGCCGGTGCGGCGCCCGCCCCGTCGGCGGCCCGCTCGACCTCGACGGCCAGACCGGCCAGGGTCGGCACGTCGAACAGGGTGCGCAGCGGCAGCGCCACCCCGAGCAGTTCGCGGATCGAAGCGCGCACCACCGAGGCCAGCAGCGAGTGACCGCCGATGAGGAAGAAGCTGTCGTGCACCCCGAAGGACCGCACGCGCAGGGCGTCCGCCCAGATCTCCCACAGGGCGCGCTCCGTCGCCGTCCTCGGCGCCACCGTGCCGGCGTCCGGCGGTCCGGCCGCGCCCGCGTCGATGCCGGGCAGCGCCCGGGTGTCGGTCTTCCCGCTGGGTGTCGTGGGCAGCTCGCCGAGCAGGACGACATGGCCGGGCACCATGTGCGACGGCAGCCGGTCCCGCAGCCCGCCCAGCAGCTCCGGCGGGGACGGCCGGTGCCCCGGCCCGGGGACGACGTAGGCGACGAGCCGCCGGTCCCCGGCGACGTCGACCGCCCGCACGACGCACTCGCGCACGTCGTCGCGGGCCAGCAGCGCCGCCTCGACCTCTCCCGGTTCTATGCGGTAGCCACGGATCTTCACCTGCTGGTCGGCCCGGCCGAGGAAGTCCAGCGCCCCGTCCGGGAGCCTTCGCACCAGGTCGCCGGTGCGGTACATCAGCGCCCCCGGCTCGGGGGCGAACGGATCCGGCAGGAAGCGCTCCGCGGTGCGGCCCGGTCGGCCCAGATAGCCCCGGGCGACCCCCGGCCCGCCGACGTACAACTCGCCGGTCACCCCGACCGGCACGGGTCCCAGCTCCTGGTCCAGCACGTGCAGGGTGGTGTTGGTGAGAGCGGAGCCGATGGGCACGCCCGACGCGTCCTCGGGCAGCCGGTCCACCAGGTGGGTCGTGGAGAACGTCGCGTTCTCGCTCGGGCCGTACCCGTTGTGCAGGTGCCCGGGCGGCGCGCCGCCGTGCAGCACCGCGCGCGTGCGGCGGGGGTCCATCACCTCCCCGACGACGAAGAGGTGGCGCAGTCCGCCGAAGGCCGCCGGGTCGATGTCGGTCACCCGGTTGAAGAGGGTGCCGGTCAGGGCGACGATCGTCGGCCGCAGCTCACGCAGCGCGGCCAGCACCTCGTCGGGCCCGAGGGGTTCGTCGCCGGGCAGCACGTCCACCCGGGCGCCGTTGCACAGCGCCCCCCACACCTCGAAGGCGGTGATGTCGAAGGCCGGGTCGCCGAGGTGCAGCAGGACGTCGCCGGGGCCGATGGACACGTAGTCGGTCGCGGTGATCAGCCGTACGACGGCCCGATGGGGTATCCCGACGGCCTTGGGCCGCCCGGTAGACCCGGAGGTGTGCACCACGGCGGCCAGCCCGACGGGGTGGGAGCGGGACCGCGGAAGCGGATCGGCGGGGCGGTGCCCGGCGTGCTCCGGGCCGGCCGTACCGTCGCCGTCGCGTTTCGCACCGTCGTGTTCCGCGTCGGCGAGCCGCAGTACGGGTACGCCCAGGCCGTGCAGCCAGCCGGGGGGTTCGGCGCGGCCGAGGACGGCGGTGATCCCGGCGTCGTCGGTCATGGACCGCAGCCGTTCCTCGGGGTGGCCGGGATCGAGGACGAGGGGGGCGCCACCGGCCAGGAGCACCCCGAGCATGGCCGTGACCAGGTCGGCGGAGCGTCGCATGTGCAGGGCGACGACGGAGTCCGGGGCGACGCCGGCCGCGATCAGGGTCCGTGCGACCCGCTCGGCCCGCTCCCGCAGCCGCGCGTACGTCCAGGTTCCGGTGCGGTCGGTGAGGGCGGGGGCCCGCGGGGTGCGGTCCGCCCACGCGAGGAACAGGCCGTCCACGGTGGCCGGTTCGGGCAGGGGACGGGCGGTGGCGTTCCACGCGTCTATCCGGGCCCGGTCCCCGGGCGACAGCACCGGAACCTCCCCGATCCGCCGGTCGGGGGTCTCGGCGAGGGCGGTGAGCAGGGCGCGGAAGGCGGTCACCATGCGGTCGGCCGACTCCGGCAGCCACAGGTCGGACGCGAGACGCAGCTCGGCCCGGAGACCGCCCCGCCCGTCGTCGGTGTCGGTACGGTCGGCGTCGGCGTCGGCGTCGGCATCGGTCACCGTGCACTGCAGGTCGTAGGGGACGGTCGTGTCGTCCACGGGGAGTGCGGACGTGGTGAGCCCCGCCACGGTGAAGCCCGTACGCCGCGTGTCCGGCACGGTGAGGACCGCTTGACAGAGCGGATGGCGGCTCAGGTCCCACTCCTGGCCCGAGAGCCGGACGAGCCGTCCGAAGGGGACGCCGGAGTGCCGCTCCGTTTCCTCCCGGGCGCGTGCGACGCGACGGACCGTCTCCCGCAAGGAGGGACGGCCCGTCAGATCGACCCGCAGCGGGAGCAGATCCCCGTACGGCCCGAACGCCGTCCGCGCGGACCCCGGCGCACGGCGGTCCACGGGGACGCCGAACACCACGTCGGGCCGGCCCGTCCAGCGCGCCAGCAGCACGGCGAAGGCGGCCGCCCCTACCGTCCGCACCGGTACGCCCTCCTCGCGGGCGAGCCGCCGCAGGGCCTCGGCGTGCCGGGCTCGGAGGAACAGTTCGCGGCCCGTCGCCCGGTGGGTCGGCTTCCGTGGCCGGGTCCGGTCCAGCGGCAGGTCGAGCGGCGGGAGATCCGCCAACCGCCGCTCCCAGTACGACAGCTCCTCGTCCGAGGGCTCCGGCTCCGGGGCCGCCCGGTCCGCGTCCGGGGGCGGGAGCGGCGCCGGACCCCCGTCCGGCGCCGCGTAACGGCAGGCCAGTTCGTGCTCCAGCACCGTGAGCGAGACCCGGTCGGCGACGATGCGGTGCGCCGTGAGCAGCAGCACGTGCCGCTCCTCGCCGGTGCGTACCAGGGTGGCGCGCAGCGCGGGCCCGCGGTCGAGGGCGAAGGGCCGGGCGCTCTCCTCGGCGAGCACACCGCGCAACTCCGCCCCGGGCACGGATCCGTCCCCGAGATCCAGCCGGTCCAGCCGGTCCAGCCGTCGCAGCGGTACCTCGGCCGTCGCGCGGACCGTACGGCGCGGCCCGTCCCCGTGGTCGTCGAAGGTACTGCGGAGCAGCTCGTGGCGGCAGACGCAGTCCCGCAGGGCGGACGCCAGCCGGCCGGCGTCCAGCGGGCCCTCGACGAGGGTGGCGGCGGACACGTGGTGGACCGGGGCGGCGACGGCGATCTGCTCCAGGTACCAGAGTCTTTCCTGGCCGTGGGAGAGCGGCAGCCGGGGCGCCCCCGCCGAGCGGGCCGTGGGTCGTGTTTCCAGGTCGTCGTGCACGGTGGCCTTCCCTGGTTCGCGGTACGGCGGGCGCGGTGACGGACCGGGAGTCAGCCCGTCCGGTCGGCGCCCTCCGCCACCGGTCCGTCCTGGGCGTCCTGTCCGTCCGTCCGCAGGTGGCGGCGCAGGCTCAGCGGGCGCATGTCGGTCCACACGTCCTCGATGTGGGCGAGGCAGTCGGACTTCGGGCCGGTCCTGCCCGCGTCCGACCACCCGGCCGGGTTGTCCCGGTCGGCGGGCCAGACGGAGTACTGCTCCTCGTGGTTGACCACGACCTTGTACAGCCGGTCGTCATCGTCGGGTTCCGGCGTCATCCTCGTGGCTCTCCTCTCGTGGTGGCGCGGCCGGTGGTGGCACGGCCGGTGGCGGCGCGTCGGCGGGCCGTGTCGGCGGGCCCTGTACGGCGGTCTGCTCCGGGTGGCGCTGCCGGATGGGGGTGAAGGCGGCGGCCACGGCCACGGTGAGAAAGACGACGGCCACCACGGTCAGCGGTCCGCGGGTCCCCAGCCGGCCGACCAGGGCGGTGAGCAGGGCCGCGCCGAGGGGCGCGAGGCTGCCGTGGATCGTCCAGAACGCGGAGGTGACCCGGCCGAGCAGATGGTCCGGCGTGACCTGCTGCCGCAGGGACATCGAGCAGACGCCCGCCAGTGCCATGCCGAAGGAGTACAGGCAGATCGTCACGGCCGCCACGGACACCCGGTCGCCGACACCCAGCACCAGCACCGACACCGAGCACAGAACCATCGCGCCGAGCCAGCAGGGCCCGAACCCCCAGGAGCGGCGCAACCTGGCGGTCGCGGCGGCCGCCACGCAGGTGCCGAACCCGGCCAGCGCGAGGACGTAGCCCACCGTGCGTTCGTCCTGCCCCAGACCGTGCCGCAGGTGGTAGATGAACACGTCGGTCATGCCCAGGCTGAGGAAGGTGGTGACGGTCAGCAGCGCCGTGAGCGCCCGCAGCACCGGCGTGCGCCACAGGAACGCGGCGCCGACCCGGAAGCCGGAACGCAGGTCGTGCTCCCGGGCCGCCTCGCTCCCGGCCTCGCCGGCCGGCGGCCGCGCGGTGGGCCTGAGCCGGACGAACGCCAGGCCCACCAGGGAGATCCCGAAGCTGCCGGCGTTGATGGCGACGGCGGCCGTCGGCCCGAAGAACCCGGCCACCACACCGGCCAGGGCGGGGCCGGCGATGTACGCGATCGCGTTCGTCGCCTCCAGCCGGCCGTTCGCCGCGACGATCTGCTCCTTGTCGACGAGGTTCACCACGGCGGTGACGTATGTGATCTTGAACAGCATCTCGAAGACCGAGGCCAACGCCATGACCACGTACAGCAGCCAGATCTGCGGGCTCAGGGCCCAGCAGACCGGGACCGCGCCGTACAGCACCAGCCGGGCGGCGTCGCACAGCATCAGCAGGCGCCGCCGGTCGAAGCGGTCGGCCCAGGCGCCGCCGACCAGACCGGTGAGCAGCGAGGCGGCCCCGGCCACGGCCGTGAGCAACCCCATCTGCGCCGCGGAGCCGGTGGTGTGCAGCACCAGCAGCGGGAGCGCCACCAGCGAGAAGGCGTTGCCCACCTCGGACAGCGCCTGGACCGCCCAGAAGACGGAGAAGTCCCGGTTGGAACGGAGCGAACGCGCGGACATGCGGAGGTCTTCCGTTCTGGGCTAGCGGTCGGGGGTGTACGGCTCCGCCATGGCGACCGCGATCCGGCGGGGCCCCGTGAACGGCTCGCGGCCGTGCGAGACCAGCATGTTGTCGATCACCAGGACGTCGTCCGCGCGGTAGTCGAAGCGGGTGACCGCGGCTCGGTAGCAGGCCCGGAGATGGTCCGTGACGGCGTCCGGGATCGGTCCGCCGTCGCCGTAGTAGGTCTGGCTGGGGAGGTTCTCCTCGCCCAGCATCTCCAGCAGCCCGAACCGGACCGGCTCCGGCAGCGTGGTGACGTGGAAGACCGTCGCGTGGTTGAACCACACCGGCTCGCCGGTCACCGGATGCCGGTGCACGGCCTTCCGTACCGCCCGGGTGCGCAGCCCGCCGCCGGGCAGCCACCGTGCCTCGACGTCCCGCTCCCGGCAGTACCGCTCGACCTCCGCGTGGTCCTCGGTGGCGAACGCCTCCTGCCACGGCAGTCCGACCAGGTCGCCGTAGTTGCGCACGACCGCCCAGCCGCGCCGGTCGAACTCCCGGCGCACCTCGTCGTCGACGGCGGCCAGCACCCGCCGGGTGTCGGCCAGCGGGGTGGCGCCCCGGGTCAGCGGCGGGCGCACGCAGTGGAAGTACAGGGTCAGCGGCCAGCCGGCCTGGTACGAGTTCTCGTTGTGCAGGAAGATCTCTTCGGTGGGCGGGTAGTCGGTGGACGTGTAGACGTTCCCCTTGATCACGCTCCGGGGGGAGGACCGCTCGGTGTACGGCAGCGGTTCGCCGGAGAGCGCGCGGACGATGTCCGCGAAGCCGTCGGCGCCCCCGACGCCGAAGCCGCGCAGCAGCAGCGCACCGCGTTCGCGCAGCGCGGCCCGGAGTTCCTCCCGCCGGGCGCGCAGCGGTCCGGCGGCCGGCTCCCCGTGCCCCTCGACGACCAGCGGGAGCATCGGGCCGGTCCCGGTTGCCGAGCCCGTCCCGGCCGTCATCGCGGCGCCTGCGACAGCAGCGGCAGCAGCCGCCGGGCGCCGACCGCGGCGGGCTCCTGCCGGGCGGGTTCCTCGACCTCGCCGTCCGCACCGGTCAGCACCAGGCTCATGACCCGGCCGCCCTCCGCGAAGAGGAACCGCTGCCCGGTGAGCGTGTCCAGGCGCCGCCGCAGGTCGTCCGGCCCCTCCGCCCAGTCCCGGGCCAGCTGTTCGGGCCTGGCCGGCGAGGACAGCCGGCGCAGCAGCCGGCCGGTCGCCGCGTCGACCGGGTGCGTCCGCAGGGTCCCGGAGCGGGAGTCCCGGACCGTGAGCCGGCCGTCGTCGCCGGTGACCAGCCTCAGCTCGCGACGGACCGCCCCGTCCTCCTTGCCTTCCCCGCCTTCCCCGTCCTTTCCGTACCAGGCCGCGCGCCACCGGGCGACCAGCGCGCTCAGCTCGTCGTGCCACTCGACCGCGTCGAGCATGTACGGCGCCAGGTTCTGGTCGGCGAAGAAGTACGCGAGATCGGCCAGCGCCGACTCGTCGAAGGGGTACGTGAGGGAGTAGTAGTCCACGGGCTTCAGGTCGAGCCCGTACTCGTCGCTCCGCTTGAAGTAGGGACTGAAGCGGTCGAAGCGCACCATGTACACACCGTGCGGCGGCACCAGGTGGACGAAGTCGCGCAGTTCCGCGGCGTACTTGCGGTAGACCTCCGGGTCCTCGCCGGGGAAACCGATCAGCAGGTTCCACTCGGGCTTGATCCCGAACTCCTCGCAGTTCTTGAGGAACTGCAGGTTCTGGAACGCGGTCGTGCCCTTGCCCATCAGTTTGAGCGTCGAGGAGGACAGCGCCTCGATGCCGGGCTGGACGACGGTGACGCCCGCGTCCGTCATGGCGCGCAGGTCCTGACGGCTCAGCGGAAGCTTGACCTCGTAGAAGATCTCGGTCCCCGGCGGCGGGGCGAGCCGGGGAAAGACCTCGCGCGAGTAATTGCGCGGCATGACATTGTCCGTGCAGAAGAGTGAGGTGTAGTCGGGCGCGAAGCCGAAAAGCCACTCGAACTGCCGGACGGCCAGGTCCGGAGCCATGGACCGAAAAGCCATGCTTTCGCCGTTCAGTCCGCAGAAGGTGCAGTGCGAACGCTGCCCCCACCAGCAGCCGCGGGACGTCTCGAAGAACAGCATGGGTTTGCTGGTCCCCGTGTGCCGCAGTTCCGGATGGTTGTCCAGCGCATCGAAGAAACTGTCGTAGTCGGGCAGGAAGAAGTCGTCGATGTCGCGTTCCGCGCCGACGGCCCCGCGGAAGCGCGGGTCCCGGCAGTTCCGCTCGGAAAGGATTCCGGGAACGGTGTCGGCGCGCTCCGGTTCCCCGTCGAGGACACACCGCAGGAACTCACCGAAGGTGTTCAGGGCGGGCCCGGAGAACACGAAGTCGACGGCCGGCACATGCTCGGCGACCACCGAGCCCATGGGTGCCTCACAGTTCGCCCCGCCGAGCACGACGAGCGTCCGCGGGCTGCGCTCCTTGATCAGCCGCGCCAGGGCGATACTCGGCACATGCTGGGCGAACATCGAGCTGAACCCCACGACATCGGCCTCGTCGAGCCGATGGCGGCCGATCAGTTCCTCGCAGAAGTCCCGTAGCCCGTCCCGCGCCGACAGGATCTGCTCACGGAATTCGGCCCACCGGGCACCCCGGTAGTAGCGCTGGAAGTATTCGGTGGCGGTATCGGCCTCGCCGGGAAAGGCGATATGCCGGAACAGCCAGTCCCCGATTCCCGTGTCCACGTGATCGTGACTCACCGAGAGGGCTTCGTACAGACGTGTCCCGAAGAACTCGGCCATGTCCTGATTGAGATAGCACACGTGCGCTCGCGCCTGGTCGTCGAACTCCCGGTGAACGAGGGTCGACAACTGCCCCAAAGCGAATGACGGACGATTCCAGTCGGCAAATGGCATGTTCACCAGAGCGACACGCAGCAATTGACGCCTCCCCGTGATCATTCGGTTCGAGTCTAGTGCGCCACGGCTTGAGTCGGCAGGGATGATCAGGCCAACGGGGATTCCGCCGGGCGCGGGGCGGGACCCGGATGGAACCGGTTCTCCTCCCGCTGCCGCACAGGTGTGTTCGCCATGGTCCGACGTGTGTTCGTCGAGAATCCCGTGGGCGTGGCGGCCGGCCCTCGGACGGGACGACGCGGCCGGAACGGGAAACGATCCGGCCAAGTGCAGCAAGCGTTTGCGCCGCCGGACGGGAGGCCCGGCCGCCGGACGCACGCCTCGGCACCCCGTCCGTGGACGACGGTGCGGAAGCGGGTCCTCCGAAGCAGGGGCGGCGGGGCCCCGGTGGCCGGCCGCCGGGGCGGGGGGAGCCGGTACGGGCTGCCGGCCGTCGCTGCCGGGCGGGACGGACCGTGCTTCCACCGCGTGGCCGCGGACGACTCCTGTCTCCCGGTCCCCGGTGCCCCGGTGCCCCGGGGACCCAATGCCCCGGCTTCCCGGGGCTACGGACGGTGCGCGAACGCCTTGCGGAGGCGTTCCGCCGCTTCCTCCAGCACCGGCGTCCGCTTGCAGAACGCGAAGCGGACGAAGGGTGCCCCGGCCTCGCGGTGGTCGTAGAAGACCGCGGTCGGGACGGCCACGACGCCGCAGCGCTCCGGGAGTGAGAGGCAGAACTCCACGCCGTCGCTCTCGCCGAGTGGGCGGATGTCGGCGGTGACGAAGTACGTGCCCGCCGGGCGGAACACCCCGAAGCCCGCCTCCGCGAGCCCCGCGCTCAGCAGGTCCCGCTTGGCCGGCATGTCCGCGCGGAACGCCTCGAAGTACGTGTCCGGCAGCGCCGGCGCCTCGGCGACCGCGTACTGGAAGGGCCCCGACGCCACGTACGTGAGGTACTGCT
>NZ_JAHKJW010000040.1 GCF_019710745.1 Streptomyces beigongshangae
GGTCATTGCGAAGTCGAGCGCGCTCACCTTCAGCAAGTCGTTCTACCAAGGCGGCCTGATCAACCGCCGGGCGGTGTTGCGTACCGCATATGCCCAGTTCGTCTTCCTCGCGGGCGGTGCCGACCACGACCAGATGGAACGGATGCGCGAGTACCTGTCCGCGCTGTGCCGCGGCTGGAACGTCCGGCAGGTGAAGGAGATCGTCGCCGAGACCCTGCACGACCTGATCGACCCGATCATCTACGACGAGGCGGCCTCCCTCATCGAGGAGCACCACATCGCCGGACGGGACGTCGTGATCGTCTCCACGTCCGGGACCGAGGTCGTGGAGCCCATCGGTGAGCTCCTGGGCGCGGACCGGGTGGTGGCGACCCGCATGGCCGTGGGCGAGGACGGATGCTTCACCGGGGAGGTGGAGTACTACGCGTACGGCCCCACGAAGGCCGAGGCGATCAAGGAGCTGGCCGCGTCCGAGGGGTACGACCTCGCGCGCTGCTACGCGTACAGCGACTCGGCGACCGACATCCCGATGCTCGCCGCGGTTGGCCACCCGCACGCGGTGAACCCGGGCCGCACGCTGCGCCGCGAGGCGATCGCGCGCGGCTGGCCCGTCCTCGACTTCCATCACCCGGTGCGGCTGAAGCAGCGGCTGTCCGCACCACCCCGGCCCGCCGTCGTCGCGGCGGCGGCGATAGGAGCGGCGGCGGCGACGGCGGGGCTCGTCTGGTACGCCAGCCGGCGCCGCGCAATGGTGAGCTGAGCGGCCGACGCCGGCGTTGGTCCCTGACGCCGACACGACACCGGCGTCGGCGTCGTGCCGACGTCGGAGGGCGGGGCACCGCGTCCGCCGCCCCGCCCTCCGGCGCCTCGGTGCGCGCCCTTCCGGGCCGAGCGACCGATTCACTCCTTTTGGGGTAAAAGTAAAGGAGTGCAGCAAGGGCTTCCGCTTGCTCCGGTCCTGGAGTACAAAGGAATGGACGGCCCGCGAGACCCAGGACATCCGAAAGGAACACCTAACTCACGCAACAGAGGCCCCACGGACCGAGCATGAACACCGGGCACCCACGCGACGTCGACCCGTCGATTACGGGCCAGCCGCACCAGGCGACGGGCAACAGTTCCCGACCTGATGGGCAATATTCCGAGGACGCTTGGTAACCCGGTGGTCATGCCAGCGGCGGTACGGACATCCGTACCGCCGCAACCCTGTTCGGGACGGAACCGTGCGGCGTCCGGGGACCTACGCGGCGCCCCGCTGCAGCGCCTCGCACACGGCCGTCGACTCCCTGGCGCCGAGTTCGACCGCCCTGCCGCAGTGCGCGATCCAGGCCGCCATCCCCTCCGGGGTCCCGGAGGCATAACCGTCCAGAGCGGCGGCGTAGGCCGCGCGGCCGAGTTCCGCGTGGCCGACCTCGGGCGGGCAGACCGACTTGGGGTCCAGGCCGCTGCCGACGAGGACGATCCGTTCGGCCGCGCGCGCGACCAGCCCGTTGTGGGAGCCGAACGGGCGCAGCGCGAGGAGCTCACCGTGCACCACGGCGGCGGTCACCAGGGCGGGCGCCGAGCTTCCGGCGACGACCAGCCGCGCCAGGCCGTCGAGGCGTCCCGCGACCTCGGCCGCGCCGGGCAGCGGGAGGCCGATCAGCGGTGGTCCCGCCGCGTCCGCCGCCGGGGTCTCCGTGACGAGTTCCCCGTCCCCGCGCGGACGTCCGACCGCGTCCCCGTTGTCGGCGGCGGCCACCAGGTGCAGGCGCGCCAGCACCCGCAGGGGCGACTGCCGCCAGATGGAGAGGAGTTCGCCCGTCTCGGCGGTCAGCCTGAGGGCGGCGCCCACCACCCTGGCCTCGTCGTCGCCGCTGAAGTCGGTCCTGCGGCGCACCTCTTCGAGGGCCCAGTCCGCACCGGACAGCGCCGCGGAGCCGCGGGAGCCCCGCAGCGCGGCCTCACCGGTGATCTCGTTGCTGCGGCGCCGCATGACGCGGTGCCCGTAGACCCGGTCCACGGCCTTGCGCACGGACTCGACGGATTCCGCCACGCCGGGCAGCGAGCCCAGCGCCGCGAGCGGGTCGGCGTTCGCACCTGTCGTACTCATGAGTACGACCCTACGCATCCCCGGGCCGCACCCCACGAACGAGTGGTCTTCCTCACGTGGGACAGCCCTCGGACTCCGGCACACGACTACTCTTTATGAACATGAAAACTGCTTTCGTCGGGAAGGGCGGCAGTGGCAAGACCACCCTGTCCTCGCTCTTCGTCCGTCACCTCGCGACCACCGGCTCACCCGTCGTCGCGGTGGACGCCGACATCAACCAGCACCTCGGGACCGCGCTCGGCCTCACCGACGCGCAGGCCCGGCGACTGCCCGCCATGGGCGAGCACCTGGGCCTCATCAAGGACCACCTCCGCGGCTCCAACCCCCGCATCGCCTCGGCCGAGACGATGATCAAGACCACTCCGCCCGGCGAGGGCTCGCGTCTCCTGCGGGTGCGCGAGGACAACCCGGTGTACGAGGCGTGTGCGCGGCCGGTGGAGCTCGACGGCGGCACCGTCCGCCTGATGGTCACCGGCCCGTTCACCGAAGCGGACCTGGGAGTGGCCTGCTACCACTCCAAGACCGGTGCGGTGGAGCTCTGCCTGAACCACCTCGTCGACACGCGCGACGAGTACGTCGTCGTCGACATGACGGCGGGCTCGGACTCCTTCGCGTCCGGCATGTTCACCCGTTTCGACATGACGTTCCTCGTCGCCGAGCCGACCCGGAAGGGGGTCTCCGTCTACCGCCAGTACAAGGAGTACGCGCGCGACTTCGGCGTCACCCTGAAGGTCGTGGGCAACAAGGTGCAGGGCCAGGACGACATCGACTTCCTCAGGAGCGAGGTCGGCGACGACCTGCTGCTGACGTTCGGCCACTCGGACTTCGTGCGCGCCATGGAAAAGGGCCGCACGCCCCGGTTCGAGGAGCTGGAGGACGAGAACCGCCGTGCGCTGGGCGCCCTGCGGGCAGCCGTCGACGCGACCTACGAACAGCGCGACTGGGAGCGCTACACACAGCAGATGGTGCACTTCCATCTGAAGAACGCGCGGTCGTGGGGGAACGAGCGGACGGGTGCCGACCTGGCCGCGCAGGTCGACACCGCCTTCGTCCTGCGGGAGGCAGCGACCGCGACGGCCTGAGCCGGCGCACCGCCGCCCGCCCGCCGGACGGGGTGCCCGCACGCCCGCCGTGCCGTCAACCCGTGCGTCGCCGACCGGCCACGACCGACCCGTGCAGCCCGCGCGGACGCCCTGCGCGGGTGCCCGTGCAGAGCCGCACGAAGGGCACCGCGCAGGCGCCGTACGTCCCCGCGGGATATCACCAGGTACCACCCGGGCGCCGTCCAGGCGCTGCCCGGACGCCGCTCGGACACCGCCCAGGCGCTACGGCCTGACCGCCGGCGCGCCCGGTACCCCCCTCGGGGCCGGGGCGGGCCGGCCGGACAGGTACGACGCCCAGCCCCGCTTCGGGGACTTGCCCACCTTGAGCTTGCGCAGCTTGGCGAGGGTCTTCGGGTCCTGGGCATCGAGCCAGTCGGCGAGCTGCCGGAAGGACACGCAGCGCACCTCGCGCTTGGTGCAGACGCGTTCGATCGTCTCCTCGACGGCGCGCATGTACGTACCGCCGTTCCAGGACTCGAAGTGGTTGCCGATGATCAGGGGCGCGCGGTTGCCCTTGTAGGCGCGGGAGAAGCCCTTGAGGAGGCCGTCGCGCATCTGGTCGCCCCAGTACTCGTACTGGTCGGGGTCGCCCTGCGACGTGCTGCCCGACTGGTTGATCATGAAGTTGTAGTCCATGGTCAGCGTCTCGAAGCCGCGATCCGGGACCGGGACGAGCTGCATCGACAGGTCCCACAGCCCTTTCTTCTTCTTGGGCCAGACCTGGTCGTTGACGCCGCTGGTGTCGTAACGGAAGCCGAGTTCGCGCGCGGCCCGCCTGAAGTTCTTCCGCCCTTCCAGACAGGGCGTACGGGCGCCGACGAGTTCCCTGTCGTAGTCGAAGGGCAGCGGGGCGCCCTTCGTCCTGCCCGTGTTGCTCTTCCAGGACTTGACGAAGGACTTCGCCTGGGCGATCTCGTCCTTCCACTCACCGACCGACCACTCGCCCACCCCGCCCTCTCCGCAGAAGTGGCCGTTGAAGTGCGTGCCGATCTCGTTGCCCTCCAGCCAGGCGCCGCGCAACTGCTTGACCGTGCGCTTGACGCCCCGCACGTCGTTGAAGCCGATGTCGGAGCGGCCGGGCGAGTGCCGCGGCGGCCGGTACAGGTCGCGCTTGTCCTCCGGGAGCATGTAGACGCCGCTGAGGAAGTACGTCATGGTCGCCCGGTTCTTCCTGGCCACCTTGCGGAAGTGGGAGAACAGCCGCTGGCCGTCCTCGCCCGCGCCGTCCCACGAGAAGACCACGAACTGCGGCGGTCGCCGGCCGGGCTTCAGCCGCTCGGCCCGTCGCAGCCGGGGCTGAGCGCCGGTGAACGCGGTGGAGCCGTCGCCGATCAGCCGGACCCGGCTACCGGGCGCGGCACCCGCGCCCTTCCTGGCGCCGTGCGCGCCCTTGGCTCGCGCACCCTCGGTCCGCGCGCCCGCCTCGGGGCCGCCCCGTCCGCCGATCCCGCAGCCGGCGAGCGAGGCGGTGCACACAGCGGCGAGGGCGGCGCTCGTGGTGATGCCCTGCGTGATTCCCCGCGTGATTCTCCGCGTGGTGGCCATGTTCCGCCCACCTTCTTCCTTCGATCGGGACAAAACGGACGGCGAAGTCAAGATCGCAGAGGCCCGGGAAGGGAGTGGTGTGACAAGCCGACCAAGATTACTAATCACTCTCCGGAGTGAACTAGTGACCTATTTGCTCCATTTTTCCGCACACGTCCTTTACCCTCCATTACGATTCGTTTACCGAGCGTTGAGAAATCCCGCCGTTGTACGCCGTGACCCACGGCCGCCCCAAGCGACCGCGCAGCCCCGGAGGAGACGGGAACCATGCCTGCCTGCGTCCCCACCCGCACCGAAGACTCTTCGCACCCGCCCGCCGAAGGGCATCCGCACAGCCCACCCGGGTCCGACCGCTCCGGCCGCCGACCCCCGCGGCTTCCCCGGATCGCGCGCGCCGACCTGTCCGCCTCGATCGCCGTCTTCCTGATCGCCCTGCCCCTGTCCCTGGGTATCGCCCTCGCCACCGGAGCACCGCTGCAGGCGGGGCTCGTCGCCGCCGCCGCGGGCGGGCTCGTGGTCGGCCGGCTCGGCGGGGCACCGCTCCAGGTGAGCGGACCCGCCGCGGGGCTCACCGTGGTCACCGCCGACCTCATCCAGAAGTACGGATGGCGTACGACCTGCGCCATCACCGTCCTCGTCGGACTGGTCCAACTCGGCCTGGGATGCCTGCGGGTGGCGCGTTCCGCCCTCGCCGTCAGCCCCGCGATCGTGCACGGCATGCTGGCCGGCATCGGCATCACCATCGCCGTCGCCCAGCTGCACATCGTGCTGGGCGGCTCCCCGAGCAGCGCGGTCGTCGACAACGTGCGGGAACTGCCCGCCCAGCTGGCCCACCCCCAGGTGGCGGCGCTGTCGATGAGCGCCCTCACACTGACCCTCCTGCTCGTCTGGCCGCGGCTGCCCGGCCGTCTGGGAGGGATGCTGCGCACCGTCCCGGCCGCGCTCGTCGCCGTCGCCGCGGCCACCGCGACGGCGGCCCTCGCCGGACTCACCCTGCCCAAGGTCGACCTGCCGTCCTGGCGCAGCCACGCCCTGGCCGGACTGCCCGAGGGCCCGGTGCTCGGCATCGCCGCCGCCGTGCTCACCACCACGCTGGTGTGCAGTGTCCAGTCGCTCCTGGGCGCCGTCGCCGTGGACAAGCTCACGGCCAGGCGGCCTGCTCAGCAGGGGCGCTCCGACCTCGACCGCGAGCTGCTCGGGCAGGGCGCCGCCAACATCGTCTCCGGGTCGCTCGGCGGGCTCCCCGTCGCGGGCGTGGCCGTACGCAGCTCGGCGAACGTCCAGGCCGGTGCCGTCAGCCGCAACTCCACGATGCTGCACGGCGTCTGGGTGGTGCTGGCCGCGTTGCTGATGGTCCCGTTCCTGGAGCTGATCCCCCTCGCGGCGCTGGCCGCCCTGGTGATGGCCGTCGGCATCAAAATGGTCTCCCTGCACCACATCCGCACGGTCACCCGCCACCGCGAGGTGCTGGTGTACGCCGTCACCACCCTCGGCGTCGTCGTCCTCGGCGTCCTGCACGGCGTCACACTCGGCATCGCCGTGGCCGTCGGCGTCGCCCTGCACCGCCTCACGCGTACGCGGATCACCCACGAGGTGGGGCCGGACGGCGTCCATCAGGTGCAGGTGCGCGGCCAGCTGACGTTCCTCGCGGTGCCGCGCCTCAGCCGGGCGCTGCATCGGGTGCCATCGGGTGCCGAGGCGGTCGTGGAGCTGGACGGCTCCTTCATGGACCACGCGGCGTACGAATCGCTGTACGACTGGCAGAGCGCGCATGTCAACGGAGGCGGTTCCGTCGAGCTGACCGGGCGCACCGGGACGCGGCTCGCGGAACCGCACACCAAGGACGGCCGGAGGCACACCTCACCCTGCCACTGCCGGCCCTGGACCCCCTGGCGCAACCACCATTGCGAGAGCCCCGAGACACCACCGCCCGGTGGGGGCCGCAGCGGGCATCAGCTGGCCAGCGGCATCAGTTCGTTCCAGCGCAACACCGCCCCACTGGTGCGCGGCGAGCTGGCCCGGCTCGCGCGGGAGGGGCAGCGGCCCTCGCAGCTCTTCCTGACCTGTGCCGACTCCCGGCTGGTCACCTCGATGATCACCTCCAGCGGTCCCGGTGACCTCTTCGTCGTGCGCAACGTCGGCAATCTGGTGCCGCCCCCCGGGGAGGAGAGCCGCGACGACTCGGTGGCGGCCGCGATCGAGTACGCGGTCGAGGTGCTGAAAGTGCGGTCCATCACCGTGTGCGGGCACTCCGGCTGCGGGGCCATGCAGGCGCTGATGAACACCGGGGCGGGCAGTGCGCAGACGCCCCTGCAGCGGTGGCTGCGGCACGGGCTGCCCAGCGTGCAGCGGATGACCGCCGAGGACCAGCCCTGGACGCGGATCGCCGGACGCGCGCCCGCCGACGCCGTCGAGCAGCTCTGCCTCACCAATGTCGTGCAGCAACTGGAGCATCTAAGGGCGCACGACGCCGTGACGCGGGCGCTGGAGGAGGGCGCGCTCGAACTGCACGGGATGTACTTCCACGTGGGCGAGGCCCAGGCGTACCTCCTCACGGAGACAGCGTCCCCCGAGGGCGGAGAGGAGGGCGAGCTCTTCGACCGGGTCGCGGCGACGGACCTGCACGGGACACCCGCCTGAGCCCTCGCCTGAGCCATCAGCTCTCACCTGAGCCCCACCTGAGTTCTCGTCTGAGTTCTCGTCTGAGCCCTCTCCGCGCGCTCGCCCCGGCCGCGAGCCTGAACCGCTGCTCTCCCCCGTCCGTGACAACGTGTGGCCTTCCGTGCCCGCGGACAGGCCACACGCACACAGGATCCCGCACACATGATCCCGAACACAGGTCTAAACCAATTCCCGGACGACCCTTGTCACCGGGGGTCCGCGTCTGATGAGCTGTGGCCTGGGACACAACGGACACCCTGGGAAAGGGAGATGTCGTGAGCAACGAAAGCCTGGCCAACCTGCTCAAGGAAGAACGCAGGTTCGCGCCGCCCGCAGACCTGGCCGCGAACGCCAACGTCACCGCGGAGGCGTACGAGCAGGCCAAGGCTGACAGGCTCGGCTTCTGGGCCGAGCAGGCCCGTCGGCTGACCTGGGCCACCGAGCCGACCGAGACCCTGGACTGGTCGAACCCGCCGTTCGCGAAGTGGTTCAAGGACGGGCAGCTCAACGTCGCGTACAACTGCGTGGACCGGCACGTCGAGGCCGGCCACGGCGACCGCGTCGCCATCCACTTCGAGGGCGAGCCCGGTGACAGCCGCACCCTCACCTACGCCGACCTCAAGGACGAGGTCTCACGGGCCGCCAACGCCCTCACCGAGCTGGGCGTCGGGAAGGGCGACCGGGTCGCCGTGTACCTGCCGATGATCCCCGAGGCCGTCGTCGCGATGCTGGCCTGCGCCCGTATCGGCGCCGCGCACTCCGTGGTCTTCGGCGGCTTCTCCGCGGACGCCATCGCCACGCGCATCCAGGACGCCGACGCCAAGCTGGTCATCACCGCGGACGGCGGCTACCGCCGCGGCAAGCCGGCCGCGCTCAAACCGGCCGTCGACGAGGCGGTCTCCCGGGTCGACGGTGTGGACAAGGTCCTCGTGGTGCGCCGCACGGGCCAGGAGGTCGCGTGGACCGAGGGCCGCGACATCTGGTGGCACGAGATCACGCAGAAGCAGTCCGCCGAGCACACGCCCGAGGCGTTCGACGCCGAGCAGCCGCTGTTCATCCTCTACACCTCGGGGACGACGGGCAAGCCGAAGGGCATCCTGCACACCTCCGGCGGCTACCTCACCCAGACCGCGTACACGCACCACTCCGTCTTCGACCTCAAGCCGGAGACCGACGTCTACTGGTGCACGGCCGACATCGGCTGGGTGACCGGGCACTCGTACATCACGTACGGACCGCTGGCGAACGGCGCGACCCAGGTGATGTACGAGGGCACGCCCGACACCCCGCACCAGGGGCGCTTCTGGGAGATCGTCCAGAAGTACGGCGTGACGATCCTCTACACCGCCCCGACGGCCATCCGTACGTTCATGAAGTGGGGCGACGACATCCCCGCGAAGTTCGACCTGTCGAGCCTGCGGGTCCTCGGCTCCGTCGGTGAGCCGATCAACCCCGAGGCGTGGATCTGGTACCGCAAGCACATCGGCGGCGACCGCACCCCGATCGTGGACACCTGGTGGCAGACCGAGACCGGCTCGATGATGATCTCGCCGCTGCCGGGCGTGACCGACACCAAGCCGGGGTCCGCGCAGCGGGCGCTGCCGGGCATCTCGGCGACGGTCGTCGACGACGAGGCGCGGGAGGTCCCCGACGGCGGTGGCGGCTACCTGGTGCTGACCGAGCCGTGGCCGTCGATGCTGCGCACCATCTGGGGCGACGACCAGCGGTTCGTCGACACGTACTGGTCGCGTTTCGAGGGCAAGTACTTCGCGGGCGACGGCGCCAAGAAGGACGACGACGGCGACATCTGGCTGCTGGGCCGGGTGGACGACGTGATGCTCGTCTCCGGACACAACATCTCGACCACCGAGGTCGAGTCGGCGCTCGTCTCCCACCCGTCGGTCGCCGAGGCGGCCGTCGTGGGCGCGGCCGACGAGACGACCGGCCAGTCGATCGTGGCCTTCGTGATCCTGCGCGGTTCGGCGTCGGAGACCGAGACCCTCGTGGGCGAGCTGCGCGACCACGTCGGTAAGACCCTCGGCCCGATCGCCAAGCCGAAGCGGATCCTGCCGGTGGCCGAGCTGCCCAAGACCCGTTCCGGCAAGATCATGCGTCGGCTGCTGCGCGACGTCGCGGAGAACCGCCAGCTGGGTGATGTCACCACCCTCACCGACTCCACGGTGATGGACCTCATCCAGACGAAGCTCCCCGCGGCGCCCAGCGAGGACTGAGGACCGACGCGCGGCGCGCAGCACACGACGCGCGGCACACGACGCGCGGCACACGGGGAAACGGTTCCCGCAGGGGCACCCGGCAGCGAACACGCCGGGTGCCCCTGCCGCGTCCGCTCCCTGGGCGGGAAGCCCGGCCGGCCATGTCGTGGGTAAGCTGGGGAGCGCGCGTCAGCAGCGCAGCGTCAGCCGGTCGGCGCGTCACCACGTCGACCGCGGCAAATGACAAACGACCTCCGAACTCTCGGCGAGTTCGGGGATCTTCATAGGTGCGCCGGGAAGTCTGGTCGGCATGTGATCAGTCCTGCCCACCGACCGGAGGCCGCCCCGTGTCCGCGCCCACCCCTTCCCCGCCCCCCGCTCCCGGCCCGGAACACCGGTCCGCCGAGGACCGGTCCGCCAAGGACCGGTCCACCGAGCACCAGTCCACCGAGCACCAGTCCACCGAAGACAGGTCCGCCGAAGACCGTCGGTCCGCCGAGGACCGCAAGGCCCTCGGACGGCTCTCGCTTCCCGAACGCACCTCCGTCGCGGACGCGCTGCGCACCGAGACGGTCGGCGGCGTCCTCCTGCTCGTCGCCGCCGTCGCCGCGCTGATCTGGGCGAACACCCCGGTCCGGGAGAGTTACGAGTCCGTCCGGGACTTCCACTTCGGACCCGCCGCACTCGGCCTGGACCTCTCCGTCGAGCACTGGGCCGCCGACGGCCTCCTCGCGGTCTTCTTCTTCGTCGCCGGCGTGGAACTCAAGCGCGAACTGGTCGACGGCGACCTCAAGGACCCGCGGGCCGCCGTGCTCCCCGTCGTCGCCGCGCTCTGCGGGATGGCCGTGCCCGCGCTGGTCTACACCCTGGTCGGCGTCACCGGCGGCGGCTCGCTCGCCGGCTGGGCCGTACCCACCGCCACCGACATCGCCTTCGCGCTCGCCGTCCTCGCCGTCCTCGGCACCTCGCTGCCGAGCGCCCTGCGCGCCTTCCTCCTCACGCTCGCCGTCGTCGACGACCTCTTCGCCATCCTGATCATCGCGGTCTTCTTCACCGACGGCCTGGACTTCGCCGCGCTCGGCGGCGCCGCCGCCGCCCTCGCCGTCTTCTGGCTGCTGCTCAGGAAGGGCGTACGCGGCTGGTACGTGTACGTGCCGCTCGCCCTGGTCGTATGGGGCCTGATGTACAACAGCGGTGTCCACGCCACCGTCGCGGGCGTCGCGATGGGGCTGATGCTGCGCTGCACCACCCGCAGGGACGAAGGCGAGGAGCACTCGCCCGGCGAACGCGTCGCCCATCTCGTACGCCCCCTGTCGGCCGGCCTCGCCGTGCCGCTGTTCGCCCTGTTCAGCGCCGGGGTCGGGGTGTCGGGCAGCGCGCTCGGCAACGTGTTCACCCAGCCGGAGACGCTCGGGGTGGTGCTCGGTCTCGTCGTCGGCAAGACCGTCGGGGTCTTCGGCGGTACGTGGCTGGCGGTCCGCTTCACACGGGCGTCGCTCTCCGACGACCTCGCCTGGCCGGACGTCTTCGCGGTGGCCTCGCTCGCGGGCATCGGCTTCACCGTGTCGCTGCTCATCGGCGAGCTCGCCTTCACGGACGACCCGTCGCTCACCGACGGGGTCAAGGCCGCCGTGCTGACGGGCTCCCTGATCGCGACCGTCCTGTCGGGCGTGCTGCTGAAGGTGCGCAACACCAGGTACCGCAGGCTGTGGGAGACCGAGGAGCGCGACGAGGACCACTCCGGGGTCCCCGACGTGTACGAGCAGGACGACCCCGGCTACCACCTGCGCATGGCCGAGATCTACGAGCGCAAGGCCGCCGAACACCGAAGGCTTGCCGAAGTGACGGGCGGGGCAGGCGAGGAGCACGACGGTCCGGCATGATCTGACACACACGGTCCGAAACGTACGGCCCGGCGGGGCAGCACAAACGCACTGCACCGACCGACAACACGGACCGGCAGCACAGACCGACAGCACAGACGACAAGACAACGGCGACAAGACAACAGGGAGAACGCGATGAGCGCACCCGACGGCAGCCCGGTCGGCGCCGAACGCAGCATCGGCCAGCTGGTCGCCTCGGCGACGACCGAGATGTCCGCGCTGGTGCATGACGAGATCGCACTGGCGAAGGCGCAGCTCAAGCATGACGTCAAGCGCGGAGCGGTGGGCGGCGGCGCGTTCAGCGCGGCCGGCGCGGTACTGATCTTCTCCCTGCCGATGCTGAGCTTCGCCCTGGCGTACGGCATCCGCACCTGGAGCGACTGGAACCTGGCCGTCTGCTTCCTGCTGTCCTTCGCCGCGAACGTGCTGGTCGCCGCGGCGCTCGCGCTGCTCGGCGTGGTCTTCGCGAAGAAGGCCAAGAAGGGGAAGGGCCCCCAGAAGACCGCGGCCTCGGTCAAGGAATCGGCAGCCGTACTGCAGAACGTGAAGCCGCACCCCCGCCAGGTGACCTCCGCGGACCGGGTCGGTGACGGAATCGAGGTTGTGGCACGCTCGTCCTCATGACGGGCTCCTCCACCCCTGCGGGGCAGGCACCACCGGCTCAACCCACCTCTGTCGTACGGCTCGACGTGCCCGGTGCGAAAGAGGTGATCCACCGGGACGTCGCCGCGAACGGCGCGCGCTTCCACATCGCGGAGATGGGTGAGGGGCCGCTGGTCCTGCTGTTGCACGGTTTCCCGCAGTTCTGGTGGGCCTGGCGGCATCAGCTGGTGGCGCTCTCCGAGGCGGGCTTCCGCGCGGTCGCGATGGATCTGCGGGGCGTCGGCGGCAGCGACCGCACCCCGCGCGGCTACGACCCCGCGAACCTGGCGCTCGACATCACCGGGGTCGTACGGTCCCTCGGGGAGCCCGACGCCGCGCTCGTCGGCCATGACCTCGGCGGCTATCTGGCGTGGACGGCCGCCGTGATGCGCCCCAAGCTGGTGCGCCGGCTCGCCGTCTCCTCGATGCCCCATCCCCGGCGCTGGCGTTCGGCGATGCTCTCGGACATGAAGCAGACCGCCGCCGGTTCGTACGTCTGGGGCTTCCAGCGGCCCTGGCTCCCGGAGCGCCGGCTGATCGCCGACGGGGGCGCCCTGGTCGGCCGGCTCATCCGGGACTGGTCGGGGCCGCAGCTGCCGGACGACGACGTCGTGGAGACGTACCGGCGGGCGATGCTCATCCCCTCGACCGCGCACTGCGCGGTCGAGCCCTACCGGTGGATGGTGCGTTCGATGGCCCGCCCCGACGGCATCCAGTTCAACCGGCGCATGAAGCGGCCGGTGCGGGTGCCGACGCTGCATCTGCACGGTTCGCTCGACCCGGTGATGCGTACGCGGAGCGCGGCGGGCTCCGGGGAGTACGTCGAAGCGCCGTATCGCTGGCGGCTGTTCGACGGGCTCGGGCACTTCCCGCACGAGGAGGACCCGGCGGCGTTCTCCACCGAACTGGTGAACTGGCTGAAGGACCCCGAGCCGGACCGCTGAGACACGCACCGCAGGTCCGACGGGTGCTCGCAGGGCCTGTCGCACCGTGCGCCACACACGTCCCAGGAACGCCTGTTCCACGGCCGCCAATTGCCCGCCGCATACGCCAATTGAGGAGCGTGAGGGCGGTTATCGACCTTGGGGCGGGGGCAGACGTCGGGGTATGGGCTGGACGCACGACTACAGTGACGTAGCACGCAACCGCCGCTCGATCGGCGGGCTGATCTCCCATCAGAGGGGTGCCCCGCAGATGCAGGGCGCCGATCCTCGACTGGGGATCCCGCGTATTCTGAGGCGCCGGGCCCGCTGGGTCTCGGCCCGCCTGCGTCATCCCCGCGGCTGAGCCGCCGGGAAACCTTCATCCGCGTGACCCTGGCGGCCGGCGTCCTGCCGGGCCCGTCCGCCGGGTCCTTCCGCGGGCCCTTCCGCTCCGAGGTTTTCCACTCCGGGGTCTTCCACTCCGGGGTCTTCCACCCGCTCCAAGACCTGCTGGTTCAGGTCCTGTCGGTTCGGGCTAGAGCGCGCAGCTGTCGCTGTCCACCTGCTGGTTGGCGCTGCGGCCCTCGACGATGTCCTCCCGGACCTCCTCCACGGTGAGCGCGTACCCCGTGTCGGGGTCGTCGAGGGACTTCGCGAACACCACGCCGTACACCTCGCCGTCCGGGGTGAGCAGCGGGCCGCCGGAGTTGCCCTGACGCACCGTCGCGAAGAGCGAGTACACCCCCCGCCGCACGGTGCCCCGGTGGTAGATGTCCGGACCGTTGGCGGTGATGGGGCCGCGCACGCGCGCCGCGTTGACCGTGTACGAGCCGTTCTCCGGGAAGCCCGCGACGATCGCGCCGTCCCCCGCGGCCGCCTCGCGGGAGGCGAACCGCAGGACGGGCGCCCGCAGTTCCGGCACGTCGAGCACGGCGATGTCGCGCTCCCAGTCGTAGAGCACGACCTTCGCGGCGTACCGCCTGCCCTCGCCGCCTATCTGTACGTACGGCTCGTCCACGCCGCCCACCACGTGGGCGTTGGTCATCACGCGGCGCTGGCCGAAGACGAAACCGGTGCCTTCGAGGACCTTGCCGCAACTCTGGGCGGTACCGGTGACCTTGACGATCGAGCGCTGGGCCCGGACCGCGACCCGACTGGACGCGAGGGCCGGGTCGGGCGGGTCCACCTCGTTGATCTGCTCGTCCGAGAAAGGGCTGAAGACCTGCGGGAAGCCGTTCTGGGCGAGGACCGACGAGAAGTCGTCGAACCAGGTGTTGGCCTGGTCGGGCAGCGTGCCCGCCACCCCGTGCAGCACCTTGGACTCGCGGACCTCCCTGCCGAGCGTCGGCAGTGTCGTACCGGCGAGGGCCGAACCGATCAGCCAGGCGACCAGGAGCATCGCCACGACGTTGACGAGGGCGCCGCCCGTGGCGTCCAGGGCGCGCGCCGGCGACCAGGTGATGTACCGGCGCAGTTTGTTGCCGAGGTGGGTGGTGAGGGCCTGGCCGATCGAGGCACAGACGATCACCACGACCACGGCGACGACGGCGGCGGTCGTACTCACCTTCGCGCCGTCGGTCACCGCGTCCCAGACGACGGGCAGGAGGTAGACGGCGACGAGGCCGCCGCCCAGGAACCCGGTCACCGACAGGATGCCGACGACGAACCCCTGGCGATAGCCCACGATCGCGAACCACACGGCGGCGACCACCAACAGGATGTCCAGCACGTTCACTGCTTCGAGCCTCGCCTCGTCACTTTGCGGTAGCCACGTCCTGGCCGGGGGTGCGGCCCGCCGCACGGCGGCAGGGGGGCACGGGACCTCCCGGGAAGACACGGCGCAGGTGCCACCCTGTCATGCGCGCCAGTCGAGCGGGACCTGCCTGTCGCGGTCCCAGGGACGCTCCCAGCCGGCGTAGTGGAGCAGGCGGTCGATGATGCCGGCCGTGAAGCCCCACACCAGGGCGGATTCGACCAGGAATGCCGGACCCCGGTGACCCATGGGGTGGACCGCGGTCGCGCGGTTGGCGGAATCCGTGAGATCCGCCACGGGAACGGTGAAGACCCGCGCGGTCTCGTTCGGGTCGACCGCGCCGACCGGGGTCGGCTCGCGCCACCAGCCGAGGACCGGGGTGACCACGAAGTGGCTCACCGGGATGTAGAGCTTCGGGAGCACGCCGAAGAGCTGGACACCGCGGGGGTCGAGTCCGGTCTCCTCCTCGGCCTCGCGGAGCGCGGCCCGCAGCGGTCCGTCGTCCGCCGGGTCGCCGTCCTCCGGGTCGAGGGCGCCGCCCGGGAACGACGGCTGCCCCGCGTGCGATCTGAGCGAGGTGGCGCGCTCCATGAGCAGCAGCTCGGGGCCGCGCTCGCCCTCGCCGAAGAGGACCAGCACGGCCGACTGGCGTCCCGTGCCGTCCTCGGGCGGCAGGAAGCGGCTCAGCTGGCGGGGGCGGACCGTCTCGACGGCGCGCACCACCGGGTCCAGCCAGCCGGGCAGCCCGACCGTGCTCAGGACCGGGCCGTCCTGCGGCGTGCCGCGCCTGCCGTCTGCGGCGCACCCGTCCTTTATGTCGTACTCATCCTGTATGTCGTACTCGCCTTGCGTCTCGTACCTGTCGTGCGTGTGGCTCGCGCGCGTCATCGCCACCCCCGTTCTGCTGCTCTCAACGCCCCCGGTGCCGAGGATCGTTCCGTCATACCGTGCCCTGTGCGGGTGAACCGGGGGCGGGTGCATCGGGGGCGGGTGCATCGGGGGCGGTCGCTCCGAGCGGCGGGGCGGGGATGCCGCCGGCGTCCAGGTATGCCTGCGGGGGGTTGAGGCGCTGGCCGGGGAAGCCGCCCTTCTCGTACTTCAGGAGCTTCTTCGCCTTCTCCGGGTCGGTCTCGCCCTCTCCGTACGCCGGGCAGAGCGGAGCGATGGGGCAGGCGCCGCAGGCGGGTTTGCGGGCGTGGCAGATACGGCGGCCGTGGAAGATCACATGGTGCGACAGCATCGTCCAGTCGCTCTTCGGGAAGAGCTCGCCGATGGCCGGCTCGATCTTCTCCGGCTCCTTCTCGGTGGTCCACTGCCAGCGCCGTACGAGCCGCTGGAAGTGGGTGTCCACGGTGATGCCGGGGCGGCCGAAGGCGTTGCCGAGGACCACGAAGGCGGTCTTGCGGCCGACGCCGGGCAGCTTGACGAGGTCTTCGAGGCGACCGGGGACCTCGCCGCCGAAGTCGTCCCGCAGCGCCTTCGAGAGGCCCATGACCGACTTGGTCTTGGCCCGGAAGAAGCCCGTGGGCCGGAGGATCTCCTCGACCTCCTCCGGGTCCGCCGCCGCCAGGTCCTCGGGCGTGGGGTACTTCGCGAAGAGCGCCGGTGTCGTCTGGTTCACCCTCAGGTCGGTCGTCTGCGCCGACAGGACGGTGGCGACCACGAGCTGGAAGGGGTTCTCGAAGTCCAGCTCCGGGTGGGCGTACGGGTACACCTCGGCGAGTTCACGATTGATGCGGCGCGCCCGCCGGACGAGAGCGGTACGGGACTCGTTCCGGGACGGCCCGGCGGGGACGACACGGGCGGGAGCCGCCTTGCCGTCGGTTCCGCCTTTCCTGGCGGATGCGGTCTTCTTTACGGACGCAGCCTTCTTCGCGGGTGCGGACTTCTTCGCGGACGCGGACTTCTCGGCGGACGCCGTCTGCTCGGCGGACGCCGTCTGCTCGGCGGACGCGGACTTCTTGGCAGGCACTGCTCTCCTGGCGGACACGGCCTGCACGGCAGGCGCGGACTTCTCGGTCGTCGCAGGTTCCGCGGCAACCGCGGCCTTCCCGGCCTGCGCCCCGGACGGCGCGGACTTCCCGGGTGCCCCGGCTCTCCCGGTCGGCACAGCCTTCTTCGCGGGCGCCTTCCCCGACGCACCCTCCGTAGTCCCGGGCGCGCCCTTCTTGGCAGTCCGCTTCGCGGCGGCGGCCTTCTTGGCGACCGCCGCCTTCTTCGCCGCCGCGGCCATCTCCGAGGCGGCGGCCCCCGCCGCGGCCCCGGCCGCTCCGGCCGCGCTCCTCACCCGACCCGGCCCTGCCGCTTTTGTCGTGTTCTTCGCTCCACCGGAGTCCTGTTCGCCCACAGCGGAATCGCGACGTACACCCACCCGCCCAGCCCCCTTGGCCTGTGCTCTCACCGGCGATTTGGACACCCGGCCAGCCTAGAGCCCGGCGCCGACATCCGCCCGGGCCACCGGAGATCGGCCCCCAATTGGCCCCCTGCCGCACTGCCCGACACGCCCGTGCGGCAGACTTGTGACTGATCACACTGTGTGGACCGTCCGGCAAAACGGGGAACACGGTCCCCTGATACACCGGGTACAAGATCCCCTGAGCAGGTCGACAAGGAGAGAACTCGTGGACGACGTTCTGCGGCGCGCCCCGCTCTTCGCGGCGCTCGATGACGAGCAGGCCGCGGAGCTCCGCGCCTCCATGAGTGAGGTGACCCTCGCACGCGGCGACGCGCTCTTTCACGAAGGCGACCCCGGAGACCGGCTGTACGTGGTCACCGAGGGCAAGGTGAAGCTCCACCGCACATCCCCCGACGGCCGCGAGAACATGCTGGCGGTGCTGGGTCCCGGCGAGCTCATCGGTGAGCTGTCGCTGTTCGACCCGGGCCCGCGCACGGCTACGGCCTCCGCGCTGACCGAGGTGAAGCTGCTGGGCCTCGGCCACGGCGACCTCCAGCCCTGGCTGAACGCGCGGCCCGAGGTGGCCGCCGCCCTGCTGCGTGCCGTCGCCCGCCGACTGCGCAAGACCAACGACCAGATGTCCGACCTGGTCTTCTCCGATGTGCCGGGCCGGGTGGCCCGCGCGCTCCTGGACCTGTCGCGCCGCTTCGGCGTGCAGTCCGAGGAGGGCATCCACGTCGTGCACGACCTGACCCAGGAGGAACTGGCCCAGCTGGTCGGTGCCTCCCGCGAGACGGTCAACAAGGCGCTCGCGGACTTCGCGGGCCGCGGCTGGCTCCGGCTGGAGGCCCGCGCGGTGATCCTGCTGGACGTGGAACGCCTGGCGAAGCGCTCGCGCTAGCTGTCACGGTCACCGCCGTGTCGGCCGTACTACCTCACGGCCTTTCACCGACCCCACCGACCCCACCGAGGGGCCCTGCCGCAGCTGTGGCAGGGCCCCTCGGCGTCGTACGTCTCGGTGACGTACGCCCAAGTGGCGTGCGCCCCGGTGACGTGCGCCCCAGTCGTGTGCCTCTCACTCCCGTCCGATGAGCCCGTGCTCCCGGAGGTAGTCCAGCTGGGCCCGTACCGACAGTTCCGCCGCCGGCCACAGGGAGCGGTCGACGTCCGCGTATACGTGGGCGACCACCTGGGACGGGGACGTGTAACCGTCCTCGACGGCCGTCTCCACCTGGGCGAGGCGGTGGGCGCGGTGGGCGAGGTAGAACTCGACGACTCCCTGGGCGTCCTCCAGGACCGGTCCGTGGCCCGGCAGGACCGTGTGGACGCCGTCGTCGACCGTCAGGGACCTGAGCCGCCGCAGGGAGTCCAGGTAGTCGCCCAGGCGCCCGTCGGGATGGGCCACCACCGTGGTGCCGCGGCCCAGGACGGTGTCGCCGGTCAGCACGGCGCCGTCGGCGGGCAGGTGGAAGCAGAGCGAGTCGGCGGTGTGGCCGGGCGTCGGTACGACCCGCAGCTCCAGGCCGCCCGTGGTGACGACGTTCCCGGCGGCCAGGCCCTCGTCGCCCAGCCGCAGCGCCGGATCGAGCGCCCGCACCTTCGTGCCCGTCAGCTCCGCGAACCGTGCGGCGCCCTCGGCGTGGTCCGGGTGCCCGTGTGTCAGAAGGGTCAGGGCGACCCGCTTGCCGGCCCTCTCGGCGGTGTCGACGACGTTCCGCAGGTGTACGTCGTCCAGGGGTCCCGGATCGATCACCACCGCGAGTGCGGAGTCGGGCTCGGCCACGATCCAGGTGTTGGTGCCGTCCAGGGTCATCGCGGACGCGTTGGGGGCGAGGACGTTGACGGCACGCGGGGTGGCGGGGCCGGAGAGCACCCCGCCGCGTGGCTGGCCGGGAAGGGCTGCGGCGTCGGTCATGCGGAGGCTCCACCGGTCGGGATGTGTTTGGTGAACTCGTCGTGGCCCGGCCAGCTGAGCACCAGCTCACCGTCGACCAGCCGGGCCCGGGCCAGGACGGGTGTCAGGTCCCGCGCGGACGCGGCAGCGAGGGCCTTCGCGGCGGTCCCGTACGCGCCGATCTGGCGCAGGGTGGCGATGGTGGGCGGCATCATCAGGAGCTCGCCCCTGTCGTAGCCGTCCAGCGCGTCCGCGGGGCGGATCCAGACGGTGCGGTCGGCCTCCGTGGAGGCGTTGCGGGTGCGCTGGCCCGCCGGGAGGGCGGCCACGAAGAACCAGGTGTCGTAGCGGCGCGGCTCGAACTCCGGGGTTATCCAGCGCGTCCAGGCACCCAGCAGGTCGGAGCGCAGGACCAGTCCTCTGCGGTCGAGGAACTCGGCGAAGGAGAGGTCACGGGCGACCAGGGCGGCCCGGTCGGCCTCCCAGTCGTCCCCGCTGGTGTCGCCGACCACGGTGTCCGGGGCCGGCCCCGCGAGCAGGACACCCGCCTCCTCGTACGTCTCACGGACCGCCGCGCAGACGATCGCCTGGGCGGCGGTCTCGTCGACCCCGAGCCGGGACGCCCACCACGCGCGCGTGGGGCCCGCCCAGCGGACGTGCCGGTCGTCGTCCCGCGGGTCCACACCGCCGCCGGGGTACGCGTACGCGCCTCCGGCGAAGGCCATGGAGGCACGCCTGCGCAGCATGTGCACGGCGGGGGCCGAGTCGGTGTCCTTGAGCAGCATGACGGTGGCCGCCCTCCTGGGGACGACCGGTGTGAGCGTGCCCTGCGCGAGTGCGCGGATCCTCTCGGGCCACTCCGGGGGGTACCACTGACCGTTCGCCATGGCCGGAGGCTATCCCGGAGTGCGCTGATGTTCGAGAGGCAACCACCGCTCCCCGGGAGGGCCCGTATGTGCGCGCCGGCGCCCGAACGCACGCCAGAACCCGGGACGGCACCCGAACGCGTGCCGGGACCCGAATGTCCGCCTGCGTCCGAGACAGCACGCAGAAGCAGGGCGGTCCCGCCTACGCCTCCGTCAGCTCCACCTGGATCTCGACCTCCACGGGTGCGTCGAGCGGCAGGACCGCCACGCCGACCGCGCTGCGCGCGTGCACGCCCTTGTCGCCGAGGACCTCGCCCAGCAGCTCGCTCGCGCCGTTCAGGACGGCGGGCTGGCCGGTGAAGTCGGCGGCCGAGGCGACGAACCCGACGACCTTCACCACGCGCGCGACGCGGTCGAGGTCACCCGCGACCGACTTGACCGCCGCGAGGGCGTTCAGCGCGCAGGTGCGGGCCAGTTCCTTGGCCTCCTCGGGCGTCACCTCCGCGCCCACCTTGCCGGTGACCGGGAGCTTGCCGTCCACCATCGGGAGCTGGCCCGCCGTGTACACGTACACGCCCGAACGCACCGCGGGCTGGTACGCGGCCAGCGGGGGCACGACGTCCGGCAGGGTCAGTCCCAGTTCGGCCAGTTTCGCCTCGACGGCGCTCACGCGGCCTTCTCCCGCTTCAAGTAGGCGACGAGCTGCTCGGGGTTGTTCGGCCCGGGCACGACCTGGACGAGCTCCCAGCCGTCCTCGCCCCAGGTGTCCAGAATCTGCTTCGTGGCGTGGACGAGCAGAGGCACGGTTGCGTATTCCCACTTGGTCATGGGGGCGACTGTATCCGCTGGCACCGCACGCCCTCCTCACAGCCCGTGCAGCCCGTGCAGCCCGCGCAGCCCGCGCACGGGTTCGCCGTACGTCTCCGGCCGGTGACCGCACCGGTGACCGGGTGGACGGCCGGAGCGATGACCGGGCGGACGGCTGAGCCGGTGACCGGGCCCGGGGCCGGGGCCGGGGTGGTGACCGGGCCCGAGGCCGGGGTGGTGACCGGGCGGGGCGTCTCCTGGGCACCCGTATGCGAGGCAGGGCCGAGGGCCCCGGGGCCCGGGACCGGGAGATCGGGGCCGGGGCCCGCAACCCCACCCACGGCCACCGTGACATCCGGTGAGGAATTAGGCTCGAAGACGTGAGCAGGCTTCAGGTCGTCAGCGGCAAGGGCGGTACCGGAAAGACCACGGTCGCCGCAGCACTCGCGCTCGCCCTCGCGACCGAGGGCAGGCGCACCCTTCTGGTCGAGGTCGAGGGCAGACAGGGCATCGCGCAGCTCTTCGGGACGGAGGCGCTGCCCTACGAGGAGCGGAAGATCGCCGTCGCCCCCGGGGGCGGGGAGGTGTACGCCCTCGCCATCGACCCCGAGCTGGCCCTTCTGGACTACCTCCAGATGTTCTACAAGCTCGGCGGCGCCGGCCGCGCCCTGAAGAAACTGGGCGCCATCGACTTCGCGACCACCATCGCGCCCGGCCTGCGGGACGTGCTCCTGACGGGCAAGGCGTGCGAGGCCGTACGCCGCAAGGACAAGCGCGGGCGGTTCACGTACGACTTCGTCGTGATGGACGCCCCGCCGACCGGGCGGGTCACCCGCTTCCTGAACGTGAACGACGAGGTGGCGGGGCTCGCCAGGATAGGCCCGATCCACAACCAGGCGCAGGCCGTCATGCGGGTGCTGAAGTCCCCGGAGACCGCCGTGCACCTGGTGACGCTCCTGGAGGAGATGCCCGTCCAGGAGACCGCCGACGGCATCGCGGAGCTGCGTGCCGCGCGGCTGCCGGTGGGACGGACCATCGTGAACATGGTGCGGCCCGCGATCCTCGACGAGGCCGACCTGGAGCTCACACGCGAGGCACCGCGCACGGCCGTCGCCAGGTCGCTGTCGGCCGCCGGACTCGGCGGCGCACGCCGCGGCGGGGTCGCCGAGCGCCTGGTGGAGCCGCTGCTGGAGCAGGCGCACGAGTACGCCGAGCGGTACGCGCTGGAGCGCGAGCAGCGGGCCGTCCTGCAGGACCTGGACCTGCCGCTGCACGAACTCCCGCTGCTCGCCGAGGGAATGGACCTCGCGGGCCTGTACGAACTCGCCACGGAACTGCGTCAGCAAGGGATCTCATGAGCCAGGACCCGGCCCGCGCAAACGATTCTGCCCCCGCGGACGATTCTGCCCCCGCGGATGACTCCGCTCACGTGGACGGCCCTGTCCACGCAGACGACCCTGTCCGCACGGACGGACCCGCCCGCGCGCGGGACTCCCTCCTGGGTGTCGACACCTTGCTCGACGACCCGGGGACCCGCATCGTGGTCTGCTGCGGTTCGGGCGGCGTCGGCAAGACCACCACCGCGGCGGCCCTGGGGCTGCGCGCCGCCGAACGCGGCCGCAAGGTGGTCGTCCTCACGATCGACCCGGCGCGCAGGCTCGCCCAGTCGATGGGCATCGACGCGCTCGACAACACCCCGCGCCGGGTGAAGGGCATCGACGACTCCGCGGGCGGTGAGCTGCACGCGATGATGCTCGACATGAAGCGCACCTTCGACGAGATCGTCGAGGCGCACGCCGACCGCGAGCGGGCGGCCGCGATCCTGGCCAACCCCTTCTACCAGTCGCTCTCGGCGGGCTTCGCGGGCACGCAGGAGTACATGGCGATGGAGAAGCTGGGGCAGCTGCGGGCCCGCGACGAGTGGGACCTCATCGTCGTCGACACGCCGCCCTCGCGCTCGGCCCTGGACTTCCTGGACGCCCCCAAGCGGCTCGGCTCGTTCCTGGACGGCAAGCTGATCCGGCTGCTGACCGCGCCGGCCAAGCTGGGCGGCCGGGCCGGGATGAAGTTCCTGAACGTCGGGATGTCGATGATGACCGGCACCCTCGGCAAGCTGCTGGGCGGCCAGCTCCTCAAGGACGTGCAGACGTTCGTGGCTGCCATGGACACCACCTTCGGCGGTTTCCGCACCCGCGCGGACGCCACGTACAAGCTGCTCCAGGCGCCGGGGACGGCGTTCCTGGTCGTCGCGGTCCCGGAGCGGGACGCGCTGCGCGAGGCGGCGTACTTCGTGGAACGGCTGGCCGCGGAGGACATGCCGCTCGCCGGGCTCGTACTGAACCGGGTCCACGGCAGCGGCGCCACCCAGCTGTCCGCCGAACGTGCGATCACCGCCGCGGAAAATCTTGAACAGGCCCGCATTGTGGATCAGGTGGACGGGAAAGCTGGACTTCGTAACTCTCCCGATCCGCACGGCAGTTCAGAAGCCTCTGCTTCAGAATCGCCCGCTTCAGAACTGTTTGCTCCGAAGTCGCCCGCTCCGGAGCCGTTCGATCCGGATTCACCCGCTTCAGAAACGCCCGCCACCGAGACCGACGCCCCCGAGGCTCCCGTATCCGACGCAGGCTCCCCCGCCGCGGACCGGACCGGTACCGACGGAGCCGGGCCGGACGACCACCACGCCGACCACCGCACCGTCGAACAGCTCACCGCAGGTCTGCTGAGGCTGCACGCCGAGCGCATGCGGCTGCTCTCCCGCGAGCAGCGCACGCGCGACCGCTTCGCCGCGCTCCACCCCGAGGTGGCGGTGGCGGAAGTGGCGGCGCTGCCCGGCGACGTGCACGACCTCACCGGGTTGCGGGACATCGGGGACCGGCTCGCGGCCGGAGGTTCCTGAGCCTCGCGGATTCCTGAGCCTCACGGGATCGCTGGGGCCGTGGTGGCCGGCGTGCGGCGCCGCACGCCACGCGGGCACACGTCAGGTACGCCACGCGGATCGACGCACAGCGCATGGGCGGCGCACAGCGCATGGGCGGCGCACAGCGCATGGGCGGCGTACGCGCTCCTATCGCGTACGCCGTCGTACAGGGGTCACGTGGACATCACTCGTACCTCCGAGGACGCCACTCGCACCCCTGGCACGCACCTCCGGCGCAGACGGAGTCGTTGCCGCGGCGCAGACGGAGCCGCTGCGGGCCCGCCCGCGGGCCTGCCCCCAAGTCCGCCGCGTGCGCGAAAGCCCGACGCAAAAGCCTGGCGCCGAAGCCCGGCGCGAAGGCCCGGCACTGAACCCGGCGCGAAGGCCCGGTCAGCCGACCGCTGCGTAGTTCTCGTACACCTCTTCCTCGTCGAGGGGCAGTATTCCCGCCCCCCGCTCGTACTCGGTACGCGCTGTCTCGAGCAGCCTGCGCCAAGAGGTGACGGTCGGCCGCCTACGCAGCAGTGCGCGGCGCTCCCGCTCCGTCATTCCTCCCCACACGCCGAACTCGACACGGTTGTCCAGCGCGTCGGCCAGGCACTCCGTGCGCACCGGACATCCGGTGCACACCGCCTTGGCCCTGTTCTGCGCTGCTCCCTGCACGAACAGTTCATCCGGATCGGTAGTGCGGCAGGCCGCCTGCGCACTCCAGTCGGTTACCCAGCCCATACCGGCGCCGTCCTCTCCCGAATCGAGGCTCCCCCACGGCGGCAGCGGCATATTCACCGCCGCCAGTTGAGGACGTTACGGAAGGTGGGCACAGTCAACCAGCCCCTTCGGGCCCAATCTTGAATGGCCCGAATGGACTATGGGTACGCGACAGATCACCCAACGGAGTGACCCGACGACATACGTGACCTTCCCGGCAAACCGGGGCGTTTCAGTTGCGTCACAACGGACGCCGGATGACACACAAGGCGTATTCGGACACGCGCTCGGCAAAAAAGTCGAGCGAGGTCCGAAACGATTCGGGGTCGCCGGACGTATTGATACGTAGCCCTACTGCTGTGACAGTTGAGAGCAGCTTAGGCCAATGCCTTACGCGTGTCCGGCGAATGAGAACGTAGGCTGCCCTCATGCCAAAAAAGCGTTCGGGCGGTGGTCTGTCTCCCACGCAGCAGGCCGCCAAGTTCCTCGGTGTCAGTGTGCTCGCGGGGGCTGTCATGGCCGGGATCGCCGTACCGGCGTTCGGCGCGCTCGGCCTCGCCGCCAAGGGGTCGGTCGAGGGGTTCGACGAGATCCCGGCGAACCTTAAGCGGCCGCCCCTGAGCCAGCGCACCGTGATCCTGGACAACCAGGGCGGCCAGCTCGCCACGGTCTACTCGCGTGACCGCACGGTGGTCGACCTCAAGGACATCTCGCCGTACATGCAGAAGGCGATCGTCGCGATCGAGGACGCGCGCTTCTACGAGCACGGCGCGGTCGACCTCAAGGGCGTCCTGCGGGCCCTGAACAAGAACGCGCAGAGCGGCGAGGTCTCGGAGGGTGCCTCGACGCTGACGCAGCAGTACGTCAAGAACGTCTTCGTCGAGGAGGCCGGCGACGACGCGACCAAGGTCGCCCAGGCCACCCAGCAGACCCTCGGCCGCAAGATCCGCGAGCTGAAGTACGCGATCCAGGTCGAGGAGGAGCTCGGCAAGAAGAAGATCCTCGAGAACTACCTGAACATCACGTTCTTCGGGCAGCAGGCCTACGGCGTGGAGGCCGCGTCCCAGCGCTACTTCTCCAAGTCCGCCAGGGACCTGGAGGTGCAGGAGGCCGCGCTGCTCGCCGGCATCGTCCAGTCGCCGAGCCGGTACGACCCGGTCAACGACGAGGCCGAGGCCGTGAAGCGGCGCAACGTGGTGCTGCAGCGGATGGCCGAGGTGCACGACATCTCGCAGGCGGAGGCCGCCGCGGCGAAGGCGAAGCCGCTCGGCCTGAAGGTCAGCAAGCCGAAGAACGGCTGCATCACGGCCGCCAAGGACGCCAGCTTCTTCTGCTCCTACGTGCGCAAGGTCTTCCTGACCGACCCGGTCTTCGGCAAGACGCAGAAGGACCGGGCGAAGGTCTGGGACCAGGGCGGTCTGACGATCCGGACGACGCTCGACCCGCAGGCCCAGAAGTCGGTCCAGGCCTCGCTCAGGGACCACGTCAACCAGTCGGACAAGGTCGCGGCGGCGTCGACGCTCGTCGAGCCCGGCTCCGGCAGGATCCTGGCGATGGGGCAGTCGAAGCCGTTCGGCTACGGGAAGAACGAGACCGAGATCAACTACTCGGTCGACCACGCGATGGGCGGGTCGAACTTCGGGTTCCCGACCGGTTCGACGTTCAAGCCGTTCCTGGCCGCGGCCGCCCTGGAGGAGGGCAAGCCGCCCACGCAGGTCTACTCGGCCCCGTACGACATGCCGTACCCCGACCGGGTCCGGGCGTGCGACGGGAAGGTCTGGCGCAACAGCGAGAACGCCAAGGTCGAGAACGAGGACGAGTCGGAGGTCGGCCCGTACCCGCTCAAGAAGGCCATGGAGATGTCGGTCAACACGTACTTCGTGCAGATGCTCGAAGACACCGGCATGTGCCCGGTCGCGAAGCTCACCGACAAGCTGGGCGTCGTGCAGGGCAACGGCACCAAGCTGCCCCAGGTGCCCTCGGGACTCACCCTCGGCTCCACCGGCATCTCGCCGCTGACCATGGCGAGCGCGTACGCGGCCTTCGCCAACCGGGGCACGTACTGCACGCCGATCGCGATCGCGTCGATCAGCCAGCAGCTCGGCGGTGAGAAGAAGTCCCTGCAGGTGCCGAAGTCGTCGTGCTCACGCGCGATGTCGGAGACCACCGCGGACACCATCAACACGCTGCTCAGTGGTGTGGTCGACTCCGGTACGGGCCAGCAGGCGGGTCTCACCGACCGCCCCAACGCCGGCAAGACCGGTACTACGGACTTCCGCAAGAACGCCTGGTTCGTCGGCTACACGCCGAACCTGTCCGGCGCGGTCTGGGTCGGCAGCGCCACCCAGAAGGTCAGGATGGTCGACATCACGATCGGCGGGGAGTGGCACGAGAAGGTCTTCGGCGGCGCGGTGCCGGGGCCGATCTGGAAGGACGCCATGACCGGCGCCCTGCTGGGCAAGGAGTCCCCGGGCTTCAACCTCGTCAACATCCCCGACGGCGACGAGGGGGACGAGGGCCTCGGGGACGACGGCAACGGGGACGACGGCAACCGCCCCGGTCCTGGTCCTGGTCCCGGTGACGGCAACGGCAACGGCAACGGCAACGGCAACGGCGGAAACGACGGCAACGGCGGAAACGGGGACAACCGGGGAAATGACAATGGGGGCGGGAACAACGGCGGTCCCGGTCAGCCCCAGTTCCCGACGCCGACGTTCTCGGTCCCGGACGAGTGGACGATCGGCGGGAACGAGGGGAACAACGGCGGAGGGAACGGGGGAGGCGGCTGGGAGGGCTGGCCGTAAACCGACCCCCTGAACTCCACGGATACGCCGATGGGGGCGCCCCCATGCTGCATGGGGGCGCCCCCATCGGCGTACGCTGCGGCCGGCCGTGGACCTGACCGGTCACGACCTGCCTGGTGGTGACCGGGCCGGTCGTGGCCCCGACCGGACCTGCCCGGGTCTCTCCGGGCAGGTCCGGTGGGTCCGGGTCTCCCCGGGTCTCCCCGGGTGGGTCCGGTGGGTCCGGGTCTCCCCGGGTCTCCCCGGGTGGGTCCGGTGGGTCCGGTGGGTCCGGGTGGGTCCGGTAGGCCCAGGTCTCCCCGGGCAGACAGGACCGCGGTACTCAGCCCGCGAGCAGTTTCTTGACCGCCGCGGCGACGCGTCCGCCGTCGGCCTGGCCGGCCACCTTCGGGTTCACGATCTTCATGACCTGGCCCATGGCCCGGGGCCCTTCCGCCCCGGCCGCCCTCGCCTCCTCGACCGCCTGCGCGACGATCTGCTGGAGCTCGTCGTCGGAGAGCTGCTTCGGCAGGTACCCGGCGAGGACCTCGCCCTCCGCCTTCTCGCGCTCGGCCGACTCGGCACGGCCGCCCTGCGCGAACGCCTCGGCCGCCTCGCGGCGCTTCTTCGCCTCCTTGGCGATCACCTTCTGCACCTCGTCGTCGGAGAGTTCGCGCTTCTGCGTACCCGCGACCTCCTCCTTCTGGACGGCGGCGAGGGTCAGCCGGAGCGTCGAGGAGCGGAGCTCGTCGCGCTCCTTGATCGCGGCGTTGAGGTCTGCCTGCAGCTTCGACTTGAGCGTGGTCATGGGGTGATTGTCGCAGGTGTGGTGCCACGACCGCCCGTGGATTGGGCTCCCGTCGGCCGGGGGCCTCCCACGGGGTCCGGGGCGACGGGGGTCTGACACGATGGGCGTATGCGCGCGCGATACGGAGTACCCCTGGGAATTGCGGCGGCAGGCGCCGCCGGTCTGATCTACTCGGCGGGGTTCGAAGCCCGCTCCTTCCGTCTGCGGCGGGTGACGGTCCCGGTGCTGCCGCCGGGTGTACGGCCGCTGCGGGTGCTCCAGGTCTCCGACATCCACATGGTCTGCGGTCAGCGCAAGAAGCAGCGCTGGCTGCGTTCGCTGGCCGGCCTGCGCCCCGACTTCGTCATCAACACCGGGGACAACCTCTCCGATCCGGAGGGCGTGCCGGAGGTCATGGACGCCCTCGGCCCCCTGATGGAGTTCCCCGGGGCGTACGTCTTCGGCTCGAACGACTACTACGGGCCCACCCTGCGCAACCCCGCCCGCTACCTGTACGAGAAGGTGCAGGGCCGGCACGGGCTGAACGGCAACGCGCCCGCCACGAACGTGGTCCACAACCCGTGGGAGGAACTGCGCGACGGGTTCGACGCGGCGGGCTGGCTGAACCTGACCAACACCCGGAACTCACTGAAGATCGACGGCTTCGAGATCGAGCTGACCGGCCTCGACGACCCGCACATCAAGCGTGACCGGTACGCGCGCGTGGCCGGCGGCCCGTCCGCCGCCGCCGATCTCTCGCTCGGCGTCGTGCATGCCCCGTACCTGCGCGCGCTGGACGCCTTCGCCGCGGACGGCTACCCGCTGATCCTGGCGGGCCACACGCACGGCGGACAGCTGTGCATCCCCTTCTACGGCGCCCTGGTCACCAACTGCGACCTCGACACGGAGCGGGTGAAGGGCCTGTCCACGTACACGGAGGCGGAGTCCGGCCGGACGTCCTACATGCACGTGTCGGCGGGCTGCGGGACGAGCAGGTACACGCCGGTACGGTTCGCGTGCCCGCCGGAGGCGACACTGCTGACGCTGACGACACGGACCTCCGCGTAGCGGCCGGGCCGGGCTTCCGGCCGGGGAGCCGGTGGGCGCCGACGGAAGCCGGTGGGAGCCGGCAGGAGCCACGCGGCTGGCAGGAGCCGGTGAGGGCGACAGGAGCCGGTGGCGGCCGGTGGCGCGCGGTGAGGGAGAGGAGCGGGGCGGGGCCCTCGGCGACACCCGTCCGGCGGAATCCACTTAGCCCCTTTTGTCCGATACGCCTAGCGTGAGGGCATGACCGCCCCCATACCTGCGGAGATCCCGGACATACCCAGGGTCCCCGGCATAGCCGCCAAGGCCGCCGCCGCGGCCGTCCCCGTGGTGCCGGCGTACGCCGTGCTCCCCCGCGTACGCCGCCCCGTGGTCGCCCTCTTCCGCCTCCTCGTCGCGCTCGCGGCCGCCACGGGCGTGGTGCTCGGCCTGCTGTCGGGCAGCCCGGTACGCGCCCTGAGCCACTTCACCGTTCTGAGCGGCATCCTGACAACCGCGGTGTTCGCCGTCACGGCCCGGCGGGCCTGGACGGCACGCCATCCGCTGCGGCCGTCGGTCACCGCCGGCACGGTGCTGTACGCGGTCGGGGCGGGCCTGGCCCACCACCTGATCCTGGCGGACGACACGATCCCGTTCTCCCTGTCGGGCGGCGGAACGCCCACGGTCTGGCACGCGGTGGCGGACCACCTGCTGCACACGGCGGTGCCGGCCGCGGTGGCGCTGGACTGGCTCCTGCTGACCCGCCCGGGAGCACTGCGCCTGCACAGCGCGGCGACGTGGACGATCCTTCCGGTCGCGTACCTGGCCACCACGGTGATCCGGGGCGTGCTCCTGCCCCCGGGCACCCCTGCCCGCTACCCGTACCCCTTCCTCGACGTGACCCGGCACGGCTTCGTCGAGGTCCTGGGCAACGTCGCCATCCTCGGCGTCGCCTGCTACGGCCTGGCCGTCCTCCTCGTCGCCCTGGACCACCTCAGGCCCGGGTCGCGCCGCCACCGGCCCCCCGAAAACCGGATTTCGTCTCCGGCCACCAGTGGGCTAAAGTAAACGACGTCGCCACGGCACACCACGAGAGTGGCCCGCCACCAGCGACATCGGGGTGTAGCGCAGCTTGGCAGCGCGCTTCGTTCGGGACGAAGAGGTCGTGGGTTCAAATCCCGCCACCCCGACACAGGTCAGAGGCCCAATCGCTTGATAGCGATTGGGCCTCTGTCGTGCTCGAGGGGCCAAACGGGGGGGCCAAACGCATTTGGTCAGGCCACCGTGCCGCCCTCTTCGTCGGTCTCCGCGTCCTCCCCCTCCTGCTCTTCGGCGAAGATGTCGTCCATCGCTTCGGCGCCCTGTGTGATCACGGGCCGGAGCTGCTTGCGGTAGACCGCCTCTGTGGTCGCCTGGCTGCTGTGGCCGACCAGGAGCGCGATCCGCTCCAGGGGATGCCGTGGTCCGAGAGCAGGGACACGAAGCTGTGCCGGAGTTCCCGCGGGGTCCACTCGGGCTTCAGTCCGGCTTTCTTCGCGATGGCCTTGAAGTCTCGCCGAACGTTGGCCGCGTCGAGCGGCTCACCGCTCCGGGTGGTGAAGACACGGCCGGCCGGGCTCCACTCCATCCCTTTCGACGCTCGCTCCCGCTTCTGCCATCGTCTGTGCTCTTCGAGGACGTCGACCACCTGCTTGGGCAGAGCGGTGGTCCGGCGGCTCCTCCTGGTCCTCGTCTCACCGTGCTTGCGCACCGAGCGCCATACCGCGACGTGGGGCGGGATGCCGTCCGTCGCCTCCAGGAAGACGTGGTCCCAGGTGAGGGGGCGCGCCTCTTCCGTGCGTACGCCGCTGAGGAGCGGGAGCACGAGGTAGGCGTACAGCCGTGACGGTCGCGCGGCGATGAGCACGGCTTTCGCCTGCTCCAGATCCAGCGCCTCGCTCGGACGGCCGGGGCGGTTGGGTGGCGGGCGCGGCGGCGGTTGTGGGCGCTGGTGGCTGTCCTGGTGTTCGGCTACGGCGTGGGTGCTGTGTTCTGGCGTCTGCTTCCCGGGCATTCCTGGGCGGATGCGTCTCTTTCGGCACATGCCTGGTCGTGTCCGACGTGGTGGGTCAATGGCTGGTTGCCGGCCTGAAGCGACGGGCCGGACGCGCGGGCCGGTGAGCGGGCCGGATGCGCGGGTCGGTGGGGCCGGCCAGGTGTTCCAGGCCGGCCGTGCCGCGTCGTGCCCCGCCCGTGGTGACGGCACGGACGGAAGCGCGCCCGGTGTGGAGTGCCGTCGGTGCTTGTGGCGGTTCCCGTGGAGGGCGGGTCAGAGTGGGACCGCCACCCCCGTGAACGTCGTCTCCGGGGTCTGGGGGCTCGTGAAGCGGGCGTTCACCAGGTACAGGCGGTTCGCGTAGCGGGCTGCCGTGGTGGGGACGTCGAAGCGGGGGTCCGTGATCGTGCCGGTCAGGGTCGCCGTCGTGGACCTGGCGTCCAGGTGGAACACGCTGATGCGGTTCAGGCGGTTCTGGACCACGTACAGGGTGCGGCCCGTGCGGTAGAGGCCGTCGCCGTTGACCACGTCCGTCGCGCCGACCAGGGTGATCCTCGTGGCGTGGCCCGTTCGGACGTCCACCTTGTACAGCTCGCCCGGGGTGCTCTTCACGACGATCAGGGCACGGCCGTCAGGGGTGCCCACGATGCCGTTGGCGTTGTTGACGTCCGGGAGCTGGACCCAGTCTCCGGTGAGGGGCAGCGTCCGTACGGCTCCGGACCGGCCGCGCGGGACCGCGTACAGCGCCGCGGCCCGTGAGTCCGTGAACCAGGCCCGGTCGCCCAGGAGCGTCACGTCGTTGATGAAGTGGCCGGTCGCTTCCGTGAGCCGGTACGTCGTGACGATCTCGCCCGTGCGGGAGTCGTGGGTACGGGCCACTCCCGTGTTGCCCGCCACGTACAGCAGGCCGTCGTGGTCGAGTTTCAGACCCACCGCGACCAGGCCGGTGCCGCCCGCGAAGAGGATCCCGCCCTTCCCCGTGCGCAGGTCCGTGCGGTACAGGGCGCCGTTGGCGCGCGAGCCCATGTACGCGTACGGCTTCCTGCCGATGGCTATGCCCTCGGGGAGGAAGCCGTCGGGCAGCGGGAACTCCGTCGGCCACGTGGCCGGGGAGGTCGTGGGTGCCGCGTTCGCCGTGCCCGTGCCGGTCGCCGCCGTGAACGCGGTGAGGGCGGCACCGCCCAGGAGTGCGCGCCTGGAGGGGTGGACGTGGTTGCGGTTCATCGTTCCGGGCCTCCTTGAGAGGAGCGAAAGGATTGAGCGGCCTCGACCGCCGTTCCTTCATCCTGACCGAACCCCGGCCCTCTTTCCCCACGCATCCCCCGGATCGACAGAGGATCGACAGGTTGGTCCCCGTCCGCTCCGGCTCAGCCGTTCCAGCTCTCGTCGTACGGGTCCCGGGGGGCCTCGACCGGCTTCGCCTCCGTGATGTCGAGGAACGGGATGACGCCGCCGTTCACCGGATCCTCGATCCGCTTCGGCGTGTACGTGCCGGTGACCTCCAGCCAGGCGTCCGGGCGCAGGACCGGAGGCGTCCGGCCCGTCATGCCTACCTTCACCGGTTGGCCGTCCGCCGCGCAGCAGCTGAGTGCCATCCGGACCAGGTACGGGGCGCCGTCGCGGTCCACCGCCACGAAGCCCGCGGTCCTGATACGGCGGCCGGCCAGCGAGCGGCCCCCGTCGTACGCCGCCCGGCCCGCGTAGTCGACCAGGCTCAGCCGGACCGTGTCGCCGGCGGGCAGGTCCGCGAAGCCCCACGGCTGCTTCTGCAGGGCCGTGCCCGTGCGCATCGCGCTGTAGCTGCCGAGGGCGGGCGGGGAGACGAGGACGAGGGCCAGGAGGGGGAGGACGAGGAGCCAGGCGATCCAGGGCTCCCGGTGGACATGGGTGGGGACGGGAGAGGGGGCGGGGGCGGGGACGGAGGCGGAGGGAAGGGCTTTGTGGGGGTGGGTGCGTGCGGCCCGGCGTTCGTACCGGATCGTCGCCAGCGCCGTCGCGATCAGGACCAGCCCCGCCGCCAGCAGCAACGGCCTCAGCCCCGCCTTGACGTACCGCAGGTGGAGGTCGGTGAGGCCCGTGTGCAGGATCGCCCCGCCGGTGAGGAACAGCACGGCCGCCTGTGCCTGGCGGTTCACAGGAGCACCGCCCCGACCAGGGACGACACCAGGACGGCCAGTGTGAACGTGGCCGGTGCGAAGCGCAGGGCGAACTCGCGGCCGAACGTGGCCGTCTGCATCGCGAACAGTTTCAGGTCGATCATCGGGCCCACCACCAGGAAGGTCAGCCGGGCCGTGAGTGAGAACTGGGTCAGGGACGCGGCCACGAAGGCGTCCGCCTCGGAGCAGATGGACAGGAGTACGGCCAGCACCGCCAGGGCCAGGACCGCCACCACCGGGTGACCGGCGGCCAGGCCGAGCCAGTCCGCCGGGACCACCGCCTTGAGGGTGGCCGCGGCCATCGCGCCGACCACCAGGAACCCGCCCGCGTGCATCACGTCGTGCCGTACCGATCCCCAGAACGCCGCTCCCCTGCCGAGGCCGTCCGACACAGGGCGGGCCGGCGGGCGCAGCCAGTCGCTACGGCCGAGCCGGTGCCAGAGCCAGCCCATCGCGCAGGCCACCAGCAGGCTCGCCACGAAACGGGCCAGGACCATCCGCGGCTCGCCGGGGAACGCGACGGCGGTCGCGGTCAGCACGATCGGGTTGATCGCCGGCGCCGACAGCAGGAACGCCAGCGCCGCCGCGGGTGTGACACCCCGGCGCACCAGCGCCCCGGCCACCGGCACGGACGCGCACTCGCACCCCGGCAGCACCGCCCCCGCCATCCCGGCGACCGGTACCGCGAGGACCGGCCGTTCCGGCAGCGCGCGGGCGAAGAACGACGGCGGGACGAACACCGCGATGACCGCCGACAGCAGGACTCCGAGCACGAGGAAGGGCAGCGCCTGCACCATCACCGCGACGAACACGGTCATCCAGCTCTGCACCACGGGAGCCGACAGCGCCCCGCGGACGGGTCCCTGGAGCGCCACCCCCGCGAGCAGCACCATGGTGAGGACGAGGGACGAGTCGAACTGCCAGCCCTTCGGCTTGCCCGGCGCCGCCTGTTCGCGGTTGTCGACCGGGGGCGGAACCGGGTCGGTCGTGGTCACGGGAGAGGTACCTCCGGTAGGGGAGGGCTTCGTCGGTGGATCGCCCTCCACCTTCAGTACGCCCGTTGCGGCCCAGCTTCTCATCCGGGTCGGCGCGTACGGATCCGGGTAGAGGCGTACGGATCCGCGTCAACTCCCCTACCGCACACCGCTGTGCAACCACCCGTCCGGGTGAGGCACTCTGTGCTGTTGTGGGAAGCCTTCCGGATCAGAGCGGACCTGACGTTCGTGGTGCGCACATGGTGGTGTGCGGGGACGACGCCTTGGCGCACCGGCTGGCGGCCGAGTTGCGCGGTGTCTACGGGGAGCGGGTGACACTGGTCGTACCGTCCGCCGAGCGGACCGCGCGGCCTCCGGTCGTCGGACGGGCCCGTGCCTCGACGCTGCTCGACCGTGTGTCGGCCGTCATGGGCCGGGCCGCCGGCAACGGCCTCACCGGCGACAACGGCCTCACCGGCCTCACCGGCAACAACGGCCTCACCGGCAACAACGGCGGCAGCAGAGACAGTAGAAACAACAGAGACAGTGACGCCGACGACAACGGTGGCAGCGGTAGCAGCGGCGGCGCTACGTCCGGTCGTCGTGTCGGCCTCTCCGAGGAGCCGGGCCCGGCACGGGTGCTGGAGGCCGCGGTGCTCACCGAGGCCGTACTCGCCGACGCCGGGGTCGAGCACGCCGCCGCGCTGGCGCTCGTCCACGACGACGACGAGACGAACATCCGTGCCGCCCTCATGGCGCGCCGGCTCAACCCGCGTCTGCGGCTGGTCGTACGGCTCTACAACCGTCGTCTCGGACAGCACATCGAGGCCCTGCTGGACCAGGCGTCCGCCCTGGCCATGGCGGGTGTCGGGGAATCCGCGGATCCGTCCGCGGCCGGTCTCCTCGACGCCTCCACCACCGTGCTCTCCGACGCGGACACCGCCGCGCCGGCGCTGGCCGCCACCGCGGTGGCCGGGACCAGCAAGGTCGTGCAGACCGACGGGCTGATGCTGCGGGCCGTGGAACGGCGGCCGCCGGGGCCCGGTGAGGTCGCCGACCCCGGACTGTGCACGCTGGCGCTGCTCTCCGCCACGGCCAGCGACCCGGCGGGCGCGGACGGTTCGGAGGACAGCGGCGAGCACGGGCCCCGGCTGCTGCCCGACGAGGAGTCCGTGGCAGCAGCGACCGGTCGCGGCACCGTCGTCCTGGAGACCGTGTCGTACTCCGGTCCGCCGCTTCCCGCGGGCCGCGGTGTGCTGCCCGCCGGCATACCCTTCGCGGTGCCCTTCGGCAGGCTCTTCTCCCGGCGGCTGCGCTGGTCGTTCGCCGGTCTGGTGGCCTGTGTGATCGCGCTCGCGGTCGCGTCGGTGACGATTACGGGCGCCCATCCGCTGCACGCCGTCTACCTGACCCTCCTCGATCTCTTCGCCATCAACGAACCGGCGCTCGACGCCCCTCTCGGCCGCCAGATCCTCCAACTGCTCTCCGGTCTGGTCGGGTTGCTGCTGCTTCCCGTCCTGCTCGCCGCCGTCCTGGAGGGTCTCGGTACGTTCCGCAGCGGGTCGGCGCTGCGGAAACCGCCGCGGGGGCTCTCCGGTCACGTCGTCCTCCTCGGCCTCGGCAAGATCGGTACGCGGGTCCTCGCGCGCCTTCGTGAACTCGGCATCCCCGTGGTGTGCGTCGAGGCCGACCCCGAGGCGCGCGGGCTCGCGCTGGCCCGCCGGCTGCGCGTGCCCGTCGTCCTCGGCGACGTCACCCAGGAAGGCGTACTGGAAGCCGCCAAGATCCACCGGGCACACGCCCTGCTGGCCCTGACCAGCGCCGACACCACCAACCTCGAAGCCGCCCTGTACGCACGGTCGGTACGCCCGGATCTGCGCGTCGTCCTGCGCCTGTACGACGACGTCTTCGCCACGGCCGTCTACCGCACCCTGCGCGCCACCCATCCGGACGCGCTCACCCGCAGCCGCAGCGTCTCGCACCTGGCCGCGCCCGCCTTCGCCGGAGCGATGGTGGGCCGCCAGATCCTGGGGGCGATCCCCGTGGAGAGGCGGGTGCTCCTCTTCGCGGTCCTGGAGGTCGCGAGCCATCCGCAGCTGGAGGGCCGTACCGTCGCCGAGGCGTTCCGCGCCGGGTCGTGGCGGGTACTGGCCCTCGACACGGCAGCCCCGGCCGGGACGGGGGCGGGGGCCGGGGTGAACCGTCCCGCGCCGGACCGTCCCGTGTCTCCGTCCCCGCCGGGTCCGGGCCGCGACGCCCCGGTCCCGGGCCGCCCGTCGGGGCTGGTCTGGGACCTGCCGCCCACCTATGTGCTCGGGGCCGGGGACCGCGTCGTCATCGCCGCCACCCGACGTGGCCTCGCCGAGCTACTGGGAAGGGGCCCTCGGCGTACGAACCCCTGACAATCCGCCCTGACCTGCATGGATCCTGATTCTTCCGCTGCTGCGGCAGTCTGCGTCCAAGGAGTTTTCCACAGGCTGAGGACCCCGTCGGCGCGATGTCGCCGGGTGCGTGCAGTATGGGGTCATGACTGAGAGCAACGGATCGGTCCCGCACGAGGGGACCATGCCCGACTGGGAGAAGCGCTTCCGGGCACCACGGGTGTCCCTGCCCGACTGGGCGGAGGACGCCCCGCACCGTTCCCTGTTCGTGTCGAACGCGACGGGGACGTACGAGTTGTACGCGTGGGACCGTGAGACGAACACCCAGCGCCAGGCCACCGACCGGCCCAACGGGACGACGGACGGCGTGCTGTCGCCCGACGGCGAGTGGATCTGGTGGTTCGACGACAAGGACGGCGACGAGTTCGGGATCTGGCGGCGGCAGCCCTTCGCCGGAACCGGGGACGGGACTGGAGCCGGGGACGGGGACGGGGCTGCGGCCGGGGCCGTTCCCGACGAGCCCGCCGCTCCCGGGCTCGACCCCTCCTACCCCGCCGGACTGGCGCTCGGCCGGGACGGGCGGACGGCGGTCGTCGGCCGGTCCACCGACGAGGACGGATCGACGATCCACGTCAGCCGGACCGGTGAGGACCCCGTCGAGATCTACCGGCACCGGGAGTCCGCCGGCGTCGGCGACCTCTCGCACGACGGCTCGCTGATCGCCGTCGAGCACACCGAGCACGGGGACGCCATGCACTCCGCGCTGCGGGTACTGCGGATGGACGGCTCGACGGTGGCCGACCTGGACGACACCAAGGGCGGTACGGCCGAGCTGGGCCTGGAGGTGCTCGGGTTCGCGCCGGTCGCCGGGGACACGCGGCTGCTCGTCGGGCACCAGCGGCGCGGGCGCTGGGAGCCGATGGTGTGGGACGTGGCGTCCGGCGAGGAGACGGACCTGGAGCTGGCCGCACGGCTGGACGGCGACCTGAGCGCCGAGTGGTACCCGGACGGCTCCGCCCTGCTCGTCGTCAACAGCTTCGAGGCGCGCAGCGAGCTGTGGCGCTACGACCTGGAGTCCCGCCGGCTGGAGCGGGTTCGGACACCGAAGGGCACGGTCTCGGGGGCGACTGCCCGCCCCGACGGCAGCGTGGAGTACCTGTGGTCGTCGTCCGCCGAGGCGCCGGTGGTGCGCTCGACGTCCGGCGAGGTCGTCCTGGACCCGCCCGGTATGGAGGCACCGCGGTCGGTGCCCGTCGAGGACGTGTGGGTGACGGGTCCGGGCGGCCGCATCCACGCCCTCGTGCAGCGGCCGGCCGGGGCGTCGGGTCCCCTCCCGACCGTCTTCGACATCCACGGCGGCCCGACCTGGCACGACAGCGACTCGTTCGCGGCGGGCCCGGCGGCCTGGGTCGACCACGGGTACATGGTGATCCGGGTCAACTACCGGGGCTCCACCGGGTACGGGCGGGAGTGGACGGACGCCCTCAAGCACCGGGTCGGTCTGATCGAGCTGGAGGACATCGCGGCCGTCCGGGAGTGGGCGGTCTCGTCCGGGTCCGCCGACCCGGACCGGCTGGTCCTGACCGGTGGCTCATGGGGCGGCTACCTCACCCTCCTCGGCCTGGGTACGCAGCCCGACGCGTGGGCACTGGGTATCGCCGCGGTGCCGGTCGCGGACTACGTGACGGCCTACCACGACGAGATGGAGGCTCTCAAGGCGATGGACCGCACGCTGCTCGGCGGCACTCCGGAGGAGGTTCCGGAGCGCTTCGAGGCCTCGTCCCCGCTGACGTACGTCGACGCGGTGAAGGCACCGGTCTACATCTCCGCCGGGGTCAACGACCCGCGATGCCCGATCCGCCAGGTCGAGAACTACGTGGCCCGGCTCGCCGCGCGGGGCGCGGAACACGAGGTGTACCGCTACGACGCGGGACACGGTTCGCTGGTCGTGGACGAGCGGATCAAGCAGGTCGCACTGGAGCTGGAGTTCGCGGAGCGGCACCTGGGGCGGTGACGAGGGTGAGGGTGAGGACGGGGGCCAAGGCGAGGGCCAGGGCTGCGGTGGCGGGGCAGGCCCGGGCACCCCTCGGCCGCGCTCCCCGCGAGGGCCCCGTACCTTTGGGGTTGTGTACCGGTTCCTGCTGACGCCCCGCTGGTGGGGGATCAACGTCTTCGTGCTGTTGGCCATCCCCTTCTGCGTGTTCATGGGGTCATGGCAGTTGGGACGGTTCGAGGACCGCGTCCAGGACCATCGCAGCGCCGGTGAGCAGGCCGAGGAGGCCAGGACGCAGGCGGCCCGTCCGCTCACCGAGCTGCTGCCGGTGGACAAGGAGACGTCGGGCAAGCAGGCCACGGTGACCGGCCGGTACGGGCGGCAGCTACTCGTACCGGACCGGGAGCTGGACGACAGGAGCGGCTTCTACGTCCTGACCATGCTGCGCACCGACGACGGCAGGGCGCTGCCGGTGGTCCGGGGCTGGCTCCCCGGTGACGCCGACACCGCGAAGGCCCCGGCGGCTCCGGCCGGCGAGGTCACCGTGACCGGCGCGCTCCAGGCGTCGGAGACACCCGGGTCGAACGGGGTGCCCGCGGCCGGGGGGCTCCCCGCCGGACAGACCGGTGCGATCAGTTCGGCGGCGCTGGTGAACCTCGTGCCGTACCGGATGTACGACGCCTGGATCACCCTCGCCGAGGCCGACTCGGGAATGAAGGCCGTGCCCGCCACGGCCCCTTCGGACACGGGCCTGGACCTGAAGGCGTTCCAGAACCTCGGCTACACCGGTGAGTGGTTCGTCTTCGCCGGCTTCGTGGTCTTCATGTGGTTCCGGCTGCTGCGACGCGAGGTGGAGTTCGCGCAGGACGCGGAGCTGGGGCTCACGGGGGAGACCCCGGCGGACGCGGAGCACACGGAGAGCACGGGGAGTGCGGGGAGTGCGGGGAGCACGGAGAGCGCGGGGGCCCCGAGGGTGTCGTCCCCTCCCACGGCCTGACACCGGCACCGGGCATCGGTGCCGGGCATCGGTACCGGGAAGTTCACCGGTCGGGCGGTGGGCCCGGGTGGTCGCCCGGGCCCGTGACTGCCGTCGCCGTGCCGGTCGGGGATCAGGGGGTGGACAGCATCCCGGTCCGGTAGACCGTTCCGGCGCACGCGTTGGACACGGTCGTCGAGGCCGACGGGGCGCCGCCCTCGGCCACGTAGGACACGCTGACGCTTCCGTCGAGGGTCCCGTCATTCCTCATGAGCTGCGTCTCCACGCCGGTGGTGCCCTCCGAGGACGTGCCGCCGCTGTCACCGGCCGGGGTGTCCGTGGGGGTCGGGTCGGGGGACGGTTCCCCGCCGCCGGTGCCGCCGCCGGTCGGGCAGGTCGCCGACGGCACCCAGGCGAACTTCACGTAGTACGAACCGTTCGGCGGCAGCACCAGGGAGGGGGCGTAGGCGGACGGGTCGGGCAGTCCGCTCGCCGCGTCGCCCGCCGTGTGGAGGACCGTACCGATCCGGGACGGGTCCGCGGCGCCCAGCGCGGCCGGGGACACCGAGCCGCCGCCCACGACCGTACAGCCGGCGGCGGAGACGTTGGTGACCGTGAAGCTGCCGTAGACCGCACCGGTGGCGTCGGGTGCGGCGCCGCCGCTCGCGGCGGTGAGCTGCGTCGGCGTACAGGGCGGCACGCCCGCGCTGGAGACCGGGGGCGGGGCGTCGACGGTACTGCCGCCGCTGGCCTCCTTCTCCTTCTCCTTCTTGTCCTTCTTCTTTTCCTTGTCGGTTTTCTCGGGCGCGCTCGGGGACTTCTCGGAGCCCTTCCCCGCGGAGGCTTCCTTGCCCTCGTTCGAGCCGCCCTGGGTCTCGGAGGCGTGCCCCGCCATGCTCGGGTCGGCGTCGGGGCCCGAAGCGTTCGAGACGTGCACGAGGGCCGGGACGGCCGTGCCGATGAAGAGCGCGGCGGCCGCCATGCCGACGAGGGCCTGCCGCTTGCGGGCCCGCCTGGCCGGTACCGCGCGCCGCAGGTGGTCCAGTGTGCCGTCGGTCGGCTCGATCTCCTCCACGGCCTGGTGCAGGAGTCGCCGCAGGGCCAGTTCGTCGGAGCCGAACCCGTCCGCTCCGAGCCCGAGTCCCTTCACGCCGGGTCCGTCGCCCGCGCCGTCCGAGTCGTCCGAGTCGCCCGGTGTGCTGCCGGAAGCCCGGTCCGGTGCGTCGGGGGTGACGGGCATGACACGTGTGGCGCCGCCCGCGGGCTCCGCCGGTGTCCCGTCCTTCTCCGGACCGGGACCCGGCGGGTCGGCCGGGGGACCGGCCGACGAGGAGTCCGAGGAGTCCGACGGGCGGTCCGCCGCGTTCGCTTCCTTGCCCGAGTGATCTGAGTGGCCCGAGTGATCTGAGTGGTCCGATTGGTTCGGGTGGCCCGACTCTTCCGGGCCCGTGTTCTCCGAGGGGCCGTGGTTCACAGTTCCGTTCCCAGCGTGCTGCTCATGCTCGTCGTCGCCGTGGCGACCGTGCTCGTCGTGGCGTGCTCGCTCGTCGTTCCCGCTCATGCCGGCGCCTCCATGGCGACGCGCAGCGCCGCGATGCCACGCGAGCCGTACGCCTTCACCGATCCCAGCGATATACCGAGGGTCTCGGCGACCTGCGCCTCGGTCATGTCCGCGAAGTACCGCAGGACCAGGACCTCGCGCTGGCGTCTCTGGAGACCTTTCATCGCCTTGATCAGGGCGTCGCGCTCCAGCTGGTCGTACGCGCCCTCCTCCGCGCTCGCCATGTCGGGCATCGGCTTGGAGAGGAGCTTCAGGCCCAGGATGCGCCGGCGCAGCGCCGAGCGCGAGAGGTTGACGACGGTCTGGCGCAGGTAGGCGAGCGTCTTCTCCGGGTCGCGCACGCGCTTGCGCGCCGAGTGCACCCGGATGAACGCCTCCTGGACGACGTCCTCGCAGGACGCGGTGTCGTCGAGGAGGAGCGCCGCGAGGCCGAGGAGCGACCTGTAGTGGGCGCGGTAGGTCTCGGTGAGATGGTCGACCGTGGTGCCGGCCGCCAGGGCCTCTTCGACCCCCTCGCGCTGGTTCGGGATGCGGGTCGACCGCGCTGCGGGCATGGGGGCGATCACCGGCATGCCGCCGCCGGACGTGCCGGACGTGCGGGGTCGGCGGGGCGGACGCAGGGTCGTGCCGCGCGCCGGAACGGTGAATTCGAGTACCTCAGCCACGCCAGTTGGACACGCATCCCCCCGTCGGGGTTGTACGCGACGGACATCGCTTTTACGTCGGACTGCATGCCAGACAGTGCGCCAAATGTCCTCATACGTAAAAGCTCATCCCCTATGCCCCATATGAACGTGGCGTCCGGTCACCCCTGAAGGGCGACCGCAAAGACGCTCCCCGCCCTCCGCGTGGTTGCGGAGAACGGGGAGGAAAGTCGCCGAACGCCAGAGGCTCGCGTCAAAGTGGTACGGACCACAGCCCCGCCCACGACCGAACCACGAAAGTCGTACAGATCCTATAAATAATTCAGCTTAGGACCAGAGGATTTCCCGCCCGAACCTGCCTGAGCGGGCCGACATGTCGCGAATCGCCCGACGTCACCCATGCCACCGACGCGTCCCGTGCCCGCGGTGCCCCCGGCACCCGGGCAGGTCACAGTTCCGCAGCGACCAGTTCGGCGATCTGCGCCGTGTTGAGCGCGGCGCCCTTGCGCAGGTTGTCGCCGCACACGAAGAGTTCGAGCGCCGTCGGGTCGTCGAGCGCCCGCCGCACCCGCCCCACCCAGGTCGGGTCCGTACCGACGACGTCGGCCGGTGTCGGGAACTCCCCCGCCGCCGGATTGTCGAAGAGCACCACCCCGGGGGCCGTGGCGAGGATCTCCCGCGCCCGGTCCACCGTCACCTCCCCCTGGAAGCGGGCGTGGACGGTCAGCGAGTGCGTGGTGACGACCGGCACCCGTACACAGGTGACCGCGACGGGGAGGGACGGCAGACCGAGGATCTTGCGGGACTCGTCCCGCACCTTCATCTCCTCCGAGGACCAGCCGTCCTCGCGCACGGTCCCGGCCCACGGCACCACGTTCAGCGCCACCGGCTCCGGGAACGGCCCGGTGTTGTCCCCCACGGCCCGCCGTACGTCGCCGGGGGCCGTCCCCAGTTCCGTACCGGCGACGAGCTTCAACTGCTGCCGCAGCGTGTCGACTCCGCGCTGCCCCGCCCCGCTCACCGCCTGGTAGGAGGAGACCACCAGCTCGCGCAGACCGAACTCGGCGTGCAGCGCGCCCAGGGCCACGATCATGGAGAGCGTCGTGCAGTTGGGGTTGGCGATGATGCCGCGCGGCCGGACCCGGGCGGTGTGCGGGTTCACCTCCGGCACCACGAGCGGCACCTCGGGGTCCATCCGGAACGCACCCGAGTTGTCGACCACGACGGCACCCTTGGCGGCGGCCACCGGCGCCCAGCGCTCGGCCACCTCGTCGGGCACGTCGAACATGGCGACGTCGATCCCGTCGAAGGCATCCTCCGTCAGGGCGACCACCTCGACCTGCTCACCGCGCACGGCCAGCTTGCGGCCGGCCGAGCGCGGAGAGGCGACGAGGCGGATCTCGCCCCAGATGTCCGCGTGCTGGGACAGGATCTGGAGCATGACCGTGCCGACGGCTCCGGTCGCGCCCACGACCGCGAGCGCCGGCCGCCCGGTCATCGGCGTACGCCTCCGTACGGGGGGACGCTCATCGTCCGGTGCCTCCGTAGACGACGGCCTCGTCGCTGTCGGAGTCCAGTCCGAAGGCGGTGTGCACGGCGCGCACGGCCTCGTTGACGTCGTCCTGGCGGGTCACCACCGAGATGCGGATCTCGGATGTCGAGATCAGCTCGATGTTGACGCCCGCGTCGGACAGCGCCTGGAAGAACGAGGCGGTGACGCCCGGGTTGGTCTTCATCCCCGCGCCGACCAGGGAGATCTTGCCGATCTGGTCGTCGTAGCGCAGCGAGTCGAAGCCGATCGCGCCCTTCGCCTTCTCCAGGGCCTCGATGGCCTTGTGGCCCTCGGCCTTGGGAAGGGTGAAGGAGATGTCGGTCAGACCCGTGGCGGCCGCGGACACGTTCTGCACGATCATGTCGATGTTGATCTCGGCGTCCGCGATGGCGCGGAAGATCACCGCGGCCTCGCCCGGCTTGTCCGGGACCCCGACGACCGTGATCTTGGCTTCGGAGACGTCGTGCGCGACTCCGGAGATGATGGCGTGCTCCACCTGCGCGTCCCCTTGCGGATTCTCGTTGCTGACCCAGGTGCCCGGCAGTCCCGAGAAGGACGAGCGGACGTGGATCGGGATGTCGTAACGGCGTGCGTACTCGACGCAGCGGTGCAGCAGCACCTTGGAGCCCGAGGCGGCGAGCTCCAGCATGTCCTCGGAGGAGATCCAGTCGATCTTCCGGGCCTTCTTCACCACCCGCGGGTCGGCGGTGAACACACCGTCGACGTCCGTGTAGATCTCGCAGACCTCGGCCTCCAGGGCCGCGGCGAGGGCGACGGCCGTGGTGTCGGAACCGCCGCGCCCCAGGGTGGTGATGTCCTTCTTGTCCTGGCTGACGCCCTGGAACCCGGCGACGATCGCGATGTTGCCCTCGTCGAGCGCCGTCCTGATGCGGCCCGGCGTGACATCGATGATGCGCGCTTTGTTGTGGACGGAGTCGGTGATCACGCCTGCCTGGCTGCCGGTGAAGCTCTGGGCCTCGTGGCCCAGGTTCTTGATCGCCATCGCCAGCAGGGCCATGGAGATCCGCTCTCCCGCGGTCAGCAGCATGTCGAACTCGCGTCCGGCAGGGATCGGGGATACCTGCTCGGCGAGATCGATCAGCTCGTCCGTCGTGTCACCCATCGCCGACACCACGACGACGACCTGGTGGCCGTTCTTCTTGGCGTCGACGATTCGCTTGGCGACACGCTTGATGCCCTCGGCATCGGCTACGGAGGAACCTCCGTACTTCTGCACGACAAGGCCCACGTGCGCTCCTCGATCAGTCCGTCTCGTACCGCGCGACCGCGGTCGGCCCAGTCTAACGAGCAGCCGGTTCCCACCCGGGTGATACCGCATCGTGAGACTTCTCGCTCACCAGCCGATCATCCGGGCCGGGTCCCGATCACTTCCGGACCGCACCCGCATCTGCCCACCCCGGACCCGTCCCACGCGCAAAGTGCGCCTGGTCACAGATTTGCCGTCCGGCGAGGACCGGTTTGCAGTCCGGTGATGGCCGATCCGTTGCCCGGCGAGGACCGGTTCACCGCCCGGTGAGCACCGGTTCACCGCCTGGTGGAGACCGGCCGCCGGGCGCTACTTGACCTGGCGCAGGCCCAGCGGGCCCGCGATCTCCTCGACCATGACGCGGCCCGCCTCCTCCGCGAGGGCGTCCTCGCTGAGGTCCTGGTCGGTGTCCAGGCCGTCCAGTTCCTGGAGGGGCTGGTTCAGCCGGACGTGGGCCACCAGGGACTGCAGGGCGCGGAGGGTGGCCGAGGCCGTGGAACCCCAGTTGGAGAAGTACGAGAACTGCCACCACCACATGGCCTCGGTGGTGCGGCCCGCGCGGTAGTGGGCCATGCCGTGGCGCAGATCCGCCATGACGTCGGCCAGGTCGTCCGAGATACGGGCCGGGACCGGGGCCCTGCGGGGCTCGTACGGGTCGAAGACCTCGGAGTAGACGTCGACCGGGTCGAGCATCTCGGCGAGCCGCTCGCGCAGTTCGTCGACGTCCGGCTCGGGGCCCAGGTCGGGCTCGTAGCGCTCGTCGGGAAGGATGTCCTCGTGCGCGCCCAGGCGGCCGCCGGCCAGCAGGAGCTGGGAGACCTCCAGGAGCAGGAAGGGGACGGCCGAGTCCGGCTCGTCGCCTCTCGCGACCTCGGTCACGGCGACGAGGAAGCTCTCGATCTGGTCCGCGATCTGGACCGCGAAGTCGTCGGGATCCGGAGCGGTCGCGTGCAGCGTGGCATCAGACATCTAGAAGCCGGCCTTCCTCAAGAACTCCGTCGGAAAGACTCCGCCGGACAGTCCGTCGAGAAGTTCGTCAAGAACTTCGTTCCGTACATCGGCCGGCCGCCCGGGGAACGGTCGTCCGGAGAGCACCCGTTCGGGGGACACCCGTTCGGAAAACGGTCGCTCAGACATCCAGCAGCCGCCTTCCCTCGAAGGCGCGCCCCAGGGTGACCTCGTCGGCGTACTCCAGGTCGCCGCCCACCGGCAGCCCGCTGGCGAGGCGGGTGACCCGCAGCCCCATGGGCTTGATCATGCGGGCGAGGTAGGTGGCCGTGGCCTCGCCCTCCAGGTTCGGGTCCGTGGCCAGGATCAGCTCCGTGACCGCGCCGTCGGCGAGCCGCGCCAGCAGCTCCCTGATCCGCAGATCGTCGGGGCCCACGCCCTCGATCGGGCTGATCGCGCCGCCGAGTACGTGGTACTTGCCCCGGAACTCCCGGGTCCGCTCGACGGCGACCACGTCCTTGGGCTCCTCGACCACGCAGATGACCGAGAGGTCGCGGCGCGGGTCGCGGCAGATGTTGCAGAGCTCCTCCTGCGCCACGTTCCCGCAGGTGGCGCAGAAACGGACCTTCGCCTTGACCTCCATGAGGCACTGCGCGAGCCGGCGGACGTCCGTGGGCTCCGCCTGCAGGATGTGGAAGGCGATCCGCTGCGCGCTCTTGGGACCGACGCCGGGCAGCCGCCCCAGTTCGTCGATGAGGTCCTGGACCACGCCTTCGTACACGGATTGCCTTCCTGTTCCTGTTCGTGCTTCGACCTGTTCGTGCTTCGACCCGGCCGGGTGTCCGGTCGCCCGGGCACCCGATCACCAGACCGCTCGATCACTCGATCGGTACGTACCGTAGTCGCGCTTGCTCTCTTCGTACGTACGGTAGTTGGCGGCCGGTCTTCTTAGAAGGGACCGCCGGGTTGACTTAGAACGGCAGGCCGGGGATGCCGCTGCCGCCGCCCAGCCCCTGCGCCAGCGGGCCGAGCTTCTGCTGCTGGAGCGCCTGGGCGTTCTCGTTGGCCGCCTGGACCGCCGCGACGATCAGGTCGGCCAGGGTCTCGGTGTCCTCCGGGTCGACGGCCTTGGGGTCGATGACCAGGCCGCGCAGTTCACCGGAGCCCGTCACCGTCGCCTTCACCAGGCCGCCGCCCGCCTGACCGTCGACCTCGGTCCGTGCCAGCTCCTCCTGGGCGTTCGCGAGGTCCTGCTGCATCTTCTGGGCCTGCTGGAGCAGCTGCTGCATGTTGGGCTGGCCACCACCGGGAATCACGATCAGCTCCTGGTTCCGTACGACTGCGGGACGACTGCGGGACTGCGGGACTACGGGACTGCCGTGCCTGTCGTGCCCGTTGTGTGCGGGCACGGACCTGTACGGCTCTCCGGCGGGTTTTCCGCCTTGGGATGAGCCTACGTGGTCTACCGGGCCGTCGCTTCAGCACTCTTTCGGGTGAGAGGGCGGGTTGGCCTATACCTGATCAACACCCACGTCCGGGCGGAAGTGCCCGGAAACGGCGGCCGCAGCCGTCCGCCGGGGGGTAGGAAAGACGCGGCGCACCGACTCCGCATGCCGCGCTACCGTCACGCAACGTCACGATTAGGGAGTGCCGGGTGAGCAAGCCGGACATGCAGCCCGAGGGGTCGGGTGAGAACGGACCGGCAGGTCTCGCGCCCCGGGGGGCTGAGCCCGGCGACCTGATAGGGCGGGCCTTCCCGCTGGGCGACTGGGGCGAGCCGGCCGAGCGGCTCCACGAGCTGTACCGGTGGGTGGAGGCGGGGGCGCTCGCCACGGCGTCCTGGTACCTCACCGACCGGGCGTGGAAGCGGCGGGCCGCGCGGGTGCTGCGGGCGGGGGCCGTCGTCGGGGCCCTTGCGGGGGTCGCGCTGCCCCTGCTGGACCTCGCCGGGGTGCTCGGCGGGGGCACCGCCTGGGGGTACCTGGCCCTGCTCGGCGCGGTCGCCTGCGTGGCGGGGGACCGCTTCTTCGGGGTGACCTCCGGGTGGATGAGGGACGTGGCGACGGCCCAGGCCGTGCAGCGCCGGTTGCAGGTACTCCAGTTCGACTGGGCGGCCGAGTGCGTGCGGGAGGTGCTCGGCCCCACCGAGGGGACGGCGGGGGAGGCCGCCGAGCGGTGTCTCGGGGTGCTGCGGAGGTTCTCCGAGGACGTGACGGAGCTGGTACGGGTGGAGACCGTGGACTGGATGGTGGAGTTCCGGGCGGGGGTCGTGCCGGTCGTCTTCCAGGCGGGTGCGGGCGGAGGCGCGCGGGGGGAGGCGGTCCCGCCCCGGCCACCGCTTCCGCCGGGGGCACGGCCGAACATGCCGCGGCAGCGACCGCCCGAACCCCGGTAGGCGGCAGCGGCCGCCCGGACCCCGGCAGGTCGGCTGGGCCCGGCAGGGCGGGGATGCGGCCCGTCCGGGGCGGGGGACCGTTCACGTCTGCGGGGCGGGAGACCGTTCACGTCTGCGGGGCGGGGAACGACACCGGGCTCCGCAGGCCCGCCCCGTTCACCGCCCGGACGCCGAAGAAGACGTTGTCCTTGGACAGGTCCACCTCGTGGGACGTCACGTCGCCCACCGGGATCACGTGCGTCCACTCGGGGGCGGTGGTCTCGCGCCACACCACCTCGTACCCGGCGAGATCCGGCTCGGTCCCCCGCGTCCACACCAGCTCGGTGGCGTTCGTCAGCGCCGCCGTGAGGATCCTCGCGCCGCGCGGTGCGGCCGGTGCCTGGGCCAGGGTCCAGAGCGCGGCCGCGTTGACCCGCGCGACCCGGGCGATGAAGGGGAAGTCGCAGAACTCCGGCAGGTCCCCGTACTGCTTGCCGTCCTCGACCCGCACGTCCTGGTGCTGGTGGGCGAAGTCCTCGGCGGGTTCGGTGAAGCGGGCCGCCGCGTACCCCTGTTCGAGGAAGGGGATGTGGTCACCGCCCCGCCGGTAGCGGTCACGGCGGTAGACCACCCGTACGCGCATACCCGTCGCGGGGTTGTCCGCCGTGTCCCGTACGAAACGGGCCAGCTGGCGCGACGGGGAGTCGTTCTCGCCGCCCACCGAGCGGCGGGTGGCCGCCTGCTCCGGGGTCTCCGACGTCGGCACGCCCTCCGCGAAGAGACGGATCGTGTACGGGTCCTTCGTTCCGTCGTCCGCCCGCGAGGCGCCGACGATGTCGTTGGTGAACATGCCCTGCACGTCCGTACCGGCCGCCTTGAAGCGCGACGCCATGTGCGCGGCCCCGTACAGGCCCTGCTCCTCCCCCGCCACCGCCGCGAAGACGATCGTCGAGGCGGGGCGGCGGGTCGCCATGACCCGGGCCAGCTCCATCGCCACGGCCACGCCCGACGCGTCGTCGTCCGCGCCCGGCGAGTCCGAGGTGGCGTCCATGACGTCGGTGACGCGGGAGTCGTAGTGCCCGGAGACGACGTACACCCGCTCCGGGGTGACCGAGCCGCGCAGGGTCGCCAGCACGTTCGTGATGCGGGTGGCGGTGGGGACGCGGGGCGCGGGCTCCTGGACGTACGACTGGAGTTCGGCCGTCATCCGGCCCCCGGACGCGGCGGCGTACGCGCGCAGCTGCGCGAGGATCCAGTCACGGGCCGCGCCGATGCCGCGGGCGGGGTCGTCCTGGGTGGAGAGGGTGTGCCGGGTCCCGAAGGAGACGAGCTTGCGGACGGTGGCCTCGATGCGGGCGGGGTCGATCTCCCCCAGGAGGGCGCGCAGTTCGCGGGAGGGGGGCTGGGCGGTGGCCGGCGGGCGCGTGCCCGGTCCGGCCGCCCCGGCGTCCGCCCCGGCGGCGGTCGCGGTCGTGGCCGTGGTCGTGGCCGCACCCACCGAGGCGGCTCCGACGGCCGCCGTCGCGGCCAGCACGGTCCTTCTGTCCGGGCTTCTGTCCGGGCTCATGGGTCGCATGGATTGATGGTTGTGTACGCGTCAATCGCAGACAAGGGAGCGGACGGGGCGGCGTCAGCCCGCCCCGCAGAGCCGCTGGCCCACCGGGGTCGCGCACGGCAGGTGGCCGTGGGTGCGGACCACGTCCTGGCCGCTGCCCCGGCTGAGGTACGTGAGGAAGCTGGAGACCAGCGAGTCGGCGGGCGGCGAGCCGTACGTGTACGCGTACTCGATCTCCCGGTACGGGTACACGCTCTCCCCGCGCTCGATCTCCTCGACCGACGGGTCGTGGCCGTCGAGGGTGACGCGGTGCACCCCCTCGTAGCCGGTGGCGAGGTTGAGTTCGCTGTAGCCGATGGAGCCGGGGACGCGCGCGACCGTGCTGAGCACCTGGTCGGTGGAGAAGAGCTCGCAGCGGACGACCGGGGCCGCGGGGTAGTCCTTGTCCCGGCAGTCGGAGGAGTAGTTGGCGCCCTCGTTGCGGCCCAGGACCCGGCGCTGGAACACCTTGCGCGTACCGGAGTTGGCGTCGCGGCTGATCAGACGGACGGGCAGGTCGGGGCCGCCGAGCTGCTTCCAGTTGCTGACCTGGTCGCTGTAGAGGCGGCGTACGTCCTTCGTGGAGAGGTCCCCCACCGGGAGGTCCTCGTGGGCGACGAGCACGAAGACCGAGACGGCGACCCGGGTCTCGCGCAGCTCCCGCAGGCCGCTCGGCCTGGGGCCGTCGGAGAGGGCGATCACCGCCGGGGACCCGTCCTTCGACTCCGCGCCCAGCGCCGCGAGTTCCTGGACCCCGGCGGTGGAACCGTGCGGGTCCACGTCGATCGACGCGCCCTCGCAGTCGTCCTCGTACTTGTCGGCCAGTTCCCGCATCACCGGCCCGAACGCCGTCGAGCCCGTCACCGTCAGCCCGCCCTGCTCGCAGCCGATCGGCGGCGGGGTGTCGTCGCGGGCCACCACGATGACGGCGAGCGCGAGGACGCAGAGGGTGAGCAGTCCGGTGATCAGCCGTGAGGCCCGGCTGAACAGCGGCGGTTTCTCGTCCGGCGTGGCGCTGCGGTTGGGATGCACCTCGCCGTCGCGGATGCCGCCGATGAGCCGTATGCCGCTGCCCACGTCGCCGCCCGACAGCAGCACGAGCAGCTTGAAGTGCTCGCCGCGGTTGAGCGGGACGCGCGGGATGCGCAGAGTGCTGTGCTCGTAGCCGAGCCCGTTCGACGGGGTGAAGTGGTCCATCAGGTGGTCGGTCTCGGCCGGCTGCGTGACCGACACCCCGCGGATCGTGCGGTCCGTGAACACCGCCGTCAGGCCGTGTGGTTCGCGTCCCGTGTAGTCCATGTCGGCGATGCTCTGCGAGCCGTCGTTCTCGATGCGCAGGAGGACGAGCGTCGCGTCGGCCATGCCGGGCGCCTCGTCGAACAGCCCGAGCCGGACGCTGGCACGGCCGAGCCTGACGTCGTCGCCTATCGGGTTGTCCATCTGTACGCGATAGCCGATGCGCTTGCGCCGCGGCACCCGGCGCTCGTACCAGACCATGACCCCCGAGGCCACGATGCCGACGGCCGCCGTGCCCACGGCCACCACGTTCTCTGCGCTGAGCCACTCCACTGGGTGCCCCCACCACTCCCGGAGTCCGACGGTGCGGTCACTGTACGAGCGGGACGGGTGGGATCGCGGTGCCGACGGCTGAAGTTCAGCAGCTGTTCAGGGGCGGTCGTACGGTTACCGCTTCGTGGCCGTCACCGCTTCGTGGCCGTCATTGCTTCGTGTACGTCAACTCCTCGCCGCTGGCGGTGTTCACGCGGCGCAGGCGGCCGTCCGGCAGGACGGTCAGCTCCGTCGCCGCGCCCGGCGAGCAGGACGTGGCCGGTTCGCCGGCGGTGACCTCGGACGGACCGATCCGGAGGGGGTCGCCGGTGCCCGGGTCCTCGGCGAGGGCCGCCCGGAACACGCAGTGGTACGTGCCGCCGCCCGCGGGGCCGTCCGCCGTGAGGGAGAGCACCGTGTCGCCCACCCCGCCCTGCCGGACGGTGAGCCGGCGGGTGTTGCGGCCCGTGTCGTTGTCGATGGTCGCCGTCCAGGTGCCGAGGTACTCGGCGGGGACCGCGCCCTCCGCCGGCGTCCCCTGCGGTGTGCCGGGCGGGCGGGTCGAAGGGCCCCGGGTGGAGGGGCCGGGGGTGACGGGCGCGCCCGTCGCCGGGTTCTCGGTGGGTCCGGTGCCGGCGCGGGTGTCGTCGTCCTTCACCAGGGCGTACACGGAGGCGCCCGCCCCTAGGGCGACGATCAGCGCGACGGCGACCAGCAGGGCGGTGGAGCGGGTGCCCCTGCGGGGCGGCTCGGGGTCGGGGACCGTGCCCGGGCCCGTGCCCGGGCCGTACGGGGGTGTGGGCCAGGCGGGGGGCTGCCGGTGGCCGGGGTGTCCGTAGGCCGGGTGGGCGGGAGGTGGGCCGGCCGGGGAGAGGGGGCCGGGCATGCCCGTGGTCATGGTGGGGAGGTTGCCGAAGGGGGTCCCTGCGGTTCCTGCCGGGGGGAGAGGGGCCGGGGTTTCCGCGCCCCCGGTCCCCCGCGGATCGGGGTGGACGGTCCCGTCCGGGGGCGGGGGCGAGAGCGGGGACGGGGGCGGAGCCCCGGGGGGAAAGGAGGGGTAGGAGTGGTGGGGGCGGGACGCCTCCGGCCCGTCGGCCGTGCCGTCCGCCTCTTCCGGGGGCCTCGCCTCGGAGGGCCCCGTCCGTGAAGGCCCCGCCTGCGGAGGTCCCGGCTGCAGGGACCCCGCTTGCGGAGCCCTCTCCCCCGGGACCCGCCGCTCCCCGCCCCGCTCCTCCGGAGCCTCCGTGTTCAGCAGGTGCACCGCGTGGCGGCCCAGTTGTGCCACCAGCGTGCCCGGCAGCCAGGGGTCGCGGCTGCGGCCGTCCGCGACCGTGTCCTCCGCCCCCGTGCGCCGCAGGATGTCGTCCGGCGTCGGACGGGCGGCCGGGTCCTTGCGCAGGCACTGGCGGACCAGGTCGGCGGTGCCCTCCGGAACCCCTGTCAGGTCCGGCTCCTCCTGGGCGATACGGAACATCAGGGCGTGCGCCCCGCTGTCGGCCGAACCGAACGGCAGGCTGCCCGTGGCCGCGTACGACAGGACCGAGCCCAGGCAGAAGACGTCGCACGCGGGGGTGACCCGGTCGCCGCGCACCTGCTCCGGGGCCATGAAGCCGGGAGAGCCGACGAGCGCGCCGGTGCGGGTGAGACCGCCGTCGGTGACCGTCTCCAGCGCGCGGGCGACACCGAAGTCGATGACGCGTGGGCCGTCGATCGTGACGAGGACGTTCGACGGCTTGAGGTCGCGGTGGATCAGTCCGGCCGCGTGGATGTCCTTCAGCGCGTGCGCGAGGCCGGCCGCGAGGATCCGTACGGAACGCTCCGGGAGCGCGCCGTGGTCGCGGCCGACGACCTCCTGGAGCGAGGGTCCGGCCACATAGCCCGTGGCGACCCACGGGACCGCCGCCTCCGTGTCCGCGTCGAGCACCGGCGCCGTCCAGTGCCCGCCCACGCACCGGGCCGCCCGCACCTCCTGGCGGAAGCGTGCGCGGAACTCCTCCCGCTCGGCGAGTTCCCGGCGGACCAGCTTGACCGCGACCGTCCTGCCGCGGTCGGACCGCGCCAGGTACACCCGGCCCATCCCGCCCGCGCCCAGCCGTGCCAGCAGCCGGTACGCGCCGATCCGGTGCGGATCCCCGGGTCCGAGCTTCTCCATCGAAACGCCGCCCTCCCCCGTACATGTGCGACAGCCGGAGGATAGTGCAGCGGAACGGAGGGGTGGCGGGAGCGGTGTCCACGGTTCCGTAACAGCCGGTGCCCTCCCGGTGACCGGTTTCGGGGCCGGTTTCGGAGCACGCTCCGGGGCCGGTTCCGGAGCAGGCTCCGGGGCCTGTTCCGGAGCCACTCCCGTGGTCCGCTCCGTCGCTTGGGTCAACCGCTCCAGCACCCGTGCCGTCTGCGCCGGGCCGTTCTCCCGACAGCACGCTGCCGGGAGGAGAATAGGGGTCGCCCGGGGCCTCGCGGGCCGTGCGGGCTCCACATGCGGAAAGACCTCCCGGTATGCCGACAGTTGCCCCCTACACGTAACCCGTGCGCGACAAGCGGCCGCGTTCCCCGCCGCACCGTGGGCAGAGGGCCGATGGCGTCCCGCACCCCGGGCCCATACGCTCTGGCCACATGACCCCTCAGCCCAATCCCCAGGCCGGCGCCGCCGTGAAGGCCGCGGACCGCGCGCACGTCTTCCACTCCTGGTCAGCCCAGGAACTCATCGACCCGCTCGCCGTCGCCGGTGCGGAGGGGTCCTACTTCTGGGACTACGAAGGCAAGCGGTACCTGGACTTCACCAGCGGGCTCGTCTTCGCGAACATCGGCTACCAGCACCCGAAGGTCGTCGCCGCGATCCAGGAGCAGGCCGGGAAGCTGACCACCTTCGCCCCCGCCTTCGCGATCGAGGCGCGGTCGGAGGCGGCACGGCTGATCGCCCGGCGGACGCCGGGCGACCTGGACAAGATCTTCTTCACCAACGGCGGGGCCGAGGCCGTCGAGAACGCCACCCGGATGGCCAAGCTGCACACCGGCCGCCCGAAGGTGCTGAGCGCCTACCGCTCGTACCACGGGGCCACCGCCGCCGCGATCAACCTCACCGGTGAGCCGCGCCGCTGGGCGAGCGACACCGGGACCGCCGGGGTCGTGCGGTTCTGGGCACCCTTCCTCTACCGCTCCCCCTTCCACGCCGAGACCGAGCAGCAGGAGTGCGAGCGCGCGCTCCAGCACCTGGCCGACACCATCGCGTTCGAGGGCCCCGCCACCATCGCCGCGATCATCCTGGAGACCGTCCCGGGCACGGCGGGGGTCCTGATCCCGCCGCCGGGCTACCTGGAGGGCGTGCGCGCGCTCTGCGACCAGTACGGCATCGTCCTCGTCCTGGACGAGGTCATGGTCGGCTTCGGGCGGACGGGCCGCTGGTTCGCCGCCGACCACTCCGGTGTCGTACCGGACCTGCTGACCTTCGCGAAGGGCGTCACCTCGGGGTACGTGCCGCTCGGCGGCGTCGCCATCTCCGGGGCGATCGCGGAGACGTTCGCCCGGCGTCCGTATCCCGGCGGGCTCACCTACTCCGGGCACCCGCTCGCCTGCGCCGCCGCCGTCGCGACCCTGAACGTGATGGAGGAGGAGGGGATCGTCGGGCAGGCCGCCCGGATCGGCGAGACCGTCCTCGGCCCCGGGCTGCGCGAGCTGGCGCAGCGCCACCCGAGCGTCGGCGAGGTGCGCGGCACCGGCGTCTTCTGGGCCCTGGAGCTCGTACGGGACCGGGGGACCCGTGAGCCCCTCGTCCCCTACAACCCGGTGGGCGAGGCGAACGCCCCCATGGCGGCGTTCGGCGCCGCGGCGAAGGCGCGCGGCCTGTGGCCCTTCATCAACATGAACCGCACCCACGTCGCGCCGCCGTGCACCATCACGGAGGCGGAGGCCAAGGAGGGTCTGGCCGCGCTCGACGAAGCCCTCTCCGTGGCCGACGAACACACGGCGTGATCGGGGAACCACACAATCCGGTCGGCCCCGCATCGAACGCGTAAGGTGACTGGCTCGTAGACATGAGCGAGTAATCATTCGATGGGGGAAGGAACCTGACCATGCCCGGCACCGGCACCGGTAGCGGCAGTGCCGCCGTGACCCGCAGCACCCTGCGGCAGCAGATCGCGGACGCGCTGCGCGACGAAGTGCTGGCCGGGCGCCTCCAGCCGGGCAAGGAGTTCACGGTCAAGGAGATCGCCGAGCAGTACGGCGTCTCCGCGACCCCCGTCCGCGAGGCCCTGGTCGACCTGTCGGCGCAGGGCCTCCTGGACGCGGACCAGCACCGCGGGTTCCGCGTCCGCGAGTACTCGCTGAACGACTACCGGGGCATGATCGAGGCCCGCAGCCTGGTCACGGAGAGCATCTTCCACGGGCTCCTGGACGCGGAGGCCGCCACCACCCGGGGCGCCCGTGCCGCGTACGCCACCCGCCCCGACGACCCGCGCACCGCCGCCGCACTCGCCGGGGTGCGCCGCCGCGGCGAGGAGGCGCAGCGGGCCGCCGCGGCGGGCGACCTGAACATCCTCATCGGCTACGACCTGCGCTTCTGGCGCGAGCTCAGCATCCTGTTCGGCAATCCCTACCTCGCCGACTTCCTGCACCGGCTGCGCGTCCAGTCCTGGGTGTGCGCGGTCCAGCACCTGCGCCGGGTCGAGGACCTGCGGGGCCATCTGTGGGCCGGGCACACGGAACTCGTGGACGCGCTGGCGCGCCGCGACGCCCCGGCGGCGCGCGGGATCGTCGCCGCGTACAACACCCACTCGCTGGCACTGATCGAGCTGCTGTCGAAGGACTGAGCGCGGCCGGGCCCGGCCGGACCCCCGAGGACCGGGGCCGGTCGGGTGCCCGGCCGGCCGGGGATCCGGTCCGCACGAGGGGGACGACCGACCGCGCCCCCACCCATTACGCTGCCTTGACCACCGTGCTGAACGAGGAGCTCTCAGTTGGCCTGTGACCTGTGGCTGGTCCCGCTCGTCGACGTGTTGTGCCACACCCCCGACAACCCCTTCGCCGAGGAACTCGCGCTGTACGACAAGGCCCTCGGCGAGGCCGGACTCCCGCCGGTACCGGTGTACGCGTACATGCCGGGCCTCTCCGGCGACGTGGCGCCGGTCGCCGGCTTCGACTACGACGCGCTGCACTTCCTGCGCCGCGCGTACCTCCTGCAGGTGTGCCAGCTGCCGGTGACACCGGTCGGCGAACTGGGCGGCGACTACGAGCAGCTGCTGGAGATGTTCGACACGACCGCCCAGCAGTCCCACCTGGTCTGGCACTACGACCACGCGGGCGCGTACGTCCCGGTCGACTTCCCGCATCCGCTGGCGAACGACGAACTCCTCGCGGGGGGCGGCCCCCTCGGCTCCTCCCACGCCCTGCTGCGGGAACTGGAGTTCGTCGCCCCGTCGATCGGCATCGACCCCGCCAATCCGCCGCTCCCGCCCACTCCCCCGAGGGCGCCGACGGAGCTGGAGGAGCCGGCGGCCCCCGCCCCCTTCGACGCCAGCCCGTTCGCCCGCGAACGGCACGTCTGGCTGGGCCTGCACGCGGCGGCGACCCGGAGCCTGGCACAGGGCTCGATGATCGTCTTCAGCTAGCTCCACGTGGCGTCGTGCGCCCGTCCACGGCCTCGTCGCGAGCCGGTCCCTCCCCGGGACCGGCTCCCCGGGGCGGCGATCCGAAGCCGCGCCCCGCCGATCACCCGGGGAAGGTGCCCGGTCTCGAACGGTGTCCGGTCTCGAACGGTGATCGCCGTATTCCGGATGCGGAACACAGCGGTCAGACGACGAGGTCGCCCATCCAGACCCTCCGCCCCAGCTCGTCCAGCTCCGGGGAGTTTCGACGGGGGCGTGATCACGTGGGCCGTCTCGTCGTCCAGCACATAGCAGAGCTGGGCGTGGAGGACCTCGGCCTCGGCGGGGGTGAGGCCGAGCGAGAGGTCCGACGCGAACTCGGCGTCCCTGCTCAGCCAGAGGTCGACGACGAGCGCGCCGCTCTCGTCCCGCCGTACGGGCTTGCTGGGTACGCGGCTGACGTCCATCCGGGGTGCGTTCGTCATGCCGCCACTCCCATCGGGCTCGCCGTGACCGGCCGGCCGATCCGGTGCCCGTGGATCACCCGGGGCCCGACGTCGATCCCGTCGAGCGCGAGGGCCAGCGCCTCCCGGCGTGAGCGCTCGCGAACCCCCCGGCGCTGAACGGTACGACGCGCGTGCTGATGTCGGGTCGCTCGGACTGCTCCAGCAGGTAGTCGATCTGCCTGCGCAGAACCTTCCGGTCGCCGAACCTCATCCTCAACGCGGCCTCATGGATCAGGAACTCACATGAGGGCGGCTCCGAGCGGTCGACATCCTCGGCACCGCCCCGAAGGAACCCGCGAGGCAGGCGGCCGTCAGGTCCTCCTCCTGCGTCGGCTCCCGGTCGGCGACCGACGACAGTGCGGTGGCTCCCCGCTCGTCCTTCTCCGTGAGCCGGATCTGCCCGCCGAGAGCGGTGTGGACGGAGAGCCGACGGCCGTCGGAGAGCACCGTCTCACGGGCGGCGGCTCGCTCCACCTCGGCGTCCTCGGGGGCGACGAACGACAGTTCCTGCTCGTCGCGCAGCGACCGGACGTTCGCCACCCGGAAGCTCAGCAGCATCCTGGCTCCTTCATGGCGGACAGATTGGTCACACCGACCGGTTCGCAGGTCGGATGCGCGGCACCTGGTACACGGCCGGCGGCCGGCCCTGGAGCGGGCCGGCCGCCGGAAGGCGTCAGGACCGGTCCTACCGGAGGAACGAGTTGATCTCGATCGTCTCCGTGCGGCCCGGGCCCACGCCGATGGCGGAGATCGGGGCGCCGGACATGTCCTCCAGCGCCTTCACGTACGCCTGGGCGTTCTTCGGGAGGTCCGCGAAGGTCTTGGCCTTCGTGATGTCCTCCGACCAGCCGGGCAGCGTCTCGTAGACCGGCTTCGCGTGGTGGAAGTCGCTCTGCGAGTACGGCAGCTCCTCGACGCGCCTGCCGTCGATCTCGTACGCGACGCAGACCGGGATCTCCTCCCAGCCGGTGAGCACGTCGAGCTTGGTGAGGAAGAAGTCGGTCAGGCCGTTGACGCGCGTCGCGTACCGGGCGATGACCGCGTCGAACCACCCGCAGCGCCGGTCGCGGCCGGTGGTGACACCGCGCTCGTGGCCGATGCGGCGCAGCGCCTCGCCGTCCTCGTCGAAGAGCTCCGTCGGGAACGGGCCCGCACCGACCCGGGTCGTGTACGCCTTCAGGATGCCGATGACCCGGTTGATCTTCGTCGGGCCGACGCCCGCGCCCGTGCAGGCACCGCCCGCGGTGGGGTTGGACGACGTCACGAAGGGGTACGTGCCGTGATCGATGTCCAGCAGCGTGCCCTGGCCGCCCTCGAAGAGGACCACCTTGTCGTCGTCGAGCGCCTTGTTGAGCACCAGGACGGTGTCGGCGACGTACGGGCGCAGCTTCTCCGCGTAGGTCAGCAGTTCCTCGACGACCTGGCCCGTCTCGATCGCGCGGCGGTTGAAGACCTTGGTGAGGAGCTGGTTCTTGCCGTCGAGGGCCGCCTCGACCTTCTGCGTCAGGATCGACTCGTCGTAGAGGTCCTGGACGCGGATGCCGACGCGGTTGATCTTGTCGGCGTAGGTGGGGCCGATGCCCCGGCCGGTGGTGCCGATCTTCCGCTTGCCGAGGAAGCGTTCCGTCACCTTGTCCACCGTCACGTTGTACGGCGTGATGATGTGCGCGTTTCCGCTGATCAGGAGCTTGGACGTGTCGACGCCTCGCTCGTTCAGCCCGTTCAGCTCGGAGAACAGGACCGACGGGTCGACAACGACTCCGTTACCGATGACCGGGGTGCACCCCGGCGAGAGGATTCCGGAAGGGAGGAGGTGGAGGGCGTACTTCTGATCGCCCACGACTACCGTGTGGCCGGCGTTGTTGCCGCCCTGGTAGCGCACCACATAGTCCACGGAACCACCGAGCAGGTCGGTGGCCTTTCCCTTGCCTTCGTCACCCCACTGAGCACCGAGCAGCACAAGTGCGGGCACGCGCGTACACCCCTTCCGGGTGGGGCATGTCCAAGGTCGGGGACGTACGTGGCCGCTTCTGGTAGGGCTGCGTACGCCCGCGACCACCTTTGGCCGCGACCCGTCGGACCGGATGCCCCGGAATAGACGAAGCCCCTGGCGCAATCGCGCAAGGGGCTCTTGCACAAAGATGCTACCCGAGGAAGCGAGGCATGACCGAGGTGGCGACTTCCGACCAGCTCCTGGTGGTCATCGACCCGGTCGCCCGTCGCGGTGACGGTGAGGCGGTAAGGATCGCGAAAGACGTGCTCAGCGCGGGTGCGACGATGAAGGTGTGCCTCCCCGACGGGCCCGAGGAATTCGACCGGGCACTGGCCCGGAGGGGGTCGCGGCGGCCTGTCGTGATCGGGGACGACCGGGCGCTGCTGCGCGCCGTGTCGCTGCTGCACCGGCGGCGCGAGCTGGCCGGATGTGCGCTGTCCCTGGTGCCGGTCGGCGCGGGCCGCGGGGCGGTGTCGCTCTCGCGGGCCCTGGGGGTGCCGACGGGGGCCGTCGCGGCGGCGCGGGCCGTGCTCGACGGCTCCGAGCGGCGGCTCGACCTGCTGGTGGACGACAGCGACGGGGTGGTGCTGGGGGCGCTGCGGATACCGCCGTCGGGCGGGGGCGCGGAAGGCCGTGACGGGACCGGCACGTACGGAGTCGGTGGGGGCGGCGGGGGCGACGGGGCGCAGCACCACCCCCACTGGCTCCGTACCTGCCGGTCCCTCGTCCGTACGCTCGCGTCGCGGCCCGCCCGCGGCGCGGCGCCCTCCGCTCCCGGGCCCGCCCGGCTGCGGGTCGAGGTCGACGGCCGGATACTCGTCGACCTGGACCAGCCCGTGGCGGGCGTGTCGATCACGCCGGAGGGTGCCGGGGGCGGTGCGCGGGTCGAGGTGCGGCCGGCCTCCGTCGGCGCGGAGGCCGTGCCGCTGGAGGCGGTGGCCCGGACGGTCACCGTGTCCGGGGCGGATTTCCGGTACCGGGCGGACGCGGTGGTGGGAGGACCGGTGCGGACCCGGACGTGGGTGGTACGGGAGAGGGCGTGGGGGCTCACCCTGCCGGGGTAGGCCCGGCAGGGTGGGCCCTCGGGCTCTCCGGCGCTCCCGTCCGCGCTCCCGGCCCGGCGGGACACCGACGGCCTGCGGCAGGCGACCGGCCCCGCTCGGGCCACCGACCGGCCGGTCGGCCATCCGCCCGGCGGGCCCGGTCAGGGGCGTCGCGGGTGTCCGCGGCGTCGGGCCGTTCCCGGTGTCACACCTCGACGTGCAGAGCCTCCAGGCCGCGGATCACGAAGTTCGGCTTCCGCTCGGGTTCGGCCGCGAGCCGCAGCGACGGGGCCCGGTCGAGCAGTGCCCGCATGGACGCCGCGAGTTCCATACGGGCCAGCGGCGCGCCGATGCAGTAGTGGATGCCCGCGCTGAAGGAGATGTGCGGGTTCTCGCCTCGGGAGAGGTCCAGGACCTGCGGCTCGGCGAACACCGCCGGGTCGTGGTTGGCGGAGCCGAAGAGCAGCGCCACCTCGCTCCCCCGCGGGATCACCGTCCCGTCGATCTCGATGTCGTCCAGCACCCACCGCTCGAACATCTGCAACGGGGTGTCGTACCGCATCAGCTCCTCCACGGCCCCGCTCACCAGCCCCCGGTCCGCGCGCAGCGCCGCCAGCTGCCCGGGGTGCCGCAGCAGCGCCCACCAGCCGTTCACCGTGGCGTTCACCGTCGCCTCGTGGCCGGCGTTGAGCAGCAGCACGCACGTCGAGATCATCTCCTGCTCGGTGAGCCGGTCCCCCTCGTCGTACGCCGCGATCAGCCCCGAGACCAGGTCGTCCCCGGGTTCCCCGCGCCGCACGGCGATCAGCTCCCGCAGGAACTCGGTGAACTCCACCGAGGCCCGTACCGCCCGCTCCGCCGTCTCCCGGGACGGGTTCAGCTCGTACATCCCGCAGATGTCCGCCGACCAGGGCCGCAGCCGGCTCCGCTCGGACTCCGGGATGCCCAGCATCTGCGCGATCACCGCCACCGGGAGGGGCTCGGCCACATCCGTCAGCAGGTCGCCGCCGCCGGCCGCGACCAGGCCGCCGACCAGCTCGGACGCCAGCCGTTCCACGTACGGCCGCAGCCGCTCGACCGTCCTCGGGGTGAACGCCTTCGACACCAGCCGTCTGATCCTCGTGTGGTCCGGCGGCTCCAGGTCGAGCATCCCGTGGTCGTTCAGCACGTGGAACGGCTCCTGCTCGGGCGGGGGCGCCGTCCGGCCGAAGTCCTCGTGCGTGAACCGGTGCCGGTAGGTGCGGCCCAGCCGGCGGTCCCTCAGCAGCGCCGACACGTCCGCGTGGTGGGGGACCAGCCACTGGCCGGTGGGTTCGTAGTGGTGGACCCTTCCGCGGGCGCGGAGTTCCGCGTACGCGGGGTACGGGTCCTCCAGGAAGGTCTGGTCCCAGGGGTCGAAGGACTTCGGGAGGTCGGTGGCTGCCATGGGGGGACGCTAGCCGGGGGTGCACCCGTCCGGACAGGGCCCTCCCTTTCCGCGGGGGCGCTCCACGGGCCGCGTCGGCCGCGTCCCGCGGGGGCGCGGCCGGCGGCCGGCGGTCAGCGGTCAGCCCGGTGTCACCAGTCTGGCCTCGTACGCGAAGACCGCCGCCTGGGTGCGGTCCCGCAGGCCCAGCTTGACCAGGATGCGGCTCACATGGGTCTTGATGGTGGACTCGGCCACCACCAGCCGGGTGGCTATCTCCGCGTTGGACAGGCCCTGGGCGATGAGCACCAGGACCTCCGTCTCGCGCTCGGTCAGCTCGCCGTACGCCGCGTGCGCGGCGTACGGGACGCGGGGCTCCTCGGAGATCTTCGAGAACTCCGTGATCAGCCGCTTCGTCACCGAGGGGGCCAGCAGCGCCTCGCCCGCGGCGACCACCCGCACCCCGTCCGCGAGCTGCCGGGCCGAGGCGTCCTTGAGGAGGAAGCCCGACGCCCCGGCGCGCAGCGCCTGGTACACGTACTCGTCGAGGTCGAACGTCGTCAGCACGAGCACCTTCGCCGCGCCGTCCGCCGCCACGATCTCGCGCGTCGCCTCGATGCCGTTCATCTCCGGCATCCGGATGTCCATCAGGACGACGTCCGGTGTGAGCTCCCGGACCCGCTCGACCGCCTCCCGGCCGTTGACCGCCTCACCGACGACCTCGATGTCCGGCATCGCGCCGAGCAGCACCGAGAACCCCTCGCGGACCATCATCTGGTCGTCGGCGATCAGCACCCGGATGGTCATGCCGGGTCCTCCGTCGCCGCCGCGGCCGTCGGGACCGGCAGGAAGACCGCCACCTCGTAGCCCCCGTCGTCCGTCGCTCCCGCCGTCATCTCCCCGTCCAGCATCGACACCCTCTCCCGCATCCCCGTGATGCCGTGCCCGGCCCCCGGTGACGGCTTGACCAGCCCGGTCGCCGGACCGTTCACGATCCGCAGCCCGAGCCCGCCCAGCACATAGCTGACCTCGACCGTGGCGGCGGCACCCGGCGCGTGGCGCAGGCTGTTGCTCAGCGCCTCCTGGACGATGCGGTAGGCGGACAGCTCGACGCCCTGCGGAAGCTCCCGCACCGCGCCCGTGACCGTCCTGTCCACCCGCAGGCCCGCGTCGCGGACGTTCTCCAGGAGGCGGTCCAGGTCCGCGAGCCGGGGCTGCGGGGCGTCCGGGGCCGCGTAGTCCTCGGCCCGTACGACACCGAGCACCCGGCGCAGCTCGGAGAGGGCGACGACCGCGTTCTCCCTGATCACCTTGAACGCCTGCTCCAGCTCCGGCGGCGGGTTCTCCACGCGGTAGGGCGCGGCCTCCGCCTGGATGGCGACCACCGACATGTGGTGGGCGACCACGTCGTGCAGCTCGCGGGCGATCGTCGTGCGCTCCTCCAGGAGGGTCCGCCTGGAGCGTTCGTGCGCGGTCACCGTCTGCTGGGCGGTCACCTCCTGCGCGGCCTCGCGGCGCACGTGCCACACCGTGACGACCAGCAGGGCCAGCGCGCTCACGAACAGGAAGGGCATGGTGTTCGCGTAGTAGTAGCCGCCGAAGAGGAGTTCCACGAAGAGGCCGTAGGCCGCGGTCAGGGCCCACATCCACGCCGCGGTGCGCGGCCTGGTCCGCATCGCCACGACCGTCAGCACGATCAGGTGGGTCGCGAAGGCGCCGGGCCGCCAGGGCCAGTCGCCGCCCCCGCCGGCCTCGAACAGCGCGCAGAGCGGTGTCAGCGCGAGGGAGACCCAGAAGGCGCCGACCGGCCTGAGCAGGGTCAGCGAGATCGCGCCCAGTGACAGGAGGCCGGTCAGGAACTGCGGCAGGTCGCCGCCGCCGTTGCCCGCGAGGGAGATGAGGAACGCCACCAGGCCGGCGAGCACCACCAGGGCGTGCGGGAGGCGGGCGGCCCGCTCCCGCAGACGGGGCGGCAGCCGCCGGACGACGGGGCCGTCCACCCGCCTCTCCGGGAGCGGGCGGTAGGCGAAGGCGTCGTGGAACAGGTCCTGCCGCAACCCCTGCGACGCGTCCAGCGCGAGCTGGAACTCGGGGCTGCGCGGCCGGTCACCGCCCGGCGATGTCGGCTGCGTCTGTATCTGGGTCGTCTCGGTCACGTACAGAACGGTAGGCGGAGGCGGGGCGGCGGTCGTCACCAGTGAGAAGGGTCCTTCGGCCTCCCTCTCAGGTACTACCTGCCCCCGCCTTCCCGACCACCGGGGTCCGCCGAGGTCCGTCAGGGTCCGCCGAGGTCCGCCGAGGTCCGTCAGGGTCCACCGAGGTCGCCAAGGCCCGCCGAGGCCCGCCGAGGCCCGCCAAGGCCCGGCGGGGTCTACCAGGCCAGCTGCGCGATCTCCTCCGCCACCACCGCGCACGCGTCGGCCGCCGGGTCGATCAGCGGGAAGTGGCCCACGTCCTCCAGGAGCGTCAGTCCCACCACCTCGCCGGCCTTCGCCGCCGCCTCCGCGTACGCCTCGGCGACCACCTGCGGCACGACGGCGTCGGTCCTGCCCTGCACCAGCGTGGTGGCGATCCCCGTCGGGAGGAGCAGGGCCGGGTCGGCGTACGGCTGCCGTTCCCCGAACCCCGCCTCCCCTCCCAGCAGCTGGAGCGCGGCTCCGGCGCAGACGTCCAGCTTCCGCGCGACCGTCAGGTCGGCGATCGGGGCCAGCGCCACCACACCGCGCAGCGGGGCCGGCCGGTCCAGGTGCCAGGGCGCGTCGGCCGGCAGCAGATGGCGGGCGGCGGCCCAGAGGGCCAGCTGGCCGCCCGCCGAGTGGCCGGTGACCACCGTGCGGCGCGCGTCCGCCCCCGGCAGCGCCTCCCGGACGAGTCCGGGCATGCCGTCGAGTGCGGCCGCGATGTCGTCGAAGGTGTCGGGCCAGCGCCCCGCGACGGGGCCCGTGCCGCCCTGCGCCGGAAGCGGGGTGCCCCGCCGGTACTCGACGTTCGCCACGGCGAAACCCCGCCCGGCCAGGAAGTCCGCGAACGGGCTGAGGTGCCGCCGGTCGTGCGGGGCCCGCCACGCGCCGCCGTGCAGGACGACGACGAGCGGGGCCGACTCCTCGCCGCCCCGCGGTGCGTAGAAGTCGACGACCTGGTCGGGGTGGTCGCCGTAGGCGGCGGTGGCGTCGGGGGCGACGGGCGGGTGCGAGAAGGCCGACTCCTCCTCCGCGGCGTCGCGGGCGTCGTCCGGCATGCTCCAACCTCTCAGCGGTGCGGTGTGTGGTTCCCGGACCCGTGGGTCCCCTGGGCCTGCGGGACCCGGGGCTCCTGGGAGCCCCCCGGCAACGGGCCACGGGGCGCGGGTCGTTGGCGGGACGGTACCAGGCCGGTGACGTGCGTCCGCAGGCGGACGCGAGGCCCGGCCCACGGCAAACGGTCCTGCCGTCTCGTTACGATGACCGGGCGTCGCGCGCTCCGCCCGCGCGGCATCCCGTCCCGCGCACCCGCTCACGTGCTCACCCGCTCACCCGCTCACCCGCTCACCCGCTCACCCGCTCACCCGCTCACGTGCTCACGTGCTCACGTGCTCACGTGCCTCCGCGAAGGATCCACCATGACCGCCTCCCCCGAGCCCGAGCCCGAGGCCGGCCCCGGGCCCGACCCCGGTACCGTCCGGCCCGGCGGGCGTACCGCACGGGTCCGCGCGGCCGTGCTGCGGGCCGCCGGGGACGTGCTCGCCGAGCAGGGGTTCGCCCTTCTCGACCTGGCCGACGTGGCCCGGCGGGCGGGGGTCGGGAAGACCACCGTGTACCGGCGCTGGGGCTCGGTCACCGGGCTCGTCGCCGACCTGCTCGGCGACATGGCCGAGCAGTCGCTCCCCCGTACCGACACGGGGTCCGTCCTGGAGGACCTGCGGGCCAACGCCGCACTGGTGCGGCGTACGCTCGCCGACCCCCGGCAGGGGGCCCTGTTCCGGGCCGTCATCGCCGCCGCGGCCTGCGACGGGCGGACGGCGGCGGCGCTCCGGCGGTTCTACGACGTGCGGGTCGCCGAGTGGGCGCCCTGCGTGGAACAGGGCGTCGCCCGGGGGGAACTGCCCGCGGGGACCGACGCGGGGGAGGTCGTGCGGGCCGTCTCCGCCCCGCTGTACTACGCGCTGCTCACCACCGGGACGGCACCGGGCCCGGAGGCGGCCGAGCGGGCCGCCGCGGCGGCGGTCGCCGCCGCGCGGGACGGGGTGTTCGCCGTCGGGGGATGAGGACCGCGCACGCCGGCACCCCAGGGCGTCAGAACATCTCCCCCAGTACGCGTGCCGCCCTCTCCACGTCCGCGAAGCCCACGTAGAGGGGGGTGAAGCCGAAGCGGAGGATGTCCGGTTCCCGGAAGTCGCCCACCACCCCCGCGGCGATCAGGCGGCGCATCACCTCGCCCGCCTCCGCGCACCGCAGGGCGATCTGGCTCCCGCGCTCCGCGTGGGCCGCCGGGGTCACCGACCGCACCGCGCCGGCGGGTACGTACGCCTCGACGCATTCGAGGAAGAAGTCCGTCAGCGCCAAGGACTTGGCCCGGACCGACTCGATCTCCACGTCCTCCCAGACCTCCAGGGCCGCCTCCAGGGCGAGCATCGAGAGGATGTCGGGGGTGCCGACGCGGCCGCGGACCACGCCGGGGGCCGGGGTGTGGTCCGGGGTCATGGCGAAGGGCTCCGCGTGGGAGTTCCAGCCCGGCAGCGGGGAGTCGAAGCGGGGCTGGTGGTCCCGGCGGACGTAGAGGTACGCCGGTGAACCCGGGCCGCCGTTCAGGTACTTGTAGGTGCAGCCGACCGCCAGGTCCACACCGTGCGCGTCGAGGCCGACCGGCAGGGCGCCCGCGCTGTGGCAGAGGTCCCACACCGACACGGCGCCCGCCGCGCGGACCGCGGCCGTCAGGGACGGCAGGTCGTACAGACGGCCCGTGCGGTAGTCGACGTGGTTCAGCAGGACCGCCGCCGTACGTGCGCCCAGCGCGTCCGGCACCTCGTCCGGCGTCACCGGGCGCAGCGTGCAGCCCGTGAGCCGGGCCGCCGACGCGGCGATGTAGCCGTCCGTGGGGAACGTCGTCGCGTCGACCAGGATCTCGTCCCGCCGCCCGCCCGTCCCGCCGGTCCCGTCCGCCCCACCGGCCACACCGGCCCCATCGGTCCCGTCGGTCCCGTTCGCCAGCCTCACCGCGCCGACGACCGCCTTGAACACGTTGACGCTGGTCGAGTCGCCCACGACGATCTGGCCCGGCGCCGCGCCCACCAGCGGCGCGATCCGGTCGCCGATCCGTTCCGGCGCCGTCCACCAGCCGCTCTCGTCCCAGGACCGGATCCGCAGCGAACCCCACTGGCGGCGCACCACGTCCTCGACCCGTCCGGGCACCGAGCGCGGCAGGGCGCCGAGCGAGTTCCCGTCCAGGTAGACCGTGTCGTCCAGGACGAACCGCTCGCGCAGCCCGCCCAGTCCGTCCGCGGCGTCCAGCACGGCCGCCTTCTCCCCGTACGACCCGTGGACTCCGGGCTCAGACATGGGACCTCGCCGTCCACAGCTCGGGGAACACGTTCTTGCGGGCCCTCTTCTCCAGCCAGGCCACGCCCGCCGAGCCGCCGGTGCCCGTCTTGGCGCCCATCGCGCGGCGGGTGGCGACGAGGTGGTCGTTGCGCCAGCGCCACACGAGTTCGGCGACATCCGTCAACGCCTCGCCGAGGCGGGCGAGTTCGGCGCTCTCGTCGCCGGCGTAGAGGTCCGTCCACACGGCCTCCACCTCGGGCGACGGCTCGTAGCGCCGGGACACGTCCCGTTCGAGGACCGACGACGGCACGGCGTGCCCCCGCCGCGCGAGCAGGCGCAGCACCTCGTCGTACAGGCTCGGTTCCTGCAGGGCCTTCTCCAGCTCCGCGTGGACGCGGGGCGCGCCGCGGTGCGGTACGAGCATGGACGCGGACTTGTCGCCGAGCAGGAACTCCATCCGCCGGTACATGGCGGACTGGAAACCGGAGCCCTCGCCGAGAGCACCGCGGTACGAGTTGAACTGGGCCGGGGTGAGCTGGCCGAGGGGCCGCCAGGAGGCGTTCAGCGCCTCCAGCTCCCGCACCGACCGCTTCAGGGCCGCCACCGCGACCGGCACCCGGTCCTCGCGCAGCGCCTTCGCCGCGGTCTCCCACTCGTGCACGATGACGGTGAACCACAACTCCATGACCTGGGTCGTCACCAGGAAGACCATCTCTCCGGGGTCGTCGGAGAGGGTGTGCTGGAGGTGGGTCAGGACGTCCGCCTGGACGTAGTCCTCGTACGGGGTCGTTCCGTGGAAGTCGAGATGCGGGGTCTCGGGCTCCGAAGCCGTTGCGGGCACCTCGTGGGGCTGAGCCTGTTGGGACATCGCTGTCTCCTGCTGCACTCCGGGTAGCGGTCCGCCCCTGCCGAATTCCGACACGGGGGCCCCGGTCCCCATGGGCATACTCCACAATCGTGCCCCGAAACCGCAAGGTCCGCCTGGTCACACCAGGCGGACCCGTGTCCGTGCGTCGTCCGTGCGTCGTCCGTACGCGCGCGGCACGGACCGCGGGCTAGCCCAGGGTGCGGGCCGCCGTCTCGGAGGAGTCCCGCAGGAACTGCGAGCAGCGCTCGTACTCCTCCTGCTCGCCGATCGCCTGCGCGGCGCGGGCCAGGCCGTGCAGGGCGCGCAGGAAGCCGCGGTTCGGCTCGTGCTCCCACGGCACCGGGCCGTGCCCCTTCCAGCCGCTGCGCCGCAGGGAGTCGAGGCCCCGGTGGTAGCCGGTACGGGCGTACGCGTACGACTCGACGACGCTGCCGCGCTCGTACGCCTCGTCGGCCAGCCGGGCCCAGGCGAGCGAGGAGGTCGGGTACTTCGCGGCGACGTCGGCGGGTGCCGTGCCGTTCGCGAGGAGCTCGCGCGGCTCCGGGTCGTCGGGCAGGTGGGTCGGGGGCGGTCCCCCGAGGAGGTTCTCGTGAATGGCCATGGGTTCCAGTTTGCGCTATCCGCCGCCCCGGGACCGCCGGGTGGGTCCCCTTTCGCCGAAAAGACACCCCGGGGCCCGGCCCTCCCTGGGGAGAACCGGGCCCCGTCCCCGACATCAGGGGCTGCGGCGTTTACTTGATCTTCGTGCCCGTGGAGCGCAGGTGGCCGCACGCCTCGGTGACGCGCTCGGCCATCGAGCCCTCGGCGAGCTTGCCCCAGGTGCGGGGGTCGTACGTCTTCTTGTTGCCGACCTCGCCGTCGACCTTCAGGACACCGTCGTAGTTGCGGAACATGTGGTCCGCGACCGGGCGCGTGAACGCGTACTGGGTGTCCGTGTCGATGTTCATCTTCACGACGCCGTTCTCCAGGGCCGTGCGGATCTCCTCCTCGGAGGAGCCGGAGCCGCCGTGGAAGACGAAGTCGAACGGGGACGGCTTGCCGTACTTCGCCGCCACGCCCTCGTTCAGCTCCTTCAGGAGCTCGGGACGCAGGACGACGTTGCCCGGCTTGTAGACGCCGTGCACGTTGCCGAAGGACGCGGCCAGCAGGTAGCGGCCCTTCTCGCCCAGGCCCAGGGCCTCGACCGTGCGGATCGCGTCGTCGACCGTGGTGTAGAGGGAGTCGTTGATCTCGTGCGAGACACCGTCCTCCTCGCCGCCGGTCGGGGTGATCTCCACCTCAAGGATGATCTTCGCGGCGGAGGCGCGGCCCAGCAGTTCCTGGGCGATGGCCAGGTTGTCGGCGAGGGTCTCGGCGGAGCCGTCCCACATGTGGGACTGGAAGAGGGGGTTGCGGCCGGCCTTGACGCGCTCCTCGGAGACCGCGATCAGCGGACGGACGTACCCGTCGAGCTTGTCCTTGGGGCAGTGGTCCGTGTGCAGGGCGACGGTGACGTCGTACTTCGTGGCGACGATGTGCGCGAACTCGGCCAGCGCCACCGCGCCCGTGACCATGTCCTTGTTGTGCTGACCGCCCAGGAACTCCGCACCGCCGGTGGAGATCTGGATGATGCCGTCGCTCTCGGCCTCCGCGAACCCGCGGAGCGCAGCGTGCAGGGTCTGCGTCGAGGTCACGTTGATGGCCGGGTAGGCGAACTTGCCTGCCTTCGCCCGGTCGAGCATCTCGTTGTAGACCTCGGGGGTTGCGATGGGCATCTGTCCGCTCCTTGTATGTGCGGGTGGCGTGCTGCTTGTGACCCTGACCTAGGGGGCGACGTCATCGTCGGCCCCATCTTTCCAGACGCGCCCGAATGCTCCGGTCCCGGACGGGCCGGACGGCTCCGGACGGCCGGGATCGGGGCGGGGACGGGGGTCTCGACCGGGCTCAGGCGAGGCCCAGCTCGTCCTTGGAGTACGCGAAGAGGTACGGGACGCCGGCGCCCTCCCGGATCTTCTCCGCGGCGCCGGTGGCGCGGTCGACGATGGTCGCCACGCCCACGACCTCCGCGCCGGCCTCGCGCACGGCCTCGACGGCGGTGAGCGGGGAACCGCCGGTGGTGGAGGTGTCCTCGACGACGAGCACGCGGCGCCCCGCGATGTCCGGGCCCTCGACCCTGCGCTGCAGACCGTGCGCCTTCGCCTCCTTGCGGACGACGAAGGCGTCCAGGCGGCGGCCGCGGGCGGCGGCGGCGTGCAGCAGCGCCGCGGCGACCGGGTCGGCGCCCATCGTGAGGCCGCCGACCGCGTCGAAGCCGAGGTCCGCCGTCAGGTCGAGCAGCACCTGCCCGACCAGCGGGGCCGCCTCGCCGTCCAGCGTGATCCGCCGCAGGTCGACGTAGTAGTCGGCCTCCAGACCGGAGGAGAGGGTCACCCTGCCGTGCACCACGGCCTTGTCCTTGATCTGCTGCAGCAGCTCGCCGCGCGCGTCGTCGCTCATGGGGGTCAGCTTAGAGGCGGCGCCAGGTCCAGGTGGTGGCGGCTTCGAGCGGTTCGATGGGGGTGACCAGGCGGGGCGCGGTGTTGAGGCCGTTGGGCGGGCCGGTCTGCGGTTCGACGCACACGGCGGCCTCCTGCTCGTCGTACACGACGACCCACTGCTCGCGGCTGGCCACGTTCAGCTCCAGCTGCCCCGGCCAGGTGAGGGTGACGTCGACGCCGTCGGGCATGCCGAAGCAGTCGTCCCAGGGGCTCGGTCGCGGGTCGATGCGGCGGCCCGTCGGCAGGTGGTCGTCCCCGCGCTCCTCCTGCCAGGCGGCGGTGAAGTCGACGCGCACCTCCTGGGCACCCTCGCCGCCGAGGGTGCGGTTGAACCAGGGGTGCCAGCCGATCTGCGCCGGGAAGGACTCGTCGTACGTCTCCACCGACATGGTGAGCGTCAGGGAGTCACCGGTCAGCGTGACGGCCTGGGTGACGCGGCCGGCGTACGGCCAGGGGTCGGTGAGGTCGTACGTGATGACGGCCTCGTCCCGGCCCGTGCGGGCGGTGCGCCAGGCGGCGTCGCGGGCGGTGCCGTGGATGGCGTGCGGTGGGGAGTTGAGGGGGAGTTGGTGGGGGGTGGCGCCGTTCAGGAAGCGGCCGTCCCTGGTACGGCCGCACCAGGGGACCATCGGGAAGCAGCCGAACTTGTCCCCCTGGCGGAGGAGTTCGATGCCGTCGACCTTCAGTGCGCCGATGCGTCCGCCGTTGCCCGGCTGGACGGTCGCTTCCACTTGGCCGTCGGCGGCGGTCAGCGTGATGTCTTCGTTACTCACGGGGACGAGATTACGGGGTGCGGATGGAAATGTGGGCCGTCAGGGGCGTTCCGCCCCTTCCGCCCCTGTGCCGGGCGCGGCCCGGACCCCTGGGAGCCCTGTCCGCCGGGGCGGGCCGGTGAGGGCCGGTGGGGGCTGATCGCGCAGTTCCCCGCGCCCCTGAGGGCGCAGCCCCGACAGGCTGCGACCCCGGGGGCTGCGACCCTCAGGGGTCGCGCCCCGAAGGGCGCGGGGAACTGCGCGCCCGGCCCTCACCCCGCCGCGGACGGAGAGCTACGTCGGCCCCGCCGAGCCAGGCCGCAGGCCGCAGGCCGCACCGCAGCGGTCAGTGGCGGCGGCGCAGCGCCCTGCCCACCACGATCGCCGACGCCAGCGCGAACGCCGCCGCCGGGGCCGCCCACCGCAGCGTCGCGCCCGTACCGCCGGAGTCGGGCGCCGGCACCGGGGCGTACCGGCCCCGCGGCGGCGCGTGGTCGACCTCCTCCGCGCTGCGGCCGATCATCGTGCGCCGCGCGTGCGCGGCCTCCGCCGGTGCCCCCGGCGGCAGGCTGCCGTCGTCCTCGAAACCGCCCTGGAAATCGCCCTCCGCGAACGGCACCCGCGAGGAGTGCGACCCGCCGGTCGGCCCGGACGCCCCGGCCGCTTCGGTCTCCTCGGTCTCCTCGGCCCCTCCCGCTTTCTCCACCGGAGGCCGCTTCGGGAGCCGCGGTTTGCCCTGCGGGGCGGCCCCTCCCCGCGGCTCCGACTCCGACTCCGGGTCCGACCCCGCCGCCAGCTGCTCCGCGAACCGCGTCAGGAGGCGGGTCGTCGCCGTCGCCACCTCCTCCCGCGGCAGGTCGGCGATGCGGCCGTCGGCCGACGCCGTACCGCTGAAGGTGACGTTCGTGCCCTCCTCGGCCGGACGCAGGGCCAGCGTCAGGGCGAGTTTCACCGTGCCGGACCCCCGCGCCTCCACGGCGTCGGCCTCGACCGCGTACGAGCCGTCGTCCCGCGCGCAGACACCGAGCGTGCCGCGGTAGGTGATCGAGTGCCCGCCGACGCGTACCTTCAGGCGGCCCGAGACGGGCTCCGTCCCCGCGTCCTGCTGGAGACCGGGCAGCGCCCGGCCCACCCGCGCGGGATCGGCCAGGGCCTCACGCAGACGCTCGGCGGGAACCGGAACGAACACCTCATGCTCCATGTCGGCCGAGCCTACCCAGCCCCGCCCGTACCGCACCCGTACATGCGCGGATTCCCCCGGATCCCCGCCGATCCCCACGCGGACGGGCTCAGTCCGCGTACCTCGGGTGCATGAGGGTGGAGGGGGGCAGATCCGCGCGCCGGGTGCGCTCGGCGGCGCGGACGCCCGCCCGGAGGAACCGGAGGGAGGGGCCGCCCGGCGCACCCGCCGCCGCCCGCAGGACCGGCCGCGTGCGCGAGGCGAGCACGTACCCCCAGTCGCGCGGCACCCGCGACCCGTCCCGCACACCTCCCCCCGTACCCGCACCCACGGAGTACGGCACGGTCCGCAGCCCCGCCGCCCGCACCGTCGCGTCGACGGTCCAGAAGGCCCGCGGCCGTGCCGCCACGGGCCCCGCGTGCACGACGAGCCGTCCGCCGCCGGCCAGCACCCCGCGGGCGAGCCCGTAGAACTCCTGCGAGTACAGCTTCGTACTGGACGTGTTCCGGGGATCCGGCAGATCGGAGATCACCACGTCGTACGTGTCCAGGGGCGCCCGCCGCAGCCAGCCGAACGCGTCCGCCGCCACGACACGCACCCGCCGGTCCCGGTACGCGTGCCCGTTCAGCGCGGACAGCGCCGGGTCGGTGCGCGCCAACTCCAGGAACTCCGTGTCGAGTTCGACGACGTCGACCTGCCGTACGCCCGGGTGGCGCAGCACCTCGCGCACGGCGAGCCCGTCACCGCCGCCGAGGACGAGCACACGGGCGTGCGGACCGGTCATCGCGGGGTGGACGAGCGCCCCGTGGTAGCGGCGCTCGTCGCTGCCGCTGACCCGCAGCCGGCCGTCGAGGTAGAGGTCGAGGCGGCGCCCGTCCCTGCCGCCGGTGAGGACGACGTCCTGGACCTCGGTGTGCATGGCCACCCGTACGTCCCTGCCGTACATCGCGTGGCGCGCGGCCCGTTCGAAGTCGTCGACGAGGACGGCGGCCGTGGCGAGCAGTGCGAGCACCAGGAGGTTGGCGACGACCAGCAGCCGGCGGCCCCGCCGGGTCAGGTCCTGCCGGAACAGGCCGAGGACCAGCGCGCAGCCCGCGAGCGCGTTGACCGTCCCGGTGATCAGCGTGGCGGTCAACTGGCCCAGCAGCGGCAGGAGGAGGAAGGGGAACGCGAGCCCGCCGGCCAGGGCGCCCACGTAGTCCGCGGCGAACAGGTCGGCGACCGCGCCGCCCGCGTCCTGTCTGCGGACGCGCTGGATCAGCTCCATCAGGAGGGGGACCTCGGCGCCGATGAGCAGGCCGATGGCGAGGGAGAAGGCGACGAGGAGGTAACTGGGGCCGCCGGCCCAGGCACCGCCCCAGTCACCGGTCCACGCGAAGACGGCGTACAGGGCCATCGCGCTGGAGCCGCCGACCAGGGCGAGCAGCGCCTCGACCGCACCGAAACCGGCCGCGGCGCGGGAGCACAGGCGTTTGGCGAGGAGCGAGCCGATGCCCATCGCGAAGACCATCACGGACAGCACGACGGATGCCTGGGTGACGGAGTCGCCGAGCAGGTACGAGGCGAGCGCGACCAGTTCGAGTTCGTACACGAGTCCGCAGGCCGCGCAGACGAACACACCGCTGAGGACGAGGAACCGCCCCACGGCCGGGCCGACCGGCAGGCGCGCCCGGCCCGGGCCGTCACCACCGCCGGGACCGCCAAGACCGCCAAGACCGTCACGCCCGCTGCGGCCGCTGCGGCCGTCGCGACCGTCGCGGGGCGGCGGGGCCGTTCCGGGTGGGGCGGGGACGTGCGGCTCGATCACCCAGGGAACGCTACGTCACCACTCCACTGCGCCACGTCACCCACACGTGTGTAAATTCCGCCGCCTGCGCATACTTTGACCGACCTCGGTGCGCCGTGGAATCGGCACGCCTCAGAGAGGTGCGGGCACCCGCATTCCCACCTTTGTACGGGTGGCGACCAGTTGGCCCTCCTGGGGGTAGGCGTGCCAGGTGCGCCAGTGCACCCGTCCCTCGTGCCGTTGTGCGAGCATCGCGGTGAAGGCGTGGGGGCTGCCGGGGAAAACCCCCGCCAGCCCGTTCGGATGGTCGGAGACGAGCGCCAGCAACTCCTGGGCCCGGCCCGCGAAGGACCCACGCGACAGCGTCTCCACGCGCGCGGCGAACTCGTACTCCCAGTCGCCCACCCGCTCGGAGACGCCGAGCGGCAGCGGCGCGGCACTGCCGGCGATACAGGCGACGGTCTCCGAGCAGCTGCCCCGCTCCTCCTCCAGGAGCACCTGATGGGAGGCGCCGAGCAGTCTCAACTGCAGTTTCGCGCGGCCCAGTTCGAGGTCGAGGGTGGCGAGCGCGGGCAGCGGTTCGCGTCCGAGGGCCCAGGCGAGATCGGCTGCGGACGTGTCGGAGTAGGCGGTGTTGAGGGTCGTGAGCATGGGTCGGCTCCACTGCACGCAAGGGTGGGGTCGGTCCGTCGCACCCCGGTCGACACCGGGCGGTGATCGGGCCCGGTCGGCCAGGTCAGGAGGATGATCCGGGGTCTGCGTCGGCGATACGAGGGAATCATGAACGGCGCGTCCGCCACAGCGTTTTTACCCATCTTCATAGGGTTTCCATCCCACGGGGGGCTCCACAGCTCACCTGTTCAATCAAAAAGTGCGCCCATGACTCACGCGTGCGCCTTCACGCCCCCCGCCCGCCCCGCCCTCGGAACGGCGGAGCGCCCGCCGGGAGAAGGCCCCGGCGGGCGCTCGTGGTGCCGGACGGTCCGGACGCCCCGGACGGTCCTGGCGACCCTGGCGACCCTGGCGGTCCAGACGTTCCGGATGTTCCGGATGTTCCGGACGCGGTTCTCCGTCCGGAGCTCAGCTGCCCCGTGTCAGCTGCCTCCGCCGCATCCGCCGCCCCCGCCACCGCAGGACGAGCCGCCGCCGCACGAGGAACCCCCCGACGAACAGGACGAGCCGCTGCTTCCGCTCGCCCCTCCCCCGTCGCCGGTCCACCAGCTGTCGCTCGACCGGCGCGAGCGGCTGCGCGGGTTCCTCCTGTCGCCGTTCCTGGCGGCAGCCACCAGACTCAAGACGATCACTGCGACGAACACCGTCAGGATGATGCCGATGACCATGGCGCCACCCTCCTTCCGTTTCCCGGAAGCGGCCCCCCGTGGGCTCTGCTTCTCGTCTGTTTCCTGCTGTGACTCCTGCTGTATCCCTGGGCTGTGCCTCTTGCTGCGATTCCCGCCGTGCCCCCTGTGCACCTCGCGGGTGACAGGGAGATGCCCTTGCGCTCCACGGCCCAAAGCGGAGTTGAGCAACATCTGAGGGAGCATTAATGGAAAAGGCCCCTGACCTGCACCGGAATGCGAGTCAGGGGCCGTCGGAACGCTACAGGGCCGTCTGTGGGCCGTGTTCCCCCTCCGGGCCGGCTCATCCCCTCCGGTCAGGGTCTGGGGTACGAGGTCCGGAAGCACGAGGTCTTCGAGCTGAACGCCTCCCGCTCCGAGAACGAGGAGGGCACCTGGCCGGCACCACCATGCTGTTCGCCGCGCTGGAGGCGGTCAGAGGACTGGGAGCGTGTCCCAGTGACCAGCGGCCCGCGCAACGTTTCGAGTATCCGCCGCGTTGTCACACGTCGTTCCCGGTGAGAGCCAGACGGACGCCGAGGCCGACCATCACGGTCCCGGACACGGCACCAATCGCGGACAGGCGGCGGGACGACCCGCGGAACCAGCTACGCGCCGTCCCGGCGAGGAGCCCCCAGGCCGAGTCCGAGACCAGCGCGACAGCGGCACAGACGACGCCGAGGAGCAGGAGTTGCAGCGTCACGTGCCCTGCCGAGCGGTCGACGAACTGGGGCAGCACGGCCGAGAAGATCAGGAAGCCCTTCGGATTGCTCACTCCGACAACGAAACCCTGCCGGACGATGCGCCACACGTTCATGGGTGGCCGCTGCTGCGCGTCCGTGACGGCCAACTCCCGGCGATGCCGCCACGTCTGGACGCCGAGGTAGACCAGATACAGCGCGCCCGCGAACTTCAGCACCGAGAAGACCACGATCGACCGCGTGACCACGGCTCCCAGCCCGAAGGCCACCAACACGGCCTGGATCAGCACCCCGGCGTTGTTGCCCACCGCCGTGGCCAGCGCCGCCCGACGCCCGAGCGTCACCCCGCGCCCGACCACGAACACCACGCTCGGTCCCGGAACAGCGATCAGCACAGCGACCACGGCGAGGAAAGCCCAGAAGTGCCCGATACCCAACATGCCGTCAGGTTATGAGCGTGGGTTGGAACGCGACAACCCCGCGTGGATCTGGTGGTCATTCATGCGGGATGACGGAGCGGGCAACGTCGCCGAAGGCTGCGGCGTCGCGCATGCGATCTCTCGAACTGGCTGAGCGGGTGCGATTTCTGCCGGGCCCTCCGGGCGGCGCGGCCCGCACTCGTACACCTCGACGGACAGGCCGTGCGCACCGCAGCTCCCTTCGGAGCGACCGGCGGACCTGGCCCCTTTCCGGAACATCACGTCGCACCAGCGGCAGTGCCGGCCGAGACACTGCCAGGCATTGAGGTCCTGGACGGGCGGCGGGTCGGGCCGCCGGGACCCGGTCATGGCCGGTCGGCGTACGGGACAAGGTCGTGCTTCTCACGGCCGGGGCCACAGGCGAACTGCACACCCCCCGATCCGGAAGCCTGCTCAACCACGTCGGTGAGGCGGACGCCGACGGTGTGGCCGCGGTGCCATGCGCAGTGGCCGCAGGCGATGCGATGCGTCGTGGCCGCGCTCAGGCTGTTCGGGGCGGGTTGGTTCTGCCTGCCCTGACCGCCGGTTTCCCCGAGGGGGGCCGGGCCGTCCGTGGGCCGTGCGAGGGGGCCGACGGTGACCGGCGACGACAGACGACGACCGGCCTCCCCCAGGTCAGAAGGGGTGCGCCGAACATCACCGCAGGTGGTCGGTCCCGGACGTGGGTTGAGCGGATCCGGAGGTTGAGCGCAGGATGGCCGTCATGACCTCCAGTGCACGCCGCCCCTTCCTCAACCGCCGTCTCGCCGAGTTCGGCACGACGATCTTCGCCGAGATGTCGGCCCTCGCCCTGAGCACCGGCGCGATCAACCTCGGCCAGGGCTTCCCCGACACGGACGGCCCCGAGGAGATCCGGGAGGCGGCCGTACGGGCGCTGCGCGACGGCCGCGGCAACCAGTACCCGCCGGGGCCGGGCGTCCCCGAGCTGCGTGCGGCGATCACCGCGCACCAGGAACGCCGGTACGGCCTGACGTACGACCCCGGCACCGAGGTCCTGGTCACGGCGGGCGCGACGGAGGCCGTCGCGGCCTCCCTGCTCGCCCTGCTGGAGCCCGGCGACGAGGTGGTCGCCCTGGAGCCGTACTACGACTCGTACGCGGCCTGCATCGCGATGGCGGGCGGTACGCGCGTGCCGGTCACCCTGCGTCCGCAGGAGGAGACCCGCGACGGGGTCGTGCACCGGCGCTTCCGCCTGGACCTGGACGAGCTGCGCGACGCGGTCACGGACAGGACCCGGCTGCTGCTGATCAACACCCCGCACAACCCGAGCGGTACGGTCCTCACCCGCGAGGAGCTCAGCGCGATCGCCGAGCTGGCCGTCGAGCGGGACCTGCTGGTGGTCACGGACGAGGTGTACGAGCACCTGGTGTTCGACGGGGCCGAGCACATCCCCCTCGCCACCCTGCCCGGCATGCGCGACCGCACGGTCACCATCGGCTCGGCGGGCAAGACGTTCTCGTTCACCGGCTGGAAGGTCGGCTGGGTGACGGCGGTGCCGGGCCTGGTGTCGGCGGTGCGCTCGGCGAAGCAGTACCTCACGTACGTGGCGTCGGGGCCCTTCCAGTACGCGGTCGCCGAGGCGCTGGCGCTGCCGGACACGTACTTCGAGGCGTTCCGCGCGGACATGCTGGCCAAGCGGGACCTGCTGAGCGCGGGGCTCGCG